>CAWIFO010000005.1:0-212246 GCA_963835445.1 uncultured Actinomycetota bacterium
GGCCGGTTCCATCGGTACAGCTTCAACAACGCGCTGCTCATCGGGGCCCAGGACCCCGGAGCCACCCGGGTCGCGGGGTTCGTCACGTGGAAGAAGCTGGGTCGGTCCGTGCGAAAGGGGGAGCACGCAATCTGGATACTCGCCCCCATGGTCGGCCGCCCGGTCAGCGACGGCGACGACGGCGAGCAGCGCCCGGTCTACGGGTTCCGTCCGGTGGCGGTATTCGACATCGCGCAGACAGAGGGCGAAGACCTCCCCCAGGTCTGCCGGAACCTGGAGGGTGACGATCCAGGCGCCTGCTTCGAGGGGCTGCGGATCCGGGCCGAACGGCCATCGGCCTACACCGTGGAGCTGGCCGAGCTGCCGGGCGGCACCAACGGCGACTGCTCCTACGCGGCTCAGGCGGATCCGGGTCGAGTCCCGCAACCACCCGGCCCAGCAGGTCAAGACGCTCGCCCACGAGCTGGCACATGCGCTGCTCCACGAGGGTACCGGCGACCGGGCCCTTGCCGAGCTGGAAGCGGAATCCACTGCGTACGTCGTGTGCCGGAACCTCGGTATCGACTCGGGCGGATACTCCTTCGGCTACGTCGCATGCTGGGTCGGGGGCGGGCCCGAGGCCGTGGCCGCCATCACCGCGTCGGGCGCCGCCATCCAGCGGGCGGCCGCCCAGATCCTCGACGGACTCGACGAACCGGTTGCCACGGCCGACGCCGCCTGAAGAGCGCGGGCGCTCCGGTCAGGCTCCCGATCTTCGCCCGTTGGATCGAGCGCTCGATCTCCTCCCACGCAGCCTCGACGCCGTCGAAGCCGGCGACCTCGGTGCGCTTGTGCGGCTCGAGATCCTTGTAGACCTCGAAGAAGTGGGCGATCTCGAAGGTGAGGTGCGGGGGCAGCTCCTCGAGGTTCCGCACGGACTCCCACATCGGGTCGCCGCACGCCACGCAGATGATCTTGGCGTCGGGGCCCTTCTCGTCGGTCATCCAGAAGACCCCGACGGGGCGGCTCTCGACCATGCAGCCCGGAAAGGTCGGCTCGTCGAGGAGTACCAGGGCGTCGAGCGGGTCGCCGTCCTCGGCCAGCGTGTCGGGGACGAATCCGTAATCCGCCGGGTAGAAGGTCGCCGAGAACAACCTGCGGTCGAGGCGGAACACGTGGTTCTCGTGGTCGTATTCGTACTTGTTCCGACTCCCCCGGGGTATCTCCACCATGACGTCGATCGTGCGATCCGTGCTCATGAGTCCTGCGCTTTCCTCGGTGAACCGTCCCGGTCCATTGTGGCCCACCCGCGGGACACGGCCGGCCCTGCCGTCCGGCGAGCCGCCTTCCGGGGTCCCCCGGGCGGTCGGAGGGCGACTTGCTAACGTTGAGGCGTGAGCGACGATCCCGACCGCGCCGGCGTGCTCGGGTCCGACGCACGGTCCGGATCCCGCTACTTCGCCCGCCAGCTCTCCGACCTCGACTTCAACGACCGGCTCCTCGACCTGGTGGCCGAGGCCGACCTGCCACTGCTCGAGCGCGTCAAGTTCCTCATTCTCTTCTCCGAGCGCATCGACGAGTTCTTCCAGGTCCAGGTGGCCGGTCTGCGCCGCCAGGTGGTGGCCGGCATCACCTCGCGGGCGCTCAACGGCAGCACACCCGATCAGCTGCTCGGCGACGTCCGGGCCTCGCTCGAGCGGATGGTCCGGCGCCAGGAGTCACTCCTCCTCGACACGCTGACGCCGGCACTGGCCGCCGAGGATGTGGAGCTCTGCAACTGGGCCGACCTCGGCCTGGTTGACCGGCAGTTCCTCCACGAGGTGTTCGACCGGCTCATCCTCCCAGTGGTGACCCCGCTGACCGTCGACCCCAGCCACCCGTTCCCCTACATCTCCAACCTGTCGCTCAACATCGGTGTCGAGGTCCGCAGTCGGCAGGACGACTCGTCCCGCTTCGCCAGGGTCAAGATCCCGCCGAACGTCGACCGGCTCCTCGCCCTGCCCGGCGGCAGCCGGTTCGTTCCGCTCGAACAGGTGATGATGGCGTTCCTCGATGAGCTCTTCCCAGGGATGGACGTGGGTGAAGCCTGCGTGTTCCGGGTCACCCGTGACGCCGACCTGGCCCTCGACGACGACGCCGCCGACGACCTGCTGCTGGCACTGCAGGAGGAACTCCGCCGTCGCCGGTTCCTGCCCGTCGTGCGTCTCGAGATCGACTCGCGTACGTCGGAGGCCTCGATCGACCGGCTCACGGAGGAGCTCGGCCTGGGCCCGGACGACGTCTACCGGTTCGCCGGGCCACTGGGCCTGGGCTGCCTGTGGGACATCTACGCCCTCGAACGCCCGGACCTGCACGACACGCCGTGGACGCCGTTGGTCCCGCCGGCCTTCACCTCCGTGGAGCGCGACGAGGACGCCAGCATCTTCACCGTCCTCGACCGCCAGGACGTCCTCGTCCACCACCCCTACGACTCCTTTTCGGCATCCGTCGAAGAGCTGATGAACGAGGCGGCGGAGGACCCGCACGTGCTGGCCATCAAGCAGTGCCTGTACCGGACCTCGGGCGACAGCCCGATCGTGGCGGCATTGGTGCGGGCGGCCGAACGGGGCAAACAGGTGGCCGTGCTCGTCGAGGTGACCGCCCGGTTCGACGAGGAGGCCAACATCGGATGGGCCCGCGCCCTCGAGGAGGCGGGCGCCCACGTGATCTACGGCCTGATGGGTCTGAAGACCCACGCCAAGACGACACTGGTAGTGCGTCAGGAGGGTGACGCGGTGCGGATCTACTGCCACGTCGGCACGGGCAACTACAACCCGAAGACCGCCCGCATCTACGAGGACCTCGGTGTCCTGTCGTCCCGGCCCGAGCTGGGAGCCGACGTGACCCGTTTCTTCAACTACATCACCGGATTCAGCCAGCCTCCCGATTATCAGGAGCTGGTCACCTCCCCCGGCGGCATCCGCGACCGGGTCGTGGAGCTGATCGATGCCGAGGCAGCAGCGGGCCCCGACGGCCGGATCGTCATCAAGGTGAACGGCTTGGACGACGTGGCCGTCATCGACGCCCTCTACCGGGCATCGCAGGCCGGGGTGCCCGTCGAGCTGATCATCCGCGGGATCTGCTGCCTGCGACCGGGGGTGCCCGGTCTGTCGGAGACCGTGCACGTGCGCTCCCTGGTCGGGCGGTTCCTCGAGCACTCACGGATCCTGCGCTTCGGTGGTGCGGCCGGCCGGCCGGCCACGTACTACATCGGCTCGGCCGACCTGCGGCGGCGCAACCTCGACCGGCGGGTGGAGGCCATGATCCCGGTGGCCGACCCCGAAGCGGTGGTCCGTCTCGAGGAGATCCTCGCGTTCAACCTGGCCGACGACGTCCAGTCGTGGTCCCTGTCCAGCGACGGCAGGTGGCACCGCATCCCGACCGTCCTCGGCAACGCCACCCAGACATCGCTCGAGGAGGCTGCACTCAAGCGGGGCGACCTGCTCGACCGGCCGCGGGGCTCCCTGGTCTGACACGGGTGCCGGCAACACGACGGCCGGAGCGCGCCGGGCGACCATAGGCTGGGAGCGTGAGCGATGGCCCCGACCCCGCCGTCGGACCGGACGAGACCGGGTTGTCACTCGACCAGGTCCGGCAACGGGCCCGGCGCATGGCCTGGGGCTACACGATGGCCGCGGTGGCACTGATCCCGTGGACTGCCTACCTTGCGGTGACCCTCCCCCGTCGGGATATCGCCACCCACTACCGGGGGGCGTGGGTGGGCTTCGACCTCCTGCTGGTGGGGACCATGGTGGTGACCGCCTACTTCGCCTTCCGTGTGGACTCCAGGGTGCAGCTGCCGGCCACCGCCACGGCCACCCTCCTGGTCGTGGACGCCTGGTTCGACGTGATGACGGCTGGAGGGCGCGATGCCCGGGGCATCGCACTGCTCATGGCGGTCTGCATCGAACTGCCGGCGGCCGGGTTCTCCCTGTGGCTGGCGAGGCGGGTCAACCAGAACGCCGACCGGATGGCGCTCGCCGCGCTCGCCCTCCACGGCTACCGTGCGGACGACCCGCCCGCGCCATAGTCCTCGGCGGGACATCCGCGGACCATCCGCGGACCATCCGCGGACCGCGGTCCGGGGCCACCTGGCCTCAGCTGACGATGCGGTGGATGCGGTCCATCACGTCGTCGGTGAGCAGCGGCACGACATCCAGTGCGGACAGGTTCTCGTGGACCTGCTCCACCCGACTCGCTCCGGTGATCACGGACGACACGTGGGGGTTCTTCACGCACCAGGCGATCGACAGCTGGGCGAGCGAACATCCCAGGTCGTCGGCGACGGTCGCCAGCTGGGCCACGGTGGCGTTGCGATCCTCGTCGGTGAGCAGGTTCCGCAGCCACTCGTAGCCGGGGAGCGATGCCCGCGAGCCCTCGGGAACGCCATCGAGGTACTTGCCGGTCAGGAGCCCCGACGCCAGTGGGCTCCACGTAGTGAGACCGAGTCCGATGCCCTCGTAGAGCGGTGCGTACTCCTGCTCCACCCGGTCACGCCACAAGAGGTTGTACTGAGGCTGCTCGACCACAGGCTTGTGGAGGTGGTGCCGCTCGGCGACGTCCCATGCCTCGCGCAGCGCGGCTGCCGACCACTCTGATGTGCCCCAGTAGAGAGCCTTGCCCGCGGTGATCATGTCGGACATGGCCCACACCGTCTCCTCGATGGGGGTCTCGGGGTCGGGACGGTGGCAGTAGACGAGGTCCACGAAGTCGAGCCCCATGCGCTCGAGCGAGCCGTCGATGGCCTGCATCAGGTACTTGCGGTTCAGGGTGTTGCGCATGTTGACCTCCTTGTGGAGGCCCCAGAACAGCTTGGTGGAGACCACGTAGGAGTGCCGAGCCCACCCGAGGGAGCGGATCGCCTCGCCCATGATCGTCTCGGACTTGCCGGCCTCGTAACCCTCGGCGTTGTCGAAGAAGTTGACGCCGGCGTCGTACGCGGCGGACAGGCAGTCCTCCGCCAGGTTGCCGGCCAACTGCGGACCGAAGGTCACCCAGGACCCGAAAGACAGGACGCTGACCTTGAGGCCGCTGCCGCCCAGACGCCGGTACTCCATCTCCATGATGACTCCTCGTGTGTTCGGCCCCGGGATGGGCCCGGGGTGTGCGATCGCAGGGTGCCCGGGCCGGTCGCCCGGCGGGCAGTCCGGATCCTACGGGGTCGGTGGTCGGACGCGACCCGGACCCGTCGGGGAGGGGTCGCCATGCACGGCCCGCGCGATGCTGGACCCGTGCCCGACCCGACCCTCGCCTCCGGACCGCTGGTGCCCCTACCGCCCCAGCCGTCCGGCGTGGTGTGGCCCACGGCAACGTGGCCGCACGGCGAACCGCCGGTCGGTGTCGATCTCGACCCGCTGTTGGACGCCGCCTTCGACCCCGCCGGCCCGCTCCATGACACCTACGCGGTCGTGGTCGTCCACGGCGGCCGTCTGGTGGCCGAGCGCTACGGCGGTGCGCTGCCGCGGTTCGACGGGCCGGGGCGCCCGGTGGGGCCCGACACCCCGCTGCTGTCCTGGTCGGTGGCCAAGTCGATGCTGCACGCCGTGGTCGGGGTGCTGGTCGATGACGGCAGCATCGACCCGGCCCAGCCGGCCGACGTGGAGGCCTGGCGGACCGAGGGAGACCCCCGGGGGGCGATCACGGTCGAGGACCTCCTCGCCATGCGCGACGGCCTCGCGTTCCTCGAGGACTACGACGACCCCGAAACCTCCGACGTCATGCAGATGCTGTGGGGAGCCGGACAGGCCGACATGGCCCGGTTCGCGGCCGAGCGGCCCCTGGCAGCGGTGCCGGGCACCCGGTTCAATTACTCGACGGGCACGAGCATGGTGTTGTCGGGCGTCGTGGCGCGGACCGTGGGCCCGGGCGCGCCCTATGAGGTGTTCCTGCGTGAGCGCCTCTTCGGGCCCCTGGGCATGACGACGGCGACGGCGGGGTTCGACGGGGCCGGATCATGGGTCGCCGGCTCCTACGTCCACGCCAGCGCCCGCGACTTCGCCCGGTTCGCTCTGCTGTACCTGCGTAACGGGGAGTGGGACGGGAGACGGCTGCTGCCCGAGGGCTGGGTCGACGCGGGCCGGATACCCCGTTCGGTCGACCCCGATGACGACAATCTCCACGGGGCCCACTGGTGGACACGAGACGACCCGCTCGGTGTGTTCTGGGCGGCGGGTCACGACGGCCAGTACCTCGACATCGTGCCGGCGCTGGACCTGATCGTCGCGCGGTTCGGGCGGACCGGGTCGGACCGGTCGCCACTCGTGCGAGCCTGGCGGGACGCGGTGATCGGGGCCTTCGCCGGTTCCCTCCCCGATGGGGCTGGGCCATGATGGTGGACATGGGGAAGGAAGAGACATCATCCATGGTCTGGCCGACCGTCCGGGCGCGCGACGCCCGGGCGCTGATCGCCTTCCTGGTCGACGTCCTCGGATTCGAGGAGGTCGTCGTCTACGGCGAAGGCGGCGCGGTCGATCACGCCGAACTGGCGTGGCCGTCCGGTGGCGGCGTGATGCTCGGGAGCGATCGACCGGGCGACAACGAGGCTCGGGTGGCGGCACCGGGCACCATGAGCGTGTACGTGGCCTGTGACGACCCGGACGCCCTGTACGAGAGGGCGTCCGCGTCCGGCGCCCGTATCGAGGCCGAGCCGCACGACACGGACTACGGCTCGAGGGAAGTCGCCGTCCGCGACCCCGAGGGGAACCACTGGTCGTTCGGTACGTACCGCGGCGGGCGCCGGAACGGGTCGGCGGGCTGAGTGGGCTGCGGGTCGGCAGCGCCCGACTTCCGGTGAGGCCGCGTTGAGTAGGTCCCTCCCCTCCCACGACCACCTCCATGAGGTGCGTACCGTCGAGGACGCGCTGGCCCTCGTCCGCGAGCACGGCGGGCGGGTGACGAGCTCACGACGCCTCCTGCTCGGCGCCCTCTTCGCCGACCCCGGCCACCACACCGCCGAGGAGCTGGCCGCGTCGGTGCAGGCTCGGTCCCCTGATGTCGCCCTGTCGACCGTGTATCGGAATCTCGACGAACTGGAGAAGCTCGGTGTGGTGGTCCACTCGCACCTCGGACACGGACCGGCCACCTATCACCTGGCCGCGGGCGCGCATTGCCACTTCGTGTGCCAGGAGTGCGGGACAGCTGTGGAGGCCCCCGACGAGCTGTTCCGTTCACTGGCGAAGGCGGCACGTGAACGGTACGGATTCGAGCTGGACACGCGGCACTTCGCCATCCTGGGCCGCTGCGCGGACTGCCGCTGAGCGTCCTGGCGCCCCGGGACCGGTCGGCGCCGCTCAGGTCACCGTCAAGGTGACGGTCGCCGGCACAGCCGCACCGTCCGGTGTGGAGGCGGTGATGTCGGAGGTCCCCGCGGTGGCCGGTGCCGTGGCGCCGGGGGCGACGGCCAGCCCCTGGGCCGAGCTGGCGACCGTGACCGGCCCGTACCAGCAGGCGGCGAACACCGCACCGCCGGGGTCGGCGGCGACGGTCACGGGACCCCGGCGACCGGGGTCCCGGCGGCGTCGGTCGTCACCGCCGCGTTGTGCCCCGAGTCGCACCCGTCGGACGGAGATGCATGCGCAGCCAGGAGCGTGAAGGCGGTCGGGCCGCACTCGATGACCACGACGGCGATGAGCGCGATGCCGCGCTGCACGCCGGCCCGACCGAGGTGCGGGTCCTTGGCAGGGTGACAACCCGGCGTGGCAACCCGGCATGGCAACCCCTATCCACAGGCGCCTCGGACCTCAGCGGCGATCGGGGGCATTCGGGAGCGTCGCCTCGGGCGGTACGTAGCGGACGGCGCGGTCGCAGGCGCCCGTCCCGGCTCGTGGGTACTGTTCACCGCAGTGAGGTGCCACCGATGACCGACCACGGGAGCGACGTAGACCGCAGGGACGAGTGGGACCGCCTCCGTGCGGCGTACCTCCGCCCGTCGGGGGAGCGACCGCAGTCGTCGGCACGAGGGCTCCACCACTTCGCCATCCTGTCGAGCGACGTCGAGCGGACGATCACCTTCTACCAGGACCTCCTCGAGTTTCCGCTGGCCGAGCTGTTCGAGAACCGGGACTTCCGGGGCTCCACCCACTTCTTCTTCGACATCGGGAACGGGAACTACCTGGCCTACTTCGACTTCCCCGGCCTCGAACTCGGTGAGTACGCCGAGGTGCTGGGCGGGCTCCACCACATCGCCATCAGCGTCACCCCCGACCAGTTCGAACGGCTCGTGGCCAAAGTCCGGGCCGCCGGCATCGAGGTCCACCTGGTGAACGGGGATTCGGCCTACTTCCCCGGACCTGACGGTGAGCGGCTCGAGCTGTTGAGCTACCCGCTCCACGACATGTACGGCACCGTCGTCGGGCCCTGACCGCGCCGGACCGGATCCACGGCCGGGCCTGCTCGTCGGTCCCCGGGGGATGGAGCGGCAACCCGTGCTGACCGACGACCTTCCTCAATTCTGAGTACTAGTGCCCTCGTGTCATCACTCAAAGTGACTCGGATCCCACGGATGGTCAGATTGTTGCATATGCCATTCGGTGCGCCTGCCATTTGGAGAATGTGCCACCTTGTATTGCCGAGTAACTCCTGTTAGAAGTGCATCCGAAGGGTAATCAGACCACAAGGGAGGGGTACGGATAATGCTCAGTACACGCATGCGAGGGGCCGCCAAAGTTGGCGGTGCACTGCTCATTGGCGCCATGGCGCTTGCCGGAACGGTGGGCATGGCGACGCCGAGCGGGGCAGCGAAGCCGAAGACTGATTTCAAGGCGTTCCACAACAAGCTGACCGGCAATACCAAAGGCTGGTGCACGGGCGTGGCGCAGCCCTGTGACGGCATCGTCTACGGAACGATCGACATCGTGAAGGCGGGCTTCTCCAATGGCGGCGGGGCCAACTACGGAACCGCGACGCCGGCGCCGACGGGCCAGAACAAGTACGCCCGCCTGAGCGGCGGTGGCACCGGCTCGGGTGGCTACCTGACGACGCCGACCGGCTGCCCGGTCGCCGGTGGTGAGAACTGCACGGGTGCCTACACCAAGTTCGGGAACACGTCCCATCCGATGGTGTTCCAGAACTTCACGGACTCGATCAAGATCTACGTCGACCCGGCGTGGGCGGCACTGAATCCTGGCCAGGTGGTGGACTGGGACGTGGCACTCGACACCAACACCGGTGGCTTCGGTGAGGACTATGCCTTCAACCTCTGTTCCACGGCGGCTGGCGGCGGCGGGTTCTACGTCGACTGGAACAACGGTTCGGGCGGGTGCTCCTCCCCGACGGATGCCAACTACCTCGGCGAGCTCACCGGTGCGGGCTGGTACTCGTTCAGCCACCAGTTCACCAACACGGCCGGGGTCCTGGACTGCCACTACACCGTCCAGAACGCGGCCAGCACCACAGTGATGAGCGCCACTCAGAACAGCGGAAACGCCATCACCGGCGTGGGCGGCCCCCGCTACGGCTGGTTCGCCGACGAGGACGTCAACGGACTCCCGGTGGCCGACGCGCTGCTGACCAAGCAGTAGGCCGCACGTAGGAACCGCGGCACGCCGCAGAAGGACGGCAGGGGAACCGCAGGCGCGGATCCCCTGCCGTCCGGCGCGTCCCGACCCGGTGACGCCGGGCCCTATGCCGGCGTCACCTCGGTCCGGCCTACCGGAACTGGCGGACCTCGATCGGCAGCTTCGTCGCCTCCGCGTACCGCCGCGCCCAACCGATCGCCTCGTCCCGATCGGCCACGTCGATGATGGTGACACCGCCCAGGTGCTCCTTCATCTCGACGTACGGACCGTCGGTCACCAGGGCCCGGCCATCCGCGAACCGGATGGTGGCGGCTGTCGACGGCCCGTGGAGCCCGTTGCCGAACACCCACGAGCCCCGGGCGACCAGCTCCTCCCGGATGTGGCCCACCTCGGCCATGATCCCCTCCAGCACCTCGGGGGGTGGGACCTGGTCGCCGTCGCCGGGCTGGATCATGCTGAGCAGGTACTGGGTCATCGTCGTCCTCCTTCGCCACCCGCCGTGTCTCGGCGGACACCAGTGGAACGAACGCTAGGGGCCGGATTCGACAGCACGCCCGGCATCGTCCCGTTCCTGGTCGTCCGCCTCCGGACGCGAGTCAGCGGGGGCCGAAACCCCCGCTGACCTGCAACCACTCCGTGGTCGGGCTGCCCGGATTTGAACCGAGGACCTCTGCGTCCCGAACGTGGATCTGGGGTCTCGACGGAGTTCCGGTGACGACCAGAATGACAAGAAAGTCCTGTTCAGAGTTCGAAACTCGCTTGAACTCAGGGACCGGGAGAGACCGTCTTCCGCCACGAGTTTCCGTTCGCTCGCGCCAAGATCGCGCCAAAATCCCCGCTTCGAGCTTTGGGTGGCACGGGTCATTGCCTGCCCCCTACCAGGCACATCGGGGATACCCACCTGGAAGTCCGTCGAAAGCCCGAGGGGATGCTCTGCGCAGCAAGACGACCGAGGGAGTTGGCAAACGCTGACTACTGCCCCACCAAGTTGGTTGGTGCGCTGATCTGGATGACCTCCCCGAAGTCCGAGAGAGTCGTTGTCGACTTCTCGACTGCGATTCGGGATGCCTGCGAGACGGTGACCTTCTGGGTCGCCTGCGTGCGCACGATCCGGCCAGCTCGATCGAGCCACACAGATAGGACAAAAGGCGCCGTGTTGATGTGTTCGTTGTACGGCTGGTTCTTCGAGTTCGTAAGCGCAATCGACTTCGTCGAGCCAGGTATTGGGACCAGGTACTTGGTGGCCGGCTGACCGTTCACGTCCTCGGATCCCACTGCGGTGACCGGACCCGTGGTTGTCGTCAGGGCTGTGGTCTGTACAGCTCCGAGGTAGGGGTAGGTCTGGTGATAGGGCGCCCGGACCCAGCCGTGCTGGTCTGACGAACCACCTATGTAGAGGTAGCTGCCAACGTAGATGGCCATCCCCGTCGAGATCGCAGAACTCCCGGACTGAGCCGTCGTAGTCAATTTCAGGTCGGGACCGGCGAACCTGATGTCACCCACGGAGGTGAGGTGACTCGCCGCATCGTTAGCCGACGATCCCGCAGATGACAGTCCGCTCGTGTCGGAGATTGTGACCAGATGAGCTGATCCTGCTGCCTCAGTCAGTCCTACAGCTGCGTTGATGCGCCGAAGGGCGGCGGAGGAACCGGAGCTGTTCGTCGACGCCGCCGACCCGCAACCCGCAAGGAGAATTCCCACGAGGGCGGAGATAGCCATCACGCTTCGCTTCCTCATGACGAGGACGGTACTCGTCACCGTCCCTAAATGCCGGGTCGAGGAGCATTCCAAAATAGCGACCCTGGCTGCCGCGCTAGGCGATCACGAGGTCGGCCTGGTCGCCGACTGATCTGGACGTGAAGTGCGCAGCTGCGCCGCGGTATCCCAATACGCAATCGCAGCGAGCAGGAACCCAAAGAACTCAAGCCCGTAGCTCACCGCCACGGCAACCGAGTAGCGGCCGTCGTAGGACTGCCTGACCGTCTGACTCGCCCAGAAATATCCAATTGAAGCGAGGCCTCCCGCAATGAATGCTGTCCCGACGGCAAATAGCTTCAGAACTCGGACGAGACCGGCGAGTTGGAACGTGAAGGTCTCCATCCACCTAAACCAGTACCGCGAGGCCAGCGCGAGGACTGCATAACCCAGAACACTTCCCACGCCAAACATGATGCTGGCGGGCTCCAAGCCTGGCCACGGCGAGCGCTCGTCCCGCAGAATAACGATGATGTAACCGATCCATCCGAGTGCGACGGTGATGAAGCCGAGCATCACCATGATCCGCTGCCGCCGAAGTGAGAACGCCATACCGGGATCGTAGGTGCATCGCGGAGCTGGTGACCGTTTCCGCATCCTGCCCCAGAACGCCGGGAGAGTGGCACGATCCGGTGTAAGTGTGTCCCCGGCGAAGTCGGCTCAAGAACCTTGATGGTCAGGATGCGCCGTTGTCGAGCGCTCGGCCAGGGAGTAAAACGCCTGTTCGTCCGCCCCCGACATGAACGCTCGCCTCGGAATCATGAAGCATCCTGGACCATTCCCGACAGTGAGCAAATACAGATCGTTGTCGAGACTCACGTCCGAGAACATCGGCCATTTCATGACGGAGTCGTTCAGAGCCGTGTGGCGGGAGATCCCCTCGTCCGTGATCTCCAGCGTTCTGACCTCGAACTGCTTCTTCACTCGGTTCCAGATGCGGTTAGGGGTGAGTGGGACGGCCACGAAGAAGATCAACAGGACGGCGGCCCCTAGCGTCAACATGACAACCCAGGCCAGGGTGTCGCTCGAGTTCAGCACCGCAACAGCAACCCCAGCGACGACCAGGCAGATTCCTGCGATAGGGAGAATCCAGGTCTGCCACCGATGGAACGCCTGGCGGTAGACGACGGGAACGATCTCGTCCCGAGTCAGCTGGTGCTCAGTCGTTCGGATATGAACGGAAGAAGAGCTCGAACCTTCAGGATCCGACATCGATCGCCTCTCACTCGGATAGGACATCGACCGTAGTCGGGCCTCAACGGGTGTGTCCCGGAGTTCACACCGCGGTGATGTGGCCTGCCCCTGATCGCCGGGAGAGTGTCACACTCCGGCACATCAGGGCGTGTGGATAGCCAGACTTGGGTGAGGGGCGATCCACCCGCAACTGCCAGGGGATCCCCAGTGGCAAAGTCTCGCAGCCCTTTCGCGGCTCACCCAGGTTCGGAGGTCGGCGCGGCGTGGTACTTCTGCAGACGGTCGGCCACGAACATCACGAGCACACCGATGCCTACGCCGATGAACGTGAAGAGCACCCGTCGTCCTTCGGCGGCGTAGTCGGTGGGGTGTGGGATGTCTGCAGCAACAAGTGCCGCGCTCGCGATGGCGGCCGTGTAGTAGGCGTAGTTCACACCATGCAGGGAGGCCCCGACCGCGGCCAGAAGGATGATGATGGCCTCGAGGGCCACCTTGTCGTGGACGACAAGCAGGATGGGAATGGCGACGACGGCTCCGATCGCAGCGCCCGCAACGCGCTGGAGGCCGACCAGCCTGGACTGCTCGAGGCTCGGCTTCATGGCGATGAGCGTGGCGATCACCATCCAGTCCGCATTCGGCTGATGGAGTCCGAATGCGATGGCGGCCGACCCCGCCAACGCCAGGGCCCGGATGCCGGCGAACAACACGATCGTTCGAGTCAGCGCCACCGGAGCGCCCGGTTCGCCGGGAACGTCGATGATCGGTGCGGGAGTCCACTTGCGCCCCTTCAGCAGCCAGACCACTCCCATGAGGGTGATCCACACGGCCGACCCGATGACCCAAGCCAGTGCCTGGTCCCAGCTGGTGGTGTGGATGTGAGCGGCGCGATAGCTGATCGGCAGCCCGACGGCGAGCACGAACCAGACGTTCAGGAGCATCGCAGCGGTGAATCGGTGGAGCCCGAACTTGACCGCCAATCCCGCTAGAAGCGTGACGACGAAGAGTGCGAGCACCACGAATCCGGACCCTTGGGTCCCGATGAAGAACGCCAGTGCGGTTATGAGCGCACCGGCGATTCCGAAGACCGACATGGCCCGAGCCCTTCGGCCAAAAGAACCGCCTGGGTCACTGAGCGTCGTCATCAATACGGCAAACACGACAGTGATGAGGTACTTCTGTTCGTTGAGCTGGGAAATGGCCAGCCAGATTGTCAGAAGCACGCCGCCGATGGCGATGCCGCCGGTGGGGCTGAACCCGTCACGATTGACGGCAAAGACCTTGGAGTAGTGGCCCATCGTCGTAGTCAGGCCGACACGATGGGGGCGGCCGGCGTGACATCGTCCTTGCGGAGACCCAGGACGAACGCCGGGGCCCCGGCGAATGCACCCACGACGGAGAACAGCGTGTGGGCGCGCTTCCAGTGGCCGCTGGTGATGCCGTGGAGCGTCACGATCGCGCCCCCGATGGTGGCGAGCGCTCCGATCTTGGTGAGCTGGGACTTCGTCATGACGTCACCGTAGGTCCCGGCCGGCGGATGGGCTGACCGTGCGCTGGGGGCAGTGCCCGCGAGAAGCGCACCCGGTTCAGGACCAGGCATGGCTGGGGTTGGTTCATGTCGGCCTCCTGCGACCTCATGGTGTCTGTGTGAAGAGCTACTTGAGAATGTTCACCGCCCTGGCGACGACGAGCAACGCGACGACGAGCGAGATGGCCTCTTCGGCCATCATCATCAGCTTCATCCACGGCCGGATGGCCGACACGTCGGTCGGGCTGAATGCCGTCGCCGTGGCGAAGGCGAAGTGGAAGTAGTCGACGAACCCGGGGCGCCAATCGGACCCGACATGCTCCTCGTTCTTCATCTCAGGGAAGACGAGAGCCGGGGACTGGTTTCCGTCACCTGCACGGGCTGCCGGACCACCCCGGTCCAACGCCCAGTACCAGAGGCCGAAAGCGATCACATTCGTGAGCCAGATCGCGCCGCCACTGGCCAGGAGCACCTTCGCATTGTCGGTGAATGGTGAGGTGTTGACGATCGAGACGACGAGCCTGATGGCGGCACCGGCGTTCGCCAGGGTGATCGCGCCGATGAGGCAGTTCGTGAGCATCCGCAACCATGGGAGGTCGCGGTCGATCCGCCCCGGGTCCCCGATGATGAGCGCTGCGAGGAGCACCACCACGACGGCGAGGAAGAGCCATCGGGCATCACCGTTACGCAGTTCCGGCGGTAGCGAGGCGCGCAGGAGACCTGCGGCGACCACAGCGATCGCCATTGGCCACCGGGCCTCGCCGCCATCGGCCCGCGTTCGACCGGCTGACTGTGCGCCAAGCCGCTCGGTCATCGTGCTTACCTACAAGCCGGCCTGGACTGCGATCCGCCCTGCGGCGGCTGCATCCCGCAGTGCCTGGAAGTCACGCTCGTTCTGGTTGGCATAGGCAGTGGCGAACTCAGCCAAGGCCCGGTCGAAGGTCGGCCCACTTCCCAAATAGCTGGCGATGGCGATGCGGTCCCCGGACCGGGCGTGGGCTCGGGCCAGCGCTTGCGCACACACGGACACGTACTTGGTGAGCCCGGCGGGGAAGGAGCCCTCTATCTCGAAACTGCCCTTCCAGTCGCGGAGCTGTCGCAGGTAGTAGTCCCTGGTCACGCCGTCGGGACCCTCCACCTGGTCATAGCCCAAGAAGATGTCGCTGGCCGCCTGCATGAGGTGCTGGCCGGCCACCACGCGCTCCCCGTGGCTGGCGAAGCCGCTGGCGCCGACGAATGCCTCGAGCACTGATGCCTCCGCCTCCTTGGCTTGGAGGAGGAGGGGATCGCTGTTGTCCGTCCCGACGAGGAGGAGAACCCACGCCCGGGTGCCGACGCTGCCCACGCCCACCACCTTGCGGGCGATCTGGACGAACTCGAACTGCTCAAGCAGGTGGCGCCGATCGGTCTGGAGACTGTGGCGATACCCCCGGACCAGCTGGTGGAACGACTCGTGCAGACTGTCACTGACCTCCTGGGTGAACAACTCGTCGGTTGGCACCACCAGTGGAGGGTCGCTGACGAAGCGGAGGGAGCCGTCGACGACGGTGGTGAGCTTGCCGAGCGCCTGGAGGCTGTCCTTGGTCCGGGCCTTGTCGATGATGGAGGAAGTGCGCGCAGCCATGCGCTTGTCGGCCTTGGAGCCCGTCTTGGATGCCGTGGCCCGAAGGTCCTCCAAGAGTCCGGCGACATCGATGCGTGAGTACCAGACGTCCATGGTCGAACACGTGGCCAGGCGGGCCATCTCCGAGCGGTACCCGGCCCCGACGGCGAGGGCTGCCGTGGTGGCCTCCCGGTCGGTGAACTCCCGGTCACGTGCCGCGATGACGGCGCTGGCCGCCAGGCGCTTCAGGTCCCACTCCCAGGGTCCCGGGAGGGTCTCGTCGAAGTCGTTGACGTCGAACATCAGCGATCGCTCAGGCGACGCGAAGAGCCCGAAGTTGGACAGGTGGGCGTCGCCGCACACCTGGCTGGTCAGCCCGGAGTTCGGCGTCGTGGCGAGGTCGGCGGCCATGACGAGGGCCGCACCCCGGAAGAACGTGAAGGGCGACACCAGCATGCGCCCGTAACGGATGGGGACGAGCTCTGGCACCCGTGTTGTCGCCTGACCCTCGAGTAGTGCGACCGGATCCGGACGGTCGGAAGCGACCTCACACTCGCCATGCGACGAACGGGGCGCCGACGCCCTCGCCTCTTTCCCGATCTTCCGCCGCTCCTCAGTGCTCAGGTGCCTGACGGTTTGGGGTGCACCTCGATTCGACTTCACTTCTTCCGACATGAGATCTCCTTCGTGTGATGCCACCCAGTACGCTTGACCCTCGCGACGCTTCTCGTGAAGCGGTTTCGCCGACTACAGGCCGAGCGTGCTGGAAAGGCTCTTGAGTGATCCACTCGCGCTGGTGATGGCGGAGGACGCCTGGCTGAGTTCGCCCGTGTCGTTCTTGGCGACCCCGTCCGTGCACTTCTGCGCTGCGGTGCTCAGACGGCTCAGCACTGATGTCCACAGTTGCTGCGCGGTCGAGTTGGGGATAGGAGGAAGTGCCTTCGCCGTCGCCACGTCGGTCGTCAACTTCTGACAGCTCGCGGACACCGTCGAGGGATTGGTCGAGGACACCGCTCCCGGCAACGCTGCACCGAGTGCGGCGACATCGGCGCTCAGTGAAGAGACCACACCCTTGTTGGAGGCCACCCACTTCACTGTTCCGACCACGCTGTTGACCGCTGTGGTGGACGTAGCCGTCGTCGCCGGAGTCGTCGTGGTACTCGTACTTGCGCTCGACGAGCATCCGGCCATGGCAATCGCGCCGACAACTACGGCGAGAGCAGCAATGCGATTTCTCATAGTGGACCTTTCACCGTTCGGCCGATCAACAACTCGGGTTGATCCGAGTCGTGCGTCAGCGCTTTGAGCAGATGGATAGGGCAGCTGTCGCGCTAGGCGACGATCACATCGACTTCTCGCGGCCTCGTGAGTAGGTAGGCGAGCACCCCAATGACGGGAACGAAGACGATGAAGAGGAACCACATGGCCTTGGCAATGCCGCTGTGGTCCCGCCTGCGAAAGTTGTCGATGAAGGTCCAGATGACGATGAAGATCCAGAGGACGAGGCCGGCGAACATCAACATGGTCCAGAAGACACTCAGTAGTGGGTAGCTGTAGGCAAGCATGAGGTACCTCCCGCTCAAGGTGAGACCGCCATCTGGCGACCATTCGTCCAGCATCAGGCGGATCTGCCCGTCCGAACAGGGTCGAAGGTCCCCTGACGGACGCTGCTCGACCCGGGTACGCGGCCGTCGTTCGATGCTGTCTTCGGAGGACCAAAGTCCCTGTACGAATGCCGCCCGCAGTCGTACGGTGATTCCGAGGGTCGGCGGATCGACCGGCGCCAGACTTACTGGACAGGGAGACACGAACATGGCGAAGGCAGATGCGGTATTCATCTACGTCGGGACCTACCCCAGTGAGGAAGCGGCCAGGGCCGACTACGACGTCGTGAAGGACCTTCATGCGGTGGGGGCAGTCGGCACCTACGACGCCGGCGTCGTCACCAAGGACCCCGACGGAAATGTCCACGTCAACAAGGACGAGACGGCGACCCGCCATGGTGCGTGGGGCGGCGCCGCCGTCGGTGCAGTGGTCGGAATCCTGTTCCCGCCAGCCGTGATCGGTGCCGCAGTCGTCGGCGCGACGGTGGGCGGTGTGAGCGGCCACCTGTGGAAGGGGATGTCGCGGGCCGACGTGAAGGAGTTCGGCGAGCTGATCGACGCCGGCCAGGCCGCCCTCGTCATCGTCGGCGAGAGCACCATCGAGGACGCCGTGAACAAGGCCGAGCTCAAGGCAGAGAAGCACGCGGCCAAGCAACTCGACGTGAGTGCCAAGGACCTCGACAAGGCTGTGGCCGAGACGGCCAAGGAAGTCAGCTGACCTACGGCCGTCGAAGCCCTCAGTGCCCACGGCCTGGGTGACCTGAATCCCAGGAGCGCACGCCAGGCGGTAGGCAGTCCATCGTCGTGGGCGGACGCCTTTGGGGCATCCTGAGGCCCACCGCCGGTGACCCTGTTGCGCCGGCACACCACAACCAGACAGCGAACCAAAGGACACCAGCCATGAGTGACAGCAGTCCGATCCTCGACACCCTTACCGACATGACCGAGGCGTCCGTGAGCCGCACCAGTTTGAGCGATCGAGAGCTCATGCTGGTCCGACTCGGGGCACTTGCCGCCGTCGACGCACCCGTGGCGTCCTACTTCTTGAACATGGGTGTGGCGCTCGACGTGGGACTCACCGCCGAGGATGCCCAGGGTGTGCTCGTCGCCGTCGCGCCGATCATCGGTGGCCCCCGGACGATTGGCGCCGCAGCTACCGTGGCCGAGGCGCTAGGTCTCGCGGTGGCAATCGACGGAGCCATCCAGGACTTGCAGGCAACGGATTGACATTGTTCGCCCCCGTCGAGTGATCTCGGCCGGAATCGCGGACCGCACGTCGGTGAATCCGCCGTGGGGTGTGGGGCACGTGAGGGGGTCGCATCGAACGGCCGTCACCGGCCAGGAGCGAGGAGGGCTGTGAGTAGTACGGCGGCAAAGAAAGGCTCGCTGGCGCTCGTGGCCCTGGCGACCGCGCAGTTCCTGATGGTCCTCGACCAGTCAGTCATGAACGTCTCGATCAGCGCGCTCGTCCACGACTTCCACACCACCGTGACCACCATCCAGGCGGTCATCACCCTGTACTGCCTGGTCATGGCCATGCTGATCATGACCGGTGCCAAGATCGGCGACATCATCGGCCGACGCCGGGCGTTCGTGATCGGACTGATCATCTACGCCTGCGGCTCGGCACTGACCGCTGTGTCCCAGACCGTGTTCCAGCTCGCCCTCGGCTGGTCCATCCTCGAGGGGATCGGTGCAGGACTGGTCTTCCCCGCCCTCGCCGCCCTCATCGCCGGCAACTTCGAAGGACCGAGCCGCAAGGCCGCCTACGCCGTCATCGGTGGCGTGGCCGGAGCGGGCATCGCCGTCGGCCCCATCGTGGGCGGGTGGGCCACGACCGTGCTGACCTGGCGGATCGTGTTCATCGGCGAGGTCTTCATCGCCGCCTTCATCCTGATCATGACGCGCAAGGTCGCCGATGCCCCTGCTCCGTCGCCCAAGCCCAAGCTCGACTACGTCGGCTCGGTCCTGTCGGCTGCCGGCCTCGGGGTCTTCGTCTTCGGCGTCCTCCAGTCCAGCACCTGGGGTTGGGTCAAACCCAAGAACTCGCCCATCACCATCTTCGGCTTCTCGCTGACTCTCTTCGTGATAGCCGCCGGCGGCATCCTGCTCTGGGGGTTCGTCACCTGGCAGCGTCACCGCGAGGACACCGGGCGTGATCCCCTGGTCCATCTCTCGCTGGCCCGGATCCCGCCGGTCCGTTCCGGGCTGATCGGGATGTTCAGCCAGAACCTGATCCTGATGGGGATCTTCTTCGTCGTCCCCCTCTATCTGCAGCTGGTCCTCGGCCTCAGTGCACTCGAGACCGGCGTCAAGATGCTGCCCATCTCGATCACCATGTTCGCCACGGCCGCGGTGGGTGCCCGCCTTTCGAACCGCTTCACCGTGCGGTCGATCGTCCAGTGCGGACTCATCGTGACATTGGTCGGCTCACTGGTACTGCTCTCGACCATCAAGCCCACCCTGTCCAATGCCGGGTTCGCCATCGGCATGGCCGTGCTTGGCGTCGGGATGGGGCTGATGATCTCCCAACTCGGAAACGTCGTGCAGTCGTCGGTGGAGGAGTCGGGCCGGAGCGAGGCCGGTGGGCTGCAGTACACCGGTCAGCAGCTCGGCTCGTCCCTCGGCGTTGCGCTCATCGGTGCGATCGTCCTCATCGGTCTTACCAGTACGTTCATCTCGACTGTGCAAAACGACCACCGCATCAGCGCCGAGGTCTCGGCTCAGGTCAGTGTCGCGGCCGGGACGAACACCAACTTCGTCGCATCTACGGAGATCGAGGCCGCAGCGCAGAAGGCGGGACTCGATGCGGCGACCTCGGCCGCCCTGGTCGACGACTACGAGGCCGCTCAGCTGCGTTCGCTGAAGGCGGGGCTGCTCGTAGCGGCGCTCCTGGCCCTGGCCTCGCTCGCCTTCACCCGGGAACTCCCTCACGTGTCACCACGCGCCGCCAAAGAGTCCCAGCCCAAAGTGGCCGCCACCTGACAAGTTCAACAAGCGCAGGTACTGATGCCAGGGGATCAGGGTGCCCCACAACGCCGGCTCTAGGTCGATATCTGCGTGCGCGGCCACTTCGATCTACCGTTGGGGCGATGGCGCCGAACAAGCAGCCCACGCCGGAGGATCGGAGCGATGCCATCCGGGTCGCCCTCACTGGCCTGGCCTCTGGAGCGCCGTCCGAGGAGATTCTCTCCAAGCTCGGCGCTCTGCACATCCGGCACAACACCTTTCCCGCCGAGGAGCTCCTCGAACTCGCCTCCGACGCAATCGAGGAGTCCGGCGCCACGCCAGCTGATCCCATCGACTGTGACGGCATCCGGGAGCGATTCCTCGCCGACCATCCATTCTCCGGAAGGACGCAGCACTACAAGAGCAAGTACGCCATTTCTGCCGCGGCGATGATCCACGGCGGCGTCTATCCCGACCTCCTCGATGACGCTGCGTGGTGGGAGGCCGATGATCTATGGACGTACTCGTTCTTCGCGTTTCTGCTCTACGTGCGGGTCGCCGCCGAGCGATCGGGACGGTCTGTCGAAGAGGTTGCGCGCTCAATCGCCGATCGGCGCGCCGTGACGGTGCGCACGGCCTGATTCCGACTCGAGGGGAAATCGGTCAGAGCGTGTCCGAGTGGATCGCGACCCCTTCCTGTTACCCGCCGGCGACGAAGGCGACGACAACATAGGCAGCGTGGCGATCGAAGTTCTCCCGCCTGCGGTCGTAAACGGTTGTCGTCCTCGGATCCGCGTGCCGGGCGGCGATCTGAACATCACGGAGCGGAACGCCGGCATCGAGGGCGGCCATGATGAACGCTGACCGGAGCATGTGCGGGTAGACGGCACTGAGACCTGCCTGCTTCCCGATGGCGCGCACCCAGCGGTGGGCGGTCCGCCGGTCCAATCTTTCTCCATCCTTCCTTCGCAGGATCGCGCCCTCCGTCCTTTCGCCGATGGCCAGATCAATGGTCCGGGCAGCCCTGGGAACGAGGGGAATCACTGCCGGCTTGCTCCCCTTCCCCATGATCCGGAGGGTCCGGTGCCCCTGGGTGAAGGCGAGATCCTCGATGTTGGTTCCACATGCCTCACTGACCCGGAGCCCGTTGAGCCCGAGGAGTACAGCCAGAGCGGCATGATCCCTGTCGAGTCGCTCAGCGGTGAAGAGGAAGGTTCCTAACTCCTGGCGGTCCAGTCCCCGCCCCTCGGACGGATGGACCTTGGGCCGGCAGACGTACTGGGCGGGATTGGCGTTCACCCGTCCGTCGATGTGGGCGAACCGGTAGAAGCCGCAGATGGTCGAAAGGCGCCGGTCGATTGTCGACGGGGCCAGACCCTTGTGCTCCATGGCGGTGCGGTAGAGCTCGATGTGGGGTCGCTTCGCTTCCAGGACGGCGAGGCCGGCATCAGCGGCCCATTGGAAGAAGGTCCGAAGGTCGTATCGATAGGCATCGAGCGTGCGCCCGTTGTATCGGGCGAGGAATGCTGCCGCTGCGACCTGGGCTTCATCGAAGCTGTGGTCCTCGATGATGGTGGCCAGGGTGGTCGAATCTGAATCGAGTACGGACATGGCTCTCCTCCTACAGTTGGGAGAACCAGCCAACACCGGCGGATCGACTTCAGACAGAGGGCGCTCGAGCGTGCAGCCGATTGACCTTGACCATGCCGATGGGGAAGGGAGTCGTGCGTGATGGCTGCTGAACTGCGACTGTGTGGGTTTGTCAGCTCACGAAACGGAGCGGCGTCACCAGCGATGACGGGGACGTCTTCATCTGCGATCAGTGCAATGAGGACGCCATCAAGTTTCTCGAAACTCAGGACAGCCTGCAGGCCTCGGCCGAGATCACCGATGGAGACTGAGGTTGTCGGCGCGAGGCCGAGTCCTCGCAAGGCCGCTGGATGGCATGGTCTTGATTTCGCCTGTCTGTCGAACCCGTCAATCGTTGCCGGGGCCACCCTGGTCGGCCACGAATTGCCGCAAGACCACCAGGGCCCTCAGATCCTTCTCGCGTCCGGCCTCTTCCTTGGAGCGGATGACGTCGGAGAGACTGGCAGCTTGAGCGACTTGGTTCCCAATGTGGATCTCGACAGCGTGCGGCGCCAGATCCTCGAAACCGGCGGGCATCGCGGCAGGTTTGAACACCAGGTCGAAGGCGCCGTCCGACGACACCAAGTTGAGCATGTCCACGTTGGCCAAGTAATCGGCATCGTGAGAGAAGGCCAGACCTTCGGGAATGTCAGCGACCCGTATGCGGGCGTCGAGCTCTCGTAGGGCCGAGGAGAGCCGGGTCAAGTTCTCGGCTGTGCGGCTCGGCGTGAAGTCGATGTCGTAGGTGGCACCCAGTGGCGCTCCTTGCGCGATGGCTGCGAAGGCACCGATCACGACATAGCGGACACCGTGGCGATTGAGCACCTCAAGTAGGTGCTCGAATGGGGCTGGTTCGGGGCTCACCTCGGAGTCGCGTTCGCGGCCACAGCTGCCACGTTGCGCCGATGACGAGCGAACTCTTTGGCTCGTTCGGCTGAGGACCGGCGTTCCTCCCTCGCGCTCAGGACCTGATCGTGATCGTCAAGTGGCATGAGGCGGAATCGGATCTCCAATCCGGCTCCGGCCAGGATTCGCTGAATCGTCGGGATGCTCGGCTCACGCTTGCCCGACTCGATGCGGGCGATTTCCGATTGGGTCACGCCTGCACGCTCGGCCAGTTCACGCTGGGAGAGGCCTTCTTGCTGGCGAGCGAGCAACAGAAGGTTGCCGGCGGTCGAGGGTGATGCCGCGTCCATGGAGTCATGATAGCTGATGAGCTATCGCACCCATCCGACGGCGGTCACGGAGCCGGTGGTCTGGGGTGACCAATGCCATCATCGCAATCTATTCTTGAACCTGTGCCGCCCATCAGCTTGATGGTCATGAGTCGTGATGTTTCGCACTCCATTCGAGTGGTTGATCAACCGGTCGCAGTTGCCGTGATGATCCTTGACGTCGACACGGGCCTTATTCGAGGCCTCTCGGTGGCGGAAGACTTCCCTGACGCACTTTCACAGTCCATTGAACGTGCACTGAACAAGCCGGCAGGCACGCTCCCGCCCGGGTACCCTCAGCGAGTTCTGGCAGCGGTCGGCTTGGGTGAGCTCGTAGCTGCCGAACTCGGTGGTCAACCGGGTGTGAACCTCATTCCGCCCGTCGATGAGATCGTGCCAGGTGAAGTAGCCGAGGAGATTTTCGACCTATTCGTTGAATCCTTCTCGTAGCTTCGCTACCTGGCGGGTGCGCTCCCAGGACTTGGATGATGCGAGGTCAAGGACCCGGCGATCTGGGATACCCCCGGCCGGTTAGTCGCCACGAGTTCGGACGGCGAGGCTGACCATCCTTCAGGTCGGGCGACGAGTGGGCCGATACAGGTGAGATGGCACCATCTGCGTTGGACGATGGTCAAATCCCAAGAGGTGCCGTCCCGCCACTATCAGCGCCACCCGAGGTTGCTACCGGCGACGACTCACGAGTGCGCAACACTCTCTGGTCACTGAGTTGGCCGACGGTCGCAACGGTGCTGGGTATTTTGGCTTGGCTGGCGTTCTCGGCCATCTCGGCGGTCCTCGCCCACTACCAAAGCTTCCGCAGCGGCTCATGGGCGGCAAGCACTCCTGTCGCAACCGCTGTCACCAGGGTGAACGTATGGCGGGCAGTCGGCTACCTCATTCCCTTGGCCGTCGGCGTGGTGGTGACCGTGCTCGCCGCAGGGTTTGTGTTCGTCCAACGTCGGCGAGCCTCCGTCGTGGCCTCCTGGTGGAGACGGATCATCGTGGGGCTTGCGACGATTTGGCTCATCGGCTTCGGTCTGTGGATCGTGGCTGCTGCCCTGAATGCGACACTGTCCAACACCCCTTACGCATGGCTCGTGCGAGCTGCCGGATGCGTGCTCGGCCTCCTAATTGCAGGAGCATCCCTCTGGGTTCTGCGGTCGAAGGCATTCCGATTGCCGGGGTGGACGTACTTGCCTGTGATGTTCCTGGTAGTTGCGATGACGCTGAGCGCCAACTTTGCTGACACCACGGATGTGCCGAACTTTGGAAACTGGGCAGCGACGGGGTTCACCAGCCTTACCTATGTCGCCACCGGAACGAGCTACTGGGGCATCGATTGCCCCGACCAGTCGACCTGCGTTGGAGAAGGACTCGTGTGGGGAGGAGAGGCGGCGACCGTGTCCACGTCAGACAGTGGGAGAACATGGGTACGACACGAATCGAACAGCCCGGCCCCAGTCTTCGCTTGGCTGTCGTGCTGGGACGCCACACATTGCGTTGGTGCACGTGGTGGCACAGTAATCACGACCGATGGCGGAAAGTCGTGGCAATCCACCAAAGTTCCCCAGTACTACTCCAGCCAGGCGGTTGAATGCGGTGTACCTGAAACTTGCGTCATCGTGGGCAGCCTTGTCGCCCCGAACCTACGGGGACGTCCTGCTCCACCTCCCATTGCCGAGGTGCTCGTGACTCACGATGGAGGCGTCACCTGGACACCTGGAGTACTTCCACCAGGGACGTGGGACCTCTACAGCGTGACCTGCGCCACTACCTCCCGGTGCTTCGCTACTGGAACGCTGACCCGTGACAACACGTCTCCCGGCGCCATCTTGGAGACAGAGGACGGTGGATTGACCTGGAGCGACGACAATGCCCCGGCAGGCGCTCCGCTGCTGTCAGACATGTCATGTGCAGATGCAAGTCATTGCGTAGCAGTGGGGAGCACCCGTGTGGCGAACGCTCCCCAAGCCGCATTCGCCGTCCAGACTGATGACGGTGGGGTTACCTGGAGCCTGTCGCAGATCCCCGGCCGCAACAACGTCATCCGTGTTGCCTGTTCCGGGGTCAAAAGGTGCTTGGCAGCAGGACAGGGACCCCAGCGTACGGTGATCTTCGACACCAATGACGGCGGAGTCTCGTGGCAATCGAATGGCATCCGCTTCCCAGCCCAATCTGGCTACGAGACGCCTGCGGTCGGTATCTCATGCACTGAGGAAGGATTCTGTATGGCCTTCTCAGGGACCTTCGCCGCCACCTCAACAGACGCCGGAGTGCATTGGCGGATGGTCAAGTAGTCCCCGCGCTGCAGGGATCAGTTCCAAAGCGTTCACGGTGAGTTGGTGGGTCAATTCCACGACCACGGCAGGGGCGACCTCGACCCGGTGTTCAGGGATACCCCCGGACGCATCGCACTAGCCCAATGTGGTGAGTAGCCAGTCAGTCAGGTACTGCTCGTCGAGCATGGCGCTCTCGACGGCTCCGAAGATGAGCAGGAAGAAGACTAGGAGCACCACGCCTGGGATCAAGAAGGCCGACCCGATGCTGGGCACGGGCATCGGGTGCACGATACTGACGATGACACCGGCGACAACCAGCACCAGTCCGAGCGTGAAGAAGATCAGTGCACTGACGGCAGTGCCAAAGGCATCTACTCGGTAGCTCACCTGCGTGGTCCGTTGGCCCCCGGAGAGCTTGCCACTCAGCACTGGCTTGGCGAGCTTGTCGTGGTCACCGAAGACTGCGCCAAGTCTGCCCATCCAGGTCTGAGGCCGGTAGCACTTCAGGCGCAAGGAAACGGACCCTTGCACCCCTTGGACCGCTCCGGTGACGAAGCCTGTTTCGGCCAGCTGTCGCCGGGTCTCTCGGTCGGCGCTCAACGGGGAGCGGTGCTCGATCGCCTGGTCGATGCGGGCCACGCAGTCAGACTCTGGCAGTGACACCTGCGAAGTCGTCATCTGACGGTTGAGGTGCTCCACTAGCCATCGCACCCGTTGTGGAATCCGATTCGGCACCTCAATCTCATCGTCGCAGCATCGCATTCCCTTGACTACACCCAGACCGAGTGTGAACGATCGTGACACTCTTCCGGCGGTCAGGGACACCCCGCCGGGAGCGGCTGGCGATGAGACAATCGAGGCGTGGGTCAGACAATCACCTCGACCGCCCGACTCGTAGTGCGCCAGTTCGTCGATGACGACGCACCCTTTCTCCATGAGCTCCATTCTCGGCCGGAAGTGTTCACGCCACTCGAAATGGTGCCGTCCGCGGATGCGGCGGAGGAGCAGCTGAGAATCCGCCGATTCAGGGATCGCTTCGGATTGACCGGTGACTTCGGAATCTGGGCACTCGCCCTTCTGGACGGACCTCTCGTCGGCCTGATCATGCTGAAGCCCCTCAGACCACTTGCTGACCACGACGGAATGGAGGTCGGCTGGCGGCTGCACCCGGATTTCTGGGGAAATGGCTACGCCACGGAAGGAGCGTCGGGTCTCCTGCAGCTCGCCTTCTCCGACCGCCGGCTATCCGAAGTATTCGCTGTGGTCAGGTCCACGAACGAGCGATCCCGCGCGGTCGCGAATCGCATCGGGATGAAGCGAGTCGGAACGCTGGACTACGCAGGACTGCCTCATGAGTTGCTCCGAATCGGGCTCGATCAGTGGCAATCGCTGCTTGAGAGCCTTGCTCCGATCGGTCCATGACTCGGTACCGGCGGTAGGTGGCACTGTCGAAAGGCGACACGTGGCTCCTAGCCTGGTGCCGTGGACAGTGCTGAGGTGATCGATCGGTGTCCGGGATCGACGACGATGGCATGAGCAGAGGCGGAAGTGAGGGTGGATGGACAAGTCGATGGATGGCCCAGGGGAATCCGGCGAAGATCGCCTTGTCGATCAGCTCACCGGACTCGGGAATCGCTGGGGGCTCTACAGGCACTTGGAGCAGCGCCTTTCACAAGATGGAGGAACTAGTGCAGGAATGGCATTGTTCCTCCTCGATCTCGACCACTTCAGACTGATCAACGACCGGTACGGTTCCCAGATGGGCGATCAGTTCCTGATCGCAATCGCGAGTCGACTTCGAGATCTAGCTGAGCCGGTTGGTCGGGCCTACCGGATTGGCGGCGAGGCGTTCGTGGTCGTGCCCTCTGACGTGAAGGGGAGGACTGAAGCCATCGCGTTCGCAGAGCGAGTGGTCGAAACGGTTCACGCCCCTCTGACCGCAAGCGAGTTCCCGGCGAGCGCCCCCCATCTGGATGGCGCGCGGATAACAGCGTCCGTCGGAATCGCCTCCTGGACCACTGGGATGACGCCAGATGGCCTTCTCCGCAACGCCGATCGTGCGCGCTACGCCGCCAAAGGGCAACGTGCAGATCCCGCCAGTGGCGGTAGCACCATCCTGTTCGACGACCTCCCACCGGATACCTGAATCGGGAGGACCATCCCCGAAGTGCCTGTCGGTGGCACTCGATAACCGCCCCTCTCCCGGCGTTGTGGGGCAGGCTGCTAGCCAATGCTCCCATTCCCTTTGGACGGAGCATCCAAGGACTTGCGGTCACCTCAATAGTGACCGTTACGACACCGGTGGTTCAACCAACCGGCGGTCCTCCATCGTTGACGGTGCACTCACGACCAAGAATGTGACGTCCGAGTCGCCAGCATTGACGAAGCGGTGCGCAAGGCCCGCCGGTACCGGAATCCCGGACCGTTCGGACAGCTGAGTCACGCCGAAGGGCGTATGCAGTTGTGCTGCTCCCTCAATTACATAGAAGAACTGCTGAGCATGATCGTGGACATGCCATTCCTCGGATTCTCCGGAAGGTAGAAGCTCCTCGATCACCAAGAGGTCCGGATTGCTGCTGAGGACCCAGCCATCGCAGGCGTTGCCCCAGTTGTAGTGGTTGCCTGAGGAACGGCGGACTGATGCTGGCGGTGGCTGGTCGGGAACCATGCACCCAATCATTTCAGGTGCCGGGGAGAAGCTCAGGGTGTGGCAGAAGTGCCGGATGGCGACAGCTCGCGCACGGCAAGCACCGTCCGGTCGATGAGTGACCTCGACCCGGCGTTCGGGGATACCCCAGCAAGCCCCGATCGAGCTACTGACTCAGGAACCGATACCTAAAGTCACAGTGGTCGGCCCCTTCCATGAGAGTCTGACTACGGGTCAGCTCGACATCGTTCATCTCCTCGACCATGTCGAAGTCCGATGAGCACACCAATAAGAATCCGAGCTCGGGTTCGCCCAGCTCCTGGAAGAAGCGGGCGAAGACGCAGGCAGTCACATCCATGGAGAAACCATCTGACTGTGGCCGAACGTCGGTGATGATGTCCACCCCCTGGCGGACCCCCTTGTTCATCTCCATCAGGGCTCGGCCACCATTGCCTCCAGCTGACCCGACTGCATCGCGAGCCATTGCCCGAAACTGGGTCGAGGCTCCCTTCCTCATGATTGATTGAGCTTGAGTCCGCCCAAGCTCCTCCTCCATCTGCTTGAAGATCGGCACCAGGAATTCGGCTGCGATCTTGAATCGGTCGATGAGTGGAAGGTCCGGCATGTGCTTCTCCATCGGGAACCTCGAGTCGTTGGGCGTTCTCTCGCCTGCCAGTCTGCAGTGGAACGCACTCTTCCGCTGCGGAGTCCGGCCCATAGCCGGTGTTGTGGGATACCTCTGAGGAAAAGACACGAGCGCACGGATGGGGGCGGCTCTAGGGTCTATCCGTGCCTGACACCCCTGCCGCAGCTGACCCAGACGACATGGACGGTTCCGCAGAGCGCCTCGCATGGGAGGTCCCGGAAACTGCAGCGGTAGCGGTCCTCGTGGCAGTCGCCGTTTTGATAGCCGGTGGTCTTGTGGCAGGCGTCGTGGCCGCCGATACGCCGTCCTACGGAGGAGGGACACCGCTACGGATCGCCGCCAGCACTGCAATTGGCTTTGGTGCGAGCTGGGCGGGTCTCCTCGTGGCGGTTGCGCTCCTCGGGGTAATCGGCACGTCCTGGTGGCAGGCTGAGGCATGGGGTGCTGTGAGCGGCCGGGATGAGGAACACGAACGATCGGGCGACGCAATAGGTCACATGCAGCGTGCGCATCGAATCAGCCAGTGGACCCAAATTGAACTTCTCCTCGTTTGCCTTGGCGCAGTGGCCCTCGTCGTCAGCAGCGCCTTGCTGTCCACCGGCGGGCTGAGCGCCAATTCGGTGGATTGGGCGCGCATCATCGTCGAAGTAGCAAACCTTCTCGCCGTGGTCGTGGTGGCCGGTGCCGGTGCGTGGATTGGACGCAAGGTGAACGTGGATCAGGAGTCTTCAGCCTGAGCGGCGGCTAAATCAAAGTATTGGAGACTTCCAGCTCCGGCTAGCCCACGATCTCAGGTGCGAGGCGGGCCACCGACCCGGTGATTAGGGGCAGGCAACCGTTACCCCCTGAATGTCCAAACGTGGGTTTCCCCGCAGGCCGGACAAACGAACTCCAGTTCGCCCGTACGCACGATCTCATCTGGGTCTGGAGTTCCGGGGACCTGAATGATTACACCGGCCACGGCGCACATTCCCGGCCACGGAGCATCGAATAGGTCGCCCTCTTGCTCCCTAAGCAGCTCGTCGTCTTCGTCTTCCGGGTAGGGAGTGCCGTCATCTTGCAGCATGGGCTTGTATGGCTCGAACCCCAGATACCGGTTCCGTGCCCGCATGGCCTCGTTCCAGCTCGATGCCTCTGTCTCCCAGACTTTGACCGCTCCCTGCACCCTGGCCTGGACCCGAGACTTCTCACTGCTCGACGGAAAGAAGTCATCCTCGTTCTCGGCCCGCCACAGTTCCCATCGCCGCATCGATCCAAAGCCTCTCACGTTCGTCGTGGGGCGGAGCAGAGCCGGCGTTATGAGACACCCAGGCGCAGATACGTCCAGGCGACTTCCAAGGGCCGAAGTGTCGAGATTCCGAGCGGTTCGGCTGCGAACCGGGCAATCGGATCCCGAACTACGGGAGGGTTCGGTGAGACTTCCAGAGATCTGAGGCCCAGACTCCGAGCAACCCAACACCGATGGCGCAAACCGCTGCGACCGCCAGTGGTGCGATGGTCGTCGGTGCTGCGAACGGACCGGTGTTGGCGGCCGGAAGGACGAGCCACGGGGTGGCGAGGAGCGCAATAGCCGAACCCGTGACCCACTTTCGGCTCACCAGGAGAATGGCGGAGAAGACGATCAGCGTCATGGCAACGTAAGGGGCACATCGAGCGATGTCGCCATACGAGCCCGACGTTCCTGACGAGTACCACTGGGTTCGCACGGCAGCACCGACCAGCACCCCGAGGACAAGTCCTCCGGTCAGTACAGCGAAGCCACGATGCGACCAGCGGGGTGGTGTCCGTGCCGCAAGAAGGGATGGAACTGCCAGCCAGGCCAGCAACCAGAAACCAGAAGGCAAGCCATAGTGTCCGAGCGGGAGCAGGAACTTCGCAACCAGTGTGGTCCCAATGCACACCACGGCAATGAGCCGCAGGCGTATCGGGAATGCGAGCGCCGCCAGGCTTCCGAGAATCCAAACGCCGCAGAGCCCAGGCCAGACGGCTGTGGCTGGCCCCCAGCTTCCTGGTCCTGTGCGGTAGTCGGGAAGCACGTGGCCGAAAAGCGGCATCACCATGGCCGCAGCCGCCGCCATCGTCAGCCCGGGAAGGGCAGCAGCAACGAGGACTCGACCCATGAGTTGATCGGGAGCGATGCCAAGACGCATTCTCAATCCTTGCGCCACAATGTCGATGCCGACTCGCAGGCTCTCGTAGGTGCTGAGCGTCGATGCGTCTTCTCGAAGGGTGCTGAGGATCTCCTCGCCCCGCCGTTCTCGATACGCCTTCGGGTAGGCACCGATGAGGGAGTCGAAGCGATCCCTTCCGTCCGTCATGAGAGACCACCTGCCAGACGACGGGGCGTAGCGCCTGAGACGCTCAGCCTGCGAAGGGCCTCCGTGGCTACCGTCAGGCGCTGCTTCGATTCTGATTCGAGGACAGCAGTCCCGGCACTTGTGAGGCGGTAGTAACGCCTCAGGCGACCTTCGACAACCTCTTCGCCGGAGGTCTCGATGAGTCCCTTCGAGGTGAGCCGATCGAGGGTGGCGTAAAGGGTCCCAGGCCTCAGCTTGGTCTTTCCGCTGGACAGTCTCTCCACGTCCTGGATGAGGCCGTAGCCATGGCGGGGTCCCTCAGCCAGCGCTACCAGCATGAGGAAGGTGGGTTCCCGAACTTCGTCCATGTGGACGTTATATACCGATAGACAGACTATGGCAAGAGGTTGCCTCTAATCGCACCAGCCCTGCCCCACTCGTGCCGGTTGGGGACGGATTACATGTGTATCCGCGATATCTGGGACACCTACCGACAGGCGCCGCTCCGTGATCGTGTGATCGGACGACAGGACGCCCTCCGCCCCGACCATCAGCACGGACCTAGTGATCACGCAGGGAGCTGAGGCAGCAACAGCCCCAGGGCAATCGGACACGAAGTGGCCGTGCGGTAGATCAACGGCGCATCAGATCGAATACGTCCGGTTTCTTGATCTTTGTAGAGAAGGTTGTCACACACCTTCCGGGGCTCGGCTCCGTGTGAAGGCGCCAGTGCTCCAGGCGAACGTGGGAGCGATTCGCCGGCGGGCGCCGCAGGCAGTCCCGCCGGCGTTACCGCACATCCATAGGAGGAATGGAATCGCGTCCTGGTCGGCTGCCAGCAGGTTCCTGGTCCTGCTCGAGGCATGCCGTTTCGAAGACCGGCTCCATCAGGTCAGCGAGCTGGACACGACTGGCGGCGTCGAGCCGGTTGGCCACGAGCACCCGGAGCGGGAGGTGAACGGACCTGATCTCGACAAGGAGACGGCTGGTTCCGGCATCTACTCGCTACCGAACATGCAGGTCACAGCCACATGGGTTCTTGACAGCTGCAAAGATGACAGGTTAGTTGACACCCTGCGCGCCACCCTGTGGTCATGCAGCGAGTCGACAGCGATCCGGCCCGCAAAGCCACCACAAACTCCCTGGTCAGCGGGAAAGGTCACAGGTTAGGTCACACCCCCGGTGAGACGGTGTCCGCCATGCGACGAAACTACCCCGGTTCCGCCTCCGAAAGGGGCTGCAAAAGCCCAGGTCAGGGGAAAGTCAACACGTTAGTCAACAGGTTGGAAGGCACCCTTCCCGCCATGCGAAATAGAAGCCCAGATCTCTGTCTTCGATCCACTGACTGGTGCTGTCGCCACTGAGTCCGATCGGCGGGTCGTCGATGGGATCCTGACCAGGCTGCACGCGCCCGGTGGCTATGACGCCTTCGAGGACCAGATCCGGGGGATCCGAGGCTGCCGGCGTCCGGTGCGGCTTTCTGGGAGGACAATCCGGGTGGGCCAGGACGGGCTCCGTCCCCGGATCTCCTTCGACACCCGGATGTTGCCCGACGGTGTATTGCTGAAGGCGTGTGGGACTCGACGCGAGACGCTCTGTCCACCTTGTGCCTCCCTCTACCGGGGAGACGCCTTCGCCCCCTGGTGGCCGCCGGGACTCCGTGGCGGCAAGGGCGTCCCTGAGACGGTCGCCGAGCACCCGGCCGTCCTTCTCACGCTCACCGCCCCGAGCTTCGGGCCCGTCCACCGGCGGCGATCAGACGGCACGTGTCATCCAATCGGTCCCCCCTGTCCCCACGGGCGGGCACTCATCTGCGGAAACCGGCACGACGAGACTGACGAGCTCGTCGGCCAGGCGCTGTGTCCCCACTGCTATGACTACGAGGGAGCGGTGCTGTTCAATGCCGGAGTCTCCGAGCTCTGGCGCCGGACCACCATCTACGCCCTGCGGGCCCTCGGGGCACTGCTCGGGATGAGCGCCCGGGAAGCAGCCCGGAACGCTGCGGCTGTCCTACGTGAAGGTGGTCGAGTTCCAACGGCGGGGCTCGGTCCACCTCCACGCCCTGGTTCGGGCGGACACCCGGGGAGATGAACTCGGGGACTGCACCCCGGGGCATCGATGCCGACATGATCGTCGACCGCCCTCCACATAGCGGCCCGCAAAGTGACCGCACCCCTCCCGGGCAGCGACGGAGGACCGTCGGATGGCCTGGGGTGAGCAGGTGGACGTCGCCCCGGTGACCGAAGCCGAGAACGGCCGGCGCCGGGCTGCCGCCTACCTGGCCAAGTACGCCACCAAGGGAACCGACGAACTCGGCGTCCTCGACCACCGCCTCCGGTCGGGCACCCCGAGGGACGGACGATTGCCCGACCACCTCGCGGCAGCTGGTCGCCGCGGCCTGGGAACTTGGCAACCGGCCCGCCACCGAGAAGATGCGACTGTGGGCCCACACCTGTGGTTGCCGGGGTCACTTCCTCACCAAGTCGAGGCGCTACTCGACGACGTTCTGTGAGCTGCGAGCCGGGCGGCAGCGCTGGCGGATCGCCAATCGGACCGGATGGTCAGGTGGACGAGGTGATCGACCCAGAGGAGCCTCGAGATCCGGGAGTGGACCTTCGACGGCTCCGGCTACCGGACCGCCGGCGATGTGTGCCTGGCCCGGACCCTCGAGGACCAGCTCCGACTCGGTCGGTATGTCTCCCGTGAGGGATCCCCCGACATTGGATCGCCTGAGGGCGGGAAATGAGTCCCGATGCTCTGCCCGCGGTCGAAGCCGTCAATCTGCCACAAGGAGCGTCCCGCTCCTCGACACGGAGGAGGTGGCGCGGCTGGCTGGGCACGAGCGTCCGGCACGTCCAGCGCCTGGTCACGGAGAAGCGCATCCCGTACCTGAAGGTCGGCCACTTCATCCGCTTCGACTCTGGAGACGTGGCGCAGTGGATCGAGTCGCAGAAGGTCGATACCGGATCCGGGGGCGAGCCCCTGGCAGTTACCATCGTCCCTGAACGGCAGCTCGCGCCAACTGCCAGTCTCACCAGGCGCCCAACCAGTGCATCCGAGGTTCTTGCTCGGTGGCAGACAGAGGCGAGGTAGGGCATGGCCGGCAGGCGAAGCTTCGGGAGCATCCGTAAGCGCGGGCGGAAGTGGGAGGCGTCCTACTGGAACGACGGTCGGCGCCATGTCGCCCCGTCGGCGTTCTCCACGAAGACCGAGGCGCTCGAGTACCTGTCGTCGGTCCAGAACGCCATCAGCCGAAACGCCTGGGTCGACGCGTCGGCCGGACGGATGCTCTTCGAGGTGGTCGCCGCCCACTGGTTCGTCTCCAACCCGGCCAAGCGTGAGTCGACCCTGGCCCGCGAAGAGGTCTCGCTCCGACTCCACATCATTCCCTCGTTGGGCCACACCCGACTCGATCAGGTCTCGCCCCACCAGATCCAGCAGCTCGTCAACGAGTGGGCGAAGCACCGGGCCGCCCGCAGTGTCAGGCGGGGCTACGACGTCGTCCGAGCCATCTTCTCCTATGCCGTGGCCAATGACTGGCTGGCGCGGTCGCCGTGTCGGAACATCCGGCTGCCGGCGGTAGGACGGTCGAAGCGCCACGATCTCACCCCGGCTGACGTCGCCAAGATCGCCGAGGTCATGCCGGACCGATACCAGCCGATGGTGTGGGTCGGCGGGGTACTGGGGCTCCGGTGGTCGGAGGTCATCGGCCTCAAGGTCGGGTGCCTGGATTTCGAGGGTGGGACGTTGACGGTGGCCGAGTCGATCACGCGGGGATTCGGCGGTCAGCTCGTGACCGGCCCACCCAAGTCGTCGGCAGGTAACCGGACGGTGACGCTTCCTTCGACCATCGCCGACCTCTTGAGGAGGCACCTGTCCGCACTGGACATCTCGGAGGATACGGACGCTCTCGTCTTTACGAACACAGAGGGGGCGCCGATTCGCTACGACAACTGGCGTCGTCGTGTGTGGCTGCCGGCCACCCGGTCCGCAGGATGTGAGGGAGCGGGGTTTCACGACCTCCGCCGCCTGGCGGCCACAGCCCTCGTCCTCTCCGGGGTCGACATCAAGACGGCTCAGGTCCGCCTCGGGCACAGCGACCCCCGTATGACCCTGGCGGTCTACGCCTCGGCACCGGTGGAGGCGGACAGGTCAGCGGCCGAACGACTGGAGAGCCGGTTCTTCGACGGAGGAGAAACCGAATCCACTCGCGCCAAGATCGCGCCAAAACAGGCAACTTTCCCCGTCGAGAGCACCCGGACGCGCAGCAGCGGGGGCCGAAACCCCCGCTGACCTGCACCTTCTTCGAGTCGGGCTGCCCGGATTTGAACCGAGGACCTCTGCGTCCCGAACGCAGCGCGCTACCAAACTGCGCCACAGCCCGTGCATCGGAACCAGCCGTGGCCGCTCCCGGTGAACCTGGAAACTCTACCCGACGGCGGTGTGGTCGGTCCCCCGACCGTCGGGAGCGCTTCCTCCGGTCCCGACGGAGCCGTCGTCGGTCCGCTTCACGACCACTTTGGCGATCCGCCGCTTGTCCATCTCGGACACCCGTAGCTGCCAGTGACCGAGGTCGTGGGTCTCGCCCTCCTCAGGAATGTGCCCGAAGGCGTCGAACAGGTATCCGCCGAGAGTCACGTACTCGCCCTCGGGCAGGTCGATGCCGAGCATGGTCGGCGAGGTCGTCGACGCTGGTCCGACCGTCGACCAGCCAGCGCCTCCCGTCGACCCGCACCACGTCGGGCTCCTCGTCGGGGTCGAACTCGTCGGGCAGGTCGCCCACCAGCGCCCCCAGCAGGTCCTTGACCGTGAGGACGCCCTCCACGCCGCCGTGCTCGTCCACGACCACGGCGAAGGCCCGGCGCTGGCGGCGCATCTCGGCCAGGACGTCGAGGACCAGGCGGGACTCGGGGACGAGGAACGGCTGGCGCAGCCGTCGCGAGATGTCGATCGGGTCGGGGAGCTCCCGCCCTCCTCGCCGCCGGCGACCGTCCATCCGGCCCGGAACAGGTCGTTCACGAACAGCACGCCGATCAGGTCGTCGAGATCCTCGCCGCACACCGGAAAGCAGCTGTGGCCCGACGAGCGCACCGCCTTCGACACGCTCTCCACGGTCAGCGGGATGGAGAGGGCGACGACGTCGACCCGGGGGGTCATGACCTCGCGGACGACGGTGTCCCGCAGGTCGTGCAGTGCGTCGATGATGAACTGCTCCTGTGCGTCGGCCCCCCGGTCGACGGGCAGTCCGGCCGTCTCGGTCCCGTCCGGGGCCAGGGCCGGGTCGCGTCGGCGGGACCGGCGTCCCGGGGATCCCTCGGTCTGGTCTTCGTGGCGACGGAACACGGACAACGCGGTGACCCGGTCTGTAGGGGGTGGAGCCGTCAGCCGCCCGAGGCGAGGGGCGCGGCGACGACGGACAACGGGGCGTAGGACTCGTCGTAGTAGGTGCCGCCGTCGAGCAGGGCGGTCACGGCCCGCCGCAGCCGGATCGGGTCGAGCGGCTTGACCAGCCAGCCCTCGGCGCCGGACCGGCGGGCGAGGAAGACGTCCGGGCGCCGGTCGAGCAGCATCAGCACCGGCACGTGGGCGAGATTGTCGTACGAGGCCTCGAGGCGCAGCTCGAGCGTCGTGGCCATGCCCCCCATGTTGCCCATCTGCATGTCGACGATCACCAGGTCGGGCATCGACTCCGCCACCAGGGCCATCACCTCGGGACCGGAGCGGGCCTCCACGACGGTGGTGTCGGGGTTCCCCGCCGTCGCGGCGATCTCGGCCCGCACGGTCGGTGCGTCACTGGCCACGAGGATGGTCGGCACGCTCCAGAGGTTAGCGCCCCGCGGCCCGGTGCCCACACGGCGGGCTCGCAGCCGGCCGTCGGGGTCAGGGGCCGTCCTGGTCGAACAGCAGGTCGGCCACGGTGGCGAGCCCGGCCAGGTCGTGGACGTCCGAGTTGAGCAGCGGGACCCGGTAGACCGGCGCCGGGTCGACCTCGGCCACCAGCCCGGCGTAGGTCGCCTCCTCGCGGTCCGACGCCAGCGTGAACCCGGCCAGGTTGTCGACCAGGTCGGCCAGATCGCCGGCGGCCCCGCCGCCCCGGTGGCCGGCGGGCGAGGCGTAGGGGGCGAGCGCGGCCAGCTGCTCGTCCGACGCGAACCGGGGCTGGACCCGGTTGACGATCAGTGCGGTGGCGGACATGCGGGACTCGGCCAGCTTGCCGGCGAAGTGGACGGCCTCGTCCACCGAGTCGGGCCGGGGAGAGGCCACGAGGACGAAGGCGGTGCCGGGCTGGGTCAGGAGCTCCCGCACCCGGGCGGCCCGCAGCCGGAACCCCTCCTCCATGCCCTCGAACGCCTGGAAGAAGGCGACGGCGTCGTGCACGATGTCGGCCCCGGCCACCTTGGAGATGGTGCGCAGCAGGGCGTTGGCCGCCACGCCCATGAACCGGAGCCCGACACGGGTGGGGGTCATCAGTGCCTGGAAGATCCGGTTCTCCAGGAAGTGGGTGAGCCGGCGGGGGGCGTCCAGGAAGTCGAGCGCGTTGCGCGACGGCGGGGTGTCGACCACCACGACGTCGAAGCCGCCCTCCTCCACCAGCTCGTGGAGCTTCTCCATCGCCATGTACTCCTGGGTGCCCGACAGCGTCCCGGTCAGGTTCCGGTAGATGCGGTTGACGCGGATGTCCTCCGCCTGCGCCTCCGAGTCGGAGTACCGGGAGATCAGGTCGTCGAAGGTGCCCTTGGGGTCGAGCATGAGGGCGTGCAGCTCGCCCGGCCAGTCCCCCTCGATCCGGGTCGGGCGGTTGGTGAGCTCGTCGACCCCGAGGGAGTTGGCCAGGCGGCGGGCCGGGTCGATGGTGACGACGCATGCGGTGCGCCCGAGCCGGGCCGCCTGGAGGGCGATGGCGGCCGAGGTGGTGGTCTTGCCCGACGCCACCCGATCCGCAGCAGATCACGATCGACCGGTCGCGGACGACCTCGGTGATCGTGGCCGGAGGCGCCGCCGGCGGCTCGGCGACCGGCACGCCGCTCACGGGGCGACCCCGGCCGGGTCGTGCAGCGCCTCGATGCCGGCGCCCAGCGCCGCGCTGAGGACGTCGAGCTCGCGCGGGCCGATGGCATCGGTGAACAGGTACGGCACCCGCAGCTGGGGGAGCGGGAGCTCCTCGGCCAGGCGGCGGATCTGATCCTCCTGGAGCTCGTGGCGCCGTTGGCGGAACCGGCGGGCCTCCTCGAGCGCCTGCGGCCGACGCCGGGGTCCAGGGTCACGCCGGCGGCGGCGAGGGTGTCGTCGGCGGGCGCCGCCAGCCCGTGCGCCGGCGGGTAGGCGGCGTTGACGATGACCGGGCCCAGGGCGATGCCCACCCGGTCCTCGAGCTGGTAGGCGGCCTCGACCACCTCGTTGACCGGCATCTCCTCGGGCAGCGTGACCAGGGCGACCTGGCAGCGCTCGGGGTCCGACAGCAGGGCCACGACGTCGGCCGCCTGCGCCCGGATGGGGCCGCCCCGGGCGGCGTCGAGCAGACCGCCGGCCGACGAGAGGAAGGTCATCGTGTGGCCGGTGGCCGGCGCGTCGACCAGGACCAGGTCGGCCACCCGCTGCTGCTCGATCTGCTTGATCTTCCCGAGCACCAGGATGTCCCGGATCCCGGGGATGGCCCCGGCCACGATGTCGATGATGCCCGACGACAGGAGCCGCTTGGAGAAGCGGCGCATGCCGTGGTCGTCGAGGTACTCGAGGAGGGCGTCGTCCGGGGTGATGGTGCGGGCGTGCACGGTTCCCGGCGGGATCACCGCCGACTCGTCGACGGGGCCGTCGCCGAGGTCGGTCGCCCCGGCGGCATGGAGCACCTCGCCCGCGTAGCCGAGGCCCCCGCTGCCCCCGAACGCGCTGGCCACCCCGGCCCGCCCCTCGAGCTCGATCACCAGGACGGAGAGCCCCGCGCCGGCGGCCAGGTGGGCCAGTGCGGCGACCATGGTGGTCTTGCCGACCCCGCCCTTGCCGGCCACGATCAGGACCCGGCTCTGGCTGCAGAAGGCGCGCACGTCCATGGGGACCCGAGCGTAGTGTCCGGCCCCGGGCCCACCGCTCCGGCCCGGCGCGCCCGGCGTCGAACGCGGCCACCCGGGCCGGCCGGCGCACGGGCTCACCGGGGCATGCCGGGAGCTCGGGGGCCCCGGACGGACCCGGATTGCCACGCTCGGCGCGAATGCGGCCGAATTTGGCCGGATTCCTGGATCGACCCCTTGTTTCCCCAGGGGTCGGCGAGTACGTTCCCAGTCGAACAGGTCACACCGAAGGGGGAGTCGGGGAGTGGAGCAGTTGACGGATTCATGGCAGCTGAAGGCGGCGTGCCGTGGGCCCCAGGCGGAGATCTTCTTCCCCCCGGCCCACGCCGAGCGCAAGGAGGAGAAGCTGCAGCGCGAGGAGCGGGCCAAGGCGATCTGCAGGACTTGCTCGGTCCGCGTGGAGTGCCTCGAGTACGCCGTGCGCATCCGGGAGCCGCACGGCATCTGGGGTGGCCTGAACGAGATGGAGCGGCGGCAGCACGCGGAGCGCCGGGTCGGCTGAACCGGGGCCGGCCAACGGCCCACGGTTCAGGCTGCTGCAGCCGGTGTCACCAGTCCCAGGGACTGGTCGGCGGCTCGGACGCCCTTCGACCGGCACACCGGCGCCGGCTGCTGCCCGGTGGCGGCGCAGATGCCCGCCGGTCAGCTGGTTGGCGGCGGCGACGATCGCCTGCCCGGTGGGCGGGTCCGTGGTCGTGCCCGAGGCCGTCGGCCGGCGGCCCGGCCACCTCGCCGGCGATCTGGGACTGGGACTTGCCGGCCAGGAGGGCCGGGCTGAACGCCGAGGTCGTCGTGACGAGCCGGCCGGCCACGTCGACGAACGGCAGCGGTGACCGGCCTGCGCCCCCGGCGGCCGTAGCGGGCGACCAGTGCGGCCTGGTCCGGGGTCAGCTGGCGATCCGGATGAACGTGCCGTCCGCCCCGATCTGGTCGGAGTAGAGCTCGACGCCGGTGAAGGTCACGTACGGGCTGGTGTAGCGCACTGCGGCGAAGCTGAACGTCGGCGTCCCCGGGAAGACCGACTGGGCGGACGAGGTGGCGTCGTGGAGCACGGTGAAGCGCCCGAACCGGGCCAGGGCGACGACGAGGGGCCAGCGCTCGGCGGCGCAGAACGGGCAGTACTCGGCCCCGATGGCGAGCACCTCGGGCCGGCCCCCCGACGACAGGGGTGCCGGCCCGGTCACCACCTGGGGCGCGGTGAGGTCGGCACCGGGCACCGTCACCCCGACCTCGTCGAACGTCGCCGCGGGCACGGTCGACAGCGTGGCGAGCACGGCGGGTGAGGTGCGGGCCGTCTGGGTGACCGTCGCCGGGGTGGAGACGTGAGTGAGCGCATAGGTCACCAGACCCGACGACGCCGAGGAGGATCACGGCCACGGCGCTCCAGGCGAGCACCGCCGAGCGGATCCGCCCGCTGTCGCTCATCTGCCCACCGGTCCGGACGGGCTCAGGCCGCGTCGGCGTCCGCGGCGGCCAGGTCCACGGCGTCGGGCTCGTCGGTGCCGTACCCGGGGGCGAGGACGACCGGGGACGCGGTGGCGATGACGACGAAGAGGAGGAACGTCGCCACGTGGACGCTCGAGCACCACAGGCAGATCGACCTTGATGATGAAGAGCTCGGCGACGATCAGGTAGAGGATCATGCCGACCCCGGTGACCGAAAGGGCCAGCCGGGCCAGGTGGATGCGGCGGTCGGCCGAGCGCCACGCCGCCGGCAGGCAGAGCAGCAGCATCGGCACGAAGAAGGCGAGGCCGAGCATGGCGACCGGGATCCCGAAGATCTCCGACTGCGGGCTCTGGGTGACCTTCTCGCAGTTGAATGGTGGCGTTCGACACGCACAGCCAGTGCCTTCGGCTGGAAGTGGGTGATACGTCAGGTAGATCGACGCTCCGAGCCCGTAGACGCTGAGCAGGAGGGTGACGATCGGCTGCCACCGGACGGTGGGCACGGAGGCGTCGGCTCCCGACTCAGCCGAATGGTGATGCCGAGGGCCTTGGCCGCGGCCTGGACTCCCGAGCTCTGGCACACGCTTCCGGGCTGGCCCTTGGTCGCCTGGCAGATCCCGGCGCTCATGTAGTTGCCCGTGGCGAGGATGGCCTGGGTCACCGGGTTGGTCGGGTCGGACAGGCCGCCGGCGATCGCGGACCAGCTGAGCCCGGCCAGGATCTGCGGGTCGTAGCTCGCCCCCGAGATGAGCATCGCCGTTGTTGATGTCCACGAACGGGAACGAGATCCCACCGGTGCTGCTGCCGTTCGGCAGGTACTTGGACGAGCTGTACTTGGCCAGGATCGCCGCCTCCTCCTTGGTCGGGTTCTGGAGGTTCGTGTAGCCGCTGACCCCGTCGTCGCTGGCCACGGGGATGTTGGTGTACTGCCTCGATCCCCTTGAAGGTGATGTAGGGGCTGTCGAGCGTGGCGCCGTGGTAGCTGAAGCGTGTGGGTGCCCGCGTCGACGTCGGACAGCGAGGAGGCCGTGGTCTGGAGGTTGCTCCACGTGCCGAACCGGGCAGCGATGCGGTCATGGCCCAGCGCTCGGCGGCGCAGTAGGGGCAGTACTCGGCGCCGTAGTAGAGCATCGCCGGGGACTTGCCGTTGATGGTCATCGGGGGGTTGCCGCTGATGACGGTCGGCTTGGCGACCTGGATCGACGAGGTGACGCCCACCTTGTCCCAGGTGGACGCCGGGATCGTCGTCACGTCCTTGACCACCTGGGCCGGGGCCGGGGCGGTGGCGATGTAGCAGGTGTTGGTGGAGTTCCCGCGGGTGGCGAACACGATCACCAGGACGGCCACGACCACGACCACCAGTCCGACGGCGCCCCAGGCGATCCACTTGCCCTGGCCGGACGGGCCCGGGCTGCGAGGCGCGCTGCCGACTTGCCGCCCGGGCCGCGGCTTGTTGCCACCTCTGCCCGCCCTTGGCCGCCACCGGCCGGCTGGCGGCCCGGCTCTTGTCCTTGGCGCTCGGTGGCCGGCGCCGCCGGCCGGCTTCGGCTTCGGCTTGTTGCCGCCCGTGCCGGTGTTCTTCTGCGTTGTCGGCCATGGTTCCGCGGTCCTCGCTTCGTGCGAATGTCGGAAGGAGCGTAACTGGTCAGCCGCCACCCAGGGGATCACGGGCGTCGGCGGGCCGCATGTGCGCCGATCGGCGCGCCGTCGCGCTGCCTACAGTAGGCGGATGTCGGCAGACGCGTCCGCCCGGGTCGACCCGCCGACGGAGGGGATCCGGAGCCCACCGCTCCGGGGCCGCCCCGTGCCGGACGCGGCGCCTCCGCGTGCACGACCAGGGCAGCCGGGCCGGATCGACCTGGGCCACCACCACGGTGGACGGCCACCGGGTCCGCTACGGCGTGGTCGGCTCGGGTCCGCCGGCACTGTTCCTCCACGGCTGGGGACTGCGTCCCAACGCCTATGCGCGCCCCGTCGAGGCCATGGCCGCGGCCGGCTGCCGGGTCGTCGCCCCGGCCCTGCCCGGGTTCGGCGGTACCCCCGAGCTCCCGGTCGGAGGTCCGCACCTTCGCCGGCTACGGCGCCTGGGTGGGACGGTTCCTCGACGCCGCCGGCGTCGGCGACCTCGCGCTCGTCGCCGGCCACTCGTTCGGCGGCGGCGTGTCGACGGCGTTCGTGCACCACCAGCCCGAACGGGTGGCCTCGCTCCTGCTGGCCAACGCCGTCGGGAGTCCCGACGTGGGCACTGCTGCCGAACGAGGTCCGGACCATGGCCCAGCGCCCGTTCTGGGACTGGGGACGGCACTTCGGCGCCGACCTGCTCCGGTCGCCCCGGTCGCTGCGGGTGCTGCCCACTCTGCTCGAGGACTTCGTCCCCAACCTCCTGCGCAACCCGCTCGGCATGTTCCGCACGGGCGAGGTGATCCGGCGCGCCGACCTGGTGGCCGAGGTGCGGGCCATCGCCGCCCGAGGCATCCCCGTATCCGTGGCGTGGTCGGACCGCGACGGCCTCGTCCCCCGCTCGGCCTTCGACGACCTGCGTCGTGCCGCGGGGGTCGAGGGAGTGGTGGTCGAGGGGTCCCCACGCCTGGCTGATCGCCGAGCCGGACGGCCTTCGGCGAGCTGGCCATCAGCGCGTTGGTGGACGCCCGCCGGTCGTCCGGCGGGCCGTCGGGCGCGCCCATCGCCCTGCCGTAGGGCGCGGGGTAGCCTGACGCCATGACCGTGCCCCTGCGTGACGCCGCCACGGTGATGCTCGTCCGCGACGCCGTCGACGGGTCGGGCCGGCCCGCCGTCGAGGTGTGCATGCTGAAGCGCAACCTGGCCAGCGAGTTCGTGGCCGGTGCCTACGTGTTCCCCGGCGGGTCGCTCGACCCCGAGGACCGTGGCGAGGCGGCCGAGGAGCTGTGCCGGGGTCTGGACGACGCCGCGGCCGAGCGCGCTGCTCGGCGTCGACTCCGGTGGACTGGCCTTCTGGGTGGCGGCGCTGCGCGAGTGCTTCGAGGAGGCCGGCGTGCTGCTGGCCCAGCCCCGGGACGCCGCCGACGGGCACGGCGGTGCTCGACACCACCGACCCGGCCGAGCGGGCCCGATTCGAGGCGCACCGACTGGAGATCAACGAGGGGCGCAAGGGGCTGCTGGCCGTGTGCCGCGAGGAGGGGCTGGTGCTGGCGGCCGACACCGTCCACTACGTCAGCCACTGGATCACGCCCGAGCTCGCGCCCAAGCGGTTCGACACACGGTTCTTCGTGACCGCGGCGCCCCCGGGTCAGGTGGCCCACCACGACGAGGGCGAGACGATCGCCACCATCTGGGTCCGGCCCGAGCGACGCACTGGCCCGGTTCGAGGCCGGGGAGATCGAGCTGCTGCCGCCGACCATCGACAACCTGGAGAAGCTCGGTGTCCATGCATCGACCGAGGAGGTCATGGCGTGGGCGCGCGAGGTCACCGACATCCCGACGATCCTCCCCATCGTGCTGATCGAGGACGGCCGACTCCTGGTGCTCCGGCCCGGCGACGACGGCTACGAGCAGGCGCTCGAGGACCGCATGGCGTCGTCGGACCCGGTCTCGCCCGAGTTGGCCGCGGCCGCACGCGAGGCCTGGGGCCCGAAGGCCGGCTCGGTCTGACCCGGGCCGGGGACGGGCCGGGGTCAGGCGGTCTCGCCCGCGGCCACGGCCGCCTCGACACGATCCAGCATCCGGGCACTGCACCCCTCCATCGCCACGTCGACCGGCGGATTGTCGACCAGGGCCGCAGCGATGCGGGCGAACTCGGCCGCCAGCGGCTGGTCGTCGTCGAGGGCCACCGGCTCGCCGGCGTCGCCGCCCGGCGGCCACCGACGGGTGGAGCGGCACCTGTCCGAGCAGGGGCACGCCGATGTCGGCGGCCAGACGGGCCCCGCCGCCGGAGCCGAACAGGGCATAGGACTCGCCGTGCTCGCAGGTGAAGTCGCTCATGTTCTCGATCACGCCCGTCACGCGGAGGTAGCCCTTGCGGGCCATGTCGGCGGTGCGGGCCGCCACCTTCTGGGCGGCGAGCGGCGGAGTCGTGACCACCACGACCTCGGTGCGGGGCATCATCCGGGCCAGTCCCATCTGGATGTCCCCGGTCCCGGGGGGCATGTCGACGAGCAGGAAGTCGAGGTCGCCCCAGTGGACGTCCTCGAGGAACTGCTGGACGGCACGGTTGAGGATCAGTCCCCGCCACATGATGGCCTGGTCCTCGTCGGCCAGGAACCCCATCGACAGGACGCGCAGGACGCCGTCGCCGACGGCGCGCTCGAGCGGGACCATCTTCTTGTCCCGCGCCTCGACGTCGCCCTGCATGCCGAGCAGGCGGGGAACCGAGAACCCCCAGATGTCGGCGTCGAGCACGCCCACGGTCAGGCCGCGACGGGCCAGGGCGACGGCGAGGTTGACCGTCACCGAGCTCTTGCCCACCCCGCCCTTGCCCGAGGCCACGGCGATGACCCGGGTGGTGTCCGGGACGGCGGTCGCCGGCGCGTCCTCCCGCGCCCGGAGCCGGGCCCGGGCCATGACCGCCCGCTTCTGGTCGGCGTCCATGACGCCCGGTGGTCACGGTCACCTGCTCGACGCCGGGGAGCACGCCCACGTGGGTGTCGACGTCGCGCTGGATCTGGGCCCGCAGCGGGCAGCCGGCGATGGTGAGCGCCACCTCGACGTGGACGTGCCCGTCGTCCACCCGGACCGAGGTCACCATGCCCAGGTCGACGATGTCGGCGCCCAGCTCGGGGTCGACCACGTTGCGCAGGGCGTTCCGGACGGCGTCCACGGTCGGGGCGGCCCCGCCGGCATCGGGCATGTCGGTCCTGGTCACCCCGGCAATTGTAGTTGGGGTCGGTGGCGGTCCCACCGGTACGGTGTACCGCCGGGCCGCCGTGACGGGTACGATCGTCGCAGGAGTCGCCGGCCGGCTACGGACCAGGGACCCTGGCACCAGGATCTCGACAGGACGGCGGCCCCGTCCCGTGACCACAAGGAGCAGCCATGAGCTCGACCATGCAGAACGTCACCATCGGGAAGAAGCCCAGCCCCGTGACCCTCACCGACGTCGCTGCGGCCAAGGTCGCCGACCTGATGGCGGAAGAGGACACCGAGGGCCTGGCTCTGCGTGTGGCCGTCCGTCCCGGGCGGCTGCTCGGGCTTCAGCTACGAGATGTTCTTCGACGCCGACGTGGCCGAGGACGACGTGGTGCGCGAGTTCGGCACCGTCCGGGTCGTGGTGGACCAGACCAGCGCCGACCTGCTCAAGGGCTCGACCCTCGACTACAGCGACGGCCTGCAGGGCGCCGGGTTCCACGTGACGAACCCGAACGCCTCCCGCACGTGCGGCTGTGGCTCCTCCTTCAGCTGATCCCCTGATCCCCTGATCCGGCTCCGCGTCGACGGCGCCGACGTCGAGTTACCCGACGACGGCGCCACCCTGCTCGAGGTGCTCCGCGACCGGCTCGGTCTGCATTCCCTCAAGGACGGCTGCAGTCCCCAGGGACAGTGCGGCTGCTGCACGGTGTGGGTGGACGGCGCCCCCCGCGTGGCCTGCGTCACCCCGGCACGGCGACTGGACGGCCGTGCCGGTCACGACGCTCGACGGCCTGCCGGAGCCGACCCGCCGAGCCTGGGCGGACGCCCTGGTCGCCACGGGCGGCAGCCAGTGCGGATTCTGCACCCCGGGCATCGTGATGCGGCTTGGCCGCGCTCGACGGGCCGTCGGCGGTCGGACGTGGACGCCATCGACCAGGCGCTGCTGGCTCACCTGTGCCGGTGCACCGGATGGCAGACCATCACCGAGGCCGCCGAGCGTCTCCTCGGCGGCGCAGGCGGGGTCCCGGGGAACGGCGCGGACCCGGACGCCGACGCCCCGGGCCACCCCTCCCGCGACCTCGGCGCTGCGTCCATCCGTGCCGCGCTCGAGGGCGGGGTGGCCCAACGGGTCGGTCCGGCGGTGGTGCTGGGCGACGCCGGATTCGCCGACGACACCTGCCCGGCCGGCGCCCTGGTGGCCGTGGTGGACGGCGACCGCTACGCGGTGGCGGACTCGCTGTCGGAAGCCCGGGCCGCGGCCGGCAAGGTCCAGGGCCGGAGCACGACCGTACCGCTCAGCCACCCGGTGGCGATGCCCGAGGGAGCGTGGGCGGTGACCCTCGCCACGACGTGGGTGGAGCCGGCCTACGTCGAGCCCGACGCGTCGTGGTGCGAGCCCGGGGGTGCACCGGCCTCACCCTACGGAAACGGCGGGTCGTTCGGCGGCAAGCTCCGTTCGCCGGTGGCCGACGACGCCCGTCGGCTGGCCGACGAGCACGGCCGGGCCGTGCGGGTGCTGTGGTCGCGGGAGGACGTCGTGCGCCGGGGCCCGAAGCGCCCACCGGTGGCCGGCGGGGTACGGGCCGGACGGGTCCGGAGTGCTGCGGGTCGGTGTGTCCGGCGGCGCCGTGGACGCCCCGGGCTGGGACGACGCTGGTGGCCGCGGTGGCGGGCCTCGCCCCCGGGCTGGACCTGGAGCAGGTGGAGGTGCTCGGTCCGGCCACCTCCCTCGACCTGCGGGCGGCGGTGTGGGCGGAGGCGGCGGTCCTGGCGGCCGCCGCCCGGCTGGGCCGGCCCGGCACCCCGGTGCACGAGGTGCCGGTCGAAGTCGTCGGGCCGTCCGGCGGCCGGGCCGTCGTCCGGTGCGCCTCCGACGGGGCACTCGACATCGAGGTGTCGGCCGGTGCCGTACTGGACGCAGTGGTGCTCCGTTCGTACGCCATCGGTGCAGCGCACCAGGCCCTCGGGATGGGTCCGTTCCGAGGGGATCGCCGTGTCGCCCCAGGGGTTGGTGCAGGACCTGACCGTGCGCTCGTTCGGCGTACTCCAGGCCCGGGCGGTGCCGAAGGTGACGGTGCGGGTGGTCGACGATCCGGACCGCACCCCGGTCAACGGGACCGACGCCGTGTTCGCCGCCGTGGCCGCGGCACGGTGGCTCGCCGACGGGCTGCCGACGGCGTGGCCGACCGACCGGGCCGGGGCCGGCCGCCGCTGAGCACCGTCGGCGCCCTGCCGGGTGGGCCTGCCTAGGCTGGAACGGGCACCCATCCGCCCACCCACGAGTCCGCCACACCCGAGGAGCCCCCATGAGCACCCCCGTCGGTCCCTATGCACCCATCGTCCTGGCCGGGTCCTGGCTGATCTGCTCGGGCCAGCTCGGCCTGGCTCCGGGGGCCGACGGGACGCCCGCCCTGGTGGAGGGTGGTCCCGGACCCCAGCTCATCCAGGCCGTCGCCAACGCCGCCGGACTGCTCGGCTCGAAGGGTGCGTCGCTGTCCGACGTCGTGAAGACCACCGTGTTCGCCACCGACCCCGCCGACTTCGCGGTGGTCAACGAGGCCTACGCCGCCGCCTTCGGCGGCCACCGTCCGGCGCGTTCGATGGTGGCCGTGACCGCGTTGCCGATGGGGGCCGCCGTCGAGATCGAGGTCTGGGCCCACCGCGACCCGTCATAGGGGAGGTCCGGGTCCGCCACCCGGGCCGACCGTCGCCAGTCGGGCCGCTACGGCGTCCAGGTGGTCTGGCCGAAGCGGTAGCCCACCGAGCGCACCGTCTGGATCAGGTGTGCGTGCTCCTCACCCAGCTTGGCCCGTAGGCGCCGGACGTGGACGTCCACGGTGCGGGCGCCGCCGTAGTACTCGTAGCCCCACACCCGGCTCAGCAGCGTCTCGCGGGTGAACACCTTGCCCGGGCGTGCGCCCAGGAACCGGAGCAGTTCGTACTCCATGTAGGTGAGGTCCAACACCCGTCCGGACACGGCGGCCTGGTAGGTCTCGAGGTTGAGCACCAACGGTCCGTGCTCCAGCAGGTCCGGGCGCAGGCCGCGGCCGGTGCGCCAGAACAGGTGGGCCAGCCGGGCGGCCAGCTCGTCGGGGTTGACCGGCTCGAGGCAGAGGTCGTCGAAGAGGTCCTCGCGGAGCTCGAGTTCGCCCAGCTGGACGTCGGGCACCACGACCAGCACCGGGGCGAGCGGCACCTCGCGCGAGCGCAGGTGACGGCAGAGGGCGAAGGCGGCCACCGGGTCGTCGCTGCTGCAGATGACCGCACCGGACCAGCCGTCCTCGGGCTCGTCCACGTCGACCGACTCGGCCCGGTCGACGCCGAGCCACGGGTAGCCGGCGCGTTCGAGTACGGCGGTCACCGTCGTCGGCGGCAGCCTGGGGAAGCACAGCAGTGGTTCCATGGCGGTGCTCCCCCTCTCCTCGGGTCGTCGGCCGGGTGGTTCCGGAAGGTGGTCGGGTCGGGTCGGGCTAGAGCAGCGGCAGGTAGCGGTCGAGCTCGAATTGGGTCACATGGGCCTTGTATCCGGCCCACTCGGCCCGCTTGTTGCGGATGAACCACTCGAAGACGTGGTCGCCGAGCGTGGTCGCCAGCAGCTCCGAGGACTCCATGAGGCCGAGGGCCTCGTGGAGGCTCCCGGGGAGGTGCTGGATGCCCTTGGCGTCGAGCTCGTCGGGGCTGAGGGCGAAGAGGTTGGCGTCGGCCTCGGCCGGCAGCTCGTAGCCGGCCTCGATGCCACGGAGCCCGGCGGCCAGGATGACGGCGAAGGCGAGGTACGGGTTGCAGGCGCTGTCCGGCGAGCGGTACTCGATCCGGGTGGACTCGGACTTGCCCGGCTTGACCACCGGGACCCGCACGAGGGCCGAGCGGTTGTTGCGGGCCCACGAGACGTGGATGGGTGCCTCGTAGCCGGATACGAGCCGCTTGTAGGAGTTCACCCACTGGTTGGTGACGGCGGTGATCTCGCCGGCGTGGCGGAGCAGCCCGGCGATGAACCCCTCGGCCACCTCGGACAGGCCGCCGGGCCGGTCGAGGTCGACGAAGGCGTTCTCGTCGCCGCGGAACAGCGACATGTGGGTGTGCATGCCCGAACCCTGGACCCCGGCCAGCGGCTTGGGCATGAAGCTGGCGAACACACCCTGCTGGCGGGCCATCTCCTTGACCACCAGGCGCACGGTCATGACCGTGTCGGCCATGGTGAGGGCGTCGGTGTAGCGGAGGTCGATCTCGTGCTGGCTGGGGGCGTCCTCGTGCTGGGCGTGCTCGACCGGGATGCCCATCTCCTCGAGGGTGAGGACCGTGCGCTGGCGGATGTCGCTCGCCCGGTCGGCCACGGTGAGCTCGAAGTACGAGCCGGTGTCGAGGGTGATCGGCGGGTGGGCCGGGTCCCCGTCGGCGAAGTAGAAGAACTCCATCTCTGGGGAGGCGTAGAAGGTGAATCCCTGGGCGCGGGCCCGCTCGAGCGTCCGCTTCAGAACGTGGCGCGGGTCCCCCTGGAACGGCGAGCCGTCGAGATCGACGATGTCGCAGAAGACCCGTGCGACCTGGGCGCCACCGACGTCACCGTGGACGTCGCCCGTCCCTGTCCCTGTCCGTGGCCGTGCCACGGCAGCAGCTGGAACGTGTTGGCGTCGGGGCGGGCGAGGACGTCGCTCTCCTGGACCCGGCTGAAGCCGTCGATGGCCGAGCCGTCGAAGGTCATGCCCTCGTCGAGGGCGTTCTCGAGTTCGGCCGGGGTGATGCTGAACGTCTTCGGCGTGCCCAGCACGTCGGTGAACCACAGCTGGACGAAGCGGATGCCGCGCTCCTCCACCGTCCGCAGGACGTACTCCTCTTGACTCCTCATGGGGTCGTGCACCTCCGGGGACGTGGTGCGATCGCGGGAGAGTTCGGGTTCGATCCCCCCAGTGTCGCAGGTGATGGGTGGTCGGGGCGACGGTGGCGGCGCGGAGCGCACCGAGCCGGGCCCCCAGGGGCCCGGCTCGGTGGACGTCCAGTCGCCGTGCGGGCCGGCGCGGCCCGCGGCAGGTCAGTTCGTGGCGGCGTCGCCGCAGACGGTCTCGACCATGATGGCGGTGACCTCGTAGGGGTCCATGTTGGCGTTGGGCCGTCGGTCCTCCAGCCAGCCCTTCTTGTCGACGGCCACCTTCCACGGGATGCGGATGGAGGCGCCCCGGTCCGAGGTGCCGTAGCTGAACTTGGTGTAGTGGGCGGTCTCGTGGGCGCCGGTCAGGCGGCTCTCGATCCCGACGCCGTAGACGGCGATGTGCTCGTCGACCCGCTTTCCGATGGCCTCGCAGCCGGCGATGATGGCGTCCCAGCCGCCGTCCTCGCGCATGGCCCTGGTCGAGAAGTTGGTGTGGGCGCCGGCACCGTTCCAGTCACCGAGGATCGGCTTGGGTTCGAGCGTGGCGAACACGCCGAAGTCCTCGGCGATGCGGAAGAGCAGCCAGCGGGCCACCCACAGCTGGTCGCCCATGTCGAGGGGGGCCAGGACGCCGAGCTGGAACTCCCACTGGCCCATCATGACCTCGGCGTTGGTGCCCTCGATCCCGATCCCGGCGTCGATGCAGGCCGCCGTGTGCAGCTCGACGATCTCGCGGCCGGGCATCTTGTCGCCGCCCACGCCGCAGTAGTACGGACCCTGGGGCGCGGGGTAGCCGACGGCGGGCCAGCCGAGCGGGCGGCCCTCCTTGAAGAAGGTGTACTCCTGCTCGATGCCGAACATGCGGCTCCTGGTCGCCGAACCGGTCCACGATGGCGCGCAGTCTGGCCCGGGTGTTGGTCGGGTGCGGCGTGAAGTCGGTCAGCTCCACCTCGCACATGACGAGCTTGTCGTCGGGCCCGCGGAGCGGGTCCGGGCAGGTCCAGACCGGCCGCAGGACGCAGTCGGAGTCGTGGCCCACGGCCTGGTTGGTGCTCGAACCGTCGAATCCCCAGATGCCCGGCTCCTCGCCGTCGGCGACGATCCGGGTCTTGCTCCGCAGGAGCGGGGACGGCTCGGTCCCGTCGATCCAGATGTACTCAGCTTGATACGGCACGTGCACTCCTCTATTACTCGGTTGCTCCACGTCACGACTGCCCTGCGGCGGAAAATACCACCGGCTCCCGCTCGGGGCATCGGCGACCGGCCTGTCCTCGCGACGGACTCCGAACTATTGCAGGGAGGCGTTTCCGACCCGTTACCCGATTGTGAACGGAGCATGAACAGCCCGTCCCGGACCCTCCGACCGGGCACGACGGGGCCGGAAAGGGCCGCCGGACACCCCGATAGGCTGGGACGATGCCTCGGATCCGGGTGGCCGCCTGCCAGATCAACACGGTCGTGGGCGACCTGGACGGCAACGTCGGCCGGACGCTCGAGGCGCTGGCCGAAGCCGAACGCGCCGGTGCCGACCTGGCCGTCTTCCCCGAGCTCACGGTCACCGGCTACCCACCCGAGGACCTCCTCGGCCGGCCCGCCTTCGTCGAGGACAACCTCGCCGCCTTCGCCGCCGTGGCCGCCGGCACCGGCGCGTGCGCCGCCGTGGTCGGCTACGTCGACGTCGCTCCGTCGGGACGCCTGTTGAACGCTGCGGCCCTCTGCCGGGGCGGCGAGGTGCTCGGCCGCTACGTCAAGCGGATCCTGCCCAACTACGGGGTCTTCGACGAGCAGCGCTGGTTCGCCCCCGGCACCGGCCCGGCCCCGCTGGCCGTGGTGGCCGGGGTGCCGGTCGGTATGACCATCTGCGAGGACATGTGGTTCCCGGCCGGCCCGATGGCCGACCAGGCGGCTGCGGGCGCCCGGCTGCTGGTCAACCTCAACGCCTCGCCCTACTCGCGTGGTCGCCGCGAGGAGCGCCTCGTCGTGCTGGCCCGGCGCACCGAGGAGACCGGGTGCGCCGTCGTCTACGTCAACCAGGTCGGCGGCCAGGACGAGCTCGTCTTCGACGGGGCGTCCGTGATCGTCGACGCCGGGGGCGCTGTGGTGGCGGGAGCGCACCAGTTCGCCGAGGAGGTGCTCGTGGCCGACCTCGAGGTCGAGCCCGGGACCGGGGTGCCGCCGGTGGGCGACGACCGGCCGGCCCCCCTGGTCGTGTCGGACGCCACCCGTGCCGGGGACGACGGGCCGTTGCGGCCGGTGCCCGAGGTGCTCGACCCGGTGGCGGAGGTCTATGCCGCGCTCGTGCTCGGCACCCGTGACTACCTGGCGAAGAACGGGTTCACCGACGCCGTCATCGGGCTGTCGGGCGGGATCGATTCCTCGCTGGTGGCCGCCGTGGCCGTCGACGCGATCGGGGCCGCCCACGTGCACGGCGTGGCCATGCCGTCGCGGTACTCGAGCGCCGGATCGGTCACCGATGCCGAAGCGCTGGCCGCCAACCTCGGCATCGACCTCGCCAGCGCCCCGATCGAGCCGGCCCACCGGGCCTTCACCGACATGCTGCGACCACTGCTGGGCGCCGAGCCGGCCGGGCTCACCGACGAGAACCTCCAGAGCCGGGTCCGCGGCGTGCTGCTCATGGCGCTCTCCAACGCCCGGGGCTGGATCGTGCTGACCACCGGCAACAAGAGCGAGATGGCCACGGGGTACTCCACCCTGTACGGCGACTCGGCCGGCGGGTTCGCCGTGATCAAGGACGTGGCCAAGACGCTCGTCTACGAACTGTGCCACCACAGGAACGCCCGGGCCGGGTTCGAGCTGATCCCGGCGGCCGTCCTCGACAAGGCGCCGTCCGCCGAGCTCCGCCCCGACCAGCGCGACGACGAGTCGCTGCCGCCGTATTCGGTGCTCGACCCGGTGATGGCCGGTTACGTGGAGGCGGACCGGTCGGCCGACGACCTGGTGGCCGAGGGCTTCGACCCCGAGGCGGTGGCCCGGGTGGTCGGCCTCGTCGACCGTGCCGAGTACAAGCGCCGCCAGATGCCGCCCGGGGTCCGGATCTCGGGCAAGGCGTTCGGCAAGGATCGTCGGATGCCCATCACCAACCACTACCGGTCGGTCCGCCGAGGCCCCGGCGGGCCGCCGGCCACGACCAGTCCCCGACCGTTGTCTGATCCCTTCTCCGCCGACGGGCACGCCGATGCCGTCGGAGGCACGGGCGACGGGCCGTACCCGGTGATGCCGCTCGGGCGCACGGCCGAGCTGGTGGGGGAGTACCGCTGGATCGAGGCCTCGCTCCACCGGCTGCTCGGTGACCTGGGTCACCGACATGCCGATCGCCGGTGTCCAGGTCCACCTCGACGCCCAGAGCATGCGCCACGCGTGGCACGCCGAGCTGTTCGGCGACCGGCTCCCGGTGCTGGCCGGGGTCGACCCCGATGGGCTGACCCGCCCCTCGGCGGCGACGGCGGCGCTGTTCGCGGCACTCGACGGCGTCGAGCCGGTCGCCGAGGGCCCCGGGTCGACGTGGCCGGCGGCCGACACCGGGCGGAACACCCCGTCCGGCGTGCGCTGCCGCGGCTGGCCGGTCTCTACCGGGTGGTGCTCCCGAGGCTCGTCACCTCCTACGAACGCCACCTGCGGGTGGCGGCGCCGGTGGCCGACGGCCCGCTCCGGCGCGCCCTGCGCCTCGTGGTGCGCGACGAGGTCGAGGACTGGATGGCCGGCGAGCGCCTCGTGCAGCGGCTGGTCACCCGCCCGCACGACGTGGCTGCCGTCTATGTGTTCCAGCAGCGCCTCGAGTCGGTGGCGGTGGCCGCCGGGGCGCACTCGGGGCTCGTCGAGCTGCCGGACTGGGTCCCGGCCGACTGACACGGGGACCGGCGCACCCGTCGCCGGCCGGGGGGACGATCGGGGGGCTTGACGCGTCCGGTAAACTGAACCGGCAGCGATCGTTGCGCCCGATCTCGCTCGACCGGCACCGTCGTACCCCTCGTCGAGGGGGACCCGACCGCCTGGTGGAGCGTCCCCACGTAGGTGGGAAACCGAAGGACCTGGTGAAGTTGGCAAAGGAGCGGCTGGAGCGAGACGACGAGGACCTGGTTCGTCTGTACCTGACCGACATCGGCCAGTACCCCTTGCTGACGAAGGACGACGAGGTGCGCCTCGCCCAGGCCATCGAGGCCGGCCGCGAGGCGGACGCCCAGATCCAGTCGGCGCCCAAGGGTCTCACCCCGGCGAAGAAGCGCGAGCTGCGCCGTACCGTCCTCCAGGGCGAGTCCGCCCAGCAGACCTTCGTCCAGTCGAACCTCCGTCTGGTGGTCTCGATCGCCAAGAAGTACCAGGCTTCCGGCCTGCCCCTGCTCGACCTGATCCAGGAGGGCAACCTCGGCCTGATGCACGCCGTCGAGAAGTTCGACTGGCGCAAGGGCTTCAAGTTCTCGACGTACGCCACGTGGTGGATCCGCCAGGCCATCACCCGCGGGATCGCCAACACCGGGCGCACCATCCGCCTCCCGGTGCACGCCGGTGACACCCTGGCCCGGGTCCAGAAGGCGCAGGCCCGCCTCGAGCTCAAGTACGGCCGTCCGGCCACGCTGGCCGAGCTGGGCGCCGAGGTCGAGATGCCCGAGGACAAGCTGGTCGAGGCGCTCCGGTTCCGGGCCGAGCCCCTGTCGCTGTCGGAGCCCCTCCGCGAGGACGGCGACGCCGAGCTCGGCGACGTGGTCGAGGACCGGTCGGCCGAGTCCCCCTTCGAGGTGGCCGCCGTGTCACTGCTGCCCGAGGAGATCGGGCGCCTGCTGTCGCCGCTCGACGAGCGCGAGCGGGAGATCCTCCGGCTGCGCTTCGGCCTCGACCGGGGCGAGCCCCGTACCCTCGAGGAGGTCGGCGAGCACTTCAACCTGACCCGGGAGCGGATCCGCCAGATCGAGGCCCGGGCCATGTCGAAGCTGCGCCACCCGTCGTCGGACACCGGCGCCCGCGACCTGCTGACCGTCTAGTCGACGGCACCGCCCGACACGGGGCGTGCGGCCCCGCAGTGGCGCCGGAACCGCTGGACCGCAGCTCCCGGAGTGGGGGTATGCTCTACCTCCATGAAGAAGCTCGTGATCCTCATCGTCATCATCGCCCTCGGTGCAGTCGCCGCCCAGCGGCTCCGCTCCGCCTGAGCGCACCGCTCCGTCAGCCCCCGGACGGCAGGCGCCGCCGGTCGCTGACGCGACCGGCTCGGAGCCGTCCACCTGCTCCGCATCCGTGATCCCCACGTGGGGACGCTTCAGGCGCGTGCCGCGTCGCGCCAGGCGCCACGCCACCAGCGCGCCCGCCGTGGCCGCTGCGGTGACCCCGGCCGCCGTGGCCGTCGCCGTCATGCTCGGCACGCTCATCCGGTCGCGCAGCCGCACCGGCTTGGTGAACTGCATGACCTCCCACTCGCGCTCGCGGGCGACCTTGGCCAGGACCCGGTCCGGGTTGACCGCCACGGGATGGCCGACCGCCTCGAGCATGGGCAGGTCGGTGTAGGAGTCCGAGTAGGCGGAGGACTCGGCCAGGTCGAGGTCCTCGGCCTCGGCCAGCGTCCCGCATCGCCTCGGCCTTGAACGGCCCGTAGGCGTAGAACTCCATCTCGCCGGCGTAGCGGCCCTCGTCGTCGACCACCGCCCGGGTGGCGATGCACCCGTCGACCCCCAGGTGCTCGGCCAGCGGCTCGACGATCTCCTCCGGTGAGGCCGACACCAGGTACACCTTGTAGCCGGCGGCCCGGTGCGCCTCGATCAGGTCGAGGGCCTCGGCGTAGATGATCGGCTCCACGGTCTCCTCGAGCGCCTCGCGCACGATCTCCCGGATCCGCTCCCTGTCCCATCCCTTGGTGAGGGCGAGCATGGACTCGCGGACCCGGGCCAGCTTCTGCTCGCTGGCCCCCAGGTGGAGGTAGATGATCTGGGAGACGATCGACCGGGCGATGAGCCGGCGGTTGATCAGGCCGCCCTTGTAGAAGGGGCGCCCGAACGCGGCGATCGACGCCTTGGCGATGACCGTCTTGTCGAGGTCGAAGAAGGCTGCCCGCATGGTGGTCAGGGCCCGACCAGCAGGCGCTGCACCTCGTCCTCGGCGTCGGCGGTGATCAGCACCAGGACCTCGTCGCCGGCGGCGAGGCGGGTGTCGCCCCGGGGGACGAGGAGATGGTCGGCGCGCACGACGGCGACGATCGTGGCGTCCCGGGGCACGCCGAGGTCGGCCACCGACACGCCGTCGGCCGGCGAGTCCTCGGCCAGGGTGACCTCGACCAGGTGGGCGTTGCCGCCCTCGAAGCGGAGCAGCCGGACGAGGCTCCCGACCGACACCGCCTCCTCGACGAGGGCGGTGAGCAGCTGCGGGGTCGACACCGACACGTCGACGCCCCAGGTCTCGGTGAACAGCCACTGGTTCTTCGGGTGGTTCACCCGGGCGACCACGCGGGGGACGGCGAACTCCTGCTTGGCGAGCAGCGACACGACCAGGTTGTCCTCGTCGTCGCCGGTGGCGGCCACGACGACGTCGACGGTGGCCAGGCCGGCGGCGTCGAGCGAGGCGACCTCGCAGGCATCGGCCACGACCCAGGTGACGTCGAGGTCGCTGCGCTGCCGGGCGACGAGGTCGGGGTCCCGCTCGATGAGCAGCACCTCGTGGCCGGCGGCGTGCAGGTCGCCGGCGATGGCGGTCCCGACGCTGCCGGCTCCGGCGATGGCGACCTTCATGCCCGGGCCCCGTCGTCGTGGCGGCCCGGCCCGATCAGGCGCACCTGGAACCGCGCAAGGGCGGCTGCTCGGTCACCATCAGGTGCAGGACGTCGCCCTCCTGGCCGACCAGGTCGGCGAAGTCGAGGCGGGCCACGCCGGCCCGGGTGACCGACACCAGGCTGACGTCGCCGGGCACCGTCAGGTCGGCCAGGCGCTTGCCGGCCCACCGCTCGGGCAGGTGGCGCTCGATGAGGGAGACCCCGCCGGTCGGGTCCGACCACTCGCTCTCCAACTCGTTCGGCAGGAGCCGGTGGCGGACCTGGTCGATCGTCCACGACACGGTGGCGACGGTGGCGATGCCGAGGCGGAGGTAGATCTGGGCCCGGCGGGGGTCGTAGATGCGGGCGACCACGTTCGGGATGCCGTATGTCTCGCGGGCGATCCGGGCCGTCAGGATGTTGGAGTTGTCGCCGCTGGTCACTGCGGCCAGCGCGCTGGCCTCCCGGGCCCGGGCCTCGTCGAGGTCGTCGCGGTCGAAGCCGGAGCCGACGATGGTCTGGCCTGCCCAGTCGTCGGGCAGTCGCCGGAACGCCTTGGCGTTGCGGTCGATGATGGCGACCGAGTGGCCCTGCCCCACCAAATCGATACCGAGGCCGGATCCGACCCGGCCGCAGCCGACGATGACGATGTGCACGGGCACCATGCAACACGTATCGGCACCTCGGCACAACTCATGGAGCCCCGCGGCCGAGCGGATCGCCCCAGCGGCGCGAGCCGCGGCCCGCCGGGCGCCGATGGTCCCTGTCCAGGGGGCGATGCATGCTCTAATGAGACCATGGAGTCCCAGGTCACCGGCGACGGCGACGCCGTCGGCGGTGGTGGCGTCGCCTCGGGAGCCGAAGTAGGCGCCGCGGCCCGCCGCTCCATGGCCCCGCCGCCCCGCCCGTCGGCAGCGGCCCCGGTCAAGGTCGATCTGCCCGAGTCGCTGCGGTACCGGCTGAAGAACACCCTGCTCGGGCCGCCGCTGGTGAACGAGAAGCTCGGCGACGAGCGGCTCGGCCGACCGTCGGCCCTCGGCGTGCTCGCACCGGACTGCATCTCCTCGTCGGCATACGGGACCGAGCAGATGCTCACCCAGTTGATCCCCGCCGTCGGCCTGGCCGGATTCGTGCTGGTGGTCCCGGTCACCATGGCGATCCTCGGGGTCCTGTTCTTCGTCACCCTGTCCTACCTCGACGTCATCGCCTTCTACACCAAGGCCGGGCGGCGCCTACGTGGTGGCCCGCGAGAACTTCGGGCCGAAGATCGCCCAGATCGCCGCCGTGGCGCTGCTCATCGACTACACGGTGACCGTCGCCGTCCAGACGGCGGCGGGCACGGCCGCCCTGACCGTGCCGTGCCGTCGCTACTCCACTGGACGGTGCCGATCACCATCGGGGTGATCCTGCTGCTGCTGTACGGCAATCTGCGAGGCATCAAGGAGGCGGGCAAGTTCTTCGCCTTCCCCACCTACTTCTTCATCTTCAGTCTGGGGTTCGTGGTCATCGCCGGGCTCGTGAAGGAGGTCATGGGAACCCTGACCGTGCACGCCATCCCGCCGGGCGCGGACACCGTGCACATCGGGCACCCCGGGTCCGGGCTCCTCTACGGTGCCTCGTTCATCGTGATCCTGCGGGCGTTCGCCAACGGCGGCTCGTCCCTGACCGGACTCGAAGCGATCTCCAACGGGGTCGGCGCCTTCCGCGAGCCGACCAGCAGGAACGCCCGCCAGACCCTCATCGTGATGTCGAGCGTCCTGGCGTTCCTGGTGCTCGGCGTGACCCTGATCGCCCACTGGACGCACGCCGTCCCCTACGCAGCCGGCTCGCCCACCGTGGTGTCCCAGGAGGTGAAGTACGTCCTCGGCACCGGACCGGTCGGCCACTTCCTCTTCTACGTCGTCCAGCTGGCCACGATGCTGATCCTCTACACAGGCGGCAACACCAGCTTCAACGGCTTCCCCTTCCTGGCCAGCTTCGTAGCCGAGGACGCCTACCTGCCCAAACAGCTGACCCGTCGCGGGCACCGCCTGGCCTTCTCCAACGGGATCATCGTGCTCACCATCGTGGCGCTGGCCCTCATCATCGCCACCGGGGCCCAGCTCACGTCACTCGTGGCGCTGTACGCCATCGGGGTGTTCACCGGGTTCGCCATGGCCGGGTCCGGGATGATCAAGCACCACCTGGATGCCCGGGGCCCAAGTGGCGGCGGGGGGTCGTGGTCAACGCCATCTCGGCCTTCCTGACCGCACTGATCGTCCTCATCTTCGCCACGGTGAAGTTCAACGAGGGCGCCTGGGTGGTCGTGATCGTCGGGCCCGCTCATGTACTACGGGCTGATCCGCCTGCACAAGCAGTACGTGGAGGAGGACGTCCAGCTCGAGGAGGGCGCGTCGGAGGCGGCCGAGGCACCGGTGCTCAGCCGGCACGCCGTCGTGGTGCTGGTCGACCGGCTCGACATGGCGTCGGCCCGGGCCCTCCAGTACGCCCGCACCCTCCACCCCGACGACCTCCGGGCGATCCACTTCGCCCTGGACCCCCTCGTCTCCGCCGAGCTCGAGGAGGAGTGGCGTCGGCTCGGCCTGTCGGACCTTCCCCTCGACATCCAGGAGTGCGAGGACCGGCGGCTCACCCGTGCCGCCCTCGAGCTCGCCGCCGAGACGGTCGCCGACCGCAAGACGGAGCTCACCATCCTCCTGCCCCGGCGGATCTTCGCCTCGGGGCTGAGCCGGGTCCTCCACGACAACACGGCCGAGCAGATCGCCACCGCCGTCAGCCACCTCGAGCACGTCAACGCCACCGTCGTCCCGTATCAATTGGAGGGCGGCTGGTGGTCGAACCGGCGGCACTGGGGCCGCAAGGCCGAGGGGACGGGCAGGGCCACGGCGGCGGCGGCCGGAGGGCATGGGCGACACGGTGCGCGGGCGGCGGACAAGGCGGCCGACCGGGAGCTGGCCGCCAAGGCCCTCTCCCACCGTCAGGCCTTCGGCGAGAAGGCCCGGGGGACGATCCCGATCGGCGACGTCCAGTGGCGCAACCGGGTGCGGGTGGCCGGCCGGGTCCGCTCGGTCCGCGTCCAGCCCCGGGCCGGCACGTCCAACCTCGAGTGCCTCCTGGCCGACGACAGCGGCATGCTCCTCCTGGTGTTCCAGGGCCGGCGCCGGATCCCGGGCATCCAGCCCGGGGCGCGTCTCGTGGTCGAGGGCATGGTCGGGGACTGGGCCCGCCGACAGGCCATCCTCAATCCGGACTACGAGCTCATCGCCGGTCCCGAGGCGGCCGTCGAGCCCACCTAGGCCAGCCTGGGACACGGCGATTCTTGCCCCTGACCCCCGTTGTCGCTATCTTCTCCCCGATTGCCGGGAATGGCGCGCCCAGTGGCGGGCCCCGGCACTCGGCCGTACGGCCGTGACATCGCTTGGGGGGGACCCGGGTCCCTCGTGACGACGCGACGTGACGCGGACGCCTGTGCCGGGTAGCGATCGCTCGTAACCGTGCAGTACACCGAAGGGAGCCACACCGATGACCCACCTCCTGGCCGAAGGGGGTTACCAGATCTTCTCGCTGAACAGCTCCGAGAAGCTCTGGCTGTACTTCGCAATCGCCTGTTCCGTCGCCGCGATCGTGGTGGCCCTCCTGCTGGTGCGTGGCGTGCTCGCCGCCGACCAGGGCACCGCCTCCATGATGGACATCGCCAAGGCCATCCAGGAGGGCGCCGAGGCGTTCCTGGCCCGGCAGTTCAAGACCATCGGCATCATCATCGTGCCACTGGCCGTCCTGATCTTCTTCACCGCCACCAAGGTCACCCATACCGCGACCAGCGGTCTGCTGGTCAACGGGTCCCTGGTGGTCGTGCGCCACCAGGTGGTGGACCTGACCTTCGTCCAGGCCGGCATCTACCGGGTCATCTGCTTCCTGGCCGGCGCGCTCTGTTCGGGCCTGACCGGGTTCATCGGCATGAGCCTGGCCGTCCGGGGCAACGTCCGCACCGCGGCCGCCGCCCGCGAGGGCAAGATGGCCCCTGCGCTCAAGGTCGCCTACCGCACCGGCGCCATCACCGGCCTGCTGTGCGTGGGCCTCGGCCTCCTGGGCGCCACGGTGATCGTCCTGGTCTTCCAGAACACGGCCACCGCCGTGCTGATCGGCTTCGGCTTCGGCGCCTCGCTCCTGGCGCTGTTCATGCGGGTCGGTGGCGGCATCTTCACCAAGGCGGCCGACGTCGGCGCCGACCTGGTGGGCAAGGTCGAAGCCGGCATCCCCGAGGACGACCCCCGCAACGCCGCCACCATCGCCGACAACGTGGGCGACAACGTGGGCGACTGTGCCGGCATGGCCGCCGACCTCTTCGAGTCGTACGTCATCACGATCATCGCCGCCATCATCCTCGGCGTGACCGCCTTCGGCTCCATCGGCCGCAGCGGGGACGCCGCCAAGACGGTCATCTTCCCGATTGCCATCCCGGCCATCGGCATCCTGGCCACCATCGTCGGCGTGTTCGTGGTCCGGGCCGGCAAGAACGACAAGAACGCCATGGCCCCCATCAACAGGGGCGTGTGGACGGCGGCCATCCTGACCATCGCCGGCTCCGCCGTCGTGGCCGGCGCCTACCTCCACTACTGGAAGGCCTTCTACGCCGTGCTCACCGGCGTGGTCCTCATGCTGGTGGCCAGCCAGATCACCGAGCACTTCACGTCCACCGAGCGGGGCCCGGTCAAGGAGGTCGCCGAGACGGCCCGCACCGGCCCGGCCACCCTCACCCTGTCCGGCCTGGCCCTGGGCCTCGAGTCGTCGGTGTGGGCCATCGTGGCCATCGTCCTCGCCATCGCCGTGTCCATCGGCCTCGGAGGGGGCAACATCCAGCTCACCCTCTACCTGGTGGCGCTCAGCGGCATCGGCCTGCTGTCCACCGCCGGCATGATCGTGTCGGAGGACAGCTTCGGCCCGGTCTCGGACAACGCCGCCGGTGTGGCGGAGATGTCCGGCGAGTTCACGGGCGAGGCCGAGCGGGTCATGGTCAGCCTCGACGCCGTCGGCAACACCACCAAGGCCGTGACCAAGGGCGTCGCCATCGGCTCCGCCGTCATCGCCTCGGTGGCCCTGTTCGCCTCGTTCATCGAGACGATCGGCAGCCAGCTCAACCTGCACCCGCCGCGCTTCGCCCCGGTCAACTGGCTGTTCGACCTGCCGCAGACGTCGATCAACGTCTCACACCCGACGATCTTCATCGGCGTACTCATCGGCGGCTCGATCGCCTTCCTGTTCAGCGCCCTGGCCATCCGTGCCGTCGGCCGCTCGGCCGGCACCGTGGTCCAGGAGGTACGCCGCCAGTTCCGCGAGCACCCGGGAATCATGGACTACTCCGAGAAGCCGGAGTACGGCAAGGTCATCGCCATCTGCACCGCCGCCAGTCAGCGTGAGCTGGCCACCCCGGCCCTGCTGGCCATCCTGACCCCGGTCATCGTCGGGTTCGGCATCAACTACTTCGCCCTGGGGGCGTTCCTGGTGGGCGCCATCCTGACCGGCCAGCTCATGGCCAACTTCCTGTCGAACTCGGGTGGGGCATGGGACAACGCCAAGAAGTACATCGAGGACGGCCATGAGGGCGGCAAGGGCTCCGAGGCCCACAAGGCCGCCGTCATCGGTGACACCATCGGCGACCCCTTCAAGGACACCGCCGGTCCGGCGCTGAACCCGCTCATCAAGGTCATGAACCTGGTGTCGCTGCTGATCCTTCCGGCCGTCATCACCCTCTCCCACCACACCGCGGCCCGACTGTCGATCGCCGGCGTCTCGCTGGTCGTCCTGGGTGTCTCGATCGCCTTCTCCAAGCGCAAGACGGACAGCATGGACGGCGACCTCCCGGCCGCAGCAGCGGAGCCCGCAGCGGCCCAGTGAGACCCGTCGGGCCCCGGAGCGGATCCACCCTCCCGAGGCCCGTGCACGAGGGGTCGCGGAAGTCCCCACCGGGGCCGTAGGGCCCCGGTGGCGCGCCTACCGGGTTGACAATGCCCGGGTCGACCGTTAACCCTTGCCCACAGCGATGCCACCCACCGACCTGACAGAGACGACCACCGATGCCGACACCGACGACGGTGCCCCCACGCCGCGCCGCGCCGGTCGGGGCGGCCGGAAGCTGGTGATCGTCGAGTCCCCGGCCAAGGCCAAGACCATCGGTGGCCTGCTGGGGCCCGACTACGTCGTCGAGTCGTCGATCGGACACATCCGGGACCTCGCCACCCGCAAGGAGCTCCCGGCCGCATTCAAACAGGAGTCGTGGGCCGACCTGGCCGTGGACGTCGACAACGGCTTCAAGCCCGTCTACATCGTCTCCCCCGAGAAGAAGTCCCAGGTCGCCAAACTCAAGAAGCTGGCCCGTGAGGCGGGTGAGGTCTACCTGGCGACGGACGAGGACCGCGAGGGCGAGTCGATCGCCTGGCACCTCAGCCAGGTCCTGGACCTCCCCGAGGACACGCCCCGGATGGTGTTCCACGAGATCACGCCCCAGGCCATCCAGCGGGCGGTGGAGGAGTGCCGGACCATCGACTCGCACCTGGTCGAGGCACAGGAGGCCCGCCGCATCTTCGACCGCATCTACGGGTTCAAGCTCTCCGACGTCATGCGGCGCAAGACGAACGGCCGTTCGGCCGGGCGTGTCCAGAGCGTGGCCACCCGGATGGTCGTCGACCGCGAGCGCGAGCGCATGGCCTTCCACTCGGCCGACTGGTGGGGCATCGACGCCACGGTGACGGCCGAGGGCGACGCCGCCCGGGCCGCGGAGTCCGACGTGCCCCGGTCGTTCACGGCCAACCTCCTGGGCGTCGACGGCACGCCGCTCGCCACCGGCAAGGACTTCGACGCGTCGGGCCGCCTGGGCGATCCCGCCAGGGTGGTCGTCCTCGACGAGACGGAGGCGCGTGCCCTGGCCGCCGGCCTCGAGGGTGCGTCGCTGACGGTGGCTTCGATGACCCACAAGCCCTACCGACGGTCGCCGCGGGCGCCGTTCATCACGTCGACCCTCCAGCAGGAGGCCGGTCGGAAGCTCCGGTTCAGCTCGAAGCGAACCATGCAGGTCGCCCAGCACCTCTACGAGGGGGGCTGGATCACCTACATGCGAACCGACTCGACCACGTTGTCCGACCAGGCGTTGGCCGCCGCCCGCGCCCAGGCCTCCGCCATGTACGGGCCGGCGTACGTGCCCTCCGGGCCCCGGCTCTACAACAAGAAGGTCAAGAACGCCCAGGAGGCGCACGAGGCCATCCGACCCGCGGGGGAGACCTTCCGCACACCGGACGAGGCCTCCCGGTCGCTGTCGGGCGACGAGTTCCGCCTGTACGACCTGGTCTGGAAGCGGACCGTCGCCTCCCAGATGGCCGATGCCACGGGCACGAGCGCCCAGGTCCGCCTGTCCGGCTCGGCCACGGTGGACGGCGGGTCCCGCGCCGTCGAGTTCGGCGCCTCGGGTACGGTCATCGAGTTCCCCGGCTTCCAGCGCGCCTACGTCGAGGGCGAGGACGATCCCGAGGCCGAGTTGGCCGACCGGGAGGTCCACCTGCCGCCCATGGCCGAGGGAGATCCAGCGTCGCTCGCCGCCGTCGACCCGGGCGGCCACGCCACCCAGCCGCCGGCCCGGTACACCGAGGCGTCGCTGGTGAAGGCCATGGAGGAGATCGGTGTCGGACGCCCGTCGACCTACGCCAGCATCGTCTCGACCATCCTCGACCGCGGCTACGTGTGGAAGAAGGGCTCCGCCATGGTGCCGTCGTTGACGGCGTTCGGCGTGGTCGGCCTGCTCGAGCAGCACTTCGCCGACCTCGTCGACTACGGGTTGACCGCCTCGATGGAGGACGACCTCGACGAGATCGCCGGCGGTGACCAGGACATGGCCAGGTGGTTGGGCGACTTCTACTTCGGGCCCGGCGGTTCGGGGGGCCTGCGGGACCAGCTCGCCCGGAACCTCGACGCCATCGACGCCAGCGCGGTCAACGCCGTCCCCATCGGGACGGCCGCCGACGGCCAGGAGATCGTGGCGCGCTCGGGCAAGTACGGCCCGTACCTGAAGAAGGGCGAGGCGACCGTCTCCATCCCCGAGGACCTGGCCCCCGACGAGCTGACCGTCGAACGGGCCGAGGAGCTCCTGGCCGCGCCGTCGTCGGACCGGGTGCTCGGCGAGGACCCCGAGACCGGACTCGAGGTGCAGGTCAAGGCCGGACGGTTCGGCCCCTACGTGCAGCTGGGGGAGCTGGTCGACGGGGGCCCCAAGCCCCGCACGTCGTCCCTCTTCGCCTCGATGACGCCGGCGACGCTCACCCTCGGGCAGGCCCTGGAGCTGCTGCGGATCCCGCGGGTGGTGGGCATCGACGGCGCCTCCGGCGAGGAGATCGTGGCCCACAACGGCAAGTTCGGGCCCTACCTGAAGAAGGGAACCGACAGCCGGAGTCTGCAGTCCGAGGACCAGTTGCTCACCGTCACCGTCGACGAGGCCCTGGCGCTCTTCGCCCAACCGAAGACGCGGGGTCGCAACGCCAAGGGTCCCCTGCGCGAGATGGGCCCCGATCCGGACACGGGCCTGGCCATGGTGGTCAAGGACGGGCGGTTCGGCCCGTACGTGACCGACGGCACCACCAACGCCTCGCTCCGGGTGGGCGACGACGTGGAGAGCCTGACCGTCGAACGTGCGTGCGAGCTGCTGGCCGACCGGCGGGCGGCGGGCCCGGCCACGAAGAAGGCGACGAAGAAGAAGGCGCCGGCGAAGAAGAAGAAGGCGGCGGCCACGAAGAAGGCGCCGGCCACGAAGAAGGCGACGAAGAAGAAGGCGCCGGCGAAGAAGGCGGCGGCGAAGAAGGCGGTGGCCCCGAGGGTGACGACGACGCCGGTCCACCCGGCGCCGTCGAGTGCCGGCGACGACGGGTGAGAGCCACCCGGGGCCGGCTGATCGCCCTGGAGGGTGTCGACGGCTGCGGCAAGACGACCCAGGCCCGGATCCTGGCCGGACGGCTCGACGCGTTGTCCACATTCGAGCCCGGTGCAACCCCGCTGGGGGCGGCACTGCGCACACTCCTGCTCGACCGCGGCGAGGCACCGGTGTCAGCCCGTGCCGAGGCGCTGCTGATGTCCGCCGACCGGGCCCAGCACGTGGACCAGGTCATCGCGCCGGCACTGGACGCCGGCCGCTGGGTGGTGACCGACCGCTACGCGGCGTCCACGCTGGCGTACCAGGGGTTCGGCCGCGGCCTCGACCGGGGCGAACTCGAGTCACTGGTCGGATGGGCCGCGGCCGGCGTCCGGCCTGATCTGACGGTCTTGCTGGACCTGCCGGTGGCGGTCGCCGCCGCCCGGCGCCACGGGGGCACGTCCGACCGGATGGAGTCCGAGTCCGGCGAGTTCCACCTCCGGGTGGCCGACGGGTTCCGGACGCTGGCGGCCGACGCCGCGGACCCCTGGTTGATCGTCGACGCGACCGGGTCGGTCGACGAGATCGCCGAGTCGATCTGGGGTGCCGTCGGCGCGCTCGCCGGGCCGGACGGGCCCCCGGAAGGGACCCGGTGACCACCTCGGTCGCAGCGGTGCCGTCCCCGGTGCTGTTCGAGGCCGTCGTCGGTCAGGAGCGCGCCGTGTCCCGCCTGATGGACGCGGCCCGTCGGCCCGTCCACGCCTACCTCCTGCACGGGCCACCGGGGAGCGGCAAGCGCGCGGCCGCCCGTGGGTTGGCGGCGGCACTCCTCTGCCCCGACGGCGGCTGCGGGCTGTGCAACTCGTGCCGGCGGGCCCTGGCCGGCACCCATCCGGACCTGGTGACCGTGGAGCGGACGGGTGCCGCCCTCGACGTCGACGACGCCCGGGAGATCACCACCCGCGCCCAGCGGCGCCCGCTCGAGTCGTCCCGCCAGGTGCTCCTCGTCCCCGACGTCCACCTGGCGGCGAAGGCGGCGCCGGCGCTGCTCAAGACCGTCGAGGAGCCGCCCCCGTCGACGGTGTTCGTGCTCCTGGCCGACGACCTGCCGCCCGGGCTCGCCACCATCGTGAGCCGCTGCGTCCAGGTCCCTTTTGCCTCCGTGGCACCCCGGGTTGTCGAGGAGTGGCTGCTCGGCCGGGGGGTGGCCGTCGAGACGGCCGCCGCCGTGGCCTCAGCCTCCGGCGGGAGCCTCGACCGCGCCCGGCTGCTCGCCGAGGACCCCGGGTTCGACGGACGGCGCCGGAGGTGGCATTCGGTCCCCGGTCGCCTCGACGGCACCGGGGCGACGGCGGTCACGGTGGCCGACGAGCTGCTCGGCATGGCCGACGAGGCCCTCACACCGCTCCGCGAGCGCCACGCCCGCGAGCTCGCCGCACTCGAGGAACAGGCCGAGGCGGTCGGGGCCCGCGGGATCCCGGGACGCAAGGCGGTGGACGACCGCCACAAGCGCGAGGAGCGACGCTGGCGGACCGACGACCTGCGGATGGGTCTGGCCGCACTGGCCGACGCCTGCCGCGACCGGCTGGTGGCCACGGTGGACGGTGACGCCACGCCGGGGACACCCGGTGTTGACGCCGAGCGGCGGGTGGCGGCCGGGCACGTGGACGCGGTGGGTCGCTCCTCGACCGCCCTCGGACGCAACGTGCGGGAGGATCTCCTGCTGGAGTCCCTGATGGTCGAGCTGTCCGGCATGCTCGAGTGAGCGCCGGATCGAGCGGGGTCCGCCGCGTCGGATAGTTTGGAGCCCTCGCCTGGGTAGCTCAGTCGGTAGAGCAACGCACTCGTAATGCGTAGGTCAGGAGTTCGATTCTCCTCCCAGGCTCCATGTTCGGCACCGGGAACACCGGTACATCCGACAACCGCCCTGCACCGCAGGTGCGCCAGCATGTCCTGGGGGTGATCCCAGATGCGTCTAGGGCGGCGGGTATCCGTCAGCCGAGAGCCGGTCACGGGTGGAACGGAGCAGGTCACGCGGCCCCCGGACCTACCGGACGCGTCGTGCCCTGTCCGGAGGACCGGACCTGCCGCCGATCTTGCCGACCGGGCAGAGGCGTGCCGACGAGGACGTCACCGTGCCGGGTGTGGCACTGACCCCGTGGGTCTCCGATCTCGATGGCGAACCGTACTGCCGGGATGTCATGGATCCACCCGCTTCCGACCTCCGGCCCCGTTCCCCGCGAGCTGGGAGGACATCCGACACCTTCCATCGACTCGTTCCGCTTCCGTTGCGACAGCCCGCTCCTGGCTTGGGAGTACACGGGCACCCCGGACCTGTCCGGGCCCGGGGTGCCGAGACGGAGCCGGTCGCCCCACTGGCCATCGCCTACGACAGGCAGGCTCTGGGCGATTCGAACAACGTGTTCCGACATCTTCGTTCGCTTCAGACGATGACGTTCCGACCGACCTCCGGCATTGTGTCCATGAGGGTGTCTGACGGCACCAGAAGGTCAATGGCGGAGTTGCTCGTGAGTCTGCCCCGCCGCACGGTCAGGAATCCCATGAAGTTGACGTTCGACCCCAACACGGATGCAGCATTCCTCTTTCTCGGCTCGGCGTCCGGCGGGGCACCCCGGTCGGAAAGGTTCGATGTCGGGATCGAAGGGGTGCAGGTCTTCTTGTTCTATTCCTCCGACGATCGGCTGGTGGGCATCGAGGTACTCGGTGCCTCGCGTTTCCTGGCGTCAGACGTCCTCATCAAGGCCAGCCTGGATTGACACGCTGCGGAGTTCGAGGTTCGTCAGGGCGACTCGAGTGCCTGGAGGACCATCCACGCCCGACAGGCCAGCTCCAGTTGGAAGCGTTGGTCGGCATCCCCGATGTCGCGGCCGATCAGCTGCGCGATCTTCGTCAAGCGGTACCGCAGTGTGTTGCGGTGCACGTACAGCGCCGTCGCCGCAGCCTCCACCGCACAGGAACCCTTCAAGTAGACGGTGAGGGTTTTCACCAGTTCGGTGCCGTGAACACCGTCGTACTCGATGAGCGTCCCGATCCACTCGGTGACGAACGCGTGCAGCTCCTGGGGATCGCTGGAATCCACCAGGATCTTCCAGACCCCGAGGTCACCGAAGCTGGTAACGGGCTGGTCGCAGTCCACCGTGCTCCCGAGCTCGAGGGTGAACAATGCCTCGGTCAACGATTGCCCGACCGCCTCGATCGGGCACGTGCTTCCGATGCCGATCCGAGCAGTGGTCCCGAGGGCTGCGGTGAGTGATTCGACGAATTGCTCCGAGGAGAGCTCGACGGGAGCGACGAGGATCGCCCGATCCGATCGCCAAGCGACGAGCGGGGACCTCACCCCGTTCGCTCGCGCGGCCCTCTCCACGGACTCGACGGCCACTTCGCTGCTGACGCCTGACTCGACGGCGATGGCCCGGTGGGCCCGGTTCAGGTCGTAGCCCAGTGCTGTCGCATACGTGTGCATCCTCCGGCCGTCGCAGCCGTCCAGCAGTTCGTTCGCGAATTGGGCGTGCGAGCAGGGCTCGGTGTCCGGGTTCCCCCGGTTGCGCAGCAACTCCGCGGTCAAGACCGAGACCGCCTGCTCGAGTGCCAACAGGTCGAACTCCGGCAGTGTGCCGGCCGGATCGAGGATCCCGATCCATCCCAGGAGCGTCTGGTCAGGGCAGGCTGCCGCGGTCCAACAGTCCCCGTGCCGTTCGCGCACCCCATGGAGCGAGCTGAGGTGTCCCACCACGATTCGGTCCCGTGGCACCGGCGCCGACTCCCTGTAGCCGGCGGACGTGAGAATCCGACCGCTCGAATCCAGGACGAGCACCTTGTGGCCCGTCTTTCGATGAAGTGCGGAGGCGATCCCGCCCAACCCGTGGCCCCTGGCCATCTCCATGAGGAGATCGCGCTGGAAGGAAGCCATGTCCTGGGCGGCGATCCGGTAGGCGGTCGAGACCATCGTGCTGGCCACTGCTGACGTGGACTGGAGCATCACGCAGAGGATGAGCGGTTCCTGGGAGCCACGGAGAGGTGTCACCGTGAGGTCGATGGGGAGGACGTCTCCCCGTCTGTGCCTGCCCTCGATCTCCAGACGGTGGTGGGCCGTGTCAGGGTCAAACGACTCCGAGGTGCCTCGACAGGCGAATCTCAGCGAACCGGCCAGCTCTCCTTCGAACAGCATGTCGATGGAGTGTCCCAGCAACTCGCCCAGGCGGTACCCGAAGAGCTGTCTCGACGCCGGGTTTGCCGCTTGGATGCACCCGTCGGCACTGGTCACGATCATGGGGACCGAACTCATCTCGAACATCGCTTCGAGCGAGGATCCGGTGAGGGCACTCGACTGTGGAACTTCTTCGAGGAGAGAGCCCGGCGCGCGGAGAGCACCTGGCTCTTCCACGCGCAGTTGATTCCGCCGACTCAGATCTGTCATGTGGTCCGCCCGACTCAGGATTCAATTGACAGGCATCGGGACGTCCGCTCGGCGCCCTGCCCGGTACTGTCTTCCGCTCGACTCTTGTTGATGGGCTCCGTAGTCCTGGCCGGTGTCGGCCAGTGGTTTCGGGGCCCAGATCAATCAGAGGTGTACCCCGGCCATTTGGGCCTGTCAAGCGAGATCGGACCAGCGGTGCCTGAGGTGTGCGGGCGTGATCACGGAGCGCTGATCACGCCGCCACGCACCGCGGTGATCGCGAATCGCCCGGTCTCCCGAGCCTCGGATTCGGAAATCGTCGGGCGCCGACCAGGCTGGGCGGTACGAACAATCGTGCCCGGAAACTTCGTTCGGATCGGACGATGACGCGCCCGCCTGATTGGCCCATCCTGAGTTAGTGGTGCCACCTGGCACTCCTAACAGCAAACCAAGGAGACAAGCAATGTCAACTAGTGAGCGGCCGGTAGCCGCAACGAAGAGGGGCCGGCGATCATTGCTGGCAGGTGTCATCGGGCTCGCGCTCTTGGGTGGCATGACCATGACGGCGGGTGTCCATCCCGCGGGAGCGGTCGTCGTCGGTACCAAGATCGAGATCTGCAAGGGCGGCCAAGTGAGCGGCTCCTTCTTGTTCTCCGTGAACAACTCGCCCACTCCGATTTCGGTTGCGGTGGGCACGTGCAAGGGAGTGTCGGTTGCACCTGGCCGGAACACGGTCAGGGAGCTGCCGGATCTTTCGGGCCTGACCATGCTCTCGAAGATCACGGTGAACCCGTCGACTGCGGGCTCGGGTGACATCGCGAGCCGGACGGCGACCGTCACTGTGCCGACCGGTGGCAACGTCGCCGTGCGGTTCGTGAACGCGTCGAACAGTGGTGCGTTGAAGGTGTGCAAGGTCGCCGGCAACGGCGTGCCAGTCGGACAGTCCTTCACCTTCACGGAGAGCGCTGGCGGAAGCACCGTCGGTCCGTTCGCCGTGGCTGCTGGAGCAACTTCCGGTGCCTCGTGCAGTTACCTCACCGACTACCAGGTCGGCACCAACGTGAACATCGCCGAGACGGCCACACCGGGTATCGCCGCGACGAGCATCGTGGTCAGCGGTCCTGGATCCATGCGGTCGCACCTCAACCTCAGTGCCGGCACAGTGACGGCAACGGTGGGCTCCGGCGTGACGGAGGTGGACTACACCAACTCGGTGGTCGTCAACCAGCCTCCTGGCTACATCGAAGTCTGCAAGAACGCCGGGGACAGCTATGTGGCACCTGGACCGTGGACGTTCACGTTGACCCAGGGCACCTGGACCAACACCCAGAGCGTCCTTGCCGGACAGTGCAGCGGTGACGTTGCCGTTCATCCCGGTCAGGTAAATGTCGCCGAGACCTTCTCCGCTCCGAACTACGTCAGTTCGATCGCGGCGATCCCCTCGGGCAACCTGCTCGGCTCGAACCTGGCCAACGGAACGGCGACGTTCGCAGTCGCCAGCGGAGCCACCACCACGGCGGTCTTCACCAACGATGTCCAGACCGGATACGTCAAGGTCTGCAAGGCGCTCGCTCCCGGAAGCGGTGCCCTCACCGGCACTCCCTTCAACTTCAACGTGAGTGACGCTGCAGGTACCCAGGTGATCACGGTGATCGCGTCGGCACCCGGCCAGACGGCCTGCTCCCCGGACTACTCGGCGCTGCCGATCGGTTCCGTGGCAACCGTCACCGAGCAGTCGGTGCCGAACGTGGCGCTGGTCGGAGTGAGTGTGGTCCCTGCATCCGCTGATGCTGGCAGCACCAGCACCACGGCTGCGGTCACGGTGGGCCCGAGCATCAACTCGGCCAACTTCACCAACGAGGCTCTCGGTTGGGTCGAGGTCTGCAAGAACGCGGCTGACGCGTCGACTGCAGGTCAGACCTTCAACTTCAGCGTCAATGGTGGATCGGCCATCCCGGTCATGACCGGACAGTGCTCGCAGCCCATCCAGGTGCCTGCCGGTACTGCCACCGTCAACGAGATCCAGGCGAACCCCAACTACTACTTGGCGAACGTCTCGACCGTGAGTGTGACGGATCCGACCGGTTCCCGTCTGCTCTCGGGGTCCACGACGAATCCGGCAACGGTTGCAGTGCCCTTCGGTGGAGTCGGTAACGAGACCATCGCTACCTTCACCAACGCCGTCAACCAGGGAGCGTTCAAGATCTGCACGGCGCAGACCTCTCCGGACGCCAACCTGCAGGGCAGCTCGTTCCCGTACAGCTACACGTACACAGTGAACGGTGCGACCACCACGGGCTCGGTCAACCTGACCGTCCCGCTGACGGGATCCACGTGCTCGAACATCATCGGTTCGATCCCCGTGGTGAACGCCAACGGCACGCCTGTCACGGTCTCGGTGACCGCCGGGGTTCCTTCGGCGATCTCCGTCAACCTGACGGGCGTCCAGTACCAGGGCAGCGGCTCGGTGATTTCCGCGCCGTCGCTTCCGTCGACGTTCCCCGCAACGATGTCCTTCTCACTGGGCATGGGGATGAACGTCACAACCTGGACCAACGGGGCCACCCACTGAGGTAGCCCACCAGGGATGCCGCCCGGCATCCTGGTCCAAGGCCGATGGGGGCTCCCGCGAGGGAGCCCCCGGGGGCCGACCGGAGGGACCCCCGCGAGGGGGTCCCTCCGTCGTTCCCGGAGGGCGTCGCCGCTGCGGCACCAACTCCGGTCGACGCAGTGGTGCGGGCCCCGCCGCTGGCCGCGGGTGGGCGCTCCGTACAACGCACTCCCCGGTATTTGTTCGGTTCGGACGATGACGTTGCGATCGTCCTGAGTCAGGGTGTCCATGTGGCACCTGTCGGCACCTGGCTCGCTGAACCGAGGAGACACCCCATGTCATCAATCCGGCGTTTTCACATTGCGAACAGGAGTGGTCCGCTGGCGGGGCTGGCGGGCATCGTCGTAGCGGTGCTGCTCGTGCTCACGGTCGGGCCCGGCGCGTCCACCGGCGTGGCCGGTGCTTCGGTGCTGGGCCCGTCGACGATCAACATCTGCAAGACCAGCAACGTGATCAAGTCCTTCTCGTTCAGCGTCAACAGCGCAACTCCGGTCTCGGTCATGGCCAACACGTGCCTGTCGCTGACGGTGGAGAACGGGCGCAACACCGTCACCGAACTGTCCGACCCGGCCACCACCCTCACCGGCATCGCCGTCAGTCCCCAGTTGGACACCGTGAGCTCGTCGGTCCCCAACCGGACGGTGACCGTGAACATCCCGGCCAACGCCGCTGCCACGGTCACGTTCACCAATGTGGGGACCGGTCACCTCACCGTGTGCAAGAACGCCTCGGACGCCGCCGTCCCGCCCGGGCCGTGGCAGTTCACGGTCACCAACGCCGCCACCGGAGCGGTGGTGGGCACCGAGTCCGCCCTGGTCGGTGCGTGCAGCACGCCGCTCCCCGTCCCCGGCGGCACCTACACCGTGACCGAGAAGTTCGCCGCACCTGACTACGTCGACGCGGTCACCGTCAACCCTCCGGGCGCAGTGGCGCCGGGCACTCCCAACCCCAACCTGGCCTCCGGTTCGGTGACGGTGACGGTCGCCAACGGAGCCACGACGACCGCCACCTTCACAAACGACACCGACGGTCACCTCACCGTGTGCAAGAACGCCTCCGACCCTGCCGTCCCGCCCGGGCCGTGGCAGTTCACGGTCACCAACGCCGCCACCGGAGCGGTGGTGGGCACCGAGTCCGCCCTGGTCGGTGCGTGCAGCACGCCGCTGCAGGTCCCCGGCGGCACCTACACGGTGACCGAGAAGTTCTCGAGCCCGGATGTCGTCGACTCGATCACCGTGAGCCCACCCTCCGACCTGGTCCCCGGCACTCCCAACCCCAACCTGGCCACCGGTTCGGTGACGGTGACGGTCGCCAACGGAGCCACGACGACCGCCACCTTCACCAACGACACCAACGGTCACCTCACCGTGTGCAAGAACGCCTCGGACGCCCTGGTCCCGCCCGGGCCGTGGCAGTTCACGGTCACCAATGCCGCCACCGGGGCGGTGGTCGGCACCGAGTCCGCCCTGGTCGGTGCGTGCAGCACACCGCTGCAGGTCCCCGGCGGCACCTACACCGTGACCGAGAAGTTCTCGAGCCCGGACGTCGTCGATTCGATCACCGTGGACCCACCATCCGACCTGGCGCCGGGCACTCCCAACCCCAATCTGGCCACCGGTTCGGTGACGGTGACGGTCGCCAACGGAGCCACGACGACCGCCACCTTCACCAACGACACCCAGACCGGCAAGCTCACCGTGTGCAAGAACGCTTCGGACGCCCTGGTCCCACCCGGGCCCTGGCAGTTCACGGTCACCAACGCCGCCACCGGGGCGGTGGTGGGCACCGAGTCCGCCCTGGTCGGTGCATGCAGCACGCCGCTCCCCGTCCCCGGCGGCACCTACACCGTGACCGAGAAGTTCTCGAGCCCGGACGTCGTCGACTCGATCACCGTCAACCCTCCGGGCGCATTGGCGCCGGGCACCCCCAACCCCAACCTGGCCACCGGTTCGGTGACGGTGACGGTCGCCAACGGAGCCACGACGACGGCCACCTTCACCAATGACACCGACGGCTTCCTCACCGTGTGCAAGAACGCTTCGGACGCCCTGGTCCCGCCCGGGCCCTGGCAGTTCACGGTCACCAACGCCGCCACCGGGGCGGTGGTGGGCACCGAGTCCGCCCTGGTCGGTGCGTGCAGCACGCCCCTGCAAGTGCCCAGCGGTACCTACACCGTGACCGAGAAGTTCTCGAGCCCGGACGTCGTCGACTCGATCACCGTGGACCCACCATCCGACCTGGCGCCGGGCACTCCGAACCCCAACCTGGCCACCGGTTCGGTGACGGTGACGGTGCAGGGGGTCGCGGTGACGACCGCCACCTTCACCAACGACACCCAGACCGGCAAGCTCATCGTGTGCAAGAGCGCCTCGGGCACCTCCGTTCCGCCCGGGCCCTGGCAGTTCACGATCACCAACGCCGCCACCGGGGCGGTGGTGGGCACCGAGTCCGCCCTGGTCGGTGCGTGCAGCACGCCGCTCCCCGTCCCCGGCGGCACCTACACCGTGACCGAGAAGTTCTCGAGCCCGGACGTCGTCGACTCGATCACCGTCAACCCTCCGGGCGCATTGGCGCCGGGCACCCCCAACCCCAACCTGGCCACCGGTTCGGTGACGGTGACGGTCGCCAACGGAGCCACGACGACGGTGACGGTCACCAACAGCACGCACAATCTGGGGTGGGTGGAGGTCTGCAAGAAGGCCGGCGACACCTCGGTGGGATCCACGTCGTTCAACTTCAGCGTCAACGGAGGGCCGTCGTTCCCCGTGCATGCCGGCATGTGCTCCCAGCCCATCCAGGTGTCGTCCGGAACCGCGACCGTCCAGGAGATCCAGAGCAATCCGAACTACTACCTGGCCACCGTGTCGACGCAAGGGGTGACGGACCCCGCGGGTAGCCGGCTGCTGAGCGCCAACACACAGTCCGGGCTGGCCGACGTGTCGGTCCCGGCCGGCACCGTGGACAACGAGACGGTCGTCACCTTCACCAACAGCACCCGCATGAGCCAATTCAAGATCTGCACCGCGCAGACCTCGCTCGGTGCGGCGCTCGCCGGTGACTCCTTCCCCTACAGCTGGTCCTACTCCCTCAACGGGAGCACCTACTCCGGCTCGGTCAACCTGATCGTCCCGATCTTCGGAGCCACGTGCTCGGGCCTCATCCCGGGCAACGGTCCGATCCCGGTGATCGACGCCAGCGGTGCGCCGGTACGGGTCACGGTCACCGCAGGGGCTCCGCCGGGGATCGTGTCGGTGGACCTGGCCGGCTTCCTCTACCAGGGATCCGGATCGGTCGTCACGACGCCCAAGACTCCCGGCCCGTTCCCCCAGACGTTGACCTTCAACGTCGGGGGCGGGGTCAACGTGGCCACGTTCACCAACGGGGCCACGCACTGACGTGAGCTGAACAGAGTCGTTCCGCCGTCCTTCCGACGGGGTCGGCCCGCCCCGGTGCACCCGAGGTCACGGGCGGTTGCGCACGGTCAGAACTCCACGGAATCCGCGCGGCCATGGGCCGGACCGGTGGGTGATCGGAGTGTCGGAACCGAGCGCGCGACGAACCGCGAACGCGCTGTGACGTAGGAATCTCGCCACACTCGGTGCTCAGGGAAACGCCAGGTGTGCACGATTGCCGAACGTTCGTGTCTGGCGATGAGAACCCCATTGTCGCCGGAGACCGCCGGGCTTATCATGCGCAACGGCAGGGTAAGGAGTTCAACATGAAGGTCTTCAGTGCGCGGTGGACGCTCTGGGTGTCGGTCTTCGGTCTGGCGGCAGCAGCGACGGCGATCATGGTGGGAATCCCGGCGTGGGTCGTGGGACTCGTGGCGGTGAGTGCGGTGTCCGTTGCCGTCGCGGCTCGTGGCGGGCGCCTGCGCACCGCGCCTGCCGATGGGTCCCGGATGCGCACCGGTGTGCGCGTCTCGACCACGATGGCAGTCGGAGTGCTCCTGGCCGCCGTCGTCGGTACGGTGGTCCTTCCTGTCGACGGGGCCACGGCCGCGAGCGCCGACGGCTGGACGCTGAAGGCGACCTATCCGGCCGCGCCCCACGCCGTTGCCACCGCCTGCACGTCGACCACACGGTGCGTGGCGGTGGGGACCAACTCCTCGGGCGGCGGGGACATCCTGACCACTGACGACGGGGGGACCAGCTGGGCCGGCCAGGCAGTTCCCCTCGGGGTCCGTGGCCTCTCCGGCGTGGCCTGCCCGTCGACGAGCCAGTGCTTCGCGGTGGGGCGGGACAGTTCGGCGAGCGGCGTCATCCTCACCTCGACCGACGGTGGGACCACCTGGGCGGGCCAGACCGTGCCCACCGGCACCCCCCAGCTCTCGAGCATCGCCTGTCCGTCGACGACGGACTGCTTCGCCGTCGGTGCAGGAACCATCCTGGCCACAACTGACGGAGGGTCCGGCTGGGGGGTCCAATCGGTGCCCGCCGACGTGGGCGGGCTGTTCGCAGTGGCATGCCCGTCCACCGCGGTCTGCTTCGCGGTGGGATCGAGCTCGGCCGGCGGCGCTGTCGTGGGGACGGCCGACGGTGGCACGACCTGGGCCGATCAATCCATCCCGTGGGGCGTCAGCAACCTGCTGTTCGGTGTGGCCTGTCCGTCGGTGACCCACTGCTATGCCGTCGGCGTCGGACCGACCGCGGCGGCAATCGTCGCCACCACCGATGGTGGGGCGAGCTGGCAGAGCCAGTCGGTGCCGGCGGGGGTGAGCGATCTGGACGGCGTGGCCTGCCCGTCTGTCGGGACCTGCTCCGTCGTCGGCTACGGCTTCGGCGCCGGGCTCGTCCTGGCCACCACCGACGGGGGGACGACCTGGAGGAGCCAGACGGTGCCCGCGGCCGGCGACTATCTCTACGGGATCGCCTGCCCGTCGGTCGGCGACTGCTATGTGGTGGGGACGAACGGCCGCTCGATGTCCGGTGTCGTCCTGGCCACCACCAACGGGGGGATCACCTGGACGAACCAGTCGGTGCCCGGCGGGGTCAGCGGGCTCGTGGGCATCGCCTGTGCGTCGGCCTCGGACTGCACGACCGTGGGCAACGGGTCGGAGGGGGGCGTGGTCATGGCGACCACCGACGGCGGGACGTCATGGGGCAACCAGACGCTGCCGGGACCGGTCACCATGCTGTTCGGCGTGGCCTGTCCGGCGGTGGGTGACTGCACCGCAGTCGGGTTCGGGCCGGGTGGCGGTGTCGTCCTCGCCACCACCGACGGTGGTTCGACCTGGGTCGCCCAGCAGGCTCCCGCCGGCGTGAGCGTCCTCCGCGACGTCACGTGCCCGTCCGTCGGTGACTGTCTCGCCGTCGGTTCGACGACGTCGGGTGCGGGCGTCATCGTGGCGACGGGCGACGGAGGGGCGACCTGGGCCACACGGTCCTCGGCCACAGGGGCGAACGTCCTCAACGGCATCGCCTGCGCCTCGGCCATGGACTGCGTGGTGGTCGGAGGGAGCGGCGTCACCGGCGGTGTGGTCCTCACCACCACCGACGGAGGGACCACCTGGACGGGCCGGACCGTACCGACCGGGGTGCAGGAACTCTCCGGTGTCGCCTGTCCGACGGCGGGGGACTGCATCGCCGTGGGGAGCAGTGCGACCGCCTTCTCCGGCGCGATCCTCGCCACCACCGACGGTGGGACGACCTGGACACCTCAGACAGTGCCTTCGGGCGTACAGGACCTCACCGGTGTCGCGTGTCCGTCCGCGGGCACGTGCTTTGCGGTGGGTACGGACTTCTCCTCGTCGTCCGGCGTGATCCTCGCCACCACCGACGGCGGGTCGACATGGACCGGCGGGGGCGTTCCCGACCAGGTGCAGGACGTGTCGGCCATCTCCTGCCCGACGACGGATGACTGCTTCGCCGTCGGGTTCGGGACCGACGGGGTCGGCGCGTTGGCGTTGCAGAAGCCCCCGCTGACCATCACGCCGGGCACGCTTCCCGCCGGCACCGTCGGCAGCGCCTACGCGGTCACCCTCGCCGCCGGCAATGGCGCGGCGCCCTTCTCGTGGTCGGTCTCGAAGGGCACGCTTCCCGCCGGTCTCCAGCTCGACACGTCGACCGGCGTCATCAGCGGCACGCCGACCGCTCCCGGATCCTCCACCTTCGAGGTCGCTGCCGCCGATTCGTCCCTGCCGATGCTCACTGGTGCATCCGAACTGACGATCGACGTCGTCCCCACGGTGGTCATCGTGACCTCCTCGCTCCCGGGCGGAACGGTGGGACAGGCCTACTCGTCGAGCCTGGCCGCGAGCGGCGGATCCACGCCCTTCGCCTGGTCCGTCCTCAGCGGCGCACTTCCCCCCGGGCTCCGACTCGATGCGTCGACCGGCGGGATCACGGGCACCCCGAACACGCCGGGAACCTTCCCGGTAGGGATTCAGGCTGTCGACCCCGGTGGACGCTCGGCCACGGCGACCTTCTCGATCGCCATCGCTGGCACCCCACCGGGCATTCGCTCCACGAGGCGTTCCGGCTACTGGGAGGTGGCGGCGGACGGCGGGGTGTTCGCCTTCGGCGATGCCGGATACTTCGGGTCGATGGGCGGTACGTCGCTGAACCGGCCGGTCGTGGGCCTGGTGGCCACCCCTGACGGCGGCGGCTACTGGGAGGTGGCGGCGGACGGCGGGGTCTTCGCCTTCGGCGATGCCGGCTTCCACGGGTCGATGGGCGGCACGCCGCTGAACCGGCCGATCGTGGGCCTGGCGGCCACCCCCGACGGCGGCGGCTACTGGGAGGTGGCGGCGGACGGCGGGGTCTTCGCCTTCGGCGATGCCGGGTACTTCGGATCGAGGGCCGGCACGCAATTGGCCGGCGCCGATGGTGGGCCTGGCGGCCACCCCCGACGGCGGCGGCTACTGGGAGGTGGCGGCGGACGGCGGGGTCTTCGCCTTCGGCGATGCCGGGTACTTCGGATCGAGGGCCGGCGCGCAATTGGCCGGCGCCGTGGTGGGCCTGGCGGCCACCCCCGACGGCGGCGGCTACTGGGAGGTGGCGGCGGACGGCGGGGTCTTCGCCTTCGGCGATGCCGGGTACTTCGGCTCGAGGGCCGGCGCGTCGCTGAACCGGCCGATCGTGGGCCTGGCGGCCACCCCCGACGGCGGCGGCTACTGGGAGGTGGCGGCGGACGGCGGGGTCTTCGCCTACGGCGATGCCGGATACACCGGCTCGATGGGCGGTACCCGACTGGCTGGCCCCGTAGTCGGCCTGTCCGGCACGGGAGGCTGAGCGACTGGGTGACGGTCGACGGTCGATGGCTGCCGGTCGTGGTGACTGCGTCGGTGACACCGGTCGATCCGGACGTTGCCCGCGCACCGGTAGTCGAGGTGGCTACCCGGGTGTACTCCTGCACATCGAGCTCTCGGCCACCAGGAGCGTCCGTCCGGGCGAACCCAAGCCGATCGGGCCCGACATCGCGGGCCCCGGCACGGGCGCGGATTCCGGCAGGCTCTGCTTGACTGGCCCGGTGACCGACAGCTACCGCCGCATCCTGCTCGCCGCCCGCCCGAGCGGGCTGGTCGACTCCTCCACGCTCCGCATCGACGACTCGGCGACGGTACCGGAGCCGGGCGGGGGCCAGGCCCTCGTCAAGGTCCAGCACCTCTCCATCGACCCGACCATCAGGACGTGGATGGACGACGCCCCCGGATACCTGCCCCCCATCGGCATCGGCGAGGTGGTGCGCAGCGGTGGCACCGGCCAGGTGGTGGCCAGCCGCACGGAGGCCCTGCCCGTCGGTTCGACGGTCTTCGGCATGCTCGGGTGGCAGGAGTACGCGCTGGTCGACGGAGCCGACGGCTCGATGTCGGTGGTCCCCCCGGGGATCGACCCGGCCGTCGTCCTCGGCGTGCTGGGTGTCACCGGCATGACCGCCTACTTCGGGTTGCAGGACGTCGGTCAGCCGAAGCCCGGCGACACCGTGGTGGTGTCCGGGGCGGCGGGGGCCACCGGCTCGGTCGTCGGGCAGCTCGCCCGGATCAAGGGAGCGGGCACAGTCGTCGGCATCGCCGGCTCCGCGGACAAGTCCGCGTGGCTCGTCGGCGAACTCGGCTTCGACGACGCCATCAACTACCGCGACGAGGACGTGGCCACGCGCATCCGGGCCACCTGCCCCCGGGGCATCGACGTCTACTTCGACAACGTCGGCGGGGACATCCTCGACGCGTGCCTGGCCAACCTGGCCATGAACGCCCGCGTGGTGCTGTGCGGGGCGATCTCCCAGTACAACGAGGACCACCCCGTGGGCCCCCGGAACTACCTGCAGCTGATCGTGAAGCGGGCCCGGATGGAGGGATTCCTCATCCTCGACTACCTGGACCGGTTCCCCGCCGCACAGCTGGAGATGGCCGGCTGGGTCATGGAAGGTCGGATCCACCACCGCGAGCACGTGGTCGAGGGCCTCGAGCACGCCGGTGAGGCGCTCAACCTGCTCTTCAGCGGCGGAAACACAGGCAAGGTCGTCGTCGCCGTCTGAGCCCGGCCGGGGCTCATGCCGCGCCGCACGGCGCCCATCGCCCCTGGTCCCCGGGGGATGTCGCACCCCACTGGCGATGCGCGCCATGCTGGTGGCGCGATGGGCGACCGCACCCGACTCCAGAGGGCCCCGTGGCCCGTGGCGCCCGCGAACGCCCTCGTGGCCATCGGCGTCGTCGTCCTGGCCGTCCTCGGCACCCTGACGGCGCTGGCCTGGTCCGGCTCGGGCGCCACCTCGCCCGCGTCCCAGATCCCCGGGAGCCCGGCCGCGCCGACCGCCGCCGAGATCACCCCGGTGTGCCGGACGTCGTCCCCGGCGTCGGCGCTCGGCCCGGCCACCAGCCTCCCGGCCCACCCGACGTCGACGGTGGTGACGCCGTCCGGCGGTGTCGTGAACTTCGCGGCCACCGCCTCCGCGCTGTACGTGGACACGGGGACCCACCTGGACACCTACTCGCTGTCCGGTGCCCAGTTGGGCTCGTTCGCCCTGCCCGCCCACTTCACCGGCAACTCCGCATCCACCCCGGTGGTCGACCCGTCGGGGGCCATCTACCTCGCCTCCTACTACGGACAGATGGTCGACAAGTTCTCGCCGTCGGGGGCGCTCCTCTGGTCGACGGACCCCAGGGCGGGAACCCGACCGGTCTGTTCTCGGTGGGGACGGGCACGTCGTTCCAGGTCATGGTCAGCCTGGTGCAGGACACCAAGGGAAGTCTCGTCCTCAGTCAGGCCACCGGGTCGGTCACCGGGTCCTTCCCCCTGGTCGACAACGGCTTCGTCACCCAGGAGGTCGGCGGCAACCTGCTCTACTCGGCCAACGGCTACGTGGAGACCGTGTCCCCGACGGGACGGGTGCTCTCGACCTTCGGCTCCACGCACATCGAGGGCAACGGCGTCCACACCGGGTCGGGCACCCAGTTCAACTACCCGGCCCAGGCCGTCCAGGGCCCGGACGGGACCATCTACACCGCCGACCCGCTGCACTCGGTCGAAGCCACGTCGCCGGACGGGTACGAGCTGGGATCGACGACACTCGGTGGCGGACTGGACCTCGGCGGATGGGGCTTCGCCCTGGTGGGGTCGACGTTCTACTACCAGAGCGGCCCGCCCTTCTCGTCGGGTGACGACGCCATCTCGTCGTTCTCACTGACCGATCTGCAGGGCTACCTGGAGGCGATCCAGCCGCCGTCCAACTCCCTCGGCTGGGGGGCGGGACTGGCGACGGCGGCGACCGGCAACTACTTCGCCCCCGGCTCGACGCCGTCGGTGGTGGCCACGTTCGACCCGTGGTGGGTCGTGTCCGCCGCCCATCTGCGCCTGTCGTACGCGGTGGAGGACACGACGTCGTTGGCCGCCGGGACGGTCCCGGCACCGACGGTGGTCCCGTTGCCGACGTCGGCGGCGGCGCTGGCCTCGATCCCACTCGCCCTCCCGACCGCCGACACCGTCCCCGGGCCCTACCAGGTGCAGGCCACCTTGCTCGACACCTCGACCAGCCCCCCGACCACGCTCGGCACCACCTGCATGCCGTACACGGTGGGTGCCGCCGGGGACCGTCTGGACTTCGCCACCCTGCCCGCCGGGTCCGGAGCGGGCGGCCCGGTCGATCCCCGCGGCGTCGCCCTGGACGCACAGCTCGGACTCGACTCACTGCGCAGCGGGTCGGTCGTGAACTGGACCTCCTTGCTCCCGAACTGCAGCGCGTCGACCCCCATCGCAGCGACCTGCGGGCCCTCGGCGCTCACGTTCGCCTCGGCCAGCACCGACCCCTACAAGGCCGCCGAGCTGGCCGTCCGGGACCACATCGCCTACTGGATGCTGGTGAGCGGCGGTGAGCCGCTCCCGACGGCGCTCGTGAACAGCGGGCTGTGGCAGCCGGACGTACAGGCCCTGGTCTCCCACTACGCCACGGTGCCGAGCGGATGCGGCGACGTGCGCGCCGGTCACCGGCTGGGAGCCATGGAACGAGCCGAACAACACCGGCTGGAACGACGGCGGGGCCTATACCACCAAGGTCCTCACCCCCTTCTACACCGCGGTCAAGTCCGTGCTCCCGGGGGCGGCGTCCACCGTGATCGGCGGATCGACGCTCGAGCCCGTCCCGTGGTGGTGGCAACAGGTGGTGGCGGCCGGCGGTCTGGCCGACATGGACGTGGCCGCCACCCACCCCTACACCGGCTCCAACGACGCCTACGAGGAGGACGGGATGGCGTCCCAGGTCCGCCAACTCCAGGCCGTCCTCGGATCGAAGCCCCTGTGGTTCACCGAGGTCGGCTGGTGGAGCGACGGCGACTACAACTTCCTCGGGCAGGCCGACGACGTCACCCGGTCGCTGATCTGGCAGAGGGCCCTGGGGGTGCCGGTCCAGAACTACTTCTTCGACGAGGGGAGCTGGGGCGACAACGGCACCTCGTTCTCGTTGATCCAGACCTCGAGCGGCGTCGACTACGTGAAGCCCGCGGCGCTGGCCACGATGACCACCTCCGGCCTGCTCGCCGGCCGGCCCTACCGGTCCATGCCCGAGGTGGGGATCCCCCAGGCCTACCGGGCCGACTTCGGCACGACCCCGGGCGGCACGACGGTCGTGAGCCGCGGTGTGGACGGACGGCCTCCGCGACGACGGCGTCGTTGACACTCACCGACCCGTCGGGCGCCGCCGTCCCGGTCACCGTCGCCACCGAGTACGGGGACCGCACGACGGCGCTGGCCGTTTCGGGGACGGCCTACGGCATCCCGCTGTCCGGACAGGTCACCTTCCTGACCTACCCCGCCGCCGACTCCCTCTCGGTCGGTCCGACCGAGCCCTACGGCACCGACCTGGCGTCGGCCGCCGCCGGGGCGACCGCCACCGCGTCGAGCGGCAACGCCTCGGCCGCCATCGCCGGGCTGCCCGTGGGCTACGGCCAGGGCTGGGCCTCCGGGCCCGGGGACTCCACGCCCTCGCTGACGGTGACCCTGGCCGCGCCCTCGACGGTCGACCGGGTCGTGGTCGACACGCAGTCCGTCGGATCGACCGCCCCCGGCCTGCGCAACTACACACTGTCGGCCGACGAGCCCGGCACCGGATGGGTCACCCTGGCCACCGAGCAGGGTCAATACCGGAACCACGAGGGGCTGTTCGCGTTCGACCCGGTCGTCGTCAGCGCCCTGCGGGTCTCGGTCACCGAGCTCGACTACGGCGGCTACTACGGCGGGGGGATCCCACCGTGGTGGCCGACGACCCAGAGCGCCTCGGCGTTCCTGCACGCCTTCGAGGCCTATGGCGGCTCGGGCGGCCCCGGCGTCGTCGACGGGAGCGGGCTGCCCTCGCTCCCCGTGACGGCCCCGGCCGGGGGCGGCGGCCCGACCACGTCCACGACACCCGGTGGGACCGGCGCCGCCGCGCCGCAGGCACCCGGACCGGGCGACGGCTACCGGGTGGTGACGTCCGCAGCCCAGGTGTCCGCGTTCGGCGCCGACCCGTCCTACGGCCCCGAGGGTGCGCACGTCCTCAACCGGCCGGTCGTCGGGATGGCCGCCACCCCCGACGGCCGGGGTTACTGGCTGGTGGGAGCGGACGGCGGCATCTTCAATTTCGGCGATGCCGGCTTCTTCGGCTCGACGGGAGCGCTGGGCCTCAACGCCCCCATCGTCGGCATGGCGTCCACAGCGGACGGGGCCGGGTACTGGCTGGTCGGCGCGGACGGCGGGATCTTCGCCACCGGGGACGCCCCGTACCTCGGCTCGACCGGGGCGCTCACCCTCAACAAGCCCATCGTGGGCATGGCCGCCACCCCCGACGGGGGCGGGTACTGGCTGGTGGCGTCGGACGGCGGCATCTTCGCCTTCGGCGACGCCCGCTACTTCGGCTCGACCGGGGCGCTCACCCTCAACAAGCCCATCGTGGGCATGGCCGCCACCCCCGACGGGGGCGGGTACTGGCTGGTGGCGTCGGACGGCGGCATCTTCGCCATCGGCGACGCCCGCTACCTCGGCTCGACCGGGGCGCTCACCCTCAACAAGCCCATCGTGGGCATGGCCGCCACCCCCGACGGGGGCGGGTACTGGCTGGTGGCGTCGGACGGCGGCATCTTCGCCATCGGCGACGCCCGCTACCTCGGCTCCGCCGCCGTGGCCACCGGCGAGCCGGTCGTCGGCATCGCCGCCCGGTAGCGTCGGCGCGGGCCCGGTGGCCGGTTGGTGCTGTGTAGGGTGGCCCCATGGCCGACCAGGCAGAGTTCTCCGACCTCGCCATGGAGTACATGTCGGCCCTCTACACGGCGGCACTGCGCATGACCCGCAACCCGTCCGACGCCGAGGACCTCGTCCAGGAGACGTACCTGAAGGCCTACCGCGCCTTCGGGTCCTTCCGGAGCGGGACCAACCTCAAGGCCTGGCTGTACCGAATCCTGACCAACACGTACATCAACACGTACCGGGCCAAGAAACGCCGGCCGGAGATCGCCGACGTCGAGGACGTGGAGGACCTGTACCTCTACCACCACCTGGCCGGGGACCCCTCCGCCGGGCTCGGCCGGAGCGCGGAGGACGAGGCGCTCGACCGGTTCACCGACGCCGACGTGAAGGCCGCCATCGAGTCACTGCCGGACTCGTTCCGGATCGCCGTGCTGCTGGCCGATGTCGAAGGGTTCTCGTACAAGGAGATCGCGGAGATCACCGACGTGCCGATCGGAACCGTCATGAGCAGGATCCACCGCGGAAGAAAAGCCCTGCAGAAGGGGTTGGTGGATGTGGGTAGAGCACGCGGCCTCGTCGGAGCCTCCGACGACGCGAGGTAGGGGAGACGCACGATGGCACCAGACGGAGACGGCGTAGCGGACGCCCCGGCGAGTGCCGGAACACCCGAGCCCCCGGCCGGGTTCGTCGGCTGTGACGAGACCATCGAGAGGCTCTACTTCTACCTCGACGGCGAGCTGACCGAGCAGCGTCGCATCGAGATCGCCCGCCACCTCGACCTGTGCGGGCCGTGCGTCGGCGCCTACGGATTCGAGGCCGAGCTGCGCAAGCTGGTCGCCAGCAGGTGCCACGACCGCGTGCCGGACGCGCTGCGGGCCCGGGTGGCCGACGCACTCCGTGAGGAGAGCGGCGCCCCGGCCGAGTGACACCACGGCGCGGGGCGGGCCCCGGGTCGGGTCGGCCCTCCCTACACTGGTCCCCGTGACCCTCCGCGAAGCCGACCCACCCCTCGTGGACGACGCCCCCGACGAGGCACGTGGCAGGGGACCGGGTGCGGTGAGCTGGGACACGGCCCAGCGGGTGGCGGGCTGGGTCGGCAACCGCACCCGGGTGCCCGCCCCGTACCGTCCCGACCTGCTACAGGCCGAGTTCGGCGAGCTGACCGCCCTGGCCGAGGAGCTGGTGGCGGCGTCCACCGGGCTGCGCTCCGCCGCCGGACCGGCACGGGCCCGGGTGACCGACCGCGCCGGCTGGGTGGCGGCCAACGTGTCCAGTTTCCAGCGCCTCCTCGGCCCCCACCTGGACCGGCTCGACCCGAGTCAGCTGTCCGGGTCGAACGTCGTCCTGGCCCGGCTGGCCGGGCCGCTCGCCACCGCGGGCCGGGCGGCCACCGGCGCCCAGATGGGGGTGGTGCTCGGCTGGCTCTCGACCCGGGTGCTCGGGCAGTACGACCTGCTGCTCACCGAGGAGGCTGCCGATGACCAGGACATCGTCTACTTCGTCGGCCCCAACGTCGTCGCCCTCGAGCGCCAGCACGGGTTCGAGCCCCGGGAGTTCCGGCTGTGGCTGGCCCTGCACGAGGTCACCCACCGCTGCCAGTTCACGGCGATCCCGTGGATGCGGGACTACTTCGTGTCCCTGGTGGAGGAAGGCATCGGTTCGCTCGAGCCCGACCCCGCCCGCCTGGCCGTGGCCCTGCGGCGGATGACCGACCAGATCCGGGCCGGTAGGAACCCGTTCGAGGACAACGGCGCCCTCGGACTGGTGGCCACTGCCGAGCAGCTCGAGGGGCTCCACCGGATCCAGGCGCTGATGAGCCTGCTCGAGGGACACGGCGACGTGACCATGGACCGGGCCGGCGCCGCCGACATCCCGAGCGCCGCCCGCTTCGCCGCCGTCCTGCGCCAGCGCCGCAGGCAGGCGCACGGGCTGTCCAGGATCCTGCAGCAGCTGATCGGCATCGAGGCGAAGCTCCGCCAGTACGAGGAGGGCGAGCGGTTCATCGCCGCCGTCGAGGGCGTGGGCGGACCCGAATTCCTGGACAACGCCTGGCGGGGCCCCGAGTGGCTCCCCACGCTCGAGGAGATCCGCGACCCGTCGGGTTGGATCTCGCGGGTCGGTGCCGCCGCCGCCCTCGTCCCCTGACCCGGTGACCGATCCGGGCGCCGTGCGCCGGGACGACGACCCCGAGGTGGTCGCCCTGCTGGCCCGGTGCACGTTCCCTCCGGCGGGTCGGAAGCTCGTGTGCGGCGTGTCCGGCGGTCCCGACTCGACCGCGCTCCTCGCTCTGGCCGTCGCCGCCGGGTGCCGGGTGACGGCGGTGCACGTCGACCACGGGTTGCGCCCGGGCTCCGCCGACGAGGCCGGTGTCGTGGCCGCCGCCGCCGCCCGCCTGGGGGCACGGTTCCGTGGGGTGCGGGTCGAGGTCCCCGACGGGCCGAACCTGGAGGCCCGGGCACGGGAGGCCCGGCACCGGGTGCTCGGTCCCGGTGCGGCGACCGGCCACACCATGGACGACCAGGCCGAGACGGTGCTCGGCAACCTGCTGCGCGGTGCCGGCGTCCACGGGCTCGCCGGCATGCGGGCCGGGCCGTCCCATCCGCTCCTGGCCCTGCGCCGCAGCGAGACGGTGGCGCTCTGCGCCCGTCTGGGCCTGGCCACGGTGCGCGACCCGTCCAACGACGATCCGAGGTTCGTCCGCAACCGGGTGCGGGCCGAGCTCCTCCCGCTCTGTGCCGACATCGCCGGACGTGACGTCGTCCCCGTGCTGGCCCGCCAGGCCGCGCTCCTGGCCGGCGACGCCGACCTGCTGGATGCCGTCGGCGACCTGCTCGATCCCACCGACGCCGCCGCCCTGGCCTCGGCGCCTCCCGCCCAGGCACGGCGGGCCCTGCGGCGGTGGCTGGCGGCCGACGGCCCCTACCCTCCCCCGGCCGATGCCGTCGACCGGGTGCTCCAGGTGGCCCGGCTCGAGCGCCGCGCCGCCGAGGTCCCCGGCGGGGTCCGGGTCACCCGGTCCGCCGGCCGGCTCACCCGGGGACCGGTGACGGGGTCCGGGCCCGGGGGGTCCGCCGGCGCTCCGGTACAGTCGTGACGTGACCAGCCCCGGCGACGACCGACCGACCGACGGGACGCGCCTCGAGGACGGAGCCGAGGTCGGCGCCGTCATCGTCTCCGAGGCGGACCTCCAGCGTCGGATCGCCGAGCTCGGGGCCGCCATCACGGCGGACTACGCCGACCGTCCCCCACTCCTGGTCGGTGTGCTGAAGGGCGCCTTCATGTTCATGAGCGACCTGTCGCGCGCCATCGCCCTCCCGTCCGAGGTCGACTTCATGGCCGTCTCCTCCTACGGGAGTGCCACCCGCACCTCGGGCGTGGTCCGAATCGTCAAGGACCTCGACGTGGACCTGGTCGACCGCCACGTCCTGGTGGTCGAGGACATCGTCGACAGCGGCCTCACCCTCAGCTACCTGCAGCGCTACCTCCTGGCCCGCCAACCGGCGAGCCTCGAGGTCTGCGCCCTCCTGGTCAAGGAGGGCCAGCAGCGCACCGCCGTCGACCTCCGCTACGTCGGGTTCACCATCCCCGCCGACTTCGTGATCGGGTACGGCCTCGACGTGGGCGAGCGCTACCGGAACCTGCCCGCCATCCACGACTACCAGGGACCGAAGCCGTAGGTGCAGGCCCGGCGTGTCCGGCGTGTCCGGCGGTCCGGAGCCGGTGCATCCGGCACGGCCGGACTCCGCCACCGGGTAGAACGGGGCACCGGCTCCGGGCACCGGGCCGACCGACGAGTGGAGAGGTGACCGGACGATGAGCGTGGACACGAAGCGGATCGAGGCGGCCGTGCTCGAGATCCTCGCCGCCGTGGGTGAGGACCCCACCCGTGACGGCCTGAAGATGACACCCGGGCGGGTGGCCCGGATGTACGAGGAGCTCTTCACGGGCTTCCACGAGAACCCGGCCGACCATCTCGAGGTCACCTTCGCAGCCGACCACGACGAGATGGTCATGGTCCGCGACATCCCCTTCGCGTCGCTGTGCGAGCACCACATGGTCCCGTTCATGGGCCGGGCCCACGTGGCCTACATCCCGGGCTCCGACGGCCGGATCACCGGGCTGTCCAAGCTGGCCCGGCTGGTCGACGGCTACGCCAAGCGCCTCCAGGTGCAGGAGCGGATGACCTCCCAGATCGCCGACGCCATCGAGGCGGCCCTCGATCCGAAGGGCGTCCTGGTCGTGGTCGACGCGGAACACCTGTGCATGTCCATGCGCGGCGTCAAGAAGTCGGGCACCTCGACCATCACGTCGGCCGTCCGCGGCCTGTTCCGGAGCGACACGTCGACCCGGTTCGAGGCCATGCAGTTCGTCCGCGGGCGCTGAACCGCTCCCGGCCCCGGCGGGTACCCGCCACGGGCCCGGCGGGCCGGTCGCGGCCCTTCCCGGGCTGGTTTACGCTGGGGCGGATGCCCGAAGCCTCCACAGAGGGACGCGCCCTGGTCATGGGGATCCTCAACGTCACCCCGGACTCGTTCTCCGACGGCGGCAGCTGGTTCGAGCCGGAGCTGGCCATCCGGCGGGGGCACGAGATGATCGCCGAAGGTGCCGACGTGGTCGACGTGGGCGGCGAGTCCTCTCGCCCGGGCGCCGTCGCGGTGCCGGTCGAGGAGGAGCTCCGCCGGGTGCTCCCGGTCGTCGAAGCCCTCAGCCCCCACGTGCGGGTCTCCGTGGACACGGTCAAGGAGCCGGTGGCCGAGGCCGCGGTGGCGGCGGGGGCGACCCTGGTCAACGACGTGTCCGCATCGTTGTGGCCGGTGGCCGCACGCCATGGCGTCGGCTGGGTCGCCATGCACCGGCAGGGGACCCCGGCCACCATGCAGGACGACCCCCACTATGACGACGTGGTGGCGGAGGTGCGCGAGCTGCTCACCGATCGGGCCGCCACCGCCCGCGGGGCGGGCGTGGCCGAGATCTGGATCGACCCGGGTATCGGCTTCGGCAAGACGGTCGACCACAATCTCGAGCTGCTGGCCCGGCTGGGCGTACTGGTCGCCACCGGTCACCCGGTCCTGGTCGGGACCAGCCGCAAGGCCTTCCTGGGGAAGCTCGCCGCCGGCCCCGACGGCGAGCCGGTGCCGCCGTCCGACCGGCTCCCGGGCTCGCTGGCCACCGCCACGTGGGCGCTCCAGCAAGGGGCGGGTATGGTCCGGGTCCACGACGTGGCCGCCACGGTGCAGGCAGCGCTCCTGGTGGGCCGACCGACCCGGACGGGCCGGGACGTCGGGTCGAGGACGGATACGGAGGTCGGATCGTGAAGGGCAAGTGGGCGGCGGGGATCCCGCCGCGGAACTTCACCTGGGTGATCAAGGATCGCCTGGCGATGAGCGAGCGCCCCGGTGGCTTCGCCCCGAACCACCGCAAGGTGCGCCGCCAGGAGGAGATCATCTGGCTCCAGGTCCAGGGATTCAACCGGGTGGTCTCCCTTCTGCCCTCGTCGCACAATCTGCAGGCCTACGAGGAGAAGTCCCTGGCCAGCGTGCACTACCCGCTCCAGTCCTCCGGTGACGTACGGGGCGTGCTCGGCGACGTCTACAGGGACGTCCACGGCCGGCTGGCCGCCGGCGAGCGGATCCTGGTGCACCAGGAAGAGCTGGGCGACCGGGTCTGCGGCGTCATCGCCGGCTACCTGCTGTGGTCGGACCGGTTGCCCACAGGTCCCCAGTCGATCACCGTGCTGGAGCACCTGACCGGGCACCCGATGGGGCCGGCGGGGCGCCAGCTCGTCGCCTATGCCGGCCAGCTCACCCCGGCCTCGGCCCCGCACGACTCGGGCGCCGGCCACCGGGCGTGATGGCGGGCTCCGACGCCCCGGACGACCGCATCGAGCTGCGCGGGCTGCGCTCCGTCGGCACCCACGGCGTGCTGATCGAGGAGCAGGCGCGGGCCCAGCCCTTCGAGGTCGACCTGGACCTGAGCGTGGACCTCCGGCCGGCCGGGGTGTCGGACACCCTGGCCGACACGGTCGACTACGGCGCGGTCGCCGACGTGGTGGCCGCCACGGTGTCCGGACCCCGCTCCTTTGCGCTCCTCGAGGCCCTGGCCTGGCACGTAGCCGATGCCGTCCTCGACGTGGACCACCGCATCACCGGGGTCACCGTCGCCCTCCGCAAGCTTCGGCCGCCGCTGGCCGTGGACATCGACACCGTGGGCGTGCGGATGGTGCGCCACCGGTGACCGCACCGTCGCCGGAGGCCCCCGCCGTCCGGGCGTTCCTCTCGCTGGGTTCGAACCTCGGCGACCGCACGGGTCATCTGCGTCGGGCGGTGGACCAGCTCCGGGCCGGGAGCGACCCGGCGGTCACGGCCGTCTCGCAGGTGTACGAGACCGAGCCCGTGGGCGGCCCGGATGACCAGGGCGCCTTCCTCAACCTGGTGGTCGAGCTGGCCGTGCCGGCCCCCGTGGACCCCTACCGGCTCCTCGAGCAGTGCCACCGGCTGGAGGCCGCCGCCGGCCGGGTGCGCACGGTGCGGTGGGGCCCGCGCCCGCTCGACGCCGACGTGATCTGGGTCGACGGGGTCACCCTGGACGACCCCGACCTGACCGTGCCCCATCCCCGGTGGCGCGAGCGGCGCTTCGTGCTCGCCCCTCTTGCCGAACTGGCACCGGACCTGGTCGGGGCGGACGACCTCGAGAGCGCTGGCGGCGAGGTGCGCGTCGTGGGTATGGTCTAGTCAGCAGTTCCTGGATTTCCTGATGCGAACGGCACCCTTCGGGGGCTGGAACGTCGAAAGGGGTCTCGTGACCACATTCCGTGTACTCGGACCGGGCCGTGCCGGCCGGTCGTTGATGGCAGCGCTGGACGCTGTCGGGGGCTATCGCTCACTGGGCGCTTGGGGGCACGAACGGTCCCCGGTCGATGCCGCGCACGGAGTCGACCTCCTGGTCATCGCCACGCCCGACGACGTGGTGGCCGACGTGGCCGCCACCGTCCGGCCGGTCGGGACCACGGCAGTGATCCACCTGTCGGGATCCCTCGGGCTCGATGTCCTGGCCGGGCATGCCCGCCGCGGCTCCCTCCATCCGCTGGTGCCCCTGCCCAACCCCGCCATCGGGGCCGAGCGCCTGCGCTCGGGCATCACCTTCGCCGTGGCCGGCGACCCGGCCGGCCGGGCCGTGGCCGAGGACCTGGGCGGCAACGTGGTCGAGGTCGGGGACGCGGACCGCGCCGCCTACCACGCGGCCGCGGCGATCGCCTCGAACCACCTGGTGGCCCTCATGGGCCAGGTCGAACGCGTCGCCGCCACGGCCGGGCTACCGCTCGACGCCTTCGCCGGACTGATGCGGGCGGCGACCGAGGACGCCCTCGCCCTCGGCCCCCGCCGGGCACTCACCGGCCCGGCGGCACGGGGCGACTGGGAGACCGTGGAGCGGCACCGCGCGGCGATCGCGTCCATGCCGGCGCATCGGACCGAACTCGCCGGCTACGACGCCATGGTGGCCCTCGCCCGGCGCCTCTCGCTCGACACGGCGGAGGACCTCGACCCGGTCCTGGCGGGTGCCTCGGGCGGGTCCGGGTCGACCACCGCCGTGGGGGCCGCCGCCGAGCAGGTGGCGTGACCGCGACCACGGCCGAACGGGGGGCCACGGCCACTGCCGTCGCCGTCGTCGACACCCTGGTCGGGTTCGCGGCCCGGCTCGACGACGAGCGCCGGGCCGGGCGCACCGTGGGCGTGGTGCTCACCATGGGCGCGCTCCACCGCGGGCACGCCGCGCTGGTCGCCCGGGCCGCCGCCGAGTGCGACGTCGTCGCCGTCACCTTGTTCGTGAACCCGACCCAGTTCGCCGAGTCCGCCGACCTGACGGACTACCCCCGCAGCCCGGGTGCCGACCTGGACGTGGCGGCCGCGGCCGGGGCGTCGGTGGTGTTCGCCCCGTCGGTCGACGAGATGTACCCGGGATGGCCCGCACCACCTGCCACCACGGTGTCGGTCCGTGGCCTGACCGGGCGGTGGGAGGGCGTGTCCCGTCCGGGGCACTTCGACGGCATGGCCACGGTGGTGGTCAAGCTCCTGTCCGCCGCGGGGCGGTGCCGGACCTACTTCGGCGAGAAGGACTTCCAGCAGCTGGCCGTCGTCCGCCGCGCCGCCGCCGACCTGTCGTTGCCGGTCACGGTGGTCGGGTGCCCGACGGTGCGCGAGGACGACGGACTGGCGCTGTCCAGCCGGAACCTGCGCCTGGGCGTCGACGAGCGGGCCGCCGCCCCGGTGCTGCACCGAGCCCTGCATGCCGGCGCCGCCGCCCTGGCGGCGGGAGGCGATCGGGCCGCCGTCGAGCAGATGATGGTGGCGACGGTGGCGGCCGAGCCTCTCGTCGCCCTCGACTACGCCGCGCTGGTCGACGCCGACGACCTGGAGCCGGCGGGCGACCTGTCGACCGACCGGCCGCTCCGACTCCTCGTCGCCGCCACCGTCGGCCCGGTGCGGCTCATCGACAACCTCGACCCCCGCCGGCCCCGATGACCGCCTCGCTCCCGGACCCGGGGCCGCTCGACGTCCTGGTACTGGGAAGCGGCGTGGCCGGACTGTCCGCCGCCGTCCGGCTGGCTGCGCCCCTCGCGCCCGGGTTCGGGGGGCCGCCGGGCACCGACGGCCTGCGGGTCGGCGTGCTGACCAAGGCCGAGCTGTCCCAGTCGGCGACCCGTTGGGCCCAGGGCGGCGTGGCCGCTGTGCTCGGCGGCGACGAGGATTCGACTGACCTCCACCTGGCCGACACCCTGGCCGCAGGTGCCGGCCTGTGCGACGCCGGGGCCGTGCGGGTGCTGGTCGACGAGGGCCCGACCCGGGTCCACGAGCTCATCGCCATGGGTGCGGTGTTCGACCGCCAACCCGGCGGGGCGCTGGCCCTCGCCCGCGAGGGTGGCCACTCGACGGCGCGGGTGGTCCACGCCGGCGGTGCCGCCACCGGTGCCGAGGTGGAGCGGGCCCTGGTGGATGCCACCCGGGCCTCGGCGGCCGCCGTCCTCGAGGAGTGGTTCGCCCTCGACCTGCTGGTCGAGGGCGGACGGTGCCGAGGCGTCCTGGCGCTCAGCACCGACGGGCGGCAGGTGGAGGTGCGTGCCACGCACACCGTGCTCGCCACCGGTGGCGCCGGCCAGGTGTTCTCGGTGACCACCAACCCGGCCGAGGCGACCGGCGACGGCCTGGCCATGGCCCTGCGGGCCGGCGTGGCCGTGGCCGACGTCGAGTTCATGCAGTTCCACCCGACCGCCCTCCACCACCCGGCCATGCCGCGGCCGCTGCTGTCCGAGGCGCTGCGGGGCCACGGCGCCCTGTTGCGGGACGCACGCGGCGACCGGTTCGTGGACGAGCTCGCCCCCCGGGACGTCGTCAGCCGGGCCATGGCCGAGCGCATGCACGACCAGGGGGTCGACAGCCTGTGGCTCGACGCCACCGCGCTCGACTCGTTCGACGCGCGATTCCCCACGATCAGTGCATCGCTGTCGGCCATCGGCCTCGACCCGGCCAACGACTGGCTCCCGATTGCCCCGGCCGCCCACTACCTGTCGGGGGGTGTACTCACCGACCTGTGGGGAGCCACGGCCCTGCCCGGCCTGTGGGCGGCGGGCGAGGTGGCCTGCACCGGGGTCCACGGGGCCAACCGCCTCGCCTCCAACTCGCTGCTCGAGGGGATGGTGTTCGGGGCCCGCCTGGCCGAGGCGATCCTCGACGGCTCCGACGGCCCGACCCCGACGGGGGTGCTGGCGCCGCTGCTCGACGGCCGCGTCGAGCTGGTCCCCCCGGGATCGACCCACCGGACCGACGCTGCTGCGGCACCACCCGACGACGGGGCGGCGTCGTGGCCGGACGTGGCCAAGACCCGGGACCGCCTGCAACGGGCCATGACCGACGGCGCCGGGGTCGTACGCAGCGCCGACTCGCTCGCACGCGCCGGCCGCACGGTGGCGACGGTGGCCGCCGCCGTCGGGTCGACTGCGGCGGTCGACCGCGCCCACGGTGAGCTGGCCAACCTGGTGACGGCGGCGCGGAGCGTGCTGGAATCGGCCACCCTGCGGACGGAGACCCGCGGGGCCCACGCCCGCAGCGACTACCCCCACGTGTCGGACGCCTGGCAGTGCCGCATCGTCCACGGCGCCGGGCCGTCCACGGTCCTCGTCCGCACCGCGCCCCAGGCGACCGGTCCCGTGCCGGAGCATGGTGGAGCGGGCGGGGTGCCGGAGTGACCGTGCCCGACGGGGACGGCTGGGAGCCGGTCCTCGACCCACCCCGGCCCGCGGTGGTCGACGCCGTGACCCGGGCGATAGCCGAGGACGTCCTCCCGCTCGGTGACCTGACGGCGGGGCTGGTCCCAGCCGGACGACGGGCCGTCGTGGACGTGGTGAGCCGCGGCCGTGGAGTGGTGGCCGGTCGGGCCTGCGCCGTCGAGGCCCTGGCCCAGGTCGACCCCGACCTCGACGTCACCTGGAGGCTCGCGGACGGTTCGGAGGTCGGGCCCGGCACGGTGGTGGCCACCGTCGAGGGCTCGCTGCGCTCGATCCTCACCGCCGAGCGGACGGCGCTCAACTTCCTCGGTCACCTGTCAGGGGTGGCGACGTGCACGCGTGCCTACGTCGACGCCGTGCGGACGGCCAACCCGGCCACCCGCGTCCTCGATACCCGCAAGACCACCCCCGGGCTGCGGGCGCTGGAGAAGGCCGCCGTTCGGGCCGGTGGCGGGTTCAACCACCGCGGCAGCCTCTCCGAGGCGATCCTGGTCAAGGACAACCACCTCGGCGGAGCGACCATCACCGACGCGGTGGCCCGGGCCCGGGCCCGGTGGCCCGGCCGGATGGTCGAGGTCGAGTGCGACCGCCTGGACCAGGTGCGCGAGGCGGTCGCCGCCGGTGCAACGGTGGTCATGCTCGACAACATGGGACCCGCCCAGGTGGCGGAGGCCGTCGCCGTGGTGCGGGATGCGGGCTCGGGTGCGCTGGTGGAGGTGTCCGGAGGGGTCACCCTGGCCACGGCGCCCGCCCTGGCCGCCGCCGGTGCAGACCTGCTGTCGGCCGGTGCCCTCACCCATTCGGCGCCCGTGCTCGACCTCGGGTTCGACCTCCGGGACTGACCCGGCGCACTCCCGGCCACGATCGCCGCACCTCCCAGGAAAGGAACGACATGCTGCTTGCCATCGACGTGGGGAACACCGAGACCGTCGTGGGGCTCTTCGCCGACGATCCGGGAGCGCCCGTCGACGAGTCGGTTCCCCGCGACGGGACCGAGCCGGTCGGGCTCGCCCACCACTGGCGGCTGTCCACCGTCGACGTCCGGACGGCCGACGAGCACGCCCTGCTCCTCACCCAGCTCCTCGACCTCAACGGGCTGGACATCGACGACACGATCACCGGCATCGCCGTCACCTCGTCGGTCCCGCTCGTGACCGCCAACCTCCGCCAGATGGCCAGTCGCTGGTTCGACGTGCCCGCCGTGGTACTCGAACCGGGGGTCAAGAGCGGCATGCCGATCCTCTACGACAACCCGAAGGAGGTCGGCGCCGACCGGATCGCCAACGCGGTCGGGGCGTACGACCTGTTCGGCGGGCCGTGCGTGGTGGTCGACCTCGGGACGGCCACCACGTTCGACGCCATCTCGGGTGCCGGCGAGTACCTGGGCGGGGCGATCACCCCGGGGGTGGCGATCAGCCTCGACGCCCTCTTCGCCCACGCCGCCGCCCTGCGGCGGGTGGAGTTGGTCGAGCCCCGCAGCGTCATCGGCAAGTCGACCGTCGAGTCGATCCAGTCCGGCGCCCTCTACGGGTTCGCCGGACAGGTGGACGGACTGTGCCGCCGGTTTGCCGGCGTGTTGGGCGAGTGCACGGTGGTGGCCACCGGTGGCCTGTCGGAGCTGATCTCCCCCTACTCCGACGAGATCGAGTACGTCGAGCCGTGGCTCACGCTCCATGGGCTGCGGATCATCTTCGAGCGCAACGTCGGGACGGCGTGAACCCGGTAGCAGGCCGCAGGAGCAGCCGAGTCGGCGGGCGGGCACCGCGTCCGGACTCAGCCGAGGCGGACCCGGCTGACCGAGGACATCGAGCACCAGTAGACGGTGCCGTCGTGACCGACGGCCGGAAAGACCGTCGACTGCAGCGGGCCCGCCGTGTCGGCACGGACCAGCTCCTCGCCCGTGGTGATGTCGAGAGCGACGACCTGCTCGAGCGACCGGCCCCGGTCGTGGTCGCCGGTGATGACCACACCGGGTCCGTCCAGCATCACGAGGTGGGAAGCGTGGTTCTGACGTCGTCGCCACTTCGGCGCCAGCGACCCGTCGGCGGCGATGTCGAAGGCGGCCATGACCCCGTTGCCGCTGTCGTAGCCGACGGCGATCCTGCGGCCGGGGTCGATCAGCGGGGGGTTGGCGATCAGCCCGCCGGGCAGCCCGCAGACCTCGGTGAGCGTGACCGCGGCCGTCCGCAGGTCGACCCGGACCAGGTGGAGGGGAGCCGTCGAGATCCCCCTGCCCTCGAAGGACCCGTCGAAGCCGATCGAGCCGTCACCGTCGTCGAGGAACCATGCCGCGTCCAGGGCGAGCACGCAGTCCCAGCCGTAGGTCTGGCCCTCCATTGTCCGGTAGGTGGCCCGGAAGCCGTCGTCGGGGACGAACCGGCCGCCGTTCCAAACCACCCGCAGGAGGCTGGTGTCGCCCACTACGTAGACGGTGCTGCCCAGTGCGGACAGCCGGGCGACGGAGGGCTCGGCCAGTACGCACGAGTCGAGCACCTCCAGCGTGTCCGGGTCGAGGGCGAGAAGCTCGCATGCCTCGCGCTCCTCGGGGGCGACGGGGGCGGAGGGCCGGGACCCGGCGAAGTCCTTGGTGACCAGGGTGCCGTCGGGCAGCACGACGAAGCCGTTGTAGGGCCGCCCCCTGGGGAGCTCGGTGGTGGCCAGGACCTCGAGGTCGGGCCCGAGCCGGTGGGCGTGGTTGCCGAACACGACGTGCAGCGAGCCGTTCCCGTGGGCGGCCAGGCTGCCCGGCCACATGGCCCCGCCCGGCAGGTCGGTCGAACGGACCAGGGGCTCCAGGGTGTCGGGGTCGATGCGCTCGACGAACGAGACGGCGTCGTCGCCCAGGGTGTGCCGGAGCAGGTAGACCTCGCCGGGGTCGCGGGTCACGGCCATGGTGACCACGGGATCGGTCCGGGTCCGGACGTCGACGGGGGTGCCGGCTGCCACCGTCGGGAGCGCCGCCCCGGCCCCGGGGGCCTGGAGGCGACCCGGGCCACCGTCCTCGGCTGGCCACGGGCCGGGCCAGTAGGGGGCGAGGCCGGGGTCGGGGCTCACACCGGGGCCTCCAGGGCGAGCCGTTCGGGCCGGACGTCGGGCTGGGAGTCCCACAGGTCGGCGACGAGGTCGTCGCGCAGGGACCGGGCGGCGGGGTCGTCCCACCGGTTGATCTGCTGCAGCGGGTCGTCGACGAGGTCGTAGAGCTCGCCCTCGGTGCCGTCGTGACTGGTGCCGGGCAGGTAGGCGGTGACCACCCACCGGTCCCGCATCATGGTCCGAAGGTGGACATCGGTGCCGAACAGGTCGCTGTCCCACTCGGTGAGCACCTTGTCGAAGCCCCGGGCCCCTGCATCGCCGTCGTCGACGGGGAGCGGCTTCCCCTGCATCCACTCGGGGGGCTCGATCCCGGCGATGGCGCAGAAGGTGGGGGCGAGGTCCACGAGGCCGACCGGACGGCTCACGACCGTGGCCCCGGACGCGGCGCTCACCCGCGACGAGGGCGCCGGCCGCCAGACCAGGGGGAGTCGCATCAGGGCGTCCACGTGATAGGGACCCTTGAACAGCAGGCCGAAGTCACCCTGGAACTCGCCGTGGTCGGTGGTGAACACGATGTCCACGTCGTCGGCCCAGCCCCGCTCGGCGATCCGGGCGAGCACCCGGCCCAGGGCCTCGTCGATGAGCTCGACCTCGACGGCGTTGCGGGCGTTCACCTCGCGGACCTGGTCGGCGGTGAGGGTGGCCGGCACCCAGTCAGCCGGCGCTTCGTAGTTGGAGACCAGCGTCCCGTCGTACCAGGCGCGCCAGTGGCGCGGCTTGGCGTCGAGCACGGTCTCGCGGGTGGTCCGGTCCTCGGGGTAGCCGGCCGGGAGGGGGACCTCGTGCCAGTCGACCCGTCCGACCTCCGACTCCGGCGGGTCCCACGGGTGGTGCGGGTCGGGGAAGCTCATCCAGCAGAACCAGTCCTCGTCGGCCTCGACCGAGTCGAGCCAGGCGATGGTCCGGTCGGCCACCCAGTCGGTGTGGTAGATCCCGCGCTCGATCGGGTTGACCTTGACCTGGGGGGCGCCGGTGTCCCCGCCCGGGGCCGCGCTGACCTGGAGCGAGTCGTCGATGGCCCGGCAGTACATGCCGAGCGCCTCGGGGTGCTCCCGCAGGAGCCACTGGCAGTAGTGGAGCGGTCCCATGGCTCCGTGGGCCGCCGTCTCGAGGTGCTCGAAGCCACGGCGGGACCCGCCGTGGGGTGTGGTGCCCTCGGTCGACAGGAGATTCTCCTCGAAGCGGAGGAAGGGGTCGAAGTAGGGCTCGAAGTGCGCCTTGCCGACCAGCGCGGTCCGGTAGCCGGCCAGTCGCAGTACCTCGGCCACCGATGGCGCGTCACCCGGCAGCGGGACGCCGTTCATCCACACACCGTGGGTACTCGGGTGCTGACCGGTCACGATGGTCGATCGCGACGGCATGCACACCACCGACTGGGGGTGCGCCCGGTCGTAGCGGACGCCCTCGGCGGCCAACCCGTCGATGACCGGCGTGCGCGACAGGGTGCCGCCGTTGCAGGCGAGGGTGTCGTAGCGCTGTTGGTCGGTGGTGACGAAGAGGATCTTGCGGCCCATCAGCGGGCTCCTTTCGGGCGACCCCGCCTCGGCGGGTCGGTGGTGGAGCGGCGGGACGAGTCGGATGACGTGCGGGACCCCGGGTGGGCCGGGGCGCGCCGGCGACCATCCGTCCCGCCGTGTCGGGTGCTCACGGGATCCGTTCCACGCCGAGCAGCTCGGGCAGTCGGTGGAGCGCCGCCCGAGCTGCGCCGCTGATCACGAGGGCCAGCACGGCGGGCTCGGCGTCGACGCTGTAGACGGTGAGACACGTACCGTCGTGGAGGTCGTGCACGTCGATCGTGCTCAGGTGCTCGACGAACAGCGGCGCGGTGATCCGGTACTGGAACCGCCGGAGGCCGTTGTCGATGGTGAGGATCCGCTCGGGCATCGGCAGTCCCGACCGGGTCTGGATGGTGCGTCGGTCGCCCTCGACCGTGCAGGACTCGATGCCCTCCCACCACTCGGGAAGCCGCCCGGGCGACCCGACCACCGCCCAGACGGTGTCGGGCGGGCAGGCCAGGCGGACGGCGTGGCGCATGCTGCCGCGTCGGGCGGTCATCGGGTTCCGTCGGGTGCGAGGAGTACGGCGAGGGCCCGGTCGACCACATGCTTCGCCTCGGCGACGGAGAACCCCTGGTCGGTGATGAGCAGCTGGTACGACTCGAAGGTGGCGAGCACGTCGGCCGCGGCCAGGGCCCACTCGGCCCGCTCGTCGCCCATGGACCCGAGCTCGTCGCTGAACAGCGTGCGGAGCTGACTGCGCAGGAAGCGACGGGACTCGGCGAGGGTCTCGGCCAGCCGGGGCTGGAACGGAGCGCGCAGGCGGGACACGTGGGCGGCCTGTCCGACAGCGCCGAACAGCCGGAAACGCTGCTCGACCAGGGCCCGCACCCGGTCCTCGAAGGGTGCCGCGGCGTCGACGTCGAGGTGCACCAGCGGGAGGGCGCGTGCCAGCTGGCGGGTCACGGCCTCGCCGGTCAGGTCGTCGGTGTCCTCGAAGTAGCGGAAGAGGGAGCGGGGGGAGATCCCGGCCCGCTCGGCGATCTCGTCGGTGCCCGGGCGCAAGTTCCCTTCCTCGTAGAGGTCGAGGAGCGCGTCGACCACGGCCTCCCGGTTGACGGCCCGGCGCAGGCGCCGGCCGTCGGTCTCCGTCGGTGGGGTGTCGGACGCGTCCGGCACGGGTCGCCCGGCGAGGTCGGTCATCATGCGCCTCCTGGACCGCCGCCCAGGGTGCAGATGTCACCGACCCTCGGGTCCACCCGGCCCTCGAGCAGGTCCCGGTACGCGGCCTCGACCTCGACCGGCCCGGTGCGCCGGCGCAACGTCAGCCACGAGTCGGTGAAGGGGACGAACCGGTCCCAGGCGGCGGCGACCGTGGCCTCGAATCCCTCGCGGCCCCAGTCGGTGCGGCGCTTCGTGATCTGGTCGGGGGCGAACAGGAACTCCGGCCGGGGCCCGGGCAGGACGCCGTCCCCCGTGGCCGTGTCGTCCCAGTGGGTGTCGCCGACCACCATCGAGTGGCGGAGGTGGTCGGCGAGCCGGGTGTGGACACCGTGGGTGACGTCGCGCCGCCCGGCGACGTCGATGTAGCAGGAGTCGGTAGCGGGCAGGTCGCCGATCTGGTCGTAGGTCAGCACCGTGCCATAGCAGCCGAGCGAGCGCACGAAGTCGACGTTCGGGGCCGAGGTGAGGCCGACGACGTCGATCCCCTCCCGTTCGGCCAGCAGGAATGCGGCGCCGATGGCCGTCTTGGACGAGGCGCTCGAGACGATCGCCGTGCCGGCACCGTGGAGGTCGTGGTCGCCCAGGAAGTCGTCGACCACGAACGACGTGACGAACAGCGGCCACAGCAGCATCTGCTGGGGTTCCCGTTCGACCCGGTAGATGCGGTCGGCGTCGGTGAAGCCATAGCGGGCGTAGACCGACGGCACGGCCGTGCGGGCCGGGGTCATGTCGGAGAACCCCTGCTCGTCGAAGCGCCCGGGGCTCACCACCAACTCGTCGCCCATCGGGAAGTAGCCGTAGACACGCCGGCCGAGGGCCAATGGAGGCGAGGTCGACTCGACCACGTCGCCGAAGCCCCATACCGGGACCCGGCCCCAGGCCACCCCGTCCTCGACGGGCCCGGGGAAGCACGCCCAGTACTGCATGAGCTCGCCGTAGACGGCGTAGGTGATGTTGTTGGCACTGAGGCCGAAGGTGTCGAGCCGGAGCCGGGCCTCGCCGGGTGCCAGCGCCTGAGAGGGGCGGGTCACCGCCCGGATGTGGCGGAGGTCGGCCTTGTCGACGTCGAGCTGCATGGGACCTCACTTGACTCGGTCGGCATCCCGGTGGCCGCCGGGCCGGGCCCTGCCGAGTGGCGGGTCCGGGTCCGGGGTGGGCGGGGGCCGACCCGGTTCGGGGCGGGCGGTGGCAGGAAGGACCCGGCCACGGGGCTGCCCGCGCCGGCTCCGGCGGTTCAGGTTAACAGTTGACAGTTACTGTGACAAGTGTTTACATGACCGCACGGGTCCGGCCGTCGGGCCCCGGAGGGAGTCGTCGTGGCACAGGGCCCGGTATCGGATGTCGCCGGGGCGGGGGGGAGCGTTCCCCTGGAGCTCGACTCCCTGCAGCGGCGGATGCGCGCGCTGTTCTCGCTCTACGAGGACGCCGTGGTCACCATGGACCTCGACCAGGTCAACCACTTCGAGCGTGAGGGAGTCCTCCCCATCGCCTTCAGTCTCTTCCACATCGTCAACATGATCGACGCGTCGTTCCTGTTGATGACCGGGACCCCGCCGGTGTGGGACGAGTCGTGGGAGGCCCGGGTGCGCCCCGCCATCGCCGACCACGGCAAGCACCGGACCGTCGAGGAGATGGTCCACCAGCGGATCGGGGACTACGAGGAGTTCCAGACCTACATGCGCACGGTGTTCGCCCGGGTCGAGGCGTGGCTGGCCGACCTCGACCCGGGCGAGCTGACCCGGCTGGTGATCCCCCGGCCCTTCCCCGACCAGATCGCCAGCACCTACAGCGCCCGGGTGGCCGGCCCCGAGGGGATCACCCTGCTCGACGCCACCGAGTGCTGGATCTACCAGCACGGGCTCCGCCACATGGGGGAGATCGAGCTCGCCCGCGGCCTGGTCGGTCTGGGCGGCATGACCTCCTGACGCACGGGAGGGGTGGGGCCGACAGGGTGGACGACGAGGAATGACCGTGACCGGTCCGCGCCGACACATCTGCCGGATGTCCCGGTAGATTCCCCTACATCGGCGACCGGGGTGTGCCGATGCTCCGGGCAGTCGCCCGGTGGGTGGGAAGTGTCGATGCGACGAGGAGCAGATCCGATATGACGAACGTGCGAATGCTTGCAGCCAAAGTCGTCCTGAGCATGGTGCTGGCGGGCTCGCTCGCCACGGCGGCCTCCGGCGTGGCGAGCGCCGCGCAGGGCACCGGGGGACACCACCTGCGGCACGCCACCGGGACCGAGCGGGCCAGGATGTGCCAGCGTGAGCAGGGCCGGCTCGCCCTTGCCGCCCGCCGGCAGGCCAAGTTCGCCACCGGCACCGCCGCCTTCGCCGGGCTCGAGGCAAAGGCGGCGGGGCGCGGCGACGCCAAGCTCGCCGCCTACTGGGCCAAGGTGGTCAGCCACCGCCAGGCCTCCGCCGCCCGCCACCAGACCAGGCTGGCCGCCCGCACGGCTCGCGACGCCAGGGCGCACGGGCTCGTCGGCGGGAAGTGCGCCTGATCCACGTCCGGCGACCGAGGCTCGTGGAGCGCCCCACGCCGTCGACCGACGGAGGCTCGGCTGCGGTTCGGCCTAGGCCGTGGGAAGGCCGTCGACCAGCGTGTGCGCCAGCCGGGTGAAGGCCACTGCCAGTTCCGGGGACGGCCCGGTGCGGGCTGCCGCAGCTGCCTGGTCGGCGTAGCCCCGGGCCACCAGCACCGACTCGGCGATGGCCCCGGACCCGGCCACGATGGCCCTGGCCTTCTCCTGCTCGGGAAGCCCGAGGGGCTGGCCCAGCAACTCGCGGAGCTCGGGGCCGTGCACGGAGTCGGCCAGCGTGAGGAGGACGGGCAACGTGTAGATGCCCTCGGCCAGGTCCTGCCCGGCGGGCTTGCCCAGGTCGGCCTCGGTCCCGACGACGTCGAGGATGTCGTCGCGCACCTGGAAGATCATGCCGAAGCACCGCCCGAAGTCGGTGAACGCCTCGACCTCGGAACGGGCGAGGCCGCCGGTGAGGGCACCGATCCGGCACGAGGTGGCCATGAGCGAGGCGGTCTTGCCGGCGATGGCGGACGAGTAGTCGTCGCGTGTGCGGTCCACCCGGAACGCTGCCCGGACCTCGGCCACCTGGCCCTGGCACAGCTCACCCAGCGTGGCGGCCAGCAGGGCGGCGATCTCGACGCCCAGGCCGGCGGCGATCTCGGCCGACCGGGCCAGGAGGAAGTCGCCGGCCACGATGGCCACCAGGTTGCCGAACCGGGAGTTCACGCTCTCGACGTTGCGCCGCATGGTGGCCTCGTCCATGACGTCGTCGTGGTAGAGCGACGCCAGGTGCACCAGCTCGACGGCCACGGCCCCGAGGAGGTCGTCCCGGCTGGCGTCACGGGCGCCGGACGTGGCGGTCGCCAGTGCCAGGACCGGGCGGAGCCGCTTGCCGCCGGCGGCGAGCAGGTGGGTGGTGACCTCGTCCAGGAAGGCGTCGCCGGTGACGACGGACTCGACGAGCAGGGGCTCGAGGCGGGTCAGCTGATCTTCGAGTGCGGGGAGTCCCAGGAGGTCGACGACGTTCACTGGCTACAGACGATAGGGCAGACTGCCGATGGGTGGTACATGGACCCCGACGTCGGGGCGTGCGGGTGCGGGTGAACCTGGCACCTGTAGACTTGGGTCTCAGTTGTTGACCGCGGATGGAGGCGGTGGAGTGTTCGAACGATTCACAGACCGAGCTCGACGAGTCCTGGTGTTGGCGCAGGAGGAGGCGCGGCTGCTCAACCACAGTTTCATCGGCACCGAGCACATCCTCCTGGGCCTGATCCACGAGGGTGAGGGCGTCGCGGCAAAGGCGCTCGAGTCGCTGGGCGTCTCCCTCGAGGCCGTCCGCGAGAAAGTCGAGGAGACGATCGGTCTGGCCGGCACCGCCCCGACGGGGTCGCCGCCCTTCACGCCCCGGGCCAAGAAGGTCCTCGAGCTCTCGCTGCGCGAGGCGCTGCAGCTCGGCCACAGCTACATCGGCACCGAGCACATGCTGCTCGGACTGGTGCGCGAGGGCGAGGGCGTCGCCGCCCAGGTCCTCCAGAGCCTCGGCGCCGACCTGCCCCGCGTGCGCCAGCAGGTGATCCAACTGCTCTCCGGCTACCAGGGCAAGGAGGCCGTCGGCGGCGGCCAGCCCGGCAGCCAGCAGGCCGACGCCCCGACCGGCTCCGCCGTGCTCGACCAGTTCGGCCGCAACCTGACGGCTCTCGCCCGTGACCACAAGCTCGACCCGGTCATCGGGCGCGAGAAGGAGATCGAGCGGGTCATGCAGGTGCTGTCGCGGCGCACCAAGAACAACCCGGTCCTGATCGGTGAGCCCGGCGTCGGGAAGACGGCGATCGTCGAGGGCCTCGCCCAGCGGATCGTCGCCGACGAGGTCCCCGAGACCCTCACCGGCAAGCAGCTCTACACACTCGACCTCGGTGCGCTGGTGGCCGGGAGCCGGTACCGGGGCGACTTCGAGGAGCGGCTGAAGAAGGTGCTCAAGGAGATCCGCACGCGGGGCGACATCGTCCTGTTCATCGACGAGCTGCACACACTGGTCGGTGCCGGCGCCGCCGAGGGTGCGATCGACGCCGCCTCGATCCTCAAGCCGATGCTGGCCCGGGGCGAGCTGCAGACGATCGGCGCCACGACCATCGACGAGTACCGCAAGCATCTGGAGAAGGACGCCGCCCTCGAGCGACGGTTCCAGCCGATCAAGGTGGAGCAGCCGAACGTGGCGCTCACCATCGAGATCCTGAAGGGCCTGCGCGACCGGTACGAGTCCCACCACGCCGTCACCATCACCGACCAGGCCCTGGTGGCCGCGGCCAACCTGGCCGACCGCTACCTGGCCGACCGGTACCTCCCGGACAAGGCCATCGACCTCATCGACGAGGCCGGCAGCCGCCTGCGGATCCGTCGCATGACCACGCCTCCGGCCTACAAGAAGCTGGAGGAGGAGATCACCCGGCTGCGCGCCGACAAGGAGACGGCCATCGAGAAGCAGGCCTTCGACCAGGCGAAGAAGCTCGCCGAGCAGGAGAAGGACCGTCTCGACGCCAAGGAGGCCATGGAGGCCGAGTGGAGGGCCGAGGGCGTCGACCTGTTCGACGTCGTGGACGAGGAGGTCATCGCCGAGGTGCTGGCCAACTGGACGGGGATCCCCGTCTACCGGCTCACCGAGGAGGAGACGGCCAAACTCCTGCGCATGGAGGACGAGCTCCACAAGCGGGTCATCGGTCAGGAGCCGGCCATCGCCGCCCTCGCCCGGTCGATCCGACGCACCCGTGCCGGCCTCAAGGACCCGAAGCGCCCCAGCGGCTCGTTCATCTTCCTCGGCCCGACGGGCGTGGGGAAGACCGAGCTGGCCAAGACACTGGCCGAGTTCCTCTTCGACGACGAGGACGCCCTCATCCAGCTGGACATGTCGGAGTACATGGAGAAGCACACGGTGAGCCGCCTCGTCGGCTCGCCCCCCGGCTACGTCGGGTACGAGGAGGGCGGGCAGCTGACCGAGGCCGTGCGGCGCAAGCCGTTCTCGGTGGTCCTGTTCGACGAGGTCGAGAAGGCCCACGCCGACGTGTTCAACACGTTGCTCCAGATCCTGGAGGACGGTCGGCTGACCGACGCCCAAGGCAGGTCGGTGGACTTCAAGAACACCGTGCTGATCATGACGTCCAACCTCGGTACCGCCGACCTCCGCAAGTCCTCGGTGGGCTTCGCCCAGAACTCGGGTGCGGTGACCTACGAGCGGATGAAGACGAAGGTCAACGAGGCGCTGAAGGCGCACTTCCGGCCGGAGTTCCTCAACCGCATCGACGAGGTCGTGGTGTTCCACGAGCTCTCCAAGGTCGAGGTCATCGAGATCGTGGACCTCATGATCCGGCGCGTCTCCACCCAGCTCGAGCTGCAGGGCCTCAGCCTGGAGTTGACGCCGGAGGCGAAGACCCTGCTGGCCGACAAGGGCTACGACCCACAGCTGGGTGCCCGGCCGCTCCGCCGTGCCATCCAGCAGATGATCGAGGACCCGCTGTCCGAACGCATCCTGTGGAAGGAGTTCCGGGTCGGCCAGACGATCATCGTCGACGTCGAGACCATCACGCCGGAGGCCGCCGAGGCCTACGACGTGAAGGGGGCCCCGCCCCTGGTCGCCGGCGAGAAGCAGCTGACGTTCACCGCCATCGAGGGCCTCGAGCCCCCGCCGGTGGCGCTGGCCGGAGCCGACTCCTCGGCCGACTGACGAGCCGGTCGCGGCGCTGCCGCGGCTCCTACCGGATTGACCGACGCCCCGCCGACCAGGCGGGGCGTCGGCGCGTCTACGCCCGGTCCCGCCCTCGTCGTAGGGCGACCCAGATGGTGCGCAACGAGGGTTGCCACCTGCGGGCAGGCGGTGGTGTGGCCCGGGTCGGTGCGTGGGATGCTCGAAGTTCGGGTCCTTCGGCCCTGACCCCGGGGACCGGGAGGGGGTCTACTGGGAGGAGGCGGGGAACTCCTGACCGTCCAGGACGCAGTTCCCGGATCGGCAGCCCCGCATCCGACCGGCCCCACCCCCGGGTCGGCCAGGCTAACGCCATCGCCCCCTCGGCCCCCCCGGGGGGCGATGCGCGTCACGGGTCCTGCTCACCCTCCCCCTCCCCCTCCCGCGGAGGGGGATGACCTCCCCGGTCGGACCAACCCGGCACGCCCGGTCGCACCGGTTGGCACACCCGGTCCCTACCATCGGTACATGGCAAAGACGGCCAAGCGCCACCGCTGCATCGACTGCGGCTCGACGACCGCCCGGTGGGCCGGTCGCTGCCCGACCTGTGGGGAGTGGAACACCCTGGTCGAGGAGTCGGCCCTCGGCCCGCTGGTCCGGGCTGTCGACGAGCTCGACCTGTCCGGCATGCCCGTCCCCCTGTCGTCGGTGGACCTGTCCGAGGCGGCGGCTGTGCCGACCGGGGTGGAGGAGTTCGACCGGGTGCTCTCCGGGGGCCTGGTCCCCGGGTCGGTGACCCTGCTCGGTGGGGAGCCCGGCATCGGCAAGTCCACCCTGCTGCTGCAGGTGCTGGCGGCCCGGGCCGGCGCGGGGCACCGGGTACTCCTGGTGTCGGCCGAGGAGTCAGCGCACCAGGTGCGCCTGCGTGCGGAACGCCTGGGTCCGGTGCCGCCCGGACTGCTCATACTGTCGGCCACCGACGTGGGCCAGGTGATCGCCGCCGTGGTGGAGTCCGAGCCCGACCTGCTCGTCATCGACTCGATCCAGGCCGTGGCCGTAGGTCCCGCCACGCCAGGGGAGCGCCGCGCCACCGGCGTACCCGGTTCCATCGGCCAGGTCCGAGAGTGCGCCGACCAGCTGGTCGGGCTGGCCAAGGCCCGCCAGGTGGCCACCGTCCTGGTGGGCCACGTCACCAAGGACGGGTCGTTGGCGGGCCCGCGGGCGCTCGAGCACATGGTCGACACGGTGTTGAGCTTCGAAGGCGACCGGCACCACGCACTTCGGCTCCTCCTCGCCGTCAAGCACCGGTTCGGCCCGACCGGCGAGCTCGGTCTGTTCGAGATGGGCGACCAGGGCCTCAACCGGGTCGACGACCCGGGCCGCCTCCTCTTGGGGGACCGGCTCACCGGTGTCCCTGGGGGTGTGGTGCTCCCGGCGCTCCAGGGCCGGCGCACGCTGATGGTCGAGCTCCAGGCTCTCGTCGCCCCGATGGGACAGGCCCAGTCGAAGCGGTCGGTCGTCGGCCTCGACGGCGGCCGCCTGGTGATGACGCTGGCCGTACTGGCTCGCCACGCCGGGCTCCCGATGCACGCGGTCGACGTCTTCGCCTCGGTGGCCGGCGGGATCCGGGTGACCGAGCCCGCCGCCGACCTGGCCCTGGCCCTGGCCGTGGCGTCGGCGTCCACCGGCGTCGCGCTCCCGGCCGACCTGGCTGCCGTGGGCGAGGTCGGGCTGGCCGGCGAGGTCCGACAGGTGACCAACCTGCCACGCCGGCTCGAGGAGGCGGCACGGCTCGGGTTCGGCCGGGTGGTCGTGCCGGCCTCGGCGCCGGGCGGACCGGCCGGTGTCGAGCTCATCCGGGTCGACACGGTGGCCGAGGCGGTGGGCCGCTTCGGGTGCCTCGACGCCCCCGGGGGCTGAACCCACCACGGGTACGCCGGCGCGGTGCCGAGTACGATCCGGGTGTGACCACGCGCCAGCATGCGGCCATGAGCGACGCCCTGGCGATGGTGGCTCCGGGCACGCCCCTGCGTGACGGGCTCGACCGGATCCTGCGGGCCAAGCGGGGCGGCCTGGTGGTCGTCGGTGACGGCCCCGACGTCCTCTCCATCTGTTCAGGCGGCTTCCTCCTGGATTCCGAATTCAGCCCGCAGCGCCTGTCGGAGCTGGCCAAGATGGACGGTGCCATCATCATCGCCGCCGATGCTTCCCGGATCGCCCGGGCCAACGTGCACCTGATGCCCGATCCGACGATCCAGACGACCGAGACCGGCACCCGCCATCGGACGGCGGAGCGCGTGGCCCGGTCGATCGACGTCCCCGTCCTGTCGGTCTCGGCCGCCATGTCGGTCATCGCCGTCTACCGCAACGACGTCAAGCACACCATCCAGCCGACGGGATGGCTCCATGACCGGACCGACCAGGCCCTCGCCACCATGCAGCGCTTCCGGAGCCGCTTCGACGTAGCTCTCGGGAACCTGTCGATCCTCGAGCTCGAGGACACGGTGTCGGTGGGCGACGTGGTCGGCGTGATCCAGGCCGCCGAGATGGTCCTGCGCATCGCCGAGGAGGTGGACGGCTACCTCGTCGAGCTGGGTGAGGACGGACGACTGGTGGGTCTGCAGTCGACGGAGCTCTCCGACGGGGTGGGCCGGGCCCTCCACCTGGTCGTGCGCGACTACTGCGTCATGACCGCCGAGGAGTCCGATGAATGGGCCGCCACCGTGGAGTCGGTCATCGACCAGCTGGCCAACCTGCCGTCCGACGAACTGCGCGACCCCACGCGGGTGGCCGGGATCCTGCGGCTGCCCGGGGCGTTCCACGATGCCGAGTCCGGCGTCGAGCCGCGCGGGTACCGGCTCCTGCATCACCTGCCGAGGTTCTCCGACACCATCATCGAGCGCATCGTCGACCGGTTCGTGAATCTCCAGCAGATCATGCGGGCGTCGATCGCCGAGCTCGAGCAGGTGGAGGGCGTCGGTCAGATGCGGGCCCACTCGGTCAAGGACGGGCTGGCCCGACTGGCCGAGGCCAGCATCTTCGAGCGCTACCAGTAGGGGACCCTGAGGAGGAATCCGGAACGCCGCCCCTTCGGGGGTCGCTCCCCGTGTCGGGTCCTTCGGTGCGAACGCAGGTGGGAAGGAATGGGAACGCAGGCAGGGGGCGGATCCTCGTCGTGGAGGGTGAGAGCCAGGTGGGCGACCCGTCCATGTCGCGGCGGGTGCAGGCCAGGCGCCAGGTGTCGGACGGGCTCGGGTTCCGGGCCTCCAGCCCGTCGACCCGCCCTGGCCGGTGAGCAACGGGGGCCGAGGCCGGAAGGAAGCCGACCCGACCTGAGTGTGGTGTCCGGTGCCGTCGGGGGACCCCCCCGTTGCTGGTAGAATGGGATGCTTTCCCACGCAGACCGGATGTCGCTCACCAGCCCCGGTTCCGCACCGCAACGCCAGGAGGAACGGTGTTCGACATCGGTGACAAGGTCGTCTATCCGCACCATGGCGCGGCAGTAGTCGAACGACGAGAGACCAAAGAGGCGTTCGGCAAGAAGCAGGAGTATCTCGTACTCCGGCTTGCCTACGGCGACCTCACCCTGATGGTACCGGCGGACAACACCGACGGTGTCGGCCTGCGCGAGGTCATCAACGACGAGGAAGTCGAGGAGGTCTTCGCCGTGCTCCGCAAGAAGGAGGCGCGGATGCCGACCAACTGGTCCCGTCGCTACAAGAACCACTCGGAGAAGTTGCGCTCGGGCGACATCTACCAGGTGGCCGAAGTGGTCAGGAACCTGTCGATCCGCGACAAGGACAAGGGGCTCTCGGCCGGGGAGAAGCGCATGCTCAGCCGGGCCCGCCAGATCCTGGTGTCCGAGCTCACGTTCGCCCTCGGGGTCGACGAGGAGACCGCCGAGGTCCGCCTCAACGAGGCGCTGCCCTGAGCCGAACGGGGCCCGTGTGGGCCATCGTGGTCGCCGGCGGCACGGGCCGCCGGTTCGGTGGACTCAAGCAGTTCCTCCCCCTGGCCGGGATCCCGGTCGTGGCCCGGTCGGTCCGTGCGGCGCGTTCGGTGGTCGACGGGGTGGTCCTGGTGGTACCGGTCCGCGACATGGCGTCCCCGGACGCCGACCTGCCTGCACCCGGGGCCACCGGCGAGGCGGCGCTCGGCGCGTCCTCCGTGGTCGCCGGGGGCGCAACCCGCGCCGCCTCGGTGCGCGCCGGCCTTGACGCCGTCCCGGACGATGCCGAGGTCATCGTGGTCCACGACGCCGCACGGCCGCTCGCCGATCCCGGGCTCTTCGCCTCGGTGGTCGAGGCGGTGCGGACGGGCGGGATCGACGGGGCGGTCCCCGTCGTCCCGGTGTCCGACACGATCAAGCGAGTGGCCGGCGACAGGGTGGTGGCCACCGTCGACCGTGCCGATCTGGTCGCCGTCCAGACCCCTCAGGCGTTCGCCGCCGACGCGCTGCGAACCGCACACCGATACGGGGGCGAGGCGACCGACGACGCCGGACTGCTCGAGTCGGCAGGCCTCGTGGTCGGCACGGTGCCCGGTGACCCCCGCAACATCAAGCTGACCCGGCCGGAGGACCTGTCCCTTGCCGAGGCACTCCTCCGCGAGGTGGCGCGGTGAGCGCTGGCGGCGGCGCCCGGCTTCCCGCACTGCGGGTGGGCCAGGGCGTGGACGTCCATGCCTTCAGCGACGACCCGACGCGGCGGCTGGTCCTGGGGGGTGTGGTGGTCACCGGTGACGGCGTGCGCGGTCTGGCCGGCCACAGTGACGCCGACGCCGTGTCCCATGCCATCGCCGACGCCGTGCTCGGGGCTGCCGGCCTCGGCGACCTCGGGCGGCACATGCCGGACACGGAGGCGCGATGGGCCGGCGCCGACTCCCTCGACATCCTGCGGAGCGTCGTGGCCCTGGCCGCGGACGCCGGGTGGGTCCCGGTGAACGCCGACTGCACGGTGGTGGCCGAACGGCCCCGCCTGGCGCCGCACGTGCCGGCCATGGCCGAACGGCTGTCCGACGTCCTCGGCGCACCGGTCAACGTGAAGGCCACCCGGGCCGAGGGCCTCGGCGCCCTGGGGCGGGCCGAGGGAATCGCATGCACCGCCGTGGTGCTGTTGACCGCCTCGGCGGCTGCCCACGGCGCCGGGGGTCACGACGAGGGGGAGGCACGATGAGTCCTGCACCATCCAACCGTGGACGTGGCAAGGCGTCACGTGCCCCGGCCAAGAAGGGCGGTGCCCGGGGCGGCCCATCCCCCAAGGGGAGCGAGGCCAAAGCGGCGTGGATGAAGTCCAAGGACGCCAAGGCCGGTCGCGGCTCGGCCCGCGGCACCGGCGCCGGGTCGGGTGCGGGAACGGGACGGTCGGGTGGCGCCGGTCGGTCGCCGGTGAACGATCGGGGGCGGGGTCCCGGCGGGCGGGACGTCCCGGTTCGGCACGGGCCGAAGCACGAGGGCCTCGGGGGCGACCAGGTCGAGGGGCGTCAGGCGGTGCGCGAGCTGCTGAGCGCCGGCCGCCGGCCGGTGACCACGCTGCTGCTGGCCGAGGGGATGGATGCAGCGGAGATCCTCGACGACATCGAGGGACTGGCGGTCAAGCGCCGGGTCAAGGTCGAGTACGTGTCACGCAAGCGGATCGACGCCGCGGCACGGACGGACGGTTCCCAGGGGGTGGTGGCCCTCGCCACACCGATCCGGGACACGCCGCTCGAGGACCTGTGCCAGCCGACGAAGCGGGGCCGCCTCCCGTTCCTGCTCGTGCTCGACGGGATCACCGACCCGCACAACCTGGGGGCCGTACTCCGCAGCGCCGAGTGTGCCGGGGTGACCGGCGTCGTCCTGCCCCGCCACCGCTCGGCCCATCTCTCGCCGACCGTGGCCAAGGTGGCCGCCGGTGCCATCGAGTACCTGCCGATGTCGCTCGTGGCCGGGGTCCCGACAGCGCTCCAGCAGCTGTCCTCCCTGGGTGTCGTGACGGTCGGCCTGGTGGGGGAGGCCCCGACATCGCTCTACCAGCTCCCGCTGGGAGACCAGCCGGTGGCGCTGGTGCTCGGGTCGGAGGGCTCAGGCCTGGCCGCGCTCACCCGCAGGCGCTGCGACGAGTTGGCGGCCATTCCCCAACACGGCACGCTGTCGTCGCTCAACGTGGCCACGGCGGGTGCCATCGCCTGCTTCGACGTGGCCCGCCAGCGCACGGCCGCGGGCAATTGAGCCGGCGGGTCTTCCGCCGGCGGGACCGGCCCCGGGTCAGACCTCGTCGACGGTGACACCCTTCCAGAAGGCCACCCGGTCGGCGATCTCCCGGGCGGCGTCCTTGGGCTCGGGGTAGTACCAGGCGGCGTCGGCGTTGCGGGCCCCGTCCACGACGACGGTCCGATAGCTGGCCGTGCCCTTCCACGGGCACACGGTGTGCGTGTCGCTCGGCTCGAAGAACTCGCGGTGCACATCCTCCGCCGGAAAGTAGTGGTTGCCCTCCACCACCACGGTTGCGTCGCTCTCGGCCAGCACGGCCCCATTCCATGTCGCTCGCATGCTCATGTCCCGTCCAACCCCGGTGGGTGACGCCCTGTTCCCTCCCGGACCGGACGCGGTCCCCGGCTCGGGGGGAAGAGGGGGAGCCAAGGGGCGTCAGAGGCGTCAGGGGCGCACGGCCATGGTCATCAGGAACTCGTCGCCCGGCGAGGCCCAGGTGGTCTCGACCTCGAGCCCGCTCGCCTCGAGTTCGGCGCGTAACGAGTCGGGCGAGAACTTGGTGCTGATCTCGGTCAGCAGTTCCTCGCCGGCGGCGAAGCCGACCTCGAGGTCGAGGTCGGCCACCCGGACGGTGCAGGCGTCTTCCGAGCGGAGCCACATCTCGATCCGGTGGTCCGCCTCGTTCCACCGTGCCACATGGGTGAAGCGATCGGCGGCGAAGTCGGCGCCGAGGTCCCGGTTCAAGACGTGGAGCACGTTCCGGTTGAACTCGGCGGTGACGCCGGCCGAGTCGTCGTAGGCGGCGACCAGCCGCGCTCCGTCCTTGACCAGGTCGGTGCCGAGCAGGAACCGGTCACCCGGTCGCATGGACCCGACCAGCCGGGCCAGGAACCGGGCCCGCTGGGCGGGGTCGAGGTTGCCGATGGTCCCGCCCAGGAAGGCGATGAGCCGGCGTCCGTCGGCGGCGAGCTCGTCCATGTGGTGGTGGAAGTCGCCCACCACGGCCCGCACGGCCAGCCCGGGGTACTCCTCGGAGAGCGCGGTGGCGGCATCCCACAGGGTGGTGTCACTCACGTCCAGCGGCAGGTAGGTGCCGAGTCGGCCACAGGACCGCATGGCGTCCAGCAGGACACGCGACTTGTCGCAGGTCCCGGCACCAAGTTCGACCAGCACGTCGGCTCCGGCCGCCTCCACCATGTCCTTGGCGTGGGCTTCGAGAATCGCCCGCTCGGCCCGGGTGGGGTAGTACTCGGGCAGCCGGGTGATCTCGTCGAACAGGCGGCTGCCCCGGTCGTCGTAGAAGTAGACGGGCGGGAGCTGCTTGGGGGTGGAGGTGAGCCCGGCACGGACGTCCGCCTCCATGGCCGCCCGCAGGTCGCCCGGTGCCAGGTACACCTCGATGGTCGGTGGGATGACGGTGTCCATGGGCTCCGTGTCTTCAGGTCGATGAAGGGGGTTCGTCGGTTCGTCGGGACGTGGGCGCGGTCCCGGGACGGGCGTCAGGCGTTGCGGGCCATTCGGAGCCCGGCGACGGCCCATCGGGCCGCCGGGGGGAAGAAGTTCCGGTAGGTGACTCGGACGTGGTCGGCGGGGGTCAAACACGAGCCGCCCCGCAGCACGTACTGGTTGACCATGAACTTGCCGTTGTACTCGCCGACGGCGCCGGCCGCCGGGGTGAATCCGGGGTAGGGGCTGTAGGCCGAGGACGTCCACTGCCAGACGTCGCCGACGGGCGCCGACGCGGCGCCGGCGACGGGCCCGGGGTGGAGGGCGGACATGTCGAGCAGGTTGCCAGGGGCGCCGCCCCCGCCGACCGCCGGCTCGGTGGCCACCTCCCACTCGGACTCGGTGGGGAGGCGCGCCCCGGCCCAACGGGCGTAGGCATCGGCCTCGTAGTAGCTCACGTGGCTCACCGGGCAGCTCGGGTCGACGGGCCCGTCGCCGGCCAGGGTGAACTCGCGCCACCCGTCGTCGCCGGGCGACCAGTAGAGCGGCGCCTCCCACCCCCCGGCTGTCGCCGTCGCCCAGCCGTCGGCCAGCCACAGCTCGGGCCGGCGGTAGCCACCGTCCTCCATGAACCCGAGCCATTCGCCGCACGTCACGGTCCGGTCGGCCAGGTCGAACGGCTCCAGATGGACGAGGTGCCGGGGGAATTCGTTGTCGAAGCCGAACCCGCGACCGGCATGCCCCACGGGCACCGTGCCGCCCGGGTGGTGGGTCCACGTGGCCGGGTCGGCCCGACCCGTCGCCCGGGGCGCCCGGGGCGCATATGCCGGAAGCGATGGATTGCGCGACAGCACGTGCTTGATGTCCATGAGCAGCAGCTCCTGGTGCTGCTGCTCATGCTGCACACCGAGTTCGACCAGGGCTGCGGTGTCCCGGTCCGGGCCCCGGTCGAACAGGTCGGCCATGGCGGTGTCCACGTGACGCCGGTAGTCGGCGATCCCTGCGATGCCGGGTCGGGTCACCAGGCCCCGGTCGGGCCGCGGGTACCGCGCGCCGACTCCCTCGTAGTAGGAGTTGAAGAGGAAGCCGAAGTCCGGGTGGAAGAGTTCGTACCCGGGGAGCGACGGCACCAGTAGGAAGGTCTCGAAGAACCAGGACGTGTGGGCCCGGTGCCACTTGGTGGGACTCACGTCGGGCATGGACTGGACCGTCTGGTCCTCGGCCGACAGCGGTGCGGCGAGGTCCTCGGTCAGCCGCCGGGTGGCGTCGAACCGTTCGACCAGCGTCTGGTCGTCCGCCGTCGTCAGGAGGTCGGCCATCCCCGCTCCTTCCGGTTTCGCCTGGGGATCGTCCGGCGTGGCACCGGCGGACCGGTGCGCAGCCACGGGTAGAACTTACCCGGACGGCGCTCGGATCATGCCGGACGGTGTCCGGGAAGGTCCGGCGCACTCCCCGACCCCGGTCGGAGGGGGCGGCCCCCGCAACGACCCGGGGGAGGGCGAACGTCAGGGAGGCTCGGCGGATCGCCGAGCCTCCCTGTTCACGGGGCCGACCGAGTCGGCCCGTGTTCCGACGACGGACCCAGGCCCGTCGCAACCGCTAGGACACGACGACCGTCAGCGTGGTGCTGTTGGCCGTGAACGTCGGCTGGTTGGTCGTACCGGCGGTGACGGCATCGATGGTGATCGACGCACCGATGGTGAAGATCAGCTCATAGGTGCCTGCCGGATCCACCGTCCCCGAGTTACCGCCACCCCAGTTGAACCCGTAGACGACCGACCCCGACGAGTTGATCTCTGCGGAGATGGGGCCGTTGTAGATCACCGAATCGGTGCCGGTGTTCCGGATGCTGAGGGTGGCGCCGGGACCCCACACCCGGGTCTGCGCTCCCCCATTCACCCCGCTCAGGAAGGTCGTCCCATCAGTGCCGTAGGTGGAACTCTGGTCCGGGAGGGTCGGGGTCAGGTTCGTGATGTTGTAGCCCAGATAGGGATCGCCGGTGGCGGCCATGTCGAGCAGACCGACTTCGACCCGGAGAGGCTTGTCTGCATGGGCCTGGGGGGAATCGGTGAGGTTCGACCCCCACTGGGCGGTGACCGTCGCCGCAGTTGCCTCCGTGCAGTACGCACTCCAGGTCGCGGCGGTCTTCTGCAGCCAGTAGCCCGGGTAGAAGGCGATCCCGACGATGGGCGCATCGAGTGACGACCCGCCCATCGACCCGTAGAACGGCGCATCACCGAAGGCGAAGATCCCGCCGTCGGCGGCGACCATGAGGTAGCCGAGGCCGGTCGGCGACGAGGCGATTCCCACCACCCGTGCATTGAGCGACGTCCCGCCCATCGATCCGTAGAATCCGGCGTCACCGAAGGCGAAGACGCCTCCGTCGGACGCGGCCAGCGAGTACCCGAGCCCGCTCGGAGTGGAGGCGATTCCCACGACCGGTGCATTGAGCCGCGTCCCGCCCATCGATCCGTGGAACCCGGAGCTACCGAAGGCGAAGACACCGCCGTCGGCGGCGACCAGCCAGTAGCCGCCCGTCGCCGGGTCGGCTGCCATCCCCACGATCGGTGCGTTGAGCCGCGTCCCGCCCATCGATCCGTAGAAGGGGGCGTTGCCGAAGGCGAAGACGCCTCCGTCCGAGGCGACCAGCCAGTAGCCGCCCGCGGCCGGATTTCCGGCCATCCCCACGATCGGTGCGTTGAGCGGCTTGCCGCCCATCGATCCATAGGAGCCGGCGTCACCGTATGCGAAGACGCTTCCGTCCGAGGCGACCTGCCAGTAGCCGTTCCCGCTGGGCGTCGCGGCGATGCCGGCGACCGGTGCGTTCAAGGAACCCGTGTGCGCCCCTTGGAACGTCGCGCTCCCGTACGTGAAGACGCCACCGTCGGATCCGGTGAACCAGTATCCGCTGGCCCTCGGCCCCTGGGGGCTCTGCGAGGCCGAGGCGCACGGCACCCGGAGCGCCGGCGCGCCCGCAGAGTTCGAATTGGGGACGAAGACGGCAGGAACGGAGAGGTTGTTCCCGAGCGTCGTCTCCCCACCTCCACCACCCGGACCTCCGACACCCGGGCTCAACCCGGCGGCCCCGGCCGGTGACGCCAGGGTCGACATCGCGAGGACCAGTGTTCCCACGAGCGCCCCAACGAGAGATAGGCCAGACAGTGTCGTCTTTCGCATATCCGTTCGCATCTCCATGTTCCTTTCGGGCTCCGCTGTCCGTCCGCCTGGGCCGTGTCGACCCCAGTCGGGCGGTTGAGTCATCTCTTGCTCTTCACGGAAGCCACTGCCAACAGTACGAACGGGGCCACGGGGCGAGTAGGGCCATTGGTCACCTGCCCATCTATCGGAACGACGATCGGGTGTCGACGGCGGTCCCACTCCTCCTGACGGACGACGGGCCGGACCCGGCCAGTTCGCGCTCCGCTGCCCGCCTGGTTCCCCCGGACGTCGTGGACATGTGGCGGACGCCACCGGCATCGTCGCGGCCGAGACAGTCTCGTGGTTCCCGGTCGCCAGGACACCGCTGCCGACGACTCCCTGCCGTGACGTCCCGCCGGCGTTCCTCTCGGTCTTCCGCCCGCCGGGCTCCCAGTCGGGTCCTGGCGTCTCCGCGACGGGGCGGCGCGGAGGACGAGGAGTCCACCTGGGACCTTGCGGAGCCGGCGGTGGGAATTGAACCCACGACCTGACGATTACAAATCGTCTGCTCTGCCAACTGAGCTACACCGGCGTGGCCCCCGGCCGGGGAACCCGCCCCAGTGTACGGTCCCCGACCCGGCGGACGGGAGTGCTTGCTAATCGCCCCTGCGGTTGGCAGGCTGGCGGGAGTGGACGATCCCTCGGTGCCCGACGCACATGACTCCCGGCGTCCTGGCCACCGGCTTCCCCTCGACCGGGCGGTGATCCTCCTCGGGCTCTTCGTCCTGGCCACCGTGCTCCTCCTGGGCCAGATCCACCCCACGTCGACGAGCGCGACGCTCGCCAGCGCCCCGCCGGGCTCCACCACGCCCACGACCGCGGGCGCGGCGCCGACGACGACCGCCGCTGGGCACGCCACGACCACCACGACCACCGCGACCACCGCGCCCAAGTCCAAGCCGAGCAACGTCCCGGTACTGGTGGCCAACGCATCGGGCAAGGCGGGGGCCGCCGCGTCGGTCACCAACCAGCTCCAGGTGGCGGGGTGGAACGTACAGGCACCGATCAATGCCACGGCCAACGTCTCGACGTCGAGTGTGTACTACGTGGCCGGCCAGAAGACGGCGGCCAACGGAGTCGCCGCCACCCTGCACCTGCCGGCCTCGGCGGTGTTGCCGTATACGACGGCCGCACCGGTGAGCACGATCGGCACGGCCGAGATCCTCGTCGTGGTCGCCCCCGACCTGGCTTCGGGCGCCAGCCCGACGACGACATCGGGCAACTGACGGCGCCCGGCGGACCGCCCGGCTCCGAGGCCCGCGACCGCCTCGCCCCGCTCCTCGTCGACCCCGGGCGCACTGCCCTGCTGACCGACTTCGACGGGACCCTGTCGCCGATCGTGGACGTGCCGGCGGATGCCCGACCGTTGGACGGCGTGCCCGGCGTGCTCGCCCGTCTGGCCCGGCGGTTCGCCTCGGTGTGCGTCGTGTCCGGCCGGCCCGTCGGGTTCCTGACGGACCACCTGGGCCGAGTGGCCGCGGACCCGGCTGCCCCGATCCACTTGGTGGGTCTCTACGGCATGGAGTCGGCCTCATCCGACGGCACACCCGTGCTCGACGAGTCGGCGGCCGACTGGATGCCCGCAGTTCTCCATGCGGCCGAGCTCCTCCGTTCGGGCGCACCCGACGGCATCGAGGTCGAACTCAAGGGACCGGCGGTCGCAGTGCACTTCCGTCGGGCGCCGGAGGCGGCGGAGTGGGCGGCCGAGCGGACGGGGGCCGTGGCGGCGGCGACCGGGCTGGTGGCCCACGGGGGTCGGCTGTCCGTCGAGCTGCGTCCGGCACTCGGGCTCGACAAGGGCGTGGTCGTGCGACGGATGTCCCGGGGCTGCCGGGCGGCCGCCTTCTTCGGCGACGATCTCGGGGACCTTCCCGCCTTCGCCGAGCTGGCGAGGCTGCGGGCCGGCGGAGGCATGGACACCGTGGGCGTGGCCGTCATCGACGCGGAGACGGCGCCGGAGGTGGCGGCCGCGGCCGACCTGTCGGTGGACGGGCCCACCGGGGCCCTGTCGGTCCTGGAGTGGCTGGCCGAGGCCCCCGGCACCGGCCCGTCGCGCTGACCCGGGCGGGGGCGGGACCGGGCGGCGGTGGCGCCTCAGCGGGCGGCAGCCAGCTGGTCGTCGAGCCAGTCCGCCGGCCGTCGGGCCAGGACCGCCCCGCGCAGGGCGGCCGACCGGGCCGCCCGCTCGCCGGGGTCGAGGGCGAGCGCCCGGGCGAGGACGGTGGCCGTGCCGGTCACGTCGAACGGGTTGACCTCGAGGGCACCGGCGCCGAGCCGGTCGAAGGCGCCGGCCTCCCGTGACAGGGCCAGCACCCCGTCGCGACCGTTGACCACCGGTCCCTCCATGGCCACCAGGTTGAGTCCGTCGCGCACCGGGTTGACGAGCAGCACGTCGTAGCGGGTGAGGGCGGCGAGCGACCGGGGGTAGTCGTCCTGGACCTCGAGCACGATCGGCATCCACCCCGGCGTGGCCCACCGCTCGTTGATGCGGGCCACCGTGGTCTCCACCTCGTCCTGGTAGGCGAGGTATTCCGGCAGGCCCTGACGGGTCGGATAGGCGAGCGCCATGAATACCACCCGCTCCCGGTGGGCCGGCTCCTGCTCGAGCAGTTCCTCGAACGCCCAGAACCCTCGGAGCAGGTTCTTGGAGAGCTCCATCCGGTCGACCCGCACGATCACCTTCCGGTCGGGTCCGCCCACCGACTCCTCGATCCGGGCCAGGGCGGCGGCGACGGCCGGCGTGGCCGTCGAGGACCGCAGCCGGTCCGCGTCGGTCGACAGCGGCGACACGAACGTCCGGGCGGCCCCGTCGTCGAGGCCGGCCGTCGCCAGTCCGGCCCGGAAGGCGGCGGCCCACCGCTCCGAGTGGAATCCGCAGGCGCCGAACGCGCCAGCGAGGCCAGCAACTCGTCGCCCACTGCGGTGGGCAGCATGCGCAACGCCGACGGGTCGGCGAACGGGGTGTGGGTGAAGTAGGCCGTGCGCAGGTCGGGCCGGAGTGCGTGGAGCGTGGGCGCCATCAGGGCCAGGTGGTAGTCCTGCACCAGCACCCGCCCGCTGTCGGGGGCGACCTGGGCCACCCGTTCGGCCATGAGGACGTTGAAGGCGCGGTAGGCGTCCCACGCCTCCATCCACCGTCGGTCGGTACGCGGCCGGCGCGCCGATCGAACAGGTGGTGGTGGCAGAACCACAGGGTGGCATTGGACACCACGTCGTAGGCGAGGCTGTAGATGTGGCGGTCGGGCTCGACGAGTTCGACCCGCAGGCCCGGCGCGGTCATCAGGCCCGCGGCCGACGCCTCGCGGTCGGCCTCGCTGAGCGACGAGGCCACCCAGGTGGCGCCGGTGCCCTCGACCAGTGGGTGGAGGGAGCCGGCCAGACCCCCGCCGCTCGCCACCGGGACCGGCCGGCCGTCGTCCATCCGGAACGGCAGGGGCCCCCGGTTGGAGACCAGGACGGTGTCGGCCAGCGACCCGTCCCCGGCCTCGGGTGGAGTGGTCCCCGTGGTCGACGGAAGGGTCGGGAGGCATGCCGGGACGCTACCCCGTGGCCCCGCCCTCACCCGTCCATCGGCGCCGCCGCCGTGCCACCCGCACCGTCGACGGGAATGCTCTTGACAACGTAGTGAGTGAGCACTCACAATATCTCCATGATGGTTTCGTCCCGGATGACCGCCTCGGAGCGACGCACGGCCGTGCTGGCCGCCGCCATCACCGAATTCGCCCGGTCCGGCTACGCCGGTACCTCGACCGACGCCATCGCCGGCAGGGCCGGCATCTCCCAGCCCTACCTGTTCCGCCTGTTCGGCACCAAGAAGGAGCTGTTCATCGCCACCTACGAGCTCGGTGTCCGACCGGATCATCGCGGCGATGACCCGGGCCGGCACCGGCCTCGACGGCGAGGAGGCCATGGCGGCGATGGGCGAGGCCTACACCGAACTGCTCCAGGACCCCGAGATGCTCCAGGTCCAACTGCACGGGTTCGCCGCGGCCCCGGGCGACCCGGGCATCGCCGCCACCTGCCGCCGCACCTTCGAGGTCCTCTGGCACCTGGTCCACGAGCGCACCCAGCTCCCCGACGAGGAGATCCTCGGGTTCTTCTCCATGGGGATGATGATGAACGTCATGTCGGCGATCGACCTGCTCTCCGTCGACGAGCACTGGGCACAGACCTTCTGCCCGATGCCCGAGAAGCTCATCGCCATCCGAGCCGCAAGCCAAGCCATCAAGGACCAGCGCGTCGCCGAGCTGGCCACGACCGAGGAGGTCTCCGCATGAGCCAGCCCGCCGTCCCCCTTTTTTTGACCCGTAGAGTTAGTGAGCACTCACAACTGAACGAATGGCCATCCGCCCCGTTCCGCCGCCGCCCGACGACTGCTCCCGGTCCGCCGGCGCGGCGCGCCCGGGGGCCGGGAGCAGGGTCCGCGGCGCGGCGGCCGCCACGTCCCGCGCACGCAACCGTCTGGGCCGTGGTCATCACCGGCCTGGCCCTGTTCATGGCATCGCTCGACAACCTCGTCGTCTCGACGGCGCTGCCGGTGATCCGCGTGCACCTCCACGCCGGCCTGTCCGGACTCGAGTGGACCGTCAACGCCTACACGCTCACCTTCGCCGTCCTGCTGCTCACGGCGTCGGCGCTGGGCGAGCGGTTCGGGCGCCGCCGGATCTTCGTGGCCGGGATCGTGCTCTTCACCGCGTCCTCGGCCGCTGCCGCCATGGCCCCTAGGATCGGTGTCCTCATCGCGGCGCGGGCACTGCAAGGTGCCGGAGGGGCCATGATCATGCCGTTGTCGCTCACCCTCCTGAGCGCCGCCGTCCGGCCCGAACGGCGCAACGCCGCCCTCGGCGTCTGGGGTGCGATCGGTGGCACGGCCGTCGCCCTCGGGCCGCTGGTCGGGGGCGTGGTCACGACCGGTTGGGCCTGGCAGTACATCTTCTGGCTCAACGTCCCGGTCGGTCTGGCCCTGGTGCCCCTGGCCCGGTGGCGCCTGGCCGAGTCCCGTGGATGCCGCCGCACCGCTCGACCTGGCCGGCGTGGGCCTGGTGAGCGTCGGCCTGTTCGGCGTCGTGTTCGGCCTCGTCCGGGGCAACGCCCACGGCTGGACGTCGCCGTCGGTGCTCGCCTCGTTCGCGATCGGCACGCTGATGCTGGCCGGTTTCGTGTCCTGGGAGCTGCGCACCGTCCACCCGATGCTGGACATCCGGCTCTTCGCCCGACGGGGGTTCGCCTCGGTCAACCTGACGGCGCTGCTGTTCAGCTTCGGGATGTTCGGAGCCATCTTCTTCCTGACCCAGTTCCTCCAGACCGTCCAGGGATACTCGCCGCTGTCGGCCGGGGTCCGGATCCTGCCGTGGACAGCCGTCACCATGCTGCTGGCGCCGTTCGTCGGTCAGCTCGCCGAACGCTGGGGCGGCAAGCCCCTCGTCGTCACCGGCCTGGCACTCCAGGCCGTCGGGTTGGCCTGGCTGGCCGTGATCCTCGCCCCGGGTACGCCCTACGGGGAGATGATCGCCCCCTTCGTCCTGTGCGGCATCGGGATGACGCTCTTCTTCGTGCCGCTCGCCTCGGTCGTGCTGGGCACCGTACCCACGTCGCTCGAGGGCGTGGCGTCGGGGACCAATGCCGCCTTCCGTGAGCTCGGCGGGGTGCTGGGGATCGCCGCCCTCGGCGCCGTGTTCAGCAGTCGGGGCGGATACGCCTCGCCTCAGGACTACGTGTCGGGGCTGGTGCCGGCCGTGGGCGTCGGAGCAGCGGTGGTGGCCGTAGGGGCGTTGTGCGCCGTGGCACTCCCGTCGCGGCGCCGGCTCCGCCTGGACCTCGATCCGGCAGAGGTCCCGTCACTGACCGCAACGGTCGAGTCCGTCGCCACCTGACGTCCGCCGGCGACGGTGGCCCGGGCCCGGCTGGGGCGGCCCGGGGTTCAGTCGCGGTCCACCAGCGGCGACCTGGCCAGGGCCGCGGCCAGGATGTCGGTCGCCTGGGGTCGGAGCTCGGACAGTGGCCGGTTCCGGTGGACCCGCACGCCCAGGTCGACCTGGGCGATGGTCTCGACGCCGAAACGCGACGCCACGTCGATCAGCAAGGCCAGTTCCACGGCGTAGCCGTCGGCCAGCGTGCACTTCTCGAAGACCCATCGGGGGGCGGCCGTTTCGCCGGCGAGGGGCTGGCGGATGACGGCCAGCGCGGGGTACAGCAGGTCGATCACGGGTCGGGCCATCAGCTCGGTGACCCGGCCGCCCCCGTCGGGCTCCCCATGGAGCGGGCGCTGGTAGAAGCCCTTCACGACCGTGACGCTGTCATCGACCAGGAGCGGGCCCAGCAGTCCGGTCACGAAGTGGGGCCCGAAATTGGTGACGTCCCCGTCCACGAAGGCGATCAGGTCACCTTTGGCCTCGTGCAGCGCCACCCGCATTGCTTGTCCCTTGCCCCCACTGGCCGTGTCGCCCGTGACCACCCGGGCCCCGGCCCGTGCGGCGATGGCACCGGTGTCGTCGGTGGACCCGTCGTCGATGACGAGCACCTCGTCGACCAGGGGGACGCCTCTGCCGGCTCCGGTCAGCTGGTCGACCACCGCCCGCACGATGGGGCCGATCGTGGCCGCCTCGTTGCGGGCGGGGATGCACACGGACACGGTGCGGCCGGCCTTGGCCGTGGCGAGGGCACCCGCGTCGAACGCGGCGGAGATGTAGGAGGACCCGTCGTCCCCGTGCCCGGCCGTCGCTGGCATGCCACCATCATCGCTCACCATCGGGAGGTTAGTGACGGCCGCCAGCAGCCATGCCGGCCGGTGCCGGGGGCGGACACGGGCGGCGGGCAGGCCGCGGGAGCGGGGACAGGGACTGTGTCTGCGTTGACGGCCGGGCTCGTGTTCGGCGTACAATGGAGGCCATCATCCAGAGCAGCTGAGGGACCGGGCCCGACGAAGCTGCGGCAACCAGAGCGCATCCGACCAGGGACGACCTGTCGGGCAGCGTGCCAGGTGCCAATGCCCGAGCGATGAGGAGACTGCTGTGGACTTCGTTTCTGGCTTGCGCTGTCGTGAATGTGGCCGTACCTACCCGGCGGAGGCGCTCCACGTGTGCGATTTCTGCTTCGGGCCCCTGGAGGTCACGTACGACTACGAGCGCGTGGCCGCCACCATCACCCGCGCCCGGGTCGAAGCCGGCCCCAGGACCATCTGGCGTTACGCCGACCTCCTGCCGGTGGCGGATCCGCACCCGGTCGACCTCGGTGCCGGGTTCACGCCGCTGGTGCGGGCCGACCGCCTCGCCGCCGAGCTCGGACTCGGCGAGCTGTGGATCAAGGACGACACGGCCAATCCGACCGGCTCGTTCAAGGACCGGGTCGTCTCGGTCGCTCTGACCAAGGCCCGCCAGCTCGGGTTCAAGGTCGCTGCCTGTGCCTCGACCGGGAACCTCGCCAACTCGGTGGCCGCCCACGCCGCCCGGGCCGGGATGGACTCGGTGGTGCTGATCCCCCACGACCTCGAGCGGGCCAAGGTCACCATGACTTCCGTCTACGGCGGCCGGGTCTTCGCCGTCGAAGGCAGCTACGACGACGTCAACCGGCTCTGCGCCGAGTTGACCAGCGAGCAGCCCGAGTGGGCCTTCGTCAACGTCAACGTGCGGACGTACTACGCCGAAGGGTCGAAGACCCTGGCGTTCGAGGTGGCCGAGCAGCTGGGCTGGCGGAGCCCGGACCACGTGGTCGTCCCGATCGGTTCGGGCAGTCAGCTGACCAAGGTGGCCAAGGGCTTCCAGGAGCTGTGGGAGGTCGGCCTTCTCGACGAGGAGCCGTCCGTGCGGGTCTCCGGGGCCCAGGCCGAGGGGTGCTCGCCGGTGGCGACCGCCTTCGCGGAGGGCACCGACGTCATCCGACCGGTCAAGCCCACTACCATCGCCAAGTCCCTGGCCATCGGCAACCCGGCGGACGGCTGGTACGCACTGGACACGATCCGGAGGTCCGGGGGCGCCTGCGCCTCGGTGACGGACGACGAGGTCCTCGACGGCATCCGACTGTTGGCTCGGACCGAGGGGATCTTCGCCGAGACCGCCGGCGGCGTCACCATCGCCACCCTGGCGAAGCTGACCGCCCAGGGCGTCATCCGCTCGGACGAGCGGGTGGTCGCCATGGTCACCGGCCACGGCCTGAAGACGGTCGAGGCACTGTCCGACGTGGTCGGGCCCACCGCCACCATCGCCCCGACACTCGAGTCGTTCGACGCGGCGATGGCCGCCGACACCGACCACCCACCCACCCAGAGGAGCTCCCGATGAGCAAGGTCCGTATCCCCGCGGAGCTGCGCACACTGACCGGAGGTGCCGGCGAGCTCGTCATCGACGGCTCCACCGTCGGCGAGGTCCTGAAGGGGCTCGACGCCGCCCATGCCGGGTTTGCCGAGCGGATCTTCGATGACGATGGCGGCCTTCGCCGCTTCGTCAACGTGTTCCTCGACGAGGAGGACGTGCGGTTCCTCGACGGTCTGGCGACACCGGTCACCGACGGGCAGACGATCTCCATCGTGCCCGCCGTCGCCGGCGGCTGACGTCCGGGCAGGCGCCCGGCCGACGGCGACGTCGGGCTGCCACGGACCGGGATGCGGGCTGCCGCGCTACGGCGGACAGGGACCGCGCCGGTACACTGGGCAGCGAGATCGGACCAGCAGAGGAGCCACGATGACCTCGACGCAGGGACCCACCCCGGGTACGCCGCAGGGCGGCACCCGGATCGGCGGAACGGCGACGAGGACGCGCTCGGGCGCCTCATTCGGCACGGCGTCCAACTTCAACCGGATGCTGACGACGTATCCGGCGCCACCGGCCACCGCCCCGTCCAACTGGAAGCAGCAGCCCGACGGCAACTGGTGGTCGTGGGACGGCGTCACGTGGCACCTCCAGCCGCAGGGGCCACCACCGGCCCCGCCCGTAGCCGGCCGGACCGCCCGGTTCACCGCGGACGGCGCCCTCAACAAGGCCGGGCTGCTCGGACTGATCGCGCTCGTGGTCGGGGCCGGGTCCTACCTGGCCAACCTGCCGGTCGCCGCCGCCTGGGTCACGATGTTCGTCGGCCTGGGGGTGGGGGTCTGGTGCTCGTTCCGGCCCCGGATGGCACCGGTGCTGGCGCCCATCTACGCGGTGGCCGAGGGCGTGGTGCTCGGGATCATCTCCCGGTTCTATGCGGACCAGGGCTCCCACGCCGTGCCCCTGGCGGTCTTCGGGACGGTGGCCGTCGTGGCCGGGGTGTGGGCCGCCTACCGGACCGGCCTCGTCCGGGTCGGGAACCGTTTCCTCCAGGTCACCCTGGTCGCCACCCTCGGCATGGTGGTGGTGATGTTCGCCGCCATCCTGACCGGCTGGGGCCTCTCCGGCACCGGCGGGCTCCTGATCTTCGGCGTGCTCTACCTCGTCCTCGCCGTGATGAACCTGTTCGTCGACTTCAGCTTCGTCGACCGAGCCGAGCAGGCCGGCGTCGAGGCCGAGGCCGAGTGGTTCTCCGCCTTCACCATCCTCGTCTCATCGGTGATGGTGTACCTGGCCCTGCTGCGCATCTTCGGCGGATCGCGCTAGGTGTAGCACCGCCGCCAGGCCGTGCAGTGGCTCAGGCCGCCAGGCCGTGCAGTGGCTCAGGCCGCCAGGCCGTGCAGGATGAACTGCACCGTGTCGGCCGCCGCCTCGGCGCGCGGCCGGGGCATCGGCTCGCCGGCCCGCACCGTCATGGCCCCGTAGATCTGCTGGCCGATCAGGCTGATGGCCAGGTCCGGGTCGACCAGTCGGAACGCACCCCGGTCGATGCCATCCACCACCAGATCGCGCAGGAGCCGGGCGATGTCGAGGCCGATGAGCGCAAGCTCCGTCCCGACGACCTCGCCGTCCTTGGCCGGGGTGCCCTGGGTGACAAGCGCCAGGCGGAAGAATGCCGGGCTGTCGTCCACGATCGCCAGCATCTCCTCGATCAGGCGTTCGAGCCGCCGGCCGGGCTCATCCTCGTGCTCCCATGTGGTGGCGATGGCTTCGATGAGTTGCGCATACATCCCCTGGAGGCACGCACGCAGCAGCTCACCCCGGTTGGCGAAGTAGACGTAGACGGTCGAGCGCGCCACGCCGGCCTCCGAGGCGATCTCGTCCATCGACACGTCAGTCGTCCCCCGCTCGCCGAACAGTCGGCGCGCCACGTCGATGACCTGATCGCGGCGGAAGTCGCGGATGACCTCCTTCAGGTCGTCGGACGACCTTCGCCCGGACATCTAGCCGGCGCTGACGCGGGGCCCGGCGGGGAACGAGATCGGGATGTGCTTGACCCCGCTGATGAACGCCGACTGCAGGCGCTGCACCGATCCGGCCAGCTCCAGGTCCGGCATGCGGTCGAGGAGGTGCTCGAACATGACCCGGATCTCCATGCGGGCGAGATTGGCCCCCAGGCAGAAGTGGGGCCCGCCGGCACCGAACGCCATGTGCGGATTCGGGTTGCGGGTGATGTCGAACGTCTGCGGGTTCACGAAGGCCCGCTCGTCGCGGTTTGCCGAGATGTGGAAGAACACGACCTTGGAGTCGGCCTCGATGGTCTGGCCCCCCAGTTCGAATTCGGACGTCGTCTGGCGACGGAAATTCATGACGGGCGTGACGTAGCGGAGCATCTCCTCGACCGCGTCGGGAAGCAGCGACCGGTCCGCACGCAGCAGCTCCCACTGGTCGGGATGCTCGAAGAAGGTGGCCATGGCGCCGGAGATGAGGTTCCGGGTCGTCTCGTTGCCGGCCACGGTGAGCAGGAGGAAGAACAGCTCGAGCTCGAACGACGAGAGCTGCTCGCCGTCGATGTCGACCTGGGTGAGCACACTCATGAGGTCATCGCGGGGATCGACCCGCTTGGTGGCGAACAGCTCCGACGCGTAGGCGTACAGCTCCATCGAGGCCATCTGGGCCGCTTCGCCCGTTGACTGGTACTCGGGGTCATCGCTGCCGATCATGCGGTTGGACCAGTCGAACATCCGGTGCCGGTCCTCGTTGGGCACGCCGAGCAGCTCGGCGATCACCACGAGGGGGAGCTCGGCGGCGATGTCGGTCACGAAGTCGGCGCTGCCCTTCTCGATGACGTCGTCGATGATGGCGTCCGTGGCGGCGTGGATGCGTTCATGGAGCTGGTTGACCATGCGGGGGGTGAACCCCTTGTTCACCAGACGCCGATAGCGGGTGTGCAGCGGCGGGTCCATGTTGAGCATGACCAGCTGTTGCTGGGCGAGGTCGTCCTCGGCCAGGTCCCACAGATAGGTGGCCTTGCGGGCCGAGGAGAAGTGCTCGTAGTCGCGGTTGACCTGGGTGGCCTCGGCCAGCGTGGTGACCGCCCAGAACCCGGGGCCGTCCTTCTCCTCCTGCCACCACACCGGGGCGTTCTTCCTGAGGAAGGCGAACCACTCGTGGGGCACCCGCTCGGCGAACACCGTCGAGTCGAGGAGGTTGATGTCGCTGAAGTCGACCCCGCTGATGTCCAGTTCCGTCTCGACCGCGTCACTCATTCCGGACGCCCCCTCCCGTGGATCGGACGCTGTGTCCGAAGGACTGGATCGTACGTCCGGCACGGGGTGGTGTCAACGGGTCCCGCCGCGCGGGACGGGGTGATCCGGGCCGATGGCCGCACTGCGTGCGCTCAGCGGGACCAGTCGACCTCGCCATCCATGATGATCCGGGGCTCCTCGGTCAGTACGACCTCGAGGCAGTCCGTGTCGAGGAACTTGGCGATGTCCTCCATCATGGCGGGGAAGTCATCCTCGCCCATGTGGGCGTAGTAGGCGTCCATCGATTCGAACCACTGGACCGTGACCCCGTCGTAGCCGGAGCGGTCGTCGTCGTCCCGGTAGTCGTCGAGCGGCCGGGGGTTCTGCTCGTAGCGGATCACGTACTTGGCGGCGCTGGAGTTGGCGATGAGTGGGCCGTGGTGGTCACGCCAGTAGGCCTGGAACTCAGCAGGCGTCGTCCCCTTCTTGCGCTTGAGCAGACAGGTGAGCTTGATCATGGTCGGTGCCTTCCCCCGGGTGCCGGGTCCGCGGCCCCGCCGGTGTATGGCGGGGCCGACCCTCGGGGGAGAGGCTGCACCGCGGGAGCCATCGCTGGCAAGCCGGTCCGCCGGCGGAGCGGGGTCGGGACCGCCGGTCAGCGGGCGCGGGCGCAGAAGAGATCGACCAGGTACGGGAGCCCGATCGGCTCGTCGAGCGTGGCCGCCAACGCGGCCACGTCGTCGAGGACGGCGCGTCGCCGGTGCTCGGGCAGCACCACGATGTAGCTGCGCGAGGCCACCTGCTCCACGAAGGTCGTCCGGTCGAGCGGCTGGGTGAAGCGGAACCGGGTCCGGGTGACCGGACCGAAGCACCCGGATGCGTCGATGACGACCCCGAAGTCCCGTCCCACCGGGTAGGGCTGGTGGACGTCCCACTTGCTGATGCGGGTGAGCTCGGCGACGAGCGGGTCGGACTCGTCCCGCTCGTTCCAGATCAGGGCGAGGCCACCACCGGGGCGCAGCACCCGGGCGAACTCGGCCAGCGCCCCGGTCGTGGCGAACCAGTGGAACGCCTGGGCCACCGTGACGGCGTCGAACGAGCCGTCGGCGAAGGGAAGGCGCACGGCGTCGGCACCCACCTGGGCCACGTCGGGCACGACCCGGGCGAACGAGGAGCGCATGGATGCCGACGGCTCGGCCGCCACACAGGTCGCCCCCGCGTCGACGAGCGATCGGGTGAGCTTGCCGGTCCCGGACGCCACGTCGAGGACCCGGGTGCCGGGGCCGATGCCGAGCGAGGCCACCAGGTGGGCCACCGACTCGTCGGAGTAGCCGGGGCGGGCCCGTTCATAGGTGTCGGAGCCGGACGAGAAGCCCGACCTCCCGAGCAGCGACTTGTCGGCCAGCACGCGGTCCACGTCGTCGTTCGGCGTCTCCCCGGGCACGGTCCCATCGTCGTTCGGCGTCTCGCCGGGCACGGTCCCATCGTCGTTCGGCGTCTCCCCGGGCACGGTCCCATCGTAGGGAGAGTCGACGTGACCGGCCCGATGCCCGGCGGATGGCGGCAGGGGGCGCACGAGTGGGCGCGACGGAGGCCTCGGGGGAGTGCTCGGGATCGCCCGGCCACGGGGTGTCGGATACCGTCGCGGGGTGAGCGCAGCCAGCCCCGACCCCGTTCACGGGGCAGACCCCGCCGTGCCGCCCGCCGGCGGCTCCGGACCGGCGCCCGCCGGACTGCCGCCCCACCCGGGCGTGACGTCGGCACGCGACATGCGTCGGCTGCGCCATCGCGTGCTGCACGCCGCGGTCCACGCCGGGTGGGACTGGATGGTGCGACACGGGGCCACCGGCCCCGGCGACCGACTGGCCGACCGCTTCGGCGGCTTCGGCCGGGGTAGCTGTCTGGCCTTCCCCACGGGCGCCATCTTCGGCGAGCGGTGGATCCACATCGGCGACGACACCCTGGTCGGCCCGTACGTGAGCCTGTCGGCCGGCATGGTCCCCGGCCAGGCGATGGTCACCGATCCGGTGGTGCGTATCGGCGACCGCAGCATGATCGGTCGCGGCAGCCACATCGTCGGCCACTTCTCCATCGACGTGGGCAGTGACGTCCAGACCGGGCCGTACGTCTACATCACCGACCAGAACCACGGCTACGAGAACCCGGACGAGGTCGTCCACGTCCAGTGGCCGCACGACGTCCCGGTGGTCATCGGCGACGGGAGCTGGCTCGGCACCGGTGTGGTGATCCTGCCGGGCACGGAGCTGGGGAGGAACGTGGTGGTGGCAGCCGGGGCGGTCGTGCGCGGGGTGTTCCCCGACCACTGCGTGATCGCCGGTGTGCCGGCCAGGATCGTCCGGCGTTACGTGCCGGGGTCGGGCTGGGTCACCGGCTCGGCCGCCGGCGTGGACTCCGCTGGACCCGATGCCGGGGTCGACGGCCCGGTGTCCTGAACCGCGGGGCGGATGGCCGGAACGGGAACCGGTGGGGCGGGGTACGCGATCGTCCCGAGGCCGTAGCGCCGCACCACCTCGGAGGCCTCGGCCCGGCCCAGGGCGATCAGGTGCTCGGTGGTGGAGAAGTCGTCGAAGTCCCGAGTGGCCCCCTCGGGGCCGGTGCAGAGGATCACCTCGACACCTTCGGGCAGATGGGCCATGTCCCGCACGAACCGGGCGTGGATGGCGATGAACAGCGCGTTGACCATGCCCTCGACCGGCCGCTTCGACACGGGCGGCTCGAACACCGGGGGTGAGCTGAGCAGCACCACGATCCGTGTGGCCCCGGCGTCGATGGCCCGCTGGACGGGCACGTTGTCGACCACGCCGCCGTCGATGTACCGCTCACCGTCGATCTCGACCGGAGGGAAGATCGCCGGCATGGCCGACGACGCCAGCACGGCGTCGACAGCCGGCCCGTAGGTGAACCACCGCTCGCCCCCGTCGGTCAGCGACGTGGCCACGACCTCCACCGGCACCACGGCGTCCTCGATGCGCTCGTGGGGGAAGCCCTCCTCGATGATGGCCCGCAGCCCGGAATTCGAGTACACCGCGTCACGCTGCTGGAGGTAGAGCCACGGACCGTGGAGCCTCCCCTGGGGGTACACGTCCTCCCTGCGGATGCGCAGCCACACCTGGGTCATCCGCTCCACACCCTCACGGGTCGGGTCGGCGGCGAAGCCCACCCCGTTGATGGCGCCGACGGACGACCCGAAGACGCGGTCGGGCACGAAGCCGTGCTCGGCGAGGACCTGCAACATGCCGATCTGGATCGCCCCCCGGGTGCTCCCGCCGCCGAGCACCAGGGCGGTCATCGGCTCGGGCTCCTCGTCGAACTCCGCGTCCTCCTCCTCCTCGTCCGGCTGTCCACCGCCCTCCTGCCCGGCCAGCCACCGGGCCCTGGACGCCGAGGCCTGGCGGACGAGGAACCGGAGGGTGAGGACGACCAGGATCAGCGCGGCGAGTACGAACAGCGTGAACACGACGGCGAAGGTGGACGAGGCCGCAGGGATCATCAGGGCAGAGGCTACCGGCCACTCCCACGGGCTCCGGGTCGTGTGACACCCGGGGGCCACACTGTTGCCATGACGATGACCGAGTGCTCCGGGGAGGTGCGCCTGCCGGGGGAGCGGAACGTGCAGGAGCGGACCGCGCCGGAGCGGGCAGTGCAGGAGCGGGCCGCGCCGGGTCACGCGGTGGCGGGTGGGCCGGCCCGGCCGGGCGAGGGATGGTCTCCGGCCTGGGTGTCCGGATGGCAGCCGCTGGCCGGCACGGCCCTGCTGGACCGACTGCGGGTGACGGGCCGGGCACGGCCGGTGGCCGACCTCCGGCTGGTGGCCGACCTCCGGTCCCTCCTCGAGCACGACTTCGACGGCATCGGCGGATCAGCGTCGGGCCACGCTTCCCTCGTGGGTCGTGATGCGCCGCTGATGGTCACCAAGGACCGGCTGACCCGGTCGCTCGCGTGTGCGACGCATGCCAGTGCTGATCCGACCGGCGAGCGGGAGTGCTCGCTCCCACTGGCGTGCGGCGCGCTCGTCGGTGTCCTGTTCCGTCAGCTGGTGGCCACCGGCTCGATAGGGGACCCACTCGCCGACGGGATGGACGGTCTCGGTGTCGACGAGCACCAGGCGCCGCTCGTCGCATGGATCGGGCAGCTGGCCCCGGACGCGCTGTCCGAGCTCCGGTCCGAGGTGGAACGCCAGACCGACGGACTGCGTCGTCGGTGGCCGGTCCTCGACCCGGCCTGGCTACCTCGGACCCAGGAGTGCATCCGGGTGCCACTGGCCGATGGCCGGATCGAGCTGGTGGCCCGGGTCGACCTGGCCATCGGTCGGCCCCCTGTCGACGAGGCCTCGGTGGCCCTCGTCGACGTGACCTCCGGGTCCCGCTGGCCGGCACACCGGGCCGACCGTCACCTCTACGCCCTGGTCGAGACCTTGCGCAGCACGACACCGCCGTTCGCCGTGGCGACCTACTACACGCGCACCGGTGAGCTCGAGGTGGACCCGGTCACCCCCGACCTCCTCGTCGACGCCGCCCGCCGGTGCCGTGCCGGGATCGCGGTGCTGGCCGGCCAGGCAGCCGGCACGCTGCCGGAGGCGACCGACCGACCGTGGTGCGCGGCGTGTGCCAGGTCGCCGCAGCCAACGGTCGGTCGTCCGGCGATCGGCGGGTTGGTGCCCGCCCCGACACCCGAGCCGCTGTCCGCCGTGGCCACCGCCACCGTCGCGCCACCGGGCGCCGCCGACGAGGTCATCCCCTTAACCGAAGACCGTGCGGCGTGAGCCCCCGTTGCGAGGGGCCCGGGGCCCGTGTGCCCGGCGGCGCCGGCGGCGTGCCCGTGGGCGACGATGCCCGGGTGCGGATCCGGGATGCCCTGGTCGCGAGGGTCGATGCGGCGGTCGACGGGTTGGCGCCCGGTGGTCTGGTCGAGGTGACCCTGCCCGTCCTTCGAATGGCCCGGTCCCGTCCCGGGACGGTGGGGCTGCCGGAGGCGACGTTCGCCTGGAAGCCGGTCTTCGCCCGCCGGTCCCTCGGCCTCGCGGCGGTGCGCGCCTGTGCCGACGGACGGTTCCGTGGTCCCGCCGAGGCCGTGGGACCGTTGGCCGAGGAGGCCGTCGACGAGTGGCGACGGACCGGCTGGCGCACCTTCCACTGGGAGCCCTGGTTCGCCGGACTGGGCGCCGGCGCCCGGGCCGTGGTGCTGGCCGAGGCGACCACATGGGCCACGCCGCTGTGGGCATCGGCCGAATGGACCGCACTCGGAAGCAGGGCCGTCATCGGTGGTGCCGACGACTCGTGGACGTGCCCGGGCCCGAGGACCGTGCGCCTGAAGGCCCGCTGCGAGGCACGGGTGTATCCCCTCCCCGTCGAGCCGGCCAGGGGCGGAGCCGAGCGCCCCGTGGCCGGTCCGGCCCTCGTGTCGGTGTCCGCCGGGACCCCCGACGAGGGGTGGGCCCACGATCTCGCCTACCTGGCGCTGGTGGCCGCGCTGCGCGAACCGGACCGGCCGGTGGCGGCGCGGGTCGTCGGACTGTGGCCCGAGTCGGGGCTGCGTCGGACGGTCGGGATCGACGAGCCGGCGCTGGCCGCCGCCGCCGACCGGGTGGTAGCGGTCGTCGAGCTCCTCGCCCACGCCCCGTCGGCGGCCCGGATGGCGGTACCGGCCTGAACGGATGGTTGCCGGTGGCGCCGGACCACCGACGGCCGGTTCAGAAGAGCGCCTTCGCCGCCTTGGCGTCGGGTTTGCCCGCAGCCGTCAGCGGGATGTCGCCGACGAGCAGGAGCTGCCGGGGGACCTTGTAGCCGGCGATGTGGCCACGGCAGTGGTCCTGGAGCACCTCGAGATCGAGGGGGGCCGTCCCGTCCCGCATCCGCACCACGGCGGCCACCCGCTCGCCGAAGCGCTCATCGGGCAGGCCGACCACGATGGCGTCGTACACGTCGGGGTGCGTCTTCACCGCCGCCTCGACTTCCTCGGGGAAGATCTTCTCGCCGCCGGAGTTGATCGACGCGGACCCGCGCCCGTGCACGGTGATGACCCCGTCGGGTCCGACGGAGGCCAGGTCGCCCGGAACCGACCACCGGACGCCGTCGGGGTCGGTCGGGAACGTCGCCGCCGTCTTGGCCTCGTCCTTGTAGTACCCGAGCGGGATCCGGCCCGACCGCGCCAGCCGCCCGATCCTCCCGTCGCCCGGTGCCAGTGGACGGAGGTCGTCGTCGAGGACGGCCGTGTCCTCGCTCATCACGAACTTCGGCCCGCTGGCGCCGACCTCGACCGCACCCTGGGCGCCGGCCTCGCTCGAGCCGAACCGGTCCATGATCATCGCCCCCGGCACCTGGGCGGCCAGGTCGGCCTTGACCGTCGCCGACAGCATCGCCCCGCCCGAGCCGATCACCGCGAGTGTGGACGTGTCGTAGGTGCCCGGGGGTGCGGCGGCGAGCGTCTCGGACAACGGCCGGGCCATGGCGTCGCCCACCAGCGCGGTGGACACCACGCGCTCGTCGCCGACCATCCGCAGGAGCCGGTCGGCGTCGAAGCGGTGCTCGGTGTAGAGCACGGCGGTCCCCGCCATCATGAACGCGTTCCACATGGCCCACTGGGCGTTGCCGTGCATGAGCGGGGCGACCACGAGCATGGGGACCCGGCCGGTCTCGTCGGTGGGGAGGCGGTCGGCCAACTCGGCCGCCGTCGTGATGGGAGCGGCCCCCCACCCGCCGCCGCCCATGGCGGCGAAGAAGATGTCCTCCTGGCGCCACATGACCCCCTTGGGCATGCCGGTGGTGCCCCCGGTGTAGAGGACGTAGAGGTCGTCGGGGGAGCGCGGTGCGTCGTCGCGGGCGTCCGAGGCCGCCGCCAGCGCGTCCTCGTACCGGACGGGCACGCTTCCGGTGGCCGCCTCCACCGGGTCGGGCGAGGCCGGCGTCCCGTCCTCCACGGCGACGAGGTGCAGAGGCCGGTCCAGGACGACCCCGTCGAGCGCGTCCGCCACCAGCTGCCCGAGCTCGCGCTCGTACACGAGGACCTCGAGGTCGGCGTTGTCGACCACGTAGCGCAACTCGGGGGCCACGTAGCGGTAGTTCAGATTGACGGGTACGCAGCGGGCCTTGTAGCAGCCGACCATCGCCTCGACCCACTCGGCCCGGTTGCGGGCCAGGATCCCCACGTGGGAACCGGGACCGAGGCCGATGCCGGTGAGATGGTGGGCGAACCGGTTGGCCCGGGCGTCCAGCCCGGCGTAGGTGAGTCGGACGTCGCCGGCCACCAGGGCCAGGCGGCCGGGGACCGCATCCACCACGATCTCGAACAGGTCGGCCAGGTTGAATTGCCGATCACTCACCGCATGACTCCCTCGTGTCGCCGGTGCGGGACCGCCGGCGGCGGGCCCTCCGGATTGCCGCGCTCGGCGGTCCGTAGCATGCTGCTCCGGAACTCCGAACGGTAGCCACTCCGGCCACCGGCCCGGCACACCGCCGACCAGGACCCACCGACCAGGGAGCACGCCCGTGACCGACCACACCGAAGCATCGACCGGGATCGCCGGCTATAGCGCACTCGTGACGGGGGGCGGGAGCGGCATCGGCCTGGGCACGGCCACCCGCCTGGTGCGCGACGGCGCACACGTGACCATCTGCGGCCGCACCGAGGACAAGCTTGCTGCGGCGGTCACCGGGCTCGAGGCGGCTGCCGCCGCAGCCGGCGCGGCCGGAGGACCGGTCGGGACCGCCCGGTACGTCGTGGCGGATGTGACCGTCGAGGACCAGATCGCCGGTGCCGTGGCCGAGGCGGCCTCACCCAGGGGCCACCTCGACATCCTCTTCGCCAACGCCGGAGGCTCGTTCCACATGGGCCCGATCGCCGCGGCCGACGTCGACGCCGTCCGCTCCACGGTCGACCTCAACCTGATCGGCACGTTCCTGAGCCTGAAGCACGGCGCCCCGCTGATGGCGGCCGGCACGGGCCAGGGGGTGGACGGCGCGGAGGCACCCGGGGGTTCGTTCATCGGCATGTCGTCGGGGGCCGGGAGCTTCCCCCACCGGTACCTGTGGGCCTACGGGGCGGCGAAGGCCGGCATCGACATGCTCTGCAAGTGCGCGGCCGAGGAACTCGGCCACACCGGTCTACGGGTCAACACGGTCCAGCCCGGGATCATCGACGACGAACTCATGTCGTTCATCACGGCAGGGGGCCCCTTGCTCGACGACTACCTCGAGGGGATGCCGATCAGCCGGGTGGGAACCGTCGAGGACGTGGCCGCCGCCGTGCGTTACCTCGCCGGACCGGAGTCGTCGTGGATCTCCGGCGTGTCATTCCCCGTCGACGGGGGCCACCACCTCCGGCACGGCGCCAACTACGGGCTCCTCTTCGGGGAGTGAGGTGCGGAGCGCAACCCGGCGTGGCCGGACGTGCACCTGCCGTTGCCGGGCCTTCCCCCCGGAGGATCTGCGGGGTAGCCTGACGGGGTCAGTACCGTCCGGAGCGGCATCCGAGCGGTGGTTGCATGCGCTCTCGGGCGGCCGGGGCACGCTCCGGCACGTGGGCGCATGACAGGGGGCTAGCACCGCACCGGAGGTCCACATGTTCCGTACCCGCCGATCCACGCCTGGCAGTCGACGCACCCGCGGGCCCGCGCTGCGCTCCCGGACGGCCGCCGTCACGGTCGCCGCCACGGCACTGTGCGCCACTGCATTGGCCGGGGTCACCGCCGCTGTCCCGTCGGTGGCCGTCGGCGCCGCAGGCGCCTCGACCCCGGCGCAGGCGCTGACCGTGCCGACGGCGCACCACCACCGGTACCGCCACGGAGCCGTGCCCCGCAGGACCAGGGACGTCAGCGGCGTGCAGGCGCTGCTCGCCGACCCCGGGGCGCAGTCCCCGGTCGGGACCGCCGGGCCGGCCGCCAGCCGGGCCGGCCGCAAGCTCCTGACCTACGGCGGCGGGCTGACCGCCGGTGGCCTGGTGGGTGCCGGCGTCACCACCGGGCAGCCCAGGGTCTACCTGGTGTTCATGGGCGGCCAGTGGGGCACGGCGTCGACCGATGGCGCGGGCAGGGAGGCCTTCACCGGTGACCCGGCCGCCCTGGCACCGGCTCTCCAGGAGTTCTTCGGCGGGCTCGGGACGAACGGGGAGACCTGGAGCGGCGTCATGACCCAGTACTGCGACGGGGCCGCGGTCCGTGCGGCCTCCTGCGCCCAGGGGGACGCCATGATCCCGCACCCGACCGGAGGCGTCCTCGCCGGTATCTGGTACGACAGCTCGACGTCGGCCACCAACCAGGAGGCGGCCGGACTCACCGGCAACCAGCTGGCGGCCGAGGCCGAGGCGGCCGCCAGCCGGTTCGGCAACACCGACCAGGCCTCCAACCGTGACACCCAGTACGTCATCGTGTCGCCCACCGGTACCGACCCGGACGGGTGGAGCAGCCCCACCACCGGGTACTGCGCCTACCACGACGACACCCACGACCCCTCGATCGGCGGGGGCGGACCGGTGGCCGGGCCGATCGCTGCCTTCACCAACCTGCCCTACGTCCCCGACGCCGGCGCGAGCTGCGGGGCCGGGTCGGTCAACGTGCCTGGGACGCTCGACGGGGCGACCGAGGCGGCCAGTCACGAGTACGCCGAGACGCTCACCGACCAATTCCCCGAGTCGAGCCCGCCCGGCGGGTGGACCGACGCATCGGGTGCGGAGAACGGTGACCTGTGCGCCTACGTGTCGGCTCCCGCCGTCGGTCCTGCATTCGACCTGGTGCTCGCCACCGGCACCGTCGCCGTCCAGGGGACCTGGTCCAACCGTGCCGGCGCCGGCAAGGGGGCATGTTCCGACGGCGAGCCGGACTTCGCCTTCGTGCCGTCCGTCTCGTCGGTGGCACCGAAATCGGCAGCGGCCGGTGCCACCGTGACGATCACGGGGTCCAACCTCGGCGGGGCCACGTCTGTGGCGTTCGCCGGGACGACCGCCTCGGTGCTGGTCGACACACCGTCCGCCATCACGGCTGTCGTCCCCGCCGGAGCGGCCGACGGGCCGGTCACGGTGGTCAGCACCCTCGGGACCGCCACCAGCTCCGCCGTGTTCCACCTGGCGCCGTCGATCGACTCGTTCGCCCCGACCTCGGCGTCGCCAGGTGGCACCGTGACGATCGTCGGGTCCGGGCTCGGCACGGCCAAGAAGGTCACGATCGGTGGCAAGCGGTCCGTGGTCACCTCGGAGACCGCCACCCAGATCGTGGTCGTCGTGCCGGCCAGGGCCTCGAGCGGTCCGATCGTCGTCCTCGGCAAGTACGGCAAGGCCACGAGCGCGACGGCGCTGACGGTCGTCTGACCGGTGGCGCATGCGCTCGGCGCGGTGACCGGCTGTCCCCGGGAATCGACGGGCCGGCACCGGTAGGGTGTCGACAATGGGCAACACGGGGACGCCAGGCGGGGAGAGGGCCTCGGCTGCGGCCGGTCCGGACGCCGGCGCACCCGCCGAGCCGGGCGTCCGGCTCACCGGGGGCGAGGCCGTCCGAGCCCACGTGACGCTCGTGGTCGGACTGTCCCTCTGCGTCGCCGCGTTCTGGCTGGAACTCGGTCGCGCCCTGGCGGGAAACGGACTGAGCTGGGCCTACGTGTTCGAGTGGCCGCTGTTCGCCGTGTTCGCCATCTACATGTGGTGGAACGTCCTCCGCGGCGACCGGGCCGTGCGAAGGCGTCGGACGCCCCGGCCGGCACCGGCGCTCGACCCCAGGTACGCGGGCATGCTCGAAGCCTGGGAGGCCCACCAGCGCGAGCTCCAGGCGTCACAGGTGGCGACCGACGGCGCGCCCGGACCGGCCGCCGGTGGCGGGGCGGTCGGGAGCGACGTCGAGAGCTGAGGGCGCACGGCCTGCAGGCGGTGCTCGACGGGGGCGGGAAGGCCCGGCGGAGCCGCCGTGCCGCGTACCGCCGGGCGGGTGGTGCGACCTACAGTGAGCGTCGGCGTCAGGGGACGCCAGGTCCCCGCAGTGCGTGCCACCGCCGGGCCGACGGCAGCCGGGACCGTGGAGGAAGCGTGGTTCGTCGATGAACATGGGGAAGGGCCTGTCGGCCGACGACCCGACGGTCACCGCTGCGTTCCGGACGGCGCTGGTCCACCAGTTCCTCGTCATCGTCTTCCTGGTCGTGGCGCTCGCCATCCTGTGGAACTCGATCCGTACCGTCCGCTACCGCCGGGCCGTCATGGCCGGAAGGGTCATGGAGCCGGCACCGCTGGTGTGGGACTATCCCGAGCCGCTCGCTCGACGACTGCTGCGCATCGCCTTCGGCATCCTCTGGATCTTCGACGGGCTCCTCCAGGCACAGTCCTCGATGCCGCTCGGTCTGACCGGCGGCGTGATCACCCCGGCGGCGTCGTCGTCGCCCGGTTGGGTCCAGCACCTGGTCAACTCCGGTGTGACGATCTGGAACGACCACCCGGTCTCGGCCGCGGCATCGGTCGTCTGGATCCAGGTCGGGATCGGCCTCTTCCTGCTGGTGGCCCCGCGGGGGCGATGGTCGCGGACGGCCGGACTGGTGAGCGCCGGATGGGGCCTCGTGGTATGGAGCTTCGGCGAAGCGTTCGGAGGCATCTTCGGCCACGGAAGCAGCTGGCTCTTCGGGTCACCCGGCGCGGCCGTGTTCTACGTCGTCGCCGGCGCCCTGGTCGCCCTGCCCGACCGTCTGTGGGAGACGGACCGGGCCGGAAGGGCCATCGTGCGGGTGACCGGGGTGTTCTTCGTCGGCATGGGGATCCTCGAGGCATGGCCGGGCCGCGGCTTCTGGTCGGGCCAGCCCGGGCCGGGCGGGACGGGCGCCACCCTGGCCGCCATGCAGGCGCAGATGGCCCAGCTGCCCCAACCCTCGGTCACGGCGTCCTGGGTGCGGGCTCTGGGGAACGTCGACGCCGCCCACGGCTGGCTGGTGAACACCGTCGTCGTGGTCGCGCTGGTCGGGATCGGCGCCTGCTTCCTGTCGGCCCGCCCGAAGCTGGTGCGCGCCGGCGTGGTTGCCGGTGCAGTGCTGTGCACGGCCACCTGGGTCCTGGTCCAGGACCTCGGGTTCCTCGGCGGGGTCGGCACCGATCCCAACTCGATGATTCCGATGATGGTCGTCTTCAGCTCGGGCTACCTCGCCATGGTCCGCCTCCCGGTCCGAGCGACCGGATCTGAGCCGGTGAGGACGGTGCTCGTCCCCGCACCGGTGGTCCACGGGGCTCCCGGGACCGGACCGTCGGAGGACGCGACGGCTCACACCCGTGCCGCCTCGGGCCAGCGCCTCCTCGGGCTGCACCCCTCCTATCTCGTCCGCACCATCGCCGCGCTCGGAGCGATCGGCATCGTGGTCGTCGGCGCCGCCCCGATGGCGTTGGCCGCGGCGGACCCGACGGCCGATCCGGTCATCGACACGGCCCTGAACGGCAGCCCGAACGTGGTCGACTACCCGGCCCCGGGGTTCACCCTGACCAACCAGTCGGGTATCGCGGTGAGCCTGCGGGCCCTGGCCGGCCGCACCGTGGTGCTGACCTTCCTCGACCCGACCTGCACCTCGGACTGCCCGCTGATCGCCCAGGAGCTACGCGTCGCCGACCAGCAGCTGGGTGCCGATGCAGCCAAGGTGGAGCTGGTCTCGATCGTCGACAACCCCCTCTACACCTCGCCGGCTGCCACTGCAGCCTTCGACCGTCAGGAGGGCATGAGCCAGCTGCCGAACTGGGACTTCCTGACCGGGCCGCTCGACCAGCTCCACCATGCGTGGGATGCCTACGGCGTGCAGACGGCGGTGTCCCCGGCCGGGGCGATGGTGGCCCACAGCGATCTGGTGTTCCTCATCGACCGGACGGGTCGGCTCCGAGTGGTCCTGACGTCCGACCCGGGAGCGCAGGGCGACACCGCCCTCCACTCCTCGTTCTCGTCCATCGTGGCCGGTCAGGTCCGACAGCTCGTCCACTCGTGAGCACCGGCGCAGGCCGGCGCCTGGCCGAGTTCGGCGCGGTGACGGCGTTCGCCCTCGTGCTGGCGTCGTGTGGATCGCCCGCCCCCGCCCCCGACGCGTCACCGCGTCCCGCCGGCCTCCCACCTGCCCAGGCCCTGCCCGGTTCGGGCGGCACATGGGCGACACTGGCCATGGGTCGGGTCGGCGACCCGCTCAACACCTTCGGCGAACTGTTCTACCGCCCCGGCTGCGCGCCCGGCAGCGGCTGTAGCAGCGGTGCCACATGGTCCCTGGCCACGCCGCCGGGTGTGGCCAGCAACGGCGGGATCATGATCGCCGCCAACCCCGACGGCGGGTTGACGGCCGGTTTCGGGGTCTCGCTGGACCTCCGGTTCTCCCCCTTGGCCGAATCCACCGACGCGGGGTCCGTGTGGAGCGGCGGGATCCTGCCGGTGGCCCTGGCCGCCGAGCCCGACGCGCTGGCCGCCTCCGGGCCGGCGCACCGCCTCGCGCTCAGTGCGGAATCCCCGGTGGGCACCGGGGGCGTCTACGCAGCCGGGACCGACCTGTCGACGTGGTCCCTCGAGGCGACGCGGTTCGCCGTGACAGTGGCGGCGACGAGGGCAGGCTGCACGCTCGGCGCACTGTCCGCGGTGGCGGTCACCGCGTCCGGGGACGACCTCGTGGCCGGTGACTGCACCGGCGGCGGCCGGGCCGGTGTGTTCCGCGTCGGGGCGGACGGCCGTCCGGACGTCGTCGCCGCCGTCGGCCCACGGGTATCCGCCGGATCGGGCGAGCCGGTCCGTGTCCTCCGCCTGGTGGCGACCGGGACCGGAGTGTCCGCACTGGTGGCCGCAGGTGCCGGTGCCGGTGCCCGGCTCGAGCTGGCGACGACCGATGACGGCACGGCGTCCTGGACGGTATCGTCCCCGTTGGCCACGGGTAGGCCGGTCGTCTCGACCTCGGTCACCTCGGCGGGAGGCTTCGTCGTACTCCTGGGGGGTGCCCCTGGGCGCGCAGTCGCAGTCGCCGCCCCGGGCCTGGCGTGGCGCCCGGTGCCGGCGCCACCGACGGGCACCGCGGTCATCGCCTCGCTGGCGGACGACCGGACCCTCGAGGCGCTGGTGCCCTCCGGTGCCCTACTGGACGTCGACCTGCTGGGCACCTCCGGCTGGCGTCGCGTGCAGCAGCTGGACGTGCCGATCCAGTACGGCAGCACGTCCGCCGGTGGGGGCGCATCTGGCTGACGGCCGCCGCGTCGGCCCGCCGGCACCGGTGCCCGACCCGGGCGCACCGGAGTCGGGCTGTGGACGCGGCGGTGCGGGTAACGTCGGGCAGGTCCGCCGTCCCGGTGCGGACAGGGGAGACCGCGGGTGCACTACCTCATCGACAACTGGTCGTTCGACCCGTTCCTGGTCGTCGTCGCCGTCGTCGTGGTCGCCCACGAGCTCGGGCTCGCCCGCCTACGTGCCCGGTCGACGGTCGCCCACACCCGCCGCCGCAGGCTCCGCTCGCTCGCCTTCTACGGGGGCCTCGTCCTCCTGCTGCTGTCGGTGGAGTCGCCGATCGACTTCTGGGCGAGCAAGTACTTCTTCGTCCACATGTTCGAGCACCTGCTGGTGGCCTTCTACGCGCCGATCCTGATCGTGCTGGGCGCCCCCTGGATCCCCCTCCTGTTCGCCCTGCCCGTCGGCACCCGGCGCCGGGTGGGTCGGTTCTTCCTCCTCGGATCCTGGGCGGCCGGGTTCCGGGCAGTGGGCCGGTTCGCCCGGAATCCGTGGGTGGCGGTCGTGTCGTTCAACGCGGTGATGCTCCTGTGGCACGTGCCTGCCCTGTTCGCCCTGTCGGAGCGGAACCAGCTGGTCCACGTGTGGCTCATGCACGGCAGCTTCTTCGTCACCGGGATCCTCTTCTGGCTGCAGATCATCCCGTCCCACCCGATGCGGCCCCAGGCCAGCCCCGTCTGGCAGGCCGGCGCCATCATCGGGACGAACGTGATGATGTTCCTGCTGGCCATGTCGCTCAGCATCCTCACCAACTCGAGCTGGTACTCGGGCTACGCCCACATCCCCGGCGTGACCCTCCCGCCGTTCGCCGACCAGCAGATCGGGGCGGCCATCCTCTGGGTGTGCGGTGACTTCTGGGCCGTCCCCGCGCTCGTGGTCGTGTTCAAGCGGGCGATCGACAACGATGGGTCGTTGTCCAATGTGATCGACCGGCTGACCGGTCGGGGCGCCGTCCCGACGGCGGAGGAGTTCCGGAGTCCGAAGGCCGAAGCGGGAGACGCGGCCCGAGTCGGAACCACCTCACGGGAGGGCGCACCGACCCCCGGAAACGGAAGTACTTGACCAACCATGATCTCACGCCTACGTTCATGCCAACGAGAGTTCGATCATCATCACAGGTGGATCACTCGGTATCGGCGGTCGGGGGGGTACCGTTCCTTCCACCGGGTCGGTAGTTCCGATGTACCAGTGGTGCGAATTGCCCGCGACTGATTGAGGAGAACACGATGTCATTTCGGGGGAGACTGTCGACGTTCCTCGTGTTGCTCGCCATCGCGGTCGCCCTGGTCGTCTACACCGTGGTGACCTATCTGCTGCCGCAGTCGGGCGAGGTCGACTTCACGTCGGCGCAACCGGCTGGCGCACCGGTCAACCTGTCGGTCCAGACGGTCGGTTCGATCGGGTACGGCGAGCATCCGACCTGGGTGACCTACATGGTCCAGGCGCCGAACGGCCAGTGGCTGCACGACACCACGTGGCGGCTTCCGGCGCACACCCGGATCAACATGACCGTCCATCAGTTCGACTCGGGTAGCCCGCTCCGCAACCAGCAGTGGGGTCGTGTCCAAGGGGTGGCCGGTAACGTCGAGCTGCTCAACGGTAAGCCGGTCTCGGTCTACGACTCGAACTCGGGGAACGGGGTCGGCCACACGTTCGCCGTCCCGGCGCTCGGGATCAGCGTGCCCCTGGTCGGTGTGGACCCGAACGCCACCAATGTCTGCAGCTTGGCACCGTGTGGGCCGGACAGCGTGAGCAACACCATCAGGTTCTCGTTCGTGACCCCCGGTCCGGGCGAGTACCGCTGGCAGTGCTTCGTGCCCTGTGCCCTGGGCTACCTCTTCGGAAACGGGGGAGCGATGAGCAATTCCAACTACATGGGTGGGTTCCTGGACGTGACCGCATGAGCGACGCAGCCACGCCCACCGACGCAGCCGGGTCCGGGAGCCCGGGCAAGGACCCGCGCCACTTTGCACGGATGGTCACCATCTGGCTGGTGCTGTCACTGATCCTCGATCCGCTCTTCTACTTCCTGGTCGGCCCGCACGTCCCCCCGGGGGTCATGTCGTCCACCGCCGAGGAGAACCAGTTCGACTTCAACGTGCTGATGGTGATCGCCCTGCCGGTGCTGCTCGGGGTCTGGACCTACCTGGGCTACTCGATCGTGACGTGGCGCGCGTCCCGGGCGGGCGTGGCGGAGCCCGTCGGGGGTGAGGACGCCCGTACCCACCTGGGGGCGCAGACCGCATGGATCGTCATCACGTCCTTCGTCGTCCTCTGCCTTGCGGCCTTCGGAACCTACGAACTCATCGAAAACAACGGCGCGGGCGGCGGCGAGGGTCCCAACCCGATCTGGAAACCAACGTCGGCCCGCATCCTGCCGATCCAGGTAATCGCCCAGCAGTGGTCATTCACGTACCGGTACCCGACGTACGGTGGATTCGAGTCCACGAAGCTGATGGTCCCCGTGGACACCAGCATCGCCTTCCACGTGACGTCGCTCGACGTCATCCACAGCTTCTGGGCCTACCAGTTGAGCATCAAGGCCGACGCCAACCCCCAGGTCGACAACGTGGCGTTCACCACCACGAACCACACCGGCAGCGTCACCGTGCGGTGCAGCGAGCTCTGCGGACTGTGGCACGGGGCGATGTTCAACTACGGGCAAGTCGTCTCGAAGTCCGCCTTCCAGACCTGGGCGACGGCCACCGAGAAGGCCACCGCGTCCAACACCAAGCTCCTGCCGCCGTTCGCCTGGACCTACGTCCCCGATGCCAACGGGGCGGACGGCGGGTACTACCCGGCCTCTGACCCCTACAGCCCGTCCGAGGTCTACGGCGCGAAGCAGCCGGCCTCGTGACCACCAACCTGCACGTGATGTACGACGGACCCACTCGAAAGGTGGAGGTCGCCCGATGACTATCAGCGCCGAGCGTGAGAGCGACACCGCGGGTGAGGACGAAGTCGCCTATCCCGATCCGACGCCGCCGTCCAGCGGGTGGTTCCAGAACCTCCCGGCGCGTCCGGGCTGGCTGAGCCAGCACCTCGGGACGGCGATCATTGGCGCGGTAGCCGGGTACCTCCTCGGTCACTGGCTCGGGAACGTCGTGGCCAGCGGCTACGACTACGTCGCCAACTCGGGGGTCAACAGCATCGCCAACACCGGTGGGATCGCCCTGGGTGCACTCGGGTGGCTGATGGGCATCGGTGCGCTCAACTACCCGCTGGCCAAGATGATCGGCAGGGAGCCCTCCCCCGAATACGAGTCGACCCACTGGTCCAAGTACTTCCGGTACACGGCCGACCACAAGGTGGTGGGCCTCCAGTACGTGATCGGCGTGCTGACCTTCCTGTTCACCGGCGGACTCCTGGCCATGGCCATCCGGACCGAGCTCCTGACGCCGACCAGCCACGTGTTCGGGCCGGGCACCTACATCGCCATCGTCAGCGAGCACGGCACGATGATGATGATGATGGCCACGTCGGTCATCGTCGGGCCGCTCGGCAACTGGCTCGTCCCGCTGATGATCGGGGCCCGTCGGACGGCGTTCCCCCGGATCGAGGCGTTCAGCTTCTGGATCTTCAGCGCCGGTTACCTGGTGATCCTCACCGCGCTGCCCTACGGGGGCTTCCCCACCGGCTGGACGGGGTACGCACCGCTGCAGACCCAGGCCGGCGGCGGAATGGTCTCCTACCTGGCGGGCTTCGCCCTCATCGGGCTGGGCATGATGGCGGCGGGTTTCAACCTCGCCGTGACGATCATCAACTACCGGGCACCAGGAATGACCTGGAGCCGGGTGCCGATCTTCGTGTGGTCGATCCTGGCCACGTGCGCCCTGTTGACCTTGGCCACGCCCACGCTGTTCGCGGCGGGCCTGTTCGGCATCCTGGACCACACCGCCCAGACGGCGTTCTACGTGAGCGAGCACGGAGGCAGCTCGTACCTGTGGCAGAACCTCTTCTGGTTCTTCGGCCACCCCGAGGTGTACATCATGGCCCTCCCCGGATTCGGCATCGTGGCCGAGATCCTTCCGGTATTCACCAGAAAGCCGCTCTTCGCCTACAAGGTGGCCGCGGCTGGCATGATCGGCGTGGCGCTGCTCTCCTTCTTCGTGTGGCAGCACCACCTGTTCCAGAGCGGCATCAACCCGGACATGCGGCCGCTCTTCATGCTGACCACCGAGCTCATCTCGATCCCGACCGGATTCATCTTCCTCGTCGGCATGGGCACCCTCTACAAGGCGAAGATCCGCTTCGAGGTGCCGATGCTGTTCGCACTGGCCGTGTTCTTCAACTTCCTGATCGGGGGGGTGACCGGCGTCTTCCTGTCCGACGTCCCGGTCAACGTCACCGTGCACGGTGGATTCTTCGTGCTCTCGCACTTCCACTACACGATCATGGGGGGCTTGATCTTCGCCTTCTTCGGCGGCCTGTACTTCTGGCTCCCGAAGATGACCGGCAAGACGATGAACAAGAAGCTCGGGAAGATCCACTTCTGGTTCATGTTCATCTTCTTCAATCTCACGTTCTTCCCGATGTTCCTCATCGGGCTGCTCGGGCAGCCCCGACGGGTCTTCGAGTACCAGCAGAACCTGCAGGCACTCAACGACTTCTCGTCGATCAGCGCGTTCGTCCTCGGGGCGTCGTTCCTGGTGTTCATCGCCAACTTCGTGTGGTCGATCTTCATCAAGCCCACGCCGTCGCCGGCCAACCCGTGGGACTCGCTCGGCCTCGAGTGGCAGACGGCCAGCCCGGTGCCGTATTACAACTTCGAACGGATCCCGGTCGTGTTGACCGACCCGTACCACTACAGCGAGGAGGGGGCCCCAGCCGTCGCCGACCTGGGGGAGCCCGTGCTGGTCGGAGCGAGTTCGCTGACGCAACTGGTGGGTGACGCCCTACCGACGACGGAACCCCGTGGTGCATCCGGCGCCGACGAGCCTCCGGCCACGGCCGAGTGAGTGGAGAGGACATCGTGACCGACACCGCCAACAAGCCGACCGTCTACTCGGATACTCCGGAGGAACGGGAGTTCGAACTCCGTGCCGCCGTGAGCTCGTACTGGACGGGGGGCCGACTCTTCGTCGGGATGTTCACCTTCCTCCTGGCGTCGGAGGCCTTCGCCTACTTCTATCTGCGCTCCAGCAACAACGGGCAATTGTGGCGCCCCAACAACGTCACCGCGCCGACCGGCATCGGCTGGGCCATCTACTTCACCGTGCTGGCATCGGCCCTCATCGCCATCTTCGGACAGGTGCGGCTGCGCCGGGGCCTCGTGCTCGACTGGGAGGTGGCCGGATGGACGGCCGTCCTCGGCGGTCTGGTCGCCACCGGCCTGCAGATCTGGCAGCTGACCCAGCTCCACTTCTTCCCCGGATCCAGTGGCTACGCCTCGTGCTTCATCGGCTGGGCGGTGATGAACACCGTCATGCTCCTGGGCGGCACGTACTGGATGGAGACGAACCTGGCCCGGTCGCTCCGGGCGCGCAGCGGGGCGGGCCCACACGGCATGGATCAACTGGCGATGACGCCGTCCGGGCAGATCTTCCGAGCCAACGTGGCCGCCTGCACCTACTTCTGGGGGTTCATGGCCGTCGGGAGTACGCTGTTCTGGGTGATGTTCTATCTGATCTGATCCGTTGCCGACCGTGGTCAGCGGCCGGTACGATGCATATGAGGCACCGAGAGCAAGGTTGGTCGACCACATGACTGTCGCTGCAGACAATTTCATCGGGCCCGAGGTCTTGACCCTGGTCGTCCCGCTCGGCACCCTCTTCGCCGTGCTGCTGTGGGGCTTCTTCCAACGTCGCTCGCCACAGTGACGGACCGGGCCGCCGGTGCGCGGTCCGGCAGTACTGCTGCGGTTGTCCGCCCGGCGCTCGCCATCCTGGCCCCGGTCCTGCTGATCCTCAGCGTCGTCCCACCCCTCTCCACCTATGCCCGGCAGTTCGAGTTCGTCGAGGCGATCCAGTTCTGCCTGCTGGCCCTCATCATCCCCTTGTTCATCGTCAGCGGAGCGCCTTGGCGACGCCTCGGCCTCGCTGCCGGCGAGCCGCCTGCCGTCGGTGCGGACGGCGATCTGGTCGCTCCGGCCGGCCTCGGACCCGTCGACCGCCGGGCGCTCGGCCGGCGGCGCCACCCGGCACCGTGGCGGGCCGTCGTCGTGGCGGCCGTCTACCTGTCCCTCGTGGTCCTGTGGCGCATCCCCCTGACCGTCGACGCGTTGGCAGGACATCGCTGGCTAGTGCTCGTGGAGGCGGCAATCCTGGTGCCGGCCGGAGTGGGGTTGTGGCTGGAGCTGGTCGAGTCGCCGCCGCTGACACCGCGACTCTTCCGTCCGCACCGGGTGGCCATGGCCGCCGTCGTGATGTGGGTGATCTGGGTCCTGGCCTACCTGGTCGGACTGGCCCACGGGGCCTGGTACCACGGCTTCGACCACACGGTCGCCACCGGTATCAGCGTGTCGGCCGACCAACAGCTCACCTCGGGAGTGATGTGGGCCCTGAGCGGTGCCGCGTTCGTGCCGGTCGTGTTCTGGAATCTGATCCACTGGCTCCAGTCCGAGGAGGACCCGGACGACGAGCTCTACCGGTTGCTGCGCCAGGAGCGCATCCGGGGCCGTCCGTTGGACCAGGGCTCCAGCTGACCCGTTCCGGACGGGCGCGATCCGGTCAGGACGTCGGGGTCGGGAGTGCGGGTAGGTTCGGCTCGGGGAGGTGGGCGTGCAACAGGGCGCCGGCCTGGTGGATGTCGAGGATCGCCTGGGCCCGGTCGTAGGCCAGGAGCTTCTCCTGGGTCACCAGATCCCGCTCCTTCGCCGTGTTCCCCGGGTGGAGGTAGAGCGCCTGGATGTCTTCGACGGCGGCGAGGGCGTCCGACGTCGCCCAGGTGGTGGTGACGCTGAGCATGCGGTCGACGAACTTTCCGGCCGCCGTGTCCTGGACCTGGACGTTGTTGGTCAGATCGAAGATCGAGTTGCTGGTGAAGGAGCAGGCCGTCTGGTCGTCGGTGAGCATCTTGGTGGCCGCTTGGCGGTCGGCCGGGGTGAGGGTGCCGGCGACCTGGTCGTGGTGGATCAGGAACGTTTCGGAGATGGCGTAGCCGCAGGGCGCCACATCGGCGTTGATCTCCTTGAGGGACGCGGTCTGGCTGGCGATGTCCTCGGCGTTGCTGACCGGCTGGGGCAGGTCGATGAGGATTGAGGCACCGATCACCACGACAATGGCAGCGGTGACGATCACCCACGTGCGCTTGTACCAGGTCACGGGCTCGTCAGGACCGGGCACTCCCGTCGGACCGACGGGGGCGGGGATGGGGATGGCGGGCGCGGTGTCGTCGGGGGTAGTCATGGGTTCGCCGTCAGGTTAGCGGCCGTCCGGGCGATTCCCTGGGCGAACCGCTCGATGTCGGCCTGCGCCAGGACGTAGAGGCCCTCCCTGTTCTCGTTGGCGAAGGGCAGGGCCGACGACCGAAGCCTGCCCTGCGGGTCGATGAAGTAGAGGATGTTGTTGTGGGTCTCCTGGGCAGGCGTCTGGCCGACGGTCACGGTGACCCCGTAGTTGATCCAGATCGCATTGAGCTGGCGGAGCGTGCCGGTCAGGAAATGGATCGACGGATCCGCCTGGAGGCCAGCCACGGTCAGGGCCGGTGGGGCCGGGGAGACCTCGGTGCGGTTCGGGTCGGTGTTCACGACGGCGAACTCGACGTCGGCGGACTTCGGCCCGAGCAGTGCGGCGGCAGACTTCAGCTCGAGTCCGAGCACCCGGCAGATGTCGTTGCACCCGGTACTGAAGAAGGTGAGGACGACGACCTTTCCGGCTTGGGCCCTCAGGGTCCATGGCGCCCCGTTGGGCTCCTGCAGCTGGATGTCCGGTGCCGGCCCTGTCCCGAGCTGGCGCAGGCCGAGGAAGGCGTCGAGCGGGGCACCGATCTGCGGGGCGGGCGGAACCTGCGGGGCCGCTGGTGCCGGTGGGGCGCCGGAACTCGAGATCGTGGTCGTGGTCACCGACGTGGCGACCCCGACGTTCCCGAAGTAATGCTCGAGCACGACGCCACCGAGGCCGATCACGGCGAACCCGATGGCGATCGCGACGACGACCTTACGGGGGACGGGAGTCCGCCCGGCCCGCAGGGCCGCGTTCCGATCCACGGGCGCAGTTCCGGAGCTGAACGCGGCGGCCCGCTCCCCGGCGGTCAACCTGGCGGTGGTCGAGGTCGCGGGGGCACCCCTCGACGCATCCTGGTCAGGTCCGACAGGCTCGGCGTCGGCGGGACGTTCGACGGTCGGGTCGTCGGCGGTCATCGGGCGGATCCCGAGGTGAGAGCGTCGGTCCAGTGCGTGAGCGACGCCAGGGTCTGGGTACCCAGAGCCACGTGGACGACCCGACCCCGGGTGTCGAGGAAGAACGTCACCGGCAGGGCGGTCAGGAGGTATGCGGTGGCCGTGGCGGCCTTACTGTCCACCCCCACGGGATACGTGACGTGCGCATCGGCCAGGAGCGTCCGGGCGGCGGACGCGTCCCCGTCGTTGGCGTCGATCCCGATGACGGTCACGTGTCCGGTGGTGCGGGCGGAGAGGGTGGCGAAGTCGCCGAGTTCGGCCTGGCAGTCCGTGCACCAGGAGGCGAAGAAGTTGACCACCGAGGGGGTGCCAAGGGCCGAGGCCAGGGTCACGGACTGCGCGCCCCCGAAACGGGGCAGCGAGAAGGCCGGCGCCGCGCTCCCGGTCGGCAGCGTCGTGACGGGGGGGACCGGGTAGGCGACCGCCTTCGGTCGGCTGTCCCGAGTGGCCACGAAGACGATGAACGCGAGTAGCTGGACCCCTGCCATCGCCGCCACCATCCGCCACCACCGGTCCCCGAACTTCGCGGGTGGCGTGCCGAGTGTGGAGGAGGTGTCGGACATGGGAGTGTTCGGCTGCCGGCGCCCGGGACGGGTGGGCCGTGACCGGACGGCCAGGGAGCGCCTCAGGAAGGATACCCACAGATGGGCCGTCGGGAACGTCGGTTCACCCCCCCCGATGGCGGGTGACCGGGAGACGGGAACCGCTCCCCCGGATCGGTTCCCGAAGGGCTCGACCCCGTGCTCAGGGCACGAAGCGGTAGCCCATGCCGGGCTCGGTGATGAAGTGGCGGGGCCGGGAGTGGTCGACCTCGAGCTTCCGGCGGACGCGGCCCATGAGGACCCGCAGGTACTCCGTCTCCGTCTCGTACTGGGGTCCCCACACCTCCTTGAGGAGCTGGCGTTGGGAGACCAGCCGGTCCGGGTTGCGCACCAGCACCTCGACCATGTCCCACTCCTTCGGCGTGAGGTGTACCTCGACGCCGTCCCGGACGGCCCGCTTGGTGTCCAGGTCGATGGTGAAGCCTTCGGCCTCGACATGCGGATCCTGTACTGCACCGGGGGCCCGACGGAGCGCGGCGCGCAACCGGGCGAGGAGCTCGTCCATTCCGAAGGGCTTGGTCACGTAGTCGTCGGCCCCGAGGTCGAGGGCCTCCACCTTGCCCATCGACTGGTGCCGGGCGGAGAGCACCACGATCGGGACCTCACTCCATCCCCGGATGCCGCGGATGACCTCGATCCCGTCGATCCCGGGCAGGCCCAGGTCGAGCAGGACCACGTCGGGGTGCCAGTGGGCCACCCGGTCGAGTCCCTCCTCGCCGGTCCGGGCGGCCCTCACCTCGTAGCCGCGGGCACCGAGGCTGATGGTCAGGGCCCGCAGCAGCGACGGGTCGTCGTCGATCACCAGGACGCGGGTGCCGCTGTCACCGTCCCGGTCCGCCGGCAGGTCGACCGCGGTCATGTGGACACCCCGATGCCGTCGGCCTCGGGACCAGGCGCGCCGGTGTGGTGCCCGGCGTCGCCCGTCCCCGGGGCCGGCGGGTCGTCGCCGTCGCCATCACCGGCGATGAAGTCGCCGGCGATCACGTCGTCGTCGATGTCCGCGTCGATGATCGTCGCCGTGTGCTCGATCGTGGCCGGAAGACGGACCACCATGGTGCAGCCGCCGCCCGGCGTGTCCTCCAGGTCGAGCTCGCCTCCGACCGACTCGGTGAAGCCACGGGAGACAGCCAGGCCCAGTCCGACGCCGGAGCGGTTGTCCGTGTCGCCGAGACGCTGGAACGGCTGGAACACCCGCTCACGGTCGGGCACCCGGATTCCGGGGCCGTGGTCGACCACCCGGACGTCGACCCGTCCGGCCACGGACCCGGCCTCGACCCTCACCGGCCGCCCCGATCCGTGCACCAGAGCGTTGTCGACCAGGTTGGCGACCACCCGTTCGACCAGCACCGGATCGGTGTCGACCAGTGACAGGTCGGCGTCGACGGACACGGCGACGGCATGGGAGCGCGGTCCCAGGCTGGCGAGCGCGGCATCGATCAGCTCGCCGACGTCGGTGGGACGGCGGAGGACCTCCATGGCGCCCGTCTCGAGGCGGCTCATGTCGAGCAGATTCTCGACCAGCGTGCTCAGCCGGTCGGCCTCGTCGTCGATCATGTGGAGGAGGATCCCGGTCTCGTCGGGCCCGAAGTCGAGTTGCTCGGACAGGAGGCTGGACGATGCCGCCTTGATGGACGCCAGCGGTGTGCGCAGATCGTGGCTCACCGCCGCGAGCAGTGCCGCCCGCAGCTGATTGGCCCGGGCCAGCGAGTCCGCTTCGGCCGCCTCGGCATGGAGCCGATCGCTCTCGAGCGCGGTGGCCAGCTGGGCGGCGAATGCGGCGAGGATGTCGCGGTCCTCCGCCGTGAGCCCCGGGCCCTGCAGGACCAACACCTCGGGACCGGTCAGGGGGATGGTCAACGATCCGGCGTCGGGGGCCCGTGGCGGCACGGACCCGGCCGCCGCCACGGTCGTCCACGTCCCCGGCGGGTCGGTGGGCACCGTGCGCAGGATGGCGGCCGCCTGCTGGTGGAAGGCCACCACCAGCTCGTCCAGCAGGCTGGGCAGCGGGTTCCCCTCGGGCGACACCATCCGGCCGGCCACGCGGGCGAGCATGCGGGCGTCCGAGCGCGCCTGCACAGCCGAGGCCGTGCGCCGGGCGGCGACGTCGACGAGGACGCTGACCACTCCGGCGGTCACCAGGAACATCACCAGGGCCAGGACGTCGCGGGCGTCGGCGATGGTGAACGTGTGCACCGGGGGAGTGAAGAAGTAGTTGGAAAGGAGAAACCCGGCCATCGCGGCCAGCAGCGCCGGCCACACCCCGCCGGTGGCGGCCACCACCACCACGAGCACCAGGTACGAGCTGAGGGCCGTCGACAGGTCGGCGTGGGACCGGGCCGAGGTGAGGACCACCGTCAGCAGGGGGAAGCCGATGACGCCGATGAGTACGGCCGCCGCCCTCCGGCGGGCCGACAGGGGCGACACCAGCAGGCGCCGCCTGCCGCGGCGGGGCGGGGCCGTGTGGGAGGTCTCGCTCCCGACCGGCTGGTCGCTGACCTCGTCCTCCGGGTGGGCCGAGTCGGTCGCGATCACGTGGATGTCGAGCGCCCCGCCGGCCGCCCGGATGACCGAGTTGATGACCGAGCCCCGGACGAACTCGACCACACGGCTGCGGTGGGTGGCCCCGAGTACCAGCTGGGTGGCGTTCTCGGCCCGGGCCACCTGGACCAGTGCCGGCGCCACGTCGGCGCCGACCACCTCCACGTAGCGGCCGCCCAGGTCGTCGAGCAGGCCGCGGTTCCGCCGCAGCCCCTCGACCCCGGCGTCGGACAGCCCGTCGTCGGTGCGGACGTGGACACCGACCAGCTCCGCCTTGGTCCGCATGGCCATTCGGGCTGCCCGTCGGACGAGCACGGCGCTGCCGGGGGACCCGGTGAGCGACACGACGACCCGCTCCTTTGTCTCCCACGGCCCGGCGATGTCGTGGCGCTCCCGGTAGTCGTGGAGCTCTTCGTCCACGCGGTCGGCCACCCACAGCAGGGCCAGCTCGCGCAGGGCGGTGAGGTTGCCCGTGCGGAAGTAGTTGCCGAGGGCGGCGTCGATCCGCTCGGGTGGGTAGACGTTGCCGTGGGCGAGGCGGCGCCGGAGGGCCTCGGGGGCCATGTCGACCAGCTCGATCTGGTCGGCGGCCCGCACCACCCGGTCGGGGACCGTCTCCTGCTGGGCCACGCCGGTGATCCGCTCGACCACGTCGTTGAGCGACTCGAGGTGCTGGAGGTTGACCGTGGAGATGACGTTGATGCCCGCCTCGAGGAGCTCGTGGACGTCCTCCCACCGCTTGGCGTGGCCGGCGCCGGGGACGTTGGTGTGGGCCAGCTCGTCGACCAGCACCAGTTCGGGCTTGCGCTCGAGCAGGCCGGCCACGTCCATCTCCTCGAACCGCTGTCCGCGGTACTCGATGGTCCGGCGGGGGAAGACGGGGAGGTCCCGGATCTGGGCATCGGTCTGCGGCCGGCCGTGCTCCTCGGCCCAGCCCACGACGACGTCGGTGCCGCGCTCCTTGCGCCGCCAGCCCTCGTTGAGCATGGCGTACGTCTTGCCGACGCCGGGGGCGGCCCCCAGGTAGAGCCGAAGCTTTCCTCGTGCCACGCGAGCCCCCTATCCGGCCAGCCGGCGGCGCACGGTCATCAGGCGCCCAGTCGGTCGAGCGCGAGGTTGAGGTTCAACACATTCACTCCCGGGTCTCCCAACACCCCCAGGCTACGCCCCGTGGTGTTGGCCGCGATCAACTGCTGCACCGTGGACAGCGACAGATTGCGTGCCTTCGCCACAGTTGGTGCCTGGATGTCAGCGTTGGCGATCGAGATGTCGGGGTCGAGGCCGGAGCCCGAGCCGGTCACCGCGTCGACCGGCACCTCGGCGTTCGGCGCCAGGCCGAACTCCGATCGGTAGGCGATGGCCCGCTCGGGCACGGTGTTCGAGTCGCAGACGTAGGTGCCGTCGGCATTCCTGGCGTACTTCTGGCCCGGGGTGGGGGAGACCACCGGAGCGGCCGCCGACGTGGTGTCGACCGGCACGCAGAAGGGATCCGCTGGTGTGGCGAACGGATTGCTCTTGGAAGGTGACCCGTCGAGGCCGACCGAGTTCACCCCGGGGACGAAGCCGATGAGCAGCGGGTTGGAGGGGCCGAGGTTCGACGCGCCACTGACGGTGATGTTGCCGGTGGCCGCCGACGTCGTGGCCGACGACGGCCGGCTCTGGAAGTACTTGGGGATCGGATTCCCCTTGCTGTCGGTGAAGGCCTGGCCGATCAGCGCCGAGCCGACGTCCTTGCCGTTCTGCTGGACGAAGGACCCGTTGGCCTGATGGCTGAATGCCAAATTGGCCGATCCCGGTGAGCGCCAGTCCGTAGGCGAGTCCGCAGACGAGGGTCATCACGATGACCATGCCGGTGGCGGTGAGCAGTTGACGACGCATTACCTGACTCCCAACGCAGTGATGGTCATGTCGATCAGCTTGATGCCGATGAACGGGATGATGAAGCCACCGAGCCCGTAGATGAGCAGGTTCCGGCGCAGGACTTCGGCAGCACTGGCCGCACGGAACTTCACACCTCGGAGGGCCAGAGGAATCAGCGCCACGATGATCAGGGCGTTGAAGATGACCGCCGACAGGATGGCGCTGTGCGGCGAGCTCAGGTGCATGATGTTGATGGTGTGGAGCGCGGGGAACACGCCGATGAACATGGCCGGGATGATGGCGAAGAACTTGGCGATGTCGTTGGTGATGGAGAACGTGGTCAGCGATCCCCGGGTGATCAGCAGCTGCTTGCCGATCTCCACGATGTCGATGAGCTTGGTCGGGTTGGAGTCGAGGTCGACCATGTTGCCGGCTTCCTTGGCGGCCTGGGTCCCGCTGTTCATGGCCACACCGACGTCGGCCTGGGCGAGGGCCGGGGCATCGTTGGTTCCGTCGCCGGTCATGGCCACCAGGTGACCCCCGGACTGCTCGGCCTTGATGAGGGCCATCTTGTCCTCGGGGGTCGCCTCGGCCAGGAAGTCGTCTACGCCGGCTTCGGCGGCGATGGCCGCCGCGGTCAGGGGGTTGTCACCGGTGATCATGACCGTGCGGATCCCCATCTTGCGCATCTCGACGAACTTCTCGGAGATGCCGGGCTTGACCACGTCCTTCAGGTGGATCACCCCGAGCACCCGGGGCCCGTCGGCCACCACCAGCGGGGTGCCCCCGCCGTTGGAGATGGCCTCCACCACCGGGGCGAGGTCGACCGGCACCGTGCCGCCCTGGGACACGACCCACTGGCGGACCGAGTCGGCCGCACCCTTGCGGATCGACCGACCGTCCACGTCGAGGCCGCTCATGCGGGTCTGGGCGGTGAACGGCACCAACTCGGCGTCCGGTACATCCTGGGTGACCTGACCGTAGCGGGACATGGCGAGCTCCACGATCGACCGGCCCTCTGGGGTCTCGTCGGCCAGGCTGGACAGCATGGCCGCGGCGGCCAGCTGCTGCTGCTCCACGTCGGACATGGGCACGAAGACATCGGCCCTGCGGTTGCCGAACGTGATCGTCCCGGTCTTGTCGAGCAGGAGCGTCGACACGTCGCCGGCGGCCTCGACGGCCCGGCCCGACATGGCCAGAACGTTGCGCTGCACCAGCCGGTCCATGCCGGCGATGCCGATGGCCGACAGGAGGGCGCCGATGGTGGTCGGGATCAGGCAGACCAACAGGGCCACCAACACGATGATCGGCTGCTCGGCCCCCGAGTAGATCGCGAACGGCTGGAGCGACACCACGGTGAACATGAAGACAATGGTGAGGCCGGCGAGCAGGATGTCCAGGGCGATCTCGTTCGGGGTCTTCTGGCGGCTTGCGCCTTCTACCAGCGCGATCATCCGGTCGAGGAACGTCTCGCCCGGCTTCGAGGTGATCTTCACCACGATCCGGTCCGACAGGACCCGGGTGCCGCCGGTGACCGACGAGCGGTCGCCACCGGACTCGCGGATGACCGGGGCCGACTCGCCGGTGATGGCCGACTCGTCGACGGTGGCGATGCCCTCGACGATGTCCCCGTCCCCAGGGATGAGTTGGCCGGGCGTGACCACGCACAGGTCGCCGAGCTGCAGCTGGCTGGACGGCACCTCCACCACGTCGTGCCCGCGCTGCACGAAGGCGACCGTCTCGGCGCGGGTCTTGCGCAGGGTGTCGGCTTGCGCCTTGCCGCGCCCTTCGGCCACCGCCTCGGCGAAGTTTGCGAAGAGCACGGTGAACCAGAGCCAGATCACGACGCTGAGCGCGAAGACGTTCTCCGAGCTCGACGCCGAGCCGAAGTCGCGGATCAGGTAGAAGGTCGTGAGCACGCTACCGATCTCGACCACGAACATGACCGGATTGCGGGCCATGTGCCGCGGGCTGAGCTTGACGAGCGAGTCGACGAGGGCTCGGCGCACCATCGTGCCGTTGAAGGTGGCGGATCGACGCTTGGAGGGTCGTTCACCGGTCTCCTGCTGGGGAGCGTCCGGGACTTCGAGGGTGGATGTCATGTGACTCCTTCTCAGAACTTTCCGACGAGGTGCTCGACGATGGGACCGAGGGCCAGCACCGGGAAGTACGTGAGGCCGACGACGATGACGGCGATGCCGGCCATAAGCAGTGCGAAGAGCGGCGTGCCGGTGGGCAAGGTGCCCCCGGATGCAGGGATCCGCTGCTTGCGACCCAGGGAGCCGGCGATGGCCAGGATGGGCACCATCAGGGCGAACCGACCGATCAGCATGGCGATTGCCTGCGTGATGTTGTACCAATTGGTGTTGCCGTTGAGACCGGCAAACGCCGAGCCGTTGTTGTTGGCGGGTGAGGTGAAGGCGTAGGTCACCTCGGAGAGACCATGGGGTCCCCGGTTGAGGATCGAGGTCAGCGACGACGGCATCACCACGGAGATGGCGGTGAACAACAGGATCACGAACGGCACCATCAGCAGATAGAGGACCACCAGCTTCATCTCGGACGCCTGGATCTTCTTGCCCAGGTACTCCGGCGTCCGCCCGACCATGAGTCCGGCGATGAACACCGCCAGGATGGCCATCACGAGCATGCCGTAGAGGCCGGAGCCGGTACCACCGGGGCTGACTTCGCCGAGCATCATGTTGAACAGGAGCACCCCTCCGCCGAGCGGGGTGTAGCTGTCATTGGACGAGTCGATCGAACCGGTCGAGGTGCTGGTCGACGAGGAGTTGAACAGGCCACTGATGATGGGTCCGTTCCGAATCTCCTTGCCCTCCATGTTGCCGCCCGGCGAGGTGGAGGTGATCGCCTGGGAGACATGGGCCTGGGTTATGTGGACGTTCCCGGCCGCCTCGAGCGGCATGACCAGCAGTGCTCCGATGGCGAACAGTGCGACCATGGCACCGAGGACGGCGTAGCCCTGTTTGCGGTCCTTGGCCATCTTGCCGAAGGTCCATGCCAGCGCGAACGGGATGCTCAGCAGCAACCAGTTCAACAGCATGTTGGTGAGCCCGGTCGGGCTCTCGAAGGGGTGGCCGGCATTGGCATTGAAGTACCCGCCACCGTTGGTTCCCAGCTGCTTGATGGCCTCCTGGGAGGCCACGGGGCCTCCGGCGATTCCCTGGGACTGTCCGGAGACCGTGGTCAGCATGTGGGTGGCGTGCAGGTTCTGCTCAGCCCCCTGGGCGATGAGGACGATCGTGGCAATGGCGGCGATCGGAATGAGGATCCGGATGACGATCCGGGTGAGGTCGGCCCAGAAGTTCCCGAGGGTGTTCGACTGCTTCCGGGTCAGCCCACGGATGAGTGCCACGGCCACGGCGATACCGACCGCCGCCGACACGAAGTTCTGCACCACCAGCCCCGCCATCTGGGTGAACTGGGCCATGGTGTCCTCGCCGGCATAGTTCTGCCAGTTCGTGTTCGTGAGGAAGCTGACCGCGGTGTTGAACGACAGCGCCGGTGGAACTGCGGCCAGATGGTCCGGGTTGAGCGGGAGGTGGGCCTGGAGTCGCTGCATCCCGTAGAGGACGAGGACGGAGATGAACGAGAAGGCCAGGACCGAGATGGCGTAGGTGGTCCACCGCTGTTCGCTTTCGGGATTGACACCTGTCAGCCGGTAGATGAGCCGTTCGATCGGCCCGAAGACCCGGTCTCCTGGGGCCTTCTTGTTCTGGAAAACCTTGGCCATGTACGACCCCAGCAGCGGGGTCGAGACGGCCAACAGGACGACGAGGACGATGACGGCGATGACGTTCTGCGACATCAGAGCTTCTCCGGAGCGATGAGCGCATAGATGAGGTAGCCGGTGACCACGATGGAGATGATCAGTCCGACCAAGTTGTCGTAGCTCTTCACGCCGGGACCTCCTCGGGAGCGACGGTCTCGGACGCTGCGGGACCGTCGGTGGCCCCCCTGCCGTCGTCCCTGCCCACGATGTGCTCGCACCAGCGGACGAACACCACCATCAGCGCGAAGAACACGACGATGATTCCAATGAAGAGAAGGTCAGCCACGGGGGCCTCCTGTCGGTTCGTCGGCTGCTGCGCCGACCGGGTGTGCAACGGTCACCCGGACACCGTCGCGCCGGGCGAAGCGGGTCACCAGGGTCCTTTGCAGTCTTGTTACGAGGGAGGTACCGGTCTTTACGGCGTTGTTGCGCGGGGCTCGGGCCCGGGGGGCGTTCGTCGCAGGCATCTGGTTGTCCGGTTGGCCGCCAGGCGCGGCGGGCCAGCGGACCCCGAATAGGACCTCGGCGCCGGCGCCGAGGGTGGCGGCCGACGACGGCCGACGACGACTCGGCGTGGCGGTACACGGCGGTGGCCGAGTGGCCGAACGCCGTGTCGGGGACCACGTCGGCTCGGGTGGTCGCCTTCACCTACCCGACCACCTGGAGCCCAACTCCGGCGCCGGGGGCATCGGCCTGGCTGCTCGGGGCCAAGGTGAAGACCCCGGGCTACGCACTGCCCGGCTGCCGAGTGTCCCGTCGCCCCGGATCGGTCCAGTCGGGGTCCACGCCCCCTGGGCACCCACGCACCCTCTAGGGTTTCGGCGGGTCTACGGAGCCGACGGGGCCGGGCGACGCCGGGCGACGCCGGGCGACGGGCCACTGGGTGAGGAGGAGGACCGATGGGCGAGTCGATGCAGGCGTACCGGCTGGTGGGGTGGGGTGAGGAGCCCCAGCTGGTCGAGGTGCCCGTACCCCGTCCGGGTCCGGGGCAGGTGCTGGTGCGGGTGGCCGGGAACGGACTGTGCCACTCCGACTTCACCATGGGGGAGCTGCCTGCCGAGATCGGCGAGGCGCTGGGATGGTCGATGCCGTTCACGCTGGGCCACGAGGTCGGCGGATGGGTGGCCGAGCTGGGGGCCGGGGTCGAGGGCCCGGCCGAGGGGGATGCGGTCGCCCTGCGCTCGCCTGCTTCGTGCGGGTCGTGCTGGTACTGCACGCGGGGCCAGGACAGTGCCTGCGCAGGTGGCCTGGTCGGCAGGGGTTACGGCCGTGACGGCGGTCTGGCCGAGTTCGTACTGGTCGAGTCGGCCGGCGACGTGCTGCCCCTGCGGTCCGTGGACCCGGTCCTGGCCGGACCGTTGACCGATGCCGGCGCCACCTCGTACCACGCCGTCCGCCGGGCCCTGCCGAGGCTCGCCCCGGGAGGCACGGCCGTCGTCATCGGGGCCGGGGGCCTCGGAGCGTTCGCCGTGCAGTTCCTGAAGGCGCTGTCCCCGGTCCGGGTCGTCGCCGTGGACACCGACCCCGCCCGACTCGAGGTGGCGGCGGCCCGAGGAGCGGACGACGTGGTTGCGGGCGTCAACCGGGACACGGTGCCCACGCTGCTCGAGCTGTCGGGCGGTGGGGCTGCCGCGGTCCTCGACTTCGTCGGTGTCGACGAGACGATCGCCGCCGGACTGGCCGCCGTCCGCCCGGCCGGCACCTACGGTCTGGTCGGGGCGGGCATGGGTGGCTTCCGTCGTCCCTGGTACGGGGGCCTGCCCCGCGACGCCGAGATCTTCACCTTCCAGGGTTCGTCGCGCTCCGACGTCGAGGACGTCCTGGCCCTGGCCGACTCCGGCCACCTGGTCATCGACACCGAGCAGTTCGCCCTGGCCGAGGTGACCGAGGCCTATGCCGCACTCGACCGGGGCGGCCTCCGCGGGCGGGTGGTGGTGGTCCCGGGGCGCTGAGTCCGCCCGGCCCGGGTCCGGCGGGGGCCGATGTCGGCACGGCCCTAGCCCATGCCCACCACCGGCTTGTTGAGGGCGAGGGACCCGGTCGAGCCGAAGAATCCGGCGTCACCGAAGTTGAAGATGCCACCGTCGGAGGCCACCAGCCAGTAGCCCTTGCCGTCAGGGGTGGCGGCCATGCCCACCACCGGCTTGTTGAGGGCGAGGGACCCGGTCGAGCCGAAGAATCCGGCGTCACCGAAGTTGAAGATGCCACCGTCGGAGGCCACCAGCCAGTAGCCCTTGCCGTCGGGGGTGGCGGCCATGCCCACCACCGGCTTGTTGAGGGCGAGGGACCCGGTCGAGCCGAAGAATCCGGCGTCACCGAAGTTGAAGATGCCACCGTCGGAGGCCACCAGCCAGTAGCCCTTGCCGTCGGGGGTGGCGGCCATGCCCACCACCGGCTTGTTGAGGGCGAGGGACCCGGTCGAGCCGAAGAATCCGGCGTCACCGAAGTTGAAGATGCCACCGTCGGAGGCCACCAGCCAGTAGCCCTTGCCGTCGGGGGTGGCGGCCATGCCCACCACCGGCTTGTTGAGGGCGAGGGACCCGGTCGAGCCGAAGAATCCGGCGTCACCGAAGTTGAAGATGCCACCGTCGGAGGCCACCAGCCAGTAGCCCTTGCCGTCGGGGGTGGCGGCCATGCCCACCACCGGCTTGTTGAGGGCGAGGGACCCGGTCGAGCCGAAGAATCCGGCGTCACCGAAGTTGAAGATGCCACCGTCGGAGGCCACCTCCTGGTAGCCGGATTGCGGCGCGTAGCCGCCTCCCCCGGTCGTGCACTGCGCCGATCCGCTCGCACCGTCCCAGCCGTCGGGCGGTAGCGTCACCCGCACCTCGCCGCCCTGGGGCATGGCGATGTCCGGACTGACGTTGGTGCCTCCGGCGCCGTAGTTCTCGCCGTAGGGGATGAGGTAGTCGGGTGAGAATCGGCTCAGAACGCTTGCGTACAGGTTGTAGGGGATGCCTCCGGTGACGGCCGGCAGCGTCGACGGCGACCGTCCGGCGAACGCCGTCTGCCCGCCCGCGGGCGAGGTGTTGCTCCCCGTCGGCCAGGTCTGGAAGAAGCCCTGCGTGTCGACGCCACCCCCGTAGGTGCTCCCCCAGTAGCCGTAGTCGAACGCCCCGGTCAGGTCGTTCCAGATCCTCGAGTAGACGTCGTTCCCGTCGAGATACCCGGCTGGGGCTCCCGCGACGGTGTACTCGCTGCCCTGGTCGTAGATCCCCGCGGCGAGTCCGGCCTCGCTGACCGTCATGGTCAGGCCGGTGGCGTTGCCCGACCCACCCGGTTGCAGATCACCGTGGAGCGTCCCGCCGAGGGTGAGGTTTCCGCTCGGGTCGAAGTAGCCCTGGTAGGCGAACCAACCGGCGCCGTCGTCGCTTGTGGTGACACCGCCGGTGTACGGAGGGTTCGGGGGCGTCGAGCCGACGTAGTAGTCCTCGACGGTGATCGGACCGCGCATCCCGGTCTCCGGACCGCTAGTCACGAGCGGTAGGCCGTTGATGAGTGCGGTGACGTAGGGGGTCATGTCCGGATAGCCGCCGGAGTTGGCGAGGCCGTTCGACGGTGATGCGATCCGCACGAACCCACCGTTCGCCGTCGTCTCGATCTGATTCCAGTCGGCCAGGCCACCGAGTGCCTGTACCGCGTCGTGCATGGCGTTGACGATCTGACAGGTGTTGCCCCGGAAGACCGAGCTGGTGAGCGGAGCGGAGCCACCGGCGCTCGCATAGGTCTGCACGTTCAGCGGGAAGTCGAAGTTGTTCACGTTGCTGTAGTCGACCGTCGGATCTGCACCCTTGTAGGCGAACTCGATGTACCCGAACCGGTAGGGAGCCGAGACCGTCGGCTGGACGGTCGGGAGGCCGGCAATGGGCGCGCCGAGCGAGATCCACAGGCGTCCCGATGCGCCCCAGTTCAGACAGATCGAGAAGGAATGGCCGCTCGGATCGTTTGTGTCCACGGTGTAGTTGCCGGCGAGCGGGACGCTGCTGTCGACGAGTTGTGACTCGGCGATCGTCCCGCTGGCCAGGACCACGTCACCGAAGACCTCCGAGTTGGCGTAGTCGGAGCTGTTGACGAACGTCAGCTGCTCCTGACCGGCGGAACATGACGACACGGAATGGGACGTGATCCGGGAGGAGGACGTCCGTCCGCCGGCGGCGCCGGCACCGGCACCGGCACCGGCGGTAGCGGACCCAGCGGGCGCGACCCCCAGGGCCAGCGACAAGAGGCCGCACGCGGCGACCGCCATGGCCACCGTCCTCGGTCGTCGACTTCCCGCTGGAACCCTGTGCACCCCCGGGGTCAGAACCTGCAACGACGTCTGGCGATGACGGATCATGATCAGCCCAGCTCCTTCCCGGGGGGCGACGACGGACGCCGGCTCCCGACAGCTCATTCGAGAGAACCTAGGCGCCGGGCCTCGTCGGAAGCGTCATCGTGGGTCGGTCCCACCTTCGGATCTGTCGAGCAGAATCCGACCGCTGCCTCGCTGAGGCGAGGGGAAGGCGGGAGTCGGTGGTCCAGGCTTGCCCTACTGTCGAGGAGGGGGGGGGGCCACGGGGCAACTGGTCGCTGGGCAATGGCGGCGTCTCCCGGGCCGGACCGGCGCGGTCACCAGCAGAGTCCCCCCTCGGGAGTCCGGCGATCCTTGCGCGGCGGCACCCGGGAGGGATGTCGTCGACGTGGGTCCGAGCAAGTGTTCGATCGTCGACCTGGCGCCATCGACCACTCCGGATCCGGACACGCGCATGATGATGGGGGCACATCCGCCTGATCATCGGTGGATGGTGGGGTGCCCGGGTCGTCGCGAGGTCAACTCCACAGTGTCGGTCGATCGTGATCCGCCCATGTGGAACACGTGACTCGGAGTGTCGAAGTCGCCGCGGACGCCTCATGGCCTGACGAGTTCGAGCGCTGGACAGGGGAAGGAATCCAAGTAGATGACCTGCACGTCCTCGATGGGGACCGATCGACGGTCGGGCGACCCCGCGAAGCGAACCGTCGCTGCCCGCACCGCATCGCGAGGCATCACCCGCCGAGATCTGTTGACTCGCGTGGCGCCGACAGCCCTCCTCGGCATGGTCGCTGCTTGCGGTACTGGCACATCGACGGGGACGGGGACGGGGACGGGACGGGACGGGACGTCGGATCGACCTCTGGCACTGATCTATCGTGGCCCGGCGGCGTGTGCCGGTTGCGCCGAGGCTGCCGCAGCCCTCGTGGAGTCCGCGCCGACGCCGTTCCGCACCGCCTACTGCGGGCCAGGAGAGCGCCTCGCTGTGTCGGCTGAGACGCTCAGCAGCGCATCGCTCTACGTGCAGCCGGGTGGGGGTGACGATCTCGACGCGGCCTGGCGGGCGGTGCGACCCTTCGCTGACACCTTGCGCAGCTGGATCCGCGGAGGCGGTCACTATCTGGGGTTCTGCATGGGCGGGTTCCTCGCCGGCGTGGACCCAGGCTTCGGCATCCTTCCCGGAGACAGCGGCGAATACATCACCTCCCCTGGCGCGACCGTCCGGACTGACGGTGACGCACTGGTCACCGTGCGCTGGAGGGACTCCGACCGCAGCATCTATTTCCAGGGTGGTCCGTACTTCTCGGTCCCGCCGAGGTCCGATTCCGCAGTTCTGGCCACCTACCCGAACGGATTGGTGGCCGCGGTGGTCGCCCCGTACGGCTCGGGGAGCGTCGGGGTCACCGGACCGCATCCCGAGGCTCCCGTCTCCTGGTACAGGGATGCGGATCTCGCCATCCCCGATCCGATTCCCTTCGACATCGGCTACGACCTGGTCGGGACGACGGTGCGCACCTGACCGCCGGGCGGCCCGAGTCGCCAGGGTAGGCAGAGGGATGGAGGTCGATGCGTCACCGACATGTCCGTTCGGGAACCTCGGGCCCACAGCGGCATCTCGCCGGGAAGGAGCGTTTCACGAGTCCTGGACCCGAATCGACACGGCGTCTCCGGCGCCACCCGCCTGCTTCGTGTGACGGTTCGGTGGACGTACCGGTGCGCACCGGCTCCCGGCCGGCAGAGACCCGTATCTGCCACCGGCCCCGTCACCGTCACCGTCACCGTCACCGTGTCACGGTTGCTTCCGGACAGGGATTCAGCCTGTCCCGCGGGTCCGGGCCACCGCCCCGATGGGATCCGGGTTCGAGGTCTGATTTCAACGAGTGCCCCTGACCAGCGGAGGGAGTGGTGTGTGAGTTCATGACTTAAGCGACACCTGTGTCAAGACATAGGAGACACCTGCTGAGGAGGGTCTTCTGTGGACAAGGGTCGCTTCCTTATCGAGACACACCTGCGCACCGGCCAGTCGATCGGTGAGCTGGCGAAGGCCCACGGGGTCCACCGCAGCTGGCTCTACAAACGCCTCGCCCGCTATCGGCGGGAGGGCGAGGCCGGGCTCGAGCTGCGTTCGACGCGGCCGAAGACCTCGCCGACCCGGATCGCCGACCTGTGGGAGGAGGAGATCGTCCGGCTCCGAAAGGAGCTCACCGAGCTCGGTGTCGACGCCGGGGCGGCCACCATCCAGACCCACCTGGGCGACCACCACGACGTCGTCCCGTCGGTCCCGACGATCTGGCGGGTACTGAAGGCGAGGGGCTTCGTCACTCCGCAGCCCCACAAGCGCCCGACGAGCTCCTACCACCGGTTCGAGGCGGACTTCCCGAACGAGTGCTGGCAGGCGGACGTGACCCACGTGGTGGTCGCCGACCAGGTGGTGTTCGAGGTCCTCAACATCATCGACGACCACTCCCGACTGTGTGTGGCCTCGCGGGCGTTCGTGACGGTGACGTCGCCCGACGTGGTCCGCACCCTGCACGCAGCCGCTGCCACCTGGGGCTATCCCCGGTCGTTCCTCACCGACAACGGGGCGATCTTCACGGCCAGTGCGGTCAAGGGGACGAGCGCCATGGAGGCCGAGCTGCTGACGCTGGGCATCACCTCGAAGCATGGCAAGCCCTACCATCCCCAGACCCAGGGCAAGATCGAGCGCTTCCACCAGACGCTGAAGAAGTACGTGGCCAAGCAACCTGCCGCCACGACCAAGCGTCAGCTCCAGGCCCAGCTCGACCGGTTCGTCAGCTACTACAACGAGGTCCGGCCCCACCGGTCGTTGGACCGGAGGCGACCCCTCGAGGTCTTCAACGCTCGGACGAAGGCGGTCCCGACGGGGCCGAAGATCGACACCACCGGCTACCGGGTCCGCCGGGACAAGGTCGACAGGACCGGCTCGGTGACGCTCCGCTATCACAGCCGGATCCACCACATCGGAGTGGGACGGGCCTACGCCGGCTGGCGGGTGATCCTGCTCGTGGCCGGGACCGACGTGCGGATCCTCGGGATCGACGGCTCACCACTGCGCCACCTGACCCTGGATACAACAAAGGACTACCAGCCACAGCCGTGACCGATAGTCCCTGGTTGTCTACGATGTCTCGCGACATCTGTCTCCGATGTCTCGCGACATCACACCAGCGGAGGGAGTGGGATTCGAACCCACGGAGGGTCGCCCCTCACGGCTTTTCAAGAGCCGCGCATTTGTCCGCTCTGCCATCCCTCCCGGTGGTGGTCAGGGTAGCCGCCGCCCCGGGCTCGGCTCGATCCCAGGCCGCAAGGCACCAGATCGCCTCCCCCGTGGGGGAAGATGGCGGTACCCATGGAGCACGCTCCCCCGAGCCGCGCGGCACATCACCCGTCACTGCGGCGGCACCACACCTTGGTCGTGCTCCTCGCGTTGACCTCAGGCTCGTTGGACGCACTCGGCTTCCTCGCGCTCGGCGGTGTGTTCGCCAGTGTCATGACGGGCAACCTGGTCCTGCTGGGTCTCAGCGCCGGCACGCGCGACGGAAGCCTGTCGACCCACGCCCTCGTCGCAATCACGGGGTACGTCCTGGGAGTGTCCATCGGCGCCCGGGCGACCCGGAGCAGCCAGATGACCGTGGTGCCCGGCTGGTCCCGGGGGCTGAACGCACTGGTCGCTGTCGAGCTGGCCCTGGTGGCCGCCTTCGCTGTCGGCTGGGAGCTGGTGCGGAGCCGGCATTCGAGCCCGGCGCAGATGGTGCTGATCACACTGGCGGCGACCGCCATGGGCCTGCAGAGCGCGGTGATGCGGGTCTCGACAGGGAACAGTCGCTCGACGACCTACCTCACCGGCACCCTGACCGGGGCCGTCATGGCGCTGACCGACGGAGGCCGGCTCCGCGACGAGTGGCCGGACGTGGCCGTCCTCGTCGCAGCCCTGGCCGGAGCCGTCCTGGCCGGCGCAGTGCTGACGGCGCGGTCCTCGGTGGCGCCAGCGGTGCCCGTGGTCGCCCTCGTGGCCGTCCTGATCGTCGGCCGAGCCCTGGCCGCCGATGTGCCGGCCGCCGATGTGGAGGTCGAGCCGCCGACGGCCTGACGGCCTGGCGGGTGACGATGCGAGAGGGACCCGTTCCGGCGGAGCCCCTCCGGCCGGGTACCCCGGCACCGGAGGGGGACGTCAGTCCCCGGCGATCTCGGCCTTGAGTCCGTCCAGCCACTCGCCGGCCCGGCGCCGGGACTCGTCGACCTCGGCGCGGATCGCCGGTCCGGCCGCACCCGATGCCGGGTAGGAACCGAGGAACTTCACCCCCGCCAGCTCGGCGTGGAGGTCGGCGAGGCAGTCGGCCACCATGGCGTCGGCCACGTGGCCCTCGAAGTCGATGATGAAGCAGTAGTCGCCGAGCGCCTGTTTGGTCGGCCTGGACTCCAGCTTCGACAGGTTGATGTTGCGCGCCGCGAAGTGACCGAGGATGGCGTACAGGCTGCCGGGGTGGTCCGCGCTCTGGAAGCAGGCGATGCTCGTCCGGTCGTGGCCCGTCGGGGCCGGGATGCCGGACCGTGCGACGGCGATGAACCGGGTCTGGTTGTCCGGGTGGTCCTCGACCCGCTCGGCCAGGATCTGGAGGCCGTAGAGGCTGGCCGCCAACCGGGGAGCGATGGCCGCGGTGGGGCGGTCGGTCAGCGCCGGGTCGCCCTCCCCGAGGAGCCGGGCGGCATCGGCCGTCGAGTTCGTCGGCACCGGCACGGCGTGAGGGAGTGTCTCGTTGAGGAACCGTCGGCACTGGGCCGTGGCCACCGGAATCGAGGCCACCCGCTCGATGTCGCCGAGCTCCGTGCCGGGTGCCGCCATGAGGTGCAGATGGATGTCGAGCACCACCTCGCGCTGGATCCGCAGATCGAAGTCGAAGACCAGGCTGTCGATGATGTCCCGGACGGTCCCCTCGATGGCGTTCTCGAGCGGGATGAACCCGAGGTCCACCGTGCCGTTGCGCACGGACTCGAGTACGTCGACCAGGGAGGCCATCGGGGTCACGTCGGCCCCTGCGTAGGCGGGCTCGGACAGGAGCGCCTCCTCGGTGAAGGTGCCCTCGGGCCCGAGGAAGCCGATCCGCAGGACCGGACCACCCGACGGCTCCGGAGGTGCGTCGTGGGCCATGGACAGGCAGGATAGTGAACATCATGGACGAACTCGCGCTGCAGCGCCTCCTGGACGAGGTCCGTTCGGGGGTGTGCTCCCCTGACGACGCGATGCTCCGGCTCCGCCGCCTCCCGTTCGCCGACTTGGGGTTCGCCAAGGTCGACCACCACCGGTCGCTGCGCCAAGGGCTCCCCGAGGCCGTCTACGGCCAGGGGAAGACGGCGGAGCAGTGCTCGGCCATCGTCGGTGAGTTGCTGTCGGGCGGCTCCGGCTCACCGGTGATCCTGACCCGGGCCGACGAGGAGCAGGTGGCGCTCGCCCTCGCCGACCATCCCTCCGGGGCCCGCACGGTGACCGGTCGGGCCACCGGGGCCGACCGTATCCGCGGCGACCTGTCGACCGTGGTCTGGCGTGCCGCATCGCCGCGCCCGGCCCGGACCCTGGTCATCACGGCAGGGACCTCCGACCTGCCGGTCGCCCGCGAGTGCGAGGCGACCCTGGTGGCCCTCGGGCTCCGGCCGACGCTTCTGGCCGACTGCGGGGTCGCCGGCGTGCACCGGCTCCTGGCATCCGCGGACGAGCTGACCGAGACGGAGGCCGTCGTGGTCGTGGCGGGCATGGAGGGTGCGCTCGCCAGCCTGGTGGGTGGGATCACACCAGCGCCGGTCGTGGCCGTGCCCACCAGCACCGGGTACGGCGCGGCACTCGAAGGCGTGACCGCACTGCTGGCCATGCATGCCTCGTGCGCGGCGGGTATCACCGTCGTCGGGATCGACAACGGCTTCGGTGCGGCCTGTGCCGTGGCCCGGATGCTCCCGTGAGCCCGGGCCCGTGGGGGTCCCCCGTGCCGCCGGCGCCCGGCGCCCGCACCGTCGCCTGGTTCCACTGCTTCGCCGGCATCGCCGGGGACATGGCCCTCGGGGGCCTGCTCGACGCCGGCGCCGACTTCGACGAGGTGGTGGCACTTCTCGAGCGCCTCCCGTTCGGCGGCTGGGCTCTCGACGTGGAGCCGGTCCTGCGAGGGGGCATCGCCGCCAGTCGGGCGATCGTCACCGTCCAGGACCACGTGGTGGTGCGCACCCATGCCCACATCGTGGGCTTGGTGGAGGAGGCGCGCCTGCCGACCCGGGTGGCGGCGCGGGCGCTCGCCACGTTCGCCGCGCTGGCCGAGGTCGAGGCGGGGCTCCACCGGCGCCCGGTCGACCAGGTCCACTTTCACGAAGTGGGTGGGCACGACACGATCATCGACATCGTGGGCACGGCGGCCGCGCTCGAGCTGCTCGGCGTCGACGAGGTGCGGGCCAGCGCGGTCGCCACGGGGACGGGAATGGTGCGGGCGGCCCACGGGATGCTCCCGAACCCGGCCCCGGCGGTGGTGGGCCTGCTGCAGGGCGTGCCGACCTGGGGGCGCGACCTGCCCGTCGAACTGACGACGCCGACCGGGGCCGCGCTCCTGGCCGCACTGTCGTCCGGGTTCGGTCCGATGCCGGCGATGGAGATCGTGGCGCAGGGGTTCGGCGCCGGAACCCGTGAGCTCGACGAGCTTCCCAACTGCACACAGGTGGTCCTCGGCAGGCGGATCGGGTCGTCGGGAACGGGACGGGGTGACCCGGACGCCGATGCCGGACAGCCCGTAGCGGTGCTCGAGGTCACGGTGGACGACGTCACCGGCGAGCAGCTGGCCCACGCGGTGGCCTCGCTCCTCGGGTCGGGGGCGCACGACGCGTGGGTGACGCCGGTGGTGATGAAGAAGGGTCGTCCAGGGCACGTGGTCCAGGTGCTGTGCGACCCGGTGCGGGTACCCGAGGTCCGTGCGGTGCTGCGGTCGACCACGGGATCACTCGGCGTCCGGATGACGTCCGCCGAACGGTGGCCGGCGGCGAGGACGGTCGAGTCCGTGGTCGTCGCCGGACAGCTGATCCGGGTGAAGGTCGGCGCCGGCCGGGCCAAGGCGGAGCACGACGACGTGGCTGCAGGGGCACGACGGACGGGGCTGCCTCTTCGTGAACTCGCGTTGCGGGCCGAGGCGGAGTGGATGGCCGAGCACGGGAGTGGCGACGGCGTCGTGCTACCTGGCACCGTCCCGATCCGATCGGTGGGTCCGGACGACGGAGCGGACACGGGAGCGGGCGACGGCGCGGACGACGGTGCGGACGCCCCTGCCTAGAGGCCCGACGGGGCCCGTGGTCAGCCCGATCGGCGGATGTGGCGGGGGACCACCGGTGGCTCGGCGGGGGCGATCCACCGCCACCGCCCGGTCGGACTTCCGCGGCCACCGTCGTCCCGTTGGAGCCGGTGGCCGTGGTGGGTCTTCAAGTAGTGGTGCCAGTGGCACAGCCGGGCCAGATTGGCGAGGCTCGCCTCGCCACCCTCGGCGAACGGCACCAGGTGGTCGATCTCGAGGCGCTGACGGGAGTCGCAGCCGGGTACCACGCACACCGGGTCGCGCTCCTCGAGGGCCCGGCGCAGCGCTGCCGGAATGGTGCGACCGGCCCGGGCCACCGTCGTCACGTCGACGCCGTCGGTCACCAGGACGTTGAGGAACGAGTCGACGGCCAGGCGCCGGGCCACCTCGACCGGGATCGGTCCCACGCCCGGGATCTCGCAGAGCTCGTCTCCCTCGACGCGGCCGCGCACCAGGGCGGCGTGGTCGACCCGCACGTGGATCACGGCGGCGGGCTCGGTCGGGCCGCACGGTCGGTCCGACCCGTCGCCCGCCACTCCGGAGAGCGTGCGCGTGGTGGGCCGTGAACCTGTGGGGCTCGCGTATGGCCGATCGGTGCCGCCACCCGCCCGACCACAGGCGAGTCCGACGAGTGCGTCCGCGGCCAGCGCCTTGCGCGGTTCGTCGGCACCTGCCCGACGGGCCGCTGCGGCCAGTCGCGTCGTCTCGGCGTCGACTGATGCGAGCAGACGTGCCCCCTCGTCGGGCGTGAGCCGGGCGTCGAAGCGCACGGCACCCGAGTCCTCGACCCAGTTGCGGAGGTAGCGGGACCGCCGGACGGCCTCGTAGGAGGTGTGGGGGTCCTGGCCGGCGGCGCGGACCCGCTTGCAGCGCAGCTTCAGCACGCTGAGCGGTTGCTGGCCGGCGGCGTCGACCAGGGACCGTTCGGCCTCGGGCTGGAGGATGGCTGCCCCGGCGATCTCCTTGACCTGGGTTTCTGAGAGCCGGCCCTGGCGGACGGCCTCGTCGGTGGCGGGCAGCGACCCGAGGTGGCGAGCGGTCTCCAGCGCGGTGAGCGCCGGACCGATGCCCGTGCCGGTCGCCTCGGCGACGTGGGCGGCGGCCGACCGGTGCCCGGACCGACGCCAGACGTTGGAGGACTCCACCCGGCGGGCCGAGAGCAGCTTGCCGGCCGACGCCAGCCGCTCCACCTCGGCGAACGCCTCGAGGAGGAGCGCGGCGTCGGGACCGTTCAGTCGTTCGGGGTCGAGCTCGGCCACCGCGGTCCGGAGCTCGTGGGTGACCTGTGCGAGTCGGTCGAGAAGCATCGCCTCATGGTTGCAGGGGGGTGTGTCGGTGACGGTCGGTCACTTCGGGCGCCAGCGGCGGCCGAAGTGATCACCGGCGGTCGACGGGGGCGAGTACCGTCTTGGCATCGGAACGGCTGCGGCTGCGGCCCGACACGACCGAAAGGAATCCTGTCCCATGAACCGCGTCCGCACCTGGTCCCTCGTCGCCCTGGCCGCATCCGGTCTTGGGCTCGCCGCCTGCGGGAGCTCATCCTCGAGCCCGACGACGACGGCGGCCCCGCCCGCCACGGCGCCCGCCACCATCGCCACCATCGCCGATCCGTCGGCGGCGGGGACCATCGGCAGCGAGCCCACGATCACCGTCCCGCCCGGCGCGCCCTCCGACCCAGCTCCAGTCGAAGGACCTGATCGTGGGCACGGGGCCGGCCGCCAAGGCAGGGGACCGGGTCACGGTGCAGTACGTCGGTGTGGCCTACTCGACCGGCAAGGTGTTCGACGCCTCGTGGAGCCGGAACCAGCCGTTCCAGTTCGCGCTCGGCCAGGGTCAGGTCATCCCCGGATGGGACCAGGGCGTGGTCGGCATGCAGGTCGGCGGTCGCCGGGAACTCATCATCCCCCCGAACCTCGCCTACGGCGCCTCGTCCCCCGGTGCCGGCATCGCAGCCAACGACACGTTGATCTTCATCGTCGACCTCGTCAAGATCAACTGAGCCCGCCGTGGCGATCCCCGCTCTCGCGGGGCCTCGGCACCGTGTCGTGCTCACCGGTCCCGTGCCGTACCCGAGGCCGGGGATCCAGGGCTGACCAGGGTACCCGGTGGGGTATGCTGGCAGGATGGACAGGAACCAGTGGGACGAGCGTTACCGAGGCGTCGAGCTGGTGTGGACGGCGACGCCCAACCAGTTCGTCGTGGCCGAAGTCGAGGGGATCGTCCCCGGGACGGCGGTCGACCTCGCCTGCGGTGAAGGCCGCAACTCGGTGTGGCTGGCGGAGCGGGGCTGGCGTGTCACCGGGGTCGACTTCTCCGTCGAGGGGCTGGCCAAGGGCGCGCACCTCGCCGAGTCGCGGGGTGTCGAGGTCGCTTGGGAGGCAGCGTCGGTCGACGAGTGGGTGGCCCCCGACGGCGGCGTGGACCTGGTGGTGATGTGCTATCTGCAGCTGCCGCGGTCCGAGCGGATCGCGGCGTTGGCGAAGGCGGCCGCGGCGGTCGCCCCGGGCGGGACGCTCGTGGTCGTGGCTCATGACCGGGACAACCTCATCCGGGGATTCGGTGGCCCCCCGTCCGCGGACGTCCTCTACGACGTGGCCGACGTCGTCGACGCGGCCGAGTCCGCGGGTCTGACGGTGCGCCGAGCCGACCAGGCGGTCCGGGCCGTTACGACTGAGGACGGGCCACGCGAGGCGATCGACACGGTGGTGCGGGCTACCCGGGCCCCGGTCGCCCCGGCGGTCGAGTCTGGAATGGGCAGCGACCGGCCGGAGTCGACGACCTGATACTGCTCGGAAGGGAGCGCACGATGGGAACCGTGGAACTGACCAAGGAGAACTTCGCCGAGGTGGTGTCGACCAACGACACCGTCCTGGTCGACTTCTGGGCCGCGTGGTGCGGTCCGTGCCGCACGTTCGGCCCGATCTTCGAGAAGGCCGCCCAGGACCACCCGGACCTGGTGTTCGGCAAGATCGACACCGAGGCTCAGCAGGAGCTGGCCGGCTCGTTCGGCATCCAGTCGATTCCGACGCTGATGATCCTCCGCGAGCAGGTCATCGTGTTCAGCCAGCCGGGCGCACTGCCCGGCGAGGCCCTCGAGGACCTGATCTCGCAGGCCGTGAACCTCGACATGGAGGAGGTCCACCGGGAGATCGCCTCCGGCCAGCACGACCACGACCACGACGGCCAGCACGACCACGACCACCACTAGGACGGTCCACGCGGCCTCGGTGCGCCACAGCCCGCAGGGGCAGATCGTGGCCGGTGAACATGGGCGCGGTGTACGGCGCCACCGCACCGCCGGCCCGGGACGAGAGGTGCGTCAGCGGAAGGAAGCGGGGCGGGAGCGGTGTCTTCCGTGCCGAGACATCCCTACCTGACGGACCCACGCCGACCCCCGCCGACCCCCGCAGTGCGGTGGTCCGTCGGCCGGGATGGCGGCCGTTCCGAGTCGGCGGGAGCGACCCGCTCCGACAGGGGTCAGGCGCTTCGCAGCCAGGGAGGCGGGCCGATGGCCACCCGCTCGAGTCCAGAGGCAACCCTGCCGAACCGCTCGTCGCCCCGCGTCCAGCCCCGGTAGGCGTCCGCCAGCTCGTCACGGCTCCTGGCCACGAAGTTCCACCACAGGACCACGTCCTCGTCGAACGGGACGCCGCCGACCAGCAGGGCGAGTGTCGGCGTCGCCGAGACGATGACGAGTTCGTCGGCGCCCGGCGCCAGGTAGGCCAGCCGACCCGGGGCGACGGTGACACCGCCGACCGACGGTTCGCCCCGGGCGACGACCAGGGCGTGTTCGTGGGACGGGTCGACCGCGAGCACCGTCGTGCCGGCGCGGAGGTCGAGCTCGACGCCGACGTGGTCGGTGTCGCGCCGCGCCGGTGAGGCGGCGCCGGCAAACGCACCGACCAGCACCGTGGCCGCGCCATGGTCGACGTCGACCCGGGGGAGCTCCCGGTGGTGCTCGAACGCCGGGGCGCCCCAGCGGGTGGCCTCCGGCTGGGCGACCCAGAGCTGCATCCCGTGCAGCCGGTCCGTGTCGCCACCCGGGTCCTCTTCGGCGTGGGCGATACCGGCGCCCGCCGTCATCAGGTTGAGCTGCCCGGGCCGGATCAGCTGCTCCGAGCCGAGGCTGTCGCGGTGGAGGACCGCTCCGTCGAACAGCCAGGTGACGGTCTGCAGGCCCAGATGGGGGTGCGGCGGCACCGAGACGCCGTTCCCGGTGGCGAACGTGATCGGGCCCATGTGGTCGACGAAGCACCAGGGCCCCACGGTGCGCCGCCCGCGGGTGGGCAGGGCCCGCCGGACGGGCAGCGACCCGACCGTGGCCGTGCGCCCCTCCGTGACCTCGACGGCGGAGGGCTCAGTCACAGGAGATGCGGTCCGTCCCGTCGATCGGGGGCCGTCACGGCGCTTCGCCCGAGTCGCTCCCCGTGCTGCGCCGGTGGGCCCGGCCCCTGCCCGTCGTCGGGGAAGGCGGATCCGGAGTCTGCCGGTACGGTGCCGGCCACCACCACCGTTGACGCCCCGCCGCCGGCCACCGCGCCGCTGGCGGCCGCCGCCCCGCCGCGGTCCGGTTCGGCCAGCTCGACGAGGACCATCACGGAGAAGGCGACGAAGAAGATCGGTTCGACGAAGGCACCCAGCCGGTCGGTGAAGTAGGCGACGCCGAGGAGGGGGTAGGCGGCGACCAGGACCCGACCCGTCCACCGGACGGTCCGGGAGGTCGGGCGCCCGACGGCCCGGGTGCGCTGCCAGGCCAGGTAGACGGCGATCGTCGCCGTGGCGAACTCGAGGACGCCGGCGAGCACGTGGACGTAGTGATGGGGCGGGAGCGCGAGGCGCCACTCGGCGGAGCGGCACGAGGCGCTGATCCCCTCGGCGCAGGCGTAGGCGTAGTGCCCACCCACTGCGCCCGACGCGGCGAACCCCACCAGCCAGGGCCACTCGGCCCGGGCCCCGTCCGGCCCGCGGCGGCCGCGCACGAGCAGGGCGGTGATCAGCAACAGGCCGGCGGCGAGGTCCAGTCTCTGGAGCAGGGCCGCATCCGGGCGCCCCGTGGCCTCCAGGTCACTGAACAGCTCGTCCGGCGTGGTCATCAGGTGGCTGTGCAGGGCCACGACCACCCACCAGTTGTAGAGGGCGACGCCGACGACGCCGACGGTGATCCCCGCCGGGCGGCGCCACGCCACCGGCGCCCTGGTCCGGGTCCGGCCGGATGCCGCTGCCGGTGCCAGGGCCGCCCGCACCCATCCGAGGGGACCGCCATCGTCGTACATGCCGCTGCCTCCTCCTGTCCCGCTCCCCGATGTGCTCAGGCGACCTGGAACGATCGTTTCGCCAGGCCGAACTGATAGCCCTCGACGGTCGTCTGGACCGGGCCGCCGGGCCTGCTCGCCGCCCCGAGGGTCACGAACAGGGGAACGAAGTGTTCAACCGTCGGATGGGCGTACGGCATTCCCGGTGCGTGGTCGCGGAAGCCGGCGAGGGCGTCCAGGTCCCCGGCGGCGAGCGCCTCGGCTGCCCAGTGGTCGAACTCGGCCGACCAGGTGGGGACCACGTTGTCGACGAACGCATCCCTGGTCAGGAACGGGAGACCGTGGGTCATGAACCCGGAACCGACGATCAGTACGCCCTCGTCGCGGAGCGGCCGGAGGCGGCCGCCGAGTTCGAGGAGCCGGGCGGGGTCGTGGGTGGGGATGCTCAACTGGAGCACGGGTACGTCGCCATAGGGGTACATCACCTTGAGCGGCACCCAGGCCCCGTGGTCGAGCCCCCGGACCCGGTCCCGTTCCACCGGCTCGTCGGCGGGCATCAGCGAGTCGATGCGCCGGGCCAGCGCGGAGGATTCCGGCGTCGGGTACGTCATCGTGAAGTACCGGGAGGCGAATCCGCCGAAGTCGTAGACCAGTGGGACGCCGGCCCCGGTGGCGGAGATGCGCATCGGGGCGTGCTCCCAGTGGGCGCTGATCATGAGGATCGCCTTCGGCTTCGCCAGGGCCTGCGACCAGGCGAACAGCTCGTCGATCCACAACGCGTCGTCGAACAGCGGGGGCGCCCCGTGGCTGACGTACAGGGCGGGCATCGGGCCGGAGCTGGGGGACCATTCGGGCTGGTCGAGGCTGGACGGCGCCGTCTCGGCGAGGAAGGCGTCGAATGCGGCGCCGGGCTGGGGGGCGAGCATCGGTGAGGCCATGGCGTGACCGTCCTCTCCGGCGGGACCGGTCCCTCCGGTCGCATGGTGATTGTGTGCGCAAATACATAGTAGCCCAATCACTTGAACTCTCAAACAAGTAGTGTGGGCGCATGGTTGCCGTCGGGACGTGCGCGACGGGGTCGCCGTTGCCGCCGGGGGACCGTCCCGGGGCCCGGTGGCTCGACGAGGAGGAGCGCGAGACCTGGCTGGGCCTGCTGCGGGTGCTGGCCAAGCTGCCGCCCCTACTGGATGCCCGGCTGGAGCGCGAGGCGGGGCTCAACCTGTTCGAGTACACGGTCCTGGCCATGTTGTCCGAGCAGCCGGAGGCAGCCCTCCGGATGAGCCGGCTGGCCTCCGTGACGAACGCGTCACCGTCGAAGCTCTCGCACGCCGCCCGCCACCTCGAGGACCGCGGCTACCTGGTGCGGGAGCCCGACCCGCAGGACGGCCGGTGCATCCGGGCCGTCCTGACCGGCACCGGGCGCGACCTCGTCGACACGTCGGCCCCCGGCCACGTCGCCGCCGTGCGCGAGCTGGTCCTCGAGCCGCTGACCCGCCCGCAGCTGCGGGCCCTCCGTGAGGCCAACGACCGGATCCTGCGGCGGGTGGACCCCGACGGGACCACCGACCCGACGGGGCCGACCACCTGACCCCGAAGGTGAGCCGAGAGGACCCCCGGTGACCATCGACGTGCACGACGACCCGAAGCGCCGCCGGTACGAGCTCACCGAGGACGGGACCGTGGTCGGCTTCCTGGCCTACCGGATCGCCGACGGCGTGATCGACCTGTTCCACACCGAGGTCGATCCCGACCACGGCGGCCGGGGCCTGGCCGCCCGGGTGGTCGCGTACGCGCTCGACGACGCCCGCCGACGCGACCTGGGCGTACTGCCGCACTGCCCGTACGTGCGGAGCTACATCGACGACCACCCTGACCGGTACCTCGACCTGGTCCCTGTCGACCGGCGCACCGAGTTCGACCCGGGGGTCTGACCCGCGCCGACCACCGCGGACGCGCCGGGCCGGGCCCCGGTCCTCGACGGGAACGGGCGGGCCCGCACGGGGCGCCGCTCGAACGGCAGCACGTCCGCGGTCGGGACCCCCTGCGCCTGCCTGGGGCGCGAACCGGTCCGCCACCTGTGGGACGTCCGGGCGGAACGAACCGTACGGGCGGCACCGGTACCGCCCGGCCTACGCTTCGCCCATGGCCGCCGCCGAGCAGACACGGGTGGTCCGGCGCTCCGCCGGGTCCGACGACCGGCCGGCGACCCCGGCGCACGTCTACCTGGAGGAGGGCGACGTCTGGACCTTCGCCGTCGCCCTCGACTGGCCGGGTTGGTGCCGGCGGGGCCGGGGCACGGATGACGCGCTGGATGCCCTCGACGCCTACCGGATCCGCTACGGGGCCGTCGCCGGCGCAGGGTTCGCACCGGGATCCCTCGAGGTGATCGGCACCGTCCCCGGAAACCGGACGACCGACTTCGGCGCGCCCGACGCACGGGGGCCGTGGGACGACCCGCCCCCTGCCGGCGCCGAGCTCGAGCGCCAGGTGGGACTGCTGCAGGCGTGCTGGGACACCGTCGACCGGGTCGCGGCGACCTCGCCCGAGGAGCTCCGCAAGGGTCCCCGGGGCGGCGGGCGGGACCGCGACGGCATCGTGGATCACGTCGTCGAGGCCGAGCGGGCCTACGGGCGCAAGGTCGGCACCCGTGTCCCACCCCGGACGCCCTGGCCCGAGCAGCGCGCCCTGCTCACCGCCGGCCTGCTCGAGGCGCCGCCCGACACGCCGTGGCCGGTCGGCTACGCCGTGCGCCGCATGGCCTGGCACGTGCTCGACCACGCCTGGGAGATCGAGGACAGGCGCACCTAGGCCGGGCTCGGCCGCCGTGGGCCGGTGACGACGACCCACCCGTGCGGTAGACACGGACCATGAACGACCACCTCCTCGGACTGCGCACCGTGATCTACCCGGCCGCCGACCTGGACACCGCCAAGGCGTGGTGGACCGGGTTCCTCGGCTACCCGCCGTACTTCGATCAGCCGTTCTATGTGGGATTCGACGTCGGCGGCTACGAACTGGGGCTGCTGCCCGACGCCGACCCGGCCGACGGGGCCCAGGCCTACTGGGGCGTGCCCGACGTACCGGCCGCCGTCGCGGTGCGGTCGCCCAGGGGTGCACGGTGCACACGCCGCCCGCCGACGTCGGCGACGGGATCGTGACCGCCGTCGTCCGCCGGCCCGACGGTGCCGTCGTAGGGTTCATCGACAACCCCAACTTCGCACCGACCTGACCGGCGCCGTCGCCGACGGGTCGCCGTAGTGTGCATGCATGGATCTCGATCGTGCCCTCGCCTACGCGGCCGGACGGCGCAGCGCGCTCGCTGACCACCCTGCGCAGCGACGGCCGGCCCCAGCAGTCGGTCATCTTCTATCTCCTCGACGGTGACCGGTTCACCATCTCGCTGACGGCCACCCGGGCAAAGACGAAGAACGTGCGCCGCGACCCCCGCGCCGCGCTCTTCGTCCCGAGCGACGACGTCTTCGTGTGGGCCGGGTTCGACGGCCACGTGGAGCTGAGCGACGTCGCCCGGGACCCCCACGACGCCGTGGTGGATCAGCTGGTCGACTACTACCGCCGGGGGAGCGGCGAGCACGACGACTGGGAGGACTACCGCCGGGCGATGGTCGAGGACCAGCGGCTGGTGGCCACCTTCGTCGCCACCTCGGCCACCGGCATCCTGCCCGACTGAGGGTGCCGGGGCCCGCCCGGCGGGTACGGGTCGGAGGGTGCATGATGGTGCCCGCGCCGCCACCACGGCGCACCACCGACACGGGGGAGTGGCCGATGAGCCGAGTGAGCACCTACCTCAATTTCCCGGGGAACACCGAGGATGCGTTCACCTTCTACGCGTCGGTGTTCGGCACCGAGCCCAGCGTGCCGATCCTGCGGATGGGCGACATGCCGTTGCCGCCCGGCGGACCGGCACTGCCCGACCACGAGCTGTCCAAGGTCATGCACGTCGAGCTTCCGATCCTCGCCGGCCACGTGCTGATGGGGACCGACATGCTCGAGTCGATGGGCCAGGCGGCGCGGATCGGCAACAACACGACCCTCAACCTCGAGCCGGACTCCAAGGCCGAGACTGAGCGCCTGTTCGCCGCCCTGTCCGAAGGCGGCTCGGACACGGTGGGGCTGGACCCGATGCCCTGGGGCTCGCTGTGGGGCGTGACCCTCGACCGGTTCGGGATCCGGTGGATGTTCAACGTCAGCCTCGAGGCCGACTGAGCCACGGCGGTACCGAACCGCAGGCGGGAACCCTCGGCCTGCGCGGCGGGCCCGGTGCGGGTGCCTACGCCTCGTGGCGGCCGAACCAGTCCGTCAGCATGTCGGCCGCCCTTGCCGGGTCCTGGAGCATCCACCAGTGGCCGAGGCCCTCGAGCGCGACCACCCCGGCACCGGCCGATGCCGCCGCCCCGACCACGAGGCGCTCGTCCCCCGAGTAGGGATCGTCGGTGGCCCGGACGGCCAGCCCCGGGCGTTGTGCGGCGTCGCCGACGTCGGCCAGCCACGGGGCCATGCGTTCGGGCACCGCCGAGCGGTAGAGCGTCAGCACGCAGGCGCCCATGCGGTCGTCGAGGGCTGCGACGAAGGCGGCGGCCTGCGGCCGCGGGATGCCCAGTGCCTCGAACCCGCCGACGGCGAGCTCGGGGTCCAGCTCCGACATGGCGGCCACGGCCGCCTCGCCGTCGCCCGGCGTCTGCCACACCCGGGCCAGGTCGTGCCACACGTAGTCGGGGTGGAAGAGCCCGACTGCGTCCGAGCACCACGACACGAGCAGGTCGGGCCGGGTCTCGGCCACCCGGACGGTGAGCGCGCCGCCCCAGTCGTGCCCGACCAGGTGGACGGGTCGACCCAGTGCCTCGACAGCGCCGACCAGCCAGGCGACGTAGGCCTCCTTGGTGGCGTCGAACCCGTCGGGCACCGGGCAGCCGAAGCCGGGCAGGCGGGGACGGTGGACATCGGACCGGTGGAGGAGGTCGGCGACCGGCTGCCACACGGCGTCGGTCTCGGGGTTGCCGTGGACGAGTACGACGGGCACGGCACTCCCGGCGCTGACGATCGGGGTCATGGGGGCAGTCTGCCAGCACCCGCTCTCCCGCACCTGGAAGTCCCGCACCTCCCGATGTCGCGCCGCTGCCCGGCAGCCGGTACAACGGGGGCATGACCGAGACCGCGCTGTTGGTGATGGACGTCCAGAACGGGATCGTCGACCGGGTCCCCGACTCGGCCGACGCCCTCCTCGCCACCCTGGCCCGGGCGACCACGGCCGCCCGCGCCCACGGGATCCCGGTCGTCTACGTCCGGGTCGCCTTCCGCCCCGGAGGCGCGGAGATCAGCTCGCGCAACCGGGTGTTCTCGGCGCTCGCCACCACCACCCCGATGCTGCTCGACGATCCGACGACCCAGGTGCACCCGGCGGTGGCGCCGGCGGACGACGACGTGGTCGTGGTGAAGAAGCGGGTGTCCGCATTCACCGGCAGCGACCTCGAGGTCGTGCTTCGCTCGCTCGGAGCCACCTCGCTGGTGCTCACCGGCATCGCCACGAGCGGAGTCGTGCTGTCGACCCTCCGCCAGGCCGCCGACCTCGACTACGGGCTGACCGTCCTGGACGACGGGTGCGCCGACGCCGATCCCGAGGTCCACCGGATCCTGTTGGAGAAGGTGTTCCCCCGCCAGGCGGCGGTCGTCACCGCCGATGCGTGGGTGGCCGGCCTGGGTGCAGCGCCGGGCTGATCCGTACGTCCGGCCTCAGCGTGCCCCGAGCCAGCGCGACAGGACGGCCGTGTCCTCGGATGCGAAGCCGAGGGCGTCGTAGAAGCCGAGCGCGGCGGTGTTGGACGTGCGCACCATGAGCTGGATCTTCGGGACCCCGGCGGTGCCGACCCACGCCTCGGCGGCCCGCATCATGGCCCGCCCGTGGCCCGACCCCTGTCGGTCGGGATCGACGGCCAGGTAGTAGACCCAGCCCCGGTGGCCGTCGTGGCCGACCATCGCCGTGGCCATCAGGCATCCGTCGACGGAGCCGCCCAACACGTCCGAGGACGGCCCGCGCACGGCCCGGTCGAAGTCGTCCTCGGGCGGGTTCCAGGGCCGGGTCAGCCCGGTGCGGTGCCACAGGGCGACCGCGTCGGAACGGTCGGCGGCCTCGAGGGGGCGGATCTCCACCACCCGAGTCTCCCACCGGGCCAGGTGACCGACCGGGCTACCCCACGGTCACGACCACCCGGAACGAACGCTGTTGCGGTCCGCATGCCAGGGCTTCGCCGCAGACCGTCCGACCGGCGGTGACGGTGACCGACCCCGGGGCGACGGCGATCCACGTGGATGTGACCGTGCCGCAGCCCTGGCCGGCCACGCAGTGCCCGATCGCCGGCGCCACGACGGGCGCGCCGGCGGCGCGGAGGACCGAGCCGTCCGGAAGCGGGGCCACGGTCCAGTAGGTGCTGCCCAGGACCAACTGGACCGTGGTGCCGCGGGCCACCGTCACCGACCGACCGTTGTCGGCCTCGGTGAGGTGCATCGCCCCCGGTGGCGGTACCGGTGGCACGGAGGTCGTCGTGCCCGACGGGCCCTGGCCGGTGGCGCTCCCGCACCCGGCGGCCAGCGCCACGACGAGGAGGATCGGCCCGAGGACGACCGGGCGGATCGTGGGCAGTCGGTCGGGAAGGGGCACTTTGCCCATCCTCGCGCCGTCCGGTTGCGTGGGTCGGGCGGTCCACGCCGATGGGCGGCGCGGGCGCCCGCAGGATCGGGACGTGTTGCGTCCGGCGAGCCGGACCGGACCTCGTCATCTGGGTCGGCGGTCAGCCTGGGATGTCCCCGTCCCCGTCCCCGTCGGGCACGCCAGGGCCCGCAGGGTCCGCCGCCGCGGCGCCCTTGGCGAACCGACTGGCCAGCTGGTGGGACACACCGAAGGCCCGCCCGACGTCGGTGATCGAGCGGCCCTCGTCGAGCAGCGCGGCCGCCGCCGAACTGCGGGTTTCGCGTCGGCACGCCTCGAAGTCATCCAGCAGTGAGGACATCCGACGGCTCCATCCGGCCGAATCCCGGATGCCGAACGACTCGGTCAGGCCCATGCCGGCCTCGAGGTCCACGAGTGCCGCCCGGTTCATGTCGTTGAACTCGGACACCCCGGCGGCGAGGCGCTCGCCGGCCGCAATGTAGCGCCGGACATCGTCCATGAAGGTCTGGCGAAGGTCGATCACCCCGACGATGCTAGGGGACCGGGCGTGCACCCGACCGGAGCGGTTCGGCGAATTGCCCCCTTCTCAAACCGGGGATCGCTTGGTATCCTGGCATTTCGGACAGCACGCGACCCACGGAAGGAGTTGCCCGATGAAGCACCATCTCGATTACACGATGTACGGCGACTCCCCGGCTCGGGTCCGACGTCCTGCTCCGTCCTCGTTCACGGCCTGATCCCACCGAGGATCACCGTCGGCCCGTGACGGGCCACCCGGACGACGCCGTTTCCCGCTAGGGCACCGTCCCTGCCCGTGCCCTGCCCGTGCCGGCGTGCCCGGACCCTGCGTCCCGGCATCGCACCGGTGCGGGGCCTCCCGGTGCGACACCGCACCCCAGCACCTGTTCCATCCACCGTCCGTCGGGTCCCCAGTCGGCGGCCAACCTCCGAGGTATCGCCATGCATCCACTGCTGCTCCATCAGATCGCCGACGACCGGGTCATCGAGCGTCGGCGCTCGCTCCCACCTCACGCCCTGCGGCGCCCCCGTCGCACACGCGGGGGTGTGACGGGCAGACTCCGGTCAGGCGTCGGCGGGCTGCTGATCGCCGCCGGGACCCGCGTCGCCGGCCCGCGGCTCGGACCGGTCGGCTTGCGCCGAACGCCGACCTAGGCATGCCGCCCGCCCGGGATCCGGTCGTCCCGCTTGCCCGGGTGGCCGACGGCGACGGCACCACCCGGGACGAAGGGCGACTCGTCGGTAGGATCGGATCGGTGGTCGATGGCGACGAAGGCACGTTGGACCAGATGCTCGACGAGGATCTCGATTCCGACGCGACGACGTCTGACGGACTGACCAACCACCTTCCCATGGCACTGCTCGCCAAGTGGCGACTCGGCGCCGATGCCGACGAGCTACGTCGCTTCCGGTCCCACTACCGGCCCCGGTGCAGGCAACTCCCGGGACCTGTCCGTGAGCTCGATCGATCGACGTGGACATCGGCCATCGGCCAACGCCGCGCCGCTGGGGATCTTCGACGGTACTTCTCCGGGGAGGTCGCTCAGCGAGGTGTCGACGAGACGTTGAGGGCCCACCTGCCGGCGCTTCTCCCCGGAATAGGCGGTGGGGCGTTCCACGGGGTGATCCGACTCTCCTACGCCCTCGACGATTCCTCGCCGACTCGTGTTGCCGCCGGACTGGCCTACCTGGCCGAGGTCGGGGACCCGCTCGGGCCGGTCCCCGAACGGGGATCGAGGTCCCTCGGCCTCATGGAGATCGCCGCGGCGTTGGTCTCGTCAGATCTGACTGTGCCCACCGGGTCCGGACCGAGCATCGGGGAAGCCATGCAACTGGTGGCACGGGACACCCGTTTCCAGGACGCGGTGGGCTCGATCCAGATCACCGACGACACCGAGTCCGAGCTTGCTGAGCTGGCCCTGATCCTCTTCGCCACGACCGGCAACTTCATCTCGCTGCACGGAGTCACCGGCATGGCGGCAATCTCGAGGATTCGTCCCTGGGTCGACGACCTGGATGCCCTCGACCGGTACTCGTGCCAGGCGCTTGCGGCCGCCTACGTCACGGTGGGCGCTCCCGGACTGTGGTCACGCCCCCGCCTCGATCACTTCGTGGGCAGCAACGATGCGAACACCGAGGACGTGGCGGCTGCAGGCGCAGCGAGCGACGACGAGCACGTGGCGAAGCTCGTGTACACCGCGCACTGTCGATGGGCCGAACTCCGTGATCCGCTCTATCTGGCGGCTGCCGCTCGAGAGGTGCGAACGGCCCGATAGGTCCAGGTGGTGATCCGAGCCGAATCCGAGTGTCGGCTACGGCCGTGGTGCCTCGTACTCGGGATCGGGTTCGAGGAAGTGGTCGACCAGGCCCTCCAGACCGATGGAGAACAGTGTCCACTCCTCGTCTTCGCCATTCGGCCCTGTCGGACGAACGAACACCTCCACCCGCTCATCGATGTGGCTCCTCATGGAACAGCCTTCCGAGAGAGCGGTCACGGCCATGGTGAACTGGCGCAATGTCCAGGGCTCACGGAATCGCAGTCCGAGGACCTCGATCAGGGCTTCATAGGTCGTGCTCCAGAAGTCGTAGACGTTCTGGTAGCCAGCCCTGAACGCGGACAGGACGCGCTGCCGCGGTCCTGAGTCGGATGGTTCCGTCGCCATGGCGAGGAGGTTGACCCAGAGCGACCATACGTCGGAGCTCGACAGGGCGACACTGTTCGCACCCCCGCCGACGCGACAGAGCGCCTGAACGGCACGGGCTCGGGTCTCGGCAGTGGAGAGGTCGAGACCCGAGAACAGGGATCCGATCGCGAGCACGGCACCTGCCGCCTCGGGCATCTGCGAGTCCTCCGCAATGGCGACGAGCACGTCCGCCTGGTAGTCCGCTTGGTTCATCCAGACTCGTTTGATGACCGACGCATTGGTGAGACGGATACCAGTGGTGCGCTCCAGTCGGTCGAAGACCTTCTTGAAGGTGAGGTTCCCCGGGCCCGAGCCGAAGCCCTCCTCGTGCAGCAGCGATCGACCCTCCTGCAACAGCAGCGTCCGGAGTTCGTCCCGGCTCAGCCTGGTCCGCTGTCCTCCACTCATCGACTCACCCGCCCTCCATAGGGACAGACTAGGCAGGTGGCCTCCTCGCCGGCCGGCCCGGTACGAATCCTCCACGTTGCCGACCTCGCTCCAGGAGGTCCAGAATCGCCAGTAGGCCACCCGTGGATCCGCCGGGCGCATCAGCACCTGGGCAGCCCGTCCGTCTCCCCGACGAAGGGGCAGAGACATGACCGACGACTCCCCCGCACCCTATGAGCGCGGCCTCGAGATCCTGCGGGACGTCTACGCCGGCGACGTGGTCACCCTGCCCGAGGGCACCATGGCATTCAACGATGTCATGGTCCAGACCCTCTTCGACCAGGTGTGGCGGCGTGGTGTGCTCGACGTGCGTTCGCGACGGCTGCTGCTCATGGGGGTCATCGCCGCCAACGGCCAGATCGAAACCTGGAAGATCCAGGCGCGCGCCGCATTCAGGCGGGGTGAACTCATCCCAGACGAGCTGCGGGAAACGCTCGTCATGCTCGCTCCGTACGTGGGGTACCCCAACATCTCCGGCCTGGTCGTGCCGTGCGAGGAGGTCATCGGCACCTGGATCGCCGACGGCTCGCCGGGCTGGGAAGACGAGGACGGACCCGACTAGGACCAACCGGGCGTGGCATACGGGCCGGGGCGCTCTCCCATGCGCTGAGCCTCATCCGACCCAGGGTGCTCGGTGAAGCTACGAGCCCTCGATCGGGACGTCCAACGTCCGGCGGTACACATTGGTGCTCCGCGCCTCGAAGCCCAGGCGCACGTAGAGCCGATTGGCCGCCTCCCGGCTGGGTCGGGAGGTGAGGTCCACCGTCTTCGCCCCGATCGACCGGGCCCGGCCGACGGCTGCCGCCACCAGCGCCTCGCCCACCCCGGCGCCCCGCGCCGAGTCGTCGACTACGACGTCCTCGATCCACGCCCGGAACCCCGTGGGGATCCGGAACACGGCGAGCGTGAGGGACCCGACGATGCGCCCGTCGACGGTACGGGCCATGAACAGGACGGTGGCTTCCGACGCGGCGATCTCGGCCAGTTCGGCACGCGTGGTCGGGGCCGACGACGAGGAGAGCTGCGGGACCAGGCGCACGAACGCTTCGACCAACTCGCCGGTGATCTCGGTGGCCTCGTAGATCTCGACCGGAGGGGCCCCGGGCTCGGTGTCAGCAGTCACGGGTGGTGAGTGTAGCCACGTGCGGGGGTTTCGCCCGGGTGTCGGGCAGCGGTGCACGGCCGTCGGCAGTACCCGCACGTCGACCCCCCGAAGCTGGCCAGGATCTCAGTCCTTGGCGGGGTCACCCCGCCACACGGGGGACCGGACCGAGTCGTAGAGCACCTCGATGGGGTCGCCCCTCAGGGCAGAGAAGACGTGGTCGCCCCAGCGCTCGGCCCCAGCCAGCGGAAACGGCAGTGCGTCGAGGGGGAACCAGCCGACGTCCGCGGACTCGAGTGGGTGGGCCTTGAGCTCGCCGCCGATCGGACGGCACTGGAAGACGAGGGAGTACAGCGGGATGCGGCTCATCCCGACCCGCAACCCGTCGAGGACGGCGATGAGTCGGACGACCTCCACCTCGATGCCGGTCTCCTCCTCGACCTCCTTGACCACGACCTCAGCGGCCGAGTAGCCGACGTCGGCCCAGCCGGTGGGGTAGAGCCAGATGCCTGAGTCGGCCCGTTGGACGAGCAGGATCTCGCCCTGGTCGTTGCCCACCGCGGCGCCTACGGCGACCTTCGGGGTCACGTAGCCGGGGACGCCCTTGCCCACGGACTCGAGCCAGTCGTGGACGACCCCTTCCACGTCGACGGCGTCCCCGTTGCCCTCGATGGCGGCGCGGATGTCGGCGGCCACGTGCAGGACCTCCTCGAAGCGCTCCTGTTCGTACAGCGACTCGGTGAACCCGAGCCCGGTGCGCGCGATGCCGGCCAGCGCCTCGCTCCAGCGCAGCAACTGCTTCAGGGTGGGGGCGTCGCCGGAGGCCCCGTCGGTGGAGGGAGTGGGATCCACAGGACCGACGCTACCGCACCCTCCCCGCCGACCGTCCGGGAACGCGTCAGAATGGGACGTGGCCGTACTCGACGACTGTCGTCACTACATCATGCAGACCACGGCGCGCGAGGAGAAGCTCGAGAAGTGCCGGATGGGCGCCAACGAGCAGCTCCCCTTCGCCTGCCCCGAGGGCTGCCTCTTCTACGAGCCGCGGAAGGTGTCGGGTGCGGGCTGGACGATCCGTAATCCGGACGACCCTCCGGACTGATCCCCGCCGGCTCCCCGGCCGGTCACGCCGGGCCCAGCGTGGGTGCCTGCGCCGGTGCCTGCGCCGGACGGATGCCGCACCGGGACCCTCCGAACGGTCGGGACCGCCCTGGGTCGGGTTCAGCTCTCGACGATGTCGCCGAGCAGGTCCACCCGGACCCCCTCGGTCCGTAGCCAGTCCAGCGCCCCGTCGACGACGGCGGCGTCCCCGTCCAGCTCGCACACGATCCAGCCGCCCTGCTCGCCGACATCGGCCTTGCGGATGTTGGGGACCACCGCGAACTCATCGGTCATGCGGGCGATCACCGGTTCGCGCACCAGTTCCTCGGGAAAGGTCAGCCGCACCCGGACACCGATCATGGGGTTGCCTCCGTCGTCGTGGGGAGCGAGTCGTTGAGGTTGCCCGACCGGAATCCGTCCAGGTCGAGGGTCACGTACCTGTAGCCGGCGGTGTGGATGGCGGCGCTGACCGCCTCGCGGGCCTCGACCACCCGGGCCAGCTCGTCGGCGGGCACCTCGATGCGGGCGGTGTCGCCGTAGTGGCGGACCCGCAACTGGCGGAACCCGAGCGCACGCAGCCCGGACTCGGCCCGGGCGACGGCATCGAGGGTGGTGAAGGTCACCCGCGTACCGTAGGGCACGCGGGAGGCGAGACAGGCGGCGGCCGGCTTGTCCCAGGTCCGGAGGCCCAGCCGGCGGGACCAGGCCCGGACGTCGGCCTTGGTGAACCCGGCAGTCACCAGGGGGAAGACGGCACCCCGCTCGGCGGCCGCCGCCTGACCGGGACGGTGGTCGGCCAGGTCGTCGAGGTTGACGCCGAGGACCACGGTCGCCGATGGGCCGGCGGCGTCGGACACCGGGCCGAGGGCGGTCATCAGCGAGGCCTTGCAGTGGTAGCACCGGCTGCCGTCGTTGGCGGCGTAGGCGGGGTCGGCCAGCTCGCCGGTCGCCACCTCCTGGTACCGCAGACCCCACTCGGCGGCGAGTGCCCGGCAGTCCTCGAGCTCCTCGGGCGCCAGCGACGGTGAGACGGCGGTCACGCACAGCACCCGCTCGGGCCCCAGGGTGTCGGTGGCGACCCGGGCCACGAAGGCCGAGTCGGCGCCACCGCTGAAGGCGACGACCACGTTGCCGAGTGCCCGCAGCCCGTCGCGGAGCGCGTCGAGCCCGGCGCGGCCTTCGCGTCCGCTGAGTGCGTCACCGTGCCGTTCCGGCATCGTGTCGACGGCGACCCGCCCACCCGTCCACCCGTCCACGCCGGTACTCAACCCTCGGGGAGGATCTGGGCCAGCACGTCCTCGACGGGAGCCACCATGCCGGTCAGGAAGGGGCCGAACTCGGCGAAGCGGGCCGACCCCTCGTCGAAGCGCATCGTGTACACGCACTCCTTCAGGTCGTCGGGGTGCACGCCGAACAGGGTGACGCCCCACTCCCAGTCGTCGATGCCGGTGGAGCCGGTGATGACCTGCACGATTCGTCCGGCGAACTTCCGTCCGGCCGCCCCGTGCCCGAACATCAGTTCCTTGCGCTCCTCGAAGGGCAACGTGAACCAATTGGCGCCCTCGACGTCGCTCCGGCGCTTCGACATCGGGTAGAAGCAGAACGCGGACATCCCCTCGGGTGGGAGCTGGGGGTAGAGGCGCTTCTGCTTCATGTCGTCGGGCACGCCGGCCGCGTACTCGGACACCTCGGTGAGCGACACGTAGGAGTCCACGACGACCAGGCCGGCGGCCTGCAGGTCGGACTGGAGCCGGCGCAGGCGCCACAGGTCGGCGCCGAGGGCCATCACGCAGAGGTCGGCCTTGTGGCCCAGCATGGCCACGGTCACCACCTGGACCCCGCCGGCCTGGGCGTCCTTGACGGCATGCACCGCCGCCTCGGTGTCGCAGCGGGGGCCGGAGCCGGGGGCCGGCGTCGGCCCGAGCTTGCAGAAGAGGTGGAGCACACCCCATCCGACGGTGGGAGCGAGGGGATCGGTCACGCCCCGCAGTCTAGGGAAACAAACGGAGGGCGCCCCCGTGGGGCGCCCTCCGTCGGATACCGCTGGTCGGGGGACGACCTAGAAGTCGTCCATGCCGCCGCCGGGCATGCCGGCGCCGCCCTCGTCCGGCTTGTCCACGATGACCGCCTCGGTGGTGAGGAACAGCGCTGCGATCGACGCAGCGTTCTGCAGGGCGGAGCGGGTCACCTTGACGGCGTCGATCACACCCTCCTTGAACATGTCCACGTACTCACCGGTGGCGGCGTTCAGGCCCTCGGTGGGCTTCTTCAGGTTGCGCACCTTGTCGACGATGACGCCGCCCTCGAGACCGGCGTTGACGGCGATCTGCTTCAGGGGCTCCTCGACGGCGCGGGCCACGATGCGGGCACCGGTGGCCTCGTCACCCTCGAGCTTGTCGGCAGCGTCCAGCACGGCTGCCTGCGACCGGAGCAGGGCCACGCCGCCGCCGGGCACCACGCCCTCCTCGATGGCCGCCTTGGTGGTGGAGACGGCATCCTCGATGCGGTGCTTCTTCTCCTTGAGCTCGACCTCGGTGGCCGCCCCGACCTTGATCACGGCCACGCCGCCCGACAGCTTGGCCAGGCGCTCCTGCAGCTTCTCCCGGTCGTAGTCGGAGTCGGTGTTCTCGATCTCCGCCTTGATCTGGGCGATGCGGCCCTTGACCTCGTCGTGGCTGCCGCCGCCCTCGACGATGGTGGTCTCGTCCTTGGTCACCACGATCTTGCGGGCGGTGCCGAGCAGCTCGAGGCCGATGTTCTCGAGCTTGAGGCCGACCTCCTCGGTGACGACCTGGCCGCCGGTGAGGATGGCGATGTCCTGGAGCATGGCCTTGCGGCGCTCGCCGAAGCCGGGGGCCTTGACCGAGACGCTGCGGAACGTGCCGCGGATCTTGTTCACGACCAGGGTGGCGAGGGCCTCGCCCTCGAGGTCCTCGGCGACGATCACGAGGGGCTTGCCCGACTGCATGACCTTCTCGAGCACCGGCAGCAGGTCGCGTACGGCGGTGATCTTCGAGCCGACGAGCAGTACGTAGGTGTCCTCGAGGACGGCCTCCATCCGCTCGGGATCGGTCACGAAGTAGGGGGAGATGTAGCCCTTGTCGAAGCGCATGCCCTCGACCAGGTCCATGTCCATGCCGAAGGTCTGCGACTCCTCGACGGTGATGACCCCGTCCTTGCCCACCTTGTCGATGGCCTCGGAGATCATCTCGCCGATCTCGGTGTCGGCGGCGGAGATCGATGCCACCTGGGCGATCTGGCCCTTGGAATCGGTCTCCTTGGCGATGCCGCGCAGCGACGCCACGGCGGCCTCGACGCCCGCCTCGATGCCCTTCTTCAGCGACATCGGGTTGGCGCCGGCGGCCACGTTGCGCAGGCCCTCGTGGACCATGGCCCAGGCCAGCACGGTGGCAGTGGTGGTGCCGTCACCAGCGACGTCGTCGGTCTTCTTGGCGACCTCCTTCACCAGCTCGGCGCCGATGCGCTCGAACGGGTCCTCCAGGTCGATGTCCTTGGCGATGGACACACCGTCGTTGGTGATGGTGGGGGCGCCCCACTTCTTGTCCAGGACGACGTTGCGGCCCTTCGGGCCGAGGGTGACGCGGACCGCGTCGGCGAGCTTGTTCATGCCGCTCTCAAGGGCCCGGCGGGCCTCCTCGTCGAACGTGATGAGCTTGGCCATCAGGTGTTCCTCCGTGATCGTTGGCACTCGTAGGTGTCGAGTGCTAATAGCAAACCACGTAGGCGGGCCGCGCGCAACAGCGCCCCCGACGAAAGGCCTGGCGCCGTCGTCCAAAGCGGCTCCGGCGGACTCGGTTGCAACCGTTGGTGGCAGGCGTTACCTTGTGCGCACTTGGCGGAGGTGGCGACGGCGTGCCGTCGTGGATACGGGAGAGCGGGCGATGGGCGGGCGCATGGATGGGGCGGCGATCGGGCAGTTCCGGATGGAGGACGCCCCCGTCGACGCCGTTGCCCTTCCGGGCAGTCCCGGCGCTCCGCTCGTCGAAGGTGCCGTGCCTGGCGGCTCGGGGACCTGGACCGTGGCGGTCGTCGTGGCCGGACTGATGGTGGTGGAGGGGATCCGCCAGGGCGGGTTCTGGCACGCGGACGCTTCGATCGTCGCCATGGCCTCGGTCCCACTCATCGTGGTGTCCCTGGCAACGACTCGCCTGAGGCGTCCGGAGCTGGCCTTGGTCGGGAGCGTCCTCCTCCTCGGCGTCTGGTGGCTGGATCGGGCTCACGCAGCAGGATCGATGGGGCGGTTCCTCCCGTTCGGGGCGAGCATTCTCGGATTCCTCGCCGCGTTCCTCGCCACCCGCGCCTTGAGCCCGGCCCGCAAGGAGGTCGCGGCCGCCGTGGTCGCCCTCGTCGGCGCCGGCACCGCGTTGCTCGGATTCGTCGGCCTCGTGTGGCGCTGGGATCCGTTGGCGATGCCCTCGCAGTACCTGTGGCGCCTGTCGAGCAGCATGACCTACGCCGACGCAGCCGGGCTCGTGCTCGCCCTGGGTCTGATCATGGCCCTCGGGATCGGCCGGTGGCCTCGGATGGCCCGTGCGTCGGCGTGCCTGTGCGCCGGCGGCCTGCTCGCCACGCAGAGCCGCGGCCCGATGCTCGCATTCGCCTGCGCCTGCGCCCTCGTCCCCCTGGACCGGTACCGGCGGAACGCCGTTCCCCTGGTTGCGGGATTGGGCGTGGGGCTGGTCGCGGTGGCGACGTCGGCGTCGAACGGGCCGGTCCCACTGCTCGGGGTCGCCGTGGCCGTGGCCGTGGTCGTGTCCGTCGCCCGGCTGCCGGGCCGGGGGCCGCGACCACTGGGCCGCCGACGCGTGGTCCTCGTGGCGGTCGTGGGGTGCGTCGCCGTCCTCGCGTGCGTGGCCGTTCTCCACCGCCAGATCGAGCTCCGCGTGCTGGCGCCGAGCAACGGCGATCGTTCGGTGGAGTGGTCCACCGCGCTCGACCAGTTCGGTGCGGCGCCGCTCGTCGGTGTCGGTCCGGACCAACCCCTCGAATTCCGAGCCGTTGACGGCAACCACGCCTATTTCGTCCACAACGAGTACCTCCAGATCGGCGCCGACGCAGGTCTGGTCGGAATGGTGCTGCTCGTCACCGCCGGGATCTCGCTCATCGGGTCGGTCCGTCGGCGGGACGTCCTGACCTCATGCGCCGCCGCCGCCCTCGTGTGCTGGGCGGTGGCGGCCGGGTTCGACTTCGACTGGCACCTCCCGGTAGTCGGGCTGCTCGGAGGCTGGATCGCCGGACTGGGAGCGGTGGGCGCAGCCCTTCCACAGGGTGGCGATCGATCGGGATCTGTAGGTAGGGAACGACATCGGACACGAACGGAGTGAACAGGTGCATATGAGCAATCGGGTCAAGGCCCTCGTCGTCGGAGCCGTCTCGGTGGTGGTGTTCTCCGCAGCCGCGCCGTTGATCGGGGGAGCCTCGCTGATCCACGAGTTGGGCTCGACGAGCTGGGTCGGTGACTGCAGCACGGTCGGTGGCCAGAGTTCGGTGGGAGGGCAGAGCTCGGTAGGTGGGCAGAGTTCGGTAGGTGGGCAGAGCTGTACCGGGCCGTCGACCACGATCACCCTGTCGTCCTACTCGCTGGCGGGCGGCGGCAAGGATACGGTGACGGGTGCCCAGTTCGTCGTCGGCGAGAAGGTGAACCTCTACGTCTTCGGCGTGTCGACGCCGCCGGTGATCCTCGGCAAGTCGGTGGCGAAGACCGGGTCGTTCACCAAGAAGGTCACCATCGCCGGACTCGCTGCCGGTACCTACACCGTCGAGGCCCTCGGGTCCCGTGGGAGCGAGGCGTCGGTCAACTTCGAGCTGACGCCGGCGTTCGTCGTCAAGACCAGGTCGGTGAAGCCGGGAGCGGTGGTCAAGACGACCCTGGCCGCCTTCCACCCGGGGGAGAACGTGTCGTTCAGCCTCTTCCCGACCGTCGTGGGCCAGTCGTGTCCCATGGTGCTCCCGCCCACGGCGGTCACGCCGGTGACCAGCCCGTCCCCGGTGAGCACAGGTTCCTCGGGCAAGACAGCGGGCACGGCCGCCGCCTCGATCACCGTCCCGGCCGGCGCCGCCGCGGGTGCCTACACCATCGAGGCGCACGACACGTCCGGCACAGTGGCCTGCGGCGGGGTGTCCGTGAAGTAGCGGCTCCCACGGACTCCTGCCGGGTCCACCGGATCCGACCGACCCGGCCGCCTCGAGCCAGGTCGGTCGGATCCAGGCGGTCGGGACCTCAGGTCCGGGCCCGATCCACGAAGCCCTGGAAGAGCGCCCTGGCCTGGGCCTCGGCCCCCTGGCCGGTGCCGTCGAACCCGGACAGCAGGGCCTCGACGTCCCGGTCGGCGACGCCGTAGCGGTCGCGGGCGTCCTCCACCCACCCGTGCACGACGTCCGCCGTCGCCTCCGGGTGGAACTGGACACCGGTGTGCACCCCCGCCACAAAGGCCTGGAGTGCGAGGTCGCTCGTGGCGATGACCTCGGCACCCGGCGGGCAGGTGATGACGTCGTCGTGCCAGTTGAGCCACGGGCCGGCCCCGACCCGGGTGGGGTCGGTGGTCCGGATCCGGACCCACCCGATCTCGGTTCGGGCGCCCCGGGTCACCGAACCGCCCAGGACCTCGGCCAGGAGCTGGGCCCCGAAGCAGACCCCGAGCACCGGCACCCCGTCCCCGACCGCTCCGGCCACCAGCGCCCGCTCGGGGGCGATCCACGGGACCCCGGCGTCGTAGGTGGACTCGATCGAGCCCATGACCACGAGGAGGTCGAACGAACCCGGTAGCGGCAGCTCCGCAGTTCCGTGGTCCGGGCGGTGGACGGCGACGGCGAGGCCGAGGTCGGTGGCGAACTCGCCGAGCAGGCCCGGGACGTCGGAGGCGCTGTGCTGGAGGAAGACGATGCGGTCGGGCACGGTGCCCCATCCTGCCCGCTCGTCACCGACCCGATCGAGGGGCCCGCGCGCTGGACCCTCGATCGGGCCGGGCGCCCCGGGGCCTCGGGCGGGGCTTCGGGCGGGGCCTCGGCGTGGACGCCCCGCCTGCTACGGTCGGTCCCGGTAGTAGCAGGCAGTAGGTCGGGGAAGCCGGTCGAATTCCGGCGCTGGTCCGCAACCGTAGGTGGTGCCTCCGCACGTTCGTGTGGAGTGCCCACGAGTCGGGATACCGGTCTACCGCTTGGTTGAGTCCCCGTCCGTCGAGAACAGCGGCAAGGGCTCGGTCATCGGGGAGCCGTGAGCCCTTCCGGTGTTCCCGGGTCGTTGCCCGGAAGCGAGCACCTCCCATGTCCCTCACCCGCCGTCTGGCGTCGGCCGCCCTCGGGGCGTGCCTCCTGCTGGTAGTCGACGCGGCACCGTCGACCGCCGTCCAACCGACCCCCCGGTCGGTCACCCCACCGTCCGCGGCGCAGTCGGCCGCCGCATTCGACGGCGCACGGTGGCTGACGTCGCAGTTCAACTCGTCGGGATACATCCCGTCGGTGCAGACCCCCGGAACGGCCGACCTGGCGGCCACGTCCAACGCCGTCCTCGCACTGGCCAGCGCCCAGGTCCCGTCGGCCCCCGGGTCGACCACGGTCGCACGGGCCGGCCTCGCCTACCTCGAGGCCAACGTCGATGCCACCGTGCAGGTCGCCGGCGTCGACGCGGCAGGCCCGTTGGCCCTCTTGATCCTCGACGCCCACGCACTGGGTGTCGATCCGCGTGCATTCGGCGGTACCGATCTGGTGGCCCGACTGCTGGCCACCCAGCAGCCGAGCGGCGCCGACGCCGGTCTGTTCGGGTCCCAGGACCCCACCTACGACGGGGCCTACCGGCAGGGGCTCTCGCTGGCAGCGCTGGCGGCCGCCGGGGTCACCGGGACCGTCCCCGTCCGGAACGCCGTGACCTGGCTGACCTCCCAACAGTGCCCGGACGGCGGGTGGGCGAGCTACCAGCCGACGCTGACCTGCACCGTGGACCCCGCCAACTACCTGGGCCCGGACACCAATTCGACGGCACTGGCCGTCCTCGGCCTCGGCGCGCAGGGCGCGCTCGGGATCCGCCGTGAGCGGCAGTCCGCTGGGCTTCATCGAAGCCTCGCAGGACGCGGATGCCGGTTGGGGCTTCGAGCCGCACACGGTGGGGTCGCCCGACTCGTCCGACCCGAATTCGACGTCCGTGGTCGTCCAGGCCCTGCTGGCGCTCGGGCAGTCACCCACCGACCCGGCCTTCGCCCGGGGTGAGGCGACCCCGATCTCGACACTGCTGTCGTTCCAGCTGACCTCGGGTGCGGGTACCGGCGCCTTCGCCTTCCCCGGTATCTCGGGCCCCGACCTGTTCGCCACCTACCAGGCCGTCTCCGGGCTCGCCGGGGTGGTCCTCCCCTTCGTCTCGACCACGACCTCGGCATCGGTGTCGCCGGCCTCGGTCCCGAAAGGCGCCCCGGTCACCTTCTCGGCCACCGTCACCTCTTCCGGCGCCACTCCGAGCGGTGACGTCGTCTTCCAGATCGGCGGTGCGACCGTGTGCTCCGCTGCGGTGGTGGCCGGTACCGCGAGCTGTACCTCCACGGCGTCGCTTTCCGTGGGGGTGGACCCGGTGCTCGCCGTGTTCGCCGGGACGAGCGGCACGGGGGTCTCCTCGGGAGCCTCCACCCTCGACGTCCTGGGAAGCGGCTCGTACTGGGCAGTGGCGGCCGACGGCGGGATCTTCGCCTACGGTGACGCCGCCTTCGCCGGCTCCCACGGCGGTTCGCCGCTCAACGCCCCCATCGTGGGCATGGCGGCCACCCCCGACGGCAAGGGCTACTGGCTGGCCGCGGCCGACGGCGGGATCTTCGCCTACGGTGACGCCGCCTTCGCCGGCTCCCACGGCGGTTCGCCGCTCAACGCCCCCATCGTGGGCATGGCGGCCACCCCCGACGGCAAGGGCTACTGGCTGGCCGCGGCCGACGGCGGGATCTTCGCCTACGGTGACGCCGCCTTCGCCGGCTCCCACGGCGGTTCGCCGCTCAACGCCCCCATCGTGGGCATGGCGGCCACCCCCGACGGCAAGGGCTACTGGTTGGTGGCATCCGACGGCGGGATCTTCGCCTACGGTGACGCCGCCTTCGCCGGCTCCCACGGCGGTTCGCCGCTCAACGCCCCCATCGTGGGCATGGCGGCCACCCCCGACGGCAAGGGCTACTGGCTGGTGGCGTCCGACGGCGGGATCTTCGCCTACGGTGACGCCGCCTTCGCCGGCTCCCACGGCGGTTCGCCGCTCAACGCCCCCATCGTGGGCATGGCGGCCACCCCCGACGGCAAGGGCTACTGGCTGGCCGCGGCCGACGGCGGGATCTTCGCCTACGGCGACGCCGCCTTCGGCGGGGCGCCCGCCTCGAGCCGTCCGGTGTCGCCCGTGGTGGCCGTGGTGTCGCCACCGGCGGGGCCGGTCGGGTGACGCCGGGGGTCACTGCTCGCCGGTGGGAGCCGGTGGTTGCGCGGTGACCCGGCACTGACGGATCAACCATCCATTGTGGTTCTCCGAGTTCGAGCGTCGCCCGCAGTCGCCTAGGTCATCCGGGCGACTGCGGGCACGACATGGTCACGGTTGTCGGGGAAATGTTGGTCGACCAGCCACGAAGGCCAGGACAGGTATGAGGGCGGCCGAATCGAACCGACCGCTCTTCTGCGGAGAAGCGGACTCAGGCGTGAAGTGGCGGACTGCCAAGGCCCCCACCAGGCATGATCTGATGCCTCCGGAATTGCGCGGATCGAGAACTGCGGGCACGTCATAGGCGCGCGTCTCAGGAGGAATTCGCCCATCGACGATCCGCTATAGGCATGGATCTCCTTGGAGGGAGAGCCCTGAACGTCCGCCGAACTGCTCCGCCGGGGCCCGGAAAGCCCGGCGGAGCCTGTCGCTCCCGCAGTCAGGTGTGGCCCGACGGGCCCATGGCACGAAGACATCGACGGGACTCTGGCGGTCCAGGACGACCCTGCGGCACTTCAAACTGAAGGAGATCTCGACCCAGGGATGCAGTGTCGGTGTCGACCAGGGCGGTCAGCCGACCGCCATGCCCACGATCGGCTTGTTCAACACGGCCGCCCCGGTGGACCCATAGAACCCGGCGGTCCCGAAGGCGAAGATGCCGCCGTCGGATGCCACCAACCAGTAGCCCTTGCCGTCCGGTGTCGACGCCATGCCCACGATCGGCTTGTTCAACACGGCCGCCCCGGTGGACCCATAGAACCCGGCGTCCCGAAGGCGAAGATGCCGCCGTCGGATGCCACCAACCAGTAGCCCTTGCCGTCCGGTGTCGACGCCATGCCCACGATCGGCTTGTTCAAGCACGGCCGCCCCGGTGGACCCATAGAACCCGGCGTCCCGAAGGCGAAGATGCCGCCGTCGGATGCCACCAACCAGTAGCCCTTGCCGTCCGGTGTCGACGCCATGCCCACGATCGGCTTGTTCAACGCGGCCGCCCCGGTGGACCCATAGAACCCGGCGGTCCCGAAGGCGAAGATGCCGCCGTCGGATGCCACCAACCAGTAGCCCTTGCCGTCCGGTGTCGACGCCATGCCCACGATCGGCTTGTTCAACACGGCCGCCCCGGTGGACCCGTAGAACCCGGCGGTCCCGAAGGCGAAGATGCCGCCGTCGGATGCCACCAACCAGTAGCCCTTGCCGTCCGGTGTCGACGCCATGCCCACGATCGGCTTGTTGAGTGTGGAGGCCCCGGTGGAGCCGAAGAACCCGGCACTCCCGTAGGAGAAGATGCCACCGTCGGATGCCACCAGGTGGTAACCCGTGCCGGTCGGGAGGGGCGAAGTGATGATGGCGAACGGCGTCCCGGTGAGCTGGGCGATGGACGGCGTCGAGGTGGCGGAGAGCTGGATAGTGAAGCAACCCGTTCCGGGGACGTAGGTGCCTTGCACCGTGTTCCAGGCCGTCCCGGTGTAGTAGCTGACTTCGACGTTGTAGCCGAAATCGCACGACTCGATGGTCAGGCTCTGGAAGGCGCTGCCCCGGCCGATGGCCACATCGACGAAGGCCTGCCCGTACGTCGGATCCCACACAGCGATGGCCCCGGGCTCCGGGTTGGTCGTGTAGACGCCGACGGTCACCGAGCCGGCACCGGTGGCAGAGGCACTGATGAGCGACCCCACGGCAGCGGAGACCGAGCCGTTGGCGGAGTCCGACGAGCTGCTCTGCGAGGCCCGTCGTGCCCGGCACGGGGGCCGGTGGCGGCACATGGACGACAAGCGTCGTCGTGCCCGTCGGATCCGGCGACGGTCGTGTTGCCCGAGTAGGTGGCGGTGACGGTGTCGGTGCCGGCCGGTGCGGTCGTGGCGACGCACGTGCCCGCCCCAGTGGACAGTGTCGCCGTGCACAGGGTCGTCGCCCCGATGGTGAAGGTCACCGTGCCGCCCGGGGTGCTGCCCGAGGCGCTGACCGTCGTGCCGAACGTGACGCTCTGGCCCCAGTTGGTCGGTGAGGCCGACACCGTGGCCGTCGTCGTCGACAGTGCCAGCACGGTGAGCGGGGTGGTCCCGGTCGATCCGGCGTGCTGGGTGTCACCCGAGTAGGTGGCTGTCACCGTGTCGGTGCCGACCGGTGCGCTCGAGGCGACACAGGTGCCCGCCCCGGCGGTGAGGGTGGCCGTGCACAGGGTGGTCGCCCCGATGGTGAAGGCGACGGTCCCGCCCGGGGTGCCGACCGCCGAGACCACGGCCGTGCGGTAGGAGACGCCCTGGCCGCTCACGACGGTCGGGGGAGTGACCGAGACCGAGGTGGTGGTTGCAGCGGGGGTGACAGCCAGCGCGGCGGTCCCGGTGGACGCGGCGAACGTCGGGTCACCCGAGTAGGTGGCGGTGACGGTGTCGGAGCCGAACGGTGCGTTCGACGCTGAGCACGTGCCTGCCCCGGTGGACAGCGTGGCCGTGCACAGGGTGGTCGTCCCCACGGTGAAGGTGACCGTGCCCGTGGGGGTGCCCGAGGACGCGCTCACGGTGGTGCCGTAGGAGACGGCGGTCCCCAGGGCCACGCTGGAGGGCGTGGCGGTCGCCGCGGTGGTGGTGGCAATCCGGTTGACGGCCAGGGGGGTGGTGGCGGTGGTGCCGGCGAAGTTGGCAGAGCCCGGCGCATAGGTGCCGGTGACCGTGTCACTGCCGTTGGGGGCGTTCGACGCGGTGCACGTTCCCGTTCCGCCGGACAGCGTCGCCGTGCAGAGTGCGGTCGACCCGATGGTGAAGGCCACCGTACCCGGCGGGGTGCCCGCTGGCGAGGTGAGGGTGGCGCCGTAGGTGACGCTCTGGCCGGTCGAGACCGAGCTAGGGGTCGCCGTGACCGTCATCGAGGGCGTCGCCGGGTCGACCACCAGGGTCAGCGGCTGGGACGCCGTCAGGGAGTTCCCATCGGTCACCGTCACGGTGACCGATGTCGATCCGATCGCCGAGGGGGTGCCGGAGACGACCCCAGTCGTGGTGTTGAGGGTGAGGGGCGAGGGCAGTGAGCCGGACGTGATCGACCAGGTGTACGGGCCGGAACCTCCGGAGACACCCAGGGTGGTGCTGTAGGGCACTCCCAATTGGGCGTGCGGCAGGTTGACGGTGGTCACCGTCGGCCCGGGGGGCACATCGCTCAGGATGAGGCCACCTCCCAGCGTGCCGCCGGATCCGCCGGCGTAGCAGACGGCCGCCGTGGGGCAGGCCACCGAGTCGAAGGAGTCCACCCCGCCGCTCGGGATGGTCGCCGGCGTCCAGGTGGTGCCACCGTCGGGGGTCGAGGAGATGATGCTGCTGGTCACCGGCGTGATGGACCCCTGGTTACTGGAGGTGGTGCACGCGAGCGCGGTGGCACACGAGATGGAGGTCAGGGTCGGCCCAGGCGGGCCGGCGCTCTTGGCCGTCCAGGTGGCGCCCCCGTCGACGCTGACCTCGACCTCGGGGGACGTGTTGAGGTGCCCGGCCGCCACGAAGCAGTCGGACGTGGTGGGGCACGAGACGCCGGCCAGGCTGGTCGCCCCGACCGGCACGGTCCGGGTGGTCCATGTGGCACCCCCGTCACCGGTGGTCACGATGGACGGAGTTGGACGTACCGGTGGCGAAGCCGACACCCACGCAGGCGGTGGCGCTCGGGCACGAGAGGCCGACCAGATTGGCGGCGGTCATGCCGGTGGCGGCCGCGGCCGTCCAGGTGGCTCCTCCGTCGGACGAGGTGTAGACGTCAGCGGCGCTGCTCCCCGATCCTGACGCCACGCAGGCGGTGGCGCTGGGGCACGCCACCACGCCCAGGTAGTACCCGGTAGCCGGGGCCACCGGTGTCGGGAAGCGAGCCCTGGGTCCAGGTGGCGCCGGCGTTGGTGGTGTACCAGGCCGAGGTTCCGACGATCACGCAGGTGGTGGCAGTGGCACAGGACAGGGACTGGAGGTAGTAGGGGGTGGAGGAGGGGACGGACTGGTGGGTCCAGGTGGTTCCGCGGTCGGCGGTGGCGAGCACCTGGTTGCCGGCAATCGCCATGCAGTTCGCAGTCGTCGGACACGAGAGGGTGTTCACGTTACCGGTGCCGGGCAGGGTGCCGGTCGTCCAGTTGGTGCCGCCGTTCCCGGTGGTGAGCACCACCCCGCCGGAGGTGGGAAGCGCGAAGTCGCTCCCGGTGGCCACGCAGATCGACGTGGTGGCACACGACACGCCGGCGAGCCCCGTTGTCGTGGCCGGGATCGTCTGGAGGCTCCAGATGGTGCCGCCGTCCGTCGTTCCGATGATCCCTCCGGAGCCACCCGGCCCGGGCCCCCCGAGCCCCTGTCCGGAGGCCTCGCACACCAGCGCAGAGGCACATGAGATTGCGTAGAGGCTGTTGATTCCGGCCGGAACGCCCTGGGCGTTCCAGGTGGTCAGCGACGAGGCGCTGACCAGGACCACCGGTACCAGCGGAGCCCCGCCTCCCGGGTTCTCGTCGCCGACGGCGAAGCAGCTGTTGGTCGTGGCGACACACGAGAAGCCGTCGATGAACACGAGGGTCGAGGGGGTCGATGCCGATGTCCACGTAAGACCGCCGTCGGTGGTCACCATGATGCCGACACCCGCCGAGGTGTACCTGCGGGTCGCGCAGCTCGAGCTGGAGCTGCAGGCGATGGGGCCGACCCCGGTGGTCGCAACCGGGACCGTCTGGGCCGTCCAGATGCCGCCACTGTTGCCTGTGTGCAGCACGGTGTATCCCCCGGGCACCGTGGCCGGCACGAAGCACGTCGAGACGATGGGACAGGAGATTCCGAACGGCGTGTCGCCACTGGGAAGCGTGAGTGTCACCCACGTCGAACCGCTGTCAGTCGTCTCGATGGCGAGCGAGTTGCCCGTCTGGTCGGAACCGATGGCGTAACAGGTGGTGGTGGTGGGACAGGAGAGGGCGGTCAGCTGGCCGACCGCGGCGGGCACCGAGAGGGCATGCCAGGTCGATCCACCGTCGGTCGAGCCGGCGATGATGGCCCCGGCCGACCACACACTCAGCGGGGAGTTGCCGATGGCAAAGCAGACGGTGGCAGACGGGCAGTCGACGCCGCCGGCGGTCCCCGGTGTGAGCTGCGGGGCGAAGGAGGCACTGACCTGCCACCCACTCGCGGTGGCGCCGGCGGGCGCCGCCTGCAGGCCGAGCGCCCCGGCCAGGGTGGAGACGACGAGCACGAGCGCCACGGTGGCGCCTGTCAGCCACCGGCGTCCATCGCCGGAGGTGCGTCGAGAGTTGCCACTGTCGACCGGATGCACCTTGCCGATGGTGGTGGCGTAGATCGAGGAGAGGAGTTCCGATGCGCGGATCCGTCGTACGTGCTGTTCCATCTGAACATTGACTCCTTGGTGGATGGTCTGCCTCGAGTCGTCCGACGAAGCGTCGCTGCAACCCGTTCGGTGCGGTCACCGAAAGGTTCCAGCGTCACCTCGGCCCACCGACCTGCAGTGGATAGGACGCGCAAGGCTTGGCCGCGGCTCACGGTAGGAGGCACGCGTACCGTGAGCGCATCGCCGCCGTACCGCGGGATTCGACCACGCGATGTCGAACATCCGATCTCGGGTGGTGCGCTGGTGGGACGGAGGCGGTCGATACTGGACGGGTGCTCGTATCCTTCGTCGTGCGGTTGGTTCCCCGGGAGCTGGAATTGGGCCGTCTCGTAGGGGTCGTGGTGGCCGTGGGAAGCGGCGTGGAACGACCCGTGTCCTCGCTCGACGAGCTGGTACGGTGCTTTCGTGAGCACCTGGCGGGGGGTGAGAGCGCACCGGGCCCGATCGAGCAGGACGACCTCGGGCGGTGACGGGGCGGCCTCAGAGATCTGGGGCGACCGCGTGATGTCGGAGGCGGGAACCTCGTCGGCGTCGACCGGCGATGTCTTGATGTGAGCAGGGGGCGGTCAGCGGCGGGCCTCCTGATCGGTCGCGACGACGAGCTTGCCGAGCTGGCCTCGATGCTCGCCGATGCGAGGTCGGGCCGGGGTCGAGCTGTCGTACTGAGCGGTGAGCCAGGTATCGGGAAGACGACGCTGCTGGCCCGGCAGGTGGCGGCCGCTGACGGGATGCTCGTGCTTCAGGTCCGAGGGAACGAAGCCGAGTCGCATCTCGCGTATTCGTGCTTGTTCGACCTCTGCCGGCCTCTAGTCGACCGGTTCGACGTCGTCGCACCGCACCACGCTGCAGCGCTGCGGAGCGCCATGGCGCTGAATGCACCGGGTGCCTACGACTCCTTGGCCGTCGCCGTGGGCCTCCTCGAGCTGCTGAGCGCGACCGCGTCGGACGTGCCCGTGCTGGTGTCCGTCGACGACGGGCACTGGGTGGACTCTTCGAGCGCGGAGGCGATCGCGTTCGTCGCTCGGCGGGTCGGTTCCGCACCTCTGTGCGTGGTGGTCGCCGCACGGGACGCCGAACTCGATCACGACCGCTTCTCCGGCATCCACCACTGGACCCTCGGACGGGTTCCCGACCTGGAGGCGATGCAGATCCTGTCACTGCACGCGGTCAGCCCCGTCGATCGGACAGTGGGCGAGCGACTGGTCTCCGAGTCACGGGGCAACCCACTAGCGCTTGTGGAGCTCGGCGTGCTCCTAAGCGACGATCAGCTCGCCGGACGGCTCCCGCTCCCGGACCAGCTCTACGTCGGATCACGATTGCGCACGCGTGTTCGAGCGGGAACTCGCGCTCCTGCCGCCGCCCACTGTCAGGTTGCTGGCGCTCGCCGCCTTGTGGGGAGGAAGTCTGCGCGACCTGGAGGATGCACCTGTTCTCGGGGTCGAACGCGGTGACCTCGGGCCGGCGGTCGAGGCGGGTCTCGTGAGCGTGCATGCCGGGTGCATCGTGTTCCGGCACCCGCTGGAGCGCGCCGCTGCCGTGGGCAATTTCGACGAGAGGACCGTGCGAGGCTTCCACCAGGACCTGTCCGCACTGGCGACCGGCGATTTGCAGCGTGTCGCCAGCCATCTCGCTGCAGCGACGGAGGGACCGGACGACGCGGTGGCGACCGTGCTCGTCAACGCGGCGCAGGCCACGGCGGCATCTGAGGCCGTCGATCTGTACGAGCGCGCTGCGGCGTTGTGGAGCGATCCTGACGACGCTGCGATCAGTCTCATCCGGGGGGCTGAATCGGCGGCCCTGGGAGGATCCGCCCTGCGAGCGCAGCGTCTGGTCGAACGAGGGGCGATGGCTGCAACCCGACCGGGCACGACGCTGCGGTGCTCCCATCTCCGAGGTCGGCTGGCGCTGTCGGGAGTGCTCCCGTTGCCAGAGGGTAGGCGGGAACTCGCCGACGCCCTCGAGATCGCCGTCGGCATCGACCCCGATCGTGCCGTCCGCATCTGCCTCGATGCCGTCCTGCTCTCGGTGGTCGTCGGCGATCGCTCCGGCGCCGTGGCCATCGCTACACGGGGCGCGGCCCTGGCCCGATCGGATCAGCGGGCGGCAGGGACAGTCGAGGTGGCCGACGTCGTGCTCGCAGGTGCGCTGGCGTTCGACGGCCGCCACGTGGACGAGGTTGCGCTCACGGAGGGGTGCGCCCGGCTCATCGTCGAAGGGCCGCTCTCACCGGAAGTCGTGACGGCCACGGTGGTCGCGATGAACGGGCTGATCGCCAGCGAGTGCTACCGGTCGGCCGCGACCGTCGGCAGCCGGTTCGTCCATGAGGCCCGCGAGCGGGGGTCCGCCGGGGCGATCCCGCTCGTGTTGGCCCTCACGGGCAAGTCCGAGCTGTACCTCGATGACATCGAGTCCGCTGTCGTACGTCTGAATGAGGCGGAGCAATTGGCGTCCGAGACCCATCAGGCCTTCGCCGCCACCTACGCCTTGCTGTGGTCGGGCGTCGCGGCCGCCCAGCAGGGGGACCGCACCGGCGTCCAGCGCGCAGCCCAGGAGTTCTCCGCCCAGGTCGCCGCCATCGGCAACAGCTCGGTCGGCAACTCGATCATCTCCTATGCGTTCGGCCATCTCGCGCTCAGCGAGGGGAAGACGGTCGAGGCCGCTGGGCACTTCGATGACGTGGCCCGGTTCCGACTTGCCCAGGGCGCGGCATCGGACGGGATGCTGCGATGGGAGGGGGACTACGTCGAGGTACTGATGGACTCCGGGCGCATCGCCGACGCCCAGGAACAGCTGGACCGGCTCGAACGGCGGCTCGAGGAGAACGGAGAGCCCGTGGGTGACCGTCGTGGTGGCGCGTGCCCGGGCGCTCCTGGCGCCCGACGACGGGCTGACGCCGCCTTCCGTCTGGCGGTGGACACGACCGGCGGTGGCTTCGCCTTCGCTCGCTACCGGACCCAGTTGTGCTGGGGGGAGCGGCTATCGGCTGCGGGGCGACCGGCAGATGCGGTGGCGCATCTCCAAGTCGCCGCCACCGGCTTCGAGGGTGTCGGCGCACGGGCGTGGGCGGCTCGGGCCCGCCAGGCCCTGGCGGGAGCGCGGAGCGGAGACCCCGGCAGCGGGACGGCGCCCGCCAGAAACTCCGAGTTACCCGTGGTCCCGAACCGTGGTTCGGAGCCTCCCCTTCCCAGGCGCGGATGCTGGTCATGCTCGGGGACCTCGTGGTGCGAGGCTCCGGACCAGATGTCCGACCGGTCGGCCATGCGGGCCGGGTGATCGCGATGGTGGCCATCCGCGGGTCCGGTGTGCACGTGGGCGAACTCGCGGACGCCCTGTGGCCGGACGTAGCGGAAGGCGTCGGCAGGACCCGGATCCGCAACGTCCTCAGTCGGAGCAAGCGGCTCACCGACCCGGTGCTCCGCCGCGACGGTGACATGGTCCGCCTGGTGGACGGTATCGAGGTCGACGCACTTCGATTCGAGAGCGAAGGGCAGGATGCGCTCCGCCAGGCGGCTACCGGCGACGCCGAGGCACCTCGGACGGCTCGAGCGGCACTGTCCAGGTTCGGCGGTGAATTCGTGCCGTCGCTGCGCTACGACGACTGGATGCTGGCACCCCGCGAACGGCTCAGGAGGATGCACATCGCACTCCTGGACCTGTTGGCCGACGACGCCCAGCAACGGGGGGACGTCGACGAGATGCTCGCCTATCTCGAGCGGGGGATCGCCGGGGATCCCTATGACGAGGAGCGCTACCTGCGGGCCGCCCGTGGGCTGGCGGAGGAGCGACGCAGGGGCCCGGCCCTCCGGATCATCGAGCGGGCGGCGGCAATGGTGGAGGAGCTGGGAATCGACGTGGACCCGCGACTGGACGACCTGCGGCTCGAGCTCGAGAAATCCAGGTAGTCCGTCAGCTGATCGGGACAGGCGAGTCGGCCGAAAAGTCGAGGGCGACCGGGGCGGATTGGGTGTCCCCATGTACCCACTACTTTCCGGTGAGCGTGCTGCTGAAGTGCCTGATTTGTTCTGGGCGAAGCAATTGGTGGCACTCAGGAAGCGAGCGGAGTCCGGTAATAGCAAGTCCGCGACGCTGCGTAGTCACGAATTCGTGTCTTCCAACCGCTGTCGGGGCTACTCCGCCGCAACTCTGCGAGTCAAGGCCAGCCCATCGCACGGTACGCCGGTGGTACGGCCCCTCCGTACGGTGGACGCCGAGACCACGTTGGGGCGGGTGCGATGGCTGACCCATGAGGGGAAGGTGTTGATCCATGGCAACCGGATTCAGGAGGGTTGCGCTCGCATCGCTGGCCGGGCTGCTGGTGCTCGGCGGAGGTGGGCCACGGCGGTGATCGTCGGAGACACTGCTGCATCCGCCGAGCAGTGAGTCCACCGGATCAACGTGGGCAGCAGCCCCTACAGCATCTCGTCGGACGGCACCCACGTCTGGGTGGCGAACTCCGGCGGCAACGCGGTCCCGAGTTGAACGCTCGGACGGGTCGGTTGTCCGGGCGATCAGCGTAGGCATCGATCCATTCGGTGTCTCATCGGATGGCACGTCGTCGGGTGGCAAATCAGGGGCCAGCACGGTCACCGAGATTGAACGCCTCGAACGGCTCGGTCGTCCAGACGATCAACGTAGGTGCCGGTCCGTACTGCATTCGTCGGAGAGAGCAGTTCGTATCTCGGTGAACTTCGACAGCGACGGTCCAGCTGGTCGCGCGGACGCCGGTCGGCGTCCGCCGACGTTCAGGCGTCGGAGGGATTCGACCCGGCGATCGTCTGAGTGGTACTCATGTTCGGCGGACGAATCAACGGCAACTTCGGCCTCTGACAACGACACCTGCGACCTCGTCCAGATCAGTCGACACAGTGGGATTCCGTGCTCAAGGCGTCTCGTCGGACGGGACTCATGTCTGGGTGACGAATGACTCAGCAACCGGGACAAGATGAATCTTAGGCTCGGTTGTCCAGACGATCAACATGGGCAGTAGCGACACCATGGGGTGACTCGACGACGGCACCCACGCCTGGGTGGCAAGCTCCGCCGGCAACTCCGTGACCGAGCCGTGGCTCCCTCGATGGTTCGGTCGTCCAACCATCGGCGGAGTGGTCCAGTTCAGTCGGATGCGGACTATGTCCGGCGTCGTGCGAACGTCACCGTGAACTCGACGTGACCACCTGGACGAAGAGCCCGGCCACCAGCCGACCAGTCGCTCCTTCCGTCGACGTCGTACGGCTCATCGCTCGGTGAATGGTCGTGTATGGCGTCGAGCATCGTCGGTCAACTCGGCGTGCGTGCACCTATGACGGGTCCACCTGGACGCACGGAACGTCGCCCACGTGCCGGCCGTTCGCTGTTCCCCGTCGTGGCCGGTCGACTGCACGACCGCCAAGCCGGTCATCGTTTGGTGTGCAGCAGCATCGGACGACACCTGCGTTCATGGTCCGGCAGGGGACCCAGACGGTCGCCTTCACCTCGTCCAACCCGACTCCGGTCAGCGTCGGTGGGCCCACCTACACCCCGACGGCCACCGGAGGAGCCTCCGCCAGCCCGGTGGTCCTCTCCCTCGACAGCAGCTCGACCGGTTGTGCCCTGATGCTCGGGATCGTCAGCTTCACCTCGGCGGGCACCTGTGTGATCGACGCCAACCAGGCCGGTGATGCCAACTTCTTGGCCGCTCCTCAGGTCCAGCAGACCATCACCGTCAACCCTGTCCTCTGTTCCCCCGGGACCTACAGCTCGACGGGGGACACGCCCTGCACCCCGGCCCCACCCGGTTCCTACGTCGACACTGTCGGGGCGACGGCAGCCACCAGTTGCCCTGTCGGGACCTTCAGCTCGATCTCCGGGTCGGTCAGCTGCACCCTGGCCCCGCCTGGGAGTTTCGTCGACACTGTCGGGGCGACGGCAGCCACCAACTGCCCGGTCGGCACCTTCAACCCCAACTCCGGCTCCACCAGTGGGGCCGCCTGCGTGACGGTCGTGGTCGCCAATCCGGGCAACCAGAGCAGCTACGTGAACGGGGCCATCGTCGCTCTGGGGAGCTCGGCCTCCAACGGCATCCTCCCGGTGACCTGGTCATCCACCGGGCTGCCCGTCGGGCTCAGTCTCGATCCCTCGACGGGCACCATCGTGGGCACACCGACGACCACCTGCTCCTGCTCGGTCACGCTCATGGCCACCGATGCCGGTGGCCATGCGGGGACAACCTCCTTTACCTGGAACATCCTGGGCTTCGGGATCGTCACCACGTCACTTCCGGGCGCCACCCGAGGTGTCGCCTACGGCCCGGTGAGCCTGCAGGAAGCGGGTGCCGGCATCAGCGTCGGCCCCTACGTCACGACGATCAAGTGGGCCAAGGGCACCGTGGTCGCTCCGGTGACCGCCCTGCCGAAGGGAATGAAGCTGTCCAAGACCGGCGTGCTGTCCGGGACCCCGGCACCAAACTGGTCGCAGGCACGACCTCGGTCACGGTCAAAGTGACCGAGACGGTGACCACGCTCAACGGCACGAAGAAGGTCAGGACCACGACGACGGTGCAGGCCACCATTCCTCTCACCGTCAACTGACCCTGGCTTCGAGACGCGGATGGCCCCCTTCTCGGCGGGGGCCATCCGCGTCCGGGTCAGGGCCATGTGGAGTGACCTGTTGCCCCAAAGACTCTGACCGGTGAGGTAACCGCCCGGCTCCTTCTAGGCCTCGGCCCACCGAATCGCAGCGTTGACGTGGCAGTTATGTGATCTTGTGCCAGTGGTTGATGCCAGTGATTGCTTTGCGTGACCTCTCCGTCAGCGGTCACGTCCAGACTCGGGAGCTATTCCGGCTTCGGCTGACCGGCGGGCGTCGTGGAACGTCCGAGCGGAACGGCCTCAAGACTCGCTGAGGACCAGCCGCTCGCCGACGAGGGCCCGGACTGTGATGTCGGCCTCGGTGGACGCGACCGGCGTCGGCTCGGCCTCCAAGGACTGTTGCCATGCCTGGATCTGACGTCAGGCCTCGGTTTGGTTTCGGGCCTCCACGGCGGGGTGCTCTGGATCGGCCGGCCGATTCGAGGGGTCGGTGCCGACGAAGACCCTCAGTTGCCATGAACGTGGGCCTCGCTGGCGAACCGATCCTGCACTCTTGGGATGCCTCGTCGTCCAAGTCCGCGCCTCCATCGCTGGAGACTGCAGGACATCTACACGACAGAG
>CAWIFO010000006.1:0-170579 GCA_963835445.1 uncultured Actinomycetota bacterium
TCTAGCAATACATCGGCCTCCTGTTGCCGAACTACGTACGTATTGCTCAGGTGGAGGGGCTGGCCCAGCTCGTCCTCTACGCGGTGGGCGTGGCCCGGACGGCCTCGACCTCGACGACCACACCGGCCGGCTGACCCCCACCCGGGCGCGCCCCGGCCCCGGCGAACGGGTCGACGGGGCCGGGATCGTGTGTCGTCGGGGCCCGTGCGGGCCCGGAGGGCGTCGGGTCAGCCGCCCGAGATGTCCTGGACCTTCTGCTTGCCGGCGGTGACGAAGGGCATCATGGCCCGCAGCTCGGCACCGACCTGCTCGATCTGGTGCTCCTGGCCCGCCTTCTTGCAGCGCCTCGTAGTTCGGCCGGCCGTTGGCGTTCTCGGCCACCCACTCGGCGGCGAACCGGCCGTCCTGGATCTCGTCGAGGATGGCCGCGCATCTCGTCCTTGACGGCCTGGTTGATCACCCGGGGCCACGGGTGAGGTCGCCGTACTCGGCGGTGTCGCAGATCGAGTAGCGCATGCCGGCGATGCCCTGCTCGTACATGAGGTCGACGATGAGCTTGAGCTCGTGCAGGCACTCGAAGTAGGCGCGACTCGGGCTGGTAGCCCGCGTCGACGAGGGTCTCGAATCCGGCCTGCACCAGCGCGGTCATGCCGCCGCACAGGACGACCTGCTCGCCGAACAGGTCGGTCTCGGTCTCCTCGGCGAACGTGGTGTCGAGCACGCCGGCCCGGGTGCCGCCGATGCCGTGCGCGTACGACAGCGCCAGCGCATGGGCGCCGCCGGTGGCGTCCTGGGCCACGGCCACGAGCGACGGCACGCCGCCGCCCTCGGTGTAGGTGCGCCGGACGAGGTGGCCCGGGCCCTTCGGGGCCACCATGGCCACGTCGACGTCGGCCGGGGGCTTGATCAGGTCGAAGCGGATGTTGAACCCGTGGGCGAAGAACAGGGCGTCCCCGGCGTTCAGGTGGGGGGCGATCTCGGCCTCGTAGACCCGGGCCTGCTCGGTGTCGGGCAGGAGGATCATGATCAGGTCGGCCTCGGCGGCGGCGTCGGCCACCGACAGGACCCGCAGGCCGGCCTCGGCGGCCTTGCGCCCGCGACGACGAGCCCTCGCGCAGCCCGACGCGCACGTCGACGCCGGACTCGGACAGGTTGAGTGCATGGGCGTGGCCCTGGGAGCCGTAGCCGATGACGGCCACCTTGCGGTTCCCGATGAGACTGGCGTCCGCATCCTTTTCGTAATACAGCGTGGCCATCGTCGGTCAACCTGCCTTTTCTGTGGTGGGTGCCGTCCCGGCGGCCGGTCGGCCCCGGTGATCGGCTCGGTCAAGCATAGGCAACGCCACCCGGCCCGTCCGCTGCATCTCGACGATGCCGTAGGCACGGATGAGGTCTTCGAAGTCGTCGAGCTTGGTGGGGGCGCCGGCCAGCATCACGGTGAGGTGCTCGGGCCCGACGTCGACGATCTTGCCCTCGAACACCCCGACCAGCTGGATGACGGCACCCCGCGACTCGGGGCCCGCCTCCACGGTGGCGAGCAGCAGCTCGCGCTCGCGGGCGTGGCTCGGGTCGAGCTCGCGGATCGACACCACCGGGATCAGCTTGTCCAGCTGCTTCATGATCTGGTCGAGAGGGGCCGACTCCACGTCGACCACGATGGTGATGCGGCTGAACCGCGGGTCGTCCGACGGCGCCACCGCCAGGCTGAAGATGTTGTACCCGCGCCGGCTGAACAGGCTGGCCACCCGGGCCAGCACGCCGGACTTGTTCTCCACCAGCACGGTGAGCGTGTGGTGGCGCTTGTCGGTCCCGTACATGCTCATGACCCCGCCCCGCCCAGCAGCGACGGGTCGACCATGATGTCGTCGTTGGACGCGCCGGCGGCCACCATCGGGAAGACCTTCTCGAAGGCGTCGGTGCGGAAGTCGACGACCACGGGGCGGTCGTCGACCGAGTTGGCCTTGTCGATGGCCGTGGCCACGTCGTCGGGGGACTCCACCTTGATGCCCACGCAGCCCATGGCCTCGGCCCAGCCGACGTAGTCGGGCAGGTCGGGCGAGAGGTAGACCTCGGAGTACCGCTCCTCGTAGAACATCTCCTGCCACTGGCGGACCATGCCCAGGTAGGCGTTGTTGAGGATGGCGATCTTGACCGGGATGCGCTCGGAACTGGCCGTCACCAGCTCCTGGGCGGTCATCTGGAAGCAGCCGTCGCCGTCGACGGCCCAGACCATCTTGTCCGGGCGGCCGACCTTGGCCCCGATGGACGAGGGGACGGCGAAGCCCATGGTCCCGAGGCCTCCGGAGTTCACCCAGGTGTAGGGGTGGTCGAACTGCCACCACTGGGAGGCGAACATCTGGTGCTGGCCGACGCCGGAGGCCACGATGGTGTCGTCGGGGGTCATGTCCCGCAGCGTCTCGATGACGAACTGGGGCTTGAGCGGACCGGCGCCGGGCTGCTGGTCGTAGACCAGGGGGAACCGCTCCTGCCACTCCCCCAGCTGTGCCCGCCAGGGAGCGAGGACCTCACGCGGGAAGCGGGCCGCATACGAGCCCGGCTCGGCCGGCGCACCGGGCACGGCGTCCGACGGGGCGCCGGCGGTGCCGCCGCGGGTCGTCTCGGAGTGGCCGAGGCCGAGGGCCTGGAGCGCGAGGAGCAGCTCCTCGATCACCAGCCGGCAGTCGCCGGCGATGGCCACGTCGGCATGTCGGACCTTGTGGTGCTCGGCCGGGTCGATGTCGACGTGGATCACCTTGGCCCCGGGGGCGAAGTCGCCGACCCTGCCGGTCACCCGGTCGTCGAACCGGCTGCCGAGGGCGATGAGCAGGTCGGAGCGCTGCATGGCGGTGACCGCCGTGTAGTTGCCGTGCATGCCGGGCATGCCCAGGCACAGCGGATGGGAGTCGGGGAAGCTGCCCCGCGCCATCAGGGTGGTCACCACCGGGATCCCGGTCCGCTCCGCCAGCTCTCGCAGGGCGTCGGCGGCACGGGCCTTGAGGATCCCGCCACCGGCGTAGATCACCGGCCGCTCGGCCGACAGCAGCAGTTCGGCCGCCTCGCGGATCAGCGCCGGGTCCCCCTCGGTCACGGGACGGTAGCCAGGGAGGTCGAGGTCGCCGGGCGTCGGCCAGTACCACTCCATCGTCGACTGGGCGATGTCCTTCGGGATGTCGATGAGCACCGGGCCCGGTCGGCCGGTGGTGGCGACGTGGAACGCCTCGGCCACGATCCGGGGGATGTCGTCGACGTCGGTGATCAGCCAGTTGTGCTTGGTGATCCCCATGGTGATGCCGGTGATGTCGCTCTCCTGGAAGGCGTCCGTGCCGATGGCGGTGGTGGCGACCTGGCCGGTGACCACGACGAGCGGCGTCGAGTCCATGTAGGCGTCGGCCAGCGGGGTGACCACGTTGGTGGCCCCCGGACCCGAGGTGACCATGGCCACGCCCGGCCGGCCGGTCACCTGGGCGTAGCCCTGGGCCATGTGGCCCGCGCCCTGCTCGTGACGGACCAGGATGTGGCGGATCGACGAGTCGAGGATCGGGTCGTAGACGGGCAGGATGGCGCCGCCGGGCAGGCCGAACATGACCTCCACGTGCTGCATCTCGAGGCTCTTGATCAGCGCCTGTGCTCCGGTGAGTTCCATCGGGTGCTCCCTTGTCGACGATGGTGGGTGGGGATGGTTGCGTCGGGGTGGTCGGTGGTGCGGGGCCCCCGGCCGGTCACCGGAGGGCGGACATGAAAACGACCTCCCATCTGGGAGGTCGGAAAGCGCACACGGCGAAGAGACGTCGCGTGCGCTACGAAACGAGTACCAGGGTGCTGAAGGATCGGGTGGTGGTACGCATGGTCCAGATATTCTTGCACGCCGGCGGGCACGGGACAAGTGCCCCGGCCCGGTCCGGCGGCGGGCCGGCGGCCCGCTGGCTACGTCCCGCCCCGACGGGCCCCCTACGGCTCGGTGACCGCGCCTCGTTCGGCGCCGGTGACCAGGCGGGCGTACTTGGCCAGGACGCCCGTCGTGTACCGGGGTGCGGGGTGCGTGAGGCCGGCGCGCCGGCGCCCGAGCTCCTCCTCGTCGACGACCAGGTCGATGGTGTGGTTCTCGACGTCCACCACGATCCGGTCGCCGTCCGCCACCAGGCCGATCGGACCGCCGTCGACCGCCTCGGGTGCCACGTGCCCGATGCAGAAGCCGTGCGTGCCCCCCGAGAACCGGCCGTCGGTGACCAGCGCGCAGTCCGCCCCCCGCCCGACGCCCTTCATGGCGCCGGTGATCGCCAGCATCTCGCGCATGCCCGGGCCGCCCTTGGGCCCCTCGTAGCGGATGACCACGACGGTGTTGGGCTCGATGGAGCCGGCCAGGATCGCCTCCATGGCCTTGTCCTCGCCGTCGAAGACGCGTGCGGTGCCGTCGAAGGTGAGCTGGTCGATGCCGGCCACCTTGACCACGGCGCCGCTCGGGGCGAGCGAACCGGTGAGCACGGCAATGCCGCCCTGTGCATGGATCGGGTCCTCGAGCACGTGCACGACGTCGCCGTCGGGGGCGGGCGGGTCGAGGGCCTCCAGGTTCTCCGCCATCGTCCGGCCGGTCACCGTCATGCAGTCGCCGTGGAGGAGCCCGGCCTCGAGGAGCTGGGCCAGCACCACGGGCACGCCGCCGATCCGGTCGAGGTCGGACATGTGGTACTTCCCGTGGGGCTTGGTGTCGGCGAGGTGCGGGACCCGGGCGGCCACCTTGTTGAAGTCGTCGAGGTGCAGCTCGACCCGGGCCTCGTTGGCGATGGCCAGGAGGTGGAGCACGGCGTTGGTGGACCCGCCGAGGGCCATCACCACCGAGATGGCGTTCTCGAACGCCTCCTTGGTCATGATCTGGCGCGGCCGGATCCCGGCCCGCAGCAGCTCCACGACGGCATGGCCCGACGCCATGGCGGCGTCGTCGCGCCGCCGGTCGACGGCCGGGGCCGACGAGCTGCCCGGCAGCGACATGCCGAGGGCCTCGGCCACCGAGGCCATGGTGTTGGCGGTGAACATCCCGGCGCACGAGCCCTCGGTCGGGCACGCGTTGTGCTCGATGAGCGAGAGCTCCTCGTCGGTGAGGGCGCCGACGGCGTTGGCGCCGACCGCCTCGAACACCGACGTGATGTCGATGGCCCGGTCGCGGACCCGGCCGGGGAGGATCGACCCGCCGTAGAGGAAGACGCTCGGGAGGTTGAGGCGGGCGGCGGCCATCAGCATGCCCGGCAGCGACTTGTCGCAGCCGGCCAGGGTGACCATGCCGTCGAAGCGCTCGGCGTGCATGACGGTCTCGACCGAGTCGGCGATCACCTCGCGGCTGACCAGCGACGCCCGCATCCCCTCGTGGCCCATGGAGATGCCGTCGGACACGGCGATGGTGACGAACTCGAGCGGGAACCCGCCGGCCTGGCGCACGCCGTGCTTGGCCTGCTGGGCCAGCCGGGCGAGCGGCATGTTGCACGGCGTCACCTCGTTCCACGACGAGGCCACGCCGATCTGGGGCTTGTCCCAGTCCTCGTCACCCATGCCGACCGCACGCAGCATGGCGCGGGCGGGGGCACGGGTCGGGCCGTCGGTGACGGCGAAGCTGCGGGGCTTGATGCCCTCGAGGGGCTGCACGGACGGGTCGCCGGGTGTGGTGCTGTCGCTCATCCGACCATGGTACGGCGCACGCCGCCGGTCGCGGGACGGCCCCCGGTCCACCCGCCCCTGGGCCCGGGCGCGGACGAACCGGGGGCCGGAGCCCCCGGTTCGTCGGGTCCTGCGTCGCTACCGGACGTTCAGCTCAGGAACGCCTGGCTCTGGACCGGGGCGAAGCCCATGATCGGCCCGTTGAGCGTGAGGCCCGAGGGGTCACCGGCGAAGTAGGCGTCGCCCCGGTTGAACACGGCACCGCTCTGGCTGACGATCCAGTAGCCGCCGCCGTCGGTGGTGGCCGCGAACGCCGAGATCGGTGCGGCCAGTGCCGTTCCGCTCAGCGAGCCGTGGAAGGTGGCGTTGCCGTAGGCGAACACGCCGCCGTCGGCGCCCACCAGCCAGTACCCGCCGGCCGGGTTCGTGGCGATGCCCACGACCGGTGCGGCGAGCGGACCGCCGGCGGGTGTGCCGCTGAACGTGGCGTCGCCGAAGGCGAACACGCCGCCGTCGGCCGCGGTCATCAGGTATCCGTCGCCGCTGTGGGTGGAGGCGACGCCGACGATCGGCTTGTTGAGCTTGATGTTGCCGGTCGAGCCCCGGAAGATGGCGTCGCCGTAGGCGAACACGCCGCCGTCCGATGCCACCAGCCAGTAGCCGGCGCCGTCCGGCGTGGCGGCCATCCCGACCACCGGCTTGTTGAGCTTGATGTTCCCGGCCGAGCCGTAGAAGGTCGCATCACCGTAGGCGAACACGCCGCCGTCCGACGCCACCAGCCAGTAGCCGCCGCCGTCCGGGGTGAGCGCCATGCCGACCACCGGCTTGTTGAGCTTGATCCCGCCCGCCGAGCCGAACCACCCGGCATTGCCGGGCACCTGCCCGTAGGAGAACACACCGCCGTCCGATCCGGTGAGCATGTACCCCGGGTTGTAGTTGTACCGGTCGGCCGGGCTGAGCGGCGACGGCGTCGTCTCGTCGGCACCGATGACCGTCACGTCGACGATCCCCGAGCCGGCCGGGACGGTCGCCGTGAGCACACTGTCCGACACGACCGTGAAGGTCGGCTGCTCGACCGTGCCGAAGTAGACGTCGTAGGCGAGCGGCGCGTCGGCCGGTCCGAAGCCCGCCCCGTGGATGGTCACCGTGTTGGCGCCGGCCGCCGGTCCCACGTTGGGGGTGACCCCGGTGACGATCGCGCCGAGCGTCGTGTCGACGTAGGTGAACGCGTCGGACGGCTGGACCTTGGACAGGCCGGCCGGCGTGGTGACGGTGACGTCCACCGGGAACTGCGTGTTGCCCTCGCCCGGGTTGAAGCCGGCGCCCTGCGGGGCGATGCACGTGATGACGTTCGGGCTGAGGAGCTGCACGTCGGTGGCCGGCACCCCGCCGAAGTCCACCTCGCTGACGCCGGCGAAGTCACTGCCGACGAGCTTGACGTGGGTGCCGCCGGCCCAGTCCCCGGCGTTCGGGATGACGTTGGTGATGGACGCCGCCGTCGGGATGATCGGCGCCGTGGCGATGACAACCGGGGGCGGACCGGTGCAGACCCCGGTGATGGGGGTCCCGGCCGACCGTGGCGGTCAGATGTGCCGGACGGGTCGAGGGAGACCGACGTCGACGTGGCGCCGCCGTTTGCCGTGAACGACCCGACCGTGCCGGCCAGCGAGATCGGCGCCGAGGTGCCGACCGGGAACGGGTTCGGCAGCGTGACCCTGCGGAGAACGTCACCGGCAGGCTGGCCGGGGTGGCGTTGGTCGCCGTCACCGTGCTGGTGAAGCTCACGGTCAGTGAGAGCGCCGGCGGCGGCGGCCAGCGTGGTAGTCCGACACCAGGTTCGAGCTCAGCTACGAGCCCGGTGAGCGTGAAGGTCGTTGCCCTGCGTTGACCGGCGACGGGGTGATGGTCGCCGCCACCGACGCCGAGATCGCCTGGGTGCCGGTGGGGAGTGCACAGCTCGTGGTGCCGAGCGCGGTGTCGGCACCGGCGGGGGTGGCCGTGGCCACCAGGCCGACGGCCCCGACGAGGCCGGCGCCGGCGAGCGCCACCGCAGCGCCCAGTGCCGCCATCCGGGTGGACAGTGATCGTGATGCTCTCATCGACGTGTCTCCTGACGTCTCATGTCGGTGTGGCCCGTGGGGCCACCCCTCCCGTACCGATATGCCAGGACCCGCACACCCCCCTCAACGTCCCCCGGGGGCGGGCCTGTAATCCCTTGGCAACCTAGGGGAACCCCACGACGAATGCAATCGGCGTGGACCCGTCACCGACGAGCCTGCCCACGGCTCCCGACTACCGCGCCGTCCGTGGCAGGCGGAAGCGTCGCGCGTAGAGTCGGGGCATGACGCCCCGCCGCCCGATCCGCCCCGGCAGGACCCAGCGGTGAGCCCGGCCGAACCCGGCGTCTTCGGTCCCGACCAGCTCGACGGACTCGTGGCGTTCTTCCAGCTCAATGGCTATGCGACCCTGCGCGGCGCCCTGGGCGAGCCCGACCTGGCCACCGCCGGCGCCGAGCTCGCCGAGGCCCAGGAGCAGCTGGCGGCCGGAGCGCTCGACGCCCGCCACGGCACCGACATCCTGGACGCTCCGGACGCCGTCGTCGACGGCCGCCCCTTCGCGCACTACGTCGTCTTCGCCACCCGGGCGTCGGGCGCCGCCGACCGGCTCGTCCACCACCCCGCCCTCGTCGAGGTGAACCGACGCCTCCTCGGGCCCGGCGCCTGGCTCCTCGACTACGCGCAGTTCGGCGTGGTCTACCAGGACGCCCGTCCCGGCCCGGGGTCGGCCTACTCGCGCATCGGTTGGCACACCGACCACCAGTCCGGCCCCCACCTCGACATCTGGCCGGGCGTCGCCTTCACCGTCCACTTCGACCCGACGTCGCCGGCCAACGGCTTCCTGCGGGTCCTGCCGGGCAGCCACCGCGGCGGGACCGAGGGAATCCCGCCGGGCTTCGAGCGGGTCCCCGGCGAGCTCGCCGTCTACCAGGAGCGGGGCGACGTCCTGTTCCACCACGCCGATCTCTGGCACGGCGCGGCGCGGGCCACCGCCGAGGGCGACGCCGGCCGTCCGGCGCCACCTCCGTGGCAGTTGGCACGGCGGCGCCCGGCTCCCGGTCGGGCACGGCACCGACGACTTCGTCAAGAACGCGCGCTCCGGTGAGCGACCGCAACGTCCTGGGCGGCGATCTGGAGCCCTGCGGAACCGATCCCCTGACCGGCTTCTACCGCGACGGCTGCTGCTCGACCGGACCCGAGGACCTCGGGAGCCACACCATCTGCGCCGTGGTGACCGCCGAGTTCCTCGCCCACCAGCAGTCGATCGGCAACGACCTCTCGACTCCGGTGCCGCACCACCGGTTCCCGGGGCTGCGGCCCGGTGACCGGTGGTGCGTGACCGCGGCCAATTGGCTCCGGGCCCACCGCGACGGCGCCGCCGCCTTCGTCGTGCTGGCGTCGACGCACGAGCGGGTCCTCGACATCGTCCCCGCCGACACACTCCGCCGCTACGCGGTCGACGTGCCCGCCGGACCGGGCGAGCTGTAGCCCGTCCGGCCAAGGGGCGGCGTCCGGACCGTCCCACGGGCCCTGCTTAGGATGGCCGCACGAGGAGGACGGCACGGTACCGGGCACCGGTGACGACCGTGCACCTCCCTGCCGGAAGGGGATGGCGACCATGCGGACTCGACTGACGGAGCTCCTCGGGATCGAGCACCCGGTGATGCTGGCCGGGATGGGCGGGGTCAGCTACCACCGGCTGGCCGCGGCCGTGTCGGAGGCCGGCGGGATCGGCACCCTCGGGGCGGCGACCATGAGCGACGAGGTGATGGATGCCGAGATGGCGGCCATGGCCCGGTCGACCGAAAAGCCGTGGGGCGTCGACCTCCTGACGGCCATGCCCGGGGACATGGCGGCCCAGGTCCAGCGGATCGTCGACGCCGGCGCCCGCATCTTCGTCGGCGCCCTCGGGGTCCCGCGGGAGGTGATCGCGCTGTGCCACGACGCCGACGTGCTCGTCGTCAACATGTGCGGCCGGGTCCACCACGCCGTGCAGGCGGTCGAGGCCGGGTGCGACCTGGTGGTCGCCCAGGGCACCGAGGCCGGCGGCCACACCGGTCGGGTGGCCACCCTGCCGCTCGTCCCCCAGATCGTCGACGCGGTGGGCGACCGGGTGCCGGTGGTCGCCGCCGGCGGCATCGTCGACGGCAGGGGCCTGGCCGCGGCCCTGGCCCTCGGGGCCGACGGGGTGTGGCTGGGGACGCGGTTCATCGCCACGCCGGAGGCACGCGTCTCCCTCGGCTACCACGACGCCCTGCTGGCCGCCGACGAGAGCCGCACCACGGTGAGCCGCGCCTACAGCGGCAAGCCGATGCGGGTGCTGGCCAACGGCTACACCGAGCACTACGAACGCCACCCCGAGGCGCTGTCGCCCTTCCCCGACCAGTTGCTCCGGTCGATCACCGAGCGGCGGTGCTCCACCTGCCGACGGGACCGGACGACCCCGACGTGGACCCGTCGCGGGAGTGCTACCCGAGCGGCCAGGGTGTCGGCGCCATCGACGCGCTGGTGCCGGCCGGCGAGCTCGTGGGCCGGCTCGTGGCCGACGCCGAGGAGGCCCTCCGCCGGGTGGACCGGCTGCGCTGAGCCCCCGTGGGGGCCGTACCGCGGCGTCAGGCCTGGTTGGCCTCGGCCTGGTAGGCCCGGCACGGCTCGCCTCGCAGCGAGCCGCAGGTCGGGAGGGTCGGCGTGGCCGTGACGTTGTGGACCACGTCCACCGTGAGCGACGAGGGGGCGATGCCGCCGAAGCCGAGGGACACCGCCTGCCCGCTGTCCACCGTGGCGAACTGCCACGACGGACGGTCGCCGCCGGGTGCCGACACCACGACACGCAGCTCGGTTCCGGTCCGGAACGTGTGCACGATCGGGTCGATCGGGATCTTGACCAGCGTCGTACTTCGTCGGCGACCAACGACTGCGCGTCGCGCGGCCAGGTAGCTCGGGACCGTGAACAGCCGGGTCGACGACGGCAGGTCGACCTGGTTGGAGCTGCGCAGGAAGCCCGAGGTCACGTACTCCTCCTGGCCGGCGCCGGGGCGGACCTCGGTGACCGTGGCCTGGAGGTCGACGACGGGCGTGGACGAGGCCACCCACAGGTTCAGGGTCGCCGGACCCGACGATGGTGGTGTCCACCGTCATCGGCGCGGTCTGGAAGCCGGCCCCGTACTGCGCCGGCACCGGGGTCCAGTCCCAGCCCGGGTGCCGCCGCCCAGGCGTTGCCTCCCGGCGGGAGGCTGGTGGCGGGGCGCTGCGACGGGTCGAGGCGGAGGGCGGCGCTGCCCAGGGCGGCCGGCGCCCAGCCGCCGGTGAGCGACCCGTGAGGGCCGAACCACAGGTTGGTGGTGCGCCCGGCCGGCGGCCACTGGGCGTAGCCGGCGGCGTAGGTCGACTGGGGGTCGCCCGAACCGGCCGGGCCGGCGCCGCTGTCGAACAGCACCTGGACCCGCGGGGTCTGGCTCGAGAACTTGTGACGGGCCTCCGACACGTTGGCCACGCCGGTGAATCGGATGGCGGGCAGCGGGGCCTGGGACGAGGTCGAGGCGGCGAAGCTGGTGAACAGGTCGAGGATCAGACCGTCCAGCGGCGTCGGCGCCGTCGGGACCTTGTCGGCCACGTAGAGGTCGAGGAACTCGAGCCACCGGCTGATGATCTGCGGGTCGGTCGAGTCGATGTGCCCGCCGTTGACCACGTTGGCGAAGACGGGCGTCGACGCCGGGCAGGGCCGAGAGCAGCGCCGGCCACTGCGGCCCGGTCTGCTCGTCCTGCATGGCTCCGGACATGAAGACCGGGACGGTGATGTGGGACGCCCACTTGCTCATGGACCGCCGGTCGAACAGCGAGGGGTCCCGACCCGGCCCGGTGCCGGGCGCCACCAGTTGGGGCCCGACGAGCGACGAGAGGCTCTCGGACTGTCCGTGGAGCGCCTGGTTGGCCAGGCAGGTGGAGCCGGCGCCCTCGGCGGCCATCTCGTAGTACACCCACGGCTGCCCGGTGCCGGAGACCGGGGTGGCCGACAGAGGCACGAGGCTGCCCGCCGCTGAGGGCGGCGGCCGGCTTGGCGTCGTTGATCCGCTCGCCGATCCATCCGGCGGCGAACCCGTCGTTGAAGATCCCGCCGGGGTAGCCCGTCGAGAACAGGTCGTCCGTCGGGCTCATCGGAGCGATGGCGGCCAGGTCGGGCGGATCGGTACCGGCCGACGGCAGCTCGGACAGTCCGGAGTAGCTGATCCCGACCATCCCGACCTTGTGGTTGGCCACCCAGTCCTGGTGGGCCAGGATCTCCACCGCGTCGTAGGCGTCGTAGTCGGACGGGTAGCCGAAGAGGTCGTAGGCGCCGCCCGAGCAGCCCGTCCCCCGCATCTGGAGGCTGACGGTGGCGAAGCCCGACACCCGGGCGAGCACGGCGCCGACGTCGGTGGCGCCGTCGGGCAGCAGGTTCGGGTCTCCGCAGCCGGTGCACGGGCCGTGCAGGGCCGAGGACAGGAGGTACGGGATCGGGTCGGTGGGGCCGGCCGTGCCGTACCCCGAGTACTCGATGACCGTGGGACACGGCGCGGTGGCGCTGCACGTGCTGCCGTAGGGATAGCGCACCGTGGCCGACAGCTGGATGCCGTCGCGCATGGTGAGGTAGTTGAGCCCCTCGTGGAGGGGCTGGCCCGTGTACAGGGTCGAGTTCGTCGCCGGGTTGGTGCCGGAGGCGAGCACCGGGAACGCCGGCGTCGTCTCGCCGGTGGTGCCGTCCTCCCACGCGTAGCCGGACCCCGGCGTGAGGTCTCGGATGATCAGCGAGCCGAGCGCGTCGGTCGTGGCCGGATTGCCGGGGTTGATGACCGGGATGCCGTTCTGGACCAGGGTGACCGAGTCGCCGGCGCCGGCGCCGGTGAGCCACGCCTCGTCGACCGACCCGCCGGCGTGCAGCGCGGCGACCGCGGTGGCACCCGCTGGCGGGGCGACGGCGACGAGTGTGGGCAACGAGGCCCACGCAGACGGCGGCGGCCGCGCCGACAGCGGCGTGCCTCCATGACGTGCGACGGTTCCGGCTGCGCATGGCGCTCCCCCTTGTGCCACTGACGGTCGGCGGCATCCCCCGGGTCCTCCCCCGTCCGCCGCCTCCACGATCATGCCACCCCCGTCGCACCCGGGGCGAAGCGGTGCCTCGTGCCGTCGTCGGCGGCCCCGCCACCGGCGTGACGGGCGGAGGTGACCACGGCGGTGCCGGCACGGTCGCTCCGGCGTTCGACGGCGCGCCGACCACGGCCTGTTGACTACGGACAGTAGGGGAAGGGATACTGTACGTGTTGGTATCTGAGACACCACACGGTGGTGAGGGGCACGATGACGACAACTCTGGATCGACCCCGACCGGGGATCGGCAACGACCTGCAGTCGCGTCACTGGCAGCGGCACCCCGTGCTCGCCGTCATGCTGAAGTGCGCCGTCCTCGTCCTTCCGCTGGCCTTCGCCGCCGTGTCGGGCCTGCTGGCGGGGTGGAGCATCAGTGGCGACGGTCTCGGCGCCGTGCTCCTCCGGGTGGGTGTCGCCGGCGTGGTGTCGGTCCTGGCGTTCGTCCTCGTCGAGCGCCTGGCCCGCAGATTCCTGCCGCTCGCCATGCTGCTCAAGCTGAGTCTGGTCTTCCCCGACCAGGCCCCGTCCCGGTTCTCGGTGGCGCTCCGGAGCACCAGCGTCAAGAAGCTGCAGCAGTGGGCGCGCACCACCCAGCACGACGACGGCCTGGGGGCGCTGGCCGAGAAGGTCGTCACCCTGGCGGCGGCACTCAACACGCACGACCGCCGGACCCGTGGGCATTCCGACCGCACGCGGTCGATGGCCGAACTGATCGCCGTGGAGATGGGACTCCCGGAGTCCGAGGTGAACGAGGTGCGGTGGGGGGCCTTCCTGCACGACATCGGGAAGATCCTGGTCCCGGCCTCCCTGCTCAACAAGCCCGGCAAGCCGACCCCGGACGAGTGGGAGACCCTGAAGCGCCACCCGGCGTACGGCGGCGAGCTGGTCGAGCCCTTGCGGGGCTTCCTGGGGAGCGGGATCGAGGCCGTGAGCGGACACCACGAGAACTTCGACGGCTCCGGCTATCCCCTGGGTCTGGCCGGCGCCGACATCGCCCTGTCGGCACGCATCGTCAGCGTCGCCGACTCGTTCGAGGTGATGACGGCCGTGCGGTCGTACAGCAAGCCGATGTCGGCGACCGACGCCCGCAAGGAGCTCGCCCGCCACAGTGGCACCCAGTTCGACCCGGCCGTGGTTCGCGCCCTCTACAACGTCTCGCTCGGCCGGCTGCACTGGTCGATGGGCCTGGCAGCGTGGGCGGCCGAACTGCCCTTCCTCGGCGTGCTCCCACGGGCGGTGGCACAGGCGGGGGCCCTCGGCGCGGGGCCGGGCGTCTCGGTCGGCACCCTCGCCGGCGTCGCCGCCATCTCACTCGGGTCCATGGCCGTCCATGCGCCCCCGCCCTCCGCTCCGGTCACCGCCACCGTCCCGGCGGCCGGTGGACAGGTGGCTCCTGCCACCGGCCGTCCGACCCTCACCCGCCAGTCGACGGGAACGGACGCCGCCACGACAGTACCGGGCGCCTCCACGGACGGGACGCAGGGCGCGTCGCCCGACCCGGTAGCGGCGGCGTCGGGCGCGAACGCCGCGAGCGGGACCACCGGCTCGCAGGCCACCGGCGCGAGCTCGGCCCCGGGCCGACTGCCGGCGGCCGTGGCACCTTCGACAGCAGCCCCGGCCACCACGCCGGCGGCCGCGACGGCGACACCGCCGCCGCAGGCCACCAGTCCCACACCGCCCCCTCAGGCCACCAGCCCCACGCTTCCCCCGCAGGCCGCCACGCCGTCCCAGCCGTCCCAGGCCACCACGCCCACGCTGCCTCCCCAGGCGAAGAGTCCCCGCAACCCGTAGGGCGTCGGCTTCGCGCTGCCCGTGAGGCAGGCCGGGCGCGTCCGGAGGTGCTCGCTCAACCCTTCAGCGCCGACGTGCCGACCACCGGGTTCCCACTGGCGTCGAACCACCCGACCGAGCACTGCACCGTGCGCACGCCGGCATCCCAATCCGCCTGGGTGATCGGGATCCAGCCCGCAGAGACGCCGGGTGGGAGGTCGCCGCCGTGATACCGGACTGCCAGGTTCTGGCAGTCGGCGCCCACCAGCGACGACCATGCACCACTGGTCTGCGGGAGCTGCTCGACCAGACCGGCGATGCTCACCGCTCCCGTCACCTCGTCCACATGCGGGGACGTGCAGGGGACGATGCCTCCGCCGAGGCCCTGGGATCCGGGTCCGAAACACGAGCCCACTGCGTCGACCACGCCCTGGTCCTGACCTCGTACGACACCGGTGAACGGGTTCAGGTCGTTCGGGTTCAGGTCCGGGGACTGCCGGATGCTCACCTGGATTCCGCACCACAAGGTGCGGTCACCCAGTGCCCAGGAGCTGTCCGAGGGTGAGATTCCGCCGGGCACGAACCGACCGGTCGGGTCGAGCGGGTAGCCGAGGTAGGAGGTGGCGACAGGGCCGCACTCCGATGCGAAGATCCGTGCCCATTGGAGCCTGTCCGGAAACGGTGCCCCGGAGGCATACGAGGTCAACCCCTCCTCGTGGGTGATCTCGACGAGATGCGGCGCGGTGCAGGGAACCACCGTGGCGACAACGGACGGGCCGGCGTTCTGGTCCCACGTCACACAGTCACCCGGCTGGAAGTTGCGCTTGACGATGCCGATCGTCGTCGACGTGGATGCATTCGCCTGGGCCGGCGAACTGCCGCTGAGCGCTCGGGCCGGCACACCGTGGTCGGGACGGGATGCGAGGCCGATCGCCTGCAGAACGCCGGAATCGGGGGCAAGTGGTCCACGGCCGGCAATCCCCGAGGCGACGAACAGAACGACGATCAGGGCACCGACGGACATCGTGGGGTGTTGCCTCAGCCACGACCCGGCCGAATGGATTCGGCGACCGCCGGTGCGTGCCCTCGTGGCTCGCCGTCGTTCCCTGCGCGACGGTGGCACGGAGCCGGCCATCGGCAAGCGTGTCGGCGCCCGGTGACGAGCCGATGGCTCACTGCGGACTGCACCTCTGACGAAGTCGTCGTCGAGCACGAGGTTCGCGAACGGGTCGGTCGGCTTCGGCACCGCGGAACCGCCCGCACCGGCTTCAGACTCTTCCTCGTCCCCACCAGCCTCCGCCATGGATCGAGAAACTAGCAAGGTGGAGTCGCCGGTCGCGAGGTCGTCGGGGCCGCTGGTTCGCTCCGGCGTCGCGGCACGGACGGCCCCGTCGTCGGAGCAACGATCCTCGTCCGACGAGTCTCCTCGGACGTCCGGGACTGCCGTGCACGAGACGATGTGAACCGGCCCGGCCTTCCGGGAGGCGGTGATCGGGACCTCGAGTGCCCATCAGCGACTTCCCGGATCACACCGTCGGGTCTCGCTCTCCGACTCGAGCCGGGTCACACGGTCGTCCACCCTGTCGAGCGGGGATTCCACCTGCTGGCGGATCACGCGCGCAACAACACATCGAGGATGGCGGACCGTCACACGAGTAGCACTGGGCATCCGGCATCCGTGCATGGTCGATGCTCCGGACTCGAGAACGCACCACGCCTTCTTCATCTCGACCCGTGCAGGCGGTGACGCAACTGCCAGATGCGCAGGGACGCCACGATTCCGGCAAGCAGGACACCACCGACCGCAGCAAGCAGCAGAGCGACCCCGAGGGGCATGCTCGCACTGAACGTGAAGACGGACACCTTCACTGACTGGCTGTTCTGGATGATGAACGCCAGCAAGAACGCCAGCACCACAACGCCAATTAGTACGCCCGCCCAGATTCCGGAGAGGCGGGTGCGTCCGGTCGGACCCCCCGGGGTAGCTGTCGCCGGACCGGACCCGCTCAGGGCCTCGAGAGGCTGCTGAGTGGAAGCATCCGGAGTTGAGGACCCATCACCCATGACGCCACCACCACCTTCAGATTCGGACCCAGAGTCCAACGCCGCCGATCCCACCCAGATCGGAGGCACCGATTACCACGAAGGTCCTGATCGCCGCGGGCGACAGACCAGGACCACGCAGGCCGACGATTCCGTCGGATCCATGGCCGGCACCGACGTTGACGAGGATCTTCTCTCCCCCACTAGGCCCGACGCACCAAGTAGACGATCGCCACCACCACCAACACCACTACGAGCGTTCCGAGACCGATGTACACGGTTCCCCACCTTCCTGGGCCGCATCCGCTGCGATCCGTTGCGTGGGGCACCTGACCGGGGTCACCAGCACTCCTCGGTACAACGGCGCCCCTGTCTGATTTCCCCTGCTGTCGGGATTCCCTCAGGCCTCTGGAAGTCCAGGCAGGCGAGCGGGAGCGAACCCGCTACTTCGGGTGGATGACGCCCTTCACCTTGTCGATCGCTTCGTCGACCTTCTCCTCGACCTTGCCGACCTTCTCCTTGACCTCACCGGCCTGACGGTCCGCCTTCCCCTCCGCCTTCAGGTCCTTGTTGCCGGTCAGGTCTCCGACGGCCTCTTTGGCCTTGCCCTTCATCTGATCAGTCTTTCCAGCCATTGCGCTTCACCTTCCTCAACGTCGTTCCGCACGCCGGAACTCGGGTAGCCCGGCTGCACGTCCCAGAGTGGCCCCGATGGCCGGTGGCGACCAGAGGCGAAAGCCCCACTCGAAGGCATGGTCCGGTCCGGCGACGACGGACGGCGGTCGGTTCTGCTCGCCACACGGCCCCGGGGGACGGCTGGACGACTGCTCCAAGGTCAGCCGGGGGATGCCCTCATGGTGAGTGGGCGCATGATCGTCCGCGTGGTCGCCGTTTGGGAACTGCCACCCACCGGAACCTCCGGGTGGGTGAGGTCCCCCTGCTTGGGCAACCCTTCGGGACACCTCTGCCGAGGCCCTCGGTGGGCTGCGTTCGGAGACTGCGAGTTGACTGACATGACCGATGATCCAGGAACGGCCACGTGGGATGTGGCCGATCGGCACAACAGCATGCTCATCGATCGCACTGGTGAGAAGACCGGCAAGCTGCACGACCATGAACGGCCGGGGTTTCCCCCGCCACTGCTGGCCGACCCCACATCGAGGCACAGCTTCGGACGGTACCGTGTCAGCGAGCGGTCGAGCCAGGATGGAGCACAACGCGTGATCACCTCCGCCGACGAGGCGAACCTGAAGCGGATCGTCGGGCCGGCCACCTTCGCCCGGGGCCGGGCCTACGCTCGTCAGGGCGCGGTGCGGACAAGTCGGTGGACGCACGGCGGGACCCGCCTGGTCGGTGAGGTGCAGGGCAACGACATCGAGCCGTATGCCGTCGAGGTGATCGTGACGACATCGGCAACCGGCCGGTTGACCGACGTCGACGGCGCCTGTACCTGCCCGATCGACTACAACTGCAAGCACGCCGTTGCCCTGCTCCTCGCAGGCGGCAGCAGGCGGTCCACCGCCGCTCCGGCGTTGACCGCTGTCGGCGAGGATGCCCTCTCCGCCGGCCCGACGACATCCACAACGGATCCCGGTACCCGCCAGGCAACGCGTGCGGTGCCACCGTCGCCGTCGGCCGACTGGGAGTACTCGCTCCGATCGTTGGTCTCGCCGCACACGGCAGTCATTGCGGGTGGGATCGAGCCGTCGGCGGCGGACCTCGGCCTCCAGTTCGAACTGGTGGTGACCCCGCCCACCTCCCGGCATCGATCGAACACGACCACCTCGGGGATCCGCCTGCGTCCGGTGATCCGGATCGGCAACAACCGGAACTGGGTCAGGACCGGGATTTCGTGGTCGCGGTTGGAGCAGCCGTACTCGTACGGACGGCCCTCGTTCAGTTCGCGAGAGCATCTGGCGATCCTCACCGAGCTGCTCGCACTGAGCCGGCTCTCGAGCCCGAGGACGTACTACGCCTCGACAGACGAGGCGGTCTGGCTCCAGACCATCAACAGCCGGCGACTGTGGGACCTGTTGCACGAGGCTGAGGATCTCCGGCTCCCGCTGCTGCTGACCGGCCGGCAAGCTGGGCCGGTCGACCTCCGGCCCGGCCCGGCCCAGGTGACGATGGACGCCGTACGCGAGGAGACGGGCATCGTCCTCCGACCTCAGGTCGTCGCCGACGGCCGGGAGGTGCCGATCAGATCGGCGTTGTTCATCGGTGAGCCGGCTCACGGCATCGCCTGGTGGGGAACTCCCCGCGATGCGCGTGCGGACCCTGCCCACCTGTCCCTCGCCGCCTTGGAGGCGCCGATCGACGACAGCATCCGCACACTCCTCGCAACCACCGCCATCCGGATCCCCCCGAGGGACGAGGAGCGCTTCCTCCGCGATCTCTACCCGGCTCTGCGGCGGAGGATCGTGGTCGGATCGAGCGACGGGTCCGTCGAGCTGCCTGAACTGCCCGCGGCACGGCTGGTGCTCACCGTCCGCCACGGGGAAGGCCATCAGCTCGAAGTGACCTGGTCGCGCAGCGCGGTGGGCGCCAGCTGGACAGAGGAGCTCTGGGACGCTCCGAGCCGGATGGGCGACCGCGTGGCCGAGGACCTCATCGTCCATGCAGTATCGGCGATCGTCGGCGCCGTTCCCGGGCTACTCGAGCCCACGCTCTTCGGTGAGCGCCTCGCTTCCCCGGCCACGCTCGCTGGCATGGCCGCGGTGCGGTTCGCCTCGGAGATGCTCCCCATCCTGGAGGGCATCGACGAAGTAGAGATCGTCCAGCACGGGGAGCTGCTCGAGTACCGAGAGGTCGTCGACGCTCCCGTCGTCAACCTCGGCGGCGACCGGTCGAGCGACAACGACTGGTTCGACCTGACCGTCACCGTGACCGTGGACGGCGAGGACGTCCCGTTCGCCGATCTCTTCGTGGCGCTGGCCGAGGGACTAACCCATCTGATCCTGCCGTCGGGGACGTACTTCTCCCTCGACCGCGATGAGCTCCGGCAGCTCGCCACGCTGATCGCCGAAGCCCGCGATCTCGACGACCACACTGGTGAGAGCCTCCGGATCAGCCGCTTTCAGGCCAGTCTGTGGGAGGACCTCCAGCGGCTCGGAGTCGTCACCGCTCAGGCCCGGGAGTGGGAGCGGTCGGTACGAGCCCTGACCGGAGCGAACAACCGGATCGAGCACGCGGTGCCCGACATGCTCCATGCGACCCTCAGGCCGTACCAGCTCACCGGCTTCAATTGGCTGGCCTACCTCTTCGAGCATCGCCTGGGGGGTGTGCTGGCCGACGACATGGGACTCGGCAAGACGATCCAGGCGCTGGCGCTCATGTGCCACACGTGGGAGCAGGGCCTCACCGAGGCCCCCTTCCTGGTGGTGGCGCCTACGAGCGTGGTCGGGAACTGGGCGGCCGAGTGCCGCCGGTTCGCCCCGGATCTCACTCCGGTCACCGTCTCCGAAACGGAGAGGCGCCGGGGCACGTCGCTCACCGAATTGGCAGCCGGGGCCGACGTGGTGATCACGTCCTATGCCCTGTTCCGCATCGAGTACGACGGGTACGCGGCGATCGACTGGGCCGGCCTCTTCCTGGACGAGGCGCAGTTCGTGAAGAACCGGGGTTCCCAGGCCTACCGCCGAGCGAGGATGCTGCCCGCGCCCTACAAGGTGGCGATGACCGGGACCCCGATCGAGAACAACCTGATGGAGCTGTGGTCGCTGCTGTCGATCGCCGCTCCGGGGCTCTTTCCCAGTCCGGACCGGTTCACGGATCACTACCGGACGCCGATCGAGAAGAAGGGCGACAGAGATCGCCTGGCCCAGCTCCGACGCCGGGTCCGCCCGCTGATGTTGCGCCGGACCAAGGACCAGGTCGTCCGCGATCTTCCCGACAAGCAGGAGCAGGTCCTCGAGCTCGAGCTCCACCCGAGGCAGAAGAAGCTCTACCAGACCTACCTGCAACGGGAGCGCCAGAAGGTGCTCGGCCTGCTCGGCGACGTCCAGAAGAACCGGTTCGAGATCTTCCGCTCGCTGACGCTGTTGCGCCAGGCCAGCCTCGACATGTCGCTGGTCGACGCCAAGCACGTCAACGTCCCCTCCGCCAAGCTCGATGCACTGATGGAGATCCTCGAGGACATCGCCGCCGACGGCCACCGCGCCCTGGTGTTCAGTCAGTTCACCCGGTTCCTCACCCTGGCCCGGCGGCGGATCGAGGACGCCGGGATCGGGCACTGCTACCTCGACGGGGACACTCGCAGGCGCCAAGAGGTCATCGACGGCTTCCGGGACGGCACTGCGCCCGTGTTCCTCATCAGCCTCAAGGCCGGCGGGTTCGGTCTCAACCTGACCGAGGCGGACTACTGCATCATCCTCGACCCATGGTGGAACCCGGCCACCGAGGCCCAGGCCGTGGACCGGGTCCATCGCATCGGCCAGACCAAGAAGGTGATGGTCTACCGGTTGGTGGCCAAGGACACCATCGAGGAGAAGGTGATGGCTCTGAAGGCCAAGAAGTCGGCGCTCTTCGCCAACGTCATGGACTCCGGCGACTTCGAGTCCGGGGCGATGAGCGCCTCCGACATCCAGGAACTCCTGGGCTGACCACCTGCCGGGTCCGGATCACCCGTGGGTCGACACCCTGGAACTGCCCCGTTGCCGGGTCGTCGGCGCCATGCACATCCGACCTCGTGATCAAACACCCCCTCGACGCGACGTGCGGCCGGCCGCCGGCGAGGCACGCCGGAGCTGGCAGGTCGGTTCCAACCGGGCGAGGTTGGCGCCATACCGACTGACGCTCAGGACGGAGGTACCGCGCGTGCCTCCGCTCGGCGAGGTGGCCGGATGCGGAGTCATGGTGCCCGGTGACCGACGGGCGAGGTTCGTCAGGCGAAGCTGAAGATGCCGCCGTCCGAGGCCACCTCCCAGTAGCCCTGCCCGCCGGGCGCGGCGGCCATGCCGACGATCGGGGCGTTGAGGTGTGCCCCGCCCATCGAACCGTCGAAGGCGGCGTCGCCGAAGCTGAAGATGCCGCCGTCCGAGGCCACCTCCCAGTAGCCCTTGCCATCGGCGGTGGCGGCCATGCCGACGATCGGGGCGTTGAGGTGCGCCCCGCCCATCGAACCGTCGAAGGCGGCGTCGCCGAAGCTGAAGATGCCGCCGTCCGAGGCCACCTCCCAGTAGCCCTTGCCATCGGCGGTGGCGGCCATGCCGACGATCGGGGCGTTCAGGTGCGCCCCGCCCATCGAACCGTCGAAGGCGGCGTCGCCGAAGCTGAAGATGCCGCCGTCCGAGGCCACCTCCCAGTAGCCCTTGCCATCGGCGGTGGCGGCCATGCCGACGATCGGGGCGTTCGAGGTGCGCCCCGCCCATCGAACCGTCGAAGGCGGCGTCGCCGAAGCTGAAGATGCCGCCGTCCGAGGCCACCTCCCAGTAGCCCTTGCCATCGGCGGTGGCTGCCATGCCGACGATCGGGGCGTTGAGGTGCGCCCCGCCCATCGAACCGTCGAAGGCGGCGTCGCCGAAGCTGAAGATGCCGCCGTCCGAGGCCACCTCCCAGTAGCCCTTGCCATCGGCGGTGGCTGCCATGCCGACGATCGGGGCGTTCAGGTGCGCCCCGCCCATCGAACCGTCGAAGGCGGCGCCCTGGCCGATCGCGATGGCACGGACGTCGGCGGCGAGCACGGCGGCATTGGGAACCCCGAGGCCGCTGGCCACGTCGTAGCCTGGCGTGGCCTGGTAGCACAGCTGGTCGGCGGGCGACCCGTCGTAGGAACAGGTGTCGTTGTTGACGCCATAGGTATTGGGCTGCGACAGGTACTCGGTGTTGCCCGTCGTCACGTCCACGAACGCCGAGGGATCGCGAGACTCGATCTGGTAGAGGGCAGGTGCAAGGAATCCGGCCCGCCCGCCCGGGACGTCCGCGTTGATGAGCGCGGCGATGGCGGCCCACTCGGGTGATGCGATGCTGGTCCCGACCGAGGGGAACCAATTCGGGGCCGGAACGTTCGGCGGACACGCGGGAGGGGCCGCCGAACAGTAGATGAGGAGATTGTTGAGGCGGGAGGCATTGGCGGCCACATCAGGGACGGCCCGACAGGCGGCCAACCCCGTGGGTCCGCAGCCATTCGGGCTCGAGTTGACCGGGTTGTTCGGATCGTTCGGGTCGTTTCCGGAGCTTCCGGTACCTGTCTGCCACGACGGCATGGCCCACCCCGAGCCCAGGGCGGGGCCGTTGGAGTTGGAGTAGCCGCCCGAGGAGACCGATGGGGACTGGAAGGAGGAAGTCGGCCCTTCGTTCCAGACCGTGGCGGTGCCCGGATTCGACCGATCCGGGAAGTACGCACCGCCGACACCGACGACGAAAGGCTGGCTTGCCGGGTCGTTCACGTAGAGGCCTGCCCCGATGGCGGGCGACAGCGAACCCGCCTCGGGGAGGCACGCCTCGGAGCCCTGGTCGCCTGACGATGCGAACATGGTCTGGCCCTGCGCGGCCATCTCCTCGAATACGAAGTTCTCGCCGAACGTCGAATTGTTGAGCGGCTCGCAGACACCGAGCGATATCGTCCCGACCTCGGCCTGGTCGTCTTGTGCCATGGAGGCATAGTCATCGAGAACACCCGCCGTGGTGAACGGGCCTTCGTAGACGAGGACCTTGGTCTGCGGGGCGAAGGCGATGACCCCCTCGACGTCCAGCGACAACTCCTGGTCGCCGGGGGAACCGGGAGGCGCACCCGGTCCGCCATCGACCGGAACCCGGGAGACCGGTGTGTGGATCCCGTAGCACTGCTCGAAGTACGAGATGTCGCTGTCCAGGTAGTCGGTTCCAACGGTCATCACAGCCACGGTCGTACCTTGTCCGAAGTCACCTTGGGCGTAGAGCGGGGGAAGGTTGAACTCCGGAGCCACCTGGTCGGCAGTGGCCGAGTGACCCGTGGCACCGCCCTGTCCGGTGGTCGTGAACGCGGCCGCCGCCTCCGATGCGGCTGGACAGGGCGTAGGGCCTGACGTCGTCACCTGTGGCCTCGGGACGACCGAGGAGGCCGTTGCGGGGCCGTTCCGGGTCAGGTCGGATCGGGGTACCGCCAGATCGTCCAGTCCCACCACCTCCTGGACCTCGGGTGCCAGATCCATCGGCACGCGGGCCGCAGAGACATTGGCGTAGGCGATCCTGCCAGTTGCCATCCTGTAGCTCTTAAAGGACGTCCCGAACGCGCTTCCAGTTCGCCAGGGCTCCCGGTGAACGGCACGACGACGCCATCGCCCTCGGTCGGATGCACATCGAGCCCCTCGGAGGCCAGCCAGTTCCGGACGTCGTCGACCGTGGACGGCGACGGCCCGAACTTCCGTTGCACCTCGGCGGGGGTCAGGAAGTGGCGGTAGTCGGGATCGCCGGGGGTCGAGGCGGCAGTGGCGTACGCCTGGAGCCCGCCGGCATCCACCGGCTTGAGCACGACCGAGGCAGACAGCGACCCGGGCAACGACGCTGACGCTCGGACAGCGCCCGACGGGATGGTCGGCGAGGCGCCGACGACCAGCGTGCGCGGAGCCACCGGCGTATCGGCCTGGGCGATGCCGGATCCTACGAGTGGTTCCGCCATTGCGAGCACGGCCAGCCCGACGATCCAGATCCGATTCACGTCATCTCCCTCTGGGTTCTCAGGTCCTGCTCGGTCCTGCGATTCAGTCGCCACCGGCTGAAGGTCACGAGGCTATACAGGTCGACAGATCAAGTGGCGCTTTCGGGGCCGCTGTCCCAACCCGAATCGACATCTGCGGGACACGGGTGACGCTCTGGTATCCGATGCGTCCGTGGGTGGCCACCCGTTGACCGATAGTGCGGAGGTGCAGGCCACTTCCCTTCGATGCCACCGCAGCGCGGAGCTACGGACAGATCCTGGCAGCCGTCGCCGAAACGGGGCGGTCTCACCGGCGGCGAGTCGCCGACCTGCTGATCGCAGCCATTGCACACGCCAATGGCCTTGTGCTCTACACCCGCATCCCTGACGTCTTCGCCGGACTTGGCGGTCTCGTCCACGTCGTCGGCATCTGACCGTTGGACGGCGAACCCTCCGGGAGGCGGGTGTAGCTGGCTGTCACCCAGTTTGGGATCCATCGACGGACGGTGTCGGGCGCTGGTGAAGACGACCGATGAGGCACCTCGGAAGTGAGCGGGGTCTGGGCAGAGCGACCGATCGGTCCCCACGACGAGAACCTCCTGTCAATCGGCACGTCCATGCATCCCGCAGGAACACAATCGATGTGAACTCGAGCCGAGCGGACCACCGAACCGAACCTCAGGGCGATGTCATGATCGACCCTTCCCACTGCAGATGACTCACTACGCGGAACGTGGTTCCTCAGTCGATGCTGAACCAGGCCCGGACCGCGGCTTCGTGGTCGATGTAGCCCTCGCCGGAGAGATCGACGACCACCCGGTCGATGGACCCGCCGGTGAACGGGAACGGGGCCCGGTATTCAGGTGTCACTGCTGACGCGCTGTCCCGTCCCACGCAGATGCCGTCGCCGGTGAGGCAGAAATACCCCGGCTGCGTGATCAACGGGCCGGAGCCCACTTCCTGATCGTCCACGAACAGCGTCAGTGTTCCCTCCGTCCCCGGCATGTCCGGGTCCGAGCTCGGCCCCGCCGCCGCGAACTGCGCGGCGAGGACATGTGGGCCGACGGTCAGCGACTGTCCGGCGATCACGTCCTGCAGCACCGAGCCGATCCAGTTGAAGGTGTAGCGCAGCTTCCCGTCCTTGACATAGAGGCTGTGCCCGCCGGGGACTCCCCCGGCGGCCCAGACCACGCCCTCCACATCCGGCCTGTCGACCGTCACGCCGGCAGCGATGGTGTACGACCGTCCGGGGACGGCGGGCCCGGCTGACTCGGGAACGTCGGAACAGTTCGGGTAGAAGGTGTATCGGTCCCGGACCGGTGCGCCCCGGGGGCGCTCCGCGAGGACTTGCTCCAGGGCGCTCCTGTCGTCGACGGGCAGGCCCTTGTAGATGCCGGCGTAGTAGAACCACAGCCCCTTCAACTGCTCGAGCATCGCCGGGTGATCGGCAGCCACATTGGTGGACTGGGACCGGTCGGTCTCCAGATGGAACAGCTCCCACTCGTCCTCGTCGAAGTTGCCCCAGCTCGACAGGGGCGGGTGCACCGTGGAGGCCAGCCAACCCTCGTGGTAGATCGATCGCTGGCCGAGCATCGTGTAGAACTGCGTCCGCTTACCCGGCACCGACGTGTCGGTCAGTGCGGCGGCGAAGCTCTCCCCCTCGATGGGGCTCTGCAGGTAGCCATTGATGACCTCGGGCGGCACGATGCCGAGGAGCTCGTAGACCGTGGGCACGACGTCGACGGCATGGACGTACTGCTGTCGAGGTTCGGTCGACACCGGGATCCGGGACGGCCAGGAGATCAGGCACATGTCCGCCACGCCGCCTTCGGCCCCTGCCCACCGCTTCCAGTAGGGGAACGGCGTGTCCAGGGCCCACGCCCACCCGGTGTTGTAGTGGTTGTTCGACGCCGGGGTCCCGAGTTCGTCGATGTGAGGCAGGGTGGTAGCCGTGGTATCCGGCACGCCGTTGAAGAACCGCCACTCGTTGAAGCTGCCGTTGGGGCCCCCCTCCCCGCTGGCTCCGTTGTCCGACACCACGACGATCAGCGTGTCGTCGATCTGACCGGACTCCTCCAGATAGTCGAGCACTCGGCCGAGTCGGTCGTCGTTGTACGAGATGTAGCCGGCGAACACTTCGGCCATGCGGGTGAAGAGGCGCTGCTCGTCGGTGGTCAGCGAGTCCCACGGGCGCACGGTGTCCAGCTGGGGCCAGGGCTGCCCGTCAGGACCGGTGCGCCCCGGCTCCCCGTGGGGATTGATGGGGCTCAGCACTGTGCCTTCGGGCAGTAGGCCGAGCTCGATCTGGCGACGCAGGATTCCTTCGCGGATCGCCTCGTATCCTTCGTCGAACACGCCCTTGTACCGGTCGGCCCATTCCAGTGGTACCAGATGCGGCGCATGACCGGCCTGGGGGGCCAGGTACATGAAGAATGGCTTGTCGGGATCGATCACCTTCGCATCGCGGATGAACTCGACGGCCTTGTCGCACATGTCGTCGGCCAGGTGGTACCCGTCCTCGGGCCGACCCGGGGGCTCGATCGGGTGGTTGTCGTGGACCAGGTCCGGGTAATACGAGTTCGTCTCGCCGCCGAGCCAGCCGTAGAACCGCTCGAAGCCTCGCCCAAGCGGCCACCGACCCTTGTAGGCGGCCAGGTTGCACTCCTCGCCGGGTGTGAGGTGCCACTTGCCGACGCAGTAAGTGTTGTACCCCTGCCCGGCTAGTACCTCGGAGATGAAGCCGTTTTCGAACGGGATGCGGGTGGAGATCCCGGGGAACCCGGAAGCGAACTCTGCGATCGTCGCCATGCCGTTCGAGGTTGCGTTCCGACCGGTCAACAGGGACGCCCGGGTCGGCGAGCACAAGGCCGTGGTGTGGAAGTTGGCGAGCTTCACACCTCGGGCGGCGATCCGCGCCATGTTCGGGCACTGCACCGGGCCCCCGAAGGAATCCATCGTGGCGTACCCGAGGTCGTCCCAGGCGATGATCAGGACGTTCGGTGATCCCGGTGCCGCCTTCGGTGCCAGGTACGGCGCCCAATCGGGCTCGGAGTCCCGGATGTCGAGAGCGATCTTGCCGTTGAAGTGCTTTGCCATCACTCGCTACTCCAGGTGGCTCGTTGCGGAGTGGCCGGACATCGAGTTCGGACCTCTTGGTGCTGACGCTCACCCTAGGATGCGGACCTCGGTGTCCGTAGGGTCGAAGGTCACACGGCAGGGCCGGCAACGTCGCAGTCTGTCCAACTGACCAACCACGCTCGCGCCGCTCGGTTTCGCGGTCCGAGTAGGTCCGCCACGGTGTCCTGGCGATCGGACATGAGAATTGGGTGTTCACCGGCGACGACGTCGTGGAATCTACGACGGGCGGGGGTGAGCGGACTCGATACGAACCGGTACCCCACAATCATCGGCCGACCGACGAGCATTGTGTAGCGAACAGGTCCCGGGAACGGTGGAGGGCAGCTGGCCTGCTCCGTGGACAAGGACGAGATCGTAGCACCCGGTGCTACGCTGGTGCGCATGGCTCGAGACATCACTCAAAGGCAACTCAGGAACGACAGCGGAGAGATCATGCGGGGATTGGACCGGGGTGAGACCTTTGTCGTCACGCGGCACGGCGTACCCGTTGGGGAGTTGACCCCGCTGCGGCGCCACCGATTCGTGACTGCCGACACTGCAATCGCGATGTTCCGGGGCGCACCGAGTGTCGACTTGGCCCGGCTTCGCACCGATCTCGACAGCGTCGCATCACAGGACCCCAGCCCTCGTGCCTGACGCTCCGCAGGCCCATCGCGGGGTCATCGACACGTCCGTGGTCATCGACCTCGAACAATTGGAGGCGGCCCAGCTTCCTCTCGAGTTGGCCGTTAGCGCGATCACCATGGCAGAACTCGCAGCCGGACCTCATGCCACGGTCGACGCCGAAGAGCGGGCGCGTCGACAGGATCGACTCCAACGAGCGGAGGCAGCATTCGATCCTCTCCCCTTCGACGGAGAAGCGGCTCGCGCCTACGGGCGGATCTACGCGGCTCAATTCGGCGTCAGGGCACAAGGCGCACGGCACCCGGGCAGTCGATCTCTTGATTGCGGCGACGGCCTGTGCCGCGGATCTGCCGATCTACACCCGCAACCCGGACGATTTCCAACATCTCCAGGGGCTTGTCAATGTAGTCGCCGTCTGACCGGTCGGCTCATCGCCGAACGGTTCGAGTGGACGAGATTTGTGGAGGTGAGCGGACTCGAACCGCCGCCTTCTACATTGCGAACGGAGCTGCGCCGCCTTCCTGACCTGGGAGTGCGCGTAGATTCCCAGGCCACATTCGTTGGCGAGGTGCACCGAAGGGCAAGGAGGTGCACCGTCGGGCAGCAGTTGAGTCCTGTTGAGTCCCGGCAACAGGTTCCCGGGAAATGGGCCCGTTTGCCGCTGGCGCGTTGCGATGACTGGTTGAGCCCGCCCACCAATTCCCACAGTACCGATGAGTCAGATGACATGCGCCAACGGGATTGAGCATCCGCCTGTTGCGCACACGATTCCCGGGAACGTTCATCGACCGAGCAGCGTACGACGAGCGTCCTTCATGAGCACCACCAAATGCAGTTCGTCTGTGGGACTCGGTTGAAGTTCGGGGATGAGATGGAGATAGAAGTCGCGTGCGTCCGCCTCCTCGGCATGGATCAGGAGTCCCCGACATCCGATGTCCTCACTGAGGCTCAACAGTCGGGTGATCGCGTCTGCAAGAAGGCCGGCTCCGATCCCCCGGCCTTCGTGCTCGAGGTCAACGCCAAGTCTGGCGAGCAGCGCCACCGGCTGAGGGTAACGCCCGCCTCCCTTGCGAAGCCGACTCGGGGCGGCGTCGATGTCGATCTGTGCCATGCACCACGCGTAGTAGGCAACCACTCGATCGCCGGCAATGGGCGTGACCACGAATACCTTCGTGGTGCCGGTCGACGTCGATTGCAGCGCGTGTTGCCTCAGCCAGTTGGTCTGCGCTGTCGATCGACAGAGGAACGTCTCGACTTCATCAGAGGGCACGAGTTGGCGCGGCGCTCGATACTCACCGGTCATTCAGCGAACGGGGAAGGCCGCTGCATGAGCCGGCGCAGACCGGCAAACTCCTCTGCTGGGCGACGGTTGACCTTCTCCCACTCGGCAGCGGCATCGGCCGATAGGACGAATCGGTCGCGATCAGCGAGGACCTGACGTGCCGCATCCACGAGGTGGGATACGACGAAGGTTGTCAGATCGGTGCCGGTCGTACCGGCAGCCCGGTCGATGAGCTCGCGCTCCTCTGCGGTGGTGCGGATCTCAAGTCGCCTGTCCCTCGTTCGAGTCGGTGGTGCCACTGGTTCGTCTCCTCTAATGTACGGCCAGTGTACGGCCTCCCGCCGGCGGACGCAATCCCGAGTGGATTCGGAGACCACCTCGACGACCCCTCGACACCTCCGAGCGGACGCGCGTTCCACGTATTCCTGACCCTGAATACCTGTGCGCCTGACAACAGGAGAACTCCAGGACCTCACGGCTTGCCGGACTTCATCACACTGAGCCCTACGTGACTCCGGCAGAGCCTCGAACTCTGGACTGGCGACAGGGCCGAACTCGAACGTGCCGGTCCCGACCAGGCAGCTGTGTCCCGTTGAGTCCCACACTTCCCCATTCGACTCGCTACCCGAGGACCAGGGCGCGGTGGTGACAATTGACCTGGTGGTTCCTCGGAAACACGGGTTCGGCTGGTGGCCGCCAGCCACTCTCCCGACGTAGCGCTCCTCGACCTTCTGGGGATCCCACTGTGTGGCCTCTGACCAGCACTTTCGGGTGGAGGTGAGCGGACTCGAACCGCCGACTTCTACATTGCGAACGTAGCGCTCTACCAGCTGAGCTACACCCCCGGGTGCGTTGCAGAGACTAGCCGCCGCCGCGGCGGCATCGGCAATGTCCGCAGCGTCGGGGTGCCTGCCTACCCGGTCGGCGCGGGCGCCCGGTCACGCTGGTCCGGCCGACGTTGACGGCGACGCCGGGACGGTCGTCGTGGTGGTTGTGGTGGTGGTGGTCGTCGTCGTGGAGGTCGAGGTGGTCGACGTGGTCGGTGGCGGTGGCGGTGGTGGTGGGGCCGTGGTGGTCGGGGCCGGCACCGTGGCCGGGGACGTGGTGGTGGAAGTGGTCGGGGCGGACGGGGGCACGGCGGAGAGCGGGAAGCTCCACAGCGCCGACGCGCAGTCGGTCGGGGTCGTGGCCAGGACGAAGAGGGATCCGGGCTGGGCCGAGTCCGAGAGCACCTGGAGCGGCGGCCCGGTCTGGAGGCAGGCGAGCGCAGGGTCGGTCGTGCCGATGCTGGTCAGCGTGCCCACCACCTGGATCGTGCCACCCGACGGCAGGGGCGCGATCGGGGTCAACGGGATGTTCACCCCCCCGTTGTAGGTGGCCAGCGTGACGTATCCGGTACCCGGTGGCGGCCCGGTCAGGACGTCCTTGGCCACCGGGGCGTTCCCGAGCAGGGCGGCCAGCATGGCCGGGTCGTTGCCGTCCATGCCGAGGGCCCAGATCCCGACCCCGGCAATGTGGAAGAAGTTCGCCAGCTGCGCCTTCAGGGCCAGCGAGGTCGGGTCGTCGAAGTAGGTGCGGTGCCATTGGCCACCAACCTGGTAGGCCGTCCACGGCGTGTCGGTGACCGGGTCCCAGTACGTGGGATGCCCGGCCGCGGCGATGACGGCGTCGGTCAACGGGGACTCGGGTCCCGTCGCAGGGGAGGTGGGGGACCCGTCCGCGGTGGGCCAGTCGTAGCCGTAGTAGGGCAGCCCGAGGATCACCTTGTCGGGCGGCACCACTTTGAGGAACTCTTCGAGCGCCGTGGCGTCGGAGAAGGCCGGGCCGACGAGCGGCGACGTGGCGCTGGGCTGGCTACGTGAGTTCATGTCGTAGGCCATGACGAAGAAGGCGTCGAGAGCCGGGGCGACGGCGGCCACGTTGTAGAAGCCGCCCGGGTCGCCGGCGGCGCTGGCGTAGGCGGCCATCGTGACCTGCCAGTGGGAGTCGGTGCCGTGGAGCGCAGCCGACACCTTCGTGACGAGGTTGGTCAGCCCGACCTGGTCGGCGCTCCCCTGCCCCTCGAAGTCGAAATTGACCCCGTCGAGGTTCTTGGCCTGGACGGCGGCGATGAGCGCAGCGGACAGGCGGGCCGGCGCGTTCGGGTCGGACGTGATCCGGTCGAGGGTGGCCTGGTCGAAGCAGGTGATGGTCAGCACGACACGGTCCCCTGCAGCGTGGGCCCGGGTGACCAGGTCGACCAGGTCCTGGCTCTGGTAGCCGTTCCACCCCGGACCGGACTGGTCGAGTGAGCCGTCGGCGTTGGCGTCGACGCTGAAGTACGCCAGGGTCGTCAGGTTGGCGACGTCGAACCGCGATGAGGTGGGAAGGGTCCAGTACGGCGCGTAGCCGAACACCTCGTGGGACTGGAGCGGCGCGGCGGCCGTCACCGACGGTGGCGCCGGCGCCGGCGCACTCGTCGCCGGGGCCAGGTGGAGTGACGGGTGCACGCCGGCATGGAGGCGGTTGCCGGTCACCCCGGCGGCGAAGGCCGAGGCCTGGTGACCGGACGTCGGCGACGGTCCCACGACGGTGGCGACGGCGCCGGCCACGAGCAGCACGAGGGATGCGGCGACGGCCAGGGCGGCAGCCAGGCGTTTCGGGACCGGCCGGATCCGGGCCCGGGCCGGCATCGGGACCCCGGCGGCTGCGGGAGCGGCGTCGGTGAGCTCGGGAACCACGAGCGGCACCGGCGCTGCGGCCTCGAGGAGGTCGGGAACGGCGACGGGTGCGGGCGCGCCGGCGGCGAACAGGTCGGGCACGGGCGCCGGTCCGGTCGTCGGGTGGACCGGCTCGGGCGTGGTGGGGCGGGGGAAGGAGGTCATGGGTGGTCGCCGAGCCGGGCGGTCACACCGCCGCCGTCAACTGGCTCCGTGGTCGGAAGGTTGCTCGTGGTGTGCATCGCCCTCGCTTGCCAGTGACGGGAGGGTCCGCCTGCGGACGCTCGGGGTCCCGCCGAACTGACCGCGTCAGCCTAGACCACCAGGCCAGGCGGGGGTAGGCGCCGGTTCCTCAAGGTTCGCCCGTGGATTCCGACAATTCGAGGGGAAGACCGACCACCGGAAGGAGATCGTCCACGAGCATGCAGACGCAGTCCCCACACAGGAGCAGGCCCCGTCGGAAGGCACAGCCATGATCTTCGTCGAAGGCGTCCGGCTGGTCGTCGTCCTCCTCGGCGCCCTCCTCGGCTACGAGCTGGGCCAGCGGTCCGGCGGTGCCGGCACCCACGCCATCATCGGGCTGATGATCGGGGCCGCCGTCAGCTACGTGGTCGGCGGTGTGGCCGGTCGCATCCTCGATAAGGGGCTCCAGCGAGGTGTCCGCCTCTTCCGCAACAGCCCCCCGGGGGAGATCTTCGCCGCCGCCATCATTTCCACGTCCGGCATGATCCTCGGGCTGATCGTCGGGATGGCCGTCGTCGCCGTCGTCCGGGCCCCCTACGCCTTCGTCCTCACCGCCGGTCTGGTGTGGATCCTGGCGGCCTTCGGCTGGCGGCTCGGCACCGTCAAGGGACGCCAGATCGTCGCCGCCGCCGGGCTGTCCCGCATCCTCAGCCCCGCACCCCGTCCGCTTCCCGGTCAGGCGCTCCTGGTGGACGCCTCGGCCGTGGTCGACCGGTCCCTGCTCATCCTCGGTCGCAACGGCCTGCTGTCGGCGGGCCTGGTCGTCCCGCAGTTCGTGATCGACCACGTGAGCGTGCTGGCGGAGTCCCCCGACCCGGTCAGCTCACGCCGCGCCCGCCGCGGCCTCGAGGCGCTCGAGGCGCTCCGCGAGCTGGCGGTGTCCGTCGACATCGCCCACGACGAGGTGCCCGAGGTCGACGACCCGACCACCAAGCTCCTGACCGTCGCCCGCAGGACCGGGCTACGCATCGGGACGTGCTCGTCGGTCGTCCGCAACGCCGCCGAGGAATGGGATCTGCGCGTGGTGAACCTCCACGCACTGACCACCGAGCTCTCCCCCGACCACGTGCCCGGCGAGCGGATGACCGTGTCCCTCGTGAAGGAGGGTCGCCAGCCCCGCCAGGCCGTCGGCTACCTGCCCGACGGCGACATGGTGGTGGTGAACGACGCCAGCCACCTCATCGACGAGGGTCCGGTGCGGATCATGGTCCTGTCGACCCGACCCACGAGCCAGGGCGTCATGGTCTTCGCCAAGCTCGCCTCGCCCATCGACGTGGACGAGGCGAGCCAACTCGAAGCCGCAACCGAGGTGACGCCCCGGGGCACGTGGCCCCGGGAGCGTCGCACGGTCAGGAGGCGATGCCGACGAACGGCGCCGTCGTGGGGGTGCCGCTCTGGTTGCCGTAGTTCCCGGTGCCGTAGGCGTAGACCCCGCCGACCGAGGTCGCCAGCGCGTATCCGCCGGAGGTCCCGCCGGTGATCCCGACGACCGCCGAGCCGGCGATCCCGGCCGCCGAGCCGGCGAACGGCGCCGCCCCGTAGGCGAACACGCCGCCGTCGGACGCGGCCAACACGTACCCGCTGCCGTCGGTGAGGGCGGCGATGCCGACCACCGGCGAGGCCAGGTGAATGGCCCCGGCCGAGCCGTGGAACGAGGCGCTGCCGTAGGCGAACACACCGCCGTCGGACGCCACCAGCAGGTACCCGCCGTTCCCGTTGCCGGCCATGCCGACGATCGGGGAGTTGAGGTGCGACCCGCCCATGGAGCCGGCGAAGGCAGCGTCACCGTAGGCGAACACGCCGCCGTCGGATGCCACCAGCCAGTAGCCCTGGCCGTCGGCCGTCGACGCCATGCCGACGATCGGAGCGTTGAGGTGCATGGCACCGGTGGAGCCGTAGAACTGTGCGTCGCCGTAGGCGAACACGCCGCCGTCGGACGCCACCAGCCAGTAGCCCTTGCGGTCCGGCGTCGGGGTCATGCCCACGATGGGCTTGGTCAGCGCCAGGCCGGCGGTCGAACCGTAGGCGACCGCAGCCCCGTTGGTGAGCACCGCGCCGGCCGAGGTCACCGTCCAGTAGCCCTGGATGGCGCCGTTGGCCGTGGGCACGACCGGTGCCGACGGCGTGGACGGGCTCGAGGGCCCGAAGCCGTTGGAGGCCGTCACCGTGAAGATGTAGGTCGTGCCGTTGACCAGACCGGTGATCGTGCAGCTCGTCGCCGGTGCGGGGACCGTGCAGCTGAGCGTTCCGACAAGGAACGCTGCCGAACCGAGCACCGGGGTGGCGGTCGCCGTGAAGCTGGTGATGGGCGAGCCGTTGTCGGGGCCGGGTGTCCACGTCACCGTGGCACTCCCGTCACCGGTGTCCACGTGGTCGATCGTCGGCGGTGCCGGGGGGCCGGGCACGGTGAGTGTGAAGCTCTGCGTGGCGGCCGGACTCACGCCGTTGCTGGCTGTGATCGTGATCGTGAACACGCCGGTCTGCGTCGGTGTGCCGGACAGCGTGGCCGTGCCATGGCTGTTGTCCGTGAAGGACACCCCGCTCGGCAGGCTCCCCGACTCGGAGATCGACGGCACCGGCGACCCGGTGGCCGTCACCGTGAAGGTGCCGGCCGTGCCCGACGTGAACGTGGTCGAGGGGGCCGACGTGATGGCCGGTGCGGCGTTGACCGTCAGGGTGAACGTCTGGGTGGCGTCGGAGCCGACTCCGTTGTGGGCGGTGAAGTGCAGGGTGAAGGTGCCCGTGCCGGTCGGCGTGCCCGACAGCACGCCGGTGGCGGCGTCGAAGGTCACGCCGGCCGGCAGGGTGTCGGTCCCGCTCTCGCTGAGGGTCGGGGCCGGCGTACCCGAGGCCGCCACCGTGAAGGTGCCGGCCGTGCCCACGGTGAACGTGGTCGAGGTGGCCGACGTGAACGCCGGGGGCACGTTCACCGTCAGGGTGAACGTCTGGGTGGCGTCGGTGCCGACCCCGTTGTGAGCGGTGAAGTGCAGGGTGAAGGTGCCGCCCGCGGTCGGGGTGCCCGACAGCACGCCGGTGGCGGCATTGAACGTCACACCGGCCGGCAGGGTGTCGGTCCCGCTCTCGCTGAGGGTCGGGGCCGGCGTGCCGGTGGCCGTCACCGTGAAGGTGCCGGCCGTGCCCGACGGTGAACGTGGTCGAAGGGTTCGACGTGAAGGCCGGTGCGGCGTTGACCGTCAGGGTGAACGTCTGGGTGGCGTCGGAGCCGACTCCGTTGTGGGCGGTGAAGTGCAGGGTGAAGGTGCCCGTGCCGGTCGGCGTGCCCGACAGCACGCCGGTGGCGGCATTGAACGTCACGCCGGCCGGCAGGGTGTCGGTCCCGCTCTCGCTGAGGGTCGGGGCCGGCGTACCCGAGGCCGCCACCGTGAAGGTGCCGGCCGTGCCCACGGTGAACGTCGCCGAAGGGTTCGACGTGAACGCCGGGGGCACGTTCACCGTCAGGGTGAACGTCTGGGTGGCGTCGGTGCCGACCCCGTTGTGGGCGGTGAAGTGCAGGGTGAAGGTGCCGCCCGCGGTCGGGGTGCCCGACAGCACGCCGGTGGCGGCATCGAACGTCACGCCGGCCGGCAGGGTGTCGGTCCCGCTCTCGCTGAGGGTCGGGGCCGGCGTGCCGGTGGCCGTCACCGTGAAGGTGCCGGCCGTTCCCGACGTGAACGTGGTCGAGGGGGCCGACGTGATGGCCGGAGCGGCGTTCACCGTCAGGGTGAACGTCTGGGTGGCATCCGGGCTCTGTGTGTTGTGGGCGGTGAAGTGCAGGGTGAATGTGCCCGTGCCGGTCGGCGTGCCCGACAGCACGCCGGTGGCCGCATCGAACGTCACGCCGGCCGGCAGGGTGTCGGTGCCGCTTTCACTGAGGGTCGGGGCCGGGAATCCAGACGCGGTCACCGTGAAGTTGCCGGGGGTCCCCACCGTGAACGTGGTCGACGTGGCCGACGTGAACGTCGGGGCAGTGGGTCCGGAGACCACGTTCAGGGTGAACGTCTGGGTGGCGTCGGTGCCGATCCCGTTGTGAGCGGTGAAGTGCAGGGTGTAGCTGCTGGCAGAGAGCGGCGTTCCCGAGAGCACGCCGGTGGTCGCGTTGAACGTCACCCCCACCGGGAGCACGTCGCCGACGTTCTCGGTCAACGTTGGTGCCGGCGTACCGGACGCGGTCACCGTGAAGGTGCCGGCCGTACCCACCGTGAACGTGGTCGAGATGGCCGACGTGATGGCCGGTGCGGCGTTCACCGTCAGGGTGAACGTCTGGGTGGCGTCGGTGCCGACCCCGTTGTGAGCGGTGAAGTGCAGGGTGAAGGTGCCGCCCGCGGTCGGGGTGCCCGACAGCACGCCGGTGGCCGCAACGAACGTCACACCGGCCGGCAGGGTGTCGGTCCCGCTCTCGCTGAGGGTCGGGGCCGGCGTGCCGGACGCGGTGACCGTGAAGGTGCCGGCGGCACCGGCCGTGAACGTGGTCGAGGTGGCCGACGTGAACGTCGGTGCGGCGTTCACCGTCAGGGTGAACGTCTGGGTGGCGTCGGAGCCGACTCCGTTGTGGGCGGTGAAGTGCAGGGTGAAGGTACCGGCCGAGGTCGGGGTGCCCGACAGCACGCCGGTGGCGGCATTGAACGTCACGCCGGCCGGCAGGGTGTCGGTCCCGCTCTCGCTGAGGGTCGGGGTCGGGCTGCCGGACGCGGTCACCGTGAAGGTGCCGGCGGCACCGGCCGTGAACGCGGTCGAGGTGGCCGACGTGAAGGCCGGTGCGGCGTTCACCGTCAGGGTGAACGTCTGGGTGGCATCCGGACTCTGCGTGTTGTGGGCGGTGAAGTGCAGGGTGTAGGTACCGGCCGAGGTCGGGGTGCCCGACAGGACGCCGGTGGCGGCGTTGAACGTCACGCCGGCCGGCAGGGTGTCGGTGCCGCTCTCACTGAGGGTCGGGGTCGGGCTGCCGGACGCGGTCACCGTGAAGGTGCCGGCGGCACCGGCCGTGAACGTGGTCGAGGTGGCCGACGTGAAGGCCGGTGCGGTCGGTCCGGATGGCCCGACGTTGACCGTCCATCGCGGCGACGGGGCGGCGTAGGTCGGCACCGGCGCACTGGGCCCCTGGTGGTTGAAGGAGTTCAGGTCCGAGGGGTAGGCGTCCACCACCGTGGGCCCGACCGGAGGGGCCACGTTGGTGGCGACGGTGAACTCGGTCTCGTACGAGCTGACCGACCCCGACGTCGCCGTCACCTGCCACTGGGCGGTGACCGTGGGCAGGGTGATCTGGGTCCCCCCGGCAATCGAGGTGGCCGCGTTCAACGACGTCTCGATGTAGGGGTAGGAGAGGTGGTAGTTGCCGGTCGAGTGGGCCGTGCACTCACCGGCCACGTAGCCCATGGCGGCCGTGCAGTAGCTGGCGATGTACTTGCCCGAGGTGGCCGTATCGCCACCGGACACGTTGAGCGAGCCGGGCACCAGGCTGAGGCCGGTCGGCACCGGGGTGATGGCCTCGTAGCCGCCGACGCCGAGGACGGCGAATCCGGAGTTGGAGGACGGCAGGAGCGACATGGGCGCCGCCGTGATGCTGGTGAAGGTCGAGCCGGTGGTGGCCGAGGCCGGGACGACCACGGAGCCGCTGGTGTCGACGACCACGGAGACCAGGAGGGTGCCCCCCAGGGCGGAGATCTGCTGACCCATGTAGAACCCGCTGGCCGACGGGACGTAGTTGACGGTCCCCTCGGCGCAACCCGCCGTCGGGTTGCCGGCCCACGTGTGCCCGGTATCACAGATGGCGAAGGTGGCGGTCTGGGTGCCGGTGGTGGTCACGGTCTGGGTCCACACGCCTGCGGCCGCCGTCGGGACGGCGCGGGCCGGGATGTAGATCAGCTGACCGCCGACCGCCGACACCGTGCCGGAGGCCGGCTGGGTCACCACGGTCAGCGTGGTCGGATCGATGGTGCCGCCGCCGGTCACGAGCGACCCGGCGTTGAAGCTGTTGGCCTGGGACGGGATGACCGTGCCCGACGACGAGGCACCGAGAGCGGGGGCGAAGGTGACCCCGAAGGTGCCCGTGCCCGGGGCCGTCACCGGGTAGAAGCCGGCGGTCAGTCCGTTGGTGAACCCGCTGAGGTAGACCTCCTCGCCCACCGACCACACGCCCGGCGTGGTGATGGTCACCGTCGAGCCGGTCTGGCTGGTGGCTGAGGCCAACACACCCGACGAGGTCGAGGCTCCACTGCTGTAGCTGGCGGTGCCGGTGGCCACGGTGAGCGCCGAGTTGTAGGTGTAGGTGTCCGCCGACGAAGGTGCGCTGGTGCCCACCGAGGTGTGCACGGTGACGTCCACGGTCCCGGTGCCGGCAGGGGCGACCGCTGTGATCGAGTTGAGCGAGTTGACGACGACGCTCGTCGCCGGGGTGGTGCCGAACGACACCGTGGAACTACTGGGGAAGTAGGTGCCGTCGATGGTCACCTGGGTACCGCCGCCGGTCGGGCCGCCGGTCGGGCTGGCCACGGTGCGGACACCGGTCACGGTCGGCGTCTGGAGATAGTTGTAGACATCGCCGGTGTTGACGGGCGAGGTTCCTTGCGGGGTGGTCACGGTGATGTCGGCCGCTCCGGTGCCGGGCGGCGCCACCGCGTTGATGGTCGTACCCGAGGCCACGGTGTACGACGTCGCCGCCGTCGACCCGAAGTGGACTGCACCGGCACCGCCGAGGTCGGTGCCGGTGATGGTCACGGTGGTGCCACCGGCGAACGTGCCGGCAGGCGGGCTGACGGAGGTCACCGCCGGGACGGCGGACCACGTGTACGTGTACTGATCGCCTGCGGCGACCGCCGACGTACCGTTGGCGTTCGTCACCTTCACGTCCACGATGGAGGTGGACGAGGCGGCGGCGGGGGCCACGGCCGTGATCTTGATGCCGTTGCTCTGGACGAAGGACGTGGCCGGCACGCCCCCGAAGGTCACTCCGGTGATCGAACCCGCGGTGCCGAAGCCGGACCCCGCGATGATGACGCTGGTGCCACCGTTGGCCGATCCCGTGCTGGGGGTCAACCCCGAGACGACGGGCGGGCCCGCGGCCGCGGCCTGCTGCACGCCGACGGCGGTGAGGCCTGCGAGTCCGATCAGCGCCGAGACGGCGACCTTTGCGATCCTGCCACCACGGGACACACGCGAAACGGACTGCTCCATCGACCCAACCCCCCAGGGATTCATCCAGCAACTGCACGTCCCGACGCCAATACTCCCCGGCGTGACACGTGGTTCCGCGACTGCGGACTGACTGACGGTACGAGATGGCGACACCGATTGCAAAGCGTTCGCCGGAAAATTCCGCCGATGCTGGCCCAGGGGTGGCCGGGTGCCCACGAAGAGTGGCGGCTGGCCCCGGATCGGCCGGCCGCTCCGGCCGCGCCCCCAGGTGCCCCCCGGTCACCCGGGGGGCGCGCCACCTCGAGGGGTCAGGCCTCCTGGACGCCGGCGACGAGCTTGGACAGCGTGTCCTTGGCGTCGCCGAAGAGCAGCGTCGTCTTGTCGTCGAAGAGCAGCTCGTTGTCGATGCCGGCGAAGCCCGGGCGCATCGACCGCTTGAGGAAGACCACGTTGGCGGCGTCGTCGGCGTTGATGATCGGCATGCCGTAGATGGGGCTGCCCGGTGTGTTCTTGGCCGCCGGGTTCACCGTGTCGTTGGCGCCGACGACGAGGGCGACGTCCGCCGTTCCCATCTCCGGGTTGGCCTCGTCCATCTCTTTCAGCTCGTCGTAGGGCACGTTGGCCTCGGCCAGGAGGACGTTCATGTGCCCGGGCATCCGGCCGGCCACCGGGTGGATGGCGTAGAAGACCTCGACACCCCGCTCCATGAGCAGGTCGGCCAGCTCGCGGAGCGTGTGCTGCGCCTGGGCCACGGCGAGCCCGTAGCCGGGGATGATGACGACCTTGCGGGCGTAGGCGAGCAGCACCCCGATGTCCTCGGGCGTGCCCGACTTCACCTGGCGCGTCTCGCCGGCGCCGTCGGCGCCGGCCGCGGCCGTCACCACCGAGCCGAACGCGCTGAACAGCACGTTGGACAGCGACCGGCCCATGGCCTTGGACATCATCCGGGTGAGGAGGATGCCCGAGGCGCCGACCAGGGTGCCGGCGATGATCAGCAGGTTGTTGTTGAGGGTGAAGCCCGAGGCGGCGACGGCCAGGCCGGTGAACGAGTTCAGCAGCGAGATCAGTACCGGCACGTCGGCGCCGCCGATGGGCAGCACGAAGATGATGCCGAGCACCAGCGCCAGGACGGCGGTCCCGACCATGAGCGCCACGTTGTCCGTCACCACCGTGGCCACGGCCAGCCCGACGATGGCCACGCCGACCAGTCCGTTGATGACCTGCTGGCCCGGGTAGGTGATCGGCCGCCCGGTGATCAGCTCCTGGAGCTTGATGAAGGCGATGGCGCTGCCGCTGAACGACACGCAGCCGATCAGCAGGCCGAGCATCGCCTCGACGATGGCGTAGGTGGCCGGCTTCGGGCCGCCGAGGTCGTGCACGTCCGCGTCCGACAGGAACACCACGATGGAGATGAGCGCGGCGGCGCCACCGCCCACGCCGTTGAAGATGGCGACCAGCTGCGGCATGGCGGTCATCTTCACCAGGCGGGCCACCGGCACGGCGACGACCGCGCCGAGCACCATGGCCACGATCGCCAGCACCAGGTTGGTGGTGTGGTGGCTGAATTGGGCCTCGGGGTTGAAGAACGTTGCCGCCCACGCGACGACGGCCGCGGCCGCGGCGAGCAGGTTGCCGTTGCGGGCCTGCTTGGGCGAGCTCAGGCCCTTGAGCGCCACGATGAACGCGACGGCGGCCACCAGGTAGATGAGGTTGATCCAGATGGTCAGGGTCACTTGGCACCGTCCTCGGTGTCGGCGCCCTTCTTCTTGGGTGCCGCGTCACCGGGCTTGGCCTTGAACATCTCGAGCATGCGGTCCGTCACCGTGAAGCCGCCGACGATGTTGAGGGTGGCGAGCAGCACGGCCAGGAAGCCGAGCACCATCTGTGCGGCGCCCGATGCCGTGCCCATGACGATCATGGCGCCGACGAGCACGATGCCGTGGATGGCGTTGCTGCCCGACATGAGCGGGGTGTGCAGGATGCTCGGCACGCGGGACACGACCTCGTTGCCGACGAACACCGCCAGCACGAAGATCGTGAGGAACTCGAGGATCCCCGTGGTGTTGCCGCTCATGACTCCCCCTGCTCGTTGTCGGCGCCGGACTCGGCGGGCGCATCGCTGCTGTCTGCGGACTCGGCCGCCGCGGCCGGTGCGGCCGGTGCGGCCTCCGGCGGCGGCACGCTCAGTCCGAGGGCCTCGGCCGTCGGGCCGTGCACGACGGACCCGGCCCGCACCACGCACGTGCCGGCCACGATCTCGTCGTCGAAGTCGGGGACGAGCTCGCCCTCGGTGACCACCAGCCCGAGGAAGTTGGCGATGTTGCGGGCGTAGAGGAAGCTGGCGTGCGTCGGCATCGACGACGGCGGGTTGGTCAGTCCGACGACGGTCACGCCGTCGACCCGCACGTCCTCACCGGCCACGGACAGCTCGCAGTTCCCGCCCGAGTCCGCCGCCATGTCGATGATCACGGCGCCCTCGGCCATCCCGCGCACCATCGACTCGGTCACGAGGATCGGCGCCTTGCGCCCGGGGATCTGCGCGGTGGTGATCACCACGTCGGACGCGGCCACCTCGGCGGCCAGCAGCTCCTGCTGCTTCGCCAGGTACTCGGCCGACTGTTCCTTGGCGTACCCGCCGGCGCCGTCCTGGGTCTCGAGGTCGAGCTCGACGAACTTCGCCCCGAGGCTCTGCACCTCTTCCTTGGCCGCGGCGCGCACGTCGTAGGCGCGCACGACCGCCCCGAGTCGCCGCGCCGTGGCGATGGCCTGGAGTCCGGCGACGCCCGCACCCATCACGAGCACCTTGGCCGGCGGCACCGTGCCGGCCGCCGTCATGAACATGGGGAAGAACTTGGCCAGGTGCTCGGCGGCCGACAGCCCGGCCCGATAGCCCGCCACCGTGGCCTGCGAGGAGAGGGCGTCCATCGACTGGGCCCGGCTGATCCGGGGCAGGAGGTCGAGGCTGTACACCGTGGCGCCCCTGGCAGCCAGCGCCTGGACGACGTCGCTCGACGCGACGGGCTGCAGGAAGCTCATGACCGAGGCGCCCTGGGGGAGCATCCCCGCCTCGTCGACGGTGAGCGGCTGCACGTGGGCCACGAAGTCCGCGCCCTGCAGTGCCGACGCCGCGTCGGGCGCCACCGTGGCACCGGCCTGGACGAAGTCCTCGTCGGAGAACCGGGCATCGGTTCCGGCTCCCGACTGCACGACGACGTCGACGCCGGTCTTGGCCAGCTTGGCCGCCACCTCGGGGACGATCGCGACGCGATGCTCCCCCGGGCGCGACTCCTTGATGACAGCGAGTTTCACGGGCATGGGTATACCAGGCATCTCGGGGTGTGCCTACTACTCCTGCCTGGGTGGGGAGCGTGGCGACGGGTCGGACGCGACATCGTAGCCACGATGTGGGGGCCGTCCCCCGTGCGTCACCGGCTGTCCCACGGGCGCCCGGTCGGGGGTCACGGGCGCCCGTGGGACAGCCGGGGCGGCGCCGGCCGGGCGTCGGCCGGCTACTCGAGGTCGGGCACCGAGCGGGGCGAGGATGGGTCGGCGTGCCGGGCGTCGGGCTCCGGCTCGTGCACGGTCAGGAACGAGTCGAGCGGGGCCGACCCGCCGCCGGTCAGGAGCATGGACTGCGGCTCGGTCCGCGAGAACACCGGGATCTCCGGTCCCTCGGCGAACCTCCGGGCGTCGGCTCGCGGCGATCGGGCGGGCGAAGAAGAAGCCCTGGGCGGCGTCGGCGCCGAACGAGCTGGCGATGCGCAGCTGGTTGACGTTCTCGACCTGCTCCACGATGGCGGACATGCCGAGGCTGTGCGCCATGTGGATGACGGTCTCGACGACCAGCCGGTTGATCCCCTGGTTCGACTCGAGCCCGGCGACGAACGAGCCGTCGATCTTCACGGTGCTGATGGCGTGCCGCTTGAACGGCTCGAAGGACGACCAGTTGGTGCCGACGTCGTCGACGGAGAGCTGCACGCCCATGTCGGACAGCGCCAGCAGGTCGGCCGAGGCCGTGGGGTCGACCACCGCGTCCTCGGTCACCTCGATGTTGAGCTGGTCGCTCGGGAACCCCGACTGGTCGAGGGCCTCTGCCACCGCCACCGAGACCTCGCCGCGCTGGAGCTGCTCGACGGTGCAGTTGACGCCGAGCTGGATGCTGCGCGACCAGTGACCGGCCTCCTCGCACGCCGCGGCCACGATCCAGCCGCGTCAGCGGGCCGATGTCCCCGCTCGCCTCCGCCGCCGGGATCAGGAGGTCCGGGGAGATGCGCCCGCGGGTCGGGTGCCGCCAGCGGACCAGCGCTTCCATGCCGAGCAGCCGGCCCGTCGAGACGTCGACGACCGGGAGGTACTCCAGGTACGGAGTCCCCTGCAGCGTGAACGTCGGTTCCGGATGGGTCAACATGGTCGGACACTCCTGGGCCGACCCGGTGCCGTCCCCTGCGGGGACGGTCCTCACCTGACGGCCCTGTCTCCACTCATCGTCCTGGTCGGGTCGGGACTTGAGTGGTTCCCGTGGCCCCCGGATCCCGCCACCGGGCCACAGGACCCGTCCCCGTGCCCCGGACCGCCCGCGCCGCTCAGGCGTCGGGGCCCGTGGCCCGCTCCGCCGCCGCCAGGAAGGCCGGGCGCTCGCCACCCCCGTGGGCCACCAGGTTCGCCCCGGTCACGTAGGCGGCGAGGGGCGATGCCAGGAAGAGGCAGATCCCACCCATGTCGGCCGGCGTGCCGAACCGGCCCAGGGGCACGGTGGCCGCCACCTGGGCCATCCCGGATGCGCCGCCGTAGTGGGCGTCGGCCGACTCGGTGGCCACCAGGCCGGCGCTCAGCGCGTTGACCCGGACCTTCGGTGCCCACTCGATGGCCAGCGACGTCGTGAGGCTGATCAGCCCGGCCTTGGCGGCGCCGTAGGCGGCCGTGCCGGGCGACGGGCGCAGCCCGCTGACCGAGGCGATGTTGACGATCGAGCCGCCGCCCTCCTGGTCCTGCATCACCGTGTTGGCGGCCTGGGCGCAGTAGAGAGCGGCGAGCAGGTTCAACTGGACGATCGACGCCGAAAAGCGGGGCGACGCGGTGGCGGCATCGGCCGACGGGGAACCGCCGGCGTTGTTGACGAGGACGTCGAGGCGCCCGAACCGGTCGACGGTGGCGGTCACCGCCGCCGCCGCCTGGTCGGCGTCGCGCAGGTCGGCCGTCACGAAGACGGCGCGTCGCTCGCCGCCCGTGGCGTCGACGCCCGACGGGAGCGCGTCGTCGTCGACGGCCGTGCGCCCGCACACGACCACGTCGGCGCCGGCGGCGAGGAACCCCGCGGCGATCCCCCGTCCGATCCCCTTGGCGCCGCCCGTCACCAGGACGGTCCGGCCGGTGAAGTCGAGCGGGTCGACCCGGTCGGTGCTCCCACGTGCTGCCACTGCTGCCTCCCTGGCTCCGACTGGTACTGTCCAGACCACTATTACCTGACACGGCATCAGATCCGAAACGGGTCGGTCCCGGCGCACCGCCGGGACCCTTCCGGTGTCGGGAGCAGTAGCGCCGTACCCGAGCCACCACCCAGTCACCCGCACGCCGAGTGCGGGGCCGCGCACCTCCCGCCCGCCCTCGGGCCGGGCGCGGGGCGGCCGGTCCCGCCGCAGACCCCGGAGCACCACATGCCCATCGTCACCCATCAGAACCGTCCCGGCATCGCCGAGGTGGTCATCGACCACCCACCGGTCAACGCCCTCGACGTGGCCGGCTGGTTCGCGCTCGCCGACGCAGTGCTCGCCGCCGGACGGGTCCCCGACAACCGGGTGGTGATCCTGCGGGCCGAGGGCCGGGGGTTCTGCGCCGGCGTGGACATCAAGGAGATCCAGGCCCGAGGGCGACGAGGCGCTCATCGGCGCCAACCGCGGTTGCTTCGCCGCCTTCGCCGCCGTCTACGAGTGCGAGGTCCCGGTCATCGCCGCCGTCCACGGGTTCTGCCTCGGCGGCGGTGTCGGCCTGGCCGGCAACGCCGACATCGTGGTCGCCTCCGAGGACGCCACCTTCGGGCTGCCCGAGGTCGACCGTGGCGCACTCGGCGCGGCCACCCACCTGTCGCGGCTGGTGCCCCAGCACCGGATGCGGTCGATGGTCTACACGGCCAAGCCGGCGACGGCCGCCGAGCTCCACCACTACGGGTCGGTGCTCCGGGTGGTCCCGCGCCAGGAGCTGGTCGACGCCGCCTACGAGGTGGCCGAGGACATCGCCGCCAAGAGCCCGACCATCATCCGCCGGGCCAAGGAGTCCCTCAACGGGATCGACCCGGTCGACGTGCGGGCGAGCTACCGGCTGGAGCAGGGGTTCACCTACGAGCTCCACGTGGCCGGAGTGGCCGACGAGCAGCGGTCCGCCTTCGTCGAGAAGCGCGACGCGGACACGTCCCGATGACCGGGCCGACGCACGCGCCGGGCCGCAACCGCCGGCGGGCAGGAGGGATCGATCCGTGGCTGACAAGCGGATGGACCTCGACGAGTTCGTGGGCGAGCTCGCCTCCGGCATGACCGTCGGCATCGGCGGGTGGGGCTCCCGGCGCAAGCCGATGGCCGCCGTCCGCGCCATCCTGCGCTCGGACCTCACCGACCTCACCGTCGTGTCCTACGGGGGGCCCGACGTCGGCCTCCTGTGCGCGGCGGGCAAGGTGGCCAAGGTCGTCTTCGGGTTCGTGACCCTCGACTCGATCCCGACCGACCCCCACTTCAAGGCGGCCCGGCAGGCCGGCGCGGTCGAGGCCATGGAGGTGGACGAGGGGATGTTCTACCTCGGGCTGCTGGCCGCCTCGCAGCGCATCCCCTTCCTCCCCACGCGGTCGGGCCTCGGCTCCGACGTGCTGACCGTCAACCCGACGCTGCGCACCGTGCGCTCCCCCTACGACGACGGCGAGGAGCTGGTGGCCATGCCCGCGCTCCGCCTGGATGCCGCGGTGGTGCACGTGAACCGGGCCGACGCCGCAGGATCGGGGCAGATCCTCGGCCCCGATCCCTTCTTCGACGAGCTGTTCCTGGGCGCCGCCGACCGGCGCTTCGTCACCACCGAGCGCGTGGTGGCGACGGAGCAGCTGGCCGAGGAGGGGCCGATCCAGACCATGTGCATCAGCCGGCTGCTGACCGACGGGGTCGTCGAGACCCCGGGCGGCGCCCACTTCACCGCGTGCGTCCCCGACTACGGGCGCGACGAGGGGTTCCAGCACGAGTACGTGGCCGCCGCCGGCGACCCCGACGCGTGGGCCGCCTTCCACGAGCGGTTCCTCGCCGTCGACGAGGCCGGCTACCAGGCCGCCACCCGCGAGGCCGCCGACGAGCGCGCCGCGGCCAAGGCGGCCAAGGCCCAGAAGGAGGGCGCATGACCGACACCGACCGACACCGGGGTCGACCCGGGCCGAGTACTGCGCCGTGGCGTGCGCCGAGGTGTTCCGGGGCGACGGCGAGGTGATGGCGAGCGCCTTCGGCACCGCTCCCGCGCTCGGGGCCCGGCTCGCCCGCCTCACCTTCGCACCCGACCTCGTGCTGACCGACGGTGACGCCGCGCTGGTCGACGGGGCGCCTCCGCTCGGCGCCCGCCCGTCGTCGCTCGTGCACGAGTCGCACATGCCGTACCGCCGCGTGTTCGACGTGGTGTGGTCGGGCCGTCGGAACCTGATCATGATGGCCTCGCAGATCGACCGGACCGGCAACCAGAACATCAGCGCCATCGGGCCGTGGGCGCAGCCGAAGGCGCAGCTGGTCGGCGTCCGCGGCGCTCCCGGCAACACCGTCAACCACACCACGAGCTACTGGGTGCCCAACCACTCGCCCCGGTCGTTCGTCGAGCAGGTCGACGTCGTGTCCGGCGTGGGCTACGCGCGGGCCGCGGCGGCCGGCCCGTCGGCGACCCGGTTCCACGAGATCCGCTACGTCGTCTCCAATCTGGGCGTCTTCGACTTCGCCACCCCGGACAGGGTCATGCGGCTGGCGTCCGTGCATCCCGGGGTCACCGTCGACGACGTCATGGCCGCCACCGGGTTCGACCTCGTCGTCCCCGACGAGGTGCCCGACACCCGCATGCCGACGCCCGAGGAGCTCGACCTCCTCCGCACCGTGCTCGACCCGTCGGGCTCCCGCGACCGCGAGGTCCGGACGTGACCCACCCGGCGCTGCACACGCCCTTCTGCGACCTGGTCGGGGTCCGCTACCCCATCGTCCAGACCGGCATGGGCTGGGTGGCCGGGCCGCGCCTGGTGGCCGCCACCGCCGAGGCCGGCGGGCTGGGCATCCTCGCCTCGGCGACGATGACCTTCGACGAACTGGTGGCCGCCATCGCCGAGGTGCGGACGCGGACCGACGAGCCCTTCGGCGTCAACATGCGTACGGACGTGGCCGACGTGGCCGACCGGGTGGCGCTGATGATCGACAACGGCGTCCGGGTGGCGAGCTTCGCCCAGGCCCCGAACCCCGCACTCGTCGACCGGTGCCGGTCGGCCGGACTGGTCGTCATGCCGACCGTCGGGGCACGGCGCCATGCCGAGAAGGTGGCGGAGTGGGGCGTCGACGCCGTCATCGCCCAGGGCGGCGAGGGCGGCGGCCACACCGGCACGGTGCCCACGTCGCTGCTCGCCCCCGCGGTGGTGGACGCGGTCGGCGACCGGGTGGCGGTGATCGCCGCCGGCGGGTTCTTCGACGGGCGCGGCCTGGTGGCCGCGCTCGCCTACGGCGCGTCGGGCATCGCCATGGGGACCCGATTCCTGCTGACCCAGGAGAGCCGGGTGCCGGACGAGGTCAAGCGGCTCTACCTGTCGACGTCGGTGACCGGCACCGTGGTGTCCACCAAGGTCGACGGCGCCCCGCAGCGGGTGATCCGCACCGACCTGGTCGACCACCTGGAGCGGTCCGGCTGGCTGCGCGCGCTGCCGCGCGCCATGGCCAACGCCCGCGCCTTCCGCAAGGAGACGCGGACGACACTGCCCGCCCTCTTGAAGGAGGGACGCGCCATGAAGCAGGGCAACGAGCTCACGTGGCCGCAGGTGGTCATGGCGGCCAACGCGCCGATGATGACGAAGGCGGCGCTGGTCGACGGGCGCACCGACGCGGGCGTGCTCCCCACCGGCCAGGTGGTCGGGGCGATCGACGAGCTGCCGACGGTGGCCGAGCTCGTCGCCCGCGTCATGGACGAGGCCGGCCGCGTCCTCGACCGGCTCGGGGCGCCCGACATCGGCTGAACCCCGCCCGCCCGGTCGGGTCCTGGGGCACGTCCCCTGGCCCCCGGACGTGCACAACGGGCGCTGCGGTCCGGCGGTGGCTCCCTCCGGCGGCTGCCCGGATGCCTTTAGCGCCTCGGCGCCGGCCTGTCCAGAGGTGGCGGCGCGAGATGGCACGCAGCGATTACCCATTGTTTCGCCGTTCAAGGTGGGCCATACTTTTCTTCTCATCGCATACCCCGCAGCACCGCAGCACCGCAGACGAGCGCCCGCCGCCGCCCGCCACGACCACGGAGTCCGCTCCGTCGCACGATGTCGGCCCCGTCGGACATTGAGCGACCTGGGAGGTCAGATGTCGGATGCAGTCGACCGGTCGTCCTCGACCACACGACGGGGCAAGGACAGCCCCATGCACATCGCCGGCGTGGGCGCCGTCACGGGCTACGGATGGGGCACCAAGCACGTCTGGGACGGCTTCCTGCTGGGGGAGAGCGCCGTCAAGCTGACCACCGGCCTCGACGGCTACGTCGACGGCGGGTTCGCCTACCTCTCGCGCATCACCGACGAGGGCGACCGGCGCGACGGTCCGAGCCGCTTCATGCAGGCCCTCCGCTTCGCCGCCCGCGAGGCCATCACCGACGCCCGCGAGCGCGGCTGGGAGCCGGGGCGGACGGTCGGCGTCGTGCACAGCCTCGTGCTGGGCGACGTCGACATGTGGAGCGACTTCTACCGGTCGGCCGAGTCCCGGGTCCGGGCCCGCCGGTGGGTGAACATGATGCCGTCAACCGTCATCTCGATGCTGATGAAGGAGAACGACTTCCACGGGCCGGCCATGTCCGTGTCGGCCATGTGCGCGTCGGGCAATGCCGGGGTGATCACGGCGAAGTCGTGGATCGACGCGGGCATCGCCACGGACGTGATCCTCCTGTCCACCGATCTCTCGGGCCACCCGCAGAACCTGCGGGGGTTCAGCGACGTCGGCGTGGCCGTGCTCGACACTCCGCCCTTCGAGGCCTGCCGACCCTTCCAGGAGGGCAGCCGCGGATTCGTCGGGGGTGAGGCGGCCGTGGCCCTGGTGCTCTCCGGCCGCGACGCCGGCAGCCAGGCCACGGTGCTGGGTGGGGCGATGTCGATGGACGGCTACAACGCCGTGGCCATGGCCCCCGACCTCAACGAGGTCTTCCGCTGCTTCCGTGACGCCCTGGACTCCGCCGGGATCGACCCCTCCGAAATCGCCTACGTCAACGCCCACGGTCCCGGTACCGCCCAGTGCGACGCCGCCGAGGCACCGCGTGCTCGACGAGCTGTTCCCCGAGGCGTACGGCATCTTCTCGGTCAAGCCGCTCACCGGCCACTGTCAGGCGGCGGCGTCCGCCGTCGAGATCCTGGCCACGATCTACGCGTACCAGACCGGCTTCATCCCCGCGCCCCGGACCGTGGCCCACGGGCACCCCCGGTTGCTCGACGGGCTGACCCCGCGCCTTCCGGGGCCGATGGTGAAGTCCTCCATCGGCATGGGCGGCTTCAATTCGGTCATCGTGTTGGGCGAACCTCAGACCTGAACATCCAGCCCAGGGGCGACTTCCGGCTCAAGGTTGCCGGACCCCGGGCCGATGCAAGAGGTCTATGGCAACTGCGAAGGAGTTCGAGCCTCGACGCACCGTCTTCGACCGGGTCGAGCAGACCACGTCGGTCCTCGGCGACCGGACGTTCGAGCTCTCCCAGGAGGTCGGCCTCATGGGGTCGGGGCTCCCCTCCGTCGTATGGATCTACGACACGGCCGCCGACGCACTCTCCTGGGCGTCACCCGTCGAGGAGCTGTTCGGGTTCCCCGAGGGCTCGCCCGGCTTCGCCGTCCACACCGCCGAGTCCGAGGCGCGACGCAGCCGGCCCGGAACTGCCGGGCCCCGGTCCGACGGGCCCGGTCGCCGAGGTTCCGGCCGGCCCGGTCCTCGGGCCGACTGCCGACCGGCTGGCGTGCGCCGACTCGGTCGGCTCCCTCCTGCTGGCGCCGGTGCTCGCCCCGCTGCGCGCCGGGCTCCCGCCGTCGACGTTCGAACTCCACCTCGTCGTGGCCTGCCCGGACGGGACCGACCACAGCGTCGTCGTGCGGGCGTCCCCGACCGAGCTTCCCTCCCGGGCGCCCACCATGACCACGACCGCGGCCGCGCTACTACAGCGGCGAGGTCATCGACATCACGGCCCAGCAGAAGTTCGAGCGCGAGCTCGGCGAGCTGGTGAGCCGGTACCGCCTGCTGTCGGAGGTCTCGCCCGACGTCGTGGCCGTCCACCAGAACGGCCGCCTCGTCTACGGCAACCGCGCCGCCGCCAAGCTGATCTTCGCGGACTCGGGGGAGACGGACTACGCGCAGATCGTCGCCGAGAACTACGGGCGCCCGGTGACCGACATCGTCGACGCCGGTGACATCCCCGGCATGCTCGAACGCCTGGCGCAGCTGACCGAGGACGGCCAATTCTTCGAGCACGGCGAGGCGCGCATCAAGTCGCACGACGGGACCTCCACCGTCATGGAGCTGACCAGCATCCGCACCACCTGGAACGGCGAGCCGGCGTTCCAGGTGATCGCCCGGGACATCTCCGAGCGCCTGGCCGCCGAGGCCGCCGCCCGCTACCAGGCCAGCCTGGTCGCCCACGTGTCCGACGCCATCATCGGCATCGACACCGACGGCCGCATCGAGAGCTGGAACCAGGCGGCCCAGTCCATCTACGGCTGGTCCCAGGACGAGGTGAAGGGGATGTCGGTCGGCACCGTCGTCACCGCCAACCGGACCGACAGCGCCGTCCGTCCTGCGCCGGGGCCAGCACACCCACCACCGCAAGGACGGGTCGGACGTCGACGTCCTGGTGTCGATCGACCCCCTGATCGACGACAACGCCCAGCCCTACGGCTGGGTCGTCGTGTGCACCGAGCTCACCGACGCCCGCCAGGCCGAGGCCGGCCGACGCGCCGCCGAGGAGCGCTACGAGGCGGTTGTGGCGTCACTCAGCGAGGGCATCATCCTCTTCGACGAGTCGGGCGAGATGAGCGCCCACAACCAGGCGGCGGCCACGATCCTCGGTGACCGGCTCACCGGGTTCGAGGGCCACCGGATGTTCACGGGCGACGCCATCGCCACGTCGTCGGACGGCCAGCCGCTCACGCCGGAGATGTTTCCCCACGTGCGCACGCAGCTGACGGGCGAGCCCGAGGACGAGGTCGTCATCGGCGTCACCAACGGGTCGGGCGGCTTCCAGTGGCTGTCGATGAGCTCCCGCCTCCTCACCGGGGCCAGCCGGACCGACTCGCCGATGGTCGTCTGCTCCTTCACCGACGTGACCGACCGCAAGGAGGCCGAGTCGCAGCTCCAGTGGATGGCCTTCCACGACTCGCTCACCGGCCTCGGCAACCGCCAGTCGTTCAACAACGAGCTCGAGCGCGAGCTGATGATCTCCATGCAGCACGAGACCAACCTGGCCGTGCTCTTCATCGACCTCGACCGCTTCAAGCTCGTCAACGACTCGTTCGGCCACACCAGCGGTGACGAGCTGCTGAAGGAGCTGGCCCGCCGGTTCAAGACGGCGTCGCGCGCAGGGGCGACGTGGTCAGCCGGTTCTCCGGCGACGAGTTCGTCGTCCTCTGCCCCAACGTCCGCGATCTCGAGCACGCCGTCGACCTCGCCACCGAGTACTCCAAGGTGACCGAGGCGCCGTTCCGACTGTCGACCGGTCGGTCGGTGGTGGTGACGGCGAGCGTCGGCGTGGCCTACGTGGTCCAGGGCGACCAGACGGCCCAGGACATCCTCCAGCAGGCCGACACCGCCATGTTCAAGGCCAAGAACAGCGGGCGCTCGCGCGATCGAGGTGTTCGACGAGTCGCTCCGCGAGAACTCGGTGGCCCGACTCGAGATCTACGACGACCTGCGCCATTCGATCGAGAACGACGAGCTCGTGGTCCACTACCAGCCGATCGCCTCGGTGGCCAACGGCAAGATCGTGGCGCTCGAGGCGCTGGTCCGTTGGAACCACCCGACCCGCGGCCTGCTCGGCCCGATGGAGTTCATCCCCTTCGCCGAGGAGACCGACCTGATCTTCTCGCTGGGCCGCTGGGTCCTGCGCGAGGCGTGTTTCACCATGGCCCGCTGGCGCAGCGAGGTGCCGGGGGCCGAGCAGGCCTATATCACGGTCAACCTGTCGGTGCACCAGCTGAGCGATGCGACGCTCCTCGACTCCATCGCCCAGGCGCTCGCCGACTCCGGGCTGCCGCCCGAGGGCCTCGTGCTCGAGGTGACCGAGTCCCTCCTGATGAGCGAGACCTCCGAGACGGTCGACGCCCTCAACGGCATCCACGCCATGGGTGTCGGCCTGGCCATCGACGACTTCGGCACCGGCGAGTCGTCGCTGGCCCGGCTGAAGCGGTTCCCGGTCAAGGTGCTGAAGATCGACAAGTCCTTCGTGGACGGGCTCGGCATCCTCGAGACCGACGAGGCCATCGTGGCCGCCATCGTGCAGCTCTCCAAGGCACTGGGGCTCGTCGTCCTGGCCGAGGGGGTCGAGACCCCCGCACAGCTCGAGCGGGTGGCCGCACTCGGCTGCGACCTCTACCAGGGGTACCTGATGTCGCGGCCGGTGAGCGCCGAGCACGTCGACTTCACCAAGCAGGCGGAGACGACCCCGCAGACAGACCTCCCCGCGTAGCGGCGTGCTCCGGCACCCGCTACGCGGGGCGGGCCCGCCGGACGCCCGCGTGGCGCTCCGCGGTGACGGCGCGGTCAGCCCAGGCGCTCGATGATGGTGGCGTTGGCCTGGCCACCGCCCTCGCACATGGTCTGCAACCCGTACCGGGCGCCGGTGCGTTCCATCTCGTTGAGGAGGGTGGCCATGCAGGCGGGCGCCCGGACCCGCCGGTCGGGTGGCCGATGGCGATGGCCCCACCGTTGACGTTGACCTTTTCCATGTCCGGGTGGTGCTCCTTCTCCCATGCCAGCACCACCGAGGCGAACGCCTCGTTGATCTCCACCAGGTCGATGTCGTCGAGCGACAGCTTGGCCTTCTCGAGCACCAGCGTCGTGGCCGGGATCGGGGCGGTCAGCATGATCACCGGGTCGTTGGCGGCCACGGCGAACGTGTGGAAGCGGGCGCGCGGGGTGAGCCCGAGCTGCCCGGCGCGCTCCTCGGACATGATCAGCACGGCGGCGGCGCCGTCGGAGATCTGCGACGACGACGCCGCGGTCACCAGGCCGTCCTCGACGAAGCAGGGCGGCAGCGACGCCAGCTTCTCGTAGGTCGAGCCGGCGCGGACACCCTCGTCGAACGTCAGGGGGCCCTCGTCGGCCGGGTCGCCCTCGTCGGTGCCGGCCACCGCCACCTTGTCCTCGACCCGGGCCCGGCGGGTGTCCAGCGGCACGATCTCCCGGTCGAAGCGGCCCTCGGCGATGGCCTGGGCCGCCCGGTCGTGCGAGCGCAGCGCGAACCGGTCCATCGCCTCGCGGCTGATGCCCCACCGGCGGGCGATCTCCTCGGCGCACTCCCCCTGGTGGATGAAGTCGAACCGGCCGTGCACGGTCGGGCCGTAGGCCTCGCCGGGGCCGTGCTCGGTGGTCGACCCGATCGGGACCCGGCTCATCGCCTCGACGCCGCCGCCGATCACGATGTCCATGGCCCCCGAGGCGACGGCCTGGGCGGCGAAGTGCACCGCCTGCTGGGCCGACCCGCACTGACGGTCGACCGTGGTCCCGGGAACCGTGTCCGGGAAGCCCGCGGCCAGGGCGGCGTTGCGGCCGATGTTCATGGCCTGCTCGCCGACGGTCATGGTGCAGCCGAAGATCACGTCCTCCACCAGGGCCGGGTCCAGGTCGTTGCGGGCCACCAACGCGGCGAGGGGCTGGGCGGCGAGGTCCACGGCGTGCCACCCGGACAGCCGCCCGTTCTTCCTCCCTACCGGTGTGCGGACGACGTCGACGATCACAGCGCTTGCCATGGGGCCATTGTGGCCGATGGGCCACGGTTGCCGGAAATCTGGCGGTGTGTCAGATTTCCCCTCGACCGTGCCGGGCGCCCCACGCGACCGACAGAACGAGGGACGCACCCGATGGACGAGCCGGACGACCGACCGATGGACCTGCACTACTCCGACGCCCAGGAGGCGTTCCGGGCCGAGGCCCGCGCCTGGCTGGGGGCCCACGCGCCCGCGCCCCGGTCGTTGCCCTCCCTCGACACCGCCGAGGGGTTCGAGGCCCACCGCGCCTGGGAGTCCGAGCTGGCGGCCGACCGCTGGTCCGTCGTGTCGTGGCCCGAGGAGTACGGGGGGCGGGGGGTGGGCATCGTCGAGTGGCTCGTGTTCGAGGAGGAGTACTGGCGGGCCCAGGCGCCGCTGCGGGTCAGCCAGAACGGGGTCTTCCTGCTGGCCCCCACCATGTTCGAGTTCGGCACCGACGCCCAGAAGGCCCGGTTCCTCCCGCCGATGGCCTCCGCCGAGGAGATCTGGTGCCAGGGGTGGTCCGAGCCCGACGCCGGCAGCGACCTCGCCGGCATCCGCAGCCGGGCCCGCCGCTCGGACGCCGAGGGCGGCTGGGTCCTGAGCGGGCAGAAGACGTGGGCGTCGCGCGGGCGCCTTCGCCGAGTGGTGCTTCGGCCTGTTCCGCACCGACCCGGAGGCCGAGCGGCACCGGGGGCTCACCTACTTCCTGATCGACATGGCCACCCCGGGGGTGACCGTCCGCCCGATCCCCCAGATCGACGGGGAGACCGGGTTCGCCGAACTGTTCTTCGAGGACGTGTTCGTGCCCGACGACCTGGTGCTCGGCGACGTCGGCCGGGGCTGGAACGTGGCCATGGCCACCGCCGGGTCCGAGCGGGGGCTCAGCCTCCGCAGCCCGGCCCGCTACACCCGGGCCGCCGACCGGCTGGTCGACCTGTACGCGGAGCGCCTGGCCGCCGACCCCGACCGGGCCGCGCGCTGCGCCGATGCCGTGGCCCGGGCCTGGGCCGACGCCGAGGCCTACCGGCTGAACACCCTGTGGACCGCCACACGGGTCCTCGACGGCGGGGCGGTGGGGCCCGAGGCCAGCGCCAACAAGATCCACTGGTCCGAGACCGATCTGGCCATCCACCGGGCCGCCCTCGACCTGCTCGGCCCCGAGGCCGAGTTCCACGGGGACGGGGTCGATGCCCCGTGGCTCGACGGCTTCCTGTTCGCGCTGGCCGGGCCCATCTACGCCGGCACCAACGAGATCCAGCGGAACGTGGTGGCCGAGCGCATGCTCGGCCTGCCCCGGGCCTGAGCGGGAGCGACCGACATGCACTTCGCCTTCACCGACCAGCAGCTCGAGTTCCGCGACGCCGTCCGCCAGGTCCTGGCCAAGGAGTGCGCCACCGACGACGTGCGCTCCGCCTACGAGGCGCCGGCCGCCCGGACGCCACGGTGGTCCACGCTGGCCGACCTCGGCGTCGCCGGGCTCACCGTCCCCGAGGCGCACGGCGGCCTCGGGCTGGGCCTCGTCGACCTGGTGCCGCTGGCCGAGGAGGCCGGGCGGGTGGCGCTGCCCGAGCCGCTGGTGGCGACCACCGGGCTGGCCGCCCCGCTGCTGGCCGACCTGGCCGCCGCCGGCACGGCCGACACCCGGATCGGGCCGTGGCTCGACGCCATCGCCGCCGGCGACGTGACCGCCGCCGTGGCCGACCCCGGCCTGGCCGGGCGCGCCGGTGGCCGGTGCGGTCGGGGCCGACCTGCTCCTGCTGGTGACCGACGGGCCGGACGGGCGCAGCTCCACGGCGTCGACGCCTCGTCGGTCACCGTCACCCCGGCGCCCTCCCTCGACCCGACCCGCCGGATGGGCACCCCGGGGTGGGCGCCGTCGCCGGACACCGTGCTCGCCTCGGGCCCGCGTGCCGGGGCGCTCCTGGCCGCCACCGCCGACCGGGCGGCCGTGGCCACGGGAGCCGAGCTGCTCGGCCTGGCCGACGCCATGATCGGCCTGGCCGCCGCCTACGCCAAGGACCGCCAGCAGTTCGGCAAGCCGATCGGCAGCTTCCAGGCGGTCAAGCACCTCCTGGCCGGCGCCCAGGTCCTCCTCGAGTTCGCCCGCCCGGTCGTCTACGGGGCCGCCTGGGCGCTCGACACCGGGGACGCCCACGCCTCGCGGGCCGCGTCGGTCGCCAAGGCACGGGCGTCGGACGCCGCCGTCGAGGCCGCCCGGGTCTCCCTGCAGGTGCACGGTGCCATCGGGTACACGTGGGAGTGCGACCTCCACCTCTTCCTCAAGCGCACCTGGGCCCTGGCCGAGGCGTGGGGGTCGGCCGCCGACCACCGGGCCCGCCTGCTCGACTCGCTCCTCGCCGAACGCTGAAGCGGGCCGCGGGCCTCCCGGACCGGGGCTCGGCCCGATCCGGACCGGGCCCGCTCACGGGCGGGCGAAGGCGTAGATCGGGACGCCGTTGTACTGCCGACGAGTGGGACGGCAGGTAGGGCCCGTTGATGATGACGGCCAGGCTGCCGGTCGCGGCCGGGCCGGCGTCGCCCTCGACGGTGACGATGGCGCCGTCCGGCCAGACCTGGGCCACCAGGCCGACGTGGACCGACGTGGACGTCGACCACGGGCCGGTGCCGTAGAGCACGGCGTCGCCCGGCAACGGGGACGCCGTCGGGGGCAGCACCGCGGTGTGGGCCGCGGCCCAGGTGTAGATGTCCCCGGTGAAGGCGTAGGACGGGATCGGCACGCCGGCCTGCTCCCACACCCAGCGTGGCGAACAGTGCGCACCACGCCTCGCACGGGCCGTACGGGTTGCAGAAGTAGCCGGTGGCCGGGTCGGCGTTCACCTGGCTGGCGGCCACGGCCACGATGGCCGAGGCCGTGGCGAGGCGACGGGTCGGGCGGGTTGGCGAACGAGTAGTTGAACCCGTCGGGGTCGAGCAGCCAGTAGCCCGAGCCGTCCGGCGGTCAGGGTGATGGCGGCCACCGGCGGATCACGTGCGGGTTGCCGTTCAGCCCGCCGCCGAGCGAGCCCCGGAAGACGGCGTCGCCCGACGGTGAAGACGCCGCCGTCGGTGGCCACGAAGTAGTACCCGCCGTCGTCGGGCATGGCCGCCATGCCGACCACCGGGTCGTTGAGGGGGGTGCCGCCGATCGAGCCGTGGAAGGGGGCGTCGCCGAAGGTGAAGATGCCGCCGTCACCGGCCACCAGCCAGTAGCCGGCGCCGGTGTGGGTCGGCGGCCATGCCGGTCACCGGCGACACCAGCGGCGTGCCCCCCATCGAGCCGAGGAACGGGGCGTCGCCGAAGGCGAACACGCCCGCCGTCGGAGGCCACCAGCCAGTAGCCCCGCCCGTCGGGCGTCGGCGGCCATCCCGACGATCGGCTGGTTGAGGGGCACCGCGCCCATCGAGCCGTAGAAGCCGGCGTCGCCGAAGGCGAACACCCCGCCGTCGAGGGCGGCCAGCCAGTAGCCCCGGCCGTCGGGGGTGGCCGCCATGGCCACGACCGGTCCCTGCAGCCGCAGGGCGCCGAGCGAGCCGTAGAACCCGGCGTTGCCCACTGGCGTAGACCCCACCGTCGGCCGAGGCCAGCCAGTAGCCCTCGTCGGCGCCGGGGCGGCCGGGTTGGCGGTCATGGCCACCACCACCGAGCTCGAGCGGCAGCGTGAACGGGGCGGGCCACCTGCGGGGCGCCGAAGCCGAGCGACCCCGCCGCCGGCGTAGACGTGGGGCCGGCCAGCGCCTGGCCGACCGAGCGCGGCCCCGGCCGGGCCGGCGCCGCCGCGAGGCCGGCGGCCGGGCCAGCGGCGGCCAGCGGCCAGCACCGGCGGCCGACATGGCACGCCATGGTCGGCAGCGCCCCGCCGCAAAGGGGTCACCCATCGTCGGGAACGGCGACCGCGCCGACGGACCGGTGCGCATCGCGCCGGACGATCCGGCCCGCGGCCCGGGCCGCAACTGACACACCGTCAGAACCGGGGATACACTCCCCTCATGGCCGAACTGCCGAAGATCATCTCCGTCGACGACCACATCGTCGAGCCCGCCGACGTCTGGACCAGCCGCATGCCGGCCAAGTTCAAGGACGCCGCCCCCCACATCGTCCGCAAGGACGATGCCGGATGTCACGTTCGTCGGCGGCAAGCTCACCGTCAACGAGGGCGGCGGCGGGGCCCCGGCCGACTGGTGGATCTACGAGGAGCTGCAGCGGCCGCTGCTGCGGGTCGACTCGGCCGTGGGCGTGCCCCGCGACGAGGTCACCATGAAGGGCATCACCTACGAGGACATGCGCCCCGGCTCCTACAGCCAGAAGGAGCGCCTCGAGGACATGGACGAAAACCACATCGAGGCCTCGCTGTGCTTCCCGACCTTCCCCCGGTTCTGCGGCCAGACCTTCACCGAGGCCGAGGACAAGGAGCTCGCCCTCCTGTGCGTCAAGGCCTACAACGACTACCAGGTCGAGGAGTGGTGCGCCGGGCACCGGCGGGCGCCTCGTCCCGCTCATCATCGTGCCGCTCTGGGACGCCCACCTGGCCGCCGACGAGGTCCGGCGCAACGCCGCGCGCGGCGTGCGGGCCGTGTGCTTCAGCGAGATCCCGGCCTACCTCGGTCTGCCCTCGATCCACGACCCGGACAACTACTGGGATCCGTTCTTCGTGGCGTGCGACGAGACGTCCATGGTCGTCAACATGCACATCGGCTCGAGCTCCAAGATGCCGTCGACGTCGGCCGACGCCCCGGCCGCCGTGGGCTCGTCGCTGACCCACATCAACGCCGAGCTGTCGATGACCGACTTCCTGCTGTCCGGCCTGTTCGAGCGGTTCGCCAACCTGAAGGTCGCCTACTCCGAGGGCCAGATCGGCTGGATCCCCCACCTGCTCCACCGCATGGACGTGGTGTGGGAGGAGAACCGGGGCTGGGGCGGCGTGGCCGACAAGGTCCCGAACCCGCCGTCGAGCTACTTCGAGGACCACGTCTTCGGCTGCTTCTTCGACGACCCCAACGGCCTGAAGCTCATCGACGAGATCGGCGAGGACAACATCACCTACGAGTCGGACTACCCGCACTCGGACTCCACGTGGCCCCGCACCCGCGAGATCGCCGAGAAGCAGATGGCCGGGCTGACCGACGAGCAGCGGTACAAGGTCGTCCGGGGCAACGCCATCAGGCTCTTCGGGCTCGACTTCACAGTGACGCCGGGCAGTAGACCGACCGTGGACCTGCGCTACTCCGACGCCGAGCAGGCGTTCCGCAACTCGTTGCGCGCCTGGCTGGACGGTGACCCTGCCCGGCCTGCCGCCCAAGCCGTCCCCCGACGACTGGCCGGGCCGGCGCGCCTACGACACCCACTGGCAGCGCCTGCTGTTCGACGCCGGCTACGCCGGGGTCGACTGGCCCGTCGAGGGCGGCGGCCGCGGCAGTCGCCCGTCGAGGAGCTGGTCTTCAAGGAGGAGCTCGAGCGGGCCCACGCCCCCTACGTCGGCGTGAACTTCGTCGGCCTGCTCCATGCCGGGCCCACGGTGATCGCCGAGGGGACCCCCGAGCAGCGGGCCCGGTTCCTGCCGCCGATCCTGCGGGGCGACGAGGTGTGGTGCCAGGGCTTCTCCGAGCCCAACGCCGGCTCCGACCTGGCCTCGATGCGCACCCGGGCCGTCCGCGACGGCGACGACTACGTGGTCACCGGGCAGAAGATCTGGACGTCCCACGCCGAGGTGGCCGACTACTGCGAGCTGCTGGTGCGCACCGGGCCCGAGGACAGCCGCCACCGGGGCATCTCGTGGCTGATCCTGCCCATGGACTCCCCGGGCGTCGACATCCGGCCGCTGCACACCATCGCCGGGTCGACCGAGTTCGCCGAGCTCTTCCTCGACGAGGTGCGGGTGCCGGTGGCCAACCGGGTGGGCGAGGAGAACGACGGCTGGCGGGTCACCATGGTCACCCTCAGCTTCGAGCGGGGCACCGCCTTCGTGGGCGACCTGCTCGAGGCCATCGAGCTGCTGTCGACGACGGTGGCCCTGGCCCGGCGCACCGGCGCCTGGGCCGACCCCGGCATCCGCCGCCAGGCCGGCCACCTGAAGGCCGAGCTCGACGCCCTGTGGGCGCTGACCAAGCGGAACGTCTCCCAGGCCGCCCGCACCGGGATCCCCGGGGTCGGCGGCACCTACTTCAAGCTGGCCTACTCCGAGACCCGGCACAAGCTGGGCGAGTTCTCGCTCGCCCTGCTCGACCGGGCCGGACTGGCCGCCCACGACCTCGAGGGCACCGACGGGCTCGGGGGCTCCTGCCGGCCGGGACCATGGTCGAGGACTGGCTGCGGGGGATCTCGCTCACCATCGCCGCCGGCACGTCGCAGATCCAGCGGAACATCGTCGGCGAGCGCATCCTGGGGCTCCCGAAGGAGACCGCAGGGCCACGGCGCGGGCACGAAGGGCTGAGGAACCGGCGTGGACTTCGAGGTCTCCGAGTTCCAGGGGGAGCTGGCCGACGGCATCCGCCGGCTGTGCGAGGGGCGGTTCCCCCTCGAGTCGATCCGCCGCCGTCGAGTCGACCGACCGGGTGGTCGACCGCGACGGGTGGCGGCAGCTGGGCGAGGCCGGCGTGTTCCACCTGTGCCTGGCCGAGGAGGCCGGCGGGGTCGGGCTGGGACTGGCCGAGGCCGCCCTGGTCTTCGAGGAGCTGGGCCGGGCGCTGGTCCCGGGACCGCTGGTCGCCTCCCACCTGGCCGCCGGTCTGATCGACGGCGCCGACGACGGGACGGTGGTGGTGGGCCTGGTCGAGCGCCCGGTGCCGGGCGCCGTCGGCACCGGCGTCGCTCCCGGTGGTCGTCGAGCACCTGGCCGACCTCGACGTCCTGCTCGTGCTGTCCGCGCGAGGGCGTCGAGCGCCTGGACCCGGCATCGCTGGACGCCACGCCGCTCGCCGCGGCCCATGGACCCGCTCACCCCGGTGTGGTCGGTCGCCGGCGCTGCCCGCGGGCGAGCCGGTGGCCGGTCCCGACGTCGCCGCCTGGTGGCGGCGGGACGGCGCCGTGCTGACCGCCGCGCTGCAGGTCGGGATGGCCCAGTGGGCCTGCGACCTGGCCGTCGAGTACGCCAAGGGCCGGGTCCAGTTCGGCCGTCCCATCGGCGGGTTCCAGGCGGTCAAGCACCTCTGCGCCGACATGGCCGTCCGGGCCGAGGTGGCCCGCTGCGCCGTGCAGGCGGCGGCCGTCACGGTCGACCAGCCCGACGTCGGTGACCCCGACGTGGCCGCCGCCGGGGCCAAGCTGCTGGCCGACGAGGCGGCCGTCACCAACGGGCGCTCGTGCATCCAGGTCCACGGCGGGATGGGGTTCACCTGGGAGGTCCCCGCCCACCTCGCCTACAAGCGGGCCCGGGTGCTCGCCACCCAGTTCGGCACACGACGACGCGCCTGGCCGAGACGCTGGCCGACTCCCTGGTGGCCGACTCGGCCGACGACCGGCGGCGGCCCCCGGGCCGCCTGGGCCGGACGACACGTCCCCCGCGGGGGACCCGAGCAAGAGAGGTTCACCCGTGACCGACTCACCCATCGCCCCGCCCGTCGACGTGGTGCCCGTGCTGCCCGCCGGGGTGGTCTCGTTCGGGATGCAGCTTCCCGTCCAGTCGCAGTCGACGATCTACGTCGAGCCCTGGGAGCCCGCGGCCGGGCCGGCCGAGCTGGCCCGGGTGGCCCTGGCCTGCGAGGCGGCCGGCTTCTTCTACGTGGGCGTGTGCGACCACACGTTCATCCCCGACCGGCTGGCCGGAGCCATGAGCACCACCTGGTACGACACGATCGCCACGCTCGGCTGGCTGGCCGGGGTGACCAGCCAGATCCGCCTGCTATCCCACATCTACGTCGCCGCCCTGCGCCACCCGCTCCGTGCGGCCAAGGAGTTCGCCACGGTCGACGTCCTGTCGTCGGGCAGGGTGATCTGCGGTGTCGGCGCCGGGCACGTCACCGAGGAGTTCGACCTCATGGGCCCCGCCTTCGACGAGCGCGGCCCGGCCACCGACGAGGCGGTCGCCGGCCTGGCGCTCGGGCTGGCCAGGAGTTCCCCGAGCTGCCCGGGCCGCGCTGGCCGGCATCGGGTGTCGGGCTGCGTCCACGGCCGGTGCAGTCGCCCCGGCCCCCGATCTGGGTCGGCGGGTCGTCGCCCGCCGCGCTGCGGCGCACGGCCCGGTTCGCCGACGGGTGGCTGCCCCAGTCGGTCGGGCCCAACCTCGAGCTCCTGGCCGACCCTTCGCCAGCTGCGTGCCGAGTACCGCGCCGGAGCGCCGCTCGACATCGGGGCCATCGCCGTACCCGCTCTACCTGGGCACCCCGGCGGCCGGCAACGAGCTGCCCCCGGGGACGGTGCAGGGCTCGCCCGAACAGCTGGCCGAGTACCTGCGGCCGTTCGGTGACGCCGGCGTGGGCCAGGTGCAGGTCCGGTTCCCGGCGCACTCGCGCCGACGAGCTGTGCGACCAGATCGCCGCGTTCGGCGCCGAGGTCATCCCGCTGGTCAACGGCTGACGCACCAACTGGACGCCGGCGGCCGCCGATCACGGTGCGGCGGTGCTCGTGGTCGTGGTCGTGGACGCCCGGGTCGTGGTCGTGGTGCTCCCCAGGGTCGTCGACGTGGATGCGACCGGCTTCGTGGTGGTGGTCGTGGACGACGCGCCCGCCGTGGTCGTCGTGGTGGTCGACGCGGGGGCCGAGGTGGTGGTCGACGCCGACGGCGAGGTCGACGTCGTGGTCGTCGGTGCCGGGGGCGAGGTCGTGGTCGTGGTGGCCGGCACCAGGCCGGGGAACCCGTTGGGGTTGTTCGTCGTGTACGTCGGTCACCGACTTCGTGGCCGGTGGGTACAGGTACGTCAGGGCGCCGAAGCCGAGGAAGGCGACCAGCATCAGCACCGTGGACCGCCGGACGGGCACCGAGCGCGAGACCGGTCCGGCCATCAGGCCCACGAGCGCGCTGTGGGGGACCCTCGCCAGGGTGACCTCGCCCGTCGGACGGGGGTCGTCCGGGCCCTCGTCCGGTGTCGCCCCTGCGTCCCCGACGTCCTCGACCGACTGGTCCGAGCTCACGGCGTGCCCCGGGTGGCGGTGTCCCCGACGCCGGGCGAGGCGATGCCGGAGGCCCGGAGGGCGTTGGACGCCCGCAGGCGGATCTCCCGTGCCACCTCGAACTGGCGGCCGGGAAGGGTCCGGGCGATGAGGCGGAGCTGCACGTAGCCGACGTCGATCGTCTCGACCCCGGCCACCACCGGGTCGCCCAGGAGCAGCCCCGACCAGGCCGGGTCCTCGGCCATGGCGCCCACGACCTCGCGAGCAGCCCGGTCACCTGCACCAGGTCCTCGGTCACCGACACCGGGATGTCGATCACGGCCCGCGACCAGTCCTTGGACAGGTTGGTCACCTGGCGCAGGGCGCTGTTGGGCACCACCACCAGCTCCCCCTGCGGGGTGCGCAGCTTGGTCACCCGGAGCGTGAGCTCCTCGACGGTCCCGGTGATCCCGGTGGTCTGCCCGGGCATCGACAGCCGGATCACGTCCCCGAAGGCGAACTGGTGCTCGGCGAACAGGAAGAACCCGGCCAGCAGGTCGCCGACCATCTGCTGGGCGCCGAAGCCGAGTCCGATCCCGATGACCGTGGCCGGCGCCACCAGGGTGGTGAGCGGGATGCCCAGCTGGTCGAAGGCCAGGATGGCGACGATGAAGTAGGTGAGGGCGACGGCAGACCACTCGACCGCCTCGCTGATGGCGCGGGAGCGCTTCAGCGGCTCGGAGGCGGCGGTACCGGTCTCGATCTGACGCCTGATCTGGGTGTCGATCCAGCGGCGGCGGCGGCCGCCGACCCAGTGGGCGAAGCGCACGGTGAGCCCGGCACCGAGCAGGAGCACGATGACCGGCAGCAGGTTGTCACGGAGGTAGGAGTGGTGGATGCCCGCACCTTACCGTCGGCGCCGCCACCGGCCCGGGCCACACGGCACCTGCCGGACCCGGCCCCTGCGTGCCATAATCTGACGCACAGTCAGTTCCGGGGGACACGGCGCCGGGGTCGGAGACGACCGCCGCCGGCCCGCCGCCACACCCATGCGCATACGGCCGCGGGCGACCGCCCGGGCCACACGGAGGGAACGCCACCATGCTCGACTACGTGATCCGCAACGGCACCGTCGTCGACGGCACCGGTTCGCCCGGCTTCCGGGCTGACGTCGGGATCCGGGACGGGGTCATCGTCGCCGTCGGCACCGTCGACGAGTCCGGGACCACCGAACTGGACGCCGAGGGTCTGGTGGTCGCCCCCGGGATCATCGACCCCCACACCCACTACGACGCCCAGCTGTTCTGGGACCCGACGGCCTCGCCGTCGAACCTGCACGGCGTGACCACGGTGATCGCCGGCAACTGCGGCTTCACCCTGGCCCCGATCAAGCCCGCCGACCACGACTACATCCGGCGCATGATGGCCAAGGTCGAGGGGATGCCCCTGGTGGCGCTCGAGAACGGCATCGAGTGGGACTGGGAGACCTTCGGCGAGTACCTCGGCCGGCTCGAGGGCAACCTCGGCGTCAACGCCGGGTTCCTGGTCGGGCACTGCGCCATCCGACGCTGGGTGATGGGCGCCGACCGGGCGGGCGAGGTGGCGGACGACCGGGAGCTGGAGGCCATGACCTCGTTGCTGGCCGAGTCGATCGAGGCCGGCGGCCTCGGGTTCTCGTCGTCGCAGTCGCGCACCCACTCCGACGGCGACGGCAACCCGATCTCGTCCCGCTACGCCGACCGCCGCGAGATGCTGGCCTTCTGCGAGGTCGTCCGCGACCACCCCGGCACCACGCTCGAGTACATCACCAACGGCTGCCTCGACACCTTCACCGACGAGGAGATCGACCTGATGGTGGCCATGACCACCACGGCCCGCCGGCCGCTCAACTGGAACCTCCTCACCGTCGACTCGCGGACGCCGGACAAGACCGCCCGCCAGCTCGAGGCCTCGGCGGCGGCGGCGGCCGCCGGGGGCCGGATCATCGCCCTCACCATGCCGACCCTGGTGCCGATGAACATGAGCTTCCGCACCCACTGCGCACTGTTCCTGATCCCCGGGTGGGGTGACGTGATGGGGCTCCCGGTCGAGGAGCGGATCGAGAAGCTGCGCGATCCCGCGGTCCGGGCCGAACTCGACGAGCTGGCCCATTCCGAGGGGGCCGGCGTGTTCCGCCGCCTGTCGAGCTGGGCGAACTACATCATCGGGGACACCTTCGCCCCCGAGAACGCCACCTACAGCTGGCGCGACGTCGGGTCGATCGCCGAGGAGCAGGGCAAGGCCCCGTTCGACGCCCTGCTCGACCTGGTCATCGCCGACGGACTCCGCACGGTGCTGTGGCCCAAGGCGTCCGACGGCGACGCCGCCTCGTGGGAGGCACGGGTCGACGTGTGGAAGGACCCCGGGGCGCTGGTCGGCGGGTCCGACGCCGGTGCCCACCTGGACCGCATGTGCGGCTCCAACTACCCGACCTCGTTCCTGGGCGACTGTCTGCGCAAGCGCAAGCTCGTCCCCATGGAGCAGGCCGTGCACTGGATGACCCAGGCCCCCGCCGACCTGTTCGGGCTCCACGACCGCGGCCGGGTGGCCGAGGGCCTGCGCGCCGACATCTTCGTGTTCGACCCCGAGACCGTCGCCTCCGAGCCGGCCACCCTGGTCGAGGACCTGCCGGGCGGGAGCCCCCGGCTCATCGCCGACTCGATCGGCGTCCGCCGGGTCCTCGTCAACGGCGTCGAGACCGTGGTCGACGGCCGGCCCACCGGCAACCTGCCCGGCACGCTCCTGCGGTCGGGGCGGGACACCGTCACCGTCGACACGGCGGCCTCCGCCTGAGGCCTCCGCCCGGGGCCATCGCCCGGGGCCTCCGCCGGGGCCGTCGCCCTGGGCCACCGCCCGGCACGCCCCCGGTGGCCGGGCCGGGGCCCGACCTACACTCCGGACCGGCACGACCGGCCGGCTCCACCGATCCCCCCGGCCCTCACCGGGCCGCCACGACCGCACGACCACGACCACCGACGAAAGGACCCCTCCCATGGGTGACCAGGCCACCAGAGACGAGACCAAGCTGCTGATCGGCGGGTCGTGGGTCGACGCCGGCGACGGCACCTACGACATCGTCAACCCGGCCACCGAGGAGGTCGTCGGCCAGGCGCCCAATGCCTCGGTGGCCGACGCCGAGGCCGCCTGCGCCGCGGCCCGCGAGGCCTTCCCGGCATGGGCCGCCACCCCGGTCGAGGAGCGGCTCGCCCTGCTGAAGGCGGCGGCCGCCGCCATCCGGGCGAAGAACGACGAGCTGGTCCCGCTGGTGATCGCCGAGACCGGCGCCACCGCCTCGGTCGGGTCGCGCATGCAGGTCCCGATCAGCGCCGACCGCTTCGACCGCTACAGCCGGGACATCCGCCACGTCCAGGAGTCGAGCCTCCCGCCCATCGCCACCGCCGCCACCCCGCTGGCGCCGGGCGGCCTGATCAGCGCCCTCGCCTACCGCCAGCCCGTCGGCGTGGTCGCCGCCATCGCCAGCTACAACTTCCCGCTCACCAACATGGCCGGCAAGGTCGCACCGGCGCTCGCCATGGGCAACACCGTGGTCATCAAGCCCGCACCCCAGGACCCGCTGGCCGTCGTCGAGCTGGCCCGCGTGCTCGACGAGGTCGGGTTCCCGCCCGGCGTCATCAACCTGGTGAGCGCCCAGGGCCCGGAGCCGGCGTCGGTGCTGACCTCCTCCCCCGACGTCGACATGGTGTCCTTCACCGGATCGACGTCGGTGGGCCAGCGCATCGCCGCGGCCGGGGCGCCGACCATGAAGCGCCTCCTGATGGAGCTCGGCGGCAAGGGCGCCGCCGTGGTGTTCGCCGATGCCGACCTGAAGGCCGCCATCATGGCCATCGGTTCGACCTGGGCCTTCCACTCCGGCCAGATCTGCACGGCCCCCACCCGTGCCGTCGTCCACCGGAGCATCTTCGACCAGGTGGTCGAGGGGCTGTCGGCCTTCGCCGGGCGGCTCACGGTGGGTGACCCGACCGACGTCGCGACGGTGGTCGGCCCGGTCATCTCCGGCGCCCAGCAGCAGCGCATCCTCGACTACATCGAGTCGGGCCGCACCGAGGGCGAGGTCGTGGTCGGCGGTGGGCGTCCCGAGCACCTGGCCAGCGGGTACTACGTCGAGCCCACGCTCATCACCGGCTCGAACGAGATGCGCTCCGCCCGCGAGGAGATCTTCGGCCCGGTGGTGGTCGCCATCCCCTTCGACGACGACGACGAGGGCGTGGCCATCGCAAACGACTCCGAGTTCGGCCTCTACGACTACGTGTTCAGCGGCGACACCGCCCGGGCGTTCCGGGTGGCCAAGCAGCTGCGTGCCGGCCACGTCGGGATCAACACCGCCCAGCGCAACATGGACGCGCCGTTCGGCGGGTTCAAGATGAGTGGGATCGGACGGGACGGCGGTGACTACAGCCTCGAGGCGTATTCGGAGCTGCAGTCGATCATCTGGGCCGGCTGACCCGGCCTGCCGATCCCGCGTCCGGCGGCGGCGGGCTCAGCCGGCGCCGACGAACGGCGCCGCGAAGGCGAACACCCCGCCGTCGGCGGCGACCAGCCAGTAGCCCCCGGTCGGGGTGTAGCCCGCCATCCCGGTGATCGGGGCCTGGAGGGGAAGGCTGCCGGCGCTCCCCTGGAAGGGTGCGCCGCCGAAGGCGAAGATCCCGCCGTCCGAGGCCACCAGCCAGTAGCCACGGCCCGATGCCGTCGGGGACATCCCGACGATCGGCGCGTTCAGTCGGAGCGAGCCCGTCGACCCGGCGAAGGTGGCGTCGCCGAAGGCGAAGATCCCGCCGTCCGAGGCCACCAGCCAGTAGCCGCGGCCGTCGGGTGTGGGCGCCATGCCGACGATCGGGGAGTTGAGGGGCATCCCGCCCATCGAGCCGGCGAAGGTGGCGTCGCCGAAGGCGAAGATCCCGCCGTCCGAGGCCACCAGCCAGTAGCCGCGGCCGTCGGGTGTGGGCGCCATGTCCACCACCGGGGCATTGAGACGTTGGCCACCCATCGATCCGTGGAACGTGGCGTCGCCGAAGGCGAAGATCCCGCCGTCCGAGGCGACCAGCCAGTAGCCGCCGTGGTCGGGCGTCCCGACGATGTGGCGGACCGGCGCGGTCAGCGGCTGGCCGGCCATGGAGCCGTAGTCGCCGGCGGACCCGTGGGCCGCCACGGCGCCGCCGGAACGCGCCACCCAGTAGCCGGCGCCGCCCGCCGCGGCGATCCCGACCGCCGAGTCAGGGTTCGAGCCCATGGGCTCACCGGGGACGGACGGGACGGGGTAGGGGTAGGGGTACTGGCCGCCGGTGGTCGTCGTCTGGCCGTTCGGCCCGACCGTCTGGCCCGCGCAGTAGACGGGGTCCCCGGTCTGGGTGCCGGCGACGCTCGGGCCCGGGGGTACGGGCGTGCCCTCGATGGCGTTCTGTGTGGCCTGGCGGCTCTGGGCCGGGGCCAGATTCCCGTAGGCGTAGCCGAAGAGCTCGACGGTCCACGCCTGGCCCCCGCTGCAGGTCACGCCGATGCCCACGGTGTCGTACCCGGCGTTCAGCATGTTCTGGCGGTGGCCGGCCGACGCCATGTAGGAGTTCTCCATCCCGTCCGAGCCGTCACCGGGCCAGTAGCCGTTGCCGGTGTCGCCGGTATTGGCCGCCAGCTCGCAGATCTGGCCCGGGGTCGGGTTCGGCCCGCAGGCCGACAGCTGCGGGTCCTGGACCTGCCTCATGGCGGCCAGGTGGGCGGACCAGGCCTGGGCGGCGGCGGCCAGTCCGGGATCCACCGCCAGCGGGGGGATCGGCTGCACGCCCGAGTTCCTGGCCGCCCGGTCGGCGTTCACCCGTGCCAGCAGGTCCTGGGCGTAGAGCGTCTGCACGGCACCGGGGCTCATGGGCACGACGGCGCCGACGCCGGCGTGCCGTGGCGTCACGGGGCCGGAGGGCGTGACGAGGACGGCCACCACGGCGGCCACGACGGCGGCGGCCCCGGCGATGGCGATCCGCCCTCGACCGTGGGCGACCGGGGTGCTGCGCGTCAATTCCGAGTGGTTCGGCATGGGAGAACCTGTCCAAGGTTGATGGATGTTCACGATCTTGAGCCCCTGCAGGTCGCCATGGAGTCTCGCCCATGGGGAACGGACACTCAAGGACCCTCCGGTTGCACGGCTCACAGGTTCCTATCGGCCGTCGCACCGGAAAACTGTTGCGCGGATCGACTACAACGGGGGCGTGCCAGCTCCTGTGCCGCCGTCGATCCCCCGTTCGTTCACCGAGATGGCCGAGCGGGTGAGCAATTGGGGTCGCTGGGGGCCCGACGACCGGATCGGCACCCTGAACCTAATCGACACCGCCGCCCGACTGCGAGGCGTGGCCGCGGTGGTCGACGGCGAGGCCTTCCCCCTGGGCATCCCGATGTCCGAGGCCGAGGGCATCCAGATGGGGTTCATCGAGGGCCGGGTCAACCCCACCCACACCATGGTGGCGGTCGACGCCCCCCAGAGCGACGACCCGGGATGGGTCGCCTTCTCCGAGGACGTCGTGACCTTCGCCATGCAGTGCGCCACCCACTGGGACGGACTGGCCCACACGTCCTACGGGGCGGGCCCCGACGGCCGCGTCCTCTACAACGGCTACCCCGCCTCCACCGTCACCGAGGACGGGGCCTCGCTCCTCGGGATCCAGCAGATCCGCTCGATCGTCTCCCGTGGCCTGCTGCTCGACGTGGCCCGGGCCAAGGGGCTCGAGCTCCTCGACCCCGGGTACGCCATCACGCCCGAGGACCTCGACGCCGCCTGCGCCCTCGGCCGGCTCGAGGTCGAGCCCGGCGACGTGGTCCTGGTCCGGACGGGCCAGACCGCCCACCTGGCCCTCGACGGCCGGCCGGGGATCGGCGGCAGGCCGCCGGCCCGCGACCTGCTGGCCTACACGTGGCCCACGCCGGGGCTCACCGTGGCCACCGCGGCCTGGTTCCACGACCACGACGTGGCCGCCGTGGCCATCGACACCCTCATCCTCGAGGTCTACCCCGGCGAGTCCGAGGACCTGTTCCTGCCCGTCCACATCCTCCACCTGGTCGAGATGGGGATGACCCAGGGCCAGAACTGGTTCCTCGACGCCCTGGCCGACGCCTGCGCCGCGGACGGGCGCTACTCGTTCCTGCTGGACGCCACCCCGCTCCCCTTCACCGGTGCCCTCGGCTCACCGGTGAACCCGGTGGCGCTGCGCTGAGGCCCCTGCGGCCGGGGGTCAGTGCCGGGGGCGATCCGTGGCCGGTACCTTGGCGGTGCGGGCCGAGGCTGCGCCACCGCCCACCACCGGGCCGGTGCGGGGCGCGGGGCTCTCGGAGCCGGGCACCCGGGCGCCCTCGGGGGCCGGCCGGCCGGTGACCGACCAGTGGAGGAGCCGGGCCTGGCTGTCGACCAGCGAGGCGGTCCGGATTCCCCAGAACTCGAACCCGTAGCGGTGGCCGGCGACCTGGGCCAACATGGCGATCAGCGTCCCGGCGGCGGCCATGGGGTCGCCCCCGGCCGGTGACCCGGAGGTGCCGGACTGGTTGGCGATGACCCGGGCCAGTGTGACGGTCACGGCGTTGAGCGCCCGCACCCGCAGCCCCTGGAACCGCAGGTCGCCCTCGACGGTGGTCAGCTCGACCACCCGGAACACGGCCCGGTTGCGCTCCCAGTAGTCCATGAACCCCTCGACCACGTCGACCGCCGTCCCCCACGACGCCTCCGCCGACCAGTCGCCGTCCACCAGGCCGGCCAGGATCCCGGCCCCGTCGACCAGCTCCTCGGCCAGGACGGTGATGGCCGCCTCGACGTTCTCGAAGTACTGGTAGAAGGTGGCCGGCGACGTGCCGGCCTCCCGGGCGATGTCGATGACCTTGATCGATCGCCAGGGGGTGGCCACCAGCAGCTCGGCGGTGCACTCGAGGAGGCGCTGGCGGGTGGCGAGCCCTCGCCGCCCCGGCACCCGGCCGTCGGTGGTGGCGATCAGCTCCGGGTCGTCGTCGCTGTGCTCGGCGGAGGGCATGGCCGCCCATGGTACCGAGGCGGGGGCGGCCGGGCTGGTCCGTTGCGACCCCCGGTTGCACATGACCACCTGCACGGCCGGGGCGCGGACCTTCCACCCGGGTCGGGAAAGGGTGTCCGACTAGGGTGGGACCCTATGGCGAACGGTCCGGTGCCTCGCACGCTGACGCGGGCCCAGCAGGCCCGCCGCCAGCGCGTCGTCGACGCCGCCATGTCCCTCGCCCTCGAGGGCGGCTACGAGGCCGTCCAGATGCGCGACGTGGCCGCCCGGGCCGACGTGGCCATGGGCACCGTGTACCGGTACTTCACCAGCAAGGACCACCTGCTGGCCGCCTCGCTCGTCCACTGGGTCGAGCAGCTCGACAGCCGGCTCGCACAGTCCCCCGCCCAGGGCGCCAGCCCGGCCGAGCGGGTCATCGACGCCCTGGACCGGGCCCTGCGGTCCATGGGCCGCCAGCCGACCCTGGTGGGCGCGGTGTTCACCGCCCTGGCCTCGCCCGACCCCGCCGCCATCGAGTGCCAGCAACAGGTGTCGGTCCTGATGGAGGGGATCATCACCCGGGCCATCGGCGAGCCCCAGCCCGCGGACATCAGCGACCGGGCCCGGATCCTGGGCCACGTCTGGTACTCCGCCCTGGTCGGCTGGGTGAACGGCTGGAGCAACATGAGCCGCGTCCACGACGAACTCGTCGTGGCCATCGGGCTGCTCCTGCCGATCGAGGTCTACGCCGAGGTCTGAGCCGGCCGGCGCCGAACTGTCGGGGATGACCGACCACGACCGAACCCCGGGGCTACCGTCTGGCATGACCTCGGCCATCGAAGTGCGCGGACTCTCCAAGCGGTTCGGCCCCGTCCACGCCGTCGACGACCTGAGCTTCGAGGTGGCCCAGGGCCGGGTGACCGGCTTCCTCGGCCCCAACGGCTCGGGCAAGACCACCACGCTGCGCATGCTGCTCGGCCTGGTCTCCATCACCGGGGGCACGGCGACGTTCGGCGGCAGGCGCTACGTCGAACTCGACCATCCCGTCCGCCACGTCGGCGCCGCCCTCGAGGCCACCAGCTTCCACCCGACCCGCCGCGCCGAGGACCACCTGAAGTCCGTGGCGCTGGCCGCCGGCATCCCGCTGCGGCGGGTGGGCGAGACGCTGGAACTGGTCGGTCTGACCGAGGTGGCCCGCCGCCGGGTCGGCAAGTTCTCGCTCGGGATGCGCCAGCGCCTGCAGCTGGCCACCGCGCTGCTGGGCGACCCCGAGATCCTCATCCTCGACGAGCCGGCCAACGGGCTCGATCCCCAGGGCATCCAGTGGCTGCGGGCCTTCATCAGGAACCAGGCCGCGCTGGGCCACGCCGTGCTCGTCTCCTCGCACCTCCTGGCCGAGGTCGAGGAGACGGTCGACGACATCGTGATCATCTCCGAGGGCAGGCTCGTCCTCCAGACCACGCTGGCCGACCTGGCCACCCAGGCCGGGTCGGGGACCGGGATGCGGATCCGCACCCCCGAGGTCCACCGGCTGGCCGAGGCCCTGAACGCCGTCCCGGTCGGGTGGCGCCAGACCACACCGGACACCCTGGTCATCGACGGGGCCACGCCCGAGTGGTTCGGGCCCTTCGCCGCCCAGCACCAGATCGTCCTCTACGAGCTGGTCCAGGAGAAGGGCAGCCTCGAGGACGTCTTCCTCGAGCTCACCACCGGGTTCGAGACCCCCGGGTCCGACCCGGGGGGCGGGCAGCCGGCGCCGTTCCCCATGCCCGGGGGGCCCGCATGATCGCCGTCCTCCGCTCGGAGTGGCTGAAGCTGCGCACCACGAGCATCCCGTGGCTGCTCACCGGGATCGCGCTGGTCGTCACCGGCCTGTCGATCCTGGTCTACTTCGTGAACCACGGCAGCGGCGGACCGCGGGAGCACAACGATTTCGGCCCACCGACCCCGAACGTCCCCCACACCACCCAGCAGCTGCGGGACCTGCTGGGTGCCGGCGTCGGGATCTACGTGTTCGCGCTCCTGCTCGGCGTGCTCATCATCACGGTCGAGTTCCGGCACAAGACGGTGACCACATCGTTCCTGACGACCCCGCACCGGACCCGCTTCGTGCTCGGCAAGCTGCTGATCGCCGCCCTGGCCGGAGCCGTCCTGGCCGTCGTGGTGCTGGTCGGAACCGTCGTCGGCGGGGGCATCGCCCTGTCGGCCCTGGGTGGGTCGTTCTCCGCCCTGGCCCACCAGATCGGAGCCGTCGCCCCCGGGATGGTCCTCGTCTACGCGCTCTTCGCCGTGCTCGGCGTGGGCGTCGGGTCGCTGCTCACCAACCAGGTGGCGGCGATCGTGGTCTCCCTCGGTTGGTTCCTCATCCTCGAGAACATCATCGGAGGGATCTGGCCCGGGACGGTCAAGTGGCTCCCGAGCGGCGCCGCGCTCGCCGCCTCGAACGTGTCCGCGGGATCGAGGGTCCAGATCTTCCTCTTCAGCTGGTGGCAGGGGTCGCTCCTGATCCTGGCCTACGGTCTCGCCTTCGCCGCCATCGGGTCATTCGTGCTCGCCCGGCGCGACATCACCTGAGCCGGTCCCGGTCGGCCTGGCCGCCCCGGGACCGCGGGCGCCCGGGTCGTAGGCTCTCCCCGTGGCCGACTTCCCCGACAACCGACTGCCCGCGCACGGCATGGACACCGCTGCCGTCCTGTCCCGCCTCGACGACTTCGCGGGCCAGGACCGGGACTGGCGGGGCGGACACGTGTTCAGCCTCGTCTACGACGCCGGCGACGGCGTCCGTGACCTCCTGACCCGGGCGGCGGGGAGGTACGCGGCGGAGAACGCGCTCAACACGATGGCCTTCCCGAGCCTGGGGTGGATGCAGCACGACATCGTCACCATCACCACCGGGCTGCTGGGGGGCGACCAACGGCCCCGGGGGCAGTCCTGGGGTCCGCGGCTACCTCACGTCGGGAGGCACCGAGTCGCTGCTCCAGGCCACCAGGACGGCCCGCGACTGGGGCCGGACCGGGCGGGGCGTCGACCGCCCGAACATGGTGCTCGCCACCAGCGCCCACGCCGCCTTCGCCAAGGCGTCCCACTACTTCGACGTCGAGTCGCGACGGGTGCCCGTGCGCCCGGACGGCAGCGCCGACGTGGACGCCATGGCCGACGCCATGGACGGTTCCACCGTCCTGGTGGTCGGCTCCGCCCCGTCCTACCCGCAGGGCGTCATCGACCCGATCCCCGAGCTCGGGGCACTGGCGGCGGAGCGGGGCGTCCTCTGCCATGTCGACGCCTGCCTGGGCGGCTTCCTCCTGCCCTTCCTCGGCACGCTCGGCCACGTCACCAAGCCGTGGGACCTGTCGGTGCCCGGGGTCACATCGATCAGCGCCGACCTCCACAAGTACGGGTACGCGTCCAAGGGAGTGTCCGTCCTCCTCTACGGCGACCGGGAGCTGGCCCGCCTGCAGCCGTTCGTGACCACCGACTGGCTGGGCGGCCTGTACGGCTCGCCGTCGATGGCCGGGACCCGGCCCGGCGGCCCGATCGCCGCCGGGTGGGCGGTCCTCCACCACCTGGGCGAGGAGGGCTACCTCCGGCTGGCGGCGGAGGCCCACCGCGCCGTGACCGCCCTGCGGTCGTGCATCGGGTCGACACCCGGCGTCGAGCTGCGCGGTGACCCGGACGCCACCGTCCTCGCCTTCGGGGGCGCCGACGGCCCATTCGCCCTCGACACCTTCGCCCTCGGCGACGCCCTGGCCGAGCGGGGAGGGTGGTTCTTCGACCGTCAGACACCGCCGGACAGCCTCCACGCCACCGTGCACGCCGGCCATGCCGCGGTGATCGACGACCTGTGCGCCGACCTGGCCGCCGCTGCCGCCGAACTGGCCCGAAGCGGGGCCCGGGCCGAGGACCGCGGCACCACCTACGGGACGGTCTGAGCGGGCCGACGGCCGACCGACCACGGTTGCACGGGCACCCGGCCAGGCGACGGGCGCCGTTGCCGGGCCGCGACCCATGATCTATACATGCCGGACGGCGGTCGCTGACGACGTGCCGGTCGAGGTGGGGAGAGACCGTGGATCGCAAGTGGTGGACCCTGATCGCCGTCTGCTTCGGCACGTTCATGCTCCTGCTCGACATCACGGTCGTGAACGTGGCGCTGCCGGACATCCAGGCCGCGCTCCACTCGTCCTTCGCCGACCTGCAGTGGGTGGTGGACGCCTACGCGCTCACCCTCGCCGCCTTCCTGCTCACGGCGGGGGTCCTCGGCGACATGTACGGCCGGCGCGGGATGTTCGCCATCGGCCTGGTGCTCTTCTCGCTCGCCTCCCTGGCCTGCGGCCTGGCCACCACCCCACTGATGCTGAACCTGTCCCGCGCCGCCCAGGGCGTGGGCGGGGCCATCATGTTCGCCACCTCGCTGGCGCTGATCGCCCAGGCGTTCTCGGGCAGGGAGCGGGGGACGGCCATCGGCGTCTACGGGGCCGTGGTGGGCGGGGCCGTCGCCATCGGCCCACTGGTGGGCGGGGCCATCACCAGCGGCATCGGCTGGCGGTGGATCTTCTTCGTCAACATCCCCATCGGCGTGGTGGCCGTCGTCATCACCCTGTCCAAGGTCGACAACGCCAAGTTCTCCACGGGCCGGCGGATCGACTGGCTGGGCTTCTTCTCCTTCACCGCATCGCTGTTCCTGCTCGTCTACGCCCTGGTCCAGGGCAACGCCAAGGGCTGGGGCAGCACGTACATCCTGTCGATGCTGATCGGGTCGGCCGTGCTGATGACCGTCTTCCTCGTCGGAGAGTGGCGCCAGGACGACCCGATGCTGGACCTCGGTCTGTTCCGGCGCCCGGCGATGGTCGGCGTGTCGCTCGGCTCCTTCACCCTGTCGGCCTCGATCTTCGCCATGTTCCTCTACCTGACCCTCTACATGCAGACGGTCCTCGGCTACTCGCCGTTCCAGGCCGGCGTCCGGTTCCTGCCGCTCACCATGCTGGCCTTCTTCGCCGCCCCGATCGCCGGCAAGCTGACGGTGAGGGTGCGGGCTCGGCTCATGATGGGGCTCGGGCTGGCCCTCGTCGCACTGAGCTGCGAGCTCATGTCCCACGTCCAGGCCACGTCGTCGTGGCTGGTCCTGCTCCCGGGCTTCCTGGTCGGCGGCGTCGGCATCGGCATCACCAACCCGGTGCTGGCGTCGGCCTCGGTGTCGGTCGTGCCACCCGAGCGCAGCGGCATGTCGACCGGCGCGGCCAGCACCTTCCGCCAGGTCGGGATCGCCACCGGCATCGCCGGGCTGGGCGCCGTCTTCATCCACCAGGTGAAGCCCGCCGTGGTGACGTCGCTCCGGTCGACACCCGCCGGCCAGGCCGTCCTCGACCACGGCGGGAGCCAGCTGGGGTCGGCACTGGCCTCGGGCGGCGTGCGCCAGGCGGCGGCGGCCGTCCCCGTCGAGGCGGGACGCACGGCCCTGTTGGACGCCTACCGGACCGGCTTCGTGTCGACCTTCGACCACCTGATGGGGATCGCCGCCGTGGTGGCCCTCGTCGGGGCCGTCGGCTGCCTGCTCCTGGTCCGCCAGAAGGACTTCGTGCCGAGCCTGGGCGACGGTGAATGGACCCCGGCCGGGGACACCGGGGACACCGGGGACACCGGGGATGCGGGGGATGCCGGGGACGAGGACGGGTCCGAACGGTCGACCGCCGCACACGCCGGGTGATCCTCCCGCGGCGATGACCGGGCCGGAGCCGCTGGCCGACCGCGGTCCCGACGAGCCCCATCCGGCGCGTCTGGCCGCCGACGACCCGATGCGCGACGCGATCCTGGCCGCCCACCGCGCCGCCCGCGAGTCCGGGGCCACCGGCTACGCGGACCCGGCCACCGGCTACCTGGTGATGACCTCGGTCTACCTGGCCGGGCGCGGCACCTGCTGCCACCAGGGCTGCCGACACTGCCCCTACCTGGTGTAGCGGCGTGGCCCGCCGGGTGGCCCCGGCCGGCGTGGCCCGCCGGCCGGTTCAGTCCGTGGCGAGTACCGACCGGTCGCCCGATCGGAGCCCGGCGATGAGCCGCCGGTACTCGCCGGCCGAGTCCCGGCCCATGGCGTCGGTCTCGAGCCACGTCCCGCCCCGCGGCCCGCGGGACCGGTCGACCCCGTGGAGGCCGAAACGCGGCTCGTAGGACCCCCACTCGTAGTTGTCCACCAGCGACCAGTGCCAGTACCCCTCGACGGGCACGCCGGATCCGACGGCCGACACCACCGCGGCCAGGTTCTCACGGAGGTAGCGGGGACGGTCCCACCCGTCGAGACGCCCGTAGGACCGGCCCTCCCGCACCCGGTTGCACAGTCCGTTCTCCACCACCCACAGAGGCAGGCCGGGGGCCAGCTCGTGCTGTACGCCCAGCCATCGGGCGAGACCGCCCGGGTCCGGCGGGTCGTCCCACAGCTCGCGGGCCGGCGCGAGCGTCCGGCCACCGGCGGTCCGGTGGCCGGGGAGGCGGAAGTGACGGGCGGCCAGCGGGTCGTAGTAGTCGATGCCCAGGACGTCGAGGGTGCGCTCGTGCGGGCTCGCCTCGAGGGCGTCGAGGACCCGGCGGGGCGTCTCCCGTCGCCGGCCCGTCGACCCGTAGGGGGCGAGGCGCGCCCCGGCGCGACGCAGCAGTCCCTCGCCCGGCCCCGGCGTCGGCAGCAGGGCGTAGTGCCGGCGCCTGCGCTCGGCGATCCAGGCGTCGAGGTCGCGGCCGACGACGCCGTGGCTGCGGGCGAGCAGCAGGTCGACCAGCATCCGGTCGTACTCGTAGACGGTGGTGCAGGCGTTGTTGGTGGTCACCACGGCATCCGGGCGCTCGCCGTGGATCGTGTCGTACCCGAAGACATGGGCGCTCAACAGGTTGTCGAGGGCCACCGAGGCGTCGGCGAACCCGGCCGTCCGGCCCGGGGGGAACGCGCCCAGCACGTAGGTCATCAGGGCCAGGACGTTGACCTCGTTGAGGGTGACCCAGTGGCGGACCGACGGGGCGAGCGCCGAGACGACCACCCGCGGCGTAGGCGGCGAACCGCGCCGGCGCGTCCGGGCGGAGCCAGAGGTCCTCGCCCAGCCACGCCGGGTGGGTGAAGTGGTGGAGGGTGACCAGCGGGGCGAGCCCCCGATCGACGCACGCCTCGACGATCGTCCGGTAGCGGTCGAGGGCGGTCCGGTCGACACCGCCGCAGTCGGGCAGCACCCGCGCCCACTCGATGCTCAGCCGGAAGCTGTCGCACCCGAGTGCCGCCGCCCGGTCGAGGGCCTCCTCGGGACGTTCCCAGAACCCGACGGCGTCACCCGACGGCGTCACCCGACCGACCTGCTCCCAGGCCAGCCAGTTGTTGGTGGGCTGGCCGGGGCCGTTGTACCCGCCTTCGACCTGGAAGCCGGCGGTGGCCACACCCAGCAGGAACCCGGCGGGCACGAGGCCGTCGCCCGCCGTGGCCACGGTCCCCGGCTCCGATGACTCGTCCCGTGTCGCCACTGTCGCGCCCTCTCCTCGGCGTGGGCCGACCCGCCCACGGGGCCTCCCCAGGGTGGCGATGGTAGCTTCCCGCACCGTGCGGCCACCCGGCCGGCACGACCCCGACACCCCCAGGACACCCTCCATGCCGCAGTCGCCGACCGACCCCGAACGCATCCCCGTCGTCATCGCCTCCGGACAGGCCCTCGAGCGCGACGAGCTGGTGAACCCGGTCGACCTGATGGTCCGGGCGTGCGAGGCGGCGCTCGCCGACGTGCCGCTCCTGCGGGACCGGATCGACCGGCTGACCGTGGTCGACGTCATGACCAAGGGGGGACCCGCCCCGGCCACCGAGCTGGCCGACCGCCTCGGCCTCGGTCCCGACGTCGTGCGCGAGGTGACCACGGTCGGGGGCAACACGCCCCAGTGGCTGGTGAACCGGGCGGCCACCGAGATCGCCGACGGCGGGCTCTCGGTGACCCTCGTCGCCGGGGCGGAGGCCATCCGGTCGTCGCGGGCCCGGCGGGCGCAGGGGCTCCCGCGCGACGAAGGGCGGACCGACCTGCCGCCCGACACCGTGGTGGGCGACGACCTGCCGGGGTTCGGACCGGCCGAGCTGGCCGCGGCCCTGCTCGCCCCGGTGCACGTCTACCCGCTGTTCGAGAGCGTGCTGGCGGCGCGGGCCGGCAACGACGCCGCCGCCCACCGCGTCGTGCTGGGCCGACTGATGGCGCCGTTCACGACGGTGGCGGCGTCCCACCCGTTCGCCTGGTTCCCCCAGGAGCGTTCGGCCACGGAGATCGCCACCCCCTCCCCCGACAACCGCATCGTCTGCGAGCCGTACACCAAGCGGATGACGGCCTTCCTCGGCTCCGACCAGTCCGCCGCACTGGTGGTCTGCTCGCTGGCCGCCGCCCGCCGGGCGGGCGTCGCCGACCGGGCCGTGTTCGTGTGGTCCGGCGCCGAGGCCGTCGACGTCCGCTTCGTGTCCCAGCGTCCGGACCCAGGCCGGTCGCCGGCCATCGCCGGCGCCGCGGACGCCCTGTTCGCCTCGGCCTCGGCCGCAGCCCAGCGCACCGTCGGGATCGACGACATCGACCGGATGGACATCTACTCGTGCTTCCCGTCCGCCGTGCAACTGGCCACGGCCGCCCTCGGGGTCGACCCCGACGACGCCAGGGGTCTGACGGTCACCGGCGGCCTCCCCTACTTCGGCGGTCCGGGCAACAACTACACCACCCACGGCATCGCCACGCTGTGCGACCTCCTGCGGGAGGACGACGGCGGGGGTACCCGCCTCGGGCTCGCCACCGGGCTCGGCTGGTTCGTCACCAAGCACGCCCTCGGCGTCTACGGCTCCACCCCACCGCCCGCCGGGTTCCGGCGCGGGGACACCGCCGGGGCCCAGGCCGCCATCGACGCCACCGCCGTCGAGGTGGCCGAGGTGCTCGACTCCCCCGAGTCCGCCACCGTGGTGGCGGCGACCGTCTGGCGGGACAACGACGGCACCGCCGCCGGCGCCCCGGTCATCGCCCGGCTGGCCGACGGGCGCCACATGGCCCTCGCCCCGGCCGACGACGAGGTCACGGCGGCCATGGGCGATCTCGACGTCCCCGGTCTCGTGGGCGGCTCCGTGGTCGTCCAGGCCGGCGAGCCGCGCTACCGTCTGGCGGAACGCTGATACCTCGTCACCGGGAGACCACCATGTCCGAACTGCTCCGCGAACGCCAGGGTCACATCGAGATCCTCACCATCAACCGCCCCGAGGCGCGCAACGCCATCAACCTGGCCACGGCCACGGCGCTGTCGACCGCATTCGACGAGATCGAGGCCGACGACGACGTCTGGGTCGTGGTGCTCACCGCCGCCGGCGACAAGGCGTTCTCGGCCGGCATGGACCTGAAGGCCTTCGCCACGGGCGAGTTCCCCATCACCGACAAGGGCTTCGGCGGCATCACCAAGCGCGACTTCCCGAAGGCCCTCATCGCCGCCTGCAACGGTTCGGCCCTGGCCGGCGGGTGCGAGATCATGCTCAGCTGCGACCTGGTGGTGGCGGCCGACCACGCCAAGTTCGGGATCCCCGAGGTGGCCCGCGGCCTGGTGGCCGGGGCGGGCGGCCTCATCCGCCTGCCCAAGCGCATCCCCCAGGCCATCGCCCTCGAGATGGCGCTGACCGGCGAGCCCATCAGCGCAGAGCGCGCCCTGCAGATCGGACTGGTCAACCGGGTGGTTCCGGCCGACCAGCTGATGGGTGAGGCCCTCGCACTGGCCGAGCGCATCGCCAAGAACGCGCCGCTCGCCGTCCGCCTGTCCAAGCAGGTCATGAAGCAGGCCGGCGAGCTGCCGGAGTCGGAGGCCTGGGGGATCAACGACGCCGTCTTCGGGGAGATCGGCCGGTCGGCCGACGCCATGGAGGGTGCCGTCGCCTTCGCCGAAAAGCGCGAGCCCAACTGGACGGGCAAGTAGCCGACCGGCATGCACCCGACCTCCCTGCTCGCCTCCGCCGTGCCCACGCTCACCTCCGGGCTGGACGGGTTCCGCCTCATCCTCCACGTGCTGGCCGCCACCTTGTGGGTGGGCGGGCAGTTCACCATGGTCGGGCTGCTCCCGACGATCCGGGGCCTCGGCAACGACGCTCCCAAGAAGGTGGCCCGGGCGCTCGGGTGGCTCCTGTGGCCGGCCTACGCCGTCCTGGTCGTCACCGGACTGTGGAACATCCAGGCAGTCGACGCCCACCACGCGTCGTCGACCTGGAACGCCGTGCTCGGCATCAAGATCACCTTCGTGGTGATCGCCGGGGTGGGGGTGTTCCTGCACCAGCGGTCCACCTCGAAGGTGGGCCTGGCCGTGTGGGGGGCCGTCGGGGCCGTCGCCTCGGTCGTCGCCCTCTGTCTGGGCGTCTTCCTCGCCGGCTGACCGGGCTGACCGTCGGGCTGAACGGGGCGGGACCGGGCGGCCCGTCGGGCGGGTACGGGTGGCCGGCGGCGACCCACCGGCCTGCGCAGCAGGAGCGGCCGTCCACGTCTAACCTGTCCACAGCAGGCAATTAGGGGAGATACGTCATGGCACCAGCAGAACTCTTCGGCGAGCAGGGCATCATCGTCCTGATCGTGATCGCCGTCGTCCTCTTCGGGTCCACGCAGATCCCGAAGCTGGCCCGCTCGCTCGGCTCCGCGCAGAAGGAGTTCAAGAAGGGCCTCGACGAGGGCGCCAACGGCGAGGCCAAGGCCGGCGCCCCGGCTGTCGCACCGCTGGCCGAGGCCGCCCCCCAGGTGGCGCCGGCGCCGGCCGCACCGGCCCCGCCTGCCGCGGACGGCACCGCGGACGCCACTTCCTGATCGCACCTCCCGCATGCCGCCGGACGTCGGACCGGACGTCGAACCCGGCGCGGGACCCGCGGGCGACCCGACGGAGCGCTGGCGTATCCCGTTCTGGGCCCTCCAGGTGCTGGAGCTCGGCGTCGCCTTCCTGCTCGTCACGCAGTCCGTCCACGTCGGTCGGGGCGGGCTCCTCGTCGCCGGCGGGATCGTCCTCTGCCTCCTCGCCCTCACCGCCGACGGCCCGCTCGGGGTGTTGCCGGTCTGCGGCCAGCGCCTGCACGTGCTGCTGGTGGGCGGTGCGGCCATCGCACTTGCGGCCTTCGCCTTCGTCCCCGCGCTCAGACCCGACGTCGAGGGCCTCCTGGTGATCGCGGGAGCGGTCATCGCCCTGGTGTTCCTGGCGACCCGGACCGTGACGTCCTCGGGTCGGCGCGGCAGGCGGGGCGGGCGCACCGGGCGCGGACCCGTCATCGACGCCACGGCCACCGTGGTCCCGCCCGGGAGCGCCACGCCCGGGCCGCCGGCGGCGGACGAGGAGGACCCGGACTCGACCCTGCGGCGCGCCGGCCGCACGACGGGGGCTGCTGCGGCCGCCGGACGCCGCGCCGTCGACGAGCACCGCCCCCAGGTCGAGGACCAGGTCAGGCGGACGCTTCGGGGCGCGGGACGGCTCGCCGGAAGGCTGTACGGCCCGAAGTCGCCCCCGTCCGGCCCGTCCGACCCGTCCGACCCGAAGTCGCCATCGTCGGGCCCCTCGGCCTGACCCGGCACGCACCCACCCGCCACCGACCGACGACGAGGAGCCCATGACCGACACCGGCGACGTGCTGGCCACCGCCGAACGGCTGTGGGAGGGCGGAGGGCTCGGAGCCGACCCCGTCACCGGCAACGGCTCGGGGATGGCCGAGGTGGCCGACGGGGTGGCCTTCGTCCCCTCGTTCGCCAACGTCGCCGCCGTGGCCACCGGGGACGGGCTGGTCCTGGTCGACGTCGGCAGCCCGTTCCTGTCGGGCGCGGTGCACCGGACCCTGCGCGGCTGGACCGACCAGGACCTCCACACCGCCGTCTACTCCCACGGTCACATCGACCACGTCTTCGGCATGCACCGGTGGGAGGCCGACGCCGAGGCCCACGGCCGGCGCCGGCCCGAGGTGGTCGCCCACGAGGCGGTGTCGGCCCGGTTCGACCGGTACATCCGGACCGCCGGCTACAACACCGTCGTCAACCGCCGCCAGTTCGGCATCGACGACCTGGCGTGGCCGACCGAGTACCGCTACCCCGACACCACGTTCCGCGACCGCCTCGATCTCGAGGTCGGCGGCGTCCGGGCCGAGCTGCACCACGACCGGGGCGAGACCGACGACCACGCCTGGGCCTGGTTTCCGGACTCGGCGGTCCTGTGCACGGGCGACCTGTTCATCTGGTCCTCGCCCAATGCCGGCAACCCGCAGAAGGTCCAGCGCTACCCGCTCGAGTGGGCCACCGCCCTGCGCAGGATGCTGGCCCTCTACGACTCGCCCGGCGGCGGGCCCGAGGTGCTCCTGCCCGGGCACGGGTACCCGATCGTCGGCGGGGCCCGCATCCGCCGCGCGCTGGGCGAGACCGCCGAGCTGCTCGAGTCGCTGGTGGCCCAGACCCTCGAGTGCATGAACGCTGGCGCACGCCTGGACGAGGCCATCCACTCGGTGACACCGCCGGCCCACCTGATGGCCCGCCCCTACCTGCAGCCCGTCTACGACGAGCCCGAGTTCGTGGTCCGCAGCGTCTGGCGCCTCTACGGCGGCTGGTGGGACGGCAACCCGGCGACGCTCAAGCCGGCGCCCGAGCGCAGCGTGGCCCGCGAGTTGGCCGACCTGGCCGGCGGCCCCGGCGCCCTGGCCGACCGCGCCCTGGCCCTCCTGGCCGGGGCCGACGCTCCGGACACCGACGCCGAGGGCGCCCTGCGCCTGGCCGGGCACCTGGCCGAGCTGGCCTGGCTGGCCGCCCCGGACGACCCGGCCGTGTCCGAGGCCCGCCGGACCGTCTTCACCCGACGCGCCGGGGTGTCCACGTCGACGATGGCCCGCGGCATCTTCACGTGGGCGGCCCGGGAATCCTGAGCGGGTCCGGGCCGCACCCGGGCGGCCCGAACCCGCCGGGGCGCCGGCCGGACCCGAATTCCCACCCGTGTGACCTGGGCGTTCGCCGCCCCGGGGCACGGGTCCGCTCAACTTCTCAATTGCCCGTGGTCCCCACTAGTCTTCCCCCCGTGAACGCCTTCACAAACGGATCTCCGACGACCCTGCCCGCACGCGAACCCGTGGGCGCCGACCCCGCCGCCGGGGCGCCGGCCGCACCCCGCCGGCGCCGCTGGACACGCCCCGCCGCAGGCGTGGCCATCGCCGCACCCCTGGTCCTCGGCGGGTGCAACTTCTACCCCTCCTACGGGGCCAGCCGCGGGGCCACCACCCAGGGCCAGGACACGTTCAAGCTCTACTCGGGCATGATGACGACCGGCATCATCATCGGCGTCTTCGTGGCGATCCTGATCCTCTTCACCGTCCTGCGCTACCGCCGCCGTTCGGAGGAGATGCCGAAGCAGTTCCACGAGAGCATTCCCATCGAGATCCTCTACACGGGCATCCCGGTGCTGGTGGTGGCCTTCCTCTTCCTCTTCACCGTCCTGACCGAGAACAACGTGGACGCCACCGTCCCCGTCAACGCCACGGTGACCTCCACCGGGACCCCGGTCGAGCACGTCAAGGTCACCGCCTTCCAGTGGGGCTGGCGCTTCGACTACCCGGACCACAACGTGTCGATCGCCGGCGACGTCACCAACGGCCCGGACAACCACGGTCCCCAGATGGTCCTGCCCGTCGGTGAGACCGTCCAGGTCACCCTGGTCTCCAACGACGTGATCCACGGGTTCTACGTCCGAGACTTCAACTTCAGCCGCTACGCCCTGCCCGGTGTCGTCAACATCTTCGACCTCGACATCGTCCACACCGGCACGTTCAACGGCCAGTGCACGCAGATCTGCGGGCTGTACCACTCCGAGATGCTGTTCAGCGTCCGGGCCGTCACCCCGGCCGCGTTCCAGACCTGGCTGGCCGGTGAGGTCGCCACCGGGCACACGCTGCAGCGCCAACCCCCGAACGCCTCCAACACGCCCCCCGCCTACACCCACGTGACCCCGTCCAACGCCCTGGCTGCGCCTTCCTCGAAGAAGGGTTCCCTGTGACCACCACCATCGAGTCCCCCGAACGGATCGAGCCCGAGGAGCCGGGCGGGCCGGATGCCCACGGGCCGGGCGGCCACGGGCCCGTCGAGCACGCCCACGAGCACGAGCACGAGCACCACGGCCCCACCGGCATCCTCAACTGGCTGACGTCGACCGACCACAAGGTGATCGGCAAGTCGTACATGATCACCTCGCTGGTGCTGTTCTTCATCTCCGGCACCATGGCCCTGATCATCCGGGGCCAGCTGGCCAACCCGACCTCGTCGCTGGTCAACTTCCAGACCTACAACGAGCTGTTCACCATGCACGGCAGCCTCATGCTGTACCTGTTCGCCGGCCCCTTCGCCTTCGGCGGCCTGGCCAACTACATCGTGCCGCTGCAGGTCGGGGCGCCGGACATGGCCTTCCCCCGGCTGAACGCCCTGTCCTACTGGCTGTACCTGGGCGGGTCGTCGATGATGACGCTCAGCTTCGTGGTCGCCGGCGGGGCCGCCAGCTTCGGCTGGGTCGCCTACGCCCCGCTGTCCAACTCGATCAACTCGCCGGGTGCCGGCACCGACATGTGGCTCATGTCCCTCGGGCTCACCGGGTTCTCGGCCATCTTCACCGGCGTCAACCTCGTGGCCACCATCTTCTACCTGCGGGCACCGGGCATGACCATGTTCCGGGTGCCGATCTTCTCGTGGAACATGCTGGTGACCGGCATCCTGATCCTCATCGCCTTCCCGGTGCTGTTCGGCGCCGTCGTGATGCTGTTCTGCGACCGCCACTTCGGCACGCACATCTACTCGGTGCAGGGCGGTGGGGTGCCGGTGCTCTGGCAGCACCTCTTCTGGTTCTTCGGGCATCCGGAGGTGTACATCCTCGCCTTGCCCTACTTCGGGATCGTCACCGACATCATCCCGGTGTTCTCCCGCAAGCCCCTGTTCGGCTACCGCGGCATGGTGTTCGCCACCCTGTCGATCGCCGCCCTGTCGACCGGCGTGTGGGCCCACCACATGTTCACCACCGGCGTGGTGCTGCTGCCGTTCTTTTCGCTGCTGTCGTACCTCATCGCCATTCCGACCGGCATCAAGTTCTTCAACTGGATCGGCACCATGTGGGGTGGCCAGATCAGCTTCCAGACTCCGATGTTGTTCTCGATGGGCTTCCTGTTCGCCTTCCTCATGGGCGGCGTGACCGGCGTGCTGCTGGCCTCGCCCCCCGTCGACTTCATGACCCACGACACCTACTTCGTGGTCGCCCACTTCCACCAGGTGCTGATCGGCACGACGGTGTTCGCCGGGTTCGCCGGGTTCTACTTCTGGTACCCGAAGATGTTCGGCCGGATGCTCGACGAGCGGCTCGGCAAGCTCCACTTCTGGTTCCTGTTCATCGGGTTCTGGGTCGCCTTCGTGCCGCAGTACATGGTCGGCCTCGACGGCATGCCCCGCCGCATCGCCGACTACCTGCCCACCAACGGCTGGACCGGCCTCAACCAGATATCGACGGCCGGCGCCATGATCATCGGGTTCTCCTTCCTCTTCTTCCTCGTCAACCTGGTGACGTCGTGGAGGAAGCCGGTTCCGGCCGGTGACAACCCGTGGGACGGCGGCGCACTCGAGTGGTTCACCTCGTCGCCCCCGCCGCACCACAACTTCACCCACCTGCCCCCGATCCGGTCCGAGCGACCGACGTGGGACTACAACCACCCCGAGCACCTCAAGGAGGAATCGCACGGGGACAAGCGGCACCGCGAGCACGACCAGAAGGAGACCGTGGGGGCGCCGTCATGAGGGTCAACGGAGCGTTCCTCACCGTCATCGGTCTCTTCTTCGCGGTCATCGGTCTCGTCTACTGGTTCACCAGCTACGAGGACGCCGGGTTCCTGATGCTCATGGGCTCGGCCCTGCTGGGCCTGCTGCCCGGCGGCTACTACCTGTGGTGGTCGGCCCGGATGAAGCCCCTCGAAGGCGACGAGCCCGACGCCAGCGTCGCCGACGGCGCCGGGGTCATCGACTCGTTCCCGGGGTCGAGCATCTGGCCGTTCCTGCTGGGCATGGCGGCGCTCTTCGCCACCCTGACGTTCATCTTCGGGTTGTGGATGGCCCCCATCGCCATCGCCCTGGGACTCTCGGCCGTCATCGGCGGCGTCGTCGAGAGCCGCCGCGGCGGCACCGTCTGAGCCTGGCGGCCCGACCGGGGTGACCACCCCGGTCCGACTCCTCCAGCGGCGCTACTTCGCCTGTTCGGCCACTTCGACCAGCGCGCCCACCATCGACTCGGTGCGGGCCCGCGACGAGCGGTAGGTCGGCCCGGTCACCAGCCCGCCGTCCACGGCGATGGCCTGGCCGTTCACGAAGCTCGAGGCGTCACTGGCTAGCCACAGGGCGGCCTCGGCGATGTCGATCGGCTGCCCCGACCGCTTCATCGGGGCCACGTCCGACAGGACGGCCTCCATGACGCCCACCGTGGATTCGGCCTCGTCGGCATCGAGGCCCGCCCCCCGGCCGAAGATCGACGTGGCGATGCCGCCGGGACAGATGGCGTTGACCCGGACGTTGTCCTCGCCCAGCTCGTTGGCCGCGGTCGTGGTCAGGTGGGCGACGGCCGCCTTCGCCGCGCTGTAGTCGTGACCGCCGTAGTTGGCCCGCAGGCCGGCCACGCTGGCGGTGTTGATGATGCTGCCGTGGCCCTGGGGCCGCATCACCCGGGCGGCGGCCCGGATGCCCAGGAACACACCCCGCAGGTGGATGGCGACCGTGCGGTCGAACAGCGCCATGTCGATGTCCTCGATGCGGCCGAGCGAGCCGGGGTTGCCGGCGTTGTTGAAGATGACATCGAGGCCGCCGAACGTGGCGACGCTCTCCTCGATCGCATGCTCGACGGCCCCCTCCTCGGCCACGTCCACGGCCACGAAGCGGGCCCGGGCGCCCAGCTCGGCGGCGAGCTTCTCCCCACGCTCGATCTCGAGGTCGGCGAGCACCACCGAGGCGCCCTCGGCCACGAACAGGCGGGCCGTCTCGGCGCCGATGCCGCTGGCTGCTCCGGTGATGACGGTACGACGGCCTTCGAGGCGGGACATGGGTCTCCGATCGTTCGGTGAGGGGGTTCCGGCGCATCGTGGCACGCCCGCCCGGGACCGTCAACGTGCCGGGCCCGGGGCACCCTGGCACGGATTCGTCTGGATGCCAGGAGGGCCCGCCCGACGGAGTCACCGGGCTCGGTCGGTCCGTGTGCGCTCCGTTGACGAAGGACGAGGGTCCGACCTGGCTCGGACCGAAGTGCGTCGTCCCGCCGCCGCGGCCCCCTCGGGTCTGACGTGTCCTTGGACCCTGGAGACCGCCGCCCGCAAGGTGCATCGTGGGGAGTAGACGATGGCGTGTGCGCCGGGACGGCGGGATCCAGCGGATCCAGAGGCCGTCGGAGGTGACCACCCACGAGGAAGGCGAGCGGAACATGGGACGACTGGACGACAAGGTGGCGATCATCTCCGGTGCTTCGAGGGGGATGGGGGCTGCAGAAGCGGGGCAGTTCGTGTCCGAAGGTGCCCGGGTCGTGATGGGCGACGTACTGGACGCCGACGGGCTGGCGATGGCCGGCTCGTTCGGTGACGCAGCCGTCTACCACCACCTCGACGTCACGAGCGCCGATTCGTGGCGAGAGTCGGTCGGGTTGGCCATGGACCGGTTCGGCAGGCTGGACGTGCTCGTCAACAACGCCGGGATCTACCGCGCCGCTCCGCTGGAGAGCCTCACCGAGGACGTCTGGGCGAACGTGATCGCAGTGAACCAGACGGGCGTCTACCTCGGCATGAGGTCCGTGGTGGAGGCGATGAAGCGCGCAGGTGGCGGATCCATCGTGAACATCTCGTCCATCGACGGGTTGCTCGGTTCGGAGGGGTCGCTGGCCTACGTGGCGTCCAAGTTCGCCGTGCGGGGCATGACCAAGGTGGCGGCACTCGAATTGGGCAGGTTCGGGATCCGGGTGAACTCGGTGCATCCTGGTGGGATCCTCACCCCGATGGTTTCTGAGGCGCTCCCGGCCGAGGCGGTCGAACCGATGTTCTCGGCGCTGCCGCTCGGGCGCATCGGCCAGCCGGAGGAGGTGGCCGAATTGGTCACATGGCTGGCCTCGGACGCTGCGTCGTACTCCACCGGCTCGGAGTTCGTCATCGATGGCGGGTGGACGGCGGGGTTCGCCATGCCGATCCAGGAGTAGGGGTCGGAGTGGACCGTGGGCCGGACGGGTGGGACGCCGGCGTCACGCCAGGCCGGGCCGGGGCAGGTGGGGCCCCGCGTCCGCCAGGTCGGGGCCGACCGACCTAGCGGATGACGCGGCGGACGCCGGCGGCCGTGGCCAGCTCGGGGTCGGTGGTGTCGATGAAGGTCGGCACCGGGATGGCCTCGAGCTCCTCGTGACCGTCGCCCGGGCGGACCGGGGACTCCGTCGTCGTGTACTCGCCCTCGGTGGACCGCTCGACGATCAGGGCGTGCTTGCGCTTGCCGATGCCCTCGGCCGCCCGCATCTCCTGGCAGATCTTGAAGGTCAGGAAGTAGGCGACGATCGGCGCCAGCGGCACGAAGAACCGGAAGAACCACAGCACGTCCATGAGCGGCAGCTGGAAGAAGTTCGCCATCACGTCGGTCGAGGAGGCGAAGAACACGCCGAACAGCAACGTCAGCATGGCCGCACCGGCCGCCGTCCGCTTGGGACGGTCGCGGGGGCGGTCCAGCAGGTTGTGGTACTCGTGGTCCTTCGTGTGGATCGACTCGATGAACGGCCACACCAGCAGGATGTTGAAGATCAGGCCCGGGAAGATGACCGCCGGCAGGAAGATCTCGAGGGGGATGGTGTGGCCCCAGCCCACCCACTCCCAGCTCGGCATGATGCGGGCCGCGCCGTCGAGCCAGCCCATGTACCAGTCCGGTTGGACGGCATAGGAGATCTGGTACGGCTCGTACTGGCCGAACTGCCAGATCGGGTTGATCTGGGCGAAGCCGCCGAGCAGGAAGATGACGGCGGAGGACACGAACAGGAACCCGGTGGTCTTGGCGATGAAGGTCGGGAACATCGGCGACCCGACCACGTTCTTCTCGGTCTTGCCCTTCCCCCCGAACTGCGTGTGCTTCTGCTTGACCAGCAGCCCGAGGTGGGCGGCCAGCAGCCCGACGATGATGGCGGGCACGATCAGCACGTGGAGGACGAAGAACCGGGGAATGATCACGCCGGTGCCCGGGTAGTTGCCCCCGAACATGAAGAAGGCCAGGTAGCTGCCGACCAGCGGGATCGACTCCAAGATCGAGTATGCGATGCGGATGCCGGTGCCGGACACCAGGTCGTCGGGGAGCGAGTAGCCGAGGAAGCCGTTGACGACGCCCAGGATGAGCATGACGACGCCGACGATCCAGTTGAACTCGCGGGGCTTGCGGAACGCACCGGTGAAGAACACGCGTGCCATGTGCACGGCGATGGCACCGAGGAAGATGTCGGCCGCCCAATGGTGGGCCTGGCGCATGAGCAGGCCCGACCGCACGTCGAAGGAGAGGCTCACCGACGAGGCGTAGGCCTCGGACACGTGCTGGCCGCGGAGGGGTGCATAGCTCCCGTGGTACACGATCTCGTGGGCGGAGGGCACGAAGTACAGGGTGAGGAACACCCCGGTGCCCAGCAGGACAACGAAGGAGTAGAGGGCGATCTCGCCGAGCATGAACGACCAGTGGTCGGGGAAGATCTTGTCGAGGAACGTGCGGCCGCCCTTGGCCACGCCCAGGCGGTCGTCGAGCCAGTTGAGGGACTTGTCGATCATGGGCGCTCCCAGAATCCGGGGCCGACGGCCTGGTCGAAGCTGCCGTTCGCCCGCATCTGCCCGGTCGGGTCCACGGTGATGGGCAGCTGGGGCAGCGGGCGGGGAGCCGGGCCGAACTGCGGGATGGCCCCGGCGTTGACGTCGAAGATCGACTGGTGGCACGGGCACACCAGCTGTTGGGTGCGCTGCTGGTAGAGGCCGACCGGACAGCCGAGGTGCGTGCACAGCTTCGAGTAGGCCACGTAGCCCTGGACGCCCCACTCGGTCTTCCCGGGTGGTGCGATCGGGTACGGCGGGTCGTTGGGGCCGAGCTGGGCCAGGCGGAGCAGGATCACCTGGTCGGGCGACGAGCCCTCGAAGCCCTGGGGGAAGACCGTCAGCACGCCACCGACCTCCAGGTCGTCGACCATGACCGGCCGGCCGCCGACGGTGACGAGCTTGGAGCCCTTCTTCCAATTGGTGGTGAAGAGCGAGGACTCCGTCGGCCCCTGGGTGTCCTCGGACTTGGCCGGCTTCGGCCCGAGCGAGCGGATGCCGGGGATCAGCAGGGCGAGCGTCATGACGCCGCCGCCGAGGGCGAAGACCCCGAGCAGGACCTTGCGCCGCTTGACCTCGATGCCGCCGCGCCCGGTGATGGCGGCGTTGAAGGCGGTGCGCTCGGCGTCGGTCGAGTGGAAGTCGTGGCGCTCCTCGACGAAGGGGCCCTGGGGCATGAGGTACTTGCCCCAGGCGATGACCCCGACCCCCAGTCCGAGCATGCCGACGCCCAGCGTCAACGCCTCCCACTCGTTGGAGGCGTTCACCCAGTAGGCGACGATGAAGGCGACGAAGCCGACCATCCCGATGAGCATGGCCAGCGCGGCCAGCGCCTCCATGCGTTTGGGGTTCTTGGCCGACGGCAGCAGGTGCGGGTCGTCCAGGGAGGCCGGCGGCAGGGCGCCCTCGAGGTGGGGGGACTTGTCGCTCACGCGCGATCTCCGATCCAGAAGCAGACCAACATGAGGATGCCGACACCGATCAGGAGGCCGACGAAGCCCTCGCCGACCGGGCCGATGCCGCCCAGGCCGGCCCCGCCCGAGTTGTTCGGGTGCTGGAGGACGCCGGTCACGTAGGCGGCGATGTCCCGGGCCTCGGTGTTGGTGATGTTGCCGGGGCCGAAGCGGGGCATGTTGCCCGGGCCGGAGCGGATGGCCTCGACCACCTGGGTCGGCGTGGCCAGGTGGAGGCTCGGGGCGTACGCGCCCTCGGCCAGCGCGTCACCGGCGCCCGAGATGGTGTGGCAGGCGGCGCAGTTGAGGGTGAACAGGGTGTTGCCGGCCTCGAGGTCGGCGGACGACGTGTGCACGACGGGCACCTGCGTGCCCTGTCCCGGGGTCAGCGACTGCACCCAGGCGGCGATCTCGAGGGTCTGGATGCGGTTGAAGCGCGGCGGCTTGCGGGTGGCCTGCACGCTGGTGGCGGCCAGTGGCATGCGGCCGGTGGACACCCAGAAGTCGACGGTGCCCGCCCCCAGGCCCTGGAGGTTGGGGGCCACGCCGATCTTGCCGTTGGCCTCGGCACCGTGGCAGCTCGAGCAGTTGGCCGCGAACAGCGCCTGGCCAGGGGCGATGAAGGAGGACGGGAGCTCGGTGTAGTAGATGCCGGTCTCGTTGGCCGGCGAGGCGGCCGCGGCCGCCGCCGTCGGCGACGGCACTGCGGTCACCGCGGTGGGCGTCTGCTGGACCGTGCCCGGTTGGGCGCCGGGGACGGTGCTCCCCGTGGTGCTGGCGGCGCCGTTGGAGGACGAGCCGACCCCGTAGGGGGTGGGCGTGGGGCCGGTCGTGGTGGTGGTGTCGGCCGATGCCGGGCCGGAGGAGAAGGCGACGAGGCCGAAGATGGCGACGGCACCGACCAGGGCAGCGGGCGCGGCGAGCCGGGCCTTGACCGAGCGGCGGGGGGTCTCGGCCGTCACTTGAGCAGGAAGAGGCAGCTGTAGAGGCCGACCCACACCACGTCGACGAAGTGCCAGTAGTAGCTCACGCCCTGGAACGCCGAGGTCTCGCCGGGGTCGCCGGCCGGGCCGCGGAGCCGGGCGAGGAGGAAGATCATGGCGGCCAGGCCCAGGAACACGTGGAGCCCGTGGAGCCCCGACATGATGTAGAAGAGCGAGCCGTAGGCCGTGTGGGTCGGGTTGGTGGCCGGGTTGTGCGACAGGTCGATCCACTCGAAGAACTGGTTGGCCACGAAGGCGGTGCCGAGCACCAGGGTGATCCAGACCCAGAGCTTGGCGCTGGCGCGGTCCTCGCGCTCCTGGTCGAAGACGGCCTTCTGCATGGTGAAGCTGGACGCCACCAGGATGACCGTGAAGATCCCGGCCCGCACCGTGTCGAGGTGGGCGCCCGGCGGCGGCCACACCGTGGCATGGGCCCGGATGGTGAAGAACGCGGCGAACAGGGAGCTGAAGAACATCACCTCGGAGCCGAGCCAGATGATGACGCCCACGGACAGCATCGGAGGCCTGTCGGGGCGGTGGCGCGCTGGTCGGGTGATGGCCGGATCGGCGGCGAGAGCCTGGGTCACGGCCATAGTTTTAGTCGACGGAGCGTCCCGGGGGCCAAATCGGGCCGACCGCCCCCCGAAGCGCCCGTCCGGGCCCCGTATCGACCGGTCCCGTCACCGGGACGGGCCGCTCCCGCCGAGGCCCCGGCGACCTCAGGCGCCGGCGGACAGGGCGGCCGGCGGCGCCGCCAGCGACACCACCGTCAGGCGCTGGGTGGGCCGGGTGAGCGCCACGTAGAGGGTGCGCAGGCCCCGCGCCGTCTCGCCGGCGATGGCGGCGGGCTCGACCACCACCACCGAGTCGAACTCGAGCCCGTTGGCCGAGTCGGCGCCGAGCAGCACCAGCGGCTCGGACAGCCCGCCGCGGCGCATGTCCCGCGGGTCGACCACGGGAGTGCCGGCCCGGTCCAGTGCGTCGGCGAGCACCCCGCGCAGCGGCTCGGGCGCGATGACCGCCACCCGGCCGGGGCGCACGCTCGCCATCTCCTCGGCGGCCGCCGCGGCCACCGCGGCGGCCAGGTCGTCGGTGGTCGCCGGGCCGTCACCGCTGGTGACGCGGACCATGCGCGGCTCCACGCCCGTCCGACGGACCGGCTTCGGCGGGGTCAGCTCGGGGGCGGCCACGGCCAGGACCCGGCTGGCCACGGCCAGGACCTCGGCGGGGGTCCGGTAGCTGACGGTGAGCTCGACGGTGCGGGCCGGGCGCCGCTGTGGCAGGTGCTCCACGATGTCGTCCCACGAGGTCGGCGCCCACGGGGCGGTGGCCTGGGCGATGTCGCCCACCACCGTCATCGAGCCGGCCAGCGATCGGCGGGTCAGCATGCGCAGCTGCATGGGTGACAGGTCCTGGACCTCGTCGACCACGATGTGGCCGTACTTGCGGACGGCGTCGTCGGTGCCGCCGGTGCGCGGGCCCAGCAGGTGCCGGGCCTCGTCCACCAGCGCGGCGTCCGCCGGGGTCCACGCCACACCGTCGAACGAGGCCGAGCGGGTCCGCCTCAGCAGGGACTGCTCCTCGGGGGAGAGGATGCCCCGGCCGGCGGCGGCGATCAGCGGCGGGGCGCCGAAGAGGTCGTGCAGCAGCTCATGCGGCGACAGCCGGGGCCACATCCGGTCGAGTGCCCGGGCGAGCACCGGAACCCGCCGGACCTTGCGCGAGAAGTCATCGAAGTCGAACTCGTCGTCCGCCAGTTCGGCCGGGTCCTCGTAACCGGGGAAGGCGGTGACCACCGGCGGTGCCCACCCCCAGGCGCTGCTGGGTCTGGCGGGCCCGGTCGGCCAGCACCTGGGCCACCGACTGCTCGACCAAGCGGCGGCGGGCGTTGTGGGTGCCGGGCCGGCGGCGGGCGCCCTCGACGATCCGGCGGGACTCGTCGGCGGTCAGGCGCAGTACGAGCGCGCCGTAGGGGACCTCGACGTCCTCGGGCAGCGGGCGCTGCCGGGTCCGGACGGCCCGGGCGATGAACTTGGCCATCCGGACGTCGCCCTTCAGGCGGGCCACGTCGGCCGGGCCGTTCTCCCGGCACCTTGATCTCGGGCACCAGGCCGGACACGGTCGACAGGGTGACGCCGGTCTCCCCGAGCGAGGGCAGCACCTGTTCGATGTAGCGCAGGAAGAGCGGGTTCGGCCCCACCACCAGCACGCCCTGGCGCTCGAGGGGGAACCGGTGGGTGTAGAGGAGGTAGGCGGCCCGGTGCAGGGCGACCGCCGTCTTGCCGGTGCCCGGGCCGCCCTGCACGACGAGCACCCCGCTCAGGGGCGCCCGGATGATCTCGTCCTGCTCGGCCTGGATGGTCGACACGATGTCGGTCATGCGCCCCGACCGGGCCCGGTCGAGGGCGGCCAGCAGGGCGGCCGGCCCGCCGATGGGCAGGTCGCCGACGATCAGCTCGCCCGCCCCGTCCGGTCCGGCCTCTGTTCCGTCCCCGTCGACGACCGTGTCGACGACGTCGCCCGGTGCGCTGAAGCGCTCGTCCTCGACGCTGATCACCGTGCGGCCCTGGAGGGCCAGGTGGCGACGCAGCACCAGGCCGAGGGGGTCCCTCCCGGTCGCCCGGTAGAAGGGCTCGGCGACCGGCGCCCGCCAGTCGACGACGAGCGGCTCGTGGTCCTGGCCGTGGATGGCCAGGCGCCCGATGTGGAACGTCTCACTGGTCGGTTCGCCGTCGGAGGCCTCGGCGCCCGTGAGCCGGTCGATCCGACCGAAGGTCAGGGCCTGGTCGCCGATGTCGAGCTGCTCGAGCCGGGCCAGGCTGGTGCGCACGATGACGTCGCGCTCGGTCCGGGACTGGAACGTGCCGCCGCGGCCCAGGTCGAGCACGCCCTCCAGCATCGAATTGGCGTCCCCGCGCATGGCGTCGAGGCGCGAGTATGCGAGGTCCACGAAGTCCTGCTCGGACTCCAGCTCCGTCTCCACGCCCCCACCTCCTGTGTCTGCCCGCTGCCCGGCGCGCACACGACCGCACGGGTCGGTGTCCGGCTCAGGGGAACCCTCAATTGTATGCGCCCCCGCTCGGGCGTGCGCCGGGCGCCCGCCACGCTCGCCGGGGCGGTAGCCCCCACCCGTAGACTCGGGCCATGTCCACCGCCGCGCCCCGAGCGCCCCGCGCGCCTGCGCCCGGCCGCTTCGACGACGCCCCGTTCATCCGGGCGTGCCGCAGCCAGCCGGTCCCCCACGTCCCGGTGTGGTTCATGCGCCAGGCGGGGCGGTCCCTGCCCGAGTACCGGGCGGCCCGGGGCCCGGGCAGCATTCTGGACGCCATCGCCCAGCCGGAGCTGGTGGCCGAGCTCACCCGCCAGCCCGTCGACCGCTACGGCACCGACGCCGCCATCTTCTTCAGCGACATCGTGGTGCCGGCCGCCGCCGTCGGCTTCGGGGTCGACGTGGCCCCCGGCACCGGCCCGGTGGTGTCCGAGCCCTTCCGCTCGGCCGCCGACCTCCAACGCCTCCGTCCCCTGGAGCCCGAGCTCGACACCCCCTACGTCATCGAGGCGGTGCGGATCCTGGCCGGCACGCTCGAGGTCCCGCTCATCGGCTTCGCCGGGGGCCCGTTCACCGTGGCCAGCTACCTGGTCGAGGGCGGCCCGTCCAAGAACTTCACCAGGGTCAAGGCGCTGATGCAGGCCGAGCCGGGGCTCTGGCACGACCTGGTCGAGCGGCTGACCGACATGGCCCTGGCCTCGCTGCGGTCCCAGCTGGACGCCGGGGCATCGGCCATCCAGGTGTTCGACAGCTGGGCCGGTATCCTCACCCCCCGCCACTACGAGGAGCTGGTCCTGCCCGCAACCCGGCGCCTGGTGGCCGAGCTCGGCGAGTCCCATCCCGGGACGCCCACCATCCTCTTCGGTGTCGGCACCGGCGAGCTCCTCCCCCTGATGGCCACCGCAGGCACCTCGGTGGTCGGCGTCGACTGGCGGGTCCCGTTCGGACGCGGCACGCACCCGGGTCGGTGTGGGCACCGCCGTCCAGGGCAACCTCGATCCCGCCATGTGCCTCGGCACGTGGGAGGTCGCCGCCACCGAGACCCGAGAGGTCCTCGCCCGGGCCGGCACCGCCCCGGGCCACGTCTTCAACCTGGGTCACGGCGTGCTGCCCGAGACCGACCCGGCCATCCTCGAACGGGTGGTGGAGCTGGTCCACGCCGAAGGCCGGGCCGGCGTCGGGGCCGGATCGTGACGGCGGGCGGGGACGGCGGCCCCGAGGCCCGGACCGGCGTCCTGGTGATGGCCCACGGGACGCCGGACACTCCGGAGGAGATCGAGGCCTTCTACACCCGGATCCGCCGCGGCCGTCCCCCCACGCCCGAGCTGCTCGAGGAGCTCACCGGCCGCTACGAGGCCATCGGCGGCACGTCACCGCTGACCGGGCGCACCCGCGCCCAGGTCGACGGTCTGGCCGCCGCCCTCGAGGCGGCCGAGCCCGGTCGGTACGTCGTCCGCCTGGGGACCAAGTACGTCCACCCGACCATCGAGGAGGCGGTGGCCGAGCTGGCCGGCCTCGGCGTCGGGCGGATCGTCGGTGTCGTGCTCACGCCCCACCAGTCGACCATGGGCTCGGGCGAGTACTTCGAGCGGGCCGGGGTGGCGGCGGCCGGGGTGGAACCGCCGCTCGGACTCACGGTGATCCCGTCGTGGCACCGGGCACCGGCGTTCGTCCCCCTGCTGGCCGCCCGCACCCGCGCCGTCCTCGACGCCCTCGACACCGCCACCCGGGCGCGGGTGGCGGTGTTCTTCACCGCCCACAGCCTCCCCCGGCGGGTGGTGGCCGCCGGCGACCCGTACCCCGACCAGGTGACCGAGTCGGGGGCGGACATCGCCCGGCTCCTCGACCTCGACGCCGACCCGACGGTGACGTGGAGCACGGCCTGGCAGAGCGCCGGCCGCACGGCGGACCCCTGGATCGGGCCCGACCTGCTGGCGGAGATGGAGCGGGTGGCGGCCGAGGGCGCCACCGCCGTGGTCGTGTGCCCGGTCGGCTTCGTCTCGGACCACCTCGAGGTCCTGTACGACCTCGACGTCGAGGCGCTCGACAAGGCCGACAGCCTCGGGATCGCCTTCGCCCGGACCCCGTCGCTCAACGACGACCCGGAATTCCTGGCCATGCTGGCCGATGTGGTCCGGGCGGCGGCGGGCGGCGTGTCGTGACGACGGCCACCCCCGGCCGGCGGCCGGTGGTCGCCGTCGTGGGCGGCGGCATGGCCGGCCTGGCCGCCGCCTGGCAGCTGAGCTCGGATCTCGGCCCGTCCGAGGACGGCACCCCGCAGGTGGTCGTCCTCGAGGCCGGCGGCCGAACCGGCGGCAAGGTCCGCTCCGCCGAGTTCGCCGGTCGGGAGGTCGACCTGGCCGCCGACGCCTTCCTCGCCCGCCGGCCCGAGGCCACCGGGCTGTGCACCGAGCTCGGCCTGACCGACGCGCTGGTGGCGCCGGGGGCGACGGGTGCCTCGCTGTGGGCCCGGGGCCGGCTCCGGATGATGCCGGACGGCGTCAACCTCGGCGTGCCCACCCGGTGGTGGCCGCTGGCGCGCTCGGGCATCCTGGGGCCCGGCGGGGCGGCGCGGGCCGCGGTCGACCTCGTCCGCCCCCACCGCGCCGACCCGGGGGCGACGGGCGACGCCGCGGTGGGCGGCGTCGTCACCGCCCGGCTCGGCCACGAGGTCACCGAGCGCCTCGTCGACCCCCTCGTCGGGGGGATCCACGCCGGCGGGGTCGACGACTTGAGTGCCGAGGCCACCTTCGCGCCGCTGCTGGCGGCCGACCGGCGGTCCGGCAGCCTGATGCGACGACTCCGCCTGCCGGCCCCGCCGCCACCGGACCCGTCGCGGCCGCCGTCGCCGGTCTTCTGGTCGCTCGAGGGCACGGCCGCCCGGCTACCGGCCGAGCTGACCGCCGCCCTCGTCGCCCGGGGAGTCGCCGTCCACACCGGCGTCGCCGTCGAGGCCCTCGCCCGACGGCCCGCCGACGGGACGGCCGGCCGGGCATGGGAGCTGACACTGGCGGGCGACACGGCCTCGGTCCCCGGTGCCACCGGGGCGGGGGACTCGGCCCGGACGTTGGCCGTCGACGGGGTGGTGCTGGCCGTGCCCGCCGGTCAGGCGTCTGGCCTGCTCGCCGTCCACGCTCCCCGGGCCGCCGCCCTGCTGGGCGGCATCCGGCACTCGTCGGTGTCGGTGGTGACCCTGTCGGTGCCGCGCCATGCGATCCGCAGCGAGCTGGTCGGCACCGGATTCCTGGTCCCCCGCACCTCGCCGGTCGGCGGGCACACCGCGCTGATCACCGGGTGCACGTACCTCTCCCGCAAGTGGCCGGGCCTGGCACGGCCCGGGGACGAACTGATCCGGCTGTCGGTCGGTCGCTTCGGCGACGAGCGGCCGGACTCGCTGGACGACGACGAGCTGACCGCCGCCGCCTTCGACGAGCTCTCCCGCATCCTCGGGGTCGAGGGACGTCCGCTCGAGTCGCTCGTCACCCGGTGGCACGGGGCCTTCCCGCAGTACACGCCGGGGCACCTCGAGCGGTCCGACCAGGTCGATCGGTCCGTTGCCGAACTGCCCGGAATCGCCGTGGCCGGCAGCGCCTGTCGGGGTGTCGGGATCCCGGCCGTCGTGGGGAGCGGCCGCGCCGCCGCCGGGGTCGTGCTGGCGTCGCTCGACGGAGCACCACCGGCCGTTCCCGCCCGATGACCCCGGGGTGGCCGGGGCCCGACGACCGGGCGTCCCTGTCGGCCGACGACGACCGTCCGCCGTGGCGGCGATCCCGGGTGACGATGGTGGCGGACCGGTCGGACACCGTCGCCCCGCGCCGGGGAGCGGTGGCCCTGCCCTGCCTGGCCGGCGGGTTCGGGCTGGCACTGTCGCTCCCCCCGTGGGGCTTCTGGATCCTGGCCTTCCCCGCGGCCGGACTCCTGTGGTGGCGCCTCGGCGGCCTGCACCCCCGCACCCGGTTGTGGGCGGGTTGGCTGGCCGGACTCGGCTGCTACGTGCCCGGCCTGATGTTCGCGCGGGCCTTCACCCTGCTCGGCGCCGCCGTGCTCATCTCCGTCGAGGCGCTGTTCGTGGGCGTCGCCTGCCTGGGGGTCCCCCGGGGTCCGGCGTGGGCCAGGGCACTGGCGTTCCCGGCGGCCATGACCCTGGCCGAGGCGGTCCGCCAGACCTGGCCGTTCGGCGGGCTCCCGATCGGGGGGGTCTTCCTGGGCCAGGCCGGTGGTCCGTTCCTGGGCACGGCCCGGCTCGGCGGGCCGCTCGTCCTGACCGCCGTCGTCTACGTGGGAGGTGTGGCGGTCGGGGCGCTCGGCACCGCCATCGTGCGCGCGGTCCGGCGACCACCGGCGCATCCGCGCCTTCCGCCGCGACGACGGGCCGACGGCGCCGACGGCGGCGGCGCCGGGGCCGTGGGCCGGGGCCGTGGCCGGGCTCGGGAGCCTCTTCGCCGTGGCAGCCGTGGCGCTGGTCGCCGTACTCGGCACCGGCGTGGCCGCCGCCCTGGCACCCGACGGGGGCCCGTCGGTCGGGACGGTGACCGCCGCCGCCGTCCAGGGCGGCGGGGTGCGCGGCTTCGCCAAGTCCCAGGTCGACCCCGCCGTGGTGCTGGCCGCGGCCGTGGCCGCCACCGACCAGCTGGCCCTGCGCACGGCGGGGCGGCCCCTCGGCCTGGTGTTGTGGCCCGAGGACGTCGTCTCGCTCGACGGCCCCCTCGACGGCTCACCCGAGGAGTCGGCGCTGTCCGACCTCGCCCGCCGGCTCGGGTCGACCCTGGTGGTGGGTGTGACCGAGACGACGTCCGCCACGGCCTTTCGCAACGAGGTCGTCGCCTTCGGCCCGGACGGCACGGTCGTGTCCCGCTACGAGAAGGTCCACCGGGTCCCCTTCGGCGAGTACGTCCCGTACCGGTCGTTCTTCGCCCACCTCGGCAACCTGTCGGCGGTGCCCCGCGACGCCGTGCCCGGAACCGGCCCGGGACTGCTGACCACCCCGGCGGGACCGCTCGGGGCGATGATCTCCTACGAGGTCTTCTACGCCGGCCGGGGACGGGCGCCTGTGCGGGCCGGGGCCCAGCTCCTGATCGTGCCGACCAACACCTCCTCCTACGCCACGGGTCAGATCCCCACCCAGGAGATCGCCGCCAGCGAGGTCCAGGCCGTCCAACAGGGCCGCGACCTGCTCCAGGCCGCACCCACCGGCTTCAGCGCCTGGATCACCCACCGGGGCGTCGCTGGTCGCCCGTTCGACGCTCGGCGTGCGCCAGATCGTCCCCGCCGTGCTGCACCGCCGGACCGGCCGCACGCTGTACGTGCGGTTCGGCGACGCGCCCGTCCTGGTGGCCTCGATCGTCGCCCTCGCCGCCGGGTGGTGGCTCGCCGTCCGGGCCCGGTCGCTCCGCTACTCGTAGTAGCCGGAGTGGATGTACACGCAGGGGATCCCCATGGCGTGGAACATGGCGAAATTGTTGGGGTCGTCCTCGAAGGCGAGGCGCAGGTCGAACCCGAATTCCCGGAGCTCGTCGACCGTGTCCCGCTTGTACCAGGTCACCTGGGAGTAGTCGCCCCGTGACCGCATGACCAGGAGGTCCCACCGCAGGTCGTAGCGCTCGAGCCACGCCAGGGTCTGGGGCTGGACCCGCATGGGGCGTCCGGTGAGCAGGACGATCTGCAGGGCCGGGTCGAGCAGCTCGAGCACCCGCGCCAACTCGGCGATGACCGCGTCCTCGCCGCAGGCGTCGAAGAAGGCGTCCCAGTTGCGTCGGCCGCGCTCGATGAAGTGCTGGCGGCCCACGGCGTCGGACAGCACGCCGTCGACGTCGAACACCACCGCCTGGCCGGGGCGCTCGATCCGCCCGCGACGCCAGGTCCAGTTGCCGGGGTCCCCCACCCTCAGTCCTCGCCGGGGGAGGCGTCGGCGAGCCGGCGGATCTCCTCGACGACGGCCGGGTCGGCCAGCGTGGTCGTGTCGCCGAGGACGCGCCCCTCGGCGACGTCGCGGAGCAGACGCCGCATGATCTTGCCGCTCCGCGTCTTCGGCAATTCGTCGGTGAAGATCACCGTCCTGGGCCGGGCGATGGGGCCGATCTTGGTGGCCACGTGGGCGCGCAGCTCCTGGCCCCGCTCGTCGCTCGGCTCGCCGGCGTCCGCCACCAGGGTGACGAAGGCGACGATGGCCTGGCCGGTGGTGGCGTCCACCGCCCCCACCACGGCCGACTCGGCCACCAGGTGGTGGTCGACCAGTGCGGACTCCACCTCGGTGGTCGAGATCCGGTGGCCGGACACGTTCATGACGTCGTCGACGCGGCCCAGCAGCCACAGGTAGCCGTCGTCGTCGAGCTTGGCCCCGTCACCGGCGAAGTAGCGGCCCTCGAACCGCCTCCAGTAGGTGTCCCGGTAGCGCTCGGGGTCGCCGTAGATGCCGCGCAGCATCGACGGCCACGGCGTGGTGAGGGTGAGGTAGCCGCCACCCCGCTCGATCCGGTGGCCCTCCTCGTCGACCACCTCGGCGCCGATGCCCGGCAGGGGGAAGGTGGCCGACCCGGGCTTGGTCGCCGTGATGCCGGGCAGCGGGGCGATCATGATCGCCCCCGTCTCCGTCTGCCACCACGTGTCGACCACCGGGCACCGGCCGCCACCGATGTGGGTCGAGTACCACATCCACGCCTCCGGGTTGATGGGCTCACCCACCGAGCCCAGCAGGCGGAGGCTGGACAGGTCGTGCTTCGCCGGCTCCTCGGCTCCCCACTTCATGAAGGTGCGGATGGCGGTCGGGGCGCAGTACAGGGTGGTCACCCCGTAGCGCTCGATGATCGACCACCACCGGTCACGTCCCGGGTGGTCGGGGGTCCCCTCGTACATCACCGAGGTCGCCCCGTTGGCGAGGGGCCCGTAGACGATGTAGCTGTGCCCGGTGACCCACCCGATGTCCGCCGCACACCAGTAGACGTCCTCGTCCGGGTGCAGGTCGAACACCGCCCTGTGGGTGTAGGCCACCTGGGTCAGGTAGCCGCCGGTGGTGTGCATGATGCCCTTGGGTGCCGCCGTGGTCCCCGAGGTGTAGAGGATGAACAGGAGGTCCTCGGCGTCCATGTGCTCGGGCTCGCACGTGTCGGACGGGGGGCCGCCGGCCGCCGCGTCCTCGCCGGACATCAGCTCGTGCCACCAGTGGTCCCGTCCCGCCGTCATCGACGGGGCACCGCCGGCGGTGGCCTCGCCGGTCCGTCGGACCACGACGACGTGGTCGACACAGGCGCACTCGTCCACGGCGACGTCGACGTTGCCCTTCAGTCCGACGGCCGTCCCCCGGCGCCATCCGCCGTCGGCGGTGACCACCACCCGTGCCTCGGCGTCGAGGATCCGGTCGCGCAGGGCGTCGGAGGAGAAGCCCCCGAACACGACGGAGTGGACCGCCCCGATCCGGGTGCAGGCCAGCATGGCCACCGCCAGCTCGGGGATCATCGGCATGTAGACGGCCACCCGGTCGCCCCGCCCCACGCCGAGGCCGCGCAGCACGTTGGCGAAGCGCGCCACCTCGCCCAGGAGCTCGCCGTAGCTGATGGTCCGGGTGTCGCCCGGCTCCCCCTCCCAGTGGAAGGCCACCTTGTCGCCCCGGCCGGCCGCCACGTGTCGATCGAGGCAGTTGTAGGAGACGTTGAGGGTCCCGCCGTCGAACCAGCGGGCGAACGGCAGGTCCCACTGCAGGACCGTGTCCCAGGGACGGAACCAGTCGAGGGCTCCGGCCTGTCGGGCCCAGAACTCGGGGCCGAGCGCTGCAGCCTCCTCGTAGACGCCGGGATCGCCGACCACGGCGTGCTCGGCGAACCCGGGCGGGGGCGGGAACACCCGCTCCTCGGTGAAGTAGTCCTCGATCGTCGGCTCGCTGCTGTCCTCGTCGGGCACTGCTCCCCCTTCGTGACCGGCTGGTCGGGACCGACCCGGACCGGAAGTGCCTCAGCCTAACGCCGCCGGCCCCGTAGAATGGCGGGCCTGTGAGCCCGACGACCGACACCGAGGATGCGGGCGACCTCGAGTCCGTCGTATCGCACACCCACGCCGAGCACGTCACCCTCGAGCCGGGGGGCACCCGGGTCGAGGTCCCCCTCGGACGACGGGTCATGGTGGTCAGCGACCTCCTCCTCACGCCCGACCCGACACCGTCCACGGTCGCCGTCACCACCGAGCTGGCCCAGGCCCTCGACACCTGGGACGGCCCGGGGATCCTCGTCATCGCCGGGAACCTCTTCGACCTGACCGGTGCGGACGACCCGCTCGCCACCGCGAGTCAGGCCATCGAGGCCCACCCGGCGCTGGCCGAGTCCCTCATCCGCTTCGTCGGCGGCGACGAGCGACGCGTGCTCCGACAGTGCGGCAGCCACGAGCCCGGTGGGGCCAGCGCCCGGCTCGGGTCCGCTCCCGCCGGTGCGTCGCATGTGGTGGCCACCCTTGCCGCCGCGGGCGTCGAGCACCTGGGCCCGGTCGACCTCCACCTGCAGACGGGCACCGGCGTGCGCGTGGTGCGGGTCGACCCGGGTTCCTGCACGCCCGACACCGGAGTTGCCGCCGCCGGCCCGTCCTCCGACCCGACGGCCGACACCAAGCCGGGGGCCGTGGCCACGACAGCGGCCGGCCGGCACTGGCGGTCGCTCGCACCCGAGTCGTCCGAGGACGCCCCGTGGCTCGAGGGCCTCGACCATCTGAGCGACCCGTCCGCCTTGACCCGGTTCATGGTGTCGCGCACTCTGTATCGCCGGTTCGGCCGCTACGCGTGGTGGCTGCTGGTCCCCTTCGGCGTGGCCCTCCTGTTGCGCATCGCCGTCACACCGTGGGTCCTCCAGCGCCTCGGCTCGGGCCTGCCGGCCCGTGCCCTGCGCCACGCCCACTTCGCCGACTTCCGGGACCAGCTGATCGTCGCCATCGGGGCGTCCGTCGTCGTGCTGACCGTCCTGGCCGTGGTGCTCGGACTGCTCAGCCGCCGCATGTGGTCGATCCTGGGCGGAGGCTCCCTCGACGAGGTCCGCACCGACACCGGGGCCAACGACACCGCCCGGGACGACGCCCGCCGGCTGGTGGCCCAGGGCTATGCCGGGCTGATCACCGCCGCCACCTTCAAGGCCGAGCTCACCAGCCTCGGCACCGGGTTCTACGCCAACGTCGGGGCCACGTCCGAGGTGGTCGCCGAACACCGGGGCCGCGTGGGCCTCCCCCCGGTCTTCCTCCACAGCCAGTGGGTGAGCTGGGTCGAGGTCGAGGCCGGCGCGGAGCTGCACGTCCGCATGCTGCTGGCCCACAACGAGCTGGCGTCCCCGAGCCGCCTCGAGCGCATGGTCACCCGCGGCCGCGTCGGCGGTTCACTGCAGCCCTCCCTGGTCGCCTCGTTTCCCGTGGGCTCCTCGTGGCCGCCCGCCCCCGACCTGCGCCAGTCCCACCGCCACACCCGTCGGGTCCGCCGCTGGGGGGCCACCGCCATCCTCGCCACCGGGTTCATCGACGTGCTCGACTCCATCACCCCGCCACTGCGGGGTCGGCTCCACGTGCTCGAGCAGTACCTGCCGCTGCGGGCCAGCGTGGCCGCCGGCGCCCTCGTGGCCATGGCCGGCCTCGCTCTCATCGCGCTCGGCCGCGGGATCCTGCGCGGCCAGCGCCGCGCCTGGCGGGTGTCGGTGGCGCTGCTGGCGGGCACCGTCCTGCTGCACGTCGTCGCCGGAGCCGACGTCGAGGAGTCGCTGATCACCGGGGGGGTGCTCGTCTTCCTGCTCGTCAACCGCAAGCAGTTCCAGGCCGCCTCCGACGCCACGTCCCAGCGGTCCGCCCTCATCACCCTGGCCGCCGTCGCCCTCGGCGTGGCCGTCCTGACCACGGTGTCGATCGAGCTCTTCACCCACATGGGACACCACCAGCAGACGCTCCCGTGGTGGACCGTCTTCTGGGCCGTGTCCGAGCGGTTCGCCGGCATCAGCACGATCGACCTGCCTGAACGGGCCGACCGATTCCTCGCCCCCGCGCTCTTGACCATCGGGCTGTGCCTGGTGGCGGTCACCCTGTACCTGCTGACCCGACCGGTGGTCGACCGCCGACTGGGCTCGGGTCGGGCCGCCGAGTTCCGGGCCCGCGACATCGTCCGCCGGCACGGCGCCACCACGCTCGACTACTTCGCCCTGCGCTCGGACAAGCGGTGGTTCTTCCACCGGGACAGCCTGGTGGCGTACGCCGTCTACGGCGGCGTGTGCCTGATCTCCCCGGACCCCATCGGCCCCCGCAACGAACGCGACCAGGCATGGGGCGCCTTCCGGGCCTTCGCCGACGCCCACGGGTGGACCACTGCGGTCATGGGGGCGGGCGAGGAGTGGCTCCCCACCTATCGCGACTCGGGCATGCACCACATCTACCTGGGCGACGAGGCGGTGGTGAAGCTCCAGGAGTTCACCCTCGCCGGCAAGCACATGAAGGGCCTGCGCCAGGCCCACAACCGGATCAACAAGTACGGCTACACCGTCACGTTCCACGATCCGTCGCGGATCGACCCCGGACTCATCGAGGAGCTCACCTCACTCATGCGACTCTCCCGACAGGGCGAGCACGAGCGGGGCTTCTCGATGATGCTGGGCCGGGTCTTCGACCCCCGGGACACCGGGATGCTGCTGACCGTGGTGCGCGCCCCCGACGGGTCGGCGGCCGCCATGTGCCAGTTCGTGCCGGCGACCGGCATCCACGGGTTCTCGCTCGACCTCATGCGCCGCGACCCGGGCGACCACCCGAACGGCCTGCTCGATTTCGCCCTCTGTTCCACCATCGAGCACCTGGCGGCCCGCGGGTTCGACGGCCTCAGCCTCAACTTCGCGGCCATGCGCTCCACGCTGGCCGGGGAGAAGGGCGACGGCACCGTCCAGCGGGCCGAGCGCTGGTTCCTGAAGCGCATGTCCAACTTCGCCCAGATCGAGTCACTGTGGAAGTTCAACGCCAAGTACGAACCCGAGTGGCTCCCCCGCTACGTGGTGTTCGACACCGCCGAGCACCTGGTGCCGGTGGTCATGGCGATCCTGCGGGCCGAGTCGCTGTGGGAGATCCCCGTGCTCGGCCGCCTCCTGGCCGCCGGCGCCGAGAAGCGGATGGTGGCCGCCCAGCGCGACACCGACGAGTTCCTGGCCTCCATCGTGCCGTGGGACGAGGATGCCGTGCGCGTCGAGGGGGCCGACGATCGTCCGACCGCTCCGCCGCCGGCGACGGCCGGGGTGACCGAGCCCGTCCGTCCGGGCGGCACCGTCGCCGACTGAGCGTCAGGTCCCGTCCGGCTCGGGGAGCCCCATCGGGTTCGGGTAGGCGATGATGCCGGCGGACCGGATGGCGGCGCCGACGGGCAGCAGCGCGTCGAGCAAGTCGCGCTGCTGCCCGTCGTCGAGCACGGCGAACGCGAGCGCCGCCTGGTGGTCGGTCATCACCTCGACGGAGCGCCGCAACGTGGCGCCCTCGGCCGAGATCCCGTCCGCCCCGAGCAGGCCACGGCCCCGCAGGCGTCCGGCCGCGGCGGCCCACGCGTCCTCCGACCAGCCCCGGGCGGCCAGGAACAGTGCGTCCGGCAGCCCTTCGGATGCAGCGAACAGGACGAGCGCCTCGACGGCGTCCAGTCCGTACGCCGTCAGCGCGGCGACGTGACCGTCCCCCCGGTGCTCGCGGAGGCAGGTGCACGCGTGCCACAGCGCCACGACCGGGTCATCGGGCCATCCGGTGGCGCGGGTGGCGGCGAAGAGCGGGCGCCCGGCCGGTGATGCCACGGCGATCGGCGCCGCCAGCAGCGGCAGGACGCGTTGCGCTCCGGCCCCGATGTCAGGAACGACCCGGCGCAGTGCCTCGGCGGCCCCGGCACGCCGCTGCGCCCACACCCGCTCGGGTGCGGCGATCGCCCAGGCGTCGGGGATCGCCCGGGCGACCATGCCCGGCTCGAAGTTGAAGAAGGTCGCCGCCACCACGTCAGGACCGACGGGGCCGAGCGGAGCGGCCCGACCGGCGAAGTAGCCCATCCAGAAGCCACGCAGCCCGACGTCGGCCATCGAGTCCCGACACCCTTCGTCGAAGTACACGACGGCGTGGACCGGCTCGATGGCCAGCCAGAGGTCCCGGGCGGACGCCACGATCGAGATCCGGACTGCGCCGGACTCAGTCCGACGTCGAGCTGGCGGACAGCGCCGCGTCCGGCCCCGGCCCGGGCCCGACCTCGGGCGGCCGTCCATCCGACGTTCGCCGCCCGCCGTACAGGCCGACGAGCATCACCACGAACAGGGTGAGCAGGACGATGACGAGGGCGACGGCGACGGTCGGCTGGTTCCACAGCACCAGGATCACCAGTCCGAGCACGAGCACCCCCCACTGGAAGGCCTTGCGGTGGGCCGCCACCGCGTCGTGGACCGGTCCGCTGGACAGCCACGACGGCATCGTGCGTGTACGCATCCACCTCCGGACGGGCCCGAGCCCGACCACGAATGCCACGATGGCCACGATGGCCGCCACGATCAGCACGGTGCGCACGGTGTCGAGCAGGACGGCGTCGACGGTGTCGATGACCGCCGCCGTGGTGGCCCTCGACTGGGACACCTTGAGCGACGACAGGTACTGGTTGCGGCCGACATTCGCGGCCACGAGGAGCAGCGCCATCGACACCGCCAGCCCGGACGCGGCGTGGACCAGCCCCTTTCGCCGGTCCCGGGCCAACAGGACGGCGCCGGCGAAGACGAGGATCGTGACGATCGGCAGGACCAGGGCGAGGTGGTTGAGGAACCGGACCCACCGCTGCAGCTTGGCCAGCTGGTCCGACTGGAAGAGCACGAACGGGGCGCCGGTGTAGTTCGGGACCTTGTCGAAGACGGACAGTCCCTTGGCCGCCAGCTGCTGCTTGGCCGCGTTCTCCACCTGGGACAGGTCGACGGTCACCTGGCCGTTGGTGGACTGGAAGGCACCGACCTTGTTGCCGAGCAGCAGGTTGTCGAGTTGCGCGTGCGACGCCCGCACGGCCGTCTCCCACAGCGACTGGAACTGCGAGCTCTGCACCAGCTTGAGCGTGATCTGGTAGGTGGCGGTCTGCACGGCCCCGGTGATCGGGTTGGCCAGGAACCCGGCCTGGGACGGCAGGGCGCTCTTCACCCGCTGCTCGACGTCGGTCTTGGCCACCAGGCTCTCGCTGACCTTGGTGGCGACCGTGTGCTGGACGTTGGGGTCCTTGGCCAGGGGTGCGACGGTGGCCACGAACGTGTCAGTGTTGAGCAGCTCGTTGCGGGCGTAGACCACGACCACCGACAGGACGGCCAGCAGGCAGGCCAGCACGATGAGGACCCACGACGCGATGGTCTTCCCCCGCCGCTTCCTCGGCCCGGTATCCGCCCCGACCTCGTGGCGGAGCGTCTCGTTCTCCTGCGCCAGGACCTCGACCTCGTGCCGCAGCGAGTCGACGTCCTCTCCGTCCGCCGGGGGTTCGGTGGTCACGGGCCCACTGTACCGGCGGACCCTGTCCTCACCGGGGACACTCCGGTGCCCGGACGCGACGGTGGCCGCCACCCGTGCGCCAGGCACAGGGGGCGGCCACCCGTCGGGACGTCGGGTGCGTCAGGCCAGGATCTTGGCCTTCTGGGCCTCGAACTCGGCGTCGGTGATGGCGCCGCTCTGCTTCAGGTCGGCCAGCTTGGCGAGCTCGTCGGTCGTGCTGCCCGAGCCGGCGGCCTGCTTGACGTAGGCGTCGAACGCCTTCTGCTGCTGGGCGGCCTGTTCGGCGGCGCGCTCGTGCATCTTGCCGCCGCGGGCGATGAGGTACACGAGGACGCCGAGGAACGGGAGGATGATCACGAACAGGACCCAGACGGCCTTGATCCCGCCGCTCAGGTCCGAGCTCCGGAAGATGTCCATGAAGACACTGATCAGCAGCCAGATCCAGAGGACGAACACGAAGAACATGAACATCATCCAGATGAGGCTCAGGATCGGGTAGTTGTAGGCAAGCATGAGTGTTGCTCCTTACGCAGTGATCGAAGCTGCCGGCCGGACCAACAGCATGACCCACCCTAACCGGCGACCCGTCGGCGTCCAGGGACCGAGGGGGGCCGGCAACCCTCCGGCAGCCGGTCGCACCTGGTAGTTCTCGCCCGTCCGTCCTCCGTCACCTAGTCTCGGGCCACACCCCGACCTGAGGCGGACGACCATGTTCTACATACTGATCTTCGGACTGCTGGCCGTGGTGCTGGTGGTGGCCTTCGCCAGGAAGTGGCGCTCCCGGAACGAGTGGCCCGAGGATGAGTGACGCCGGCGGCGGGTCGCCGCCGGCGGCCCCTGCCACCCCGACGCCGCCGTCCGACCCGATGGAACTGCTGAAGTCGGCGAGCTACGTCCGGCTCCTCGTCCTGGCCGCACTGATCGGCATCCCTGTCTCGGCCGTCGCCTACTTCTACCTGGCTCTGGTCGGACACCTCCAGACCTGGTGCTACGAGTCGCTGCCCGGTGGCCTCGGGTTCCACGGCACCCCGGTGTGGTGGCCCGTACCGCTCCTCCTGGTCGCAGGCGTCCTGGTCTCGTGCACCATCACCTACCTGCCCGGCACCTCGGGCCACGAGCCGGCCCTGGGATTCCAGGCGGGAGGTGGGGCACCCACCGCCGCCGAGCTGCCCGGGGTGATCCTGGCATCGCTCGCCACCCTGGCCCTCGGTGTGGTCCTCGGCCCCGAGGCGCCGCTCATCGCCATCGGTGGCGGGCTCGGCGCGCTGGCCGTTCGACTTGCCGCCAAGGATGCGCCGCCCATGGCCTCCACGGTCATGGCTGCGGCCGGAAGCTTCGCCGCCGTCAGCACGCTGCTCGGCTCACCCATCGTCGGTGCGTTCCTCCTCATGGAGGCGACGGGGCTGGGTGGCCCCGTGCTCGGCCTGGTCCTCGTGCCCGGGCTCCTGGCCGCCGGTATCGGCACACTCATCTTCGTCGGACTCGACCAGCTCACCGGCCTCGGCACGTTCTCCCTCGCCATCCCCGGGCTCCCCACGTTCACCCACCCGACGGTGGCCCTGCTGCTGTGGGCGATCGCCATGGGGGTGCTGGCCACCTTCGTGGGGACCGCCATCCGCCTCGGCGGCCTGGCCGCCCAGTCCCTGGTCCTCAGGCACCGCCTGGCGTGGTCGCCGGTGGCCGGCCTGGTGGTGGCGGGCGCGGCGGTCTCCTTCGCCGAGATCACCGGCAGGAGTGCCCAGAACGTGCTGTTCTCGGGGCAGGACGCGCTGCCCGGGCTCGTGCTCCAGGCCTCCACCTGGACCGTCGGCGCGCTCGTCGTGCTCGTCGTGGCCAAGTCGATCGCCTATGCCGCGTCACTGTCGGCGTTCCGCGGCGGCCCGATCTTCCCGGCGATGTTCATCGGCGGGGCCATCGGGGTGGCGACCTCCCACCTGCCGGGCATGGTGCTGGTCCCCTCCGTGGCCATGGGCATCGGCGCCATGACCACGGTCATGCTCCGGCTGCCCCTGACGGCCACGCTGCTCGCCGTCCTGCTGTTCTCCAGCGACGGGCTGGGTGTCACCCCCCTGGTCATCGTGGCCGTGGTCGTCGCCTACGTGCTGACCGCCCGGATGCCCCAGACCCCGGCCGACCTGCGCCCCTCCCGACCCACCGGCTCGACGGCCGCGCACCTCGCCACGACAGGGACGGCCTGACCGGTGCTGGCCGGCGCGTCCCAGATCGCGCACTCGGCGGTCGCCCAGGCCGCCTCGATCGCCGTCGGGGTCGTCCTGGTCGCGTCGGTGCTCGTCTCCGCGCTGGAGACGGTGGTCCTGCCCCGCAATTCGTTCACCCGGATCTCGCGCGCCACCTTCGCCGTGGCCAACCGGGTCCTCGTCCACGACGGGCGCAACCGCGAGCGGTCGACCCATCTGCGCGGCCTGTACGCCCCCGTGGCCCTGGTGAGCCTGCCCCTGGTGTGGATGCTCACCGTCATCACCGGGTTCTCGTTCATCTTCTGGGGTGCCGCCGCGGGAACCTGGCAGAAGTCGTTCGAGATCAGCGGCTCCTCCGTCACCACGCTCGGGTTCTCGGCACCCTCGGGGAGCCTCCGCACCTGGATCAGCTTCGTGGAGGCCATCATCGGGCTGGGGCTCGTCGCCCTGCTCATCAGCTACCTGCCCACCATCTACGCCGCCCACCACGATCGCGAGAAGGGGATTCGCACGCTCAAGCCGTTCGCCGGATCACCGACGTCGGGAGTGGGCCTGCTCCTCAACCTCGACCGGTTCCACGCCCTCGACAACGCCGACCTGTGGCGGACGGCCTCGGCATGGCTCCTCGAACTCGACCAGACCCACTGCTCGTTCCCGGCGCTCTGCTACTTCCCCGAGAGCGACGACTCGCAGTCCTGGGTGGCCACGGTGGGCTCCCTCCTCGACGCCGGCGCCCTCCTGCTGTCGGCCAGCCCCATCCGGTGGGCGGACGCCGACACGATCATTCACCAGGGCCCGATGATCGTCCTGGCCAACGGGGTGCCGACGGTCATCGAGATCGGCCGGGCCGCCGGCCTGCCGATCGACCCACCGGTGCCCCTCGTCGAGCTCCTTCCCGACGGCTCCGGATCGCCGCCGGCCATCTCGGTGACCCGCGAGGAGTACCTGGGGGCCCTCGACCGGCTGGTCGGGATCGTCGAGGTCCCCGCCGACCAGCGCGAGGAGGCGTGGCTCCGGTTCGCGGCCGTGCGCGCCTCCTACGACGGGGCCCTGCGGGGCCTGGCCGGCCTGACGCTGTCGATCCCGGCGCCATGGACCACCGACCGGCCCGCCGTCGTCGGCCGTCCCCGGCTTCTGACCAGCACGCCCATCTCCGTCGACTGGTCACTGCCCACCTCGCCGCCCATCCCCTGAGGGATCCGGTGACCGGGTCCTGAACAGCGGTCAGCCCACCACCGCCCTGGGCTGGGTTAAGTTGACACCAGGTACACGATCCACCAAGGAGAACCCACCATGAGCGCGTACGTCTACCCACTGGCCGACCTGTTCGGCACCATGCTCGGCATCTTCGTCTTCCTCATCTGGTTCTGGCTGCTCGTCATCATCTTCGGCGACATCTTCCGCAGCCGCGACATGGGCGGCGGGGCCAAGGCACTGTGGGTGCTCTTCGTGATCGTCCTCCCGTTCCTCGGGATCCTCGTCTACCTGATCGCCCGGGGCGGCAAGATGCACGAGCGCGCCGAACAGGCCGCCCAGCAGCAGCAGCAGGCCTTCGACGCCTACGTCAAGGAGACCGCCGGCGCCGGCAACAGCGTCGACCAGCTGGCCAAGCTGGCCGACCTCAAGCAGAGCGGCGCCATCACCGACGCCGAGTTCGAGGCGCAGAAGGCCAAGCTCCTCGCCTAGCGGCCGCGCACGGGTCGGGACACCCACCCGGTGCTCAGCAGGCGTTCAGGACCACGCTCCACCCCGAACCCGGCACGTAGCCGGCGGTGAAGTAGACGCCGGCGATCTCGCCGTCGAACGTCCGGCCGTACTGCGGTGGGGTCGTCGGGGCTGCGTAGATGGTGATCGGCACGAGGTCCCGGATCACCGCGCCGCCGCAGCTGGCGCAGCCGTTGTTGACCCCGTCGATCCAGGCCATCCGGACGGCCAACTCCTCGGCGGCCCTCGACTCGGGCGCCACCGGCGTGAGCGGCGGGGTGACCGACGCCGTCCGCTCGGCGGCGGCCACATCGGCTCGGAACCGGGCCGCCGGAGCTGCGCCGTTCTTCAGGCAATTGAGCGACTCGGAGGTGTCGTTGCGGCGGACGCCGTTGAACGCCCCCCGTCGCGAGACCAGGTCGTTGTAGACGACGAGCACGGCGCGCTCGAGGTCGGGCGGGAGCCCCGGGGGGATCGTCGCCCCGGCCGCGGCCGGATCGGCGGCGTCGATGGCGTTCTCGGCGGCACGGTCGAGGGTCACGGTGGTCCCGGTGACGTCCCGGTTGACGGCGGACGCCGCCAGTGCGAGCCGGGCATCCACCTCCGCCGCGGCCCGGAAGAACGGCCGGAGACCGTCGAGCGCGCTCGGCGGCGGGGCGGTCGTCGACGGGGCCGTGGACGATGGAGCGGCCGGGCGCACCCGGGTGGTCGACGTGGCCGACGTCGACGCCGGACCGCAGGCCGCCGTTCCCAGGAGCACCACGATCGCCACCCGGGCGGCAGTCCTGCGCATCCTCGACCTCCTCGACCCGGCACGGCCGTGCCGTCCCCCTCATCGTCGGACCGACCGGGTCGGCGGGGTAGAGGAGGAGGTCACCGGTTGCGTCGGGCGGGCCGCCAGGGTCTACAGGTGGCTGAAGCCGCCCGACTCCTCCGCCGTCATCGCCACCGACACCGGGTGCCGGTCGAAGTGGGCGATCGACTCCTTGATGTCGTCCATCAGCAGGAAGGCCAGGTCGCGGCTCACCCCCTGGCGGACGAGGATCCGCTGGATGGAGATGTCGGCCACCGATCCGGTCAGCGGGTAGGCCGGCACCTGCCACCCCTTCACCCGCAGGCGGTCGGCGATGTCGTAGAGGGTGTAGCCGGGGTCCTCGCCCTCCCGGATACGCCACGCCACCGCCGGGATCCCGGTCAACGGGTTCCCGTCGCACAGCAGATCGAACGGCCCGAGCTCGACGATCTCGGTGGCCAGGAACCGGCAGGTCTCGTAGCAGGAGTCGTGCACGTCCTTGTAGCCGGCCCGGCCGAGCCGCACGAAGTCGTAGTACTGGGCCACGATCTGGCCGGCCGGCCGCGAGAAGTTGATCTGGAACACCGGCATGTCGCCGCCCAGGTAGGTGACGTGGAAGATCAGGTCGTCGGGCAGGTCGTCGGCGTGGCGCCACAGGACCCAGCCGACCCCCAGCGGTGCGAGCCCGAACTTGTGGCCCGAGGTCGAGATCGACTTCACCCGCGGGATGCGGAAGTCCCACACGACGTCGGGGGCGCAGAACGGCGCCAGGAAGGCGCCCGAGGCGCCGTCCACGTGGATGTCGACGTCGAGCCCGGTGTCGGCGGCCAGGGTGTCGAGGGCCTTCGACAGTTCGAGTACGGGCTCGTACGTGCCGGTGTAGGTCACGCCGAACGTGGGCACCACCATGATGGTGTTCTCGTCGACCCGGGCAAGCATCTGCTCGACGTCCATGCAGTAGTTGCCGGGCGACATCGGGACCTCGCGGATCTCCACGTCCCAGTACTTGGCGAACTTGTGCCAGACGACCTGGACCGGCCCGCACACGAAGTTGGGGGTGTCGGTCGGCTTGCCCGTCCGCCTTGCGCTTCGCCCGCCACCGCCACAGGGCGGCCATGCCGCCGAGCATGCACGCCTCCGACGACCCGATGGCCGAGCACCCGACCGCCCCGCCCTCGTCGGGAGCGTTCCACAGGTCGGCCAGCATCTGGACGCACCGGCGCTCGATCTCGGCCGTCTGCGGGTACTCGTCCTTGTCGATCATGTTCTTGTTGATCGACAGGTCCATCAGCTGGTGGACCTCGTCCTCCTCCCACGTCTGGCAGAAGGTGGCCAGGTTCTGGCGGGCGTTGCCGTCGAGCAGGAGCTCGTCGGAGATGGCCTGGAAGGCGTCCTCCCGCCGCATCTCCTCCTTCGGGAACACGTGGGACGGCAGGGTGGTCAGCAGGTCCCGGCCGGCGTAGACGGAGTCGAGCAGCTCGTCGCGGATGGACTGGTGCTTGTGGAGGGGCATGGTGTGCTCCTGGTCTCGGGGACCCGCCGCCGGCGGATCGGATGGTCGGTCTGTCGGTCGGGGAGGTAGGCCGCCCGCCTCAGACGTCGCTGATGGCGTGCACCTTGTTGAGGGCGATGGCGTGCCTGAGCGCCGTGGTGGTCCCGTCTCGTTCTGGTCGGCGTAGGCCGAGGCGAAGCGGCACATGGCCTCGTCGAACTTGGCACTCGCTCCCAGGTAGGAGCCGATGGCGATGGCGTCACCCGAACGGGCGTGCCCGAGGGCGAGGGCGAACCCGCACATCTGGACGTAGACGGCCATCGCCTCGGGCAGCATGGTGTCGATGTCGGCTGAGAGCTTCCAGTCCCACATCTGGCGGAAGTAGAAGTCGCGGGAGACCCCGTCGGGGCCCGTGGCGGTGTCCCATCCGAGGAAGATGTCGCTGGCGCTCTGCACCAGGCGCTGGCCCTCGACGACCCGCTGGCCCATGTTGGCGTACCGGCTCGGCCGGAGGAACGGCTCGGCCACGGAGTGCTCCGCCTGCTTCACCTGGAGGACCAGGGGGTCGCCACGGTCCCTTCCGATGAACAGGCCCACCCAGCAGCGGGTGCCCACCGAGCCCACGCCGACCACCTTGCGGGCCAGGTCCACGAACTCGTAGCGGGACAGGAGGTGCTGGCGGTCGCCGGACAGGGTGACCCGGTACTCGGTCAGGGCCCGGATCAGGCTCTCCACCGTCTCGGAGGCGTGACCGGGGTCGAAGATCTGGTCGGCCGGCGTCAGCAGCGGCGGGTCGGCCCGGAACCGGAGCCGGCCGTCCACCTCCTCGGTCAGCTTGGCCACCGCCTTCAGGTGGTCCTTGCTCTTGGCCTTCTGCACCCGGGTCATGAAGTTCTCGAGCACCTTCGGACCGGTCTCGCCCCCCCACCGGACACCAGCATGTCGGCGTCGAGCCGCACGTACCAGAGGTCGAGGTTTCGCATGCCGGCGAAGGTGCGGATGGCGTCGCGGTAGCCCTTCGACGACAGGGCCACGAGCCTGGTGCGCAGCGCGTCGTCGAAGCCACGGGACCGGGCGGCCACCTCCACGCTGGCGGCCAGGCGCTTGAGGTCCCATTCGAACGGCCCCGGCAGCGTCTCGTCGAAGTCGTTGACGTCGAAGATCATGTCGCGCTCGGGCGAGGCGAACCCGCCGAAGTTGACCAGGTGGGCGTCTCCGCACAGCTGCACGTCGAGGTGGGAGTGCTCGTCGTGGGCCAGGTCGGCGGCCATCACCGCCGCGGCCCCGCGGTAGAAGGCGAACGGCGAGGCGGCCATGCGTCCGTAGCGGATGGGGACCAGGTCCGGCACCCGGGTCGTGGCCTGCAGGGCCAGGATCTCGAGCGGGTCGGTACGGTCGGGGGGCGGTGCCCACCCGCCGTGGCGGGACCGGGGCACCAGTTCCCGCGCCTTGCGGCCATGGGCGGCTCGTTCCTCGGGGGTGGCAAGCGTCATGGACCCATCCTGTCACCGCCGTGTGCAGACGACCACCGGAGTGCGGTCCCGCGGGAGCGGTCACCGGTCCCGGACGCCCCTGCGCCCTACTTCCGCGCCTTGCGCCGGCGGCCCAGCACGATGACCAGGCGGTCGATGAGCACGCCGAGCAGCGCCGATATCAGGATGACCCAGATCAGGCTCGACTTGTGGGAGAAGAAGACGAAGTTCACCGGGACCGACCCGGAGTTCCCCACGATGAAGGCGATGAGGAGGATCAGGCCGAGGCCGAACACCGACAGGCGGACGATCTCCCTCGTGTCCCGCTTGCCGGCCGACGGGGTCCCGGGTGCCTTCGGATCCTGTGCCATCGTGCGTTCCTCCGTGTGGCCGGTGCGGACAGGCCCGACAGTACCCGTCGGGGCCGGGCGGAGCCGGGATCGGCCGCCGGCCTGTCCACGCCGTCAGCCGAGCAGCAGCAGGGTCGCCCGGTGGGCGAAGTCCAGGATCGGCCCGGGGATGATCCCGAAGACGACCGTGAAGCCGACGCACAGACCGATGGCCACGGCGGTGAGCGGTGGCACCGGCACGACGCCTCGCGCCTCGACGTCGGTCGACGGAGGGGCGTCGGTCAGGACCTCGAGGCTGGCCATCGCTCCACCCGACGTCGCCGCCTCCCCCGGTGCGGCCACTTCGGCCGGCACCGCACCGTCGTCCCCGAAGGTGCCCTCCACCGCGTCGCCCACGTCGCCGACCGGCGAGAACATCGTCACGGCCAGGCGCAGGTAGAAGAAGGCGGCGACCGCTGCCGATGCCATGGCCACCACGGCCAGTCCGTAGCCCTGGTCGGCGACGGAGGCCTCGATGACGCCCAGCTTGGCCAGGAACCCGGTGGTGAACGGGGCACCGGCCTGTCCCAGCAGGAGCACGGCGAAGGCCAGGGCGAGCAACGGCTGGCGCTTGGCCAGGCCCCGGTAGTCGGTGATCGACGAGCGGGTGTCGCCCGGGCCGGCCACCACGGTGATCACGGCGAAGGTGCCGATCACCAGGAACGTGTAGGTGAACAGGTAGTAGAGCGAGGCCGACACGCCCCGGGCCGACACCGCTTCGACGCCCAGGAGGATGAAGCCGACGTGGTTGATCGACGAGTACGCCATCATCCGCTTCACGTCGCGCTGGGTGAGGGCCACCACGGCGCCGAGCACCAGGCTGAGCAGGGCCAGCATCCACACCACCGGCTGCCAGTCGGCCCGGACGGTCGGGAACGAGGTCACGAACACCCGCAGCAGGGCGGCGAACGCACCTGCCTTGGCCACCGCCGCCATGAACCCGGCGATGGGCGACGGCGAGCCCTCGTAGACGTCGGGCGACCACATGTGGAACGGCACGGCGGCGATCTTGAAGGCGAAGCCGACCAGCAGCAGGGCGAGCCCGCCGAGCAGCACGCCGTTGTGGACGATGACGTGGCGCGACAGGTAGTCGGCGATCTGGGGCAGGTTGGTCGTCCCGGTGGCACCGTAGGTGAGGGCGATCCCGTAGAGGAAGACGGCCGACGAGAACCCGCCGAGCACGAAGTACTTGAGGGCCGCCTCGCCCGACTCGGCCCGGCGGTGGTTGAAGGCGGCCAGGACGTACAGGGCGATGGAGAGGATCTCCAGGCCGAGGAAGACCACGATGAGGTCGTTGGCCGCCCCCATCATCATCGCCCCCGACGCCGACACCATGGCCAGCACGTGGAACTCGGGTCCGTCGATCCCCTCGCGCCGCAGGTAGCCGTCGCCGATCCACGCGGTCAGCAGCATGGCGATCGACACCGTGATCTGGATGAAGACGTCGAAGCCGTCGAAGGCGACGGCCCCGGCGATGGTCACCGAGGGGCCGTGGGTGGTCACGTGGTTCCACTGGAACAGCGCCGCCACCAGGGCGGCGACCGAGACGGTGGCGGCGGCCCAGGTTCCCGCCCGCACGTCCATGACCCGCCGGAACAGCGAGGACGCCAGCATCAGCGCCAGCGCCCCGCCCAGCATGATCAGCATGGGCAGGATGGAGAGGTAGTCGATGTGCGGCACGTGGATGGTGGGCGCGGCCGAGGTGGCGAGGAGCGTCATCACTTCGAGCCCCCCGTCTTCGTGGCCGGGGCCGCAGGCGACGCCGAGTTGCCCGACGTCCGCACCGCCACCAGCGGACGCTGACGCAGGCCGGCCGGGATCGGCGTGTTGGTGACCGTGTCCACGTGGACCACGAGCTGGTTCACCGACGGGGTGATCCGATCGAGCACCGGCTTCGGGAACACGCCGAGCAGGACGATGAGGACGACGAGGGGGGCCACGATGAGGCGCTCGTTCAGCGACAGGTCACGGGTGGTCGCGTCCTCCCCGGTCGGCTCGCCGTGGAAGACCTGCTGGTAGCCCCAGAGCAGGTAGACGGCGGCGATGACCACGCCGGCGGCGGCGGCCACCGCCCACCAGCGGTGGGCCACGAAGGTGCCGACGAGGATGAGGAACTCGCCGACGAAGCCGTTGAGCCCCGGCACCCCGATCGACGCCAGCATGGCCAGGGTGAAGACGCCGGCGAGCACCGGGGCCGGCGACTGCAGTCCCTTGAGCGAGCCGATCTGCCACGTCTTGCGACGTTCGTAGATCCAGCCGACCAGGATGAACAGGGTGGCGATGACCAGGCCGTGGTTCACCATCTGGAGCACCCCGCCGCTCAGTCCCTGGCTGTTGAGCGCGAAGGTGCCCAGGGCGATGAACCCGATCTGGGCCAGCGACGAGTAGGCCAGCAGGCGCTTCAGGTCGCGTTGGGCGCAGGCCACCAGGGCCCCGTAGGTGATGCCGATGACCGCCAGGGTGAGCAGCAGCGGCGCCAGGGTACGGCTCGCCTGGGGGAACAGGTTGAGGTCGAACCGGACGATGCCGTAGGTGCCGAGCTTGGCCATGACCGCCACCAGGAGGACGGCGGCCGCCGTCGGCGACTCGGCGTAGGCGTCCGGCGACCACGTGTGGAACGGGAAGATCGGCGCCTTGACCGCGAACGCCGCGGTGAAGGCGAGGAACAGCAGGACGCCCTCGGTCCCCGACAGGCGGGTGTGCATCAGCGCCGGCAGGGCGAAGGTGAGCACCCCGGTCTGCGACTTGTGGATGAAGGCGATCGAGACCACGCCGACCAGTAGGAAGGCCGAGCCGGCGAACGTGTACACGAAGAACTTGATGGCGGCGTAGCCGCGCCGCGCGTAGCCCCACCCGCCGATGAGGAAGTAGGACGGCACCAGGGTCAGCTCGAAGAAGAGGAAGAACAGGATCAGGTCGAGCGAGACGAAGCTGCCCATGCATGCGGACTCGAGCAGCAGCACCCAGGCGATGAACGACCGGGGGTCGCGTCGGGCCCGAGCCCCCAGCATGGTGAGGGGGAAGAGTACGGCGGTGAGCGCGACCAGGAACAGCGAGATCCCGTCGACGCCGACCGACCAGTGGATGCCGAGGCCGGTGGCCCAGACGTGGGTGCTCACCATCTGGTAGGCACCCGTCCCGGACTTGAACGCGACCAGCACGGCGGCGGCCACCGCCAGGGTCAGCACCGTCACGGCGACGCCGACCGCCTCGTGGAACCAGGCGGCGACCGCCTTGCGGGGGATCAGGGCGACCACGCCCGCGCCCACGGCGGGCAGCAGGACCAGGGTGGTCAGGTACGGGAACGCGGTGGCCGTCATCCGCCCCACCACATCCTCGTGAGCATGAAGCCGAGCACCACGACCGTGCCGAAGGTGATCCCGAGCACGTAGTTGCGCACGTACCCGGTCTGGGTCCTGCGCAGCAGCGTCCCCGTGCCCCGGAAGGCCCCGGCCACGCCGTTGACGGCACCGTCGATCACCAACGGGTCGACCACGTCGGCGCAGAAGGCGGCCAACCGCTCGCTCGGGCGGCCGAAGACGGCGTCGTAGAGCTCGTTGATGTACCAGGCCCCCCGCAGGAACGAACCCTCGAGGGCGGGCCGCTCCGACCTCTGCGACCACAGGCGCAGGCCGACCAGTACGAAGGCGATGGCCACCACGGCGTCGACGATGGCGAGGACCCATACCGCCGTCGAACTCAGGTTGCTGTGGTACAGGTTCGACCCGAATACTGGGTCCACCCAATTGGCCAGTGAGAAGTTGCTGCCCGAGATGGCCATGACACCGGCGGCCGCGGCGAAGAAGGCGAGGATCCACAGGGGCACGGTCATGATCCAGGGCGACTCGTGGGGCTCGGACACCGCGCCGTCGGCGTGGTGGGCGTGGGCGGCGTCGAGCTCGGGGGTGTCGTCCCCGGACTCGGACCACCGGTCGGAGCCGAAGAAGGCCAGACCGGTGAGGCGGCTCATGTAGTAGGCGGTGAGGGCGGCGGTGACGATCCCCACGACCCACAGGGCCGGGTGGGCGGCCCACGTGTTGTCGAGCACGTCGCCCTTGGCCCAGAAGCCCGACAGCGGCGGCACGGCGGCGATGCACAGCCAGCCGATGGCGAAGGTGATGAAGGTGATCGGCAGGTAGGCACGCAGGTTGCCCATGCGCTTCAGGTCCTGCTCGTCGTGCAGGCCGTGGATGACCGAGCCGGCGCCCAGGAACAGGAGGCCCTTGAAGAAGGCGTGGGCCACCATGAGGAAGATCGCCGCCGTGTAGGCGCCGCAGCCGATGGCCAGGAACATGTACCCCAGCTGGGACACCGTGGAGTAGGCCAGCACCTTCTTGATGTCCTGTTGGGCGCAGGCGATGGTGGCGGCCATGAAGGCGGTGGCGGCGCCCACGATGGCGATGGTGAGGGCGGCATCGGGCGAGGCGTGGAGCAGCGGGTTGACCCGGCACAGCAGGTAGACGCCGGCCGTCACCATGGTGGCTGCATGGATCAGGGCGGAGACCGGGGTCGGGCCCTCCATGGCGTCGGCAAGCCACGGGAACAGCGGGATCTGGGCCGACTTGCCCATCACGCCGACCAGCAGCAGCAGGCAGATGGCAGTGATGTTGGCCGAGCCGATCTCGCCGATGTGGGCGAAGACGTACTGGTAGTCGAGCGAGTGGACCTTGTCGTAGACCAGGAAGATGGCGAGAAGGAAGCCGACGTCGCCGATGCGGTTGTAGACGAAGGCCTTCTTGCCGGCGCTGGCCGCCGAGTCCCGGGTGAACCAGAACGACACCAGCCAGTACGAGCACGTGCCGACGCCCTCCCACCCGACGAACGTCACCAGGAGGTTGCTGCCCAGCACCAGGATCAGCATGGAGGCCACGAACAGGTTCATGTAGAGGAAGAACTTCGGGTAGTCCTTGTCGCCCTTCATGTACCCGATCGAGTACAGGTGGATCAGGGTGCTGATGCCGGTGATGAACAGCACCATGGTCATCGCCAGCGGGTCGACGTAGAGGGCGGCGTGGACCTGCAGCCGGTCGACCGGGATCCACGTCCACAGGTTCTGGCCGTAGGAGCGCACCGGGGCGTCGACCTGCAGGAGGGCCAGGTAGACCCCGATCGAGACCAGGAACGAGGCGCCCACCATGACGGTGGCCACCACGCCGGCGGCAGGATCGCCCAGGCGTCGGCCGGCCGCCAGCAGGATGCCGAAGCCGACCAGGGGCAGCAGGATGATCAGGTAGGTCACGTGGAGCATGGCCCGCTCAGCCCTTCATCAGGTGGAGGTCGTCGGCGTTGGTGCTCGCACGCCTGCGGAAGATGGCCACCACGATGCCGAGGCCGACCACGACCTCGGCGGCGGCGACCACCAGGACGAAGAAGACGAGCACCTGCCCGCCGATGTCGTGGAGGGTGCGGGCGAAGGTCACGAAGGCCAGGTTGGAGGCGTTGAGCATCAGCTCGACGCACATGAACATGATCAGCACGTTGCGTCGCACCAGCACCCCCAGCGCGCCGATGGCGAACAGGACGACGCTGAGCGACAGGTACCAGGCGGGGTTGATGCTCACGCGTCCACCTCGGCGTCCTCGGTCCCGTCCCCACGCCGTGTGGCCGCCGGCTCCGGCGTGACCTGGCCGTCAGCCGACGCGTCGGGGGCCGCGTCCGTGCCGGGGGCCGCCCCACGTCGGGGGCCGCTCCCGTGTCGAGGGCTGCGTCCGCCTCGTCGACGTGGGATGACGAGGTGGCTGCCGGTGGCCGACGGGCCAGCACCACGGCCCCGACCACGGCGATGATCAGCAGCGCCGAGGTGGCCTCGAAGGGGAAGAGGTAGGTCGTGTACAGCGACTTGCCGATCAGGTTCACATTGGGGGCGCCGGTGTCGGGCCCGGCCACGTGGGGCTGGCCGGTGGTCCACCTCGACACCTGGCCGAGCAGGAGGAGGCCGGTCGTGCCCAGTGCCACCAGCCCCACGGCCAGGGGACGCTGGCCCCGCAACGGCTCGGCCGCCACGTTCTCCTCCTTGTCGACGCCGAGGAACATGATCACGAACAGGAAGAGCACGACGATGGCCCCGGCGTAGACGATCACCTGCACGGCGGCCAGGAAGCTGGCCTGCTGGAGGACGAACAGCACCGCGATGCCGAAGAGGGTCATGACCAGCATCAGGGCCGAGTGGACCGGGTTGCGGGCCACCACGACGCCGATGGCGCCGGCCAGGACGATGGCGGCGGACACGGCGAACACCCCCACGTCGGGGATCGTGGGGTGGGAGGACGACGTGACGAGGACGCCGAGCAGGGCCGTCATGCCCCGCCCCCGTCCGCGTGCCCGTCGACGGCCCCGTCGCCGTCGGCCCCGGCATCGACGGCCGGCGTCGGCGCGGGCAGCAGGTCGCGTTCGGTGTTGCCGGCCCGCTTGGCGTCGGCGTAGGCCGCATCGGCCTCCACGCGGTGCGACTTCGCAAATCCGGGGCGGAAGCGCTCGGCCTTCTGGAGGGCGCGTCCGATGGCGCCACGGGGGCCGCGCTTGGACGCGGGCAGATCGGCGGGGCGCAGATGGCGCTCGAGCGTCTGGCGCAGCGGGAGGCTGCCGGTGGTGGCGTCGTCGCGCATCCCGCTCTGGCCGCCCTCGGGGGCGCGGACGCCGAACCCGAGCTCGCCGGACCACTGGACCTGGCCCTCGAACTCGGCGGCACCCGCCGGCGACGTGGCCCGCATCCAGCCCGAGGTGTGGAGGTCGTCGCCCTCGCGCCAGTCCTCCCACGGCATGTGCTGCGGTTTGCCGTCGTCGTCGACCAGCAGCTCGGACTTGGTGTAGATGGCGTCGGTGCGGTTGGTGAACGAGAACTCCATGAGCTTCGACTCGGTGATGGCCTCGGTCGGGCAGGCCTCCACGCACAGGTCGCAGTGGATGCACCGGAGGAAGTTGATCTCGTAGACGTAGCCGTACCGCTCACCCGGCGACACCGGGTGGTCCGGCGGGTTGTCCAGGCCGCGCACGTAGATGCAGTCGGCCGGGCACACGCCCGCACAGAGTTCGCAGCCGATGCACTTCTCCATGCCGTCCTCGTACTTGTTGAGGACGTGGCGGCCGTGCTGGCGCGGCTGCTTCGGGCGTTTCTCCTCGGGGTACTGGCGGGTGACCGCCGGCCGGCCGAGGTGTTCGAGGGTCAGCTTGAACCCGCCGAAGAAGTTCTGGCGGCCGTGGGGCGGCTCGGGGAGCGCCATCAGCGTTCGCCTCCTTCGGTGGGTGCAGTGGGGGGCTGCTGCTCGGCGCGGGTCCACAGGCGCACCCCGACCTGGGGCACGACCGCCCGGGTCGACTCGCGCTCGGCGCCGATCGAGAACGCCCACGACAGGAGCACGGAGCCCACCAGCACGGCGGCCGCCATGCCCACTCCCCACCAGCCGTCGATGACGAAGCCGGCGACGATCAGGAGCCAGCCCAGCGACAGTGGGATCAGGCGCTTCCACCCGAGGTCCATCAACTGGTCGTACCGCAGTCGGGGCAGCGCCGCCCGCAGCCACACGAAGACGAACAGGAACACCATGGTCTTGCCCAGGAACCACAGGATCGGGAAGATCCACTGGATGTGGGGGATGTGGGGCACGGGCCCGTCGGGGCCGCCGAAGAACAGGGTCACCGTGATCGCCGACATGGTGATGGTGTTCATGAACTCGGCCAGGAAGAACAGGGCGAACCGGATCGAGGAGTACTCGGTGTGGAAGCCGCCCACGAGCTCCTGGTCGGCCTCGACCAGGTCGAACGGGGGACGGTTCGTCTCGGCGACGACGGCGATGAAGAAGATCAGGAAGGGGACGACGGCCAGACGGATGGCGTTCCACTGCCACAGGTGGCCGGCCTGGGCATCGACGATGGTGCGGGTGCTGAGCGAGCCGGAGATGAGCACCACCATGACCACGGTCATGCCCAGGGCGGCCTCGTAGGAGATCATCTGCGCCGAGGCCCGCACCGAGCCGAGCAGCGGGTACTTGGAGCCCGACGACCAGCCGGCGAGCATGACGCCGTACACGGCGATGCCCGACATGGCGAGCAGGAAGAGGATCCCCATCGCCGGGTCGGCCAGCTGCAGCTCGAACGTGTGCCCGAACAGGGTCACCTCACCGCCGATGGGCACGATGGCGAACGCCAGGAACGCAGGGATGATCGTCAGGTACGGGGCCAGCTTGAAGACCAGCCGGTCGGCCTTGTCCGGGATCAGGTCCTCCTTGAAGAACAGCTTGATCCCGTCGGCCAGCGTCTGGGCGATGCCGAACGGCCCGGCCCGGTTCGGCCCGATCCGGCTCTGCATGTCCGAGATGACCTTGCGCTCGAACCAGATCATCAGCATGACCGACACCATCAGTGCGCCGAACACGACGAGGACCTTGACCGCGACGATGGCGAGCACGACCCAGCCCACGCCCTTGGCGTAGAGCTGGTCGGTGGCGAGCAACGGGGCCAGGTGGGTCACAGCGACTCCATCCGCAGGTCCACCACCGGGAAGGCCCGGTCGATCAGGTCGGCCACGGTGCCGTCGCCGAGCGGCACGTTGAAGTCGGCGGCCACGACCCTGCGGGGCAGTGACGGATCGGGCTCGACGGGGACGACCAGGGTGGCAGTGGTGGACCGCAGGCGCACCTGGCCGCCGGCGGCTACGCCGAGGGCGTCGAGGTCGTAGGGGTTGGCCCGCAGGGTGCCGGTGCCGACCAGCCCGGCGAGCGCCGGCACCGCGTCGACGGCGCTGCCGCCGTCGTAGAGGACCCGGGAGGCCACCAGGCGCACCGAGTAGCCGTCGGCCGGGGACACGTGGGGCACGGGGAGGTCGGGCACGCCGGACAGCATCGGCGGACGGGCCGGACCACCCTCGGCGTGCGGACCGGTGGCGGTCCCGGCGTTGGGCGACGCGGCCAGGCCGGCCTGCAGGCTCGCGCCCTGGCGCTCGACCGACTCCACACCGGGCACGGCGACCGGGTCGAGCGGGGCGCGGCGGGACAGCGACACCGGCCCGGCCCCGAGCGGGGCGACCACGCCGTCGGCGGCGCCGTGGGAGTCGAGGACGGCACGGGTGATGCCACGGTGGGACACGGCCAGCTGCTCGATCTCGTCCCACACCGTCCCGACCGAGTCGAAGCCCAGGTCGTGTCCGAGGTGGACGGCGAGCTCGCCGGCGATCATCCAGTCGGGCCACGCCTGCCCCGGGGGGACCAGCTTCTGGCCGAGGCGAGAGATGCGCCCCTCGATGTTGGTGGTCGTGCCGGGCCGCTCGTGGGCCTCGGCGGCGGGCAGGACGACGTCGGCATGGTCGAGGGCCTCACCGGGGGCGGAGGCCACGGCCACCACGAAGTCGGCGGCCTCGAGCGCCCGCCGGGCCAGCCGGCGGTCGGGGAAGTCGGACAGCGGGTCACTCCCGAGCAGGACGAGCGCGGTCACCGGCGCGCCCCTCGGCCTGGTCGCCGGCGGCCGCGGCCAGGATGTCGGCCGCGCCCCGGCCCCGCCCCTCGGGCACACGGTCCCACGCCGCCTCGAACCAGGCCCGTCCGTCCTCGAGCCCCACCCGGCCGGGCAGGACGCCCGGGGCGAGGCCCATGTCGAGGGCGCCCAGCACGTTGCCGCGGCGCAGGGCCGGCAGGAACCGGGCCTCCGGCAGGGCGGCGGCCAGGGCGCGGGCGGCGTCGGCCACCAGCTCGGCGTCCTCGGCCAGCGACGGCCGGCCCACCACGACCACGACGCGGTCCCCACCCAGGAGTCGGCGCGCCTCGGCCAGTGCGTCGGCGTCCGTGGCCGCGGCCGGAGGCGTGCCGTCGCCCACCAGGGCGTCGACGAGGGCGCCGGCGTCGCCCGGGCCGTAGCGCAGCGACACCGATGCGTGCTCGGTCAGCGACGTCGCCTGGGGCGACAGTTCGACCAGGGCCAGGTCGCCGTCGACGGCGGCGGCGCGCAGGCGCAGGAAGAGGATGGGGAGCTCCTCGCGGACGTCGCCGGTCAGCAGCACCACGGTCGAGGCCGAGGCCGCCTGGTCGATCGTGGCGCGCGGCAGGCCGAGGACCAGCTCGGCCGGCAGGCCGTCACCGAGCTGTGCGTCGACCGAGTCGGTACCGAGCACGCCCTTGGCCACCCGGGCCCAGGCGTATGCACCCTCGTTGGTCAACCGGGCGCCGCCCAGGACGCCGAGTGCTTCGGGCCCGTCGGCCACCGCGGAACGCAGCCCGGTGGCCACGGCCTCGAGTGCCTCGTGCCACGACACGGCCACCAGCGTGCCGTCCTTGCGGACCAGGGGCTCACCCAGGCGGTCCTCGCGGTTCACTGCGTCCGCCGCGAACCGGCCCTTGTCGCACAGCCAGCCGTGGTTGACCGGGTCGATGTCGATTCCGAGCAGCCGGGTGAGGCGGTCGGACGACGACTGGACGGCCACCCGGCACCCGACCGCACAGGTCGTGCACGTGGACTCGACCTGGTCGAGGTCCCACGGCCGGGCCGCGAACCGGTAGGGGCTGGCGGTCAGCGCACCCACCGGGCAGATCTGCACGGTGTTGCCCGAGAAGTACGAGGTGAAGGGCAGCTCGGGAAACGTGCCGACCTGGATCTGCTCGCCCCTGCCGATGAAGTCGATCTGGGCCTCGCCGGCGACCTCGTCGGCGAACCGGGTGCACCGGCTGCACTGGATGCACCGCTCGCGGTCGAGCAGCACCAGCTCCGAGATCGGGATGGGCTTCTCGAAGTGGCGCTTCTCCTCGACGAACCGGGTCTCCCCGGGTCCGTAGGCGAGGGTCTGGTCCTGGAGCGGGCACTCGCCGCCCTTGTCGCACACCGGGCAGTCGAGCGGGTGGTTGATCAGCAGGAACTCGAGGACGCCGTCCTGGGCCTTCTTCACCTTGTCGGAGTCGGTGGTGACCTCCATGCCCGGTGCGGCCTCGAGGTAGCAGCTGGGCATGAGCGTGGCGCCGCGGGGGCCACTCACCTCGACCAGGCACATGCGGCACACGCCGACCGGCTTCATGCGCGGGTGGTAGCAGAACCGGGGGATGAACGTGCCGGCCCGCTCGGCGGCGGCGATCAGCATCTCGCCCTTCCGGGCGCGGACGGACCGTCCGTCGACGGTGAACTCGAACTCGTCCGCCGGGGTGGCCTGGTCAGTCATAGGGGCAGCCCCCCTCCTTGATGTGGACCAGGAACTCGTCGCGGAACATGGTGATGGCCGAGCTGATCGACGACGGGATCGACGGGCCGAGCACGCAGATGGTGGTCTGCTGCGGCGGCCACGTCAGTCCCGGGGCGATGTTGTCACAGGCGTCGAGCAGCAGGTCGAGGTCCTCCTCGCGGCCCTGGCCCCGCTCGATCCGCTCCATGATCCGCTCGAGCCAGCCCGAGCCCTCGCGGCAGGGCGTGCACTGCCCACAGGACTCCCGGCTGAAGAACTTGGTGATCCGCCACGCCGCCCGTACCGCGCAGGTGTGGTCGTCCATGACGACCACGGACCCGGACCCGAGCATGGACCCGGCCTCGGCCACCTCGTCCTGGCCGAGGGGCAGGTCGATCTGGTCGGGCCCGAACCAGGGGGCCGACACCCCCCCGGGGATGAAGGCCTTGAGCCCTCGCCCGTGGGGGATCCCGCCGCCCAGCACGGGGGCGTTGATCAGGTCGTCGAACGTGGTCGTGACCATCTCCAGCTCGTAGACGCCCGGGTTGTGCACGTGTCCTGCCAGCGCGAAGAGCCGGGTTCCGGTGGACCGGCCGCCGCCCAGGGCGGCGAACGCGGCCCCGCCGTTGAGCAGGATCCACGGGAGGTTGGACATCGTCTCCACGTTGTTGACCACCGTCGGGTCCCCGTAGAGGCCGATGGCCGCCGGGAAGTACGGGGGCTTGATCCGGGGGAAGCCGCGCTTGCCCTCGAGCGACTCGAGCAGCGCAGTCTCCTCGCCGCAGATGTAGGCGCCCGCACCCGGGTGGACGACCACGTCGACCGAGAACCCGGACCCGAAGATGTCCCTGCCCACGGCCCCGTGGGCGTAGGCGTCGTTGAGCGCGGCCTGCACCCGCTCGAGTCCCAGGGCGAACTCGCCCCGCAGGAAGATGAAGACGCGCGAGACCTGGAGCGCGTAGGCGGCGATGACCACGCCCTCGACCAGCTGGTGCGGGTCCCGTTCGACCAGCAGGTGGTCCTTGAAGGTGGCCGGCTCCGATTCGTCGCCGTTGACGACGAGGTAGGTCACGGGCGCCTTGCGCAGCATCGACCACTTGCGTCCGGCCGGAAACCCGGCCCCGCCGCGCCCGAGCAGGCTCGCCGCGTCGACCTCGGCGGCCACCGCCTCGGGGGTCAGGCTGAGCGCCTTGCGCAGGCCCTCGTAGCCGCCCGTGGCCAGGTAGCGCTCGAGCGTGTGCGAGTCGTCGTGGCCGATCCGGGCGGTGACGATCTTCGGCGGGTCGGTGATGGCCATCAGGCACCACCCCCGTCGGACGGCGCGGCTGCCGTCTCGCGTTCGGCCCGCGCCTCGGCGGCGGCCGCACGCTCCTGGGCCACGACCTCGGGCTCGACGGCCAGGCCGCCGGTACGTCGGACCCGGATGAGGGTCCCGTGCGGTGGGATGTCGGCGTCGCGGCCACCCGAGCGCAGCTCGGCGATCAGTCGGTCGAACGAGTCCGGGGTCTGGGCGCCCACATAGCGGTGGTTGACCTGGACGCACGGCGCCCGGTCGCAGTCGGCCAGGCACTCGGCCTCCTCGAGTGTGACCGTCCCGTCGGGGGTCGTGCCGCCGCTTCCGACGCCGAGCGAGCCCTCGGCGTGCTCGAGCAACTCGGCGGCGCCGCCCAGCAGGCAGGCGATGTTGGTGCACACGGCCACCACGTAGGTGCCCACCGGCTCGGTGTGCAGCATGTCGTAGAACGACGCCGTACCGAGCACTTCGCCCGGCGTGACGCCCACGAGGCCGGCGATGTCCACCATGGCCTCGGGCGTCAGCCAGCCGTCCTGCTCCTGGGCGAGGTGGCACAGGGGGATGAGGGCCGAGCGCGGCTCGGGGTACAACGCGATCAGCTGGCGGGCGCGGGCGACGATGTCGGGCGACAGGTGGGCCGGGGCGGCCGGCGACAGGGCGGCGCGGCGGGGCGGGGCGACCGGGGTCGGCTCGGTCAACGGTCCACCTCCCCCATCACCGGGTCGACCGACGAGCAGGCGACCACGGCGTCGGCCAGGAGTCCGCCGCGGATCATCAGGGGCAGGGCCTGCAGGTTGACGAAGCTGGGCCCCCGGATGTGCATCCGGAAGGGCTTGGGCGAGCCGTCGGACACCAGATAGCAGCCCAGCTCGCCCCGGGGCGACTCGGTGGCCACGTAGACCTCGCCCTCCGGCACCCGGAAGCCCTCGGTGAACACCTTGAAGTGGTGGATCAGGGCCTCCATCGACTCGTCGATGCGTCCTCGGGGCGGCGGGGTGACCTTCTTGTCCTGGACCCGATAGTCGCCGGCCGGCATCTTCTCGACGCACTGGCGGATGATGCGGATCGACTCGCGGATCTCGTTGAGGCGGATCGAGTACCGGTCGAAGTTGTCGCCGAAGGTGCCGACGATGACGTCGAACTCGACCTCGTCGTAGCGCAGGTACGGCATGGCACGACGGAGGTCCCACGGCACGCCGGTGGAGCGCAGCAGGGGCCCGGTCAACGACAGGGCGAGCGCCTCCTCGGCCGACAGGTTGCCGACGCCCTCGGACCTCTGACGGAACAGCGGCTGGCCGGTGAGCAGCTCGTCGTACTCGTCGAGCCGGGGCAGCACGGTGTCGCAGATGATCGTGACGTCGTCCTCCCACCCGTCGGGCAGGTCGGCCGCCGTCCCGCCGGGGCGGATGAAATTGTGGTTCATGCGCAGCCCGGTGGTCTTCTCGAAGAAGGCCAGGATCATCTCGCGCTCGCGGAAGCCGTAGATCATCATCGACGTGGACGCGTGGTCCATGCCGTTGGTGGCCATCCACATCAGGTGGGACGACACCCGGTTCAGCTCGACGAGCAGCATCCGGATCCAGTCGGCGCGGGCGGGCATCTCGACCCCGAGGAGCGCTTCGACGGCCAGCGACAGCACCAGTTCGTTGTGGAGCGGCGACAGGTAGTCCATGCGGGTGACGTTGGTCGACCCCTGGACGTAGGTGAGCTCCTCGGCGGTCTTCTCCATGCCGGTGTGGAGGTAGCCGATGACCGGCTTGGTGCGCAGCACCGTCTCGCCGTCGAGCTCGATCATGAGCCGTAGCACCCCGTGGGTGGAGGGGTGCTGCGGTCCCATGTTGATGATCATGGTCTCGTCGTCGGTCTGCTCGATGTCGATGTCGTCGGCGTTGACGACCACGCCCTCGGGCAGGCGCAGGACGGCCCCGACCTCGCGACGCAGCTCGTCGGGAGGCGTCTGGGTGCGCGGGAAGAGCTCCTGGGCGCCCTCGGACGTCTCGACCACGAGGCCGGTGGCGGTGCCGGTGGCGGACGGCTCGTCGTACTCTTCGCCCGACACGGGGTCCGGGAGATCGGCGTCGGGGTGCGGCACGCCGTCGGCGGTCGGAGTGGAGTCGGTCATCGTGGCCCCGGGGCGCCCTTGAACTGCACCGGCACGCGACCCACCCCGTAGTCCTTGCGCAGGGGGTGGCCCTCCCAGTCCTCGGGCAGGAGGATCCGGGTCATGTCCGGGTGCCCCGTGAAGACGATGCCGAACAGGTCGTAGGCCTCGCGCTCCATGGCCTCGGTCCCCGGGTACAGGTCGAAGAGCGTCGCCACCTCGGCGTCGTCGGCCGGGACCTGCACGCGCACACGGACGCGGCGGACCTGGCTGAGGGACACGAGGTTGGCCACGACCTCGAAGCGCTCCGGCGCCACCCCGTCGGGCAGCGTGCGGCCCGGGTGGGTGAGGTAGTCGACGGCGCAGAGGTCGGCGCACATCTCGAAGCCCTCGTCGCGCAGCGAGGCCACGACGTCCACGTACTGGGCGCGGGCCGGGAAGAGCACCTCGGGTGCCCCACCGAGGCGCCGGCGGGCCGACGAGCCACCCGACCGGGCGGGCGCGGGCGCGTCGGAAGTGGTGTCCCCGTCGGTGGCCGTCGTCACAGGGGCTCACCCACGCTGCGGGCGATGATCGGGTTGCGCTTGGGGGTGCCCAGGTGGACGGCGTCCGGCCGGTCCGGGGTCCAGCCCGAGCTGGGGTCGCCGTCCGGCCCGCGGGCGTCGTCGGTGTCGCCCCCCTGGTCCGAGGCCAGCCCCGTCGTGTCGGGCCGGCCGTCGAGGGTGAGCGTGCGCCGCCGGGTGATGTCGTCCGTCCGCACCTTCTCGTGCAGCGTGAGGATGGCGTGCATCAGCGTCTCCGGCGTCGGGGGGCACCCCGGTGCGTAGACGTCGACCGGGACGATCTGGTCCACGCCCTGGACGATGGCGTAGTTGTTGAACATCCCCCCGGAACTGGCGCACACGCCCATCGACAGCACCCACTTGGGCTCCATCATCTGGTCGTAGACCTGGCGGAGCACCGGGGCCATCTTCTGGGAGACCCGTCCGGCCACGATCATCAGGTCGGCCTGGCGCGGGGAGGCACGGAAGACCTCCATGCCGAAGCGGGCCAGGTCGAAGTCGGCGGCACCGACCGACATCATCTCGATGGCACAGCAGGCCAGGCCGAACGTGGCCGGCCACATCGAATAGGTCCGTGCCCACTTGACCAGGTCCTCGAGCCGGCCGGTCAGGAAGTTGTGCTGGAGGTCCTCGAGTCCCATCGTTCCGCCCGCCCCCCGATCAGGCGGCGCGGCCGGGGCCGGCCGGGGCGGTGGAGGGTGCCGTCGATCCGGGGGTCCCACCTTCGGGGGCGCCGATCCGGGCGATGGTCGAGTCCGAGGTGCGCGACGGCATACCGCCGGCCAGGCGCTTGGACGGACCCCAGCTGAGGGCGCCGTTGCCGACCAGGTAGAGGAAGGAGACGAAGACCACGGCGGCGAACACCACCACCTCGACCAGGCCGAACGAACGCAGCTGCCGGAAGATGACTGCCCACGGATAGAGGAACACCACCTCGATGTCGAAGATGATGAAGATCATCGCCACCAGGTAGAACCGGACCGGGAACCGGGTCGGCGGATCGATGCCGGGGACGATGCCGCACTCGTAGGGTGCGATCTTGGCCGCCGTGGGGCGTTTCTTGGGCGCCAACAGGGCCGACGCGACGAACGACAGGGAGGCGAACAGGAACCCCAGGATGATCAGGATGAGGATCGGAAGGTAGTCGGCCACAGCACGTGTTTTTTACCACGCGCCCTTCCGACAAAGCACATCCGGCCACCGGGCGCGGATCGGGCGCCGCCCGCCCCGCGACGGGGTCCCGGTGTGCCGACCCGGACCCGTGCCCCCTAGCATTGGCGTGTGAGCGCAGCGGCCCAAGGCACACCCGTCCCCACCGACACCGGCGACCTCCCCTCCGGCGACGACGACACCGGAGGACCCGGTCCCGGGCACGTCCACGACGTGCTGGTCGTGGGTGGCGGCCCGTCGGGCTCGTCGTGCGCCTACTGGCTGGCCGAGGCCGGGTGGGACGTCGCCCTGGTGGAGAAGAAGGACTTCCCCCGGGCCAAGACGTGCGGCGACGGCCTGACACCCCGGTCGGTCCGCCAGCTCGCCGACATGGGCGTCGAGAGCTCGCTGACCGGCGCCCACCGCTACGGCGGGCTGCGCGCCCACGCCTTCGGCAGGGTGCTCGACCTGCCCTGGCCCGAGCACCCCTCGTTCCCCTCCTACGGCTACGTCATCACCCGCCACGACCTCGACGCCCTGGTCAACGAGCGGGCGTCCAAGGCCGGTGCGACCGTTTGGCAGGGCACCGAGGCGCTGGAGCCGATCCTGGACGACACCGTGCCGAGGCCCGGAGGCACCGGGCTGCCGTCGTGCGTCGGCGCCGTGGTGAAGGAGAAGGCCACGGGGCAGGTCCGTGAGGTCCGTGCCCGCTACGTGGTCGTGGCCGACGGGGCCAACTCGCGCTTCGGACGTGCGCTCGGGACCAACCGGGACCGCAGCCAGCCCATGGGTATGGCCCTGCGCGGCTACTACGCCTCGCCCGGGCACGACCAGCCCTTCATCGAGTCCCACCTCGACATCCGCGACGGTGAGGGCAACGTGGTGCCGGGCTACGGGTGGATCTTCCCCCTCGGCGACGGCCGGGTGAACGTCGGCGTCGGCCTCCTCTCGACCGACCGACGGTGGAAGGGCGTGAACACGGGAACCCTCATGGAGCACTTCGTGGCCTGGGCCCCGAAGGAGTGGGAGCTCTCCGCCGCCACGGCCCTGGGCCCGGCCACCGGGGGCAAGCTCCCCATGGGGTTGGCGGTCGGCCCGCGGGTCGGCGCCACCACCCTCGTCGTCGGCGACGCCGCCGGCACCATCAACCCGTTCAACGGTGAGGGGATCGCCTACGGCTACGAGACCGGCCGCCTGGCCGCGGCTTCGCTCGGCGAGGCGCTCTCGGGCGACGGCGTCGCCGCCCTCCTGCGCTACGAGGACCGGCTCGAGGAGGCCTACGGCCTCTACTACCGGGTCGCCCGGGCGTTCATCCGGGTGATCGCCCGGCCCGAGCTCATGCGGCTGTGCGTCGGGACCGGCATGCGCTCCGAGACGCTGATGTCCTGGATCCTCCGGATCATGTCGAACCTGGTCCGCCCCGACGAGACCGGCCCGGCCGAGGCCGCGTACCGCGCGCTGGCGCTCATCGCCCGCATGGCCCCCGAAGGCGTCTGACCCCATCGGGGCCACGGCCTCCCACGACCGGCCCGGGGGTCGTCGCGGTGCCGGTGCCGGTGCCGGCTGCCGTGTCGACCGCCGTGGCGGGCCGGACGGCTACTTCGCTGCGGCGGCGGCCACCCGGCCGACCACGGCGTCGTAGGCGGGCGTGAACACCTCGCCCGGGATCGCCGGCCCGTTGGTCGACGGCTGGAGGACGGTCACGATGCGCCCGCCCAGCATGTACGCGTCGCCGACCACCACGGTGCCCGTGCCGGGCAGCGTGTAGGTGCTCACGACGCCGTAGGCCTGCACCCCGGCCGGCCCGGTCAGCGTGACCGGCTGCACCTGCACCGCGGCACCGGGGACGGCACCGGTGGCCAGAGCGCCCATGTACTGCTGGTAGCAGACGTCGAAATTCGGGTTGGTGAAGACGGCGTCGAGTGCCTGGACCTGACCGGGCGAGGCGAGCGTCATCGTCTTCGATCCCATCTCCATGGCGGCACCCGCCGCGCTCTGGAAGGTCGGGGACTGCACCAGGCTCGTCTGGTTCGGCAGCGAGCCGCCGTCGAACAGGCCGGCCACGACCGAGGAACTCGTGTTCAGACACGACGCCATGGTGTTGGTGGCATCGGACTGGGCGGCGGCCGGGGCCACCGGCGGACGCACCACGGCCTGGGCCGGCGGTGCCTCGGTCCAGCCGGTCGGTAGGTCGGACAGCCGGAGGTTGATGGTGCCGGCCAGCGCCGTGTCGGCCGCCGCCGATGCCACCGGCGAGACGGAGGTCGGGGTCGGAGCCGTCGACGTGCTGCTCCGCTTGGAGATCACATAGGCGGCACCGCCGGCCAGGACCAGGACCAGGGCGACCACCAGGGCGACCACGACGGCGCGGTTGGGGCGCTTCGCGGCACCGGCGAGCACGACTCCGGAGGTGCCGTCGTCACCGGAGGTACCGCCGGGCGGGGTGTCGCCGGAGCCGGCGGCGGGCGGATACGCACTCGGGCCGATGGTCGGCGGAGCGGCGGGTGACCCCAGCAGCGGTGGGGGGGGCTGCACGGCCAACGGCACCGGATCGGCGGGCGGGGCGGGCGGTGCGGCGGGGGCGGGCGCGGCAGTAGCCGGTGCGGCGGGGGCGGGGGCCGCAGTGGCCACCTCGGCGACGGCGGCGGCCGTGGCCGTGGCGGCGGGCTTCGGCTTGCGGGGGGCGAGCTTGTACCACGGCGCCTTGGCATCGGCCGAAGTGGCGTCGCCCGTGGGCGGCCACCCGTCCGTCGGCAGGGTGTGCGCCGAAGGCGTGGTCGCGACCGGTGCCGGAGGTGCGACGGCGGTGGGGGCCGGTGCGGGCGCGTGCTGGAGTGCGTCCACGGCCACGACCCCGGTGGCAGTGGCCGTGGCCGTGGCGGCGGGCTTCGGCTTGCGGGGGGCGAGCCTGTACCACGGCGTCTTGGCATCGGCGGTCGGTGGCGGTGTCGCTGTCGAGTCGGCAGCGGGTGCGAGGCCGGTCGGGGTGGGGGTCGGGACCGGAACTCGGAACTGGTCGAGCGCAGGTTCGCCGGCGGCGGCCGACGCTGCAGGCGCCGCCACAGCGGACCCCTTGGGCTTGCGGGGCGCGAGCTTGTACCACGGCGTCTTGGCCGGAGCGGCGGACACGGATTCGGCCGATGCGAGGGGCGGGTCGTCCCAGCCGTTGGCCGGCGACGTCGGAGGCGATGGGGGGGCGAATGCCGGCCCACCGCCGGGTGGGGTCTGCATCGTGTGTGCCGGCGACGCTGCCGGGGGCGCCGGCTGGGAGGCGGGGGCCGGAGGTGCCGCAGGTGCCGGGGGCGCCGGCTGGAATGCGGGGGCCGCAGGCGCAGGGGGTGCCGACACGGCAGGGGGTGCCGACACGGCAGGGGGTGCCGGCGGGGGGGGCGCGAGCCGTGCGCTCGGCGCCAGGCTCGGCGCGTCCACGTCGACAGGGGCGGTCCCGTTCCCGTTGACCGCTGTGGACGGGTCGGGGTGGAGGCCTGCGGTCGTCGGGGCACCGGCTGCCGACGCGGCGGCTGCCGTGGCCGCGGTACCGGCTGCGGCCACACCGGCGGTGGCGTACGACGGCGCTGGCGGGGTGGGCGGCGCCGGCGGCTGCGCGGCTCCCGGTTCGGGCAACGAGACACCGACCTCGGCACCTGTGGGGGCGGTCGCGACGCCCGGCGTCGCGACCGTTGGCGCAGCCGATCCCTTGTAGCGGGCGAGCCACGTCGGCAGTGCCTGGTCGAGGTACGCGGCCTGGCCCGGCGAGACGGCATCGGTGGGGAGCAGGAACCGGATGGACTGGCCGCCCGAGGTCAGCTCCATGATGGCGGCCTCGCGTCCGTCGGCCAGCTGCATCATCTCGTGGCACGTGGCCGAGTCGAGCGCCGACCACACCAGCAGCCGCTCGATCTGGGGCTGGGGGCCCTGCACGGTGATTCCCGCCGCCGTGAACAGGAGGCTGATGCCCTCGGTCGTCTTGGTCCCGCGGTCTGCGTCACCGGCCAGGGCGACGCCCGGCAACTGCATGCCCTCAGGAGGTAGCTCCGTGATCCCGACCGTCATGCATCGCTCCTTCGTGGTCCGAGGTGGTTCCCTGCCGGGCGGTGTGCACCCGCCCGTCCTGGACTGCCCCGTCGCGACCCGGCTGATCCCGACTCGTGCGGCACGTTCGCCCCCCGGGGCCACGCACCGTGATCATTCTGCCCCATGGACGGGCCGCAGCGGGGGTACCCACGTGCCACCTCCTCGTCATCGGCAGCATCGGACACCTCCTTGAACACCGGGCGCCCGGCCGTCAGCGGGCGATCGCCTCCGCGATCGCCTCGGACGCGCACGCCAGCGTGCGGTCGAACTCGGCGTCGCCGTGGGCCATGGACGGGAAGGCGACCTCGTACGGTCCGGGAGCCAACGCGACTCCTCGGTCGAGCATGGCCCGGAAGAAGCGGGCGTACAGCCCGGTAGCGGCCGAGGCGGCGGCGCCGGGGTAGTCGCGGACGTCGTGCCCGCCCACGGGGACGAAGAAGAGGCCGAGGAGCGGGCCCACCACCGGGACACGCGCGACTCAGCACCCGTCCGTCGGCATCGGTCGTGCCGGCCGCAGCCAGCGCGTCGGCCAGGACCTGCTGGAGCGAGTCGCCGAACGATGCCACCCGTGCCGCCAGGCCCGTGTACGAGTCCGGTGGGAGCATCCGCAGGACGGTCAGACCGGCCGCCGTGGCGAGCGGGTTACCCGAGAGCGTGCCCGCCTGGTAGACGGGACCGAGGGGCGCCAGCACCGACAGGATCTCGGCGCGCCCCCCAAAGGCCCCGACGGGCAGGCCCCCGCCGATCACCTTGCCGAAGCACCACAGGTCGGGCTGCACGCCGGAGTACGCGGCCGCGCCGCCCTCGCCCAGTCGGAACCCGGTGATCACCTCGTCGAAGATCAGCAGGGCGCCCGCAGCGTCGCACGCGGCCCGCAGCCCTTCGAGGAAGCCAGCGACCGGCGCCACGAGACCCATGTTGGCGGCAACCGCCTCCACGATGACGCAGGCCACCCGGTCGTCGAGCTCGGGGACCACGTTGTACGGGGCGACGACGGTGTCGGCCACCGCCGCCGCGGGCACGCCGGCCGAGTCCGGGAGCCCGAGCGTGGCGACCCCACTCCCCCCGCCGGCCAGGAGGCCGTCCGAGTGTCCGTGGTAGCAGCCGTCGAACTTGACAACGCGGTTCCGTCCGGTGAACCCGCGGGCCACCCGGATGGCGCTCATCGCGGCCTCGGTGCCCGACGACACGAGACGGACCTGCTCGCAGCCCGGCACCCGCTCGACGATGGCCTCGGCCAGGAGCACCTCGCCCTCGGTCGGGGCGCCGAAGGTCGTCCCCCTGCCGGCGGCCGTGCGCACCGCCGCCACCACCTGGGGGTCGGCGTGACCGAGGATCGAGGCCCCGTAGGACTGCACGAAGTCGAGCAGCTTGTTGCCGTCGGCGTCCCACACGTAGGCGCCCTCGCCCCGGGCGACGAAGTAGGGGTGGCCCCCGACCGAGCGGAACGACCGGACCGGTGAGTTCACGCCGCCGGGGATCACCCGCACGGCCCGCTCGAACAGGTCGTCGGACCGGGCATGCCCGTGTGCGTCAGCCATGCAGCACCTCGGCCAGCTCGCCGGCGAAGTAGGTCAGGACGAAGTCGGCGCCGGCCCGCTTGACCGCGGTGACCTGCTCGAGGGCGACGGCGGCCCCGTCGATCCACCCCCGCTCGGCCGCCGCCTTGACCATGGCGTACTCGCCACTCACGTGGTAGGCGGCCACCGGGACGTCGACGGCGGCACGCACCTCGGCCACCACGTCGAGATAGGTGAGGGCCGGTTTGACCATGACCATGTCCGCCCCCTCGGCGACGTCGAGCACGACCTCGGCCAAGGCCTCGCGCCCGTTTCGGGGGTCCTGCTGGTAGCCCTTCCTGTCCCCGCCGCCGGCGATGGTCACGTCCGCCGCCTCGCGGAACGGGCCGTAGAGGGCGGACGCGTACTTGGCCGCGTAGGCCAGGATGGCGGTCGTCGGGTGCCCGGCGCCGTCGAGCGCGGAGCGGATGGCCGCCACCTGGCCGTCCATCATCCCGCTCGGCGCGACCACGTCGGCGCCGGCGGTCGCCTGCACCACGGCCAGCTCGGCATAGAGCCCGATGGTGGCGTCGTTGTCCACGTCCCCGGTCCCCGGCTCGAGCACGCCGCAGTGCCCGTGGTCGGTGAACTCGTCGAGGCAGCAGTCCGCCATGATCACCAGGTCGTCGCCGACCGCATCGCGCACCGCCCCGAGGGCACGCCGGGTGATGCCGTCCGGGTCGAGCGCGGCCGATCCGGTGGGGTCCTTGTCCTCGGCCCGCGGCAGGGGGAAGAGGATCACCCCGGGGATGCCGAGTCCGACCAGGCGCCGCGCCTCGTCCACCAGCGACGGGACCGTGTGCTGGGACACGCCGGGCAGCGAGCCGATGGGACGGGGGGCGTCCAGGCCGTCGGCGACGAAGAGCGGAGCGACCAGGTCGTCAGGAGTGAGCCTCGTCTCGGCCACGAGGCGCCGCAGGGCCGGCGTGCGGCGGAGGCGGCGGAGGCGGCGGGCGGGGAAGCCGGGAACGGACGGGACGCTGGGCACGGTGCCCCAGCCTAGGCCCACCGGGGCGGTCCGACGCCCGGACGGACCGGTGTCACCGGTGCCCGGCGAGTGCGTCCACGAGTGCGGCCACCAGGCCGTCCAGGGTGTGCTCGACGGCTTCGACGGTCACCTCGAGGCCGGCGGCGCGCGCCGTCTCGCTGGTGACGGGACCGATCGAGGCGACGACCGGGGGTACCCCTGCCACGCCCAGCAGGCCGACCGTCCGCTCCACGGTCGACGACGACGTGAACGCCACCGCGTCGGCGATCCGGGCCGCGTCGACGGCCGACGGGTCCACGTCCCCGGCCACGGTGCGATAGGCGACGGCCTCGTCGACCCGCCATCCCTTGGCCTCCAGGCCGGGGACCACCACGTCGCGCACCCGCTCGGCCCGCACGAACAGCACCGCCCCCTCCCGCGTGGCCCGGCCCGGAGCCGAGCCGGGCGGGGGGGCGGCCGGGAAGGCCTCGACCAGTGCGTCCGAGACGGCGGCGCCCGGCACCAGGTCCGGCACGATCCCTCGCTCCATGAGCGCCCGGGCCGTCGACCTCCCGACGGCCGACCACCGGGTGGCGGCCGGTACCGGCCGGGTCCCGAGTGCGTCGACGAGCCGGGACACGGCGTTGGACGAGGTCACGACGATCCACTCGTACCCGCCGGCGACCACGCGGTCGGCGGCGGCGGCCGTCGCCTCGCCCCCGTCCGCCGGTTCCTCGATGGCGATCACGGGGAGCTCGACCACCGCGGCGCCGAGGTCGGTGAGGCGCTGCACCAGACCGGAGGCCTGGGTACGGGCCCGGGTGACCACGACCCGGGTACCGGCCAGTGCGCCAGGAGCGGGGGCCGACCGCGGTTCGTGCGTCGGCGGGCCGCCGTCCGGGCCGCGGTCCGGGCCGTGCACCGGGTCAGCCATCCCCCGGCACACCCGCGCCGGCCGTCACGTCGAGCCCGGCGACGGCGCCGACGACGATGGCGGCCGGCGCGTCGAGGTCCACGTCGGCCAGGCGGTCGAGCGTGGTCCGCGCCACCTCCTGGCGGACGGTCGTCCCCCAGCGCACCACCGCCACCGGCGTGGCGGGGCTGCGTCCGGCGGCGATCAGGCGTTCGGCGATGGCGGCTCGGGCGGCCATGCCCATCAGCACGACCAGCGTCCCCTCCAGACGGCCCAGGACGTCCCAGTCGACCCCGGGGAGCGTCGGGTCGCCGGCGTGCCCGGTGACGACCGTCACCGAGGTCGACACCGTCCGGTGGGTGACAGGGATGCCGGCGGCGGCGGGTGCGGCGAACGCCGAGCTCACCCCGGGGACGATCTCGACCACCACCCCGGCGCGGCGCAGCGCCTCGGCCTCCTCGCCGCCGCGTCCGAACACGAAGGGGTCGCCCCCCTTCAGGCGGACGACGCGCCGACCCGACCGACCGTGGTCGACGAGGAGCTGGTTGATGTCGGCCTGGCGGCCCGACTGGCCGGGCCCCTTGCCGACGTCGACGAGCTCGGCGCCGTCGGGCGCCAGGTCGAGGAGCTCACGCGCGATCAGACGGTCGTAGACGACGACCTCGGCCGCCTGGAGCAGCTCGGCACCGCGGCGCGTCGAGCAGTCCCGGATCGCCGGGGCCGGCGCCGACGAGGGCGACCGTCACGGAACCGGGCTCCACGGCCCGAGGTCGGCACCACCGGCGTCGTCCAACAGGTAGCGGGCGACGGCGCGGCCGAGGGCGGGCCCGTCGACGCCGACCGACTCGTGCCGGAGCACGACGTGGCCGTCCGCGCCGGCCAGCAGCCCGGTCAGACGCAGACGGGTCCCGTCGACGCCGGCGTCGGCCGTCGGGGGTTCGGTCACCGCGTGGGCGCCCACGGGGAGCGTGCAGCCACCGCCCAGCTCGGCCAGGAAGGCGCGCTCGGCCTCGACGACGGTGCGCACGGCGGCGTCGTCGATCGCAGCGAGGGACCCGAGGGTCGCGTCGTCGTCGGCACGGCACTCGACGGCCAGGGCCCCCTGTGCCACCTGAGGGAGCAGGATCCCCGGCTCGAGGGTCTCGAGCTCCACCCCGTGGGGCGCCCGCCAGTCCAGGCGGTCGAGCGCCGCCCGGGCGGCCACCACCGCGGTGATCCCTCCCTCCCCCACCCGGGCCAGCCGGGTGGCGAGGTTGCCGCGCAGGTCGGCGAAGGTGAGGTCGGGCCGGAGGTTCGCCAGCTGGACCCGTCGGCGTGCCGACCCGGTGGCGACGGTGGCGCCCGTGGGCAGCGTCTCGAGCCGACCGCCCACCAGCACGTCACGGGCGTCACCCCGCTCCGGGAATGCCGCCAGGACCAGGCCGGGGACGACCAGCGCGTCGGCGGCGGGCAGGTCCTTGGCCGAGTGCACGGCGGCGTCGGCGTCGCCGCGGACGACGGCGGCCTGGACCTCCTTGACGAAGACACCCTGACCACCGAGCTGCGACAGGGGCACGTCGGTGCGCCGGTCACCCTCGGTGTCGACGACGACGGGCTCGGCCCGCACGCCGGCGGCGGCCAGCAGCGCCACGACGCGACGGGCCTGCCACAGGGCCAGGGGCGAGCCGCGGGTGGCCAGGCGGAGCGGGCCCGGCGCTGGTCTCATGCCGCCCGCCCGAACACGGGTCAGAGGTCGAAGAGGGCGCGGAGGGCCTCGACGAGGCGCTCCCCCCGCGGGGTGCCGGCGGCCTCCTTGAGCGTGACCGTCGGCTGGTGCAGCAGCTTGGCCACGAGTGACCGGGTCACCGCGTCCACCTGCGCCCACTGCGCCTCGTCCAGGTCGGACCGCTTCGACCGGAGCCGATCGAGCTCGGCGACCCGGGCGTCCTCGACGCGGGAGCGGAGCGCCGACACGACCGGCGCCGCATCCCGCGCACGGGACGCGGCACGGTACCGCTCGACCTCGTCGGAGACGATCCCGGTGGCCGCGGTCACCTCGTCCCGGCGACCGCCGATGGCCTCGGCCACCGCGGCACGCAGGTCCTCCATGTCGAGCAGCACGAGACCGGCGAGCGTCGACGAGTCGGGCTGCACGTTGCGGGGCATCCCGAGGTCGACCACGACGAGGTCCCCCGGCCCGCCCCTCGCCGCCAGCGCGGACCCGAGCATCGCCCGGTCGACGATGGGGTGCGAGGTACCCACCGTAGTGAGGACCACGTCGGCGGCCGCCAGCAGCCCGTCCAGTCCGCCGAGATCGGAGGAGACGACCGAGCCGGCGGCACCCGGAGGCAGCGCGGCCACGACGGCCTCGGCGCGCTCGGCGGTCCGGTTGGCCACCACCAGGTGGTCGACCCCGCGCCCGGCCAGGGCCTGGGCGACACCCTCGCCCATCTCCCCCGCCCCGAGGACGAGGACCCGCGCCCCGGCGAGCCCGTCCGGCCGACGGTCGGCGGCCAGCGCCACTGCGCCGTGGGAGAGCGAGGTGATGCCGCGGGCGATCGCCGTCTCGGAGCGGACCCGTTTGCCCGTCTCCACGGCGTGGCGGAACAGGGCCCCGAGCACGGGACCCGACGCGTGCTCGCCCTGGGCCCGCTCCCACGCCCGGCGTACCTGGCCCAGGACCTCGGACTCGCCGAGCACGGCCGACTCCAGGCCTGACGCCACGGCGAAGAGGTGCTCGGTGACGTCGTCGTCGAAGCGGATGGTGCAGTACTCGCCGAGTGCGTCCACCGGGCTTCCGCTCATGTCGGCCAGGAACTCCTGGATCTCGGCCACCCCGTCGTGGAACCGCTCGACCACGGCGTAGACCTCGGTGCGCAGGCAGGTCGACACCAGCACCGCCTCGGACAGGTTCGGCTGGTCCCGCAGTCGCCCGAGCGCCTTGGCCGTGTCCGACTCGGTCACCGACACGCGGTCCAGCAGTTCCAGGGGGGCGTGCTTCTGCTCGAGTCCGACGACGATCACCGACACGGGGCGGCCGCCTCGATTGGTGCGTGGCTCACTGGATCGGTCACTTCGTCACAGCCTCGGTGTCACAGCGTCGGTCGACTCGGTCGGTGGAACGGCTCGCGCCTCCCGACCACCCTACCGAGCCGCGGGAACCCGCCGGCCACCAGGGCCGACGTCGCCCCTCCAGCATCGCGGCACCGGGTGGGCCGCCGCCAGTCGGCCGGGTCGGATCGTGACGGGCGGGGTCAGGACGGACCGGCCGGCGTGCGCCCGACCGACCGGATGACCGGCATCCGGCTGTCGGCCTCGTCGTCGAGCTGGCGGGCCTGGTAGAAGCTCATGACCTGGAGCTCCATGCTGAGGTCGACGTACCGGAGGAGGACGCCGGGCGGCACCTCGAGCACCCGGGGGGCGAAATTCAGCAGCGACCGCACCCCGGCGCCGATCAGGAGGTCGGCCACCCGCTGGGCCACCGGGGCCGGGGTGGTGATGACGCCGATCGACAGCGGCGCCTCCGCCACGATGGCGGGAAGGTCGTCCGGGTGGCGCACCTCCACGTCGTCGATGCGCTCGCCGATGATGGCAGGGTCCGTGTCGACGAGGGCGGCCACGGTGAAGTTCCGCGCAGCGAAGCCGTGGCTCCGGGCCAGGGCGCGTCCCAGGTTCCCGATGCCGGCGATGACGACGGTCCACTCCCGGTCGAGCCCGAGCTGGCGGTCGATCTGCTCCACCAGGAAGGCGACGTCGTACCCGGCGCCCCGCGTGCCGAAGGTGCCGAGCAGCGAGAGGTCCTTGCGCACCTTGGCCGCGTTGACCTGGGCGGCGGCGCCCAGCAGCTCGGAGGAGACGGTCGACGTACCCGACCGGAGCAGCTCTTCGAGGATGCGCTGGTACACGGGCAGGCGGGCCACGGTCGCCTCGGGGATCCTCCGGCCGGTGGCGCCGAGGATCGCGGGCCGGGACTCGCTGCTGGGCGGCGGCGGATTGCTCGGCACGGCAGGATCGTAGGACGGCGGGGCCGGCGGCGTCGCCTCCGGCACGGCTAGCGGCCGAGTTGCCTCGAGCGCTCGACGGCCGCCGCCACCGCCTCGATGAACGCGGAGCGCACCGCCTTGAACTCGAGGGTGCGCACCGCGGCAGCGGTGGTCCCACCCGGTGACGTGACCGCGGCCCGCAGCTCGGCCGGCTCCTGGCCCGTCTCGTCGAGCAGACGCGCCGACCCGAGAAGGGTGCCGACGACCAGCTGCTTGCTGACGTCACGGGGCAGGCCCGCGGTCACGCCGGCCTCGATCATGGCCTCGGCGACCAGGAAGACGTAGGCGGGTCCCGACCCCGAGATGCCGGTCACGGCGTCGAGCTGTCGCTCGGGCACCCGGACGACGGAGCCGACGGCGCCGAGGATGCCCTCGGCCCAGTCGAGGTCGGCCGAGGTGGCCGCCGTCCCGCCCGACAGGCCCGCCACGCCGGCCCCGATCAGTGCGGGTGTGTTGGGCATGGCCCGCACCACCACCGAGCCGGCGGGCATCACGGCCTCGAGCCGGGCCGAGGAGATCCCGGCCACGATGGACAGGACCCGGCGGGCACCGTTGGCGGCCACGGTGAGCAGCACGGGCTCGGCGATGTCGGGCTTGACGGCGAGCAGCACGTCCTCGGCCTCCACCGGCCCCGGCACCACGGTCAGGCCCGGGTGGGCCGTCTCCAGCCGGGCCCGCTGCCCTGCGTCCGGCTCACTGACGACGAGGTCGCCGATCGGTGCCCATCCGGCGGCCAGGAGCCCCGTGACCAGGGCAGCGCCCATCTTTCCACCGCCGACCACGAGGAGCTTGGGTGCCATGGACGCACGCTACCAGCGGGCACTTGGCGCTCCCGGTCCGGCGTGGCCGCTGCGGTGGCCGGCAGGCCGGTACCGACCGGCGGGTCAGCGCTCCGACTGCGGACGGCGGCGGTAGCGGCCCTGGTACCCGAGCGACATCGCCGTCGGGAAGCACTCGTCGGTGTAGGCCAGCGACGAGCCGACGATGCGGTCGAGCTCGGCGTCGTCCACCCGCGACACGGGCACCCGGCCCACCAGGTAGACGGCATCCTCGGCCCCGAGTGCGAACGACAGGCCGATCAGGTCGGCGTTGCGGCGCAGCAGATACTCCCACGTGGCCTCGACGTTCGTCTCGGGGGCGGGCATGAACTGCGCCTCGTGCCGCAGGGTCCGCTGGCGCAGCGTGAGCCACACCGTGACGAACTCCTTCTCCTCGCCCTGCAGCCGCAGGTACCACCGGGGCGCGCCGGTGACCGGGTCACCCCCGACCTGGCGGTCGACCGCCACCAGTGCGCCGCCGGCGGCCAGCTCGCGGCCGGCCCAGTCGTCGATGCGGGCGCAGACGGCGTCGCGCTCGGCGGGCTCGAGGACCCCCGCCCACTCGTCGGTCACCGGCACTCCACCAGCCGCCCCACGGTGAGGTCGGCGTAGATGTCGACCAGCAGGTGGGCGGCCCGGGCCCACGTGTAGCGCCGGGCCCGGAGGACCGAGCCGGTGCTCAGGCGCTCGGCCAGCAGCGGCTCGGCCAGGATCTGACGGACCCAGGCGGCGTAGGCCTCGGGGTCGGACTCCTCGACCAGGTACCCGGTACGCCCGTGGTCGACCAGGCTGCGCAGGCCTCCGACGTCGGAGGCCACCACGGGCGTGCCGCACGCTGCCGCCTCGAGTGCGACGAGGCCGAACGACTCCGAGCGGCTCGGCACGAGGCAGACGTCGGCCGCCCGGTAGAAGGTGGAGAGGAGCTCGTGGGGGCGGGGCGGCACGAACACCACCCGGTCCCGCACCCCGAGGCCGTCGACCAGCTCGTCGATCCGGGCCACCTCCTCGTCCCCGTGGGGTCCGCTCGGGCCGCCGACGACGACCAGGTGGGCATCAGGATGGTCCCGTACCACCGATGCCAGCGCGGCGACGGCCACGGCCGCGCCCTTCAGCGGCTGGATCCGGCCCACGAAGAGGAGGAGCGGGCCCCGTTCCGGCAGGTCGAGGGCCCGCCGTGCCTGGGCGCGGTCGCCGGGGCCGAAGAAGGCGTGGTCGACGCCGGGAGCGACGATGCGGATGCGCGACGGGTCGGCGCCGTAGAGCTCGGAGATCTGGGCGGCCTCGACCGAGCACGACGCCAGGACGGTGTCCGAACACCGGATGATCGCCGCCTCGGCCTCGGCCCGGATGTGGCGCGGAGTGGGCCTCGACCTCCTCGGGGCTGGCCTCCGCCTTGACCCGGTCCAGGGTGTGGAACGTCGAGACCAGTGGCAGGTCGAGCCGGTGCTTGATCGTGTGGCCGGCGATGCCGCTCAGCCAGTAGTTGGCGTGCACCGCGTCGAAGGGGAGGTCCTCGTCGCCCCCGTAGGCGCCGGCGACGGACATCGACTTGAGCACACCGTCGGCGAATTCGTCGACCACCCCCATGAGCGCCTCCTTGGGCAGCGGGGCGGGCGGGCCGGCGGCGATGTGGTGCAGCCGGAACCCGGGCTCGATCTCGAGGACGGGCGGCAGGTCGTCGGAGGAGGCACGGGTGAAGACGTCGCAGGCCACGCCGGCCCGGGCCAGGGCGGACGACAGCTCGCGCACGTAGACGTTCATGCCGCCACCGTCCCCGGTGCCCGGCTGGGCCAGGGGGGAGGTGTGGAGGGAAAGGACGGCGAGTCGCCTCATGCCGCGTGGATCCTACCGGGAGGGGCGCGTCAGCCGGCTGCGGCGGCGGAACCGGCCACGTCGGACGCCCCTTCGGCCCCGTCCACGGTGTCGACGTCACCGGGGTCCGTACCGGGCCCGGCCAGATCCCCGTTCTCGTGGCGGAACGACAGGTAGATCCGCAGGAGCGCCTGACGTTGCTCCTCGGTCAGGTGCTGGTCGGCGAAGATGTGCCGCGACAGGTCGGTGTCGCCGGTGGGGCGCTCCAGGATCCCGGCCTGGACGTACATGGTCTCGGCGGAGATGCGCAGGGCCTTGGCGATCTGCTGGAGGATCTCGGCCGAGGGTCGGCGCAGGCCGCGCTCGATCTGGCTCAGGTACGGGTTCGAGATCCCGGCCAGCTCGGACAGGCGCCGGAGCGACAGCCGGGCCGAGCTGCGCTGCTCGCGGATGAACGACCCGAGCTCGTTGAAGCGCTCCGGCAACTCCTTGACGAACCGGTCGCCGTCGTGGCCGACCGGGTCCTTCATGACAGCAGGCCGTCCACCGAGGCACGTCCGGACTTGTGGCGCTCGACCAATTCGGCCTGGAGGGAGTCGATGCGCTCGTGCAGGCCCCGGCGCTCCCCCGACACCCGGTTCTCGAGGTCGCGGAGCCGGTTGGCGAGGTCGCGGATCTGGTCGTCGGTGAGATCGCCGAGATGGCCGATCTCGTCGGCGCCGAGGATGGCGTCGAGCTCGGTGGTCAGCCCGGCCATGTCGTCCGTGTCCGGCGAGTGGAGGACGGGATTGCGCCCGGGGCCGGCCGGGCGCCCGGGGCCGGCCAGGATCCCGGCGAGGTTGTCGACGACGCTCGACAGGTCCGGGGCGTCGGAGCCGGCCGGGCGTTCGAGATAGGCGTGGACGATGTCCAGGCGTCCCTGGATGAGGCGCCTCAGGTAGGAGAGCGACGCCTCCGCCTCCTGGCACTCGGTGCGCATCCGGCGGATGTCGTCGAGCGAGAGCGCGTCGACGTCCGCGAGATAGGTCGGGGCGAGGAGTCGGCTCAGGTCGTCCAGGGTGCTCGGCATCAGGGTCGATCGTACCCCGTGGGCCAGGGGCCAGGGCCGGTTCGCCCCGGGGGGGCGTACCGGTAGACGGCGCGGCCGACGACGGCGGCGCGCGGGACGGGACCGAAGTGGCGGCTGTCGGTGCTGGCACCGGGGTCGTCACCCCGCACGTCGAGCGTGCCCGCGGCACGGTCGACCGCGGCCACGCGCTTGACCAGCGTGCGCGTCGGGTCCCGGGGGTCGGCCACCGCCACGACGTCGCCGACCGCCGGCCACCGCTGCGGCCCGAGCGGCCGGGCCAGCACCACCAGCCGGTCCCCCGGTCGGAAGGCGGGGGCCATGGAGCCGCCGGCCACCTCCACCCGGCGGATCCCCCGGGAGGCGATCAGGCCGGCCCCGGCGAGGGCCACCGCCATGCACGCCACCGACCCCACCGCCCGGTGGCGCGGGCGGCGGGGCGTGCCCGGGCGCGGACTGGGTAAGGTGGCGACGTCGGGGACCATCCCCCACTCTGTACCAGACGGGTCGGCTCCAGCCGTGCCCGTGACAGGCGCCCGAGGGCGGTCCCGTCCACCGGGATCCACCTGAGCGCCCAGCACACCGACCACAGGAGAAGAGGAGCACCCATGCGCATCGCAGACCACCTGCTCGCCATTGCCGACCGGTGTCGCCCCCGGCCGTCGTCCACGCCCACTGCGACCTTCCCTGCGGCGTCTACGACCCGGCGCAGGCCCGCATCGAGGCGGAGTCGGTCAAGGCCACCATGGAGAAGGCCAACGCCTCCGACGACGAGACGTTCAAGATCCGCGCCGTCCTCATCAAGGAGGAGCGGTCCGAGCTCGTCAAGCACCATCTGTGGGTGCTCTGGACCGACTACTTCAAGCCCGAGCACCTCGAGCGGTTCCCGGACCTGCACGACAAGTTCTGGAAGGCGACCAAGACCGCCGGTGAGGCCAAGAAGTCGAACGACGTGGCCGTGGCTGACCGCCTCCTGGCCGAGATCGCGGAGATCGACGCCATGTTCTGGGAGTCGAAGAAGTAGGTCCGGGGCAGCCCCGTCCACGCCCTTCCGGCCTCAGATCATCCCTGGTCACGAGCGAATTTGGAGATTCCGGACAATTCCCGAAGAATCGCTCAAGTTCCGGCGCGAACTGCCGATACAGGGGCACGGCGTCCCTCACCCTCCGGCGGTGTGCCCCGACGGTTCAGGTCGTGACCGGCTCGGTCGGGCCCGCGGCCGCCGGGCCGCCGTCGACCTCGTCGCAGCGGTCGCACGTGCGGACGATCGGGTGCTCGGTCAACCGGTCGTCGGCGATCGGCTCGCCGCACGCCTCGCACCGGCCGTAGGTCCCGTCGTCGAGACGGGCGAGCGCCAGTTCCACCTCGTCGAGGAGCCTGTCGACCGCGTCGACGGCGGTGCGGTGCTGCTCCTCCTCGGCGACGGCCTCCTCGCCGGTGGCGGGCTCGTCCTCGCCCCGGATCGCGTCGTCAGCTTCCACCCCGCCGCCGGCGACCCTCCCGCTCGGCGCGGACGACCACGGGGCCGGCGCCGGGGTGTCCGCGGTGTCGTCGGTCCCGGGGGACCACTCGGTCTGCATGCCCGGGAGCGTACCCCCGCCGAGGGGGTCATCTCGTAGGGTGGTCGGGTGGACCACCTACGACTCGACCCCGGTGCCGCGCTGGCCCAGCTGGTGGGCTCCGGTCAGCTGGTTCCCTGCCTCGGCGGTGTCGAGCGGCCCGCCGTCGAGCTGGACCAGGCTGCGTCGACCCAGGCCCACCCGGCGGTCACCGAGCGGGTGTCCGAGTTCCTGCCGTGGTACTCGAGCGTGCACCGCGGGGCGGGCTTCCGCTCGCGCCGGGCGACCGCCGCCTACGAGGAGGCACGTCGTGCCGTCCTGGCCTTCGCCGGCCGGGACGAGGACGGGCCCGACGTCGCCATCCTGTGCCGCAACACCACCGAGGCCATCAACCATCTCGCCTACCGGCTGCGGCTCGACCCGACCGACGTGGTCGTCACCACGGTGGTCGAGCACCATGCCAACCTCCTGCCCTGGGGCCGGGTGGCGGAGCGCCGCTACGTCGAGTGCGGGACCGACGGCACCTTCACCGTCGACGACGTCGCCGCCGCGCTCGACGGCGGCCGCCGCCGGCCGGCCCTCCTGGCGGTGACGGGCGCCTCCAACGTGTCCGGGTGGCTGCCGCCCATCGACGGGATCATCGCCGCCGCCCACGAACGAGGCGTGCCGGTCCTGGTCGACGCCGCTCAACTGGCGCCACACCGCCCACTGCCCGTCGAGGCGGACTACCTGGCCCTTTCCGGTCACAAGCTCTATGCGCCCTTCGGCTGCGGTGCCCTGATCGGGCCCCGTGCCCTCTTCGAGACGGGCGACCCGTTCCTGGCCGGCGGCGGCGCCGTCGACCTGGTGGGCCTGGACGAGGTGATCTGGACGGCGCCGCCCGACCGCGAGGAGGCCGGGTCGCCCAACGTCGTCGGTGCCGTCGCCCTCCACGCTGCGGTCGACACGCTGACCGCAATCGGCTGGGACGCCGTCCGGGCCCACGAGGACGAGCTGGCCGGGCGCCTCCACGCCGGCCTGGCGGCGATCGACGGCGTCCGCCTGCTCGGCCCGGCCGGCGCCGGCAGGGTGCATGCGCCCACGCTCCCGGTGGCGGCGTTCACGGTCGCCGGCCTGCACCACGCCCTGGTGGCGGCGAGGCTGAGCGCCGAGTACGGGATCGCCGTCCGCCACGGGTGCTTCTGCGCCCATCCCTACGTGATCCGCCTGCTCGGCATGGACGAGGACTCCGTCGACACCTACCGGCGGGAGGTGCTCCAGGGGGACCACCGGGGTGTCCCCGGGGCGGTGCGGGCCAGCGCCGGTCTCGGCACGTCCGGGGACGAGATCGACGCGCTGGTGGCCGCCGTCGGCGAACTGGCCGCCGGCACGCCGCCGCCCGTGCCCTACGAGCAGGACCCGGCGACGGGCGACTACTTCCCGGTGACCGACGATCCGGGGTGGCGGGACGCCGCCCACGAGCTCGGCGCCGCCTGCTCGCGCGGGTGACCCCGGGGGCCACCTACGATCGCCCGGTGCACCGGAGCGACCGACCATGACCCGCCCTGGCCGCCCCGACCTCCCGACCGTGGCCCGGTCCCGTCCACGGGCGCAGCACGGGGCGGCCGCGTCCGTCGTCGTCGGACTCCTCGCGCTCGGGCTGACCGGGTGCACGACCGAGTCGGTCACCCCGGGTGCGGCTGCGCCGGTCGCCTACGCCACCATCGGCGCCGGGGTCGCCAACCCCGGCAGCACGGTGGCCGTGGTGGACGCCGCCACCGGCGGGCTCGGCCGGCCGGTCACCGTCGGGACACTGCCGTCCGCCCTGGCCCTGCTGCCCGGGTCCAGGGACCTGGTGGTGGCGGTCAAGGCGCAGAACGAGCTCGTCGAGGTGTCGACGTCGACCGGCAAGGTGGTGAAGCGGGTCGTCGTGGGACTCGAACCCGACGCCGTCGCCGTCACCCCGGACGGCCGCCTGGCGCTGGTGGCCAACTTCGGCGACGGCACGGTGACCTCGGTCCACCTCGGCGACTTCACGGTCGGCGCCACGGTCGCCGTCGGGCGCCAACCGGTGGCGGTGGCCGTCACGCCGGACGGGTCCCGCGCCCTGGTCGCCGACTATCAGGACGGCACCCTCACCCCGGTCGCCCTGCCGGGCCTGTCCGCCGGTGCGCCGGTCGCGGTCGGACCGGAGCCCAGTGCCGTGTTCATCGCCTCGGACGGCGCCACCGCCCTGGTGGCCGGGTTCCAGACCAGCACGGTGACCCCGGTCGCCCTGCCCGCGCTCACGGCCGGCCCGGCCGTGCCGATCGGGGCGAACCCGACCGGGATCGCCGGCGCCCACGGATCGCCCATCGCCTGGGTCAGCGCCGGCGACGGCGTCACCCCGGTGGCCGTCGCCACCCGTCAGGTCGGCACCCCGGTCCCCATCGGGGCGCCCGCCGAGTGCCTCGCCGTGGCCTCCGGCGGTGCCGTCTGGGTGTGCAGCGGCAACGGTGCGCTGGTCGAGGTGGACCCGGCCAAGGGGAAGGTGGTGCGCACCGTGGCGCTCGACGGCCTGCCGTCCGCCGTCGTGGTCAGTCCTGCGGGGGGCTGAGCCCACGCCTGCGGGCCGAATGTCCGCCCGGCGCCCGGACGCCCAGGAAGCGGGCCCGGCGACGAACGGTGAAGCCCATCGCCTCGTAGAGCCGGATGGCGCCGGTGTTGTCGGCCGACGCGTGCAGCATCGGCACCTCGCCCCGGGCGGCGATGCCCGTCGCCACCGCCCGGACCAGCAGCTCGCCGAGCCCCTGGCGCCGGTGGTCGGGGTCGGTGGCCACCGCGCTGATCTCCGCCCAGCCGGTCGGTCGCATGCGCTCGCCGGCCATGGCGACGAGCCGCCCCGCCCTGCGGATGCCGACGTAACCACCCAGTTCGACCGTGCGCCGGGCGAACGGGCCCGGCCGGGTGCGTGCGACCAGTTCGAGCATGTCGGTCCGCGTCGTCCACCCCCAGCCGGACGATCTCCACGCCGTCGGGCGCTGCGGGCGGTCGGTCCCCGACCATGGCCTCGCCGGTGAGCTGGACCCCCACCCCGTCGAACTCGACCGCCCAGCCCTCGGGCGGTGACGATGTGCACCCTGTGGTGATGACCACCCCGTCCGGCCCGGCCAGTTCGGCCATGGCCGCCCAGTCCCGCGGTCCGGGCACGTCGGCGAACGCCCCGAAGGCGGACACATCCGGGTGGAAGCGGGCGACGCCGCCGACCACCTCGCCGTAGGCGCGCTCGAGGCCCGGCCAGCGCCCACCAGGCCGGATTGTCCAGCGGGTGCGGGCTCCCCGGGCGGCCGGGGAGCCCGACGGTGGGACGTCGTGCAGGCCTACCGGGCATCGACCGGACAGTACACTCCAGCCGGTACATGGTCGCCCGCCGGTGGTCCGCACATTCGGGATCGGTGGCCGGAGTGGAGGGGAGCGTTACGGCACATGGAGGTCCTGGCGTTCTACCTTCCGCAATTCCACCCGATCCCGGAGAACGACGAGTGGTGGGAGCCCGGGTTCACCGAGTGGACGAACGTCACGAAGGCCCGGCCGCTGTTCCGGGGTCACGTCCAGCCACGGCTTCCCGCCGACCTCGGGTTCACCGACCTGCGGGTCCCCGAGGTGCGCGAACACCAGGCCTACCTGGCGCGGAGCCACGGGCTCACGGGTTTCGTCTACTGGCACTACTGGTTCGGTGGTCGGAGGTTGCTCGAGCGCCCGTTCGACGAGGTGGTCACCAGCGGTTCACCGGACTTCCCGTTCTGCGTGGCGTGGGCCAACCACCCGTGGAGCGACACGTGGATGGGGGGCACCAAGCGGATCATGATCGACCAGACCTATCCGGGGCCGGAGGACGAGGCCGCCCACTTCGCGCACCTGCTCACGGCGTTCGAGGATCCCCGGTACGTGCGGATCGACGGGAAGCCGGTGTTCTTCGTGTTCCGCGCCCACAAGCTCCCCGGGGGGGCCGAGTTCATCGACCGGTGGCAGAAGATGGCCACCGACGCCGGGCTCGGGGGCCTCTACACGATTGCCTGCGGTCCGTTCATGGACGTCGACGAGCCCGTGCGCCAGGGCTTCGACGGCATGGCCTTCATCGAGAAGCCGTTCGACTACGGCACCGTCGTGTCGAAGCGCACCGCGTTCCTCTCCCACACCAACCTCCGCCGGGGACCGTACCGGTACACGTACGCGGACACCTGTACGAGCAAGGCCCCCCCGGGCATCGCCACCAACGCCATTCCCTGTGTCTGGCCGAATTGGGACGACACCCCTCGGCGGGGTCGGGACGGCGTCGTGGCGGTCGGGTCGTCCCCCGCACGCTTCGAGGGCCAGGTGGCGACCGCCGTCGACATGGCGAGGCGGGCACCCGAGTCCGAGCAGATGATCCTCGTCAAGTCGTGGAACGAGTGGGCCGAGGGCAACTACCTCGAGCCGGACCAGGAGTTCGGTCTCGGCTGGCTGGAGGCGCTGGCCCGGGGGCTCGCGTCCCGGGGTGTCGGCCCGGTAGCAGGGACGGGAGCAGGGGCAGGGGCAGCGTCCTAGGCCGCAGGGCCGACGGTCCGACGCGGTCGGGCGACCACGGCGAACTGCGTGAACCGCATGTCGCGGAAGCGGCCGACGAGGAGCGCGGCGCGGCGCACGCCGATGGGATTGATCGGGGCGAGTGTCTCGATCTCCAGGCCGGCGCCCGCGAAGAGCGACTCGATCGACGCCCGAGTGAAGAACCGGAGGTGCGTCCGGTCGAGGACGCCCCAGTCCGCATAGTCCCAACGACCGCGCAGCAGGAGGTCGCGCACGACGACGTAGTGGCGCACGTTCGGAATCGACGCCACGATCCGCCCGGTGGCGGACAGTCTGTGGACGGCCCGCTCGAGCATCGTCCACGGGTCGACGACGTGTTCGAGCACGTCGTTGAGCACGATGCAGTCGAACGTGTCGTCCCCGGCCAGGTCGTCGGGGAAGTAACCGCACGTCACGTGCTCGTAGCGGGTCGACGCCTCGGCGGCCGCTGCCGGGTCGGGTTCGATCCCGTACAACCTCCACGCCGGGTCGGCCTTGCGCAACGTGTCGCCGAACAACCCGCGGCTGCACCCGACGTCCAGGATCGTCGACGTCCCACTCGGGATGAACGGGACCATCTCGTCCCGGGGGAGCCCACCGTGACGGACCGGAGCGGGTGGCGGCATGACCGGAGACGGTACCAGCCTCCGGACGGGCGGGGCCTGGTACGGTCCTAGCCCGTGTCCGACGACGTCGACCAGCACCGCTTCGTCTTCGTCGGCGGGCTCCCCCGCAGCGGGACGACCTACCTCGCATCGGAGATCGCGCGCTCCCCCGGCGTCTCGAACCTGGAAGGGATCGGGGTGGTCGCCGACGAGGGCCAGTACGTCCAGAACGTGTACACGACCCAGCGGGACGCCGGGGGCATCGGCCGGTTCGCCTATTCGCCCGACATGCACCTGACCGAGCACTCCCCGAACGCCGACCGGGCGTCCCGGGACTCGCTGTGGGAGGCCTGGGCCCCCTACTGGGACACCTCCAAGGAGGTCCTGGTCGAGAAGACGCCGTCGAACCTCCTGAAGATGCGCTTCCTGCAGGCGGTGTTTCCGGGGTCGGCGTTCGTCGTGGTGGTCCGGCACCCGGTCGCCGAGGCGATGGCGATCCGGTCGCGTGGCTGGTCGGGCCGGCCGGCCGCCAAGCTGATCGACCACTGGGTACATGCGCACGCCGTCATGGCGGGCGACCTCCACGCCATGGATCGGGTCGTCGTCATCCGCTACGAGGACCTGGTGGCCCACCCGACCGAAGTGATGGCCGCCCTCCAGGGGTTCCTCGGCATCGGGCCCGTCCCGACCGAGGACCAACCCCGACAGGGCCTGAACGACCGCTACTTCGAAGAATGGGCGTCCGGCAGCTGGCGGTCACGCCTGGTGAACCGCCGGGTCGTGCGTCGGTTCGAGTCGGCGGTCAGTACGTTCGGCTACAGCTTCGCGTCGCCCAACCCGGTCGGGCCGCTCGCCGCCCACCTGCCGACGCTCGAGATCCCCGACGGCTCGCCCACCTGACGGGACGAGGCCCCGGTCGGCGAGCCGGTACGCTCCTCGGCGGGCCGTTAGCTCATCCGGTAGAGCAGGGGACTTTTAATCCCAAGGTGGCGAGATCGAGACTCGCACGGCCCACCAGTTACGAGCACGTCCATGAGGCCATGTGCCTTGGGACAGTTGGTTGGCGCTGTCTCCGGCACGCGGCGCGCCCGGTCGGGAATCTGTTCGTTGCAGCATCTCGAGAACGGGGCCGGGACGACGCCACATGGAATGGCGACCGGGAGAACTTCCGCGATGGAGCCAGGGGCACCCGGAAGGAACCAGTCGTTCCAGGCTCTCGGATCCGGCCGAGCTGAGGCCACCTCGCCGGCATCCTCGTCAACCACCCGTCAACGCCTGACCCCGGGCGAATCGGAGGCGGAACAGGGCCCGGAAGCGAGCGCAGCCACAACCACCGTCTCTGCTCTGCTCTCCGGCGACCGACTCGTCGTCTCGGTGGCCGAGGCCGGGCAGTTGCTCGGTGTGTCCCGCGCCTTCGGCTCCGAGCTGGCCGCTCGGGGGAAGCTTCCGACCATCCGTCTCGGGCGGCGGGAAGTGGTCCCGAACGTGGCGCTTCGCGCCATGGTCGGGATCCCCCGATGGGACTGGATCAGCGACGCGGACGGGGGCGCTGCCCGGGGGCCGCGGCCGCCGGATCGTCGGGCCAGTGGTGGCGCGGATAGCGCGTCGCCATCTCCCGGCGGACCGCCGCCCAGCTCCCGTTCCAGAACCCCGGGAGGTCGCCGGTGATCTGGATCGGCCGCCCGGCGGGCGAGAGCACCTCGACCGTGACCGGGATCCGACCGTTCGCGATCGTTGGGTGAACGGAGGTGCCGTAGAGGTCCTGGGCGCGCACCGCGATCCGGGGATGCTCACCGTCGTAGGCGACCGGGACGCTCTTGCCACTGGCGAGGAGGACCGCGTTCGGCACGAGTCGGTCGAGGTCCGCGACCAGGCCGCCGAGGCGCGCACGGATGACGCCGGCCATGTCGACGCGCTGGAGGTCCGCTCTGCCCGTCGCCCGCCCGAGGAGCGGGGCGAGCCACGCGCCGACGTCGGCAGCGAGCGCATCGTCGGTGCACGCCGGCCACGCCTCACCGAACGCGGCACGCGCCCACCCGACGCGTGCCTGGAGGATTCGCGCCGCACGTGACCACCCGAGAGGCGCCAGGTCGGTCGAAACAGCGTGGGCGACGAGCACCGCGGTGGTCTCCGGCCCAGCTGGCGCGGAGGTTCGCACGGCGCCGAGGACGAGCGCGTCGAGGACACGCTCGGTCGTCGCCCGCAGATCGTCGACCCCGTCGTCCCATGCGACCCGGACGACGGTCGCGATCTCCTTCCCGCCGATCGACTCGACGTCCTCACGGTCGAGCACCGCGGCCAGACGGATCCGGCCGTCGGCACGATTGCCGCGGTCCACGCCCTCGATCTCGGCCGCGACGAGCCACCCGGCACCGGTCAGCGGGTCGTGCTCGGGGAGCGTCGCGCCCGAGCCGTGGCGCAACCGGTAGCGGGCACCGCTGCTCGACTGCGCGATCCGGTCGGGGTAGCCGAGAGCGAGCAGCGGACCGGGATCGGTCGTCAGACTGCTGCCCGCCGACAACTTCGCGCGTCGGAGCAGCTCGTCGGCACGGCGGCGCACCGTTGCGACGGCCGCGCCGTCGACCGCCAGCGAGCTCGAGCCGTCGCCCGTGAGCGCGGCGAGGCGCTCTGCGATGTCCGCGCTCACCGGGGAGTCCGGCCCACCGCGCCTGGCGATGTCCCGTTCCGAGAGCATCGCGGCGAGGAGCGCGGCCGCCCGGCGACCGTCGGCAGGTGCCTCGATCACCATCCGGGCCAGTCTCGGGTGGAGTGGGAGTTCGAGCATCCGACGCCCGAGATCGGTCGGGCGGCCGTCGGCGAGCGCGCCGAGCTCGGTCAACAGGGAGCCCGCGACCGCGAGCGCTCCCGGCGGCGGCGGGTCGAGCCACCGGAGCGCCTCGGCAGGCGCGCCCCAGGCGGCGAGTTCGAGCGCGAGGGGCGCCAGATCGGCACCGGCGATCTCGGGATCGGGCCACGCCCGCCGTCCGAGGTGCTCGGATTCGGACCACAGCCGGTAGGCGACGCCGGGTGCGGTGCGACCAGCGCGACCGGCACGTTGGTCGGCTGACGCACGGGAGGTCGTGATCGTCCGCACCCGACTGAGGCCGCTCGCGGGGTCGAACGCGGGTCGCCGGGCCAAACCGCTGTCGATGACGGTCGTGACGCCCTCCACGGTCACACTCGACTCCGCGATATCGGTCGCGACGACGACCCGGCGACGCGCGCCCGCGCGCAACGCCCGGTCCTGGTCCGCGGCCGGCAGCGTGCCGTGAAGCGGGAGAACGTCGACACCACCGAGACCACCGAGCGCGCGGATCGCGGTGCGGATCTCGCCGGTCCCGGGGAGGAAGACGAGGACATCCCCAGGGAGACGCTCGAGCGCATGATGCACCGCAGCGGTGACACCGTGTTCCAGACGGGAGTCGGGTCGCCGCGGCATCCAATGCAGATCGATCGGGAACGACCTTCCCCGGCTCGACACGAATGGCGCATCCCCGAGGAGGACCGAGACCCCGCCCGAGTCGAGTGTCGCAGACATGACGAGGACGCGGAGGTCCGGCCGGAGGCCCTCGCGGGCGTCGAGCGTGAGTGCCAGGCCGAGGTCCGCCTGGAGGTGGCGCTCGTGGAACTCGTCGAAGATGACGAGCGCGACGCCGTCGAGCGTGGGGTCCCGCTGCAGGCGTCGGGTGAGGACGCCGTCGGTGACGACCTCGATCCGGGTCGCCCTCGAGACCCGGCGTTCGTCACGCGTCGAGATGCCGACGGTCTCCCCGACACGCTCGCCGAGGAGTGCCGCCATCCGCGCGGCAGCCGCGCGGGCCGCGACCCGCCGGGGTTCGAGCAGGAGCATGCGGCCACCATCCATCCACGGCTCACCCAACAGCCGGAGGGGAACGACCGTCGTCTTGCCTGCGCCCGGCTCAGCCTGGAGGACCGCAGCGCCGACGCCGGCGAGCGCGGTGCGGAGTTCGTCGATGACCTCTTCGACCGGAAGGCCGGTCGTGGCCGGGTGGGGGACAGTGGCCATGGGCCAGGGTACGGCAGCAGCGTGCTCACGAACGCCGATCGTCGGGACGGTGATCCGGTATCGCCACCGAGCTGACGCCGACTGAACTCATGCTGGTCGCGGAGGAGCAGGAGCAGGAGCATCGCACGACGGGGTCTGGTGGCGAGAGCCTCCATCAGACCTAGGGCGGTTCACCTTGCGTCATCAACTAACGTGGGTGCCGGTGCGCCGGGAAGTCTGGTCGGCAGTAGTTCGCTGAATTGCCGATCCGGGAGAACGCTCACATGGCTGACACCCTGCCCTTCGCCCTCGTGGTTCTGATCGCTGCTGGACTCGGCTTGATAGCGGTCCTGTCTAACCACCTGACGGTACGAACGAAGACGCCTCCGCCGGCTCTGTTCTTGGTGGTGTCGGCGATCGCCGTCAAGGTCCTTCCCTCACTCCATGCTCCTTCGGAGCGGACCGTGGAGCGGATCGTCACGGTGGCCCTCGTCTTCATCCTGTTCAACGGGGGAATGCACATCGGCTGGACCCGCTTTCGATCAGCCGTCGGACCAATCGCCGTGGTGGGCGTTGCGGGGACCTTCCTCACTGTTGCGGCAGCAACGGTCCTCGCCCATGGTGCATTTGGCTTGGGCTGGTACGTGTCGCTCCTCGTTGGGACTGCTGTGGCCCCGACGGACCCGGCGGTTGTCTTTTCCGTCCTTGGCCAACGCGAAGTGGCCGGGCGGAGTGGGACGATTCTGGAAGGGGAGGCCGGGGCCAACGATCCGGTCGGCATCGCACTGATGATTGGGCTCATCGCCGCCGGCGGTCTCGGCTGGCATGCCGCTGCCCAGGTCGGCGGCCAGTTCCTTCTCCAGATGGGTGTTGGCCTGGCGGTAGGCGTCATAGGCGGCCGAGCGGTGCTCGTATTCATGCGGAGGGTGTCGCTGCCAAACGAGGCTCTGTACCCGCTGCGTACCGCCACCTGTGCCTTCATCCTGTTCGGGCTGGCCACCGTCGCCCACGGTTCCGGATTTCTGGCTGTCTTCGTCGCCGGAATCGTGCTCGGCGACGGCCGAGCGCCCTACAAGCGAGAAGTGGAGCGATTTCACGCGGCGCTGGCCAGTTTGGGCGAAATCGTTGCGTTCGTCGTTCTGGGTCTCACCGTCGACATTGCCGAGATCGGCCGCCCCGACGTGTGGGTGCCCGGCTTGATCCTCGGCACAGCCCTCGCCCTCGTGATTCGGCCGGTCCTCATCGGTCTCTGCTTGATGTCGGCCGAATTGCCGAGCAACGAGCGTTCCTTCGTGCTGTTCTCCGGCCTGAAAGGAGCCGTCCCCATTCTGCTCGGCAGTTACCTGCTCGCGGCCGACGTGCCCGGAGCCAGTCGGCTCTACGGAATCGTCGTCGTGGTGGTTGTGTTCTCCGTCATCGTCCAGGGCAGCTTGGTCCCGACCGTGGCCTGGATGCTCCACGTCCCCATGAGGAAGGTCGAGCCCGAACCGTGGGGACTCGGCGTACGGCTTCAGGATGAGCCCAGTGGCGTGCATCGGTTCTCGGTGGGCTCGGGTTCACTGGCGGACGGCTCCACCATCGAAGGCCTTCCGGGATTCCCGGTCGACGCCTGGGTAAGTCTGGTCGTGCGCGATGGTCAGCTTGTAGCAGTGCGCAGTGACACCATGCTTGAGGCAGGCGATGACGTCTTGGTCCTCGCCGACGATGACGTGTGCCAGGGTTTGGCCTCGACGTTTGAAGAACCGACCAGTTGATGGCCCCAATCGACCGGACCGGCCTTCGAGTCGATCACCGCGGCTTCGAATCCATCCATGTCGGTACCAATCGATGGCACCAGGCCGATGCCACCCCGTCAACAGCGAATGGCGCGTGTTCCCAGGCGCTGCAGCGATGTGGAATGAGCGGTCGGCATCTGACTGTTCGCGTCGAGATTGCATCGGGCCGCGCCCCTCTGTCATCGGAGGGCCAGCGCTCGGTAAGCAGCGCTCAGTGAATGCCGGCCATTCCAGCCGAATGTGGTTCGTGGAAGGCGAGCCTGACGTCGTTCATCCCGCCGAACGTCGCCTTCTTGCCCTTCGATTCGTAGCTCGTCTCGATCGAGTCCATCGCCGCGACGGTTGACGGGTCCCCGATATGGGCGTCTGAGATCTCGATCACTACGTTGGCCAGGTCAGTCGCGTAGTCGATCTGGAACATCAGGTCGTCGCTCGAGGCGAAGAAGAACTCCCCCTGACCTTGTAGAGCCGAGCTTCGGGAGTGAGTCCGTCCGAGGCCGTCACGTATACAACGTGAGCGACCCGGCGAGCGAACATGACCATCGAAATGATGACGCCGATGATCACACCGATAGCCAGGTTTCCGGTGGCCACGACGACAGCGGCCGTCGTCACCATCTCGAATATCTCGGTCTTCGGCATCCGGCTCAACGTCGAGGTTCGGTCACTGCGCCAATCGAACGTGGCAGCAGCCACCACCAACATGACGACGACCAGTGCTGCCATGGGATTCGGCGACACGCCGTGACCGAACACCACGACCGGGACAAGTGAACCGCCCCGGGAATCCTGGAGGCTCGTAGGTGTCGGCGCATTCGTGGTCGACGGACTCGTGACGTTCTTCTGGGCAGCAATCGGCTTCGGATCCACGATCGTGCAACCGGTCGTCTTCGGCGCGGTCGTTGGGACCCCCTGCTTCGTCCAAAGCTGGATGCACCCACGAAAGCCGTCGGCCAGCGAACCGGCGGCAGGACATGGCCATCCCCCGGTCCCCGTGATCACCGGCTTGGCGATGACGGCATCTGCCACGGGCTACCCGTCGAGCTGAGTTCGCGGGGCCTGCTAGTCCGCGCTCCCGATTGCGCTCGGGCTCTCGCCTCGTCCTGCCCGGCCTCCATTCATTAGCTACTACAATGATTAGCGTATGCGCACACGAGAGTTCACACCGAAGGTCAGCCAAGACTCGATCGTCGATGCGGTGCTGAGCGCCAGTCGCGTTCTGGTGGCCGTGGCGGCGCGCTCGCTCGGCGACGTGGCCGAAGAGGTGACGCTCACCCAGTACCGCACCCTTGTCGTGCTGGCATCCCGTGGGCCTCAGAGCCTTGCCTCGCTCGCTGATGCAATCGACGTGACTCCACCGACTGCGACCCGTATGTGTGATCGACTGGTCCGGAAGGGGCTGATCCTCCGTCGCCATGAGCGTGGTGACCGACGGCTGATCCGATTGAGTCTGGCCGAGAAGGGCCGGATCCTGGTCGATGCGGTCACGGAGCGACGACGGGCGGAGATCAGCGATCTGCTGACGGCAATACCCCGAGACCAGCAGACTGCACTGGTCGATTCCCTGCATCGTCTCGCCGCAGCCGCCGGCGAGGTTCCTGAGCAGGACTGGTCAGCGGGATGGGACCTCTAGATGCTCGCCCTCAACGTATGACCATCTTTCGACGCACCTCGTGGCGGGCAGTCATGGCCGGGACTTCACGCTGGCTCTCCGGTGCCTCGTACCTGCAGAAGTGGCTGGTGCTCGGCGTTCTCATCGGGACGATGGCCGGGGTGGGGGCGATCGTCTTCTACGAAGCGCTCCTCGCCTGCACGCACTTCTTCCTCGGCGTCCTGGCCGGCTATCACGTACCGACACCTGTGGGTGAGGGCGGACACGCGGGCTCGGCCTCGTTCTCGAGGCCCTGGGCCCTGCCGCTGGTGGTGGGATTGGGAGCGTTGCTGGGCGCGATCCTCGTCTTCCGGTTCGCTCCGGAGGCCGAAGGTCATGGGACCGACGCAGCCATCTCTGCCGTCCACAACAATCCCAGGGGCATCCGATTCCGGGCAGTGATCGTCAAGATCGTCGCTTCGGCGCTCACGATTGGATCGGGTGGCTCCGGTGGCCGCGAGGGTCCGACGGGCCAGATCAGCGCCGGCTTTGCGTCGCTCCTGGCCAGGGAGTTGGACCTGAGCCCAGCTGATGCACGCATCGCGGTGATGGCCGGGATCGGATCGGGGATCGGCGCCATTTTCGGGGCTCCGCTAGGAGGTGCGGTACTGGCCACCGAGATCCTGTATCGGGACGACTTCGATGCCGAAGCGCTCCTACCGAGCTTCGTGGCCTCCATCCTCGGCTACGTCATATTCGGTGCGGCCGAGGGATACACGCCGCTGTTCGGTTTCAACGCCAGCTATCACTTCGCCGATCCGTCCCACCTCCTCTGGTTCGCCCTGATCGGTGTTCTGGGCGGGTTCGTCGGCCTGCTCTACGCCAAAGGCTTCTACGGGATTTCGGACATCTTCGGCCGACTTCAACTCCCGCGTTGGAGCAAGCCGGCCATCGGCGGGGTGATCGTGGGCGGTATCGGCCTCGTGATCCCGGAGGTCCTCGGCACCGGGTACGGGTGGATCCAACAGGGCCTGGGCCACCAACTCCTGACCCTCCCCCTGTGGATCGTCCTCGTGTTGCCATTCGCTCGCATCCTGGCCACCGGACTCTCCATCGGTTCGGGAGGATCCGGCGGCATCTTCGGGCCGGGCATGATCATCGGGGCCTTCATCGGTGCCTCGGTCTGGCGGCTGTTCGAGCCGATCGTCCCCTCGATGGGACACAACCCGGCACCCTTCGTGATCGTGGGCATGATGTGCTGCTTCGGAAGCATCTCCCGGGCGCCACTGGCCGTGATGCTGATGGTGGCGGAGATGACCGGCAGCCTCTCGATCTTGGCGCCGGCGATGATCGCCGTCGGATTGGCATGGTTCATCGTCAGGCGGGGTGACGACACCATCTACCGCAGCCAGCTGAAGAGCCGGGCCGATACACCGGCTCAACGCCTGTTGACCGGCATGCCCATCCTCTCCATCGTGTCCATCGACCAAGCCATGGCAGCGCCGCGTGTGGTGGTCACTGGCGGCACTTCTGTGGTCGCGGCTCGCCGTCAGATCGAACAGGCTGGCGTCACCGGTGCGCCGCTGATCGACGACCAGGGCCGCTTCGAAGGGACGGTGGCCCTCGCCGATCTCCGAACGGTCGAACGAGAGGATGTTCGGACTCTCGAGTCGATGGTCGATGTCTCGGCGCCGACGGTGGCCGGGCACGCGCACCTCGACGTTGCCCTCGATGCCCTGACGACATCGGCTGAACATTGGGTGACGGTCCTCGATACGGAACGCAAGGTGCTCGGCACCGTCGCCATCTCCGATGTGGTCCGAGGGTATCGATTGGGCCTCCTGGCGAGTCTCCAGAAGGTGAACGCCGTCGGCGGAGCCGGTGCCACCGGCAGCGTGCGCATCGAGTCCGACTCACCTCTGGTCGGTCGGACGCTTCGCCATTCGGGGTTCCCGATCAGCGTCATCGTGACCACCATTCAGAGACGACGCGACCTCGTCGTGCCAGACGGGAGCACCGTGCTGGAGGCCGGTGACGAGCTGCTCCTGATCGGCCAGCCCTCCGAGATCGACGTCATCCGCCGGATCGCTGCCGGTCGTGTTTCCGATCCATACGGACGCAGGCCACGCGAGGGCCACGGTGAGCAGCCACCGGGCTCGATCGATGTTGACACGGGGATCGCGTGACGCCAGCAGGTGGGCAGACCCGGTTGATGACCGCGGACCCGGATCCAGCCACCAAAGGACGAACAGCGTAGCGCAAGACGTGCCACAGCGATCCTGTTCGTTCAGTTGTCCTCGCCATTCTCAAGGGTATCGACCCCGGGGTCCGCCAAGGTGGCGAGGTGGGCAGGTAGTGGCCGATGCGTGGATGCCCGATAGACCAATTCAATCCCGTCCTTCTCCGACGCGCCGCGACGTACGCCGTTCGGCCACTCATCAGCACAGGGGCCTTGAGCTGGGTAAACGGGACAGCCAGTGACCGGACCGGACCCTGGGCGCCCTCACCGAAGGCGCTTCTAGTCCCAAGGTGGCGAGATCGGGACTCGCACGGCCCACCAGATCGTCCAGGCCACAGGGGCTGCATGACCCGGGTCTGCTCCGACCCCGTGCAGCCGGCACTGGAGCGGGGATGCTCAGGTCGCAACGGCAGCGCCCTTGGCGGCCTCGACGAGGGCCTCTGACTGCTGGCGATCGAGAGGACGGGCCATCAGGTATCCCTGGCCGTAGTCGCATCCGAGTTCGACGCAGTCGTTCGAACTGGTCGTCACGCTCGATACCCTCGGCCACGACCTCGAGGCCCAGGTTGTGGGCCAGCCCGATGATCGAAGTCACCATGGCCGATCCGGCGGGCTCGGTCACGTTCAGCTGGTCGACGAACGACTTGTCGATCTTGAGCACATCCGCCGGAAATCGCTGCAGATGGCTCAGCGAGGAGTACCCGGTACCGAAGTCATCCACCGAGATCCGGATGCCGAGTGCCCGGAACTCGGTGAGCGCCGAGAGGACTTGCTCCGGATTCTCCATCAGCACGCTCTCGGTGACCTCGAGGATGAGCTGCTGGGGATGGACTTCCGTGAGCGCCAGGGCGGTGCGGACATCGTCGACCAGGATGAGGGGAGACCAGCTGTCGCCTCGAGACGTTCACGGCAACGGTGAGGGGCTCGTCGGTGAGCGCGTTCCAAGCCGCCATCTGCTCGACAGGCTTCGAACAGTATCCATCGACCCAAGGGGACGATGAAGCCCGTCTCCTCGGCGACCGGGATGAAGTCCAGGGGGGCGACCAGGCCAATGGTCGGGTGCTGCCAGCGGACCAGGGCTTCGAAGCCCCGAAGGTGCCTGTCGCCGAGCGAGAAGATCGGTTGGAAGTCGAGGAAGAATTCGGAGCGATCCAGTGACCCACGAAATCGACTGGTGAATTCGAGACGCTCGACCAGGCGGGCGCGCATCGATGATTCGAACACCTCGACATGGTTCCTCCGGTTTGTCTTGGCCTCGTGCATTGCCGCGTCCGCCTCGCTGATCAGCTGATCGGCCGCGGTGGTGGAGTCGGCGAACGCCACGCCGACACTGATCGAGATCCCCGACTGCTCGCCTTCGAACTCGACCGCCTCATGGAGCACTGAGACGATCCGATCGGCAAACTCCACCCCTTCATGTCGGTCTCGCACATCGGCGATCAGGATCGCGAACTCGTCGCCACCGATCCGGGCCACCGTGTCCCCGGTGCGCACGATCGACTCCAACAGGGCGCCGACCTTCACCAACACGCATGTCGCCGACCTCGATGGCCGAGGGTGTCGTTGATGGTCTTGAAGCCGTCGAGATCCCCGAAGCACAGGGCCACCAGCTGTTCCGGATCGCGTCGTCGAGGCCAAGCGCCTGCACTATCCGGTCACGCAGGAGCGCGCGATTGGGCAAGGCCGGTCAGCTCGTCGTGGAACGCCATGTGCCGGAGATTGCGCCTCGTTCTCCTTGAGTTCGAGAGACTGACCACTGATCCGGTCGATCAACCAGATCATCCGCAGACAGATCACCGCGAACACGGCGATGCTGAGACTGGCCATCACCAGAACACTCACCGACACCCCGAGGGACGTGGTGACCACCAGAATCGGTCGGCGGGACGAATCCAGCCAGGATCACGACGGGCATCCGGCGTCGATGTTCGCCTCTTCCACGCTGTCGCTGGCGGATCCGGTAGCTCCGGCTTCGGGGGATCCGACGGCGATCGACGGATGGAGCGCAGCCGCCGCGATGAGCACGTACTCGATGAGGAAGAGGGCATCAACGGCGTTCCCGGAGGTGTAGCTGTTGTGCAGTGCCAGGAGGTCGTACGTGAAGTCGGCCACGAACATCACCATCATGGCCCCGGCCAACAGCTTCTGGAACGGCTGTCTCGACTCCCTGAACAGCAGCGTCCGGAACACGAGGAAGACCAGTGCGATGTCCATGATGGGATAGGCCAGGTTGACCAGCATTCCGAAGGTGCTCAACGTCGCGTCGTGGACATACGAGTTCATCAAGAAGTGCCAGGAGACGGCCAGCACTCCCATCGCCACGATTGCGGCGTCGGCATTGTCCTCCCGCCGGACGGAGCGGTTCGGGTTGCGGGTGAGCCTCAGCACGCCGGCAAAGAGGAAGGGGTAGCCGGCCAGGTACAAGCCGTCTGCAATCGAGGGAAACGGCACGTTGACGTGCAGGATGGTGTCGTAGACGGTCCATGCGTCATCGCCGAGGGTGAAGCAACCACCTGCCAGGGCCAGGAAGTACCAGCCGAGGCGGTCGGTGGGCCGATGCAGGCGGATCCCGACCAGGATGCACACCACCGATGCCGTCCCGAGGATCGAGTAGACCGCCGTCTGGCTGGTCGCGTTCGGGAGCACGAAGTAGACCGCAACGACGAACATGCCGCCGACGAGGACGTACTTCCACGCTGTCGCCCTCAACCCCACGATGCCACCTCGATCCTGCCGTACCCACCCATCGACAGAATTTGTCGCCGAGTTGAGGGTCGTGAGGTCGAATCTCCCCAGAGGAGCCGGTCATGGAGGGAAGGGCGACCTACCGAGGATGTCGGTCGGTGTGGGCTGAACGGGTCCGTCGCCCTCGGCAGCTCGGGGACAGGCGCAGGCATTCCTGCGTCGCCGAGGACCCAGGCGTCGGTCGGTGAGCCCGACGACCGGGCTTCGCCGGTGATTGGCGTCTCCGAAGTACGGGGCGACACGACGCCGTTCGAGATCACGGTCCGGTTCCCGCCGGACTCTTCGGCGGCTTCCTCCGTGTGGACGACGGATGTCCCGGGATGCGCGGCCTCGTCGGCAACCGCGGCCACGAGGTTCCAAGGCCCGGAGGTCGTGCCCGAACCACCCGTGATCGAGGGAGCCACGGGAGTGGTCGACACCGATCGAGGTGAGTCTGGCGATGCCGCTCCGTGCCGATCGCGAAGGCCTGCTTGAATTCCGACGTGGGTCGTGCTCACCTATCGGAGGTGAAGCTGGATCCCGCCATCCGGCCTCGCCAGACAGGCCCAGGTTCCGCCACCTGGCCTGTGCGCGAAAAGGCACTCCTCGGAGTGCCTTTTCCGCGTCCGACGCCGGGACGAGGTCGAACTGCCAGGCACGATCGGCCTCGGACGGACCCGTTCACTGAGTAGTCAGTAGGCTGCGAGCCAACCAGTCGAGGCAATGCGGAGGAGGCACGTTGGCGTCCACAGGAGTCGATGGCACCACCCCGGCCAGGTCCTGTCGCCATCCGGCGGCACGAGGATGGACGGCAGATCCCAGGTTGGCCGGCCCTCGGACGATCGGGCGGCTGCCCGGCATCCATCGACGTCCGACTGCAGTTCGCACCAGGGATGATCGCTAGTCCGGGTCAGGTGCACCATGCTTGGCACAGCGAGGACAGCGGGGGCGGGGCCTGGATGAGAGAGGACCCGGATCGTTCGCGTCGCACCGGCTGGCAGCGACCTCGACCCGCGACCTTCGGAACACTCGATCAGTCGCGGGGACTGCCGGTGGTTTCCATCACTGGCTCGACGTCGCCGATGACTCTGCGAACCGCGATCGTTCCACGGGATCGAACTCGCAGAGGGCGACAGGTCTGTCACCGTTCGAGGGACGCCACCTCGGATGGGCAGGAGCCCCGACCGGTGGAACGTCGACCGGGGTCGACCTGCCGGTGGTCACTGCCATGGAACGAGGACAGATGACAGGCCCCGCCGACGACGGATCGGGCGCTCGGCCGTCACCTCGCCACACTGCTACCGGCGAAAGTCCGGATCAGGCGCTGGCGCCGCTCCGGTTCTCGATCCTCGGCCCTCTCGTCGTCCGGGACGGAGGCGGACCGGTCACCGTCACGGGATCACGTCGGAGGACGATCCTCCTCCGACTCCTCATCGAGCGCGACGCACGATGCGCTCGGCCGTCTCGCCGAGGACACCTGGGGTGGGGAGCCATCGCCCGGCGCCGCCTCGACGCTCCGAAGTCACATGTCGGCTCTCCGCAAGGTGCTCGGCCCCGAGCGCCTCTACAGCCGAAACGGGTCTGCCGTCCTGGAGCTGAAGCGGGGGAAGTCGACGTGGGCATGTCGACGCTGGATGCGCGGGCGCCCACGATGCGTGGCACAGGGGCCGGCAGCGGCCCTCGAGCACTTCGAACAGGAAATCGGCCTGTGCCGCGGAACCGCACTGGCCGATGTCGACGGGTCCGCCTGGGCCCTTCCCGAGTCGCCCGCCGCGATGAGCAACGATTGGGGGCTGGCAGGGAGTTCTTGAATCGCGCCTTCGCCTGGGTCAATTGCAGCGGGTGGTCACCGATGCGGAGTCCGCCGTCCGGGGGCACCCCCTTCGCGAGCAGTTGTGGGCACTCCTGCTGTCCGCCCTGTACCGGTCCGGGCGTCAGGCGGACGCCCTGAGGCGGCCTATCAGCGCCTGCGGAGCCACTGCAGAGGAGCTCGAATCGAACCTTCCCCCGCCCTTCGGGAGCTCGAACTCGCCGTCATTGACCAGAGTGCATCGCTCGACCGGCCAGGAGGTCCTCTGCCGGTGCGGCCGGGCGCGGCACCCGGGCTT
>CAWIFO010000007.1:0-635000 GCA_963835445.1 uncultured Actinomycetota bacterium
CCGTCACTACGATTGCCGTCGGGTTGACGGGCCCTGGCGCAGGAATTCCTGGGCGCCGGGCGCATTCGTCGCCGAACGGACACGACGAAGGGGCGCAGATGGGTGATTCGGTGGAGTTCCACGACGGGGTCTTCGTGGCCACGGGCCGGCACGAAGCGGTCGAGAACGGCGGGATGGGGCCGGCGACAGGCACTGCGCTGATGGTCCGGCCCGACGGGCACCTCGCCCCTGTCGACGTACCAGGCCCCCTGGTGAGCGCCGAACTGCCGCCCGCCGGTCCTGTCGGCCCGGCCCCGACACCCGCCCCGGCCGCCGGCGGGGCCCGCCGGGTTGCGGTGGCCACCATCGTCGCCTCACTGATCGCCGCCGTGGCCTTCGGTGCCGCCGCCTTCGGCGGGGCCTTCGGGTCCCACTCGTCCACCCCGGGATCCGGCCGCAGCGCCCTGGGCGCCGCTGCCGCCTCCTCGGCCGGGGCCACGTCGGTGGCCTTCACCGTGTCGGCCTCCCGGGCCACGTCGTCCACGACGACGACCCTCGTCACCGGCTCGGGCGCCGTCGACCTGGCCCACGACACCGGCCGCCTGACGGCCACCGTACCGGCCGTGTCCGGGATCGTGGGCGGCGGCAACGACACCGTCAACCTGGTCGCCGACAACAACTCCCTCTACGTAAGCTCGCCGGCGCTGTCCTCGGCCACCGGGGACGTGCACTGGCTGAAGGTCACACTCCCCGCGGACTCGGCCGGTCCCGACTCTTCGACGCTGGCCGTCCTGGCCAACCCGTCGCAGTTGCTCGGGCTCCTGTCCTCGTTGGGCGGCCAGGTGACGACCGTGGGCAACGTCGACCTGGACGGCGTCCCCACCACCGAGTACCGGACCACGGTCAGCGTGGCCGAACTCGCCTCCAGGGCCGGAGTGACCGCCGGCTCCACGCTGGGCAACCGGATCGCCCAGGTACTGGGCCGGATGGGCAACACCTCGGTGCCGGTGACGGCCTGGGTCGGGACCGACGGCTACGTCCGCCAGCTCTCCGCCTCCCTCGACCTGTCGCGGCTCACGCTCGGCGGCCTGGCCGGTGACGTGGTCAACGGGACCCTGGGCTCGTCGACCGCTGGGAAGGCCACCACGTCGACCACGGTCACCGTTGGCTTCTCGCACTACAACCAGCCCGTGACGGTGACGGTGCCCCCGGCCTCGCAGGTGACCGACGCAAACGGGATCGTGTCCACGGTCAAGGGTGCCGTGTCCGACCTCCGGCACGCGGTGTCGAGCTTCGCCTCGCACTTCTGACCGTTCCGGCGGCGTGACGGCCCCGCCCGATGGGGGTGCCGGGTCGCACCCGGTACGATCGGCCCCCATGGCACGGGCCTATGACGTCATCGACATCGAGAAGAAGTGGCAGCGCCGCTGGAGCGACGAAGGCACCTACGAGGTGGATGCCGACGATCCCCGCCCGCCGTGGTACGTGCTCGCCATGTACCCCTACCCCTCGGGCCCGGCCCACATGGGCCACGTGCGGAACTACACGTTCGGCGACCTGCTGGTCCGCCACCGCACCATGCTCGGCCACGCCGTCCTGTCGCCCTTCGGATTCGACTCGTTCGGCCTCCCGGCCGAGAACGCCGCCATCAAGACCGGCACCCATCCCCGGATCTTCACCGACGCCCGCATCGACGAGCTGAAGGAGTCGATCACCTCCCTCGGAGCCGTCTACGACTGGCGCCGGGAGATCCGGAGCCACGACCCCGAATACATCAAGTGGAACCAGGTCATCTTCACCAAGCTGCTCGAAGCGGGCCTCGCCTACCGAGCCAACGCCCCGGTCAACTGGTGCCCCGGATGCCAGACGGTGCTGGCCAACGAGCAGGTCCTGGCAGACGGCACATGTGAGCGCTCTGGCGATCTGGTGGTCAAGCGCGACCTCGAGCAGTGGTTCTTCCGCATCACCCGCTACGCCGACGAGCTACTGGCCGGGCTCGAGGACCTCGAGTGGCCGGAACGGGTCAAGACCATGCAGCGCAACTGGATCGGCCGGTCCGAGGGCGCCGAGTTCGACCTGGTGGTGGCCGGCCGGGACGGGTCGGACGGGCGGGATCCCCTGGCACTGCGGGTGTTCACCACCCGGCCCGACACCTCGTTCGGCATGACCTATGCCGTCGTCGCTCCGGAGCACCCGCTGGTGGGGGAGCTGACCACCCCCGGGCACGCCGACGCGGTCGAGGCCCTGCAGGCCCGGGCCGCGGCGTCCACCGACGTCGAGCGGATGTCGGAGTCCGGGTCGGCCGTCCTGGCCAAGCGGGGCGCGTTCACCGGGTCGTCGGTGGTCAACCCCTTCACGGGGGAGCCGGTGCCTGTGTACGTGGCCGACTACGTGCTCATGGGCTACGGCACCGGCGCCATCATGGCCGTGCCGGCCGAGGACACCCGCGACTGGGACTTCGCCGAAGCCCACGGGCTCCCGCACGTGCGCACGGTACAACCACCGCCGGGTTGGGACGACCACGGTGGCCCCGACGGGGGACCGGGTGGGGCGTACACGGGCACGGGCGAGAAGATCAACAGCCGGTGGCTGGACGGCCTCGACATCCCGACGGCCAAGGAGCGGGCCACCGAGTGGCTCGAGGAGCAGGGCGTCGGCGTCCGCACCGTCAACTACCGCCTGCGCGACTGGTTGGTGTCGCGCCAGCGGTTCTGGGGCTGCCCGATACCGGTCGTCTACTGCGCCGACCACGGCATCGTGCCCGTGCCCTCCGACCAGCTTCCCGTGCTCGCTCCCGACGACGTCGAGTTCCTGCCGACCGGCGAGTCGCCGCTGGCCACCAACCCCGCCTTCCTCCACACGACGTGCCCGGTGTGCGGTGGCCCGGCCACCCGCGAGACGGACACCATGGACACCTTCGTGGACTCGTCCTGGTACTTCCTGCGGTTCACCGACCCGTGGTCCCCCGACGTCCCGTTCGACCAGGAGATCGCCCGGCACTGGATGCCGGTCGACCAGTACATCGGGGGCATCGAGCACGCCATCCTCCACCTGCTGTACGCCGCGCTTCTTCACCAAGGCGCTGGTGGATGTCGGACTCGCCCCCGAGGGCCTCCGCGAGCCGTTCGCCCGTCTGTTCACCCAGGGCATGATCCGGATGGACGGCACCAAGATGTCGAAGTCCAAGGGCAACCTGGTCGCCCCGTCCGGCTACCTGACCACGGTCGGGGCCGACGCCCTGCGCCTCTTCCACCTGTTCGTCGGCCCACCGGCCGACGACGTCGACTGGTCGGCACAGACCGACTCGGTCATCGACGGGTGCGCCCGGTTCCTCGACCGCGTGTGGCGTCTGGCCGTACCCGAGGGGCCCCGGTCCGTAGTCGGACCCGGCGACCCGGGCGAGGCCGACCTGGCCGTCCGCCGGGCCACCCACAGGCTCATCGACCGGGTGTCGCGCGGACTACGAGCGCTGGTCGTACAACACCGCGGTGGCCGCCTGCATGGAGTTCGTCAACGTGCTCCAGCCCTATGCGCGCCACGGGGGCCGGCCCGACGTGGTCGACGAGGCCGTCGACACCCTGCTCCTGCTGCTGGCGCCGATGACTCCGCACGTTGCGGCCGAGGCGTGGGAGCGTCGGCACGGCGACCACGTCCACCTCCGCAGGTGGCCGGAGGCCGACCCGGCGCTCCTGGTGGAGGAGACCGTGACCATGGTGGTCCAGGTGAACGGGAAGGTCCGCGACAGGATCGAGGTGGCACCCGACATTTCCGACACCGAGGCCGAGGCGCTCGCCCTGGCGTCCGCCCCGGTGGTCGAGGTGCTCGGCGGCAGTGCCCCGAAACGGGTCGTCGCCCGTCCGCCCAAACTGGTCAACGTCGTCGTCTGACGACCGCACGACCGGCGATCCCCACGTGACCGGCCCCGACGACGACAGCCGGGTGCGGGCGCTCCGCCTGCGATCACAGGGACTGGACGGGACGGGGGGCGCGACCCCCGACGCCGTGGTCGGGCGACTGCTGGCGGTGCAGGCCCAGGACGAGCGCGGGTTCCGCCTGGCCATCCGTAGCCGGAGCTCGGGGCTGACGGCCCACGACGTCGACGACGCACTCGCCGCGAGGTGCCTGCTGGTCACGTGGCTGAACCGGGGAACGTTGCACCTCGTGCGTTCGGACGACTACTGGTGGCTCCACCCGCTGACCGCTCCGAGGGTGGTGACCGGCGTCGAGCGGCGCCTCCGCCAGGTCGGCGTCGACGCGCGGGACGAGGAGCGGGCCGTGGCCACCATCGTCGGGGCGCTCGAGTCCGAGGGCCCGCTTGCCCGCCACGAACTGCGGGACCGTCTGGACGGTGACGGCATCTCCACGGCCGGCCAGGCGCTGGTCCACCTCCTGGCCGTCACCAGCCTCCGAGGGCTCATCGTCCGGGGTCCGGTGGTCGACGGCCGTCACGCCTTCGTGTCGGTCGCCGACTGGCTCGGCGCCGCCCCTCCCGAGGTGGACCGCAGCGAAGCTCTCGCCCGCCTCGCCCGCCGCTATCTGGTGGGACATGCTCCGGCCGCTCCACGGGACCTGGCCACGTGGGCCGGGATCAGCCTCACCGACGCCCGCCTCGGTTTCGCCGAGGCGGGCGTCGACCTCCACGAGACGCCCGACGGGTTCGTGACGGACGCGGAGCGGGCCCGGGTAGCGCCACCTGGCGGGACACGCATACTCGGGCCCTTCGACCCGCTGCTCCACGGATGGCACGACCGCGAGCCGATCGTCGGGCCGCACCGTTCGGTGGTCACCACCAACGGGATCTTCCGGGCGGTGTGCCTGGTCGATGGGCGGGTCGTGGGCACATGGACGCTGCCGTCGGGCACCGTCGAGATCCACCTGCTCGAAGGCGTCGAGGAGTCGGCGCGGGTGGCGTTGTCGGACGATGCGGCGGACGTGCTGCGCTTCCTGGGGCGTGCCGCTGCGCCTGCCCGCACGACCGGGCCGTGAGGGCAGGCAGCCGGCCCGTCAGTCCTTGAACCCCGCCAGGATCTCGGCCCACCGATCAGCGCCGATTCCGGACGGCGCGTAGACGTTGAACCGGTCGATCAGCCCGTCGAAACGGGACCGCACCTTGGCGGCGATGGTGTCGGGGGCGCCGATCACGGCGAACGTGTCGAGCATCTCGTCGTCGATGAGGCCGGCCATGTCGTCCCAGGCCCCCCGCTTCGACAGGGTGTTGAGCTCGGTCTGCAGGTCGCCCCAACCGTGCAGCTCGAGCACGGGACGGTAGGCGGGGGTCGAGCCGTAGAAGGCGAGCTGCTTTCGGGTGGCGTCTGCCGACCGCACGAACGCCGCCTCGTCGACGCCGGTGACCACCATGCCGGGGTACGAGATCTGGACGTCCGACCGGGACCGACCGCCGGTGGCCAGGCCCCGCCCGAGCGCGGGGAGCGTGGCTTCGCGCAGGTACCGCTCGGTGGTGAACGAGTGGGCCAGCAGCCCGTCGGCCACCTCGCCGGCCACCTCGGTCATGAGCGGGCCCACGGCGGCCAGGAAGATCGGTGGGTTCCCGAACGGGTTGGGACCCGGATCGAACATCGGGGTCATCAGCGTGTGGCGGTAGTACTCGCCCCGGAATGCGAGTCGGCTACCGTCGGCCCAGCTTGCCCAGATGGCACGCACGGCCAGGACGAGCTCGCGCATGCGGGGGGCCGGGTGCGACCACGGCATCGAGTAGCGCTTCTCGATGTGGGGCTTGATCTGGCTCCCGAGGCCCAGCATGAAGCGACCCTGTGCCGCGGTCTGGAGGTCGTTGGCCGTCACGGCCAGGGTCATCGGGTTGCGGGCGAAGGCGACGGCGATCCCGGTGCCGACCTGCAGGCGCTCGGTGTGCTCGGCCGCCAGCACCAGCGGGAGGAAGGGATCGTGGCTGGTCTCGGCCGACCAGATGCCGTCGTAGCCGGCTGCCTCCGCCTCCGTGGCCTGGGTGACCACCCCGGCCGGGTCGAATCCGAGGGTGGCGTCGACGAGCATGGGCCACGGTACCAAGGGGCGCCTCACGCCGGGGTGGCGCCGCCTGCACAGCGGGTTGCACGCGGGGTAGTTGCGCAACCACGCGCCGTATCAGCGACAATTGGCGGGTGAACACCGACGGAGCCGACCGGACCGCGCCCCGTCCGGTCCCGGAGCTCGCCCCGGAGGACCTGGTGCCGGGAGCCGCCGCCTCCGGCGGGTCTTCCCTGCGGTCACCGACGAGGTCCGGAACCGCTACGGCGTGCTCCTCGACCACGCCGCCGAGCGGGGTCTGCTCTCCCCGGTCGAGTACCAGGCCCGCCTGGGCGAGCTGGCCGACGCCGCATCGGTGGACGAGCTCCGGCGCATCGTCACCGAGCTGCCGGCCTTCGCCGGGTCGGACGGAACCACCGCGTCACCGGTCCGGGCGGGCGGCGCGTCCGGTTCCTCCGGTGCTACGGGCGCCCGGCCGACCCCCCGGCCGGCCATGGACCCGGCTACCCTCGACTCGGCGCTGTGGGCAAGCCTCACCCCGTCGGCGAAGCGGCGAGGCCCGGGCAACCCGTGGGTGGTCCTGGCCGTTCTGGTCGCAGTCCTGCTGGTGACGATGGTGGTGCTGGCGTTGATCGTGGCGCACATGGCCCACACCGTCACGTCGGTGCGGCGGGCACCGCGGCGGCCATGGTCAGTCGCCTTCGCCTCTGAGGAACTGCTCGAGCTCGGCGGCGATCTCGTCGCCGCTGGGCAGGTCCGATGCGAACCCGAGTGGGGTGCCCTCTTCGGAGTCGATGGCGGCCTCGAGGCGCCGGACCATCTCGAGATGGTCCGGGTTGGCGCCGATCAACTCGTCCACCTGGATCCGGGACGCCTCGCCGGCGGTGCGCAGCTCGACCGTGTCGAGGACGGTGCCGGTCACCGCGCACAGTCCCTCGATCAGCGCCGCGCTGGCCTCGGGGTACGGCATGGCCGAGACGTAGTGGGGCACCCGCGCCCACAGCCCGATGACCGGGATGCCGGCGGCTCCGAGCGCCACCTCGATCGCGGCCTGGACCCCGGCCGGAACCTCGAGGGTGCCGTGCACCGTGCCGACCCGGCCGGCCAGGTCGGCCGATTCCGGCGGCACGGTCGAGGCCAGGCGCACCGGCCGGGTGTGCGGGGTGGGGGCGGGGAAGGCGCCGAGGCCGACGACCGTCCGGACGCCGAGCCGGGCGGTGATCCCGACCACGGCCTCGATGAAGCTCCGCCAGCCGAAGTCGGGCTCGGGTCCGGTGAGGTAGAGCAGGTCGGCGCCGACCCGGTCCTTGCCGGCCAGCAGGCGGATCGTGGGCCACGTCAGCTCGGTGGTGACTCCGTCCTCGAGCCGGGCGATGGGCCGGCGGGCCCGCTGGTCGATGAGCGGTTCGGTGTCGAAGGTGGCGACCGTGGCCGTCGGTGACCCGGTCAGGAGGTGGGCGATGGCGCCCGATGCGCCCATGCCGGCGTCGACCCATCCCTCGAGGGAGACCACCAGCACCGGCCGGTCGAGGCGGATGCCGCCGGGCTCTCCCCAGCCGGGCTCGAACGCGAAGAGGTCCTGACGCCTCGGCGGGACTCACAGGGCCTCCACATCGGCGAGGGCGCGCTCGCCCAAGCGGGCGACGCCCTCGGCGAACTGGTCGACGCCGCTGCGGTCGCCGGCCGCCGCCCCCCCGGCGTAGCGGACGTAGACGCCCTGCAAGATGCACGCCAGCTTCCAGATCCCGAAGGCCTGGTAGTAGGGGACGGCGGCGACGTCGCGGCCGCTGGCCGCCGCGTACCGCTCCACCAACTGGGCACGGGTGGCGAAGCCGGGCAGGGCGGTCGGCGCCACCCCCAGCGCGGGCTGGTTGGCGTCGTCGGCCTCGGCCCAGTAGACGAGCAACAGGCCGAGGTCGGCGAGCGGGTCACCGAGCGTACAGATCTCCCAGTCGAGGATGGCGATGACGTCCCCGTTGTCGTCCAGCACCGTGTTGTCGAGTCGGTAGTCGCCGTGCACGATGGCTACGCCTTGCTGCTCGGGGATCTTGGCCGACAGGACCTCCCAGGCCCGGTCGATGACGGCCGGACCCGGCATGCCGTCCAGGGTGGACTGCTCGAACTGGCCGTGCCACCGCTTGAGCTGTCGGGCGATGTATCCCTCCCGGCGGGCGAAGTCGCCGAGCCCGACGGCGTCCACGTCGACGGCGTGCAGTCCGGCCAGCGTGTCGACCAACGACTCCGAGGCATGGGCCCGTACCGCCTCGGACAGCTGCGCCGACGCCGCCTCGTCGCGGAGGATGTGCCCTTCGACGAACGACATCACGTAGAACGGGGCACCGTTGACGTCGGAGTCGGTGCACAGGCCGAGGGTCCGGGGGACGGGCACCCCGGTGGGCTGCAGGGCGCTGATGACGGTGTGCTCGCGGGCCATGTCGTGGGCGGTGGCCAGCACGTGGCTCACCGGCGGCCGACGCAGGGCGTAGACGTTGCCTGCGGCATCGGTGACCCGGTAGGTGAGGTTGGACCGGCCGCCGGCGATGAGGTCGAATGCGAAGGGCGGGACGGCGCCGTCCACGTGGGCCGCCAGCCAACCGCTGACGGGCCCACGGTCGATCCCCTCGATGGCGTCGTCGGCAGCGAGGGTGCCCGAGGTCGTGGTGTCGGCGTCCGGTGCGGCGTCCATGCCACGACGCTACCCGCGCCGCCGGAGCCAACCGGTGCCGGACGTGTCACCGCCCGCCGCCCGGTATCCTCGTCGGTGATGATCGATGCCACCGATGCCACCTTCGAGGACGTCGTCCTCGGGCGCTCGTCCGAGGTGCCCGTGGTCGTCGACCTGTGGGCCCCGTGGTGTGGGCCGTGCACGACGCTCGGGCCGATCCTGGAGCGGGTGGTGGCGGCCACCGAGGGTGCCGTCGACCTGGTCAAGGTGAACGTCGACGAGAACCCGGCGATCTCGGCCAGCTTCCGGGTCCAGTCGATCCCCGCCGTGTTCGCGCTCCGCGACGGCGCCGTGGTCGACCAGTTCATCGGCGCCCAGCCGGAGGCGGCAGTCCAGGACTTCGTCGACCGCCTGGCTCCGGCCCGCTCCGAGGCCGACCTCCTGGCCGACGAGGGAACGGCCACCGGCGACGAGGAACTGCTCCGCCGGGCCCTCGCGCTTCAGCCGGACCACGAGGGGGCCATCGTCGGGCTGGCCGGGCTCCTCGTCGGCCGCGCCGACACCGAGGCCGCCGTCGCCCTGCTCGGCCGCATCCCCCAGACGCCCGAGACCCGCCGCCTGCTCGCCGAGGCGCGGCTCGCCACCCGCGAGGACGTGGCGACGACGGATGACGTCGGGGTGCTGCTGGACGGCCTGCTCGGGCGGGTGAAGGACGACCCGGACGCCCGCCAGGAGTTCCTGGACCTGCTGGAGACCCTCGGACCCGACGACCCCCGGACGGTCGGCTACCGCAAGGCCCTGGCCTCCCGGCTCTTCTGACCGTCCCCCGGCCGGCCCGGGACGTCGACTCGACAGCCACCAGCCTCCGGTAGCGTCACCCACGTGCGCGCCACGACCCTACGACTCGGCCGACGGACGTTCGACATCGAGCACCGGCCCCTGGTCATGGGGATCCTGAACCGCACCCCCGACTCGTTCTACGACAGGGGCGCCACTTTCGCCCTCGACGACCTGGTGCGTCGGGCCGGCCAGCTGGTCGACCAGGGTGCCGACCTGCTCGACGTGGGCGGGGTCAAGGCCGGGCCCGGCCCCGAGGTGGGGGAGGCCGAGGAACTGGACCGGGTCGTCCCGGCCATCGAGGCCCTGGCCGGACAGTTCGACGTCGCCCTGTCGGTCGACACCTGGCGGGCGTCGGTGGCCCGGGCGGCCTACCGGGCCGGCGCGGTCGTCGGCAACGACATCAGCGGGTTCGCCGACCCCGACTACCTGGCGGCCGCCGCCGAGCACGGGGCCACGGTCGTGGCCACCCACATCCGCCTCGGCCCGCGCATCCCCGACCCCGACCCCGTCTACGGCGACGTGGTCGCCACCGTGCAGGACTTCCTCGTCGACCGGGCCGAACGGGCGCTCGCCGCGGGGCTGACTCCCGACCGCATCGTGATCGACGCCGGCCTCGACCTGGGAAAGACCGCGTCACAGTCGCTCACCCTGCTGCGGGCCTCCGACCAGCTCGCCGACCTCGGCTACCCGCTGCTGCTGTCGGCCTCCAACAAGACGTTCCTCGGCGTGGTCCTGGGCCTCGACATCGGCGAGCGACGGGAGGCGTCGCTGTCGGCCACGGCGCTGGGCGCCACCCTCGGGTGCAGGGTGATGCGGGTCCACGAAGTGGGAGCCCACCGGCAGGTCTGTGACGTGGTGGCCGCCATCGGTGGTGCCGCCCGGTGAGCACACCTGCGGCCACCACCACCGCTCACCGCCCCGCCTATCTCGTCCGGGGGGGTGACGCCTCGCTCGTGGCCCAGGCCGCCCATGCACTGGTGGAGCAGCTGGTGGCGGGCGGCGACCCGTCGATGATGGTTGAGGAATTCGGAGGTCCTGGCGTCGACCAGTTCGACGTTGGCGCCGTCATCGACGCATGCACGACACCGCCGTTCCTGGTCGAGCGCCGGGTGGTGGTGGTCCGCGAGGCCGGCCAGGTGACGGCGGCCGACGCCAAGCGCCTGGTCGCGTACCTGGGGGACCCGCTCCCGACCACCGCGCTGGTGCTGGTGGCCGGGAGCGGTGCCGTCAACCAGGCCCTGTCCAAGGCGGTGGCGGCAGCCGGCGACGTGGTCGACACCTCGGTGGGCACGGGCAAGGCCCGGTCACAGTGGCTGACCGACCACTTGAAGGGAGGGCCGGTGCGGCTCGACGGGGCGGCCCAGACCCGGCTCGGCGCGCACCTGGGCTCCGACATGGGCCGGCTGGCCGGGCTGCTCGACACCCTGGCGGCCGCCTATGGCCGGGGGGCGACGGTGACGGCGGCGGACCTCGAGCCGTTCCTGGGCGAGGCCGGGGCCCTGGCGCCGTGGGACCTGACCGACGCCATCGACTCCGGCAGGACCGCATCCGCGCTCGAGGTGCTCCACCGGATGCTGTCGGCCGGCGAGTCCCACCCACTGGTGATCCTGGCGTTGCTCCACAAGCACTACCGCCAGATGCTGCGCCTCGACGGCTCCGGGGTGACGACGGCGGACCAGGCGGCCGAGGTCCTCGGACTGAAGAGCGCCTACCCCGCGAAGAAGGCGCTGGCCCAGGCGAACCGCCTCGGCTCCTCCCGAGTCGCCCGAGCCGTGCAACTGCTGGCCGAGGCGGACCTCGACCTCCGCGGCAGCACCGGGCTCCCGGGGGAGGTCGTGGTCGAGGTGCTCGTCGCCCGGCTCAGCCGCCTCGGCGCACCGCGGCGCTGACCGGACGCGGCCGCCGGGGGGCGGCGCGGTCACCCGACCCCGACCCGTCAGCTCGTGACGGAATCCCTGGACTCGACGCCGGCGTCGTAGACGTTCTCCGTCCAGCAGCCGCCGTCCCAGTACCGGTACTGGTGGCGTCCGGTCGGGTCGGGCAGCCACCGCGCCGCCATCGTCGCCCGTCGTTCCACGGTGGCCACCGCCGTCGGGGACGCTGAGGCGATCGGGGCGACCTGCTCGGGGCGGGGACGGAAGATCTCGGGTGTGCCCGGGGTGGCGACCGGGGCGGCCGTGAGCTGTGTCGCCGCGGCCCGGACCGACGGGTCGTGGGCGCCCGGCCGGTGCCCGAGCCCGTGCGCCGGTGCTGGGGCGGCGAACGTCAGCCCGGTGGCCTGGGACCCCGGGTCGGGCTCGACGGACTGCACGGGGCGGGTGGGCGGCGCCGGGGCGCCGTACGACCCGGCGACAGGTGTCGCGCGCGGCGCCGGGGTCTCGACGTCCGAGCGCTCCTCGGTGGCGCCGAAGATCTGGGCGGCGACCGAGGCGAGCGACTCGTTCTCCTCGAACGACGTGCGCTGCTTGGGGTTGTAGGGGCGGCCGAGGGAGCCCGGGATGCGGATGGCCGGCTGTTCGGTCGCCGTGGCGGTCCGGATCGGCGGGGCGACGGGGTCTGCCGCACCGGCGGAGCCATCCACGGTCACGAGGTCGGGATCCTCGAAGAACCCGCTGCCGGCCGGTTGGCCGACGACCGGGCCGTTGGCCTTGACGGTGCGGGTGGTGCGGCGCTCGCCGAAACTGCCGATCGTGGTCTGCAGGGAGAGGGCCTGGATGGACCGGGTGCTCTCGGCGGCCATGGCCACCCTGTCACCGAACCGTTCGAAGGGAAGGTTGGCGGCCCTGCCGGCGGACGCGACGGCGAGGACCTTCGGTCGTGCCCCGAAGACGTAGATGGCCAGGCCGACACCGGGGAGCAGCAGCACGAGTGCGAGGGAGAGCAGCTTGGGCTCGCCGGCGGCCCGCCACGCCCACCCGGGCTGGCGGATCACGTCGACCACCCCCAGCACCATGCCGAGCATCACCACGGCGGCGAGGAGGGCGAGTCCGAGGTTGATGACTCCTGTGGAGGTGGCGGTCATGACCGGCGACCTCCCCGAGCAGTGCCTGCCGACCCGGGCGGTCCCGAGGTGCGGACCCTGTCCGCGTCCGGAAACCGCCGTTTGAAGAAACCCTGCCCCATGGAATCCACCATCGCTCCTCGCGCTCGGATGACCACCCTAAGTGTTTACCTAAACACGCAGAGTAGTCAAGTACCGGCGGTACATCCCTCATCAGGAGTATCGGCGCGTCTGCACCGGAGCTGCACAGGGAATTCTCCGGCTGGTCACCGGAAGTCGCGAGAGGACGGGACCGGGCCGAGCGGCAGCGGCTCGAACCGCTCGGCCACCAGCGTCATCGACCCCTCGGACCGCTCGACCCGGCCCCGGACCAGCAGTGCCGGGCAGGCGCGGGCGACCGGCTTCCACCGGACCCAGGCGCCCTGCGAGCAGACGATGTTCACCATCCCGGTCTCGTCCTCGAGGTTGAGGAAGACCGCCCCGTGGGCGCTCTCGGGTGCCTGGCGGTGGGTGACCACACCCCCGACGGTGACCCGGTCCCCGGCGGCCCGGCCGGTCAGCGCCGCGGCCCGGACCACCCCGCGCCGGTCCAGCCCGGCCCGGGCCAGCTCCATGGCCGTTGTGTCGGGGGCCATTCCGAGCGACCACAGGTCGTCGGACACCTCCTCCCACGGGGTGGGGGCGGGCAGCGGTGGGGACTCGGCCCCGGTGACCACGCCCGGCAGCCGGTCGGCTGTGGCCTGGGCGGCCGCGCCCGCCTCCCACACGAGTGGCCGACGGCCACCGGGCCGCCCGCTCGCGCCCCGACCCGTCACGCCCCGACCATCGAGGCCGTCGAGCGCCCCGGCGGTGGCCAGGGCCTCGAGCTGGGCCCGCGTCACGCCGGCGCGGCGCACGAGGTCCTCCATGCCCGACCACGGCACCCCTGCCTCGATCCGGGCGGCGGCCTCGGACCCGACGCCGCGCACCGACGACAGGCCGAGGCGCACCGCTGCGGCGTCGGCCGGGAGGGGTGTCCCACCGCCTCCGCCTGCACCTCCGTCGCAGCCGACCGGATCCGACTCCCACTCGAGGGAGGCCGACGCCCGGCCCCTGTTGACGTCGGGCCGGCGGACCACCACGCCGTGGCGCTTGGCGTCCGCCACCAGGCTCTGGGGGGACCAGAACCCCATGGGCTGGGCGTTGAGCAGCCCGGCGGTGAACGCGGCGGGGTAGTGCAGCTTGCACCAGGCCGTCGAGTACACCAGGTGGGCGAAGGCCACCGAATGGCTCTCGGGGAAGCCGAAGTTGGCGAAGGCGGCCAGTGCGGCGAAGACCTGCTCGGACACCTCGGTGGACACACCCCGGGCGGCCATGCCGGCGAACAGGCGGTCGCGGAGCTTCGCCATTCGCTCGCCGGACCGCTTGGCACTCATGGCCTGGCGCAGCTCGTCGGACTCGGCCGGGCTGAACCCGGCCACATCGATGGCGATCTGCATCAGCTGCTCCTGGAAGAGCGGCACGCCGAGGGTGCGCTCCAGGGCCGGCTGCATCAGCGGGTGGAGGTAGGAGACGGGTTCGGTCCCGTTGCGGCGCCGGATGTAGGGGTGGACGGCGTTGCCCTGGATGGGCCCGGGACGGATGAGGGCCACCTCGATGGCCAGGTCATAGAAGCAGCGGGGCTGCACGCGGGGCAGTGTGTTCATCTGGGCCCGCGACTCCACCTGGAACACGCCCACCGTGTCGGCCCGGCACAGCAGGTCGTAGACCTCGTCCTCCTGCTCCAGCATGGCCAGGTCGACCGTCACCCCGTGGGCCTCGGCCACCAGGTCGACCATGTGGTGCAGCGCGGTGAGCATGCCGAGGCCGAGTAGGTCGAACTTGACCAGCCCGGCCGCCGCGCAGTCGTCCTTGTCCCACTGCAGCACGCTGCGCCCCGGCATCCGGCCCCACTCCACCGGGCACACCTCGACCACCGGCCGGTCGCAGATGACCATGCCCCCCGAGTGGATGCCCAGGTGACGCGGGAACCCGAGCAGCTCGCCGGCGAGCTGCTGCACCAGCGGTGGCAGGTCGTCGCGCTCGGCCAGGGGCTGGCCGCGCTCGGTCGACCCCGACCAGCCGTCCGTCTCCTCGACGGAGAACCCGAGGGCCTTGCCCACGTCGCGCAGGGCGGACCGGGACCGGTAGGTGATGACGTTTGCCACCTGTGCGGCGTGCAGCCGGCCATAGCGCTCGTAGACGTACTGGATGACCTCCTCGCGCCGGCCCGACTCGATGTCGACGTCGATGTCGGGCGGGCCGTCGCGGGCGGGGGAGAGGAAGCGCTCGAACAGCAGGCCGAGCGAGACGGCGTCCACGTTGGTGATGCCGAGGGCGAAGCAGACCGCCGAGGTGGCGGCCGACCCCCGGCCCTGGCAGAAGATGTCGTTGCGTCTGGCGAACTGGACGATGTCCCACACGGTGAGGAAGTAGCCCGGGAACCCGAGGGCGTCGATCACCTCGAGCTCGTGGTCGAGCTGCGCGTACGCCCCCGGCACCCGCTCGGCCCCCCTCGGCCCGTACCGCCCGGCTGCACCCCGGCGGGTCAGCTCGACCAGCCAGCTCTGCTCGGTGTGCCCCTCGGGCACCGGGAAGTCGGGCAGCCGGGGTGCCACCAGCCGGAGGTCGAAGACGCACTCGGCGGCCAACTCCGCCGCCCGGTCGACCGCCCCCGGCCATCGGGCGAACCGCCGGCGCTGCTCGGCCTCGCCCCGCAGGCATGCGGTGGCCGAGGAGGGGAGCCACCCCTCGAGGTCCTCGAGGGTGGAGCGCGCCCGCACGGCCGACAGCGTGGTGGCCAGCGGGAAGCGGTCCGGGGTGGCGTAGTGGACGTTGTTGGTGGCGACCGGGGCCACGCCCCGCTCGGTGGCCAGCACGGCCAGGGCGTCGTTGCGCGGCCCGTCGACCGGTGTGCCGTGGTCCCACAGCTCGACGGCCACGCGGTCCCGGCCGAACCGGTCGACGAGCCGGTCGAGGGCACGGGCGGCCGCCGCCGGACCCTGCCCGGTCAGGGCCACGGCCAGGGGCCCCTTCCGGCATCCGGTCAAGATCTGCCAGTGGCCGCCGTGGCGGTCGGCCAACGCGTCGAGGGTGAGGATCGGGCGGCCCTTCTCCCCGCCCTCGAGGTGGGCCTCGGCGATGGCCCGGCTGAGGCGGGCGTAGCCGTCGGGATCGCGGGCCAGGACCACCAGGTGGGTGCCGTCCGGGTCGGGCATGCCGGTGCGGAGGTGGGGCCCGTCGGCGTCCGACAGGGTGAGCTCGGCGCCGAACACGGTGGGCAGGCCGACGGCCCGGGCGGCCACGGCGAACCGTACCGCCCCGTACAGGCCGTTGTGGTCGGTCAGTGCCACCGCCGACACCCCGAGGCGGACCGCCTCCGCGGCCAGCTCCTCGGGGTGGCTGGCACCGTCGAGGAAGGAGAAGTTGGAATGGGCGTGGAGCTCGGCGTAGGCCATGGTCGCACCGGCCTCAGCCGTAGGTGGCCTCGACCCACCAGCGGCCCCGCTCGACCAGCAGCAGGTGGGCGGCCCGGGCGGTGACGGCCTGGAGCCGGGCGCCCCGGCGGCGCGACCGGGACCACCACCGCTCGTCGGACGGCCACGGCCCGGCCCATCCGGACAAGGGCTCCCACGGGCCGCCCTCCACGGACAGGCGGTCGGGGGCCGTGGTCAGCAGCCCCCGGGCCGAGACCCGCACCGGCGCGCCCCGGACGCCGGTCAGGTCGGCCCGGACCGGGTCCGGGTGGACGACGGCCGGTGCCGGTGCCGGGATCCGCCCGGGCCACGGCGCGCCCGACGCGGCGGCGCGCACGGTGCCGGGGTGCGTGCCCCGTGGCGGCTCGCCGGTGGTCCAGGTCACGAAGCGGGCCCGCTCGGCCGGGCTGCGCCCGCCCTGCAGCCGGACGGTCACCACCCCGTCGGGACCGAGCAGCTCCTGGGCGGCGGCCAGGCACCGGCCGGCCCGGGCGTCGGCGTCGCTCACCCCACCCCAGAACCCGGGCTCGGCCACCGTCGGGGCCTCCTCGGCGGCCTCACCGGCGAGGAGGCGGGCGACGCGGGGCTGGCGGAGATCGTCCAGCTCGCCGCTCCGACCGCCGGCCACCCGGTGGGCGTGGGAGCCGTCGGCCCCGAACCGGCCGAGGACGTGGCGGTCGGGGAGGGCGGCGAACCCGCCCAGGGTGCGGATGCCGAGCCGGTCGAGCAGCCCGGTCAGGTCGTCCTGCCCGAGCGTGGCCACCGACAGCGGGGCGAGGAACGCCGGCGTACCCCCGGCCGGGACGATCAGGCCCCGGTGGGCAGCCAGCACGGCGGCGAACAGTCCGTCGGCCACGCCGACCTCGGCCGGGGTGACCTCCTCGGCGGCCTCCTGGACGAGGTCGGCCAGGGCGTCCTCGCCCCCGAAGTAGCGGGCGGGTCCCCGGGCGGGCAGCGAGCAGATGCCGGCCCGCACCGGGGTCACCCACGGGCAGTAGGCCTCCACGGCGGCGATCACCCCGGCGAAGGAGCGGAGCATCGCACCCCCCTCGTCCTCCTCGAGCAGCTCGGGACAGCGGACGACCAGCAGGCGGTCCACCTCAGGCCGCCGGGTCGGGCGGTCCGTCGGCCGCGGCCACCGCGCCGTCGGGGGCGGGGAGCCACAGCCGCTGGTGGGTCGGCCGCGCCGCCGAGCGGCGCCCGGTGGCGGTCACCGTCATCCGCCGGCGCCGCAGGTGACCGCGGCCTGCGTCGACCCCCTCCCAGGTGGCCTCGTCGACCCGCAGGTGCAGGTCGGGTGGCTCCGGCCAGCCGGCCCGGTCGGGTACGACGATCAGCACGGCATGCCGCTCCCGGGCCCGGGCCACCAGCCGGCGGGCCATGGCCGGGCGGGGGGCGAAGGGGGGGCACAGCACCACCAGGTCGACCCCCTCGAGCACGGTGGCGGTGGCCTCGGCCCAGGCCGCGCCGGGACGGGGGAGGAGGGCGAGGCGCCCGAGGTCGACGCCGAGGTCGGCGGCGGCCACCGCGCCGAGTCCCGGGTGGCCGACCAGGGCGCACCACGAGCCCGACGTCGAGGCGGCGGCCACGAGGGACAGGGCGACGCTGAGGGCCCCGTCGTCGCCGGGGCGGCCGACGGTCAGGGTGGAGCCGCGGCGCAGCGCCCCGTCGGGGAGCAGGCCGGCCAGCGCCGGGAGGACGGGGAGGAGCCGGGTCCGGCTGGCCGCCACCGGCCGGGTGCGTTCGGCCAGGGCGGCCAGCGCGGCGAGGGCGGCCGGGTCGAGGTCCCGGGCGAGCCGCCGGTCCGGCGCAGTGACGAACATATGTTCGATAGTACCGACCGGGCGTAGCATCCGGCCAGGCGGGACGCCCGGGGCCCGGACCGGCCCGGGCGGATGCCACCCCGGTGTGGTTGGCTGTCGGCATGGACCACCGCCCGCTCGGCACCACCGGCGTCCAGGTCAGCCAGCTCTGCCTCGGGGCGATGATGTTCGGCGCCTGGGGCAACCCCGACCACGACGACTCGGTCCGGATCATCCGGCGGGCGGTCGACGCCGGCATCAATTTCATCGACACGGCCGACATGTACTCCTTCGGTGAGTCCGAGGTCATCGTGGGCAAGGCACTCCAGGGGCTCGACCGGGAGCACCTCGTGCTGGCGACCAAGGTGCACGGCCCGATGTCGGGCGACCCGAACGCCCAGGGCAACTCGCGGCGGTGGGTGATCGCCGAGTGCGAGCACAGCCTGAAGCGGCTCGGGACCGACTACCTCGACCTGTACCAGATCCACCGGCCGTCGCCCGAGACGGACATCGACGACACGCTCGGGGCCCTGAGCGACCTCGTCCATGCCGGCACGATCCGCTACGCGGGCTGCTCGACGTTCCCGGCCCACCAGGTGGTCGAGTCCCACTGGGTGGCCGAGCGACGGGGCCGCGAGCGCTTCCGCACCGAGCAGCCGCAGTACTCGATGTTGGCCCGGGGCATCGAGGCCGACCTGCTGCCGGTCTGCCGGCAGTACGGGATGGGTGTGCTCAGCTGGAGCCCGCTGGCCGGCGGGTGGCTGTCGGGAGCGTTCGGCGAGGGCAGGAAGAACACCTCGCGCCGCTCCGCCATGCTGCCCGAGCGCTACGACCTGTCACTGCCGACCAACCAGCAGAAGCTGGCTGCCGTCAACGAGCTCCAGCAGGTGGCGGACGACGCCGGTCACTCGCTGCTCGAACTGGCACTGGCCTTCGCGCAGGCCCACCCGGACGTCACCTGCCCGATCATCGGGCCCCGCACCATGGAGCAGCTCGAGTCCCAACTGGTCACCGCGGACATCACGCTCGGTGACGACGTGCTCGACCGCATCGACGAGATCGCACCACCCGGGCGGAACGTCGGCGGCGCCGACCCCGGCTGGGCCCCGCCGTCGGTGACGGACACGCGCCTGCGTCGGCGGTAGGCACTCCCCTCGGGGCCTCGCCGGCGGAGACCGTCCCGTGCCCTCAGGCGAGGGCGCCGGCGACGTCGGCCCGGTTCGCCTCCCACCAACGTCGCCTCCGCTCGTAGCGTTCCATCCCGCCCATCGATGCGAGCATCCGGATGAAGTTGGGGTCACCGGCCTCCACGCGGCGTCGCACGAACGACCCTCCCCCGTCCATGGACCGGTCGAGATGCAACAGCAGCTCGTCCCGTCCGGTCGCGTCGAGACCGTAGGTGTCGGCGACCAGTCGCAGGCGGGTCGGCCGATCGACCGTTCCCCACCCGAGGCGCCGGGCACTGAGGTCGTCGTCGATGGGGACGCACAGCCGGGCGAAGGCGGCGAGGTCGTGGACCGGCCGGCCCGGAGCTGCGAAGTCGAAGTCGAGCAGCCCGACGGCCTCGCCGTCGCGGAAGACGATGTTCTCGAGGCAGACGTCGTTGTGGCAGATCACGGGACCGCCCTCGGGATCGGCCAACTCGTCGCTCCAGGGGCCGCCACGGATCCCCACCCGGGACGACGCCCGGTGGAACGTGCGGATCAGGATGGTGGCCGATGCCAGGGCCCCGTCCGTCTGCGCCCAGGCCGGGAACGGAGGGACGGGCACGTCACCCTCGATGAAGACCAGCCGCTCGCGACCGTCGGGCTGCACCTCGACGGGAAGCGACCCACCGGCGAAGCCGGCCCCGCGGAGCGCCCGCAGGAAGGCGTGGACCGTCCCGGAGTAGGGGTTGGACGGGCGGAGGACGAACGCCCCTCGCCGGACCACCTGGCCTGCGTTCGCCACTCCGCCCGTCAGCTCCTCGTCCACGCCCCCAGTATGGCGAGGACGTCCCCGGACACCGGGGAGGACGGGCACGGCGTGCAGCGCCGCGCCCCGGGCCTGCCAGACGGTGGGTGGCGTCCTGCCGGTGCGGGGCCCCCTACGGCTGCCACCAGCGCTTGCGGGGGCCCGGTGCCGGGGCCCGCCCCTGTGCACTCCTCCGCTGCTCCGGGAGCCAGCGCAACAGCGCCCACAGGGCGATCGGCCCCGTCAGCACCACGAGCAGGATGATGTCGACGGTCACTGCGGGGCCGTCCATCCGGTTCGCATCAGGCGAATCTATTCGTGCCCGTGCCCGTGCCCGTGCCGCCGGGCGCACCGACCCGGGTGGTTTGCCGCGTCCGCCAGCGTTTGCCAACCTGGCCCCGCCCCCACCGAGAGGACCTCCCATGCCGATCCCCGTCAACGTCGACAACTACGCCCGGGCCGAGGTGGCCTCCCAGGTCGACCGGCTCGTCGGGCTGGGGGCGACGGTGAACGAGTGGATCCACTTCCGCGAGCCGACCCCGCTCGACCGCCAGAACGTGATCCGGATGAACCGGGACACGCTCTACAGCGTCGCCCTGGTGGACATCAGCGGTGGGGCGACCCTCACCGTGCCCGACGGTGGCGACCGCTACCTGACGGTGATGGTGATCAACGAGGACGGGTACATCAACCGGGTGGTCCACGAGCCCGGGGCGCACCGCCTCAGCGTCGATGGGTTCGACACCGAGTTCGTACTGCTGGTGGCCCGGACCCTGGCGGACCCGACCGACTCCGGGGACATCACCGAGGCCAATCACCTCCAGGACCGGCTGGCCGTGGACGCAGCAGCGGCCCGATCCTGGGTGTCGGGCCGGTTCGACGAGGTCAGCTACAAGGCGACAAAGAAGCCGCTGTTGGCACTCGGGGCCGGTATCCACGACTCGACGCGGACGTTCGGGAGGAGGGGCGAGGTCGACCGGGTGCGGTTCCTCATCGGTTCGGCCGGCGGCTTCGGCGGGCTGCCCGAGACCGAGGCCTACTACGTCATCCGGGCGATGCCGCAGCCGGTCGGCCGGTTCCGGCTCACGGTCGGCGACGTCCCGGTCGACGCCTTCTGGTCGATCTCGGTCTACAACCGGGAGGGGTACTTCGACCCGAACGAGATACGACTCGTACAGCGTGAACAGCGTCACCTCCGCCCACGATGACGACGGGACGGTGACCGTCGTCCTCGGACCCGAGCCCGACGACGCCGACAACTTCCTCCACGTCACCGACGGCTGGAACTACGTGGTCCGCCTCTACCGGCCCCGACCGGAGATCCTCGACGGGACGTGGTCCTTCCCGGAGCCCGAACCGCTCGACTGATCCACCGACGTCGGTCGGCGAACTGTCCCGGCCCGGACCGCCGCAACGGGCCTACACTCCGCGGGCGCCCCCGGGACGGGCGCCCAAGGGGGAACCATGACCACGCAGCTCCTGGTCTTCGGGGTGCTCGGTGTCCTGACCACGGCCTACGCCTTCTGGGTGAACCGCTCGTCCTTCGGTGAGGGGGGAGCGGGGCGGGTCACCGTGCTCGAGGTCGCCTACTACGGGTTCGGGGTCGTCTCGGTGTGCATCGGCTGGTACTTCAACGTGAGGTACACCCACCACGCCGGGTCCCAGGCGAGCTACGTCGCCTATACCAAGGCGCTGTTCGCCAACTTCGCCGCGGACTCGGCCGCCCAGGACTACATCATGGTGAACGTCGTCCTCCTTCCGCTGTGGACGATCGTCGACGGACGGAGGCGGGGGATCCGGTCACCGTGGATCTTCTTCGTCATCAGCCTCTTCACGAGCCTCGCCTTCGCAATGGCCTTCTACCTGGCCTTCGTGGAGCGCCAGGAGCGCACAGCCCGCCGGATCGCGGCGGTGGCCGCCGCACCGACCGAGCCGGCGCCCGACCGCACGGTCGTCCCGACCTGACGGACCACCAACCGGCTACGGCAGCGTGCGGCGATCCTTGTCCCGCACGCGCTGGCGCCCGGCAGCGGAGCGCACATCCTCCCTCGCTGCCCGCTCGGCGACGTAGACGAGGTACCCGTCCCGTCGCGCCCGGGTCAGGCTCCCGCCGGCCACGGCCCGGTCCAGAGCACAACCGGGCGTGTCCCGGTGGGCGCAGTCGCTGAACCGGCACTCCTCGGCCAGTTCGTCGAGGTCGGGGAACCGGGACTCGGCCTCGTCCTCCTCGTCGTCCTCCCACACCGTGGCCGCCCGGATGCCCGGGGTGTCGATGATCGCACCCCCGCCGGGCAACGGCAGCAGCTCGCGGCTGGTCGTGGTGTGGCGGCCGTCGCCGGTGCGGCCCACCTCGGCCGTCTCGCGGGCGTCCTCCCCCAGCAGCACGTTGGTGAGGGTGGACTTGCCCGCGCCCGACGACCCGAGCAGGACGACCGTGCGGCCGGAGGCGATGGCCTGGAGGCGCTCGATCCCCTCGCCGGTGACGGCACTCGTCGTAACCACCTCGACCCCGTCCAGGACACCGTCGAGCTCGGCCAGGAGCCCGTCGCCCGAGTCGGAGGTGTCGACCTTGGACAGTGCCAGGACCGGTACCGCGCCGGACTCCCGGGCGAGGACGAGCATGTCGCGCAGCCTGCTGCTTCCGACCCTGGTGTCGAGCGCCCAGATGACGACGACGACGTCGACGTTGGCCGCCATCTCCTGCGGCTCGTCCCTGCCCCCCGCAGCCTGGCGCACCAGGAGGCTGCGTCGCCCGAGCCGCACCAGCTCGCGGTCACCCCCCACGGCCAGCCAGTCGCCGACCACGATCGGCGGACACTCGCGGAGGCGGACCCGGCGGGACCCGTCGGTGCCCTGCAGCGTGGCCCATCCCCTGTCCATGCGCACCACCCGTGCCGCCGTGCCGGGGTCCATGCGTGCGGCCATCACTTCGTCGACCCGCGATCCGTCGAAACCGATGTCGGTCAGGGGGTGGGGGAGGCTCGCATCGGTTCCAGGCATCACCGCGACCCTAGGGCCGGAGACCGCTGCCGGTCACCGGTGGTCGTCCCGATACGGCCGGAGGGCGGCGGTCCGGGGCCCGCGGTATCGTGCCGACGCGTCGCACCGTCCACCCGAGTCGACCACCCGAACGGGGTGGCCAGGACCACACCCGTCGGACGGTCCGTCCACCTGGTCCCCGGGGCTAGGCCGTGACGAAGTCGTCGAGATCGGGCGACCTCGTCCAGGCCCAATAGTCCACGATGCGCCACGGACTGAGCACGTGGATCTCGCCGGCCGAGTTCTTGAAGAACGAGTGCTCGATCGACGGCTGAGCCCACACCAGGCCCTGCATCTCGCGCTGCGACCGCTCGTGCCAGTCCTCGTAGCGCTCCTGGCGTGGCTCCATCGCGCGGTTGCCGCCGACGATCAGCGCGTCGAGGCACTGGGTGATGTAGCGCATCTGGCACTCGGAGTGGAAGATCAGGCTGCCGCCGTGGGCCAGGTTCGTGCCCGGCCCGTACATGCAGAAGAAGTTGGGGAAACCGGGCACGGTGATCCCGAGGTAGGCGGCAGGCCGCTCGCCCCACAGCTCGCGAAGGGAGACCCCGTTCCGTCCGATGATCTCCATCGGCGCCAGCATCTGGGTGGCCTGGAAGCCGGTGGCGTAGACGAGCACGTCCGCCGGGTACCGCTCGCCGTCTACGGTGACGACGGCATCGGGCTCGATGTGGTCGATGGCAGTGCGGACCAGGTCGACGTTGTCGCGGGTGAGGGCGCCCAGCCACGCGCCGTTGTCCTGCAGGGTCCGCTTGCCGGTGGCCGGGTAGTCGGGCACCACCTTGGCGATGAGTTCGGGGTCGTCGCCCACCTGGCCCACGATCCAGTCGGTGAACATCTGGCGGGTGAATTCGTTCGTCTCGCTGACGGCCCGCTGCTGGTCGGGGTAGTCGGGATCGACGCGTGCGGCCTCGAGGCCCTTGTCGCATCCCGGCCAGAAGATGAGGAACCGGTACCACCGCCCGTAGAAGGGGAGGTGCTGCAACGCCCACCGCACGCCCGGGCCCACGGTGGCGTGGTAGTTCGGGTTGGGGAACATCCACTGGGCCGTGCGCTGGAAGACGGTGAGGTGGGCGACCTCGGGGGCGATGGTCGGGGCGATCTGGAACCCGCTGGCTCCTGCGCCGATCATGGCTACACGTCTTCCGTCCAGGTCCACGTCGTGGTCCCACCGTGCGGAGTGGAACGCCGGACCCGCGAAGGTGTGGGCCCCGTCGATGTCTGGCACGTTGGGGCGGTTGAGCTGACCCACGGCGGAGATGACCGCCCGGGCCGTGAGCATGTCCTCGGACCCGTCGGCCGCCCGGGTGCGCACCGACCAGGTGGCCGTGTCGTCGTCCCAGGTGGCGCCCAGCACCTCGGTCTCCCAGAGGACGTGGGGACCGATCCCGTGCTTGTCCATGACCGACTGGAAGTACCGCTGCAACTCGGGCTGTCGGGCGAAGTACTCGGTCCAGTGGTCGCTGGGCTCGAAGCTGTAGCAGTAGAAGTGATTGCCGACGTCGACGCGGGCGCCGGGGTAGGAGTTCTCCCACCAGGTGCCGCCCACGCCTGCGTTCTTCTCCACGATGGTGAAGGGGATGCCGGCCTCCTGCAGCCGGATGCCGGCCAACAGCCCGGACTGGCCGCACCCGATGACGACCACCGGGAACGCGGCCCGGGCGGCTGGGTCGCCCGCCGGCTCCACCCGACGGGCGTCTCGGCCGTCGAGCTCCATCTCCTCCATCAGCAGCGGGACGTACTCCTCGGGCACCTCTTCGCACACGAGCCACGTCATCATCTCGTGCAGCAGCTCGGCGGAGATCGGCTCCGGCTCGGGACACCCCCGGTCGCGGTACTCCCGGATCACCTCGAGGGCGAGCGCCCGGGCCTCGGCCTTGTCCTCGTCGGTCATGTAGCCCTGGACCTCGTTGAGGAACAGCCCGGCGGGCCGGAGTCGGCCCCGGATGATCCCCGGGTCACCGGACATGTGCACGAGGGAGAGCAGGAGGGTGGGGATGCTCACGTCGAGCAGCGCTTCGGCGATCTCGTCGTCCGGTGTGTCGAACGGCTCACCGGCGTGGGGGTTGCGCATGTCCGGACCTTTCGTGGCGTTCCTCGTGACCCGGGTCGGCGGGAGTACCTGCCAGGGGGTGGGATCGGTGTGCCACAGTACTCAACGACCTGACCCGCCGGGCCGGGTCTGCTGTCGACCTGACCGGAGGGAACCGTGTTGCACGTGATGATCGAAGGGCCGGGACGGGTCCGGGTGGCCGAGGCGCCCGAGCCGACCGTGCCCGGGCCGGGTGGCGCGGTGGTGTCGGTGGACGCCACCGCCATCTGCGGCTCCGACATGCACTTCTACGACGGGGACATCGACCTCGGTATGGGGATCCCGGTGGGTCACGAGTTCCTCGGCACGGTGCTCGAGGTCGGTCCCGAGGTCCGGCGGTTCCGTGTGGGGGACCGGGTGCTGACGGCGTCCGTGGCGGGGTGCGGGGACTGCGACGGGTGCGCCACCGGTGACCCGGTCCTGTGCGTCGAAGGCCCGAAGGTCTTCGGGTCGGGCATGCTCCCCGGTGGACAGGCCACAGCTGTGGCGGTGCCGGCCGCCGACTTCCAGCTGATGCGGATCCCCGACGGCATGGACGACGAGGCCGCACTGCTGCTCACCGACAACCTCGCCACCGGGTGGGCCGGTGCCCAGCGGGCCGACGTCGCGCCCGGGGGCACGGTCGTGGTGCTCGGACTCGGAGCGGTCGGTCTGTGCGCGGTGCGCTCCGCACTGGCCCTGGGAGCGGCACGGGTCCTCGCCGTGGACCCCGTGGTTGGCCGGCGGGTCCGTGCTGCGGACTCGGGGGCCGAGCCGGTCGAGGGGCCGACCGTCGAGGCCGTGCTCGACGCGACCGGCGGCCGGGGGGCCGACGCGGTCATCGACGCGGTGGCCCACGACGCCACGCTGGATGACGCTTTGGCCTGCGTGCGGGCCGGCGGGACGGTGTCGGTCATCGGGGTCCACGACCTCCAGCCCTACCCGCTGCCCGCGCTCATGACGCTGTTCCGCAGCATCACGTTCCGGATGACTACCGCACCGGTGCACCGGACGTGGAAGGAGCTCGTCCCGCTGGTGCAGCACGGACGACTCCGGACCGATGGGATCTTCACCCATGAATTCGCGCTGGCCGACGCTGCCGAGGCGTATGCCGCTGTGGCCGAGCGCAGCGCCGCGTGCGTGAAGGTGCTGCTGCGACCCTGACCGTCGGGTGACGCTGAACGAAACGTACGGGTCGGGTCCGGCGCCGCCGGCATGCTCCGTCAGACGAAGCCGTGGTATCCGGGTGGGCCCGATCTCGCCGGACCGTGCCGTCCGTCGTTCATCCGAAGGCCAGGTCGCGGGCGCCCCGGGCGCCCCGGGCCGTACTGTTGATCGTGATGGACACAGCCAGTTGGTTCCGGTGGTTCGCGTCGTCCGAAGTTCGGGGAGCCTCACCTTGTCTCGAGCAGTGGGCCGAGGGCATCGCGGAGGACCAAGCGCTCGTCGCCCTCATCGATGAGCTTCCGGAACCGAACCGCCAGCCGAACCTCGTGCTCGCAGCGGCCCGATTCGTCGGGATCCCACCGACGGGGTTCGACCGGTTCCGCGAGCGGTTCATCGCCGACTGGCCCGCGATCCGTGCGGTGGCACTCGGGCGCCGGACCCAGACGAACGAGGTGGGGCGGTGCGCGGTGCTGGTGCCGTTGCTGGCCGCACTGCCACAGCCACTTGCCCTGCTCGAGGTCGGGGCTTCGGCCGGCCTCTGCCTGTATCCGGACAGATTCAGCTACGTGTACGGAGACGGACCTCAGATCGACCCCGAGTGGGGTCCGGGGGCCTCGGTGCTACCCTGCGCGACCTCGGGTCCCGTCCCCGTTCCCGCATGCCTTCCCGAGATCGCCTGGCGGACGGGGATCGACCTCGATCCCGTGGACATCGGCAACGTCGACGAGGCGCGCTGGCTCGAGGCTTTGGTATGGCCTGAACAGGGATTCCGCAGGGATCGCCTGAAGGCGGCGTCAGAGGTTGCCCGTGCGGAGCCCCCTACCCTCATCGCCGGCGATCTCCTGTCGACGCTCGAGGCGACGGCGGCGACGGCCCCGAGTGACGCGACGCTCGTCGTGTTCCACAGCGCCGTGTTGGCCTACGTGGACGTCGATGACCGGGCGATATTCGCCCGACTGGTGCAGGGGCTGCCGGGCCACTGGATCGCCAACGAAGGGGCCGGGGTCCTCCCGTACCCGGACGCCGTCCTTCCTGTCCCCTCGCATCCGACAAGGTCTGCATTCGTGATCGCCCTGGACGGAGTTCCGGTGGCCCACGCAGGTCCACACGGGGAGTGGCTCGACTGGTTCGGTGATCCGGACCGCTCGGCCGGGTCCTCGTGACACACCGGTTCGGTGCACCGGTGCCGTAGTGTTCCGGTTGCGCCGGACCACGGCGCCCAGGGCGTCGCTGCTCGGGGGAGTCGGCGAGGGTGCCGCATGGTGCCCGGCCCTGCAGCGTCACGACGAGTAGCACCGATCAGGGGGAAGAGTATGCGGATCGAACGTTCCGAACGGCTCGGGGTACGGAGCGGCATCCGTCGCCGAAGCGCCCTGGTGCTGGCAGTGCTCGCCATGGGGGGCGGCACGCTCGCAGCCTGTTCCTCGACGAGCAGTTCGAGCTCCACCGGCGCGGGTGCGTCGACGGCGTCGTCCTCGTCGTCGGCAAGAGCGTCTCGTGCGCCGATACCGGCGTCGGCGTTCACCGGCACGACCGGCCTGACGGCCTCGACGGTGAAGATCGGGAATGTGTCCACCGAGACGGCCGGGCTCTTCACGGGTTCGCTGGTGGGGACGCAGGCCTACGCGGACTACGTCAACTCGATGGGTGGGGTGAACGGGCGTAAGTTGGTCGTGGACTCGCTGGACGACCAGTTCACGGGGGCCCAGAACAAGCAGCAGACCCAGGTCGCGGTGAACAACGACTTCGCGCTGGTCGGGAGCTTCTCGCTCGAGGACAGCTTCGGCGAGACGGTACTCGCACAGAACCCACAGGTGCCGGACGTGTCGACGACGCTCGACCCGGCCCTCATCATGCTGCCGAACACGTTCAGCGCGAACCCCACCGGGCTGGGCTGGCCGACGGGGCCACTCGACTACTTCAAGAAGAAGTACCCGACGCAGGCGCTTCACACCGCCGTCCTGTCGTCCGCATTCCCGTCCGCCCTGGCCAGCTGGAACCTCGAGAAGCCGGTACTGAAGCGGGCCGGGTACCAACTCGCCTACTACTCCGAGGTCCCGATCACCCAGACGGACTTCACCCAGAACGTCGTCGACATGCGTAAGGACGGAGTCCAGCTGATCTACATCGATCAGCTCCCCGAAAACTACGCGGGAGGGCTGCTCCAGGCGCTGAACCAACAGAACTTCCACCCGGTCCTCGTCATCGGGACCGCGTCCTACAGCGAGGCACTGGTGTCGGCTTCGGGCGGCCCGGCCGCCGTCAACGGCAGCAACATGGAGATGCCGAACGCGCTCTTCCTGGGGGAGGACGCGTCACAGATCCCGGCCGTGGGCACGTTCCTGAAGTGGGTGCAGAAGGCATCGCCGGGCTTCAAGGCGGACTACTACACGCTCGCCGGCTGGGCCAACACGCAGCTCTTCGTCCAGGCACTCCAAGCGGCCGGGAAGAACCCGACGCAGGGGTCGGTGCAGCAGCAGCTCCGCAAGATCACGTCCTTCGACGCCTCGCACCTGCTCGCCCCCACGAATCCCGCGGACCGCAAGCAGGCGACCTGCTACCTGATCGCCAAGGTGGTCAACGGCCAGTTCGTGCGCTCGGACGATCCTCCGGTCTCGGGACCCACGTTCGGCTATCGGTGCGACGGCGGCTTCATGGCTGCGTCCAACTGAGACCCGGCCTCCAGGACGTCGAACGCCGCCGGCGTCATCTGGGCGACGGACTCGATCGAGGGGAAGCGGACGGCCCGTTCCCGGGCACGTCTGGCAGGCATCGCCGAGGCACCGGCCACCGAGGCAGCGGCGACGGTGCCGGCACTCAAGAGGAGCACGAAGGTCCCTGCCACCCGGGGCACCGCCGCGGTGCCGTCGCGCCGGTGCCGCGCGGTCCGTTTCCCTTGTGCATCGGTGGACTACGGGCGCGCGGTCCGCAATTCGACCGGAGTGCCGCGGTCCTCGAACGCGAACGCCGCACCGGTGCTGAACCTGGTCAGCAGCACGTCGTCCGATTCGGGTATCGGTCCGGCAGCCCGGACCACTTCGACGACCAGTCCGGAGTCGTCGTCCGACACCGGCTCGCACCGAAGGTGGTCGTCGAGCGCTCGCACGATGGCGTCCAGCGGGCCGAGGTGGTCGGCGTCGAGCATCGAGGGCCAGGCCCGGTCGGCCACCGCTCCCGTGTCCCGGCCGATGCGGACGATCAGGCGTTCGTCGAACTCGATGTCGCACCGCACGTACCCGTAGGGGAGCAGCCCCGGGTGCAGGCCGAGGAGGGTGGCTGCTCCCTCGAGCGTTGACGGGAGACCGAGTGCGTCCCGGAACCGCTCGCCGGCCACCCCGGCCACGCCGGTGAATTGGTGGCGGCCGAAGGCGACGGCATCCTCAGGCGTCGCCGTCCGGGCCTCCGTGGCCGCCAGGAAGGAGAGGGCCAGCAGGTGACCCTGCAGACAGACCTCGTCGGCGATGCGCCGCAGCGCGGAGCCGGACCAGTCGCCAAAATCGAGGTCGGCGACGAGCGGACCGGCGTAGTCGTGCCGCCCCTCGTCGTCCGGGTCGATGGGGGCGAGCTCCATGGTGGCGGCCCGTGTGGCGGCCATTGCCTTCGCTTCCTCGGGTACGGGGACGGCCGGGTGGTCGTCCCCGATCGTCACCGTCCAGGCGCAGTGGGGCGACCGGTCGGCCGGCACGCGGGGCGGCCGGTGGATCGGCCGGACCTGGGCCCGGGGGTTGGAGGCGGTGGCGGTGGCGTCGAAGGTCGGGTCCTCGATGTCATGGCACATGGCCGTGACGTAGTCGGGGCCCATCGGTTCGACGTCCATGAGGGCGCCGCAGTGGTCGAGCCAGAACTCCCCGTGGTCGTGGTCGGTGACCACGTACCGGAAGTCCATGAACTGCGGCGGTGCCCCGACGTCGATCTGCATCCCTTTGAAGATCGTCTCGACCGAGTCGCCCTCGAATCCGAGGGCCTGTTGCATCCGCCGGGTGTACACCGGGCTGGCGCCCATCCACTCCTCGATGGCGATGTCGCGCATGCCGTCCCGGCCGAAGGCCCCGATGAGGTGGGGCATGCCTGCCCGGTCGATCAGGTGGCCTGCGAGCAGGTACTCGGGCACGAGGAGTGCGAGCTGCTCGCGGCTGAGCCGGTCGAGGGCAGGGCCGGAGTTCACGACGGGTCCCGATCGATGGTCACGCCGTCATGGTAGGCCGGAGCTGGACAGGTGTCCAGACGCTTTGCCGGACAGGTGTCCATCTCCTCTCGGGGCCACGGGCCGTCGGGCGCAGGGACGCGTGTCCGCCGGGCGATGTCGACTCCCCGAAACGCCCCGTTCACAAACGTTCCACATGACCCGATTCCACGCGTGCCGTTGGTACGATGAGCGGACCAGAGAGAGGAGGTGGTCCAACTGAGCAATCAACGTTTCGGGACCCTGGAGGTGGCTGGCCGCTGAGGCGGCTCGCTGTACCACCTGGCGAATCCCAGCCAGACACCCACCGGGCGACCTAGCCGGACCGTGGTCCCATCCGGCGCCTCACGGGGCTCCCGGTGTTCAATGCAGCAATCTGTAGCCGATGGGCGCTTCTCCGGAGGCGCCCATCGGCGCGCCCTGGCCATTGGCGCCCATCGGCGCGCCCCATCGCCACCGATTCGGCCGGACGGCGACCCGAGCGCTGTCGTCAGGGGCGCATCGTCGTCTCGTCGACGTCGAGGGCGGCGCGTACCTCCTCGGCCACCTGGCGGGTGACCTTCCGCCGCGACACCAGGCGGTCGAGTTCGTCGCGCTCGACGGCGATGACCCGCCGGCGCAGGTCGAACTCGGCCTCGATCACGGCCCGCACGTCTTCGCCATCGTGGCCGTCGGACGGCGAGGCGTCGCCGTCGTCATCCTCGCGGACACTCAGGGTGTCGAGTCGCCGGTCGACGTGGTCGAGCAGTGCCTCGTAGCCGGTCCGCAGCCGCATGGTGACGTCGTCGGGTGTCCCGCTCGCGGCGGCCAGGTCGTCCATCCGGGCCAGGGCCAGCACGATCAGACGTCGCCGGGCCTCGGCGGCCAATGCCAGGTCCTGCTCGTCCTGGCTGACCAGGCCGAGCCTGCGGATCAGCGGGGGCAGGGTGAGGCCCTGGCCTACCAAGGTGGCGACGATGACGGCGAACGTGAGGAAGAGCACCAGGTCCCGCTCGGCGAAGGTCGTCGGAAGGGCCAGCGCGGCGGCCAGGCTGATGGCGCCCCGCATCCCGGCCCACCCGACCACGGTGGTTTCCCGCCACGTCGACGGGGTCCGCTGATTGGTGCTCAGGAGGTGCTTGCCGCCGGGCAGGAGCGTGACCCCGAACATCCACGCCAGGCGCAGCACCACGACGGCACCCACCACGGACAGCGACTCGACGACGAGGGACTCCGACGACCGGGCGGTCAGCGCCTCGAGGATGGGTCTGAGTTCGAGGCCGACCAGCAGGAAGGACAGTCCGGTCAGCAGGAAGACGATGAGCTCCCAGATCTGGCGCTGCTGCAGGCGGGCCCCGGCCGTCAGCGACCGGGAGCCGTACCGGCCGAAGTAGAGGCCGCAGCCGACCACGGCCAGCACGCCCGAGGCACCCATCTTGTCGGCCGGGAGGTAGGCGGCGAAGGGGAGGATCAGGAGCATGGTGTTCTCGATGACCGGTGTCTCGGTGAACCGCAGCAGCCGCGTGCCGACCCACCCGACCGCCACGCCGATGCCGACGCCGGCGGCCACGGCGAAGAGGAACCGGGCGGCCACGTCGGCCACTGTCAGGGTCGTGGCGACGGACGCCACGGCCACCTGGTAGGCGGTCAGGGCGGTGGCGTCGTTCATGAGGCCCTCGCCGCCGAGGATGGTGACGAGCCGGCGGGGGAGCCCGAGCTTGCCGGCGATCTGCGTAGCGGCGACCGAGTCGGGCGGCGACACGATCGCCCCGAGGGCGAAGGCCTCGCCCCAGCTCGACTGGGGGACCAGCAGGTGGAAGGCGACGGCCACCAGGGTCATGGTGGCCAGCACCAGGCCTACGGCCAGCAGGAGGATCGGCCGCCAATGGGCGCGCAGCTCCCGGGCCGACGTGTCGAGTGATGCGTCGTAGATCAGGGGCGGCAGGAACACCAGCAGGATGAGATCGGGCTCGAGCTGGACCCGGTGAGCGAAGGGGAGGATGGCGACGACCAGGCCGGCGATGACCAGCAGGATCGGGTACGCGATCCGCAGCCGGTCGGCGACGGTGGCGATCAGGACGACCCCGATCAGCAGGCCGAGGATCTCGGCGATGGTCACCGGCGTCCCCCCCGTCGGCCGGGCCGGCCGACCGTGCGGCCGTGGCGGCGGGTCACGTCCAGGGGCCGAGGACGGGCAGTTCGGGACGGGCGAGGCGCCCATAGAGCCAGGCCAGCTCGTCCCGCTCGTCGAGCGCCTCAACGGACGGTGGTGCGCTCCCCTCGGGCATCCGGTCGGCACGCCCGGCGTGCATCTGCGGGAGGCGCGAGGCGACGAAGTCCTCGGACCAGTCGCGGTGGGTCGGCCCCGTGCCGAGATCGACCAGGTGGACCTCGACCTCGAGCCATCGCCTGCCGGGCAGCTCGGCCAGTGGGCGCTCGAGCCCGCTGGCGTCACGGGAGATGGCGGCCCAGGCGCGGTCCGGGACGCGGGCCCAGCCCTCGAGCATCCGGGCGGACGACACGGCCACGTCTTCGAGGATGGTGGCGGCGTGCCGGCCGGCACCATCCTCGATTTCGGCGGCTCGCTCGGCCAGGCCCCCCGGATACTGGTCGACGACCACCCCCTCGACGGCGGCCAACGTGCGCCGTGCGTGGCTGTCGGCGTTGCGGGCCAGATGGGTGAGCAGGTGGCCGACGGTCCAGCCGGGCAAGAGGGAGGGCGACCGCATGGTCGCGTCGTCCAGCGCCCGGACTTCGGCGAAGAGGCGCGACTCCGCCTCGCTGACCCGTTCCAGGTCGACAACGGGGGCTGCAGGGTCGGTCGCCATGCCCGACAACCTACGCGCGCACGCGGGCGCTGACCACGACCGGGCCCTGCTTCCAGCCGTCCGTACCGGGGCCACCCTTCATCGGGTCGGTGACGCCTCCGGTCGACCATCGGGGTGCGACCGGCTCAGCCGCGCGGCACCAGGGCGAGCTGGCGTGACTGGGCGATCAGGTGACCCCGCTCGTCCCAGATCTCGCCGTCCTCCTCGAGGAATCCCGCGGTGACGAACCGCGTGGTGAACCGGCACCGGAGCCACCCCGGGGCCGGGTGGGCCCGGACGTGCGTCGTGAGCTCGACGGTCGGTGTCCAGGCCATCGGCAGGTCGGCATTGAAGATGGTCGGCGGGAAGGCGTCGAGCGCGCAGAGCAGCGCCACCGTATCGACCGGTTCCGCTTCCGGCAGTCGGAACCAACCGTGCACCCGGGGGATGCCGCTGCGCCGCCCGGTGGCGAAGCCGACGTCGTCGGGGTGGAGGTACAGCTCGACCTTGCCCATGAACGGAGGGGGGAACGTGTCGGTCGCCTCGATGAACACACACCGGTCCGGAGGCGGAAGCTCGGGCGGCGCGCCGTCGACCAGTAGGTCGCCGGCCTCCCCGTCCAGGTCGCCGAACGTGCCCAGCACGGAGAGCAACGGGTTGCCTCCCGCCTCGAGCAGGGCGAACGCGTCGGAGAACCGCCGGCCCTCCTTCAGCACGCGTGTCTCGATGGAGACCGGACCCGGCCGCCCGGGGGCCAGGTAGTGGCCGGTGACGGTGACCGGATCGGTGCGCCCGGTCGCGGCGAGCAGCGCACGGGCGCCGATGGCCAGCAGGTAGCCGCCGTTGGCGTTGCCACCGATGTCCCAGCCGGTTCGGATCTCCCCCCGCCAGGTCCCCCCGCCGGACGGGATGACCGCGGTAGCGGTGGCGAACGGACCCGTGGTCCCGTCCCGTCCCGTGCCGGTCGTCATGGTCCCGGTCTAGCCGCCTGTGGGCTCGGGCGTGCCTGCCCTCATGCCTGCCGGGTCGATCCCGACGCCGCCGGCCGCACTGCTGGCATAGGCGGCGAGGGCCATCCGAAGTACCTGGGTGGCCTCGCCGGCGCCCCACAGAAGGGGGCCGGCGCCGGTCCGGAGCCACCTGAGCCAGTGGTGGCCCGACGCACGGAAGCTGCTGGCCCAGTCGTCGTCGAGGGCGTGGTGGGCCCGCAGCTCGCCGTCGCGGTAGACCTCCAGGCTCGGCTGCTGGATGCCGCGGGCTGTGCACCGGTTGACCCGGGCGAAGCCGCGCCGCCCGGTGACCTCCCATCGCTCGTCGTTGGTGTAGTAGTCCGAACGCAGGAAGAGGTCGACGGCGAGCGTGATGTCCCATACGCCACGCACCCCGTTCTCGTGCTCCCACACCACAGTGGTCGGCGCGTCGACGGCGATCCCCGAGACGATCTCGGTGGATCCCACCCAGGCCCGCACCTCGCGCACCGGTCCGAAGAGCCACAGGGCCGTCGACAGCTTGTGCCACCCGTCGTCGAACAGCAGCGTGCCCCGACCGCGGTCGGCCTGTTCGAACTGCCACCGGTAGGTGTCGCCAGGCACGTCCCACCCACCGAGCCCGCTTGCCACCATCTTCAGGTGGTAGCCGCTGACCTCGCCGATCTCGCCGGAGTCGACCACTTCCTTGAGTCGTTGCAGCGGCTCGTAGAAGAGGTAGTTCTCCATCACCCGCAGGGTGCATCCGGATGCAGTGGCAGCATCCTGCATGCGGGTGGCCTCGGCCAGGTCGTTGCCGATCGGTTTCTGCAGGTTGACGTGCCAACCGTGCCCGAGCATGGCGACCACCTCATCACAGTGCACGGGGATGGGCAGCAGCGCCTCGACGGCGTCCACATCGAGGTCGCTGGCGACCAGCTCGTCCACCGAGGCGAAGGTGGCGACGCCCGGCCACTCGGGCCCCCGCTGGTGTCGGCGCTCCTCGCTGGGGTCCACCAGGGCCACGACCTCGACATCAGGGTTGTCCCGGTAGGCGAGGACGTTGAGGTCGTAGATGCGGCCGAGGCCGACGAAAGCGGCCCGGACCGGCCGCTCGAGCGGGACGGAGGTCATCGAAGGACGGTACCGGCCGCGGCCGGGGTCGTGCCGATCCGGTGGTCGGACGGCTCGCGGCGTGGGTCGGCCTCCGGCCGCTTCAGCTGCGCCCGAGGACGGTCGGCTCGACGCCGTCCCACAAACCGACCGGGGCCTTGCCCACCGGGTAGTGGCCCGGCTGGCGGCCGGACGACATCTTCTCGATGCGGGCCTTCATGCCGGGGCTGAGCGCGTCGGCCTGGATCATCTCGATGTAGGCGGCCGTGGCATTGCCCACGTCGAAGAAGTCGCGCTGCCAGCTCCACTGGTGATTGCCGCCGTACCGGAACCAGCTGCCGCCGAGCCCGGCGATCTCGTAGTGGCTGCCGTCGGGACGGGTGGCGTCGGCGACCTGGCGCCACAGCCCGAGGATCTCGCCCTGTACCTCGTCGATGAGGATCCGCATGTAGGGGTAGGTCCACCCACCCAGGCCCTCCATCTCGAGGCCTACGGCGTACTCGCGGATCTGGTCGCGGCCGACGGCCATGAATTCGTCGTTGGGGCCGACGTTCCAGCCGTAGGTGGCGTCCTCGGTGAACATGTCGGCGAGTGCCAGCCAGTTCAGCTCCTCCTCGCACTTCCGGTTGAGGTCCAACCAGCGCTGCATCGTCTCTTCGAGCTCATGGCGGGGGTACGACGGCACGGGGCAACTCCTTGTGGGTGGTTCGGATGGTTCGGGTGGTTCGGATCGGGCCAGGGCTGACGCTCAGCCGTCCATGATCGAGAGGGCGTGGGTGGGGCAGAAGCGCACCGCGGCCTCGACCGCCGCGCGCTGGTCACCGTGCGGGGACGGGTCGAGCACCTCGACCTGGTGGTCCGTGCCCACTGCGAACACGTCGGGGGCCTCGGACTCGCAGACGCCGTGGCCCTGGCACAGGTCGAGGTCGACGACGACCCGCATCAGCCGTCCGCCCCCTCGCCGGAGCCCGACCCGCCGCTGCGGGCCTCGGCCCGGCGGCGGTATCGCACGACGCACGGCTGGGCGAGTTGGACGACCATCTTCGAGTGGTCGTTGCGGTACGTATCGGCCGGCTGGGTCAGCTCGAACTCCCAGTCGAGAAGGAGCACGCTGAAGATGGCCTTGAGCTGCATCATGGCGAAGGCCTGTCCCACGCAGCGGTGGCGGCCGGCGCCGAAGGGGATCCACGTCCACGGGTTGGTGCGGTCCTCCTGGCGGGGCTCGAGGTAGCGGGCCGGCCGGAAGGTGTCCGGTTCGGGGAAGTCCTCGGGGATCCGGTTCGACACGGACGGGCTGGCCCCGACCATCTGGCCGGCGTCGATGGCGTAGCCCTCGCACACGAGGTCCTCCTTGGCCACCCGCAGTAGCAGGATCAGCGGCGGGTGGAGGCGCAACGCCTCCTTGATGGCGGCCTCGACACGGGGCATCTCGCGCAGGGCCTGATAGCTGACCTCGGCACCCCCGGCGTACAGCTCGGCCAGCTCGGCGTCGACCACAGCCATCTCCCCGTCGTTGCGCAGCAGCTCGATGAGCGTCCATGCCGCGGTGCCCGAGGTGGTGTGGTGCCCGGCGAACATCATGGAGATGAACATGCCGGTCACCTCGTCGGCCACGAACCGGTCGGTGCCGTCCGGGTTCTTGATCGACATGAGCACGTCCAGCAGGTCCCGGTCGTCGTCGTCGGCCGGCGTCGGCTCGGTGGCCCGGCGGTCCATGATCCCCTGGACCAGCTCGACGAGGCCCACCCGGGCGGCGTCACGCTTGTGGAAGCTCTCGATGTCGGCGTACGGGTCGACGTAGGCGATGGCGTCGGTGCCCTTCTCGAGGTCGTGGTACAGCCGGCCGAACCGCTGGTCGAGCTCCCGGCGGAACCGGGGGCCGATGAGGCAGGCCGACGACGTGTAGATGGTCAGCTCGGCGAACCAGTCGAGGAGGTCGATCTCGCCCTCGTCGTCCCAGGCGGCGACCATCTCCTCGACCTCGGCGGCGATGGTGGCGGCGTGGCCCCGCATGAACTTGTCGCGCAGCGCCTGGTTGTGGAGCATCTCGCGCCGACGCTCGGGCGAGGCGTCGAACACAACGCCCTCGCCGAACACCGGGGTCATGAACGGGTAGGCCTCGGCCTGGTCCAGGACCTCCTCGGGCGAGCGGAAGAACAGCTCGTTGGCCTCGGCCCCACTGAGCAGGACGACGTCCCGGTCAGCCAGACGGAAGATGCCCACGTCACCGCACTCGGCCCGCACCCGGTTCATGAGCCCGATCGGATCGGTGCGCAGCTCCTCCAGGTGGCCGGTGCCGGCCTCTTCACCCGAGACGCGGGTGGGCTGACGCTGTCCGGTGTCAACGGCCATGATGTGCTCCTTCTCCTCAGTCGGCCGGTGGCGCGATGGGCGCCTCCGGTTGCAGTTCGATCACGGTGGCGTGCACACCGCGGGGGAGGCCCACGACGGCGCAGACGGCCTCGGCCACTCCGGCCGGCCGCATGAAGTTCGAGTGGCGGGCGAAGCCCCACGAGGCCCACTGCTCGATGACCTCGGCGGTCACATCGGGGTCCCAGTCCATCCCCATGCCGGTGAGCGTGGGGCCGGGCCGAAGGATGGTGGCGCGGACACCCGTACCCTCGAGCTCCATCTGGAGCGAGCGCACGTAGCCCTCGAGCCCCCACTTGGAGGTCACGTAGGCGGCCATGGTGGGCCGGGGACGCTCGGCCACGTCGGAGGTGACGAAGACGACGTCGCCGCGTCGGCGGTCCACCATGTCGGGCAGCAGGGCGCGCACCAGCCGGTGGGTGCCGGTGATGTTGACCGCCAGCACGTGCTCGAGCGACGCGGCATCCGTGTCGAGCACGGCACCGGCCATGTTCTGAGCGGCATTGGACACCACGATCTCGACGGCGCCCAGCGTGTCGACGGCGGCGGCGGCGAAGCGCTCCACCGACTCGTCGTCGGCCAGGTCGAGGTGGATGGCGACTGCCTCGCCGCCCTCGGACCGGATGGCGGCGGCAGCATCCTCGCACTCGGACACGCGGCGGGCGCCCAGGACCACGGGGTGGCCCTTGGCGGCCAGGGCGGCGGCGGTGGCCCGGCCGATGCCCGACGAGGCGCCGGTGACCACGGCGGGCCGGACGTCGGGGTTGTCGGGAAACCTGGCCATCAGCGCAGTACCACGGTGGTGGGCAGGGCGGCGAGTCCGCGGACGTTGATCGAGTGCACCCGCACGATGCCGTCGGGGTCGACGTCGTAGTCGGCCACCCGGGAGACCAGCTCGCCCAGGGCGATCCGAGCCTCGAGCCGGGCCAGCGGCGCCCCCATGCAGAAGTGGCGCCCGCTGCCGAAGCTCACCAGCTTGGTGGTGTCCCGGTCGAGGTCGTAGCGGTCGGGGTCGGGGAAGACCGACCCGTCCCGGTTGGCCGACCCGGCCAGCAGCAGGACCCGCTCGCCCTCGGCGATGGACGTCCCGTGCAGTTCCAACGGCCGGCGGGTGACGCGCAGGAGCATCTGGCTCGACGTGTCGAAGCGCAGGGTCTCCTCGGACCAGTCGCCCACCCGGGCGGGGTCGGTGAACGGCTTGGCCCGCTCGTCCGGATTGCGCCACCCCCAGTACCAGGCGTTGGCGAGGAGCTTGGTGGTCGTCTCGTTGCCGGCCACCACCATGAGGAACAGGAAGGCAACGATCTCCTCGTCGGTGAGCCGGTCGCCGTCGATCTCGGCGTCGATGAGTGCCGAGGTGAGGTCGTCCCGCCGAGCGACCCGTCGCTCGTCCACCATCGCCTGGTAGTAGACGACGAGCGAGAGCGCGGCCTCCATGCCCTCGGGTGGGACGTCGAACACCCCGTCGTCGCGGTGCAGCACCAGATCGGCGAGCCGGCGCAGTTCGGCCCGGTCGGCCACCGGCACGCCCACCAGCTCGGAGATCACGTCCATGGGCACCTTGCCGGCGAAGTCCTCGACGAAGTCGAAGGTGCCCCGCTCGAGGGCGGGCAGCAGGTGCTCGAGGGTGATCTCGCGGATGCGGTCCTCCATGGCGTTCACCTTGCTGGGCGTGAATCCCTTACCCACCAGTGACCGCATCCGGGTGTGCTTGGGCGGGTCGAGGGCCAGGAAGGACATGGTCCGGTGGGCCTCGGGGCTGAATGCCGACGGATCGAGTGAGACGCCCCACGAGTTGGAGAAGGCGTCGACGTTGCGGAAGGCGCCGAGGACGTCCACGTGGCGGGAGAGCGCCCAGAAGTCGAACTCCTCGCTACGGTAGACGGGCGCCTCGGCCCGCAGCCGGGCGTAGGTCGGGTACGGGTCCTCGTGCATGTCGTAGGCATACGGGTTGTAGGTGACGGGATCCTGCACCTCGGTCGTGGTCATCGGTGCGCGCCCTTCGTCCTGGAACCTGCGGTGGATGCGCCTGCTCCGGCGACGAGCAGCTCGGCGGCATCGGCCACCAACGCGGGGATGTCATGGAACGACCGGTGGCCGGTGCCGGCCATCAGGAGGGCACCCGAGTACGACACCTCGAGCACCCGGACCACCCGGGGGTCGACGTCCGGCCCCGACAGCGGCGACCAGCCGCCGGTGGGTGAGGGCGCCGATCCGGTCGCGCAGGTGGGCGACGTCGGGGCTCGGGCTGATGAGGGCGACCGTGCAGGCGTCGATCAGGGCGGTGCCCTGCCCGGCGAAGGGGATCATGTCGCGGATGGTGCGCTCGACCCGGTCGGCCAGGGGGAGCGACCGGTCGGACGCCACCGGTGGCAGCGCCTCCATCCGGCGCCACAGGACCTCGGCGAGGAGGTGGTCCTTCGAGCTGAAGTACGTGTACGCGGTGGCCGGGGCCACGCCGGCCCGGCGGGCCACGTTGCGCACCGTGATCCCGGCGTAACCGACCTCCTCGGTCTCCTCCTCGGCCGCCCGGACCAGGTTGGCCACCACTTCGGCCTGCCGGGGAGTCAGCCGCCGGCGGGTGGCCTCGACGTCCAGCTCCGCCAGGTCGGCGTCGGGCAGGGCGGCCGGGGAGGTCACGAGCGGCGGACGTCGGACTCGGCGGTGGAATCGGTCATGTGTCCATACTATAGTCCAGACACTTGTCCAGCAACGGGGGAGATCCTGTGTCCGCAGAAGAGCACGCGCCGCCAGGGGGCGCCACCGGCCCGACCATCGGGGTCATCGGGCTCGGTGCCATCGGCGACGGCGTCGCCACCAGCGTCCACGCGGCCGGGCTGCCGCTCGTGGTGTGCGACGTTCGCACCGAGGCCACCGACCGCCACGCCGACCACGCCACGGTCGCCGACTCGCCGGCCGCCGCCGCCCGCCTCGCTGACGTCGTGGTGGTGGCGGTGGTCGACGACGGGCAGGTCCACGCCGTGCTCTCCGGCCCAGACGGCGCCCTGGTCGCCGGCGGTCCTGACACCACCTTCGTCGTGGTCAGCACGATCACCACCGGCTGCGTGGCCGCCGTGGGCGCCGAGGCATCCGCCCTGGGCGTATCGATCGTCGACTGCGGGGTGAGCGGCGGGCCGGCGGCGGCGGCCACCGGCAAGCTGGTGTGCATGGCCGGCGGCGACCCCGACGTCATCGCCGGACTGGCCCCCCTGTTCGATGCCATCGGCTCGCTCACCGTCACCATGGGCCCGTTCGGCACCGGGCTGGCGGCCAAGCTGGCCCGCAACCTGGTGCAGTACGGCGGGTGGCTGGCCGCCTACGAGGGCCAGGTGCTGGCCGAAGCAGCCGGCATCGACCTGTCCAAGCTGGCGGAGGTCATCAAGGCGAGCGACGCCCTCATCGGCGGGGCCTCGACGCTGATGTTCCGCCCTACGGTGGCGCCCTTCACCGACGCCGATCACCCTGGCCTGGTGCAGGCCATGCAGACCGGCGCCGCCCTGGCCCACAAGGATCTGAAGGCGGCCCTCGAACTGGCCGCCGATCTCGACGTGGACCTGCCGATGGCGGTCATGACCGAATCGCACTGCGACGACATCTTCGGCGTGGGCGGGATCAACAAGGAGGACGGGCGATGAGCACGACGGACACGACCACGGTGACGGGCGAAGAGCGGCTGCTGATCGACGGCGAGCTGCGGTCCGCCCGGTCCGGCAAGGTGTTCGAGACGGCCAATCCGGCCACCGGCGAGGTGCTCGGGGTGGCGTCGGACGGCGACGCGTCGGACATGGACGACGCCATCGCCGCGGCGCGGCGGGCCTTCGACACGACCGACTGGTCGACCGACGTGGCCCGCCGGGTGGCCGGCATCCGCCAGCTGCAGACAGGCGTTCGAGCGCAACGCGGACGCAGATCCGGGCCATGACGGTGGCAGAGACGGGCTCGCCCCTGTCGTTCACCTACTCCGCCCAGCTCGACACCCCGGTGTCGTCGCTCGGCCTGGGTGGCCGACCTGGCCGAATCCTACGAGTGGGAGACCGACCTCGGGCACGCCGAGCCACTGGGCATCCCGTCCCACCGTTGGGTCCGCCGCGAGGCGACCGGTGTGGTCGGAGCCATCACCCCGTGGAATGTGCCCCACCAGATCAACCTGGCCAAGCTCGGTCCGGCCCTGGCCGCCGGCAACACCGTCGTGCTCAAGCCGGCGCCCGACACGCCCTGGTGCGCCACCGTGCTCGGCCGACTCATCACCGAGGAGACCGACATCCCGCCCGGCGTGGTGAACATCGTCCCGTCGTCGGACCACACGCTCGGCGCCATCCTGTCCACCGACGCCCGGGTCGACCAGGTCAGCTTCACGGGGTCGACGGCCACCGGCCGCAAGGTCATGGCGTCGGCCGCCGAGACCATCAAGAAGGTCTTCCTGGAGCTCGGCGGCAAGTCGGCCTTCGTGATCCTGGACGACGCCGACCTGCGGGGTGCATGCGCCACCGCTGCGTTCACCGTGTGCACCCACGCCGGGCAGGGGTGCGCCATCACCACCCGGCTCATCGTCCCCCGGTCGCAGTTCGACGAGGCCGTCGAGTCCACGTCCAAGGTCATGGCCATGCTGCCGGCCGCCGACCCGACCGACCCCGGCACCATGTGCGGGCCGCTCATCAGCGCCCGCCAGCGCGACCGGGTGGAGGGCTACTTGGCGCTGGCCACCGAGGAGGGGGGGTCGTTCGTGCTCGGCGGTGGTCGTCCCGAGGGCCTCGACGCCGGGTTCTTCGTCGAGCCCACGCTGATCGTCGGCCTGTCCAACTCGTCCCGGGTGGCCCAGGAGGAGATCTTCGGGCCGGTGCTCGTCGTCATCCCCCACGACGGGGACGATGATGCAGTGGCGCTGGCCAACGACTCGGCCTACGGGCTGTCGGGCTCGGTGTGGGGCGGCGACCGCGACCGTACGGTCGGCGTGGCCAACCGGATCCGGACCGGCACCGTCGGAGTCAACGGCGGGCTGTGGTTCAGCCCCGACATGCCCTTCGGCGGGTATAGACAGTCGGGCGTGGGACGCGAGTCCGGCGTGGCCGGGTTCGAGGAGTACCTGGAGACCAAGTCGCTGGCCGAGCCGGCGTGACCGGGCCGGACCGAGTGCGAGCGCGCAGGGGAGTGACGACACGATGAGTGAGGAAGTGACGGACGCCCGCGCCGCGGGCATGGCCAAGATGCAGGAGGTGTACGGGTTCACCGTGGATCCCGCCACCATGGAGGGCCCCTTCGTCGACGTCACCGTGGACCACCTGTTCGGCGCCGTCTGGACACGAGAGGCGCTGGATCTGCGTGACCGACGTATGGCGACCATCGGCGTGCTGGCCGCGCAGGGTCATGCCCGGACTCCTGGAGATCCAGTTCGACGCGGCGCTCGAGCGGGGTGAGCTCACCGAGGAGCAGGTGCGCGAGCTCGTCCTCCACCTGGCCCACTACATCGGTTGGCCCCTGTCGACCGGGGTGAGCGGGGCCGCCGAGAAGATCATCGCCCGACGCCGGAAGGCCGCTGCGGCGACCGTGACCGCTACCGAGGAGTCCTGACCATGACCGACACCGCACCCACCACCACGTTCGACTTCACGGGCAAGGTGGCCATCGTCACCGGCTCCGCCGGGGGCATCGGCCAGGCATACGCCGAGGCACTTGCCGCAGCAGGGGCGTCGGTCGTCGTGGCCGACATCGATGCCGACAAGGCGGCCGCCGTCGCCGAGGGCATCCGTTCGTCCGGGGGCTCGGCCCTCGGCGTGGCCGTCGACGTGGCCGACCCGGCCTCGGCCGAGGCAATGGCGGCAGGCGACCGTCGCCGAGTTCGGCGGTATCGACTACCTGGTCAACAATGCCGCAATCTTCGGTGGGATGAAGCTCGACCTGCTGCTCACCGTCGACTGGGAGTACCTCAACCGGTTCCTGTCGGTGAACATGCTCGGTGCCCTCAACTGCGTCCGGGCGTGCTACCCGGCGATGAAGGAGCGGGGCGGGGGCGCGATCGTCAACCAGTCGTCGACGGCGGCCTACATGTACGCCGGGTTCTACGGCCTGGCCAAGGCGGGCGTGAACTCGATCACCCAGCAGATGGCCCACGAGCTCGGCGGATCGAACATCCGGACGAACGCCATCGCCCCCGGCCCGACCGACACCGAGGCGTCGCGGACGGTGGTGCCCGACGCCTTCATGCAGCCGATCCTGGCCGGTCTCGCCCTCAAGCGAATGGGGCAGACCTCGGACCTGGTCGGGATGTGCCTCTTCCTGCTGTCGGACGAGGCGTCATGGATCACCGGCCACGTGTTCAACGTCGACGGCGGCCAGGTGGTGCGCCCGTGACGAGCGGACGGCAGCCGGGCATCACGTCCGACGACCACCGGATCGAGCTCGAGTTCCTCGACGAGGTCCTGGTCATCGCCTTCGACCGACCCGAGGCCCGCAATGCCTTCGACGCGGCCATGTACCGGGCGGTGGCCGGCGCCCTGTCCGGCGCCCTGGAGGACGACGAGGTCCATGCCGTGGTGCTGACCGGCCGCGGCAAGGCGTTCACCTCGGGCCAGGACCTCCGCGAGATGGTCGCCGTCGCCACCGGCGACGGCGGTACCGGAACTCGGCCTCGGGTTCCAGGAGCTGCTCGACCTGCTCCAGCGCTTCGACAAGCCGCTGCTGGCGGCCGTCCACGGGGTCGGCATGGGACTCGGCTGCTCGATCCTGGGCCACGTCGACCTGGTGCTGCTGGACGAGAGCGGCCCGGCTCCGGGTCCCGTTCGCCGAGATGGGCGTGCCGCCCGAGGCCGGCTGCAGCGTGCTGCTCCCGGCCCGGATGGGATGGCAGCAGGCGTCCGCCGCCCTGCTCGCCTCCGAGTGGATCACGGCGGAGGTGGCGGTGGCGTGCGGGCTGGCGTTGCGCACGTGCCCGGACGGTACGGTGCTTGCCGAGACCCTCGGCCTGGCTCGGACCATCGCCTCATTCCCGCCGCACGCCACCCGCCAGATCAAGCGGCTGATGCTGGCCGGACGGGGGACGGCGGTCGCCGACGCCCGTCGGCGCGAGGAGGCGGCGTTCGCCGCCCTGTTCGCCGATCCGACGGTCAACCCCGGGAGCAGCTTGCCGCCGGGCTCGGGGGCTGAGCGTCATGCGGCTGGGCGTCACCTGCTTCCTCACCGACCGCGACCTGCCGCCGGCCGAGCTGGCACGCGAGGCCGAGGAGCGGGGCTTCACCTCCCTCTACCTCCCCGAGCACACCCACCTGCCCGTCCGGGCCGACACCCCGCCGGCCCTTGTCGAGGGCGTCCGGGCCGACGACTACCGGCGCAGCCTCGACCCGTTCGTGGCCCTGGCCACGGCAGTGCCGGTGACGATGCAGCTGCTGCTCGGGACCGGCGTGGTGCTGGCGGCCCAGCACGACCCCATCGTGCTGGCCAAGCAGGTGGCCACACTCGACCACCTGAGCGGCGGCCGGGCCGTGCTCGGCATCGGCTTCGGGTGGACCGCGAGGAGGCCGCCGACCACGGGGTGGACTTCGCCGCCCGGCGGAGGGTGGCCCGGGACCACGTCCTGTGCATGCAGGCCCTGTGGCGCGACGACCAGGCCGAATACCACGGCGAGTTCGTGGACCTCGACCCGTGCTTCAGCTGGCCCAAGCCGGTCCGGGGCCGGGTGCCCGTCCTCCTGGGCGGCGCCGCCACGGCGGGGAACTTCGCCGCCATCGCCGAGTACGGAGACGGCTGGATGCCCATCGGCGGCTCGGGCCTGGGCGAGGCGATCCCCGAGCTGCGGCGCGCCTTCGACGACGCCGGGCGGGACCCGGCCGGGGCCCGGGTGGTCCCCTTCGGGACGGTCCCGTCGGACGCCAAGCTCGAGCACTTCGCCGGACTCGGCGTCGACGAGGTGGTCCTGCGGGTACCGGCGGGCAGTCGCTCCGCGGTGCTGGCCGTACTCGACGGACACGCCGGATTCGTCGATCGGTTCGGTGGCGCACATGGCTGACGTGACGGTGTCCGACAGGACGGGGCCGGACGAGCAGCCCCGCCGGACCGGTCCTCCGGGCCGCCCGTGGAGCGGCGGTGGTCGCGAGGAGCTGGCCGCCGCCGTGCGCCGCCTCATGGAACTGACCGTGACGTCCGCGCCGCCACCAGGCGTTCTGGCCGATGTCGCCGCCCAGGTCGAGGCGGCCTCGGACGCACTGGAGTTCGCCGTCCCCGACGACACCGAGCCGGTGCCGAGGTTCGCGGGGTACGACGTGGCGATCGAGGAGCGGGGCGGGCTCACCGACTCGATGCCCTTCGACATGGTGGCCGGTCCGTGCAACCCGTTGGCCCCGCCGATCGAGCTCTGGTTCGACCCGCCGATGGCCCGCGGTCGGGCCGTCTTCTCGCCGACCTACGAAGGAGCACCCGGATGGGTGCACGGTGCGGCCCTTGCCGCCGCTTTCGACATCATCCTGACGGCGGCCAACGTGCTCGCCGACGCGGCGGGCCCGACGGTCGAGCTGACCATCCGTTACCGCAGACCCACGCTCATCGGCGTGGAGTCGCTGTTCGAGTCCCAGGTGACCGAGGTGACCGAGCGCCGGACCCACAGTCGGGGGGTGCTGCTGCAGAACGGGAAGGTGACCGTGGAGGCGGTCGGGGAGTTCGTGAACATCGACCGGGACAAGATTGCCGCCCTCCACCGCATGCGCACGCCGGCCACGACGGGGAGGAGTGATCCGCCAGGCACGCGCCGGGCGCCGCCGTTCTCTAGAGTTCCTCCCGTCGCACCACGCCGGGGGGACAGGTCCGTGACCTGCCGGTGCCGCAACCACAAGGGGGAGTCCACATGCAACGAGCCACCCACCATCCGATGACGGGACGGAGGCGCCGCGCCGCGGTGGTGGCGGCCGCCGGGCTCGTGCTGGCCGGCACGCTGACCGCCTGCTCCTCCACGACCTCCCAGCCGGCGGCGACCAAGTCGTCGACCGGCACTGCGGGTGTCCCTGCGTCTGCATTCAGCGACACCACCGGCATCACCTCGTCGACGGTGACGGTCGGCAACGTGTCGACGTTGTTCGCCGGCCTGTTCAAGGGGGCCCTCGTCGGCACCCAGGCATACGCCCAGTACGTGAACTCCCAGGGCGGGGTCAACGGGCGTCAGCTGCTGGTGGACTCCTACGACGACGGCTACCAGGGAGCCCCCAACAAGCAGGCCCACCAGCAGGTTCTCCAGAAGGACTTCGCCGCCGTCGGCGGGTTCTCGCTCCAGGACAGCTACGGCGAGACGGTGGTGGCGGCCAACCCGGGCCTCCCCGACGTGACCGTTCCGCTCGACCAGACTCTCTCCGACCTGCCCAACGTCTTCAGTCCCGACCCGGGGGCGGTGGGATGGCAGCTCGGACCGCTCGAGTACTTCAAGTCGAAGTACCCGGCGGACGTGACGGGCGCCGGCGCCCTGATCGCCGACCAGCCGTCGGCCGTCACCAAGTGGGGTGGCGAGAAGGCGGCCATGCAGTCCATCGGCTACAAGGTCGTCTACGACCCGACGTTCGACATCACCCAGACAGACTTCACCCAGAACGTGGTGGCGATGCGCCGGGCCGGGGTCAAGATCCTCTTCCTCGAGCAGATGCCGGCGAATACGCGGCCGCCGTCGTGAAGGCGCTGGACCAGCAGGACTTCCACCCGCAACTGGTATTCGGCGTCTCCACCTACTCGGAGTCGCTGGTGTCGGACTCGGGTGGGGCGGCCGCCATCGACGGCGCCTACATGGAGGGCCTCACGTCACTGTTCCTCGGCGAGGACACGTCGACGATCCCCGCGGTCAACACGTTCCTGACCTGGGTCCAGAAGGCGTCACCGGGGTTCAAGCCCGACCTCTACACGCTCTTCGGGTGGCTGTCCGCCGAACTGTTCGCCCAGGGCCTGCGGGCCGCCGGAACCCATCCGACACGGGGCTCGGTGCTCCAGCAACTGGCCAAGATCACGTCGTTCAACGGCGGCAATCTGATCGCCACGTCGAACCCGGCGGGCAAGGTCCCGGCCAACTGCTACGTGATCTCCCAGATCACCCAGGGCAAGTTCCAGCGGCTCGACGACCCGCCCGTCAACGGACCGACTCACGGCTACCGGTGCGACGCGCCGTACTACTACTACCCGCCGAGGAAGTAGGCGGGACGAACCCGCCGGGCCGGCCGTAGGCTGGAGGCGCAATGTGCGGACGGATCGCCCTCTACTCGGAGCCTGACTTCCTGGGCCGGGTCTTCGATGCCCAGCTGGGACTCGACGTCGTGCCCGACGGCCGTCCCAGCTGGAACATCGGGCCGATGAGATCAGTCGTGGCCGTCGCCGAGGTCCCCGACGGTCGAGGGCGCGCCCGACGGTGGCGTCCACCGCGAGCTCGGTCGCTACAAGTGGGGGCTGGTGCCGTCGTGGGCCAAGGACCCGTCGATGGGCAGCCGCACCTTCAACGCCCGGGCCGAGACGGTTGCGTCCAAGCCGTCGTTCCGCGCCGCGTTCGCCGCCCGTCGGCTCGCCGTGGTAGCCGACGGCTTCTACGAGTGGAAGCCGGGGGAGGGCACGACCAAGCAGCCGTTCTACTTCACCCGGGCCGACGGGAAACCGCTGGCGCTGGCCGGATTGTGGGAGCAGTGGTGGGGCGGGCCTGGCGCCACGGACCCACCGGAGGGGGAGCGGCCGGCACTGCGCACCTGCACGGTCATCACCACCGAGGCCGGGCCCGACATGGTCGACATCCACCACCGCATGCCGGTCGTGCTCGAGCTCGAAGTGCTCGAGGAATGGCTCGACCCGGCCAACAAGGACAAGCCGGAGCTCGAATCACTGCTCGTCCCGTCGCCGCCGGGGACGTTGGTGTACCGGCCGGTCGGACGTGAGGTGGGTAACGTGCGCAACGACGGGCCCGAGCTGATCGAGACAGCAGCTGGGGCCTGAGCGGGGACGGGCTCGTTCGCGGCCGACGAATCCCCCCGTCCGGCCGTGGTCGGGCAACCGGACCGCTTCACCGGATGACGATGCGCCGATGCCAGGACCCACGTCTGCAGGGGGACCGTCAGGAGGTGAGGTCCGACATCTCCCACCGCTTCGGTCCGATGCGGACGATCGAACGGGATCCGAGTTCCTGGATCTCGAAGTCGACCACGCCCAGGGCGATGGGTTTGGAGTTGTGCGCGGTGACCGCCGGGTCGTTCAGATGGACGAAGCGAACGATCTCGCATCCCTCCGGAGTCCGACCCGTCGTGGGGATGTACATCCACCGCTCGCCTTCGAGGAACGTGAGTGCCTCCCGGATGTGGCCGTAGCTCCGGCGACCGAGGTCGGGATCGAGGAACGTCATGGCATCCGCCGTCCGATCATCGAACAGAGCGCTCAGGAAGTGGTCCACGAATCCGCCGGCACCCTCGGTCCCGCACCACGCCCGCAGCTTGACGGCCTTGGCCTTGCTCAGGGTCATGACCAACTCTACGCCAGGCCCCGGTCGAATCCGCGGCTTCGTCGCGGGTGCACCGGAGCCGGCCCGTGCCGGGTCGAGGGCCGGTGCGGCGCCCAACGGCCGTGGCGTTCGCGACAGGTGGGGCGGCACCGGATCGTCGGAGCGGCGTTCACCCCGGGCCGAAACGACGAGTGCCCCGCCTGAGGCAGGGCACTCGCGTGCCGGACGGAACCGGCGGGATCGGGTGGCAGCCGTTCGGTGGGCCGCCGGTGTCGCTCAGGCGCCGGCGGTCGCCTTGGCGGCGCGCCTCATGAGCTTGGACTTGCGGTTGGCCGCCTGGTTCTTGTGGATGACGCCCTTGGCGGCCGCCTTGTCGATCCGCTTGACGGCCAGGCGGATCGAGTCCTCTGCGGACTCGACGTCCTCGGCGATGGCGGCATTCGCCTTCTTGGAGCGGGTGCGCAGCTCGGACCGGACGGCCTTGTTGCGGGCCTGGCGCTTGACGGTCTGGCGGTTGCGCTTGATCTGGCTGCGGATGTTTGCCACTTCGTGTCCTCGTCGTCCTTGGTGCGTCGGGTCCGGGCAGCGCACGTGCGGCACCGCCACGGGCTGCGTCGGGTCCCCGGGACCCCGTGCTGGGATCGCCTACCGGAGACAGTGAAGGATAGCAGTTCGGGCCCCCTGCGGCCCACCGGTCCAGCGAGACCGCCGCCCGGGGTGGGCCTGTGCCCGCCTTGGCTACGCTGGGCGCCCCGTGCTCCCGATCGACCGTATCCGCAACTTCTCCATCATCAGCCACGTCGACCACGGCAAGTCGACGCTGTCCGACCGCATCCTCGAGCTGACCGGGGCCGTCGACCCCCGTCAGATGCGTGAGCAGTACCTCGACTCGATGGACATCGAGCGCGAGCGTGGCATCACCATCAAGGCCCAGAACGTCCGGGTCCCGTGGGCCGACCACACCCTCCACCTCATCGACACCCCCGGCCACGTCGACTTCGGCTACGAGGTCAGCCGCTCCCTGGCCGCATGTGAGGGGGCCGTCCTCCTGGTCGACGCCTCCCAGGGGATCCAGGCCCAGACACTGGCCAACTGCTACCAGGCCATCGAGAACGACCTCGAGATCGTCGCCGTCCTGAACAAGATCGACCTGCCGGCCGCCGACCCCGAACGGTGCGCGGCCGAGATCGAGACGGTCCTCGGCCTGCCGGCCGCGGAGATCATGCACATCTCCGCCAAGACGGGGGAGGGCGTGCCCGCACTGCTCGACGCCATCGTGGCCCGCATCCCGGCCCCGACGGGCGACCCGTCGGCCCCGCTGCGGGCGCTCATCTTCGATTCGGCCTACGACCAGTACCGGGGGGTCGTGAGCTCGATCCGGGTGATGGACGGGACGCTCACCTCCTCGGACCGGCTCCGGTTCATGCAGGCCGGCGAGAACCACGAGATCGAGGAGATCGGGGTCCGCACCCCGGTGACCGTGCCCGTCGATGAGCTCGGCCCCGGCGAGGTCGGTTACCTGATCGCCGGCATCAAGGACGTCGGAGGTGCCCGGTCCGGCGAGACGGTGACCACGGCCACCCACCCGGCCGACACCGCCCTCGACGGCTACCGCGACCCGAAGCCGATGGTGTTCTGCGGGCTGTTCCCCATCGACGGCGACGAGCTGCCCGACCTGCGCGACGCGCTCGAGAAGCTGCGGCTCAACGATGCCAGCTTCACCTACGAGCCCGAATCGTCGACGGCCCTCGGCTTCGGCTTCCGGTGCGGCTTCCTCGGCCTGCTGCACATGGAGATCGTGCGCGAGCGGCTCGAACGCGAGTTCGACCTCTCGCTGATCGCCACCGCACCGTCGGTCGCCTACCGGGCGTTCCTGACCAACGGGACCGAGGTCGCCGTCGACAACCCGAGCGAACTGCCCGAGCCGGCCAGCCTCGACCACGTGGACGAGCCCATGCTGCGGGCCACCATCCTCTCCCCGGCCGAGTACACGGGCACGATCATGGAGCTCTGCCAGGCCAAGCGGGCCGAGATGGTGAAGATGGACTATCTCTCGCCCGAGCGGGTCGAGTTCGTCTACGTCATCCCCCTGGCCGAAGTGGTGGTCAACTTCTTCGACCAGCTCAAGAGCCGGACCAAGGGGTACGCCAGCCTCGACTACGAGCCTGACGGTTACACCACCGTCGGACCTGGTGAAGGTGGACCTGCTCATCAATCGGGTGCCGGTCGACGCCTTCTCGACGATCGTGCACAAGTCCCAGGCCGACTTCTACGGACGCCGCATGACGGAGAAGCTCAAGGAGCTCATCCCTCGCCAGATGTTCGAGGTCCCGATCCAGGCGGCCATCGGGGGCCGGGTGCTGGCCCGCGAAACGGTCAAGGCCCGGCGCAAGGACGTGCTGGCCAAGTGCTACGGCGGCGACATCACCCGTAAGCGCAAACTGCTCGAGAAGCAGAAGGAGGGGAAGAAGAAGATGAAGAACATCGGTCGCGTCGAAGTCCCCCAGGAGGCCTTCGTGTCCGCGCTCAAGCTGGACGACTGACGTGCCGGCGACGGTCAGCACTCACCGATGCCGGCGTCGCGCGATGGCGCGGACGGGAGCGGAGGAGCCGGTACGGTAGCGCAGGCTGGAAAGGTCGGCGAGGTACGATTGTCTGTGGACGGCGAAGGTACATCGGAGGATCTGGCTGGTCAGCCCGATCAACCTGATCGGCCGACGGGGAACGCAAGTCTTCGGCAGTTGGCCCTCAACGTCGTGTCCTCGTACGCGAGCTTCGCCGTCGGAATCGTGCTCACCCTCGTCCTCACCCGGGTGCTGCTCCGACATCTCGGTGCCAGCACCTACGGTCTGTGGATCGTCCTGCTGGCCATCGTCGGCTATCTGGGCCTCCTCGACCTGGGCGTCTCCACCGCCGCCGTGCAGCGTGTGGCCCGCCTGACGGCGGTCGGCGACCGCGAGGGCGTCGCCGACCTCATTCGCACCATGTGGGTGTTCTTCGCCGTCTCGGGAGCCGCGGCGATCCTGGTGACCGTCGGGCTCGCACCCTTCGTGTCGTCGTTCCTCGACATCGGCGCGATGAGCCCAACGGAGGTCGGGACGGCGCTGGTCGTCCTGGGCGTGATGTCGGCGCTCTCGTTCCTGGCCGTGGTCCCCAACGCGATGCTGTTCGGCTCGGGCCGCAGCGACCGCCTGTCCCAGATCGGGATCATCGTGCTGCTCCTCACCCAGGGGGGTCAGATCGTCGCCGTGCTGGCCGGGGGCGGGCTCATCGCCATCGCCCTCCTGCAGGCGGCAGGCGTCGGCTTCGGCTTCGTCGCCGCATCCTCGTTGGCCGGTCGGGTGACCGGCTCCTCCATCCGCCGGGGGAGGTTCAGCGGTCCGCTCCTGCGGGAACTCCTCCGGTTCGGGGGCATGCAGATGGTCATCGCCCTGGGTTCGGTGCTGTCGTTCCAGCTCGACGCAGTGATCATCGGCGTCATCCTCCCATTGGCCCAGGTGGCGCCCTACAGCGTGGCCCTGAACACGGCGAACTTCACCCGGAGCCTGTCCACCCAGGGCTCCAACCTGCTCCTGCCCACCTATTCGCACTTCGACGCGGTGGCCGACCGCGAACGTCAGGCGAAGTACTTCTTCAACGCGGTCATGGCCTGTCTGGCTGTCTCCGTCCCGATCATCGTGTCGCTCGCTGCGTTCGGTGAGCCGATCCTGCGATTCTGGCTCGGATCCGTCCCGCCGAAGACCTACGAGATCATGATCGCCCTCGGGATCGTCACCGCACTTCAACTACCGGGACAGCAGTGCTTCCTCTTCCTCACGGGTGCCGGCCGCAACCGCCAGCTCGCCGCGCTGGCAGTGGTCGGGGCGGTGGTGAACTTCGCCGGCAGCATCGCCGCCACCTACTGGTTGGGTCCGATCGGCCCGGCGATCGGCTCGCTCCCCGTCGTCCTGGTTCTGGACTTCACGATTCTGCCCTTCTTGGTTTGCAGGTACATCGGCGTGCCGGCGCGTCGGTATGTGACCAGGGCCCTGGGCCCCGTGCTCCCCGTGGCCGCCGCCGCCGGGGGCGTCGCCCTGATGCTGGCCCACCTGCTGCCGCCCAACCGGGGGACCGCCGCCATCGTCGAGGCGATTGCGGTGTGCGTGATCGCGTGGACCGTGCTCGTCCTCGTCGTCGCCCGGCTCCAGCCGGACCTGCGGAACGCGGTGTGGCACGGTTTCCGGAAGCGCCTGTCCCGGCGGGTGTGAGCGGAGGTCAGTCCCCGATGGCGGACCGACTGACCGATGCCAGGACCTCGCGGTCCGTCCTCGAGAACTGCGATCGGACCTCGCGCCGAGCGCGTAGCGCACGCGGCAGCCGGCGGGCGGCCGAGTAGGACCCGATCAGGGTGCCGGGGTCCCAGCGCAGCAGCGCCATCACCAGGCGCGGGACGAGCCAGAGCACGTGCTCGAGGAGCATCCTCGTGTCTGTGACGTCCTTCCAGACCATCAGAAGCTCGTTCTGGCGGACGAACGAGCGGAGCTGGGTAGGTGTGAAGACCTTGCCGCTGGTGTGGCCGCCGAGATGGTGGCAGACCGAACCGGGTGCGTAGACGATCCGGTAGCCGTTCTTCCACGCCCGGTAGGAGAGTTCGATGTCTTCGTGGTACATCGGCCAGAGCAGTTCGTCGATGGACCCCATCCCCGTCAGGAGGTCCCGTCGGTAGAAGGACTGCCCCCCGACGGCGAAGAAGCAGTCGGTGGACGATTCGGAATGGGGGAGCGGTTCGTAGAAGAGCAGTCCGTGCTTCCAATAGCCCGCCGTGCGCGTCCCCTGCTCGGCCCCGTTCCGGTCGAGCACCCGGGCGCAGACGGCGAACACGTCGGCGTCGACGAAGCAGACGAGCGCCTGCTCCACGAAGTTGTCCTCGACGACCATGTCGTTGTTGCAGAAGGCGACGAAGCGTCCCCGTGCGATGTCCAGTCCGGCGTTCAAGGAGAAGATGTACCGGTTCTCGGGGAGCGCAAGGAGGCGCACGTTGGGGAATGCAGCAGCCGGGAACGCGGCGGCGATCGCCTCGGCGCTCCCGTCAGACGACCCGTTGTCGACGACGATCACCTCGTCGTCGGGACCGACGGCCCCGAGCATGCTGGCGACGCATTCGACCACCAGTTCGCGCTGGTTGAAGTTGAGGACGATCAGCGAACAGCGCACGTCAGTCCCGCCGGGAACGGCCGACGCTTTCGTCACGATTCGGGACTCAACGGTCGATCCCGGAATTGGCGGACCGCGACGTGGGACGTGGCATTTCGGGCGACTCTACCCCAGCGCCTGATCGTGGGGAACGGTCCGGCATGCACGTCGTGGCGATCCCGACCCGACGGGATGAAGACGGGAACGGGCGCCTCGGGCAGCGTCCCGAGGACGGTCCGGCCCAGGATAGTGTCGCGTTGCGTGCGGATGCTTCGCCGATGACCGAGCCCCGAAAGGACGCCGACTGTGGCACGCCCCGATCAGTACGACGTCATCTGCCTCTCGCTGGAGCCGTGGAACGAGGTCTGGCGCCGTAACCAACTCTTCGCCACGGAGATCCTGCGTCTCCGGCCCAACATGCGGCTGCTGTTCGCCGAGACGCCGGTCGACGTGCTGTGGACGTTGCGTCAGGGGCGGCTCCCGAAGCTGTCGGGCCTGCGGAGCATCGGAACGTCGGGGCGACTGTGGGCGATGGCCCCGCACAAGTGGCTGCCCCGTCGCGTCTGGCCGGGCGGCGACGATTCCTTGTTCCGGCAGGTGCTGTCCGCGAGCCGGGACCTGCAATTCGACCGTCCCGTGCTGTGGATCAACGACAGCATGTACGCACCGCTGATCGAACGGACCGGCTGGCCGAGTGTCTACGACGTCACCGACGACTGGCTGCTGGCGCGCGCCAGCGCCAGGGAGGTGGAGCGGCAGCGCTCGAACGACTCGACCGCACTGCGGAACGCGGACCAGGTGGTGGTCTGCTCGCCGGCGCTCGTCGAGAGCCGCGGGCGCGATCGCACGGTGCACCTGGTGTCCAACGGTGTCGACATCGACCACCTCCGGTCCCCGGCGACCCGCCCTGCGGACCTGCCCGCCGGCCGGATCGTCCTCTACCAGGGGACCCTGAGCGCGGATCGGCTCGACATCGACCTGTGTGTCCGGTTGGCCCGGAGGCTGGCCGGACGGGCCAGGCTCGTGTTCCTCGGCCCGAACAGTCTGACCAGATCCGCAGAGGCTGCCGTGCTCGAATCGGGTGCGGTGATCCTGGGGAGCCGCCCCTACTCGGAGATGCCGGCCTACCTCCAGCACGCTGACGTCCTGGTGGTGCCCCACATGATCACGCCGTTCACCGAGAGCCTGGATCCGATCAAGGCCCGCGAATTCGTCGCCGTCGGCCGTCCCGTGGTCTCCACCCCGGTGGCCGGCTTCCGAGGTCTGGCCGGCCCGGTGGAGGTCACGGACCGGGAGTCGTTCGTGGACGCCGTCGAGGCGGTCCTGGACGAGCCGCCCCTGCCACCCGGTCCGGGCGAGCTCGTCGGCACCCCGGCCACCTGGGCGGGGCAGGCCGCTGCCTTCCTGGAACTGCTCGACTCCGCCGCCACGTCGGCAGCTGCCCGGCCATGAGGTGACGCCTCGTCGTACGGGCAGTCCGCCGCGTGCGTCGCACACCGGATCCGGTGACCGGGCGCCGAGGTGGAAGGGGCCCGGTCAGGACGAGGCGGACGGATGGGCCGCCTCGAAGTGCCGGACCATCACGTCGATCAGCAGCTCGCGCTGGTGCTTGACCCACGAGGCATGGTCCAGGTCGTCGAGGATCGCGACCTGGAAGCGGGACGACCGCTCGAGGGCCCGGATCCGGTCGCCGGAGCCGATCACGATGGGGAGGTAGTCCGTCGAACCGCAGATGAGGAACGTGTCGACCCCGGACGCCTCGATACGCTCGAGGGTGCTGATTCCGGTGTCGTCGAGCAGGTGGAGGGTCACGAACCGCCAGACCCACTCGGGGATGCCTGGACGGCGCTTGACCATGGCCAACGGCCACGAGCCGTTCTCCAGCGACCGCATCCATCGATCCAGGTCCGCCGGATTGCGTCGGCGGACCACCCATCGGAGCGGTGCGCCCACCAGGCGTACCAACCAGCGCTTGGAGTGCTGACGGGCCAGCCGCACCGATGGCTCCTCGGGCCCGGCCGGGGTGAACGAGAACGACGGGTTGATCACGCAGATCCCGCGTGGCGGATGGAGGAGTGACTGTTCGACGACTTCGTAGGCGCCGGAGCAGAAGCCCACCAGCACGACGTCGACGGGGTCGTCGGGCGAGATGGCGGCCATCGCCTCGTAGACGTCCTCGATGGCTTCGGGGGCACGCGCCACATGGTCCAGCTGACCCGGCCGCGTCCCGCTGTCGCCGTTGCCGCTCAGGTCGAACCGCAGGACGCGGAATCCGGTCGACCCGAGCCTGCGTGCCAGGTCCACCCAGATCCGTGCCTGTCCGATGTGATGGGTGTTGCCCTCGTTGACCAGCACGATGGTCGGTCCACGGGGCGACCCGGCGGAATCGGTGACGATCCCGAAGAGTCCGAGCCCGCCGAGGGTGACGGTGTGCTCGACGACGGGGAGCCCGGCGGCGGTCCTCCCCACCACCGCCGCGGGATCATCGACGGGCACGTCCGTGAGCGTGCGCGGCGATCCCTGCAGCGCGGCGGCCAGCCAGTCGACAACGTGACCGATGGTCGACATCGGCGGCGTCTGCTTCTGCGAGTCAAGGAGCAGGTCCTGCCCGATCGCCTCCTGCCAGTCGACCTCGAAACCCTCGAGTCGACGCTGGAGGACTCGCGGCCTCGACGTGCCCGGCGGGATGAGCACCAGGGTGCGCTTGGCCAGCGTGCCGTCCATGGCGGCAAGGTCGAGTTCCCCGAGATCCCGCACCGTCTCCGGCTCGAGCCGGAGCCCCGGCGCCTCCAGCCCGTCGTCGGACCCGTCTCCTCCGCCTCCGCTCAGGTGGCGGAGGAACCGCTGCTCCCTCAGGAACGACTGGCCGGACGGGCACGGATCCCAGAGCACGAGCGCGTCCACCCCGTGGCGGCGCACTGACTCGTGGGCGGCGAACAGGCCGCCGATCCGCACCCCGACGAGCCCGATGTCCGAGACACCGGTGGCGGCGAGCGCGTCGGTGGCTGCCGTGACGCTGGCCAGCCACGCCTCGACCCGATCGGGGTCGGTCTCCTCGCCGGTCGAGTCGCCGGTCCCGTCGTAGTCGAAGCGCAGGACGGCCAGACCCCGCTCAGCGAGGCGATCGGCCAGGAGCCGGTAGGTGTAATAGACGCAGATCGCCTCGATGCCGAGTGGCTGGCAGAGCACGACGCCCCCGCGGACCGTGCCGTCCCGCGGGAGGTGCAGCCAACCGAAGAGCGGTCGGTCACTCGGACCGAACCAGAATGGCGTCGGTTGGGCATGACGACTTGCGGATTGCGGAATCAACACCCTTCCTTACGCAACGTGATCCTGTCGTGGGCTGCAGGCGGTTCGGACGCCTTGCTCGCCACAGTAGCGGTGCCTCCGGAGTGTGGCGGCAACCAGGCGGTTCCGACGGGATCCGAACGCAGGTGCACGGCACGCCACGCACTGTGTCGGCACGGCTCCGCCCCGGCAGGCGACTCGCCGCTCGCCTGGCTAGTGCCCGTTGGGCCGTTCGTCACCCGGAGTGGGAATCGGCGGGCTGCCGGCTGCGGGCGTGCGGATGACGGCGACGGTCTTGGTCGGGTCGTCCGGATCGAAGTGCAGGGTGATGGGCGCGTCGGGATCCTCGGGCTCGCCGGGCGCCTCCATGACGAAGGCGGGCAGCTCGCGCTTGGGCTCGAGGGCCTGCTGGAGCCCGAGCGCGATTCCCGACAGGACCGCACCGGTGGCCGACCGCTTCATCCACAGCTGGAAGCCCACGGGCTCATGGGGGCCGGGGTCGTCGTAGGTTCCGTCTGCGGTGCCGCCACCCGCGTCGATGCCGGCCACCGCCCCGCCGACGGGTCCGACCCCGCACGGGCCGTCGCTCGCCGGACCGGTCGGCGCGACCCCGCTGACGAACTCCGGGTCGGCGTCGCCGGGATCGGGTCCCGGGGTAGTGTCCACGCACCCCACCGTACCGCCCGGCCTGTAGCCGGCGACCGGCGGGTCTGCCGGCGCCACCCGACCGACGGGTCGCCGCCCACGGGAGGGGACATGACCGGAGTGGACCGCACCGTCGACGTCGTCGTGGCGGGCGCCGGATACGCCGGCCTGCGGGCGGCGCACGACCTCGTTGCCTCCGGCCTCGAGGTGGTGGTGGTGGAGGCCCGCGACCGGGTGGGCGGCCGGGTGCTCACCGAGGTCACCGGGTCGGGCGCGGTGGTCGACCAGGGCGGTCAGTGGATCGGTCCGACCCAGGACCGCCTCCGGGCGCTGGCCGACGAGTGCGGTGTCGCCACGTTCCCCACCTATGTCGACGGCGCAAATCTCGAGCTGCGCGACGGCGGGATCCATCCCTTCATCGGTCTCGTTCCGACATCGGACCCGGACGGGTCGGCCGACACCGTCGCCACGCTCCTCGACCTCGACCTGTTGGCCCAGGAGGTCTCTCCGTCCAGTCCGTGGGACCACCCGGACGCCGGGTTCCTCGACGCGATCACCCTGGCCGAGTGGGTGGCGACCGCCGCGGAGACGGACGTGGCTCGTTCCCTGGTGACCACCGCCACCCTCGCCGTGTTCGGCTGCGGTCCCGACGAGCTGTCGCTCCTCTACGTGCTCGGCTATGCCCACGGCGGTGGCTCGATGTCCTCGCTCATCCGGACGGCCGGCGGCGCCCAGGAGCAGCGGTTCGTCGGCGGCGCCCAGCGGATGGCGCTCCACCTGGCCGAGGTCCTGGCCGACCGGGTGGTGCTCGACGCCCCGGTGGTGGGCGTGGTGCATGACTCGTCGGGGGTCACGGTGACCGCCGACCGCAGGGGCCCGGACGGTACGAGGTCGCCGTGGCGGGTGTCTGCCCGGCGGCTGGTCGTGGCCATGCCCCCGGCCGTCCAGGGCCGCATCGACTTCGACCCTCCGCTGCCCGGCGCCCGCGACCAACTTGCCCAGCGCTCGCCCATGGGCTCGGTCACCAAGGTGCACGCCGTCTACGACCGGCCGTTCTGGCGCGACGCCGGGCTGTCGGGCCAGGTCGTGGCCGACACCGGCCTGCTGCGGGCGACGTTCGACGACTCGCCCGAGGACGGTGGGCACGGCGTGCTGATGGGGTTCATCGCCGGGACCGCCGACCGGGAGTCCGAGGCCGGCGGGGCCGAGGGTCGGCGTGCGGGGTGCCTCGAGGAGCTGGGCCGCGCCTTCGGGCCCGAGGCGGCCACCCCGGTCGAGTTCACCGAGCAGCGGTGGTCGGCCGAGCCGTTCACCCGGGGCGGCCCGGTGGCCGGGCTCGGGCCCGGCGTGCTGACCGGGTGCGGACCGAGCCTGCGCACGCCCGTGGGCCCGATCCACTGGGCAGGCACCGAGACGGCATCCGTGTGGTCCGGCTACATCGAGGGTGCGCTCGAGTCGGGCGAGCGGGTCGCCGCCGAGGTCGCCGCCGCCCTCGACGTCGGGGCCGGCCCCGGGGGAGCAGTGGCTGGGACGCCGGGGCCGGGGGAGGCATAGCGGTGGCCACCGCCGACGAGATCGCCGAGGCCTACGCCGACTGGCAGGTCCGGTGCAACGGCAACGCCCGGCTGGCCCGCATGTTGCGGGGCTGGGACCGGACGGTGCACCTGATGGCCACCGACACCGGCGACGGGTTCACCATCGCCGTGTCAGGATCCGTACTGGCCGACCTGCGGCACGGGCTGGTCGACCAGCCCGACCTGGTGGTGTCGGCCACCAGCGAGGACTTCGCCGACCTGTTCTGGGGAGACCTCAACCCGTCGGAGAAGTACGTCAGCGGCGACATCGTGCTGGCCGGGTCGTCCGAGGACGTGCTGCGGCTCGACGCCATGTCCATGGTCGCCTTCCTCGACCAGTGACCCGAGCCCGTCCGGCGAGCCCGTCCCGATGAGCGGGGGCGCACCGGCGCCGGCCGCCACCCTGCGGCGGGCCATGAGCCTGCGCACGGCGGTATCGACCTCGACCGGCCTCGCCTTCGCCGCCCTGCAGTACCTGGCGGCCGCCGGACTCGTCGCCTACGTGGCCGGCGACTCGGCGTGGATCTCCATCGGCGTGGCCGGCTTGCTGGCCCTCATGGCGTGGGCGTTCTTCGGCGAGCTCAACGGCATGTTCCCGACCGCCGCCGCAATCCGCCGCTACATGTCCGGGGCCATGGACGACCGGGTGGCGCTGACGATCACGTTCACCTACCTGAGCACCATCGTCCTGGTGGTGGCGGCCGATGCCTTCATCGTGAGCGCCGCCCTGACCCACGTGCTGCATGCGCCCGGCTGGCTCACCGCGGTGTGGACACTGGCGCTGCTGGCCATCGCCGTCCTGTCGAACCTGCGCGGCGTGAAGGTCGCCGGGTGGCTCCAGGACGTGGCCACCTCGGTGGTGCTGCTCGCCACACTCGTCGTCTCGTTGGTGGCCCTGGCCCGGTCGCACGCCGCGCTGCGCACGCCGCTCCAGCCGCTCCACCACCACTCGGGTGCGGGCTTCCTCGAGTCGGTGGCACTCGGGATCTTCCTCTACAGCGCCTTCGAGTGGGTCACCACCAACGCCGAGGAGGTCCGGGACCCCAGGCACATCCACCGGGCCATGCTGATCGCCGTCGCCATCCTGTTCGGCGTGTGCGCGGCCATGGCCACGGCGATGAGCCACGTGCTGACCCACGCCGAGCTGGTCACCGCCTACCCTCAGCTTTCGCTCGGCCAGCGGGCGTTCGGCGCGGCCGGCATCTGGATCATGGCCGGCGTCACCACCGTCACCGCCCTCAACACGTTCAACGGCGGATTCATCACCGCATCGCGTTTCGTCTACGCCACCGCCCGGGAAGGGAGTCTGCCCCCGCTGCTCGCCCGCCTCAACGACCGGGCCGTGCCCTGGGTGCCGGTCATCCTGCTCGGGGCCACGTCGTTCGCGGTGTCCGTGGTCGTCGAGGTGGTGGGCGGATCGGGATGGCAGGTGCTCGTGGCCGTGGGCGCCGCTCTCGAGGGGATGATCTACGCGGTGGCCGCCTTCTGCGTGCTGCGCCTGCGGGGTCGGGTCCCCGACCATCACCGTCCCTTCCGGGTGCCGCTGGTGCGGGTCGTGGCCGTCGGTGGCCTGGTCGTGTTCTCGGTCCTCGCCGTGGTGGCCTCCGTGTCCGTCAACAACAGGTTCAGCCCGGTCCCGCTCGTCATCATCGTCATGATGGGTGCGGTCTCGGCCGCCTACACGCTGGTCGTGGTCCCGAAGCTGCAGGCTGATGAGGCGGCCCGTCGGGCCGCCCGCCCCACCCGGCGTCGGCCGCCCCGGGCCGCCGACGCCGACGCCGACGCCGGGGCCAACGAGCCGCCGACGTCGGCGGTGCCGTAGGATCGGGGCGTGCTTGACCGCTTCCACCCGCCGGTCGAGGAGTACCTCGAGACGATCTACGCCCTGGAGGAAGAGGGGATCCCCGTCATCCAGGCCCGCCTGGCCGAGCGACTGGGCAAGGCGGCGCCCTCCGTGTCGGAGATGCTCGACCGACTCGAGACCGACGGCCTGATCGCCCGGACGGGCCGGCGCATCTCGATGACGCCGACCGGAACGGATCTGGCCGAGGGCGTCGTCCGCAAGCACCGGCTGGCCGAGCGACTGCTGGTCGACATCATCGGCCTCGACTGGGACAAGGCCCACATCGAGGCCGGCCGGTGGGAGCATGTGATCAGCGACGACGTCGAGGCTCGGCTCGTGGTCCTGCTCGACAACCCGACTACCTGTCCGCACGGCAACCCGATCCCCGGGGTTACCCCCGACGGCGCCGGCCAGCGCCGGCTGGCCGAGGCCCAGCCAGGGGAGCAGGTACGCCTGGTCAGGATCACCGAGAGCGTCGAGCACGAGGCCGACTCGCTCACCTACCTGGGCGACAACGGACTCACGCCGGGGACCACGGCCGTGGTCCAGTCCCGGGCGCCCGACGGCACCCTGACGCTCATCCTTGACGACATCGCCATCGCCCTCGGCCCGGCCATGACCGAGCGCATGTTCATCGCCACCGTCTGAGGACCGCTCGAGGCTCGCCCCTGCCCACCAGGGCCGGTGCCTTCGCGCCCACTAGTATGGAGTGCCAGGCGGTCACCCAGGTGACCGACCGCTCCGCCGCCCCACCGTCCGCGTGGAGGGGGAGCTGACCGGCACAGGGAGGCCCCACCGTGGCCACGACCGTCGACGAGATCACGCCGGGCATCTACCGGCTCTCGACCTGCAACCGGGACATCGGGCCCGACGGGTTCACGTTCAACCAGTTCCTGCTGGCCGGTGACGAGCCACTGCTCTTCCACACCGGCCACCGGTCGATGTTCCCGTCGGTGCGCGCCGCCATCGACCAGGTGCTCCCTGTCGCCAGCCTGCGCTGGATCACCTTCGGTCACGTCGAGTCCGACGAGTGCGGCGCCATGAACGAGTTCCTGGCCGCCGCCCCCGACGCACAGGTGGCCCACGGTGCCCTGGGCTGCCTGGTCTCGCTCGAGGAGATGGCCGACCGACCGCCCCGTGCGCTGGCCGACGGCGAGGTGATCGAGCTGGGGGACTTGCGTGTCCGTCATATCGACACGCCGCACGTCCCCCACGGATGGGAGGCGCGGGTGCTGTTCGAGGAGTCCACGGGGACGTTGCTGTGCGGTGACCTCTTCACCCACCTGGGCGACGGCCCAGCCGTCACCGAGGAGGACCTGATCGGGCCGTCCATGGATGCAGAGGCGCTGTTCCGCAGCACGTCCCTCGCGCCCGACACGACTGCGGTCATGCGGAAGCTCGGGGACCTCGAGCCGACCATGCTCGCCCTGATGCACGGCTCGTCGTTCCGGGGGGACGGCCGCGCTGCCCTCTACGACCTGGCCGATGCCTACGAGGCCCGGTACCCGGTATGACCCCGGGGCCGCCCCGCGCCGTTCCGAGCGTGCTACCGGGACACACGGGGGTGGTCGGCCGGAACCGGTAAGCACTCACTAGGATGGAGTGCCAACCGCTACCGGAACGCCTGCCGGGTCCCCGACCCGGCAGATCCCGACCCCTGGTGACCTCCCATGACGACCTCCGACGACCGCACGAGCGACCAGACGCACCCCGCCGGCGGGGACCTCGACGCCCGCAAGGCGGCGATCCTGAACGCGGTCGTGAACGAGTACATCGGCTCGGCCCAGCCCGTCGGCTCCCAGCACGTGGTGGACGCTCCCGGCGTCAGCGTGTCGTCGGCCACCGTCCGGTCCGACATGGCCGCACTCGAGCGTGACGGCTACCTGACCCAGCCCCACACCAGCGCCGGCCGGATCCCGACCGACAAGGGCTACCGGTTCTTCGTCGACCAGCTCGGCGGCCCCGGGCCGCTCGACCCGGGCGGTCGCCACCAGGTCCGCCAGTTCTTCGACCACGCCCACGGCGAGATCGAGGAGATGCTCGAACGCACGTCCGGCCTCCTCGCCGATCTCACCGACTGCACGGCCATGGTGGTCGGCCCGTCCCATGAATCCGCTGCCGTCCGCTCGGTCCAGCTGGTGGGCCTGGGCCACCGCCTGGCCCTCGTCGTGGTCGTGCTGGCCGACGGGGCGGTGCAGAAGCAGTCGATCGAGCTGCCCGACGAGGCCGACGAGGCCACGGTGTCCGAGGCCGGCGGCCGACTTGCCGCCCACGCCCTCGGTTCGCCCCTGGCCCAGGTGGATCCCACGGCGGCACCCAGCGGCAACGCCGTGGTCGACGCCGTGGTGTCGTCCGGGGTGACCGCACTGCGGGCCCTCGGCGTGGCCGACGGCCACGACCAGCTCTTCGTGGGCGGGTCGTCGCGCATGGCGGCCGCCTTCGACGCCGTCGAAACCGTTCGCTCCGTCCTCACCATCCTGGAGCAGCAGCTGGTCGTCGTGTCGCTCCTGCGTGACATCCTCGACACGGGTCTGACCGTGGCCATCGGGACCGAGCACGGCGTGGAGCCCCTGGCGTCGTGCGCCATCGTGGTGATGCCGGTGTCGGTGGGCGGCATCGAAGCCGGCACCATCGGCTTGCTCGGGCCCACCCGTATGAATTACCCGCTGGCCCTGGCCGCCGCCCGTGTGGTGGGCGACCGCCTCGGCGAGCGCCTCGGCGAGGCGGCCCGATGACCGAGACCGACCTCTACGAGCTCCTCGGTGTCGGTCACGACGCCACCGACGAGGAATTGAAGCGCGCCTACCGGGCCAAGGCCCGCGAGCACCACCCGGACGCCAACCACGGCGACGACGACGCCGACGGCGAGCACTTCAAGGAGATCAGCCTGGCCTACGAGGTCCTGAGCGATCCCGAGCGCCGCGCCCGCTACGACCGCTTCGGCCACGCCGGGGTCTTCGGCCAGGGCGCAGGGGGACCGGCCGGGGGCGACCCGTTCGGCACCGGGGGACTGGGCGACCTGTTCGACGCCTTCTTCAACGGCATGGGCGGTGCCCCGGGCGGGCGCCGTCGAGCGGGTCCTGTCCCGGGCCCCGACGCCGAGCTGATGGTCGAGCTCAGCTTCCGCGAGGCCGTGTTCGGGGTCCAGCGCCAGGTCGACGTCACCACCCCGGTGCACTGCGACACGTGCGAGGGCACCGGCGCCCGACCCGGGACCTCGGTCGTGCGGTGTCCCGAGTGCCAGGGGGCCGGCGAGCTTCGCCGGGTGCGCCAGTCGATCCTCGGACAGGTCATCACCGCGATCCCGTGCAACCGTTGCCAGGGGACGGGCCAGTCCATCGAGACCCCGTGCGCGGAGTGCCGCGGCGAGGGTCGGCGGTCCGAGACCCGCACCCTCACCGTCGACATCCCGCCCGGGGTCGACGACGGCTCCACCCTGCGGCTCGCCGGCCACGGGCCCGCCGGGTTCCGGGGAGGTCCCAACGGCGCCCTGTTCGTCCACCTGGCGGTGGCGCCCGACGACCTGTTCCAGCGGTCGGACGTCGACCTGCACGCCACCGTGCACGTGCCCGTGGCGCTGGCCGCCCTCGGTGGGAGCATCCCCTTCGCCACCCTCGACGACACCCGGGACCTGGCCATCGCTATCGGTACGCAGAGCGGCACGGTCCTGACCCTCAAGGGTCTGGGTGTGCCCAAGCTGCCGGGCCGGGGCCGGGGCCGGGGCGACCTGTTCGTGCACGTCCAGGTCGACACCCCGACCGACCTCGACGACCGTCAGCGGGAGCTGCTGGTCGCCCTGGCCGCGGCCCACGGTGAGGAGCTGGGTGAGGCCCCGCACCACGAGGGCCTGTTCTCCAAGCTCCGTTCGGCCCTCAGCTGACCGTGGTCCCCGGCCCGACGGGACTGGAGGGCCCGGCCGGCCCCCCGGCCCCCCGGGCCCCCCATCCGCTCCTGGTGGCCGCCGCCGCCCTGGTGTTCGTGGCCGATCCGGTCGCACCGGTGGCCGCCGACGCCGACCTCCGCCACCTCCTCGACGTGCTCCGACTGCGCCCGGGCGAGCCGGTCATCGCCGCCGATGGCGCCGGGCGCTGGGTGCCGTGCCGGATCGCCCCGTCTGCCCCGGCCAAGGGATCGCGGGGTGCGGATCCGGCCGCAGTGCTCGTGCCCGACGGGCCGGCCGTGGTCGACCTCCGACCCGAGCCCGGGGTGACCGTGGCCTTCGCCCCGACCAAGGGGGACCGTCCCGAATGGGTTGCCCAGAAGCTCACCGAACTCGGGGTCGACCGGATCGTGCCCCTGCGGACCTCACGCTCGGTGGTGCGGTGGGAGGGCGAGCGGGCGGCCAAGTCGGTCGAGCGTCTGCGGCGGATCGTCCGCGAGGCGGCGTCACAGTGCCGGCGGCCCCGCCTGCCGGAGGTCACCGACGTCTGCCGACTGGAGGACGTGGCCGACGTGGCCGGGTCGGCGGTGGCCCTCGCCGATGCCGGTGGCCTGGCCCCGGGCCTCGACCGACCGGTCCTGGCCGTCGGTCCCGAGGGCGGCTGGGACCCTGTCGAGCGCGACCGATTCGGCCCGACGGTGGGCCTGGGCGCCACGGTGCTGCGTGCCGAGACGGCCGCCGTCACCGCCGGGGCCCTCCTGTGCGCCCTGCGCAACGGAGTGGTTCTACCCCTTGCGTAACCACGCTCCGTGAGGAAAACTGGTGTCCTAAGCAAATTCGCAGGGTAAGTGACGGGCTCCGGCTCCGGTCACGCTGCGTGAGACAGAAGCTCGGCACCGGGTTCGATCCGCGAATCCGGGCTCGAGGGGCGCAATCGGTGGGAGCGGAGGGCTTGACCATGACAGTGACGGAGAAGGCGGTCGTTGCAGTGGACGACGACGAGCAGGAGGAGGCGGCCCGGGTCGCCTACGCCCGTGCCGTCGGCTCGCGGCTGCGGGCGATGCGCAAGCAGATGCGGCTGTCCCTGCAGGCGGTCGAGGCGATGTCCGACCAGGAGTTCAAGGCGTCCGTGCTCGGTGCCTACGAACGGGGGGAACGGGCCATCTCGGTCCCCCGGTTGCAGCGCCTGGCCAAGCTCTACGACGTGCCGGTCGACCAGCTGCTCCCGAACGACGACGCGTCGCCCGGTGGCCGTTGGGGCGCGGCGGGCTCGGCCGAGGCGCGGGCCGCCAACGGGCGGGGTGCCGCGCCGGCCTCGACCGTCCCCGACAAGGTGGCCATCGACCTGACCAAGCTCCATACGGTCAGCGGTCCCGAGCGCGACCTCCTGCGCCGGTTCCTGAGCATGATCCAGGTCCACCGTCAGGACTTCAACGGCCGGATGATCACCATCCGAGCCGAGGACGTCCGGGCCATCGCCTGCCTGTTCGGGGTCACCCCGGACAGCATGGGCGCCCGCCTGGACGAGCTCGGGCTGCTCGTCGCGGTCTGATGACCGACGCCGTCCACGACCCGATCAGCTGGCTGAGCACAAAGGATGCGGCGGAACGCCTCGGGGTCACCCTGCGCAGCCTGTACCGGTTCATCGACGAGGGCGGCCTGGCCGCCTACAAGTTCGGCAGGGTCATCCGGCTGAAGGAGGCCGATGTCGACGCCTTCATCGAGTCGAGCCGTATCGTGCCGGGCAGCCTCGAGCACCTCTACCCCGAGGTGAAGGGCCCGACCCGTGTCGTCCACGGGGACGGAGCCAACGGCAACGGCACCGCCCGGCAGCCGCTGGCGGCCGAGGGGTGAGAGGCGGCCGGTGACGACCGATCCGGACTGCCTGTTCTGCGGCATCGTGGCCGGCGACATCCCCGCCGACGTGGTCCGGCGCGACGAGCGCACGGTGGCCTTCCGGGACATCGCCCCCCAGGCCCCGGTGCACGTACTCGTGGTGCCGCGGAATCACATCGCCAATGCCGGGACGGTCGGCCCCGGTGACGCCGACGACATCGCCGCCCTGTTCGTGGCGGCCAGGGCCGTCGCCGACGCCGAGGGGATCGGGGGCGAGGACCGCGGCTACCGGCTCACGTTCAACGTGGGCCCCGACGCCTCGAACACGGTGCCCCACCTCCACCTGCACCTGCTGGGCGGGCGGTCGTTCGACTGGCCCCCCGGCTGAGCGGAGCTGGCCGGCGGCGCCCCACCGGGGACGGCACCTCCCGCCGGGCACGGATCCGGCCTCGGCGACGGGCGCCATCCGGGCCGTGCCGATGCGTCCGGGACGTCCCGGACCGCTGGTAGGATCGCAGGCAGAGCGCACGTGGCAGGCACCCCGGTAAAGATCCTCGTTCCCGGCAACCACCTCATGGCCGGTCTCCTCGGCCAGCGCGATGAGCTGCTGCGCCAGATCGAGGGCGCGTTCCCCGACGTGCGGATCGCCGTGCGGGGCAACGAGGTCTCCATCGACGGGAGCGGCGCCGAGGGGTCCGGGTCGGCCGAGCGGGTCGCCTCCCTCTTCCACGAGCTGATCATCCTGCTCGAGTCCGGCCATGGCCTCGACGCGGTGCAGCTCAACCGCACCATCGACATGCTCCACGACGACGTCCGCCCCTCCGAGGTCCTGACCAGCGAACTGGTGCGCTCGTCACGGGGCCGTGCCGTGCGCCCCAAGACAGGCGGTCAGAAGGCCTACGCGGACGCCATCAGCCGCCACATCGTGACCTTCGGGATCGGACCCGCCGGGACCGGCAAGTCGTACCTGGCCGTCGCCCTGGCCGTCCAGGCACTGCAGGCCCGCCAGGTCAGCCGCATCATCCTGACCCGCCCCGCCGTCGAGGCCGGCGAACGGCTGGGCTTTCTGCCGGGGGACATGCTGGCCAAGGTCGACCCCTACCTCCGGCCCCTCTACGACGCATTGCACGACCTGCTCGAGGCCGAGGGGGCCCAGCGCCTCATCGACAAGGGGGCTGTCGAAGTGGCGCCGCTGGCATTCATGCGTGGCCGGACCCTCAACAACTCGTTCATCATCCTGGACGAGGCCCAGAACACCAGCCCCGAGCAGATGAAGATGTTCCTGACCCGGATCGGCTTCGGTTCGAAGGCGGTCGTCACCGGCGACATGACCCAGGTGGACGTCCCCGGCGGCCGGTCCGGACTGGTGGGACTCGAACAGATCCTGGGCGGTGTGCCCGACCTCGCCTTCGTGCACCTGAAGGCCCAGGACGTGGTCCGGCACAAGATCGTGGCTGACATCGTCACGGCCTACGACAGTGGCGGGTCGGCCTCCTCGGACGGCGCGTCCTCGACAAACGGCTCGACGAACGGCCCCGGCGCCGCGTGAGCCTCGACATCTACGCAGCCGACGAGCAGTCCGACCACCCCGTGGCGGTCGAGCGGTGGGCATCCCTGGCGCGGGGGGTGCTCGAGGCCGAGGGGATCACCGAGGACACCGAGGTGTCCCTGCTCTTCATCGACGAGGCATCGATCGCCGCACTCAACGAGCGGTTCCTCGACAAGGAGGGCCCGACCGACGTCCTGTCGTTCCCCATCGAGGACGAGATCGACCGAAGCGGGCGCTCTCCGGACGAGGGCGGCACCGGGCCGGCGTCCATCGAGGCACCCACCGGCCGGCACCTGCTCCTCGGCGACGTGGTGATCTGCCCCGCCGTGGCCGCCGCCAACGCCGTCGAGCACGGGGTCACCTTCGATGATGAGATCGCACTGCTCGTGGTGCACGGCATCCTGCACCTGCTGGGGATGGACCACATGGTCGACGAGGAGGCCGAACGGATGGAGCGGCGGGAGCAGCAGCTCCTGGACCGCTTCTACCGGGTGCCCCCGTTGCTCGATCCGACGACCTGATGACGGCGGCCACCTTCACCCCCGAGGACGTGGTCCTCTCCGTCGTGGTCGTGGTACTGCTGGCCGCGTCGGCACTGCTGGCGCTGGCCGAGACGGCGCTCGTGCGGATGGGCCGGGCCAAGGCCAAGAGCCTGGCCGACGAGGGCAAGCGGGGGTCCAAGGTGCTCGTCCGGCTGACCGAGGATCCCCAGGGCTTCCTCAACCCGGTGCTCCTGCTCGTGCTCATCTGCCAGCTGGTGGTGGCCACCCTGGTCGGGATCCTGGCCGTGCGGTGGTTCGGCGCCTGGGGCGTAGCTGCGGCCACCGTGTTCGAGATCGTGGTGATCTTCGTGTTCGCCGAGGCGGTGCCGAAGAACTGGGCCGTGCACCATCCGGAGCGGGCCGCCCTCTTCAGCGCACCGATCGTGTCCGCCGTGGTCCGATTCTGGCCGGTGCGGATGGTGTCGGGCGGCCTGATCGGACTGGCCAACCTCTTCATCGGGCAGAAAGGCGGCTACATGGGTGCCCTGGTGACCGAATCCGAACTCCTGGCGATGGCCGACGTGGCCGTCGAAGGCGACGTGATCGAGAGGGAAGAGCGGGCCCTCATCCACTCCATCATCGAGTTCGGTGACACCGTCGTCCGCGAGGTGATGGTCCCCCGGACCGACATGGTGACCATCGGCGCCGACGAGTCGGTCGAGGCCGCGCTCGACCTGGCACTCGAGGCCGGGCGCAGCCGGATGCCGGCCGTCGAGCAGCAGATCGACGACGTGGTCGGCGTCGCCTACACCAAGGACCTCATCCAGGAGGTCCGTGGCGGCCGTGGTGACGAGCCGGTCGGCTCGCACCTGCGCGACGCCCACTTCGTCCCCGAGACGAAGCGGGTCTCTGCCCTGATGCGCGAGATGCAGTCCGACAAGTTCCACCTGGCGGTCGTCGTCAACGAGTACGGAGGGACGGCCGGCCTGGTGACCCTGGAGGACCTCATCGAGGAGCTCGTCGGGGAGATCGTCGATGAGTTCGACGTCGAGGAGACCCCGGTCGAGCAGCTGGCCGGCGGCGGGCTCCGGGTGAGCGCCCGCCTGCCCGTCGACGAGGTCAACGACCTGCTCGACGCCCATCTGCCGACCGGCGCGTGGGACACCGTGGGCGGGCTGGTGTTCGACCTGCTCGGCCACGTGCCCGTGGCCGGTGAGTCAGTGACCTCGGACGGACTCCGCCTCGAGGTCGAGCGGGTCAACGGCCGGCGCATCGAGCGGGTCACCATCGTCCCGATGGCCGGGGCCGCCGTCGCCGAGGATGCATGAGCCGGTTCCGTTCCGGCTTCGTGGCCGTCGTGGGGCGCCCCAACGTGGGCAAGTCGACGCTCGTGAACGCCATGGTCGGCACCAAGGTGTCCATCGTCTCCCCCCGGCCGAACACGACCCGGTCCCAGGTGCGCGGCGTCCTGAACCGCCCCGACGCCCAGCTGGTCTTCGTCGACACGCCGGGTCTCCACAAGCCGAAGACGGCGCTGGGGGAGCGCATGAACGAATCGGCCACCTCGTCGCTCGACGACGTCGATGCCGTGGTGGCGCTCGTCGAGGCCACCGGTGCGGTCGGACCCGGTGACCGGATGGTGCTGGCCCACTCGGTGCGGCGGGTTCGGGCGATGGCCCGGTCCGCCGCCCTCGCCGTCGAGCTCGGCAGCGGCGATCCCGGAGCGGTGGGCCACCCGACGCTCATGGTGGTGGTCAACAAGATCGACCGGGTCGGGGGGGACGGTGTCCTGGGCCATCTGACCGGGGTGTCGGCCGTGGTCGGGGAGCTGGATGCCGATGCCGACGGCGACCCGGTGCCGGTCGAGTACTTCCCGCTGTCGGCCGCCACCGGCGCAGGCGTGCCCGAGCTGGTCGACGCCCTGGTGGCGTGCCTGCCCGAGGGCCCGCAGTACTACCCGGACGGCATGGTCACCGACGTCGCCGAGGCGTTCTGGGTGGCCGACCTGGTGCGCGAGGAGCTGCTCCACCGGGTGGCCGACGAGCTCCCGCACTCCATCGCCTGTCGGGTGACCGAGTGGGAGTGGCCACGTGTCCGATGCGAGATCCTGGTCGAGCGCGACTCGCAGAAGGGCATCGTGATCGGCAAGGGCGGCGCCACCCTCAAGGAGGTGGGCACCGCCGTGCGGGCCCAGATGGAACCCGGCGCCTACCTGGAGCTGTTCGTCCGGGTGGAGAAGCGCTGGCAGCAGCGTGAGGACTCCCTGGACCGCCTCGGGTTCTGACCGGTCCGTCGTCCCGGGGCGCAGATGCGGGAGCTCGTCGCCGAGCCGAGCCGCTTCCATTCGACCGTGCGGCCGTCGAAGGAGGGCGCGGTGCTCGGACCGTCATCAGGGCGCGGGGGCGCCTCCGGCGGCGTCGTCGAGGACGGCGAGGAAGTCCGCCGCCCGCGAGGCCCACGTCGCCGGTCGGCTCACCAATGGCCCGGGACCCGGGGGCATCGGCGGCTTCCCCAGCTCGGTGCACACGGCGGTCACGAAGTCCGCTGGGTCCGCGATGACGACCGGTGGGCCGAGCTCCCGGAACCCCGCCACCGGGGTGGCCACGACCGGACGGGCGACCGCCTGGAATTCCCGGGCCTTGATCGGGTCGAGGCTCTCCGTGAACGGGTCGATCCGGTGGGGCACGACCAGCACATCGGCATGCTGGAGGTAGCCGGGGATGCTCGCATACGGTCGGCTGCCGAGGATCACGGCGCCGCCGTCGGTGAGGGCGTTGGTGGCGTCACGGCTCAGGCTGTTCGGGCCCACGAGCACCAGCGTGGCGTTCCCGGCGAGTCCCTCGCAGAGCGCCAGGCACAGGTCGACGTCGATCCGGCCGTTGGCCAGCGTCCCCTGGTAGAGGACGGTCCGTCCTTCGGGCAGGTCGTCGGGTCGTCCGGCCGGCTCCCGCTGGAAGTCGACGTCCACCCCGTTCGGGATCAGGTGCACCGTACGGCCCCGTCCGCGGCTGTCGGCGAGCGAGGGTGAGCACACGACCACCTCGGTGGCGACCCGGAGCATCAGGGCGTCGTTGCGCCGCTCGCGCTCGGTGGCACTCGTCGTCCCGCTCGCCAGGGTCCAGTCGTCGGTGACGTCGTAGACGATCGGCCACGTCGTCGCCTCCAGCAGTGGGGCGTACGTGTTGTCGTTGACCCAGAGGACCGGCCGGTCGAAGCACAGCGCACTGCCGGCGGACACCACCGTGGCGAACCGGGCGCGGTCCCCGTCGGGCCGGAGCCGGCGGGGGAGCCACTTGTCCGGCGCCATGACCCACAGGCGGCCGGTGTCGCCCACGGGGCGCAACGGCGACCGGCGGGGCCAGTGGCCCTGTCGAAGGGTCCACGTCATGTCCACGGGGGGCTCGGCGAACAGCAGCCGCATGTCCGGTCGCTGCCGCAGGAGCTCCGAAGCGAAGTGCTGGTTGCGGCGCCAGACCTCGTTCCATGGCTCCAGCGAGAAGCAGATGACATCGAACAGTCCAGCGCCTGGCAACCGGTGCGTCCTCTCGAGGTTGGGGATGACCGCCGGGAACGGTCGGCGGACCCTGGGTGCCGGAGCCCTGCGTCCCGTAGGTGCATCGTACGCCGACCGGCGGGTCCGCGTGCCCCGTCGGGCGGCCTGTGCCGGGGCGCGCGTCCGGGCCCCGGCCGGTGTGCCGGGGCAGTCGGCTCAGCCGGCCGCGTCCACCAGGGAGCGCTCGACGGCGTCGACCATCGCCGTCTTGGAGAACTTGCGGGCCACGTACCCGGTGCACGCCGCCGCCAGATCGACCTCCTGGTCGCGCCAGTCGAGGAGTTCACGGATCTTGGCCGACAGCGCCGGCACGTCGCCCGGCGGGACGAGGAACCGGGCGAACTCCCCACCGAGGATCTCAGGGATGCCCCCCACGGCGGACGCGATCACCGGCCTCCCGGTCGACATCCCCTCGATCACCGTCCGGCCGAACGGCTCCTCCCACACGGAGGGGACGACGACGAGGTCGGCGGCGTGCAGGGGCGTCACCACGTCGGTGCGCTCGGCTACCCGGTGGATCCGGAGGCCGGGGACCGACCCGAGGACACGGCGTTCGTAGGTGTCGTCGACCGCCAGACCCAGCACCAGCAGTTCGACCGGGCGTGGGCCCCCCACGAGCCCGGCCAGGGCATCGACGAGGACGTCGACGCCCTTCGCCTCCCCCACGCGGCCGAAGTACATGACGAGCACGACGTCCTCGTCGATGTCGAGCTCGGCACGTGCGGCACTCCGCTCGGCGAGACCCCCCGGCGGGTACTCCGTCTGGTCGACCCCGTTGTGGACGACCTCGGTGCGGGCGGGATCGCCACCGAGGTCCACGAACCGGTCGCGGACGAATTGCGAGACGCAGAGGAAGCGCGACGTGAACCTGCCGAGGCCGCGGTTGACCGACGGGTGACTGATGCCGACGTCGCCGTGGAGGTGGCAGACCACAGGGGCACGGGTGAACGCCCGGGTGGCCACGCCCCACGGGAGCGGCCGGAACCGGTTGACGTAGATGATGTCCGGGTGGGTGGCCGCCCCCGTGCGCACGGACGGCACGAGCTTCGGCGCGTCCCGGAGCACGTGGCGGACGTCGAGGTCGAGCGCGCGCACCACCTGGATCGAGTCGCAGAAGGCGGCGTAGCGTCCGGCGTAGGGCCCACTCCGCATGCAGACGAGATCGACGTGGTGACCCCTGCGGGCCAGCTCCTCGGTGACCTCCAGCGTCTGGGAGGCGATGCCCGAGACCGGGGCCAGCTCCTCGGCGTTGGCCAGGATCCTCATACCGGACGGCCCCGCCGGGTCACTGCGATCCTCTGCACGCTCCCCACGGCCCCTCTTTCGGTCAGCGCCCCGGTCGCCCGCCGACGGCAGGGGGCGCGTGCCCAGGCTACAGCGGCGGCCCTGGCGTCCGGGGGTGCTCAGTCGGACTGCAGCGACGCCTCGATCCGCTCGAGAAGCCGGCGGGCGTCCGCCGTCGACCGGTGGTCGGTGCCGTGGACCCGGTTCGTGCCGGCCACCAGGTTCTGCGCCACCACCTTCGCCTCGCGCAGCCGCCCCATCCGGGCGAGCGTGAGGGCGAGGTCGCGCAACGACGCCAGTGTGGCCGGGGCGTCCGTCCCGAGCAGGTGACCCTGGACGTCGACCTGCTCGCGGAACACGCCCAGTGCGTCCTCGTAGTCGGCCCGGGCCAGCAGTAGGCGCCCGAGGTTGGTGGTGGCCCGCTGGGCCCGGCCCTCGTCACCCCGGTCGCGGAACCCGCCGATGGCGCGCCGGTACTTGAGCATCCCCTCGGCCGTCTCGCCGAGCTGGACCTGGATCCGGGCGCTCCGTTCCAGCGCGGCCAGCGCGGCCGGGTCGTCGGGCCCGAGTTCGGCGACGTAGCACTCCAGTGCGTGGTCGGCGTGCGGGCGGGCCTCGTCAGGCCGGTCCAGGGCGAGCAGCGTCCCCGCCAGTGCATACTCGGCGGTCAGCGTCTGGCGGTGCTCGGGGCCGAGGTGTTCCCGTCGCTTGGCCAGCACCTGGCGCCGCAGTCCGAGGGCGCCCTGGAAGTCACCGCTCCCGTCGCGTCGCATGGCCGCCGCCTCCATGGTGTTGACCGTCTTCCACGAGTCGGGACCGTAGCGGCGCTGGGCCTTGGCCACCCACCCGTCGGTGATCTCGATCGCCCGCTCGGGAGAGCCGGCTACCCGGTCCACCCGGCGGTCGAAGAAGTCGGTGATCGCACCGGTCCACCTCGGGGGCGTGTACCACCGTCTCGGCGTGCGGCCGGGCATGCCGCCATCGTAGGGGGGCGACGGATGTGCTCAGGTGTCGGCGCCGGCGGCGATGTCCTGCAGGAAGGCGACCACCTCGTCGCGGTCCAGGGTGCGCTTCATCGGCGGGACCCGTTCGAGCAGCGCGCTCCGGTAGCGGGCGGTGGCCAGTCGGCTGTCGAGCACCGCCACCACCCCGCGGTCGGTGGCGGAGCGGATGAGCCGTCCGGCCCCCTGGGCGAGCAGTGTCCCGGCCCGGGGCAGGTCCACGGCCCCGAACGCGCCGGAGCCGGCCAGCTCGCGGCGGGCTTCGAGGACCGGGTCGTCGGGCCTCGGGAACGGGATGCGGTCGATGGTGACGAGGCTGAGCGTGCGACCCGGCACGTCCACGCCCTGCCAGAACCCGAGGGTGGCGAAGAGGCAGGCCGACTCGTCGGAACGGAACGCCTCCACCAGCGCCGGCTTGGGCAGATCGGACTGGCTGAGGACCGGGACGGTCAGCCGGTCGGCCAGCGCCTCGACGGCGGACCGCATCGCCCGCCAACTGGTGAAGAGCGCCAGAGTGCGCCCACCGGCTGCGTTGATCAGGACCTCGAGCTCGTCGTGCATGGCTGGCTCCGCCTCGGGCTTCCTCCGGTCGGGCAGCGAGCGGGCCACGTAGAGCAGCGAGTGGTTGCGGTAGTCGAACGGGCTGCCCACGTCGAGGGTGTCGGTGGCGCCGGCCGGCATGCCGAGCCGCTCGGCCAGTCCGACGGGCACGGTGGCCGACGTGAGGACGCCGGTGACCCTGCCCCACAGCTGCTCGGCCAGGACGGGGCCGACGTCGATGGGGGAGACCCGCAACGACGGCGCCCGGGAGCCGTCCTCCACCCAGGCCACCTCACCTTCGCCCAGCAGGGCCAGGCGGGCCAGGTCGGCGGCCAGATGGCCGGCGGCCAGCAGCACCCGGTCTCGACGTGACCGGTCGGCCGACGGCTCGCCGTCACCCGCCTCACGTTCCGCCCGGCGGAGGCCGTCGACCAGGCGGCCGACACGGCCGGTGGCCAGGGCCAGCAGGGTCCCGATCGCCGGGTCGCCGCCGACGGCGGTCGCCGGCGCGGCACCGGCGGCCCTCGTCCCCGGCGCGGCCCGGGTGGGGCGCGGCGCCTTCCTCGGCAGAGGGGCGAGTCCGAGCTCGAGTCCCAGGGGCTCCTCGACGGCGGGCTCCGTCTCCGGGACGTCCTGAGCCGGCTCCGGTGCCGGGCCGCCGGTCGTCGGGTCGACGCCGACCCCCAATTCGGCACGGGGGACGCGGCGGCCCGACCACGGGCGCAGCACGCGGTGGAAGACGTCGGCCAGGTCGGCCACAGCGTCGACCGCGCCCGCCGCAGCGGCGTCGCCTGCCTCCACCGCCGACCGGGCGGCGGTGGCCAGCGCCCGGAACCGCCCCGGGCCGACCTCCAGACCCAGGCTGTCGGTCATGACGTCCTCGACCTCATGGGCCTCGTCGAAGACCACCACCCGGTGCTCGGGCAGGACCGCCCCGCCGCTGGCCAGGTGCGCGCCGTACAGGTGGGTGTTGACCACGATCACGTCGGCCTCGGCGGCCCGGGCCCGTGCGTCCTCGGCACAGCAGTCGCGCCCCGACGGGCACCGGAATGCGCCGGGGCACTCGCGGGCGGTGGTCGACACCATGGCCCACGCGCGGAAGTGGGGCTCGAAGGGGAGCTCGGCCCGGTCGCCCGTCGTGGTGTCCGCGGCCCATCGAACCAGGCTCCGGACCTGGTCGGCGATGGTGGCCGGATCGGAGGAGTCGGCGCCGGGATCCGAGGCGAGCGTGTCGTCGGCGTCCGGGGGGTCGGCGGACCCCGGCTCGAGGGCGAGCTGGCTGCCGCGGCCGCCGATCTCGGACACCCGTTGGCGGCACACGTAGTTGCTGCGCCCCTTCAGCACGGCGAAGGTGAGGTCGTGGCCGGTGGCGCCGGCCACGAGCGGCAGGTCCTTGTCGGCCAACTGGTCCTGGAGGGCCTTGGTGGCCGTCGCCACGACCACCCGCTCCCCGGACAGGGCTGCCGGGACCAGGTAGGCGAGGGACTTGCCGGTTCCGGTGCCGGCCTGGACGACCAGGTTGCGACCACCGGCCACGGCCGCGGCGACGGCGGTCGCCATCTGCTCCTGTCCGGTCCGGGACTCGCCCCCGCCGGGCAGGGCCGCGGCGACGGTGCGCAGCGTGTCGGTCACCTCGTCGGGCATCCGCCGACACTACCGGGCGGTTCGATCCCGCCCGCTGCCACCGGGGCGACCGGCGCGGACCGCCCGGGGCGACCGGCTCACTCCGCCAGACGCCGCCGCAGCTCCTCGTAGACGGGGGTCCCGACGAGCGCGTCGATCTCCTCGGCGAGCGACTCGACCACGGGCCGGTCGCCGACGTAGGCGAGATCGCCCTCGGTGCAGCACCATGCCATCGTCTCGCCCTCCGGTCCCCAGTCGGACCGTCGCCAGGCCCGGACCGTCGCCACCTCGCCCCCGGCACCGTCGTCGGCCCAGTCGACCTTGACCGGGAGCTGCCAGCACACCGAGGGCTTCCAGTCGAGGGGTGACTCGTCGGCGTCCTGGGCGGCCAGGTGCAACGCGCAGCCGGCGCCGCCGGCGAACCCGGGCCGGTTGAGGAAGATGCACGCGCCGTCGACGACCCGGGTGGCCGCCCGGGCGTCGTCGGAGAAGACACCGCCGGCCGCTGCCTCGGCGTGGAACTGGAACCGGTCGGGTGGCAGGGTGTCGGCCAGGGCCGACACGCGCATGGCCTCATCGACACCGTCGAGCTCCGCCCCCACCGAGCAGCAGCCCTGGCCGAGTCCCGCCGCCGGCTCGTCCAGGATGCCGAGGCAGCCCCGGCCCCAGATGCACGTCCAGGTCGACGTGAGGAAGGTGTCGTCGAAGCGCCACGTGGTGCCGCCGTCCACGATCTCGGTCATCGGGGCCTCGGGGGCCTCGGGGGCCCGCCCGGGCAGGTCCGTGTCGTCCTGGTCCGTGCCCATCAGTGCCAGGCCACGAACAGGACGATCGAGACCGTCACGCCGACCGCCACGACACAGGCCCGCAGGACGGCGGTGGGCAGGCGCCGGCCGTAGTGACCTCCGAGCTGGCCGCCGATGATGGACCCGGCGGCGATCAGCGCGGCCACCGACCACGAGACGTGGGCCACCAGGACGAACACGACACCGGCCACCCCGTTGACGATCAGGGCCAGGGCGTTCTTGGTCCCGTTCAGGCGTTGGAGGTCGTCGTCGATGAAGATGGCCAGGAGGGACATGAGGATGACCCCCTGGGCGGCGCCGAAGTAGCCGCCGTAGATCCCGGTGACGAAGACGCCGATCACGAGCGGCGGACCGCCGTGGACGTGGCGCTCGCCCCGGTCGGCCAGCCACCGGGTCACCCTGGGCTGGACGGCCATCAGCACCGCGGCGATCAGGACGAGGACCGGCACTGCGGCCTTGAACACGCTGTGGGGGAGGGCGAGCAGGATGACCGCGCCTGCGAGCCCGCCGGCCAGCGAGGCCGGCCCCAACGTGCGCATCCGGGCCCGCTGGCCGACCAGTTCACGCCGGTAGGCGTGCACGGCGCTGACGGTCCCGGGCACCAGGCCCACGTTGTTCGAGACGTTGGCCAGCACCGGGGGGTAGCCGAGCGCCAGCAGCGTCGGGAAGGTGATCAGCGACCCCGACCCGACGATCACGTTGACGGTTCCGGCTCCGAGCCCTGCCGCGAAGATGGCCAGGGCGGCCCACGGGGTCATGGGGAGGGTCTAGTCGCCACCGGACGGTGGCTCAACCACCGGACCCCCGTCGGGACGTCCCCGGTGCCACGCGACGGGGCCCCGTCGGCACGACCGGTGCGGCCGACGGGATAGGTTCGCAGGGTGGACAGTGATCAGGGGAGTGCCGGGGACGCGGGCGGTCGGGACGAGGTCCTGACCGCCGCCGACGTCGTCGACGGGCCGATCCCGACGCACGTCGCGTGCGTGATGGACGGCAACGGCCGGTGGGCGGCCCGCCGCGGCCTGCCCCGCACCGAGGGTCACGCCGCGGGCGAGGCCGCCCTGCTCGACGCCGTCGAGGGCGCGCTGGAGCTCGGTATCCCGTGGATCACCATGTACGCCTTCTCCACCGAGAACTGGCGCCGGCCGCCCGACGAGGTCCGCTATCTGATGGGCTTCAACGAGAGCCTCCTGTTGCGCCGCCGGGACGAGCTGAACGGCAAGGGCGTCCGCATCCGCTTCGCCGGCCGGCGCGACTGGCGGGTGCCGAAGCGGGTGCTGAAGCGGATGGACGAGTCCATCGAGCTGACCAGGGGCAACCGCCGCTGCACGCTGACCATGGCGTTCAACTACGGCGGGCGGGCCGAGATCGTGGATGCCGTGAAGGCGCTGGTGGCCGAAGGCGTCAAACCCGAGAAGGTCTCCGAGAAGGCCATCCGCTCCCACCTCTACTTCCCCGACCAGCCCGATCCCGACCTGGTCATCCGGACGTCGGGTGAGCACCGGGTGTCCAACTTCTTGTTGTGGCAACTGGCGTACAGCGAACTCGTATTCGACGACGTCCTGTGGCCCGACTTCCGGCGCACCCACCTGTTCGCCGCCGTGCGGGACTTCCAGCGCCGGCAGCGCCGCTACGGGGGCGTGACGTGAAGGGCGGTTCACGCCGGGCCGGCGGTGTCGCGCCCGAGCGGGTGCACGACGACGCCGGGGGCGTGTGGATCATGACCGGTTGGGTCGTCGGGTTGATCGTCTACGCCGGCGTTGTGCTGGCCTGGCACGCCGGTTTCACGGCTGCGGCCCCGTTCGTCGTGATCCCGGCCGTCCTGGTGCTCATGATCGGCGTCGGGAACCTGGTGAGCGGCCGCCGACCGGGACGGTCCGCCCCCCGGTTCAACCGTCCCGACCTCGACCCTGTACCCCTGACGGCACTGCACGGCGACGGACGGACGGCCCCGGCGGACGACGGCGCCGACGGCTCCCCGTCCGGGGGGCCCGGCGCCGGGCGATGACCCAGTTCCGCGACCGGGGGGTGGTGCTCCGTACCATCCGGTTGGGCGAGGCGGACCGCATCGTGACCCTGATGACCGAGCGCCACGGCAAGGTCCGGGCCGTGGCCAAGGGCGTGCGCCGCACGACGTCCAGGTTCGGGTCCCGGCTCGAGCCGCTCAGTCACGTCGCCCTGCTGGGTTGGCAGGGTCGCGGCGACCTCGACACCATCGACCAGGTCGAGGTCATCGACACCTTCCGGACCGTCCGGGAGGACCTCGACCGCATGTCGGCCGGGCTGTCCATGCTCGAGGTGGTGGATCAGGTGGGCCAGGAGCGCCACGCCAACCCCCGCCTCTACTCGATGGCGGTGCGGGCCATCGCCGCACTGGGCGAGCGCAACTCGCCCATGGTCGTCCCCGCCTTCTTCCTCAAGGTCCTGGCCCTCGAGGGTTCGGCCCCCATGCTCGACGACTGCGTCTCGTGCGGCGAGGACGACGACGGGCAACTGGTCGCCTTTGACATCGTGGAGGGTGGCGTCCTGTGCCGGTCGTGCCGCAGGGGCAGGCCCCTGTCGCCCGACGGGCTCGCACTGCTGCGCCGTACCCTGGGGGGCGGGCTGTCCGGGGTGCTGGCCGAGCCACGCTCTGCCGCGACCGACGAGGTGGCGACGCTGGCCACCGGGGCCGTGGAGGCACACCTCGACCGGCGCCTGCGGTCGGTCCGGGCCGGCCAGGTCTCCTGACCGGCCGGACAGCGGTGACGCACCCCGCCCCGGCATCCGTCGGCAGTCCGCCCCCGGTGATCCTCTGGTTCCGCCGCGACCTGCGGCTCACCGACCACCCGGCCCTGCTGGCCGCCGCCGACGAGGCTCGGGCACTCGGGGGTGGCGTGCTCCCGCTGTTCGTGGTCGACGACGGACTGATGGCGTCGGGCGGGCCCAACCGTCGGGCCTTCCTGGTGCGCACCCTGGCAGCGCTCGACGACTCGGTCGGTGGCGCGCTCACCCTGCGCCGGGGCCGGCCCGAGTCGGTCGTGGCCGCCGTGGCGGCCGAGACGGGCTCGCCGGTCGTGTTCGCCTCCGGCGACTGCGGCCCGTACGGTCGGCGACGCGACGCCCGGGTGGGAGACGGCCTGGCCGTGTCGGGCCGGTCGCTCCGGCTGGTGGGGTCGCCCTATGCGGTGGCGCCGGGCCGCGTGGTGACCGGTGGGGGCGACCCGTACCGCGTGTTCACCCCGTTCCGCCGGGCCTGGTCGGTACACGGCTGGCCGGCACCGGCGGCCGCTCCGACCGGGACGGCCTGGGTGCGGGGCACGTCCGACGTCACCTTCGACGAGCTCGACCCTGACCCGGCCGAGGTGTCCGCCCGGCTGCCCGCCGCAGGGGAGGCGGCGGCCACCCGGCTGCTCGACGCATTCCTCGAAGGTCCGGTCGCAACATACGGCGAGGACCGGGACCGGCCCGACCGGGCCGGTACGTCCCGGCTCTCGCCGCACCTCCGGTTCGGCGCCATCCACCCGCGCCAGGTCCTGGCCCGGACCCCACCGGGGTCCTCGGGCGACACATTCCGCTCGGAGCTGGCGTGGCGGGAGTTCCATGCCGACGTGCTGTGGCACCGCCCCGACTCGGCGTGGGAGCCGCTGGTGCCCGCGGGTCGGCACCTCCGGTGGGATACCGGGCCCGAGGCCGACGCCCGGTTCGACGCCTGGGCCGAGGGCCGCACCGGCTTCCCTCTGGTGGACGCCGGGATGCGCCAGCTCCGGGCCGAGGGGTGGATGCACAACCGCGTGCGGATGCTGACCGCTTCGTTCCTGGTGAAGGACCTCCACGTCGACTGGCGGCGGGGTGCCGCACTCTTCCTGGACCTGCTGATCGACGGTGACCTGGCCTCCAACAACCACGGTTGGCAGTGGGTGGCCGGCACCGGGACGGACGCCGCACCGTTCCACCGGGTGTTCAGCCCCGACCGGCAGGCCGGGCGGTTCGACCCCGACGGTAGCTACGTGGCCCGGTACGTGCCCGAGCACGGGTCCCCCAGGTACCCGGCCCCGATCGTCGACCACGCCGTGGAGCGGGTGGAGGCACTGGCCCGGTGGAGCGAGGCCGCCGGTGCCGCCGGTGCCGCCGGTGCGAGGGGTCTGTCGTGACCGTTGGACCGCTGGTCGCCACCGGCCCGGGCGCCGGTGGCGGGGCCGCGCCGTTCGGCGTCTATCTGCACGTACCGTTCTGCCGGCACCGGTGCGACTACTGCGCCTTCGCCACGTACACCGATCGCGACCACCTGATGGAGGCGTATGCGGCCGCATGCGTCGCCGAGGTGCGGCGGGCCACGGAGCGCGAGGGCATGCCCGCCGCCACCTCGGTCTTCGTCGGGGGAGGTACGCCGTCCCGGCTGCCGGCCGACCTGCTCGCGTCGGTGCTCGGGTCCGTGCCGGTCGTGGCCGGGGCCGAGGTGACCGTCGAGTGCAACCCCGAGGACGTGACCCCCGGACTGCTCGCCGCCTACCGGGCCGCCGGGGTGACCCGGGTGTCGCTCGGGGTGCAGTCGACGGTGGGCCATGTGCTGGAGGGCCTGGGCCGGCGCCACGGTCCGGCCCACGTGATCGAGGCCGCCGCCCTGGTCGCCGGAGCCGGGTTCACATCGTGGAACATGGACCTGATCCTGGGCGGCGCCGGCGAGCGCGATGAGGACTGGGAGCGCAGCCTGGACGACCTCCTGGGCCTGGCGTCGGCCCCGCCGCACGTCAGCGCCTACGCCCTGACCGTCGAGCCGGGCACCCCGCTCGCCCGGGCCACCGACCGCCATCCGGACGACGACGTGCAGGCGGGTCGGTACGAGTCGGCCGAGCGGATCCTGACGGCCGCCGGGTACCGGTGGGAGGAGATCTCCAATTGGGCGCTTCCGGGTCACGAGTGCCGTCACAACCGCCTCTACTGGGACCAGGGTGACTACCGGGGCATCGGCTCGGCCGCGCACTCGCACCGGGGCGGCCGGCGGTGGTGGAACGTGCGCACCCCCGACCGGTATGTGGCCCTGGTGGCGGCCGACGGTTCGACCGTGGCCGGCGAGGAGGTGCTGGACGCGGCCGACCGACGATTCGAGGCACTGGCCCTGGCGCTGCGCACGTCGTCGGGGGTGCCCGCCGGTGCGCTGCCCGAGGACCCGGACCTCGACGACCTGGTGGATCGCGACGGCGACCGGAAGGTCCTGACGGTGCGGGGCCGGCTGCTGGCCAACGCCGTCACCGGTTACCTGATCGACCGCCACGCGGTGTGACGGGCCCGGCACCGGGCCCGGGTGCGCGGGAGCACCCGGTACGATTGGCCGCTATGCCCGAGCCGGAAGCCAGTCCCGACACGACCACCGACGTGCCCGCCGACCTCATGGAGAAGGTGGTCGGCCTGTGCAAGCGGCGCGGCTTCATCTTCCAGTCGGCCGAGATCTACGGCGGCTTCCGCTCCACCTACGACTACGGCCCGCTCGGGGTCAACCTGCTGCGTAACGTCAAGAACGCCTGGTGGGAGTCGATGGTCCAGCGCCGGGACGACGTGGTCGGCCTGGACGCCGCCATCCTGTCGCCGCCGGCGGTGTGGGCGGCGTCCGGCCACCTGGCCACGTTCACGGACCCCTTGGTCGACTGCATGAAGTGCCACCAGCGTTGGCGCGAGGACAAGATCGACGGGGTCTGCCCGGCGTGCGGGTCCACCGAGTTCACCGAGGCCCGGGCCTTCAACCTGATGTTCAAGACCCACGCCGGCCCGCTCGAGGACGAGGGTGCCGTCGCCTACCTCCGACCCGAAACCGCCCAGGGCATGTTCGTCAACTTCCTGAACGTGCTCCAGACCACCCGGATGAAGCCGCCCTTCGGCATCGCGCAGGTCGGCAAGTCCTTCCGCAACGAGATCACCCCCCAGAACTTCGTGTTCCGGACCCGGGAGTTCGAGCAGATGGAGATGGAGTACTTCGTGCCGCCGGCCGAGGCCCAGCAGTGGTTCGAGTACTGGCTCGACGAGCGGTACCGCTGGTACCTCGACCTCGGCATCACCGAGGACCAGCTGCGCCTCCGGCACCACGAGGCCAGCGAGCTCTCCCACTATTCGTCGGGCACCGCCGACGTCGAATTCCTGTTCCCCTGGGGATGGGACGAGCTCGAGGGCATCGCCAACCGATCGGACTTCGACCTCAAGGCGCATGCCGCCGCTTCGGGGGAGAAGCTCGAGTACTACGACCAGGCGGCCAATGAGCGCTACGTGCCCCACGTGATCGAGCCGGCCGCCGGCGCCACCCGCACGATGATGGCGTTCCTGCTGGCCGCCTACACCGAGGACGAGATCGGTGGCGAGGCCCGCACGGTGCTGCGCCTGCACCCGAGGCTGGCCCCGTACCAGGTGGGCGTGCTCCCGCTGTCGAAGAAGGAGTCGCTCGAGCCGCTGGCCCGCTCGGTACTCGGTCTGCTCCAGCCCCACTTCATGTGCGATTACGACACCACCCAGTCGATCGGCAAGCGCTACCGACGCCAGGACGAGGTCGGCACGCCGTGGTGCGTAACGGTCGACTTCGACTCGCTCGAGGACCACACGGTGACGGTGCGGGACCGCGACACGACCGAACAGGTGCGCGTGCCCGTCGACGGACTGCTCGCCGAGCTCCGTCGACGGGCGGACGACGCCTGATCCCGGATGGTCCGGCCCTGGCGCGGCCGGGTCCGTCGACCCCGACCCGTCCACGGCAGGACGGGCGGTTGTCACGGCCTGCGCACGGGTCCGGCTGATCCCCGTCGCTGGAACCCGTAGGTCCGGCCGGGCGGTGACCCAGGGGTAGGATTGCAGGTCGGCGCACAGCCCGTGCGCCGACCGACCCTGCCCCGGATCCACCTAGGAGACCCTTCCTGATGCCGTTCGTCTTCGACTTCGACCACTCCCACCGCAAGCCCCCGATGGAGATGAAGGACCTCCTCGGCGGCAAGGGTGCCAACCTGGCCGAGATGACGTCGGTGCTCGCCCTGCCGGTGCCTCCTGGGTTCACCATCGCCACGACCGCGTGCCGGGCGTACATGGAGGGCGGCTGGCCCGAGGGGCTGACGGCTGAGATCGGCAAGGCCCGGACCCGCCTGGAGAGGACCATGGGCAAGCGCATCGGCGACGCCGAGGACCCGCTGCTCGTGTCGGTCCGCTCGGGCGCCAAGTTCTCGATGCCGGGGATGATGGACACCGTCCTCAACCTGGGCCTCAACGACAAGTCCGTGGAGGGCCTGGCCCGCCAGACCGACGACGAGCGCTTCGCCTACGACTCCTATCGTCGATTCGTCGCCATGTACGGACGCATCGTCCTCGGGGTGCCCGGCGAGGAGTTCGACTCGCTGCTCGACGCCGCCAAGGAGCTGGCCGGCACCTCGTCGGACGCCGGGGTCCCGATCGAGCTGCTCCGGTATCTCGTCGAGGCCTACCAGCAGATCGTCGAACGCCACACCGGCAAGCCCTTCCCGCAGGACCCCGACGAACAGCTTCGTGGCGCCATCGAAGCCGTGTTCGCCTCGTGGAACGGGCCCCGGGCCATCGCCTACCGGGTGCGGGAGCGGATCGCCCACGACCTCGGCACCGCCGTCAACGTCCAGGCCATGGTGTTCGGCAACCGCGACGACGACTCCGGCACCGGCGTCGGCTTCACCCGCGACCCGGGGACGGGCGCCAAGGGCGAGTACGGCGACTTCCTCGTCAACGCCCAGGGCGAGGACGTCGTGGCCGGGATCCGGAACACCGAGCCCCTGTCGGCGCTGGCCGACGAGTTCCCGAGGATCCACAAGGAGCTCCTGGCCATCTTCGCCCGCCTCGAGCACCACTACCGGGACATGTGCGACACGGAGTTCACCATCGAGCAGGGCAAGCTCTGGATGCTCCAGACGCGTGTGGGCAAGCGCACCGGCCGTGCCGCCCTGCGCATGGCCGTCGACATGGTGTCCGAGCGGGCCATCAAGTTGACGAAGTCCGAGGCGATCGAGCGGATCACCGGCGACCACCTCGATCAGGTCCTGCACCCCCAGTTCGCCTCGACCGGCCACAAGGTCCTGGTCAAGGGACTGGGCGCCTCGCCGGGAGCCGCAGTGGGGCGTGTCTACCTCACGGCCGACGACGCCCAGGCGGCCGCGGAGCGGGGCGAGGCCGTCGTACTCGTCCGCAGCGAGACCTCTCCCGAGGACGTCCACGGGATGCTTGCGGCCCAGGGCATCCTGACCGCACGCGGCGGCCTGGTCAGCCATGCCGCCGTCGTCGCCCGGGGCTGGGGCAAGCCGGCCGTGGTCGGTGCCGAGGCCCTGCGCATCGGCAGCCATTCGTTCACCGTGGGCGAGATCGAGGTCGCCGAGGGCGACTGGATCTCGGTCGACGGCACGAACGGGACCGTCGTGCTGGGCCAGGTCGACGTCATCCAGGGCGACACGCCCCCCGAATTCGACCTGCTGCTGGGCTGGGCCGACGAGATCCGGTCCGGGCACCTGGGGGTGCGGGCCAACGCCGACAACGGGCCCGACGCCACCAACGCCCGCAACCTGGGGGCCGAGGGGATCGGCCTGTGCCGCACCGAGCACATGTTCCTGGCCGAGGACCGGCTGCCCGTCGTCCGCCGCATGATCCTGGCCGACACGCCGGCCGAGGAGGAGTTGGCGCTCGAGGCCCTCCGGGTCGCCCAGAAGGCCGACTTCCTCGAGATCCTCGAGGCAATGGACGGCCTCCCGGTCACCATCCGGTTGCTCGACCCGCCGCTCCACGAGTTCCTCCCGGACACCCTTGAGCTCGCGGTCAAGGAGGCCACCGTCGGCCTGACCGCCGAGGAGGCCGCCCTCTACGAGGCGGCCAAGGCGTGGCACGAGTTCAATCCGATGCTCGGCACCCGCGGCGTGCGCCTGGGTGTGATCAAGCCCGGCCTCTATGCCATGCAGGTCCGCGCCCTCATGGAGGCCGCCCTCGACCGGGTGGCCTCCGGCGGACACCCGGTCGTCGAGATCATGATCCCCCTCACCGTGTCGCGCGAGGAGCTGGCGCTCGCACGCTCGTGGGTCGTGTCGGCCATCGAGGCGACCCAGGCCGAGGCGGCACCGGGCACCAAGAGGTCCAAGGCCTCGGGCAAGCTCGAGGTCCTGATCGGGACCATGATCGAGACGCCACGGGCCGCGCTGCGGGCCGGGGAGATCGCCGAAGAGGCGGAGTTCTTCTCGTTCGGCACCAACGACCTCACCCAGATGACGTTCGGGTTCAGTCGCGACGACGTCGAGGGCCGGATGATGTCGACCTATCTCGAGCAGGGCCTGCTGAAGCGCAACCCGTTCGAGGTGGTCGACGCCGACGGCGTCGGCGAACTGGTCCGCCTCGGGACCGAGCGCGGCCGGGCGACCCGCCCGAGTCTCAAGGTCGGCGTGTGCGGCGAGCACGGGGGCGATCCGGAGTCCATCCAGACGTTCGCAGCGGCCGGACTCGACTACGTGAGCTGCTCGCCGTTCCGGGTGCCGATCGCCCGGCTGGCGGCTGCCCAGGCGGTCCTCGCCGGCCACACCGACGCCCGCGGCAGGGCGCTCGCAGCCCAGGCGGTCAAGGCGTCCGGGGCCACGAAGACGGCCGCCACGAAGAAGGCCCCTGCCAAGCGGGGCCCGGCCAAGAGGGCCCCCGCCCGACGCTGAGCACCACCGGTGGGCCGCCCCGGGAGCCCGGGCCGGCCCACCGCGACCGGTCCGAGCACGGACGCGGTACCGTCGTCCCCATGGGCATCCCGGACGAGGACGTGGCCCGGGTACGGGCGGCGACCGACATCGTCGCCCTGATCGGCGAGCACGCCGCGCTCAAGCGCCAGGGCCAGCGCTGGGTCGGGCTGTGCCCCTTCCACGCCGAGAAGTCCCCATCGTTCAGCGTCAACGCCGAGGAGGGCTTCTACTACTGCTTCGGCTGCCAGAAGAGCGGCGACGCCATCACCTTCGTGCGGGAGATGGAGCATCTCGACTTCGTCGACGCCGTGCGCCGCCTGGCGGACAAGTCCGGGATCACCATCCGCGAGGACGGCACCGGCGGCCGCGACACGCAGCGCCGCAAGGTCTTCCTGGACGCCATGGAGCGGGCGACCGAGTGGTACCACCAACGCCTGCTGACCGGGGCCGACGCCGGTCAGGCCCGCGACTACCTGCGCAGCCGCGGCTACGACGGCGAGGTCGTACGACGGTTCCGCCTGGGGTGGGCACCCGACGGGTGGGACACCTTGTGCACGGCGCTCCGGCTGGACGAGGACGTGGCGGTCGGCGCCGGACTGGGCTTCGTCAACCGGCGGGGCCGGATCCAGGACGCATTCCGGGCCCGGGTGCTCTTCCCGATCTGCGACCCGTCGGGCAATCCGGTCGCGCTCGGGGGCCGTGTCCTGCCGGGCAGTAGCGACCCGGCGAAGTACAAGAACTCCACCGAGACGCCCGTCTACTCCAAGCGGCGCACCCTCTACGCCCTCAACTGGGCCAAGCAGGACGTGATCGCGTCGGGTGAGGTGGTCGTGTGCGAGGGCTACACCGATGTGATCGGGTTCTTCGAGGCGGGCGTCCCCCGTGCCGTCGCCACCTGCGGCACCGCCCTCGCCGAGGAGCACGTCCGGCTGCTCAAGAACTTCGCCACCCGGGTGGTCCTGGCCTTCGACGCCGACGGCGCCGGCCAGTCGGCCGCCGGTCGCTTCTACGAGTGGGAGCGGTCCCTGGAGATCGACGTCGCCGTGGCCGCCCTGCCGCCCGGCTCCGACCCGGCCGACCTGGCCCGCAGCGACCCGGCCGCCCTGCGCGCCGCCGTCGAGGGGGCGAAGCCCTTCCTGCAGTTCCGCATCGAGCGGACCCTGGACGCCGCCGACCTGTCGACGCCCGAGGGCCGGGCCCGGGGGGCCGACCACGCGCTGGCCGCCGTGGCCGAGCACCCGGACGACCTGGTCCGCGACCAGTACGTCATGCAGGTGGCCGAGCGCTGCCGTCTGGAGCCGGCCGCCCTGCGCGACCGGCTCGAGCGGATCCGCCGCGACGGGCCGCGTGCGCCGACGGCCGCGTCTGACCGGACCCCGTCCCGACCGTCCGCCGCACCCGAGGACCGGGACCCACGCGGTTACGACGGCCCACCGGTCGGCGAGGAGCCGGAGTGGGACGAGTGGGACGACGGCGCCGAGGTGGGTCGCGGATCCACGTCGGCCGAGTTCCGGCCCGGTCTGGAGGCGCTACGTCTGGCCATCCACCGTCCCGAGGACGTGGGGGAGCGGCTCGAGCCGGAGCTGTTCAGCGACCCGGTGCAGCGGGCCGCGTTCGCCGCCCTCGTGGACGCCGACGACCTCGGCGTGGCCATCGACTCGGCGCCCGGCCGTGTCCAGTCCCTGCTGGTCCGGCTCACCGTCGAGGAGCCCCGCTCCGAGCCCGACGAGGTGGTCACCCAGCTGGTGCGCGACGTCGTGCGGCGGGAGCTTCCCCAGCTCACGGTCGAGGCCCGGACCTCGACACGGGCCATGGAGGACGCCGCCAGGGTGGCTGTCTGGCTCCAGGAGCTGGACGATCCGGATGTCTCAGCAGAGGCGTCACGTCGGTTGGTAGCGTGGCTTCTGGTGAGGGCACGAACGAACGGATCCGGGCAGGTCGCATGACGGCGAAGAAGGTCGTCTCGTTGTACGCCGGCACCGAGGGTGCCGACGACCCGGGCGCCACCCGGTCGGTGCCGAGCGACGCACCCCCACTCCCGGCCGACGGCGACCTGTCGGCACCCGAGATCCTGGCCGCCGAGGACGCACTCGCCGCCGCCGAGTTCGAGGCCCTGCTCCGGCTGGGCCGGGCCAAGGGCGGACTGACCCAGGACGACGTCGTGTCGGTGCTCGAGTCCGTCGAGCTGAGTGCCGACCTCATCGTCGGCGTGGTCGAACGGATCCGCGACGCAGGCATCGAGTTCACCTATGACACGGTCGAGACGACCATCGTTCCGATGGCCGCGGCGCCGGCGCCTGCTTCCCGGCCTGAGCCGAAGGTCCGCCTGGTCACCGTGCCCCCGGCCGAGCCGCCCGCCGCCCCGAAGAAGCCGGCCGCCCGGAAGCCCCGGGCGTCGTCCGCCCCGTCGTCGGGCGGGTTCGCCGAAGGCGACAGCTTCCGCGGCTCGGCCGCCGACCCGGTGCACATGTACCTCAAGGAGATCGGCAAGGTGAAGCTCCTCGACGCCGCGCTCGAGGTCGAGTTGGCCGAGCGGATCCTGGCCGGTACCGAGGCGGCCATGCGCCTCCAGGAGGACGAGATCACCGGGACGACCTCGCGAACCGAGCGGCGTGCCGACCAGCGGCTGGTCCGCCTCGGTCACGAGGCCAAGGACCAGCTCATCGAAGCCAACCTCCGCCTGGTCGTCTCGATCGCCAAGCGCTACCGCAACCGGGGTCTGGCCTTCCTCGACCTGATCCAGGAGGGGAACCTCGGCCTGATGCGGGCGGTCGAGAAGTTCGACCACACCAAGGGCTTCAAGTTCTCGACCTATGCCACCTGGTGGATCCGCCAGGCCATCACCCGGGCCATCGCCGACCAGGCCCGCACGATCCGCATCCCGGTCCACATGGTCGAGACCATCCACAAGGTGGTGTGGGCCCAGCGCCAATTCCACCAGGAGGTCGGGCGTGAGCCCACCAACGAGGAGCTCGCCGCCCTGGTCGACCTGTCGGTGGAGCGGGTTCGTGAGATCCTCCGGATCAACCAGGACACCATCTCGCTGGAGCAGCCCATCGGCGACGAGGAGGACTTCAGCCTCAGCGACATCATCGAGGACCGCGGGGCGGTGGTGCCCGGCGACGCTGCCACGAGGCTGATGCTCGACGCTGCACTTCGGGACGCCCTCAACCACCTGACCCCGCGCGAGCAGGACGTGGTCCGACTGCGATTCGGGCTCGAGGACGGCAAGATCCGCACCCTCGAGGAGGTGGGCAAGGCCTTCGGGGTGACCCGGGAGCGGATCCGCCAGATCGAGGCCAAGACACTGGCCAAGCTGCGCCGCCCCGAGTCGGCCCAGTTGCTGCGCGACTACCTCGAGGAGGCCTAGCCGGGGCGGCCGGCCGGTCCCCCGAGCCGGCCGCACACGGCCCGTGGGTCACCGTCGCCGTCGACGAGGACCCGGATCCCCTGGTACCCGGCCCGCGCGAACAGGTCCTCCACCTCGGGGAACTGCCCGCCCCCGACCTCGAGCAGCAGCCAGCCGCCCCGGGTGACCCATCGGGGGCTGGCGGTGACGACCCGGGTGACCAGCTCCAGACCGCCCTCGCCACCGTCCAGGGCCGTCCGGGGCTCGTGGGCGAGGACGTCCCGGGGGAGGAGGTGGAGGGCGTCCCGGGGGACGTAGGGCAGCACCCCGCACAGGACGTCGACCTGCCCGGCGAGCCCGGCGGGCAGGGGCGCGTCGAGGTCGCCGACCCGAACGTCGACGCCGTTGGACCGGGCACAGGCGGCGGCCACCGGATCGGACTCGGTCGCCACCACCCGTGCGCCGGGACGCACCGCCCGGAGCACGAGCGCCACCGCTCCCGCTCCGGTGCACAGGTCGACGGCGGTGCCCCGCTCGGGCAGGAGGTCGGCAGCCGTGCGGGCCAGGGCCTCGGACTGCCAGCGGGGCACGAAGACGCCGGGATGTACGACGACCGTGAGCCCGCAGAAGGTCGTCGTGCCGGTGATCCAGGCGATGGGCTCGCCGGCCATGCGTCGGGCCAGCATCGCCCCGAGCACGTCCGGGTCGGGTGCGGCGACCAGCAGCTCGTCGGCCTCCTCGGCGGCGGCCACGCACCCGGCCGAGGCGAGGGCTGCGACCAGCGCCGGACGGACACTGTCGGTGGGAACGGGCCCGGTCAGCCGGCGAGGGTGCTGCGTCCGTTGATGGCGGTGGCCAGGTCGCCCGCCATCTCGATCACGAGGGCGTCGGTGGCCTCCTCGCCGTCGCGCCAGCCGAGGCGGACCCCGACCGCGTCCCGGACCCGGACGGTGCCCAGCACGACGACGGCCCGGGCCTTGGACGGGATGCCACCGGCCCGGCCGGGCCGGCTGCCGGGACGCACCGTCGAGCCGTCGTCGGCGACGACCCGCAATCGGGCGCCCCGCGACCGGGACCCGAGTGCGAACCCGGCGGCAAAGGCAGCTGCGGTGGCGACGCGGAACTTCACGGTCGCCATTGTGCCCCGGTTCGGGCCGGCGTGCACCTGCGATCCGGGAGGGGGCGGCGAACGGCTAATGTCCTCTGGCACGCCGGGGCCGCCCGTGGAGGGCGGGACAGGCGTGGCGGCACCGCTTCCGGGGTAGCTCAATCGGCAGAGCATCTGACTGTTAATCAGAGGGTTGTGAGTTCGAGTCTCACCCCCGGAGCCATCGTCGGGACCGCACCCGAGCCCGGCCGCCCCGAGGGACCGCACCCGGATCCCCGGTCGTCCCCGTCGACCGGACGCAGGAGGAGTCAGATGGGAACAGCCGAGCCCTGCCCGTACTGCGGCCATCCCGGCGTCCACCGAGGCGGGGGCCAGGGACGTTCGTCGTGCGAGGACTGCGACCGGTGCTGGGCCGAGCGGCAGCGTCACGAGCGACCGCCCCACCACAATTGAGCCAGACCGCAACCGTACGGGTCGCATTCGTCACCGCTCCAGGGGCGACGATCGGACACGACGACACCGACCGAACGTTCCACGAGGCGGCGAGTTCGGCGGCCGGGATCGACCTCCACCATGTCGAATGGTCCGACACCGCGGTCGACTGGGAGGTCTACGACCTCGTGGTGCTGCGTTCCGCCTGGGACTACCTCGACCACCTGGACGCCTTCCGCTCCTGGCTCCGGCGGGTGGGCGCACTCGGGACGCTGCACAATCCGGCACCCGTGGTCGAGTGGAACCTGGACAAGCGGTACCTGATGGACCTGGCCTCGGCGGGCGTCCCCGTGATCCCCACCCGGGTGTGCGCCGACGCCGCCGACGCCGCCGACGCACTGGCGGCTCACGACTGCGAGGTCGTCGTGAAGCCGGCCGTCTCCGCCGGCAGCCGGCTGACCGGACGGTTCGCCCCGGGGGACCCTGCCGCCACCGCCCTGGCCGTGGCGGTGCTCGCCGAGGGCACGCCGGTGCTGGTCCAGCCCGCCGTCGGATCGGTGGCCACCGACGGTGAGGTGAGCACCTTGCTGTTCGCCGGCCGGGTCTCGCACTCGGTGCGCAAAGGGCCGCTGCTGGCGCTCGGTGGGGGACTGGTCGGTGGCGCCTATGTCGAACGGCTTGCTCCCGAGACCCTGACCCCGTCGCGGCGTGCGGTGGTCGAGTCGGCCTCGGCCACGGTGGGGCGGCAGGTGGCGGAACTGTTCGGGGTGACCGAGCCACTCCTGTACGCCCGGGTCGACGTGGTGACGCTCGACGACGGGTCCGACGTCGTACTGGAGGTGGAGCTGGCCGAGCCTGCGTTCTTCCTCGAGGTCGACCCCGCTGCTGCAGTCCGGTTCGCCGCCGAGGTGGCCCGCCGGGCCCGACACCGGCACCGGCACCGGACGGACCCCGCGTCCACGGGACCCGACCGGTAGCATCGGGCCGGATCGCAGCGCGCGCACTCCGCCGTCCCATCCCATCCCGGCCCGGGCCGTCTCGGCCCGCCGGGGCCCGTCGAGGAGGCGATGTCATGACGTCCACCGATCAGCTGCCGGCCCAGCCGGCCGAGCCTGCGCCGCCGCCTCCGGCGGCCCGGGCCGTCGGACTGGTCAAGACGTACGGGACGGGCGACGCCGTCGTGCACGCGCTGGCCGGCGTCGATGTCGAGTTCGAACGGGGCCGGTTCACCGCGGTCATGGGACCGTCGGGGTCGGGCAAATCCACCCTGATGCACTGCATGGCCGGGCTGGACACGCCGACCTCGGGCCGGACCTTCATCGGCGAGCTCGAGATCGGCCGGCTCGACGACGCCGGACTGACCCAGCTGCGCCGTGACCGGGTGGGCTTCGTCTTCCAGTCGTTCAACCTGGTACCCACCCTGACCGCGGCGGAGAACATCACCCTGCCCGCCGACCTTGCCGGACGGAAGGTCGACGAGGCGTGGTTCGCATACCTGGTCGAACAGCTGGGCATCGCCGACCGCCTCGACCACCGGCCGAGTGAGCTGTCCGGCGGTCAACAGCAGCGGGCGGCATGCGCCCGGGCCCTCATCGGACGGCCCGACCTGGTCTTCGCCGACGAGCCGACCGGCAACCTGGACTCCAACTCATCGGGCGAGATGCTGGCCTTCCTCCGTCGGTCGGTCACCGAATTCCACCAGTCGATCGTGATGGTGACCCACGACGCCCGAGGCGCGGCCTACGCCGACCGCGTCGTGTTCCTGGCTGACGGCCGGGTGGTGGGGGAGCTGCTCGACCCGACGGCTGACTCCGTGCTGGAGCGGATGAAGCGCCTGGGAGGCTGATGTGTGGAAGGTGACCGTCTCGGGCATCCTCGCCCACAAGCTGCGCCTGGCGCTGACCGCCCTGGCCATCGTTCTCGGCGTCACCTTCATCTCCGGCACCCTGGTGCTGACCGACACGCTGCACGCCACGTTCACCACCCTGTTCGGCCACATCTACCAGAACATCGACTTCGAGGTCCGGGGCAAGGCGGCGTTCACGGGCACGTCCGGCAACGGCACCCAGCGCAAGGCGATCCCCGAGTCGCTGCTCGGCCCGGTGCAGGCGGTCCCGGGCGTGGCGGCCGCCCAGGGGACGGTCGGCGGCTATGCCCAGTTCGTGGCCCCCGACGGCAAGGCCGTCACAACCGGGGGTGCGCCCACGATCGGGCTGTCGTTCGACCCGAATCCCAAGATGTCGGCGCTCACCCTCGTCCAGGGGACGGCGCCCAGCACGCCGCACGACGTGGTCATGGACCGGGGGACGGCGACGAAGTACCACTTCGCCGTCGGCGACCACGTGAAGGTCCTGCTGGCCGGGCCGCCACAGACGTTCACCCTCACCGGCATCGCCCGCTTCGGCACGGCCGACAACCTGGCGGGGGCGACCCTGGCCGCGTTCTGGCTGCCGACCGCCCAGCAGCTGTTCAACCTGCCCGGGCAGTTCAACGCCATCGACGTGATCACCGCGCCCGGGGCGGACAGGGCGACGGTCCAGCACGCCATCGCCGCCGTGCTCCCCGCCGGGGTGGAGGTCGTCACGGGGCAGACGGTGGCCGACGAGCAGACCAACGCCATCAATCAGGCACTCGGGTTCTTCTCCACCGCGCTGCTGGTGTTCGCGTTCATCTCGCTGTTCGTGGGCGGCTTCACGATCTTCAACACCTTCTCGATCATCGTCGGCCAGCGGACCAAGGAGCTGGCGCTGCTGCGGATCGTGGGGGCCAGCCGCCGCCAGGTCTTCCGCTCGGTGCTCCTCGAGGCCGGGATCGTCGGCACGGTCGCCTCGCTCGTCGGCCTCGGCCTCGGCGTACTCGCCGCCGTGGGCCTCGAGGCCCTGCTGCGGGCCTTCGGCATCACCCTCCCCACCGGTGCGCTGGTCTTCCAGACCCGGACGGTGGTCGCCGCCCTGGTCGTCGGGGTCGGGGTCACCGTGGTTTCGGCCATCAGCCCCGCCCGCCGCGCGGTGCGGATCCCTCCCGTGGCCGCCCTCGCCGGCCAGCAACGTGAGCAGGGAGAGTCGTCACGCCGCCGGGTCGTCATCGGCTCGGTGATCGGGATCGCCGGCGGCGTCGCCCTCGGCCTCGGCCTGACGGCGCCGGCCATCCAGCTGGTGGGCCTGGGCGCCGTGCTCGTCTTCCTCGGCATCGGCATGCTGGCACCGGTCGTGGCCCGGCCGATGGCCGGCGTGCTGGGGCTCCCGCTGGCCCGGCTGCTCGGCACCGCCGGAAAGCTCGGTCGGGAGAACTCGATGCGCAGCCCCCGTCGCACGGCGCAGACGTCGTCGGCCCTCATGGTCGGCCTGGCCCTGGTGTCGACCATCGCCGTGTTCGGGGCCTCGGTGTCGCGGTCGGCCACCAGCAGCGTGGACAACGCCATCAGCGCCGACTACATCATCACTGCCTCCGGGGTAGGGGCCTCCGGCTTCTCCAACGCGGTGGCACCCGCGGTGGCAGCCGCTCCGGGGGTGACGGCCGTGTCCACGGTCTACAGCGGGCAGTTCGAGGCCCATGGCGCGGTGTCGACCCTGACCGCGGTGTCGGCCCGGAACCTGTCCCGGACGGTGATCCTGCGGATGGACAGCGGCACGGGGGCCCCGGCGCTGGCCGCCGGTGAGCTGCTGGTCGACACCACGACGGCGAAGAACAAGGACCTGTCGGTGGGGTCGCTGGTGCCGGTGACCTTCGCCCAGACGGGCAGTTCGACGGTCAAGGTGGGCGGGGTGTACAAGCCCAACGCGCTGCTCGGCAGCTACGTAGCGGGGGACGGCTACTTCCTCTCCCACTTCGCCACGCCCCTGCCGGTGGCCGTGCTGGTGCAGACGTCGGGCTCGGCCGCGGCCGGAGCGGCGCTCGAACGTGCGGTCGCCGCCTACCCGAACCTGAAGCTGCAGTCCCGGGCCGCCTTCGAGAAGGCGCAGCAGGCCCAGGTGAACCAGCTGCTCGGCCTGGTCTACGTCCTCCTCGCCCTGGCCGTGGTCATCGCCCTCATCGGGATCGTCAACACGCTGATGCTGTCGGTGTTCGAGCGCACCCACGAGATCGGACTGCTCCGGGCAGTCGGCATGCGGCGCCGACAGGTCCGGGCCATGATCCGCTCCGAGTCGGTCATCCTGTCGCTGTTCGGCGCCATCATCGGCGTGGTGGTGGGCACCGCCCTGGGCGTGGCCTTCGCCTCGTCGTTGAAGGACCAGGGCATCACCGACATCGTGGTTCCGGTCTCCAGCCTCGTGGTCTTCCTCGTGCTGTCCGGTCTGCTCGGCCTGGGCGCGGCCACATGGCCGGCCCGTCGGGCGGCCAAGCTCGACGTGCTGGCCGCAATCGCCGCGGAGTGAGCGACCCCGTCGTCGCCGGGGCCGGTGTCGTGCCCGGGCGGGATCCCGACAGCGGTGGCCGACTGCCCGGCGGGGTGCAGGCGCACTAGGTTCCCGGGATGCCCGACACCACGGATACGAATGCCGCCGTCTGGAAGTCCGAGGGGGCGATCTCGCACTGGGTGGCGACGGCCGCGGACCGCGAGCGCCGACGCTCCGAGCAGCGACGACTCGTGGCCGAGCTCCTGCCCTTCGACGACGCCGAGCAGTTCACCTTCGTCGACCTGGGAGCCGGGACGGGTGCCGCCGCTCGTGCCGTCCTCGACTACTACCCCGGTGCCCGGGCCGTGCTCGCCGACTACTCCGTGCAGATGATGGAGCACGGTCGTGCCGAACTCGCCGCCTACGGAGACCGGTTCGCCTACGTCGAATTCGACCTTGCCGAGGGCGGGTGGCCCTCGGGGATCCCGGACGCGGTCGACGCCGTCATCACCTCGCTGTGCGTGCACCACCTGTCCGACGAGCGCAAGCGCGGTCTGTTCGGGGAGATCCTGGAGCACCTCGTGCCGGGGGGGTGGTACCTCAACTACGACCCGGTGACCTCCGAGGACCCGGTCGTCGAGGCGGCATGGCAACGCGCCGGTGACCGGCAGGACCCCGAGGCTGCAGCGAAGCGGGCTGACCGGACGCCCGAGGAGCAGTTCCGCCATGAGAACCACGTCCGCCACATGATCCCCCTCGCCGCCCAGCTCGATCTCCTTCGCGATGCCGGTTTCGAGGCGATCGACGTGTACTGGAAGCAGTTGGACCAGGTGATCTACGGGGGCCGACGACCCGTGACCGGCGCCGCCTGATAGCGCCCGGCCCCGTTGCCGGACGGCAGCGGCCGATCCGGTCGCGAAGCTCGCCGCCCACGGGCGGCACGTCCGGCCCTGGAGCCGCTACCGTTCGCATCCTGGAGTTGGACACCCGTCGTAGGGTCTCGTGACCTGAGGCCGACGCCGCTCCGAACGACAGTGACGGGGCGACGGCACCCGGGGCAGTAGCTCAGTGGTCAGAGCAGGGGACTCATAATCCCTCGGTCGCAGGTTCGATCCCTGCCTGCCCCACCCATGGCTTCGCTACGCAGCGAGGCGTCGTAGCCGTGAAGTGCCTGGTTGATGCGCGGCGCCGCACCTGGGGTCCGGGGACGTCGAGTGCTCGACCGACAGCGACTCGATCGGCACCGTCCGGCAATCCGGCATTCAAGCTCTTCCGAGGTGGGGCCGATGGTGGAAGGGAAGACCTGGCCTGGCGGGAAACGGTCCTGGACAGAGCTAATTCCCTTGGAGCTCGAATGCACCTTGATTTCGGCGGACGGTGAGCATGGCCAACTCCTTGAGTGATGATGTCTTCATCTCCAAGAAGGGCCTGCTTTCGCGGGCCAAGGGTCGCGTCATGACCGCGTCCCATCCGATGAGTTCACCGGCCCGTGTCGCCAAGCACGATCGGCACCGGGCCGAGCAGGTGATGGAGGATCGAGACCGCCTGATACGACACACGATCGCCAACCGCTCCCTCGAGACCCACTTCCAGCCCATCGTGAATCTCAGTAGCGGCACGGCGGTCGGGACCGAGGCACTCTCTCGCTTCCCCCACGGGCCGGTCCGCCCCCCGGATGTGTGGTTCGCCGAGGCGGCGTCAGTCGGACTCGGCATCGAGCTCGAGCTCACCGCACTGGACGTGGCACTGGAGCAGCTCCATCGCCTGCCATCCCGGCTCTACCTCTCCCTCAACGCCTCGGTGGAGACGATCGTCTCCGAACGGTTCCGAGCGATGCTTGCGGGTGCGCCCGCCGAGAGGATCGTCCTCGAACTCACCGAGCACACACCGGTGACCGACTACCTGGCGTTCGACAAGGCGATCGACGAACTGCGATCCAACGGAGTGCGACTGGCCGTGGACGATGCCGGTTCCGGGTTCTCGAGCTTCAGCCACATCCTCAACTTGAGGCCCGACATCATCAAGCTCGACATCGCCCTCACCCGCGGCATCGACAAGGACCCCGCGCGTCAGGCACTCGGGCGGGCGCTCCTCAATTTCGGCCTCGAGGCGTACCGGACCACTGTTGTGGCCGAGGGCATCGAAACGGCCGGTGAGCTCGAGACACTTCGTTCCTTGGGCTGCCCTATCGGCCAAGGCTTCATCCTGGGGCGACCGAGCCGGTTGGTGGATCAGCGACTGGTGCATCCGACCTCGAACCTGCATCGCAGTTCCACTCCGGCGCCGATCACCGCGTGATCCGAGCTCAGTGCACGGGCGGTTGCGCAGCGGGACCACCGGCCCTTCAGGCGTGTCGCCTTCCGCGCCTCGTGCCCGCGCCCTGGACGCCGACCCGGATACGCCCCTCGGTGGTGCGGATCAGTGGTCCGGCGGGTGGACCGGCCCCGGATCTTCCCCACCTGGGAGGGTAGGGGGAGCAGGTTCGGCGACGACCGGAGGTGGAGCGGCGGAGGGCGGGGCACCGGTCGGCCCTGGCGCCGGTGCAACCGGGTACGGCGGTGGCGCGTAGGAGGGTGGGACCGGGTAGCCGGGCTGCTGCGGATACGTCGGCGGTGCGGGATAGGGCGCCTGCGCCGGATAGCCGGCCTGCTGCGGGTAGGTGGGCGTCGTGCCGTAGGGGTAGGGATACGGCGGCGGGACGGCGGGCTGCTGGGGCCACGGCTGCTGGCCCGGGTAGGGCGCCGCGCCGTATCCAGGCACGGCCGGGTCGGTCCACGGCCCGGTTGCCGCTCCTGACGGCGGGGTGACCACGGCTCCTGCACCCACCAACTCGGCCGGGTCACCGGGTCCGGGCTCGCCCGGCCAATCGGACGAGCCGTCGACCGAGTCGTCGGCGTCCCGCTCCGCCCGGGGTCGACGGAGGACCCAGATGAGGCCGGTTGCGGCCACCGCCACCGAGATCACGAACACGGCCAATGAGGCGAGCCCCCGCCGGTCGGCAAGGGACTGGCACTGCTGGATGAAGGTCTGCCACTGGTGGTGCGCGGTGGCGTTCGAGACGGGAGGCTCGGGCCCGGCGCCGATGGAGCCGGGCTGCACCAGGGCCTCGAGCGCCGTCTCGGAACCGGTGCTCGGGCCACACGTCCCGCCCACCGCGGGGGCGGGCAGCGCGGTGAGCATGCCGGCGGCCGCGTAGGCGGTCCCGAAGCAGCCGATGAATACGAAGAGGAGCACGAGGGCGACGCGGGCGGGGGACTGCTTCATCATGGATCCTTTCGAACGACCGCGATCGTAGCCACCGACCGGCCGTCCGCGGCCGCGGGCGGGTCCGGGAACGGGTTCCCGGGGGCGCCAGGGGCACCGGCTAACGTCGTCCCCCGGAGCCACCCGGACGGCCACGGTCGCCCGACTCCCCGTAGCCACGTCAGGAGAGCCATGGACATCGAGCAGTTCTACAGCGCCGACGAGCGCCGTCGGCGTTCCGTCGAGGTGGAGTTCGGCAACAACTGGTTCGACGCCAAGGGCAGCCGCTACGAGCTCAGCTGGGTAGAGGACACCGGTGAGCTCTACGCCATGCTCGAACTGACACCCGAGGCAGACACGTGGACGCCGTTCGGCGATATCGAGGTCGAGGACGCCGCGGTCGACTCGCTGGTGGTGACGGTCCTCGGGACGATCACCAGTCGCGACGAGGTCGAGCAGGTGCTGGACGGCTGGGCCGATCACATGGTCGAGCCCGACGGGGTGCACTGGGTGGCGGAGCGCCTCCAGGCCGCCGGCATCGCCCGGCCCACCCTGGACTGAGGGGCGCGGCGATGGAGGTCCTGGTCGACCTGGCCGGCGGGCGTGTGTGGCTCGAGGGTTGGGAGGACTTCGGGTCCCTGGCCGTCAGCGCCCGGGCCGAGCGGCCCGGCGAGGTCGACGAGCGGGCGCTCCAGGGGCTGGCCGACGCACTCGAGGCCGCTGGCACCGGGTGGATCGACGCCGACGGCGACGCCCGGATCCCGTCAGACGCGCTGCGGGCCCTGGCGGCCCGGGCGGCGGACGACGAGGCACGGGAGCTCGACACCGGTTGGGAGGCGGACTTCACCGGCATGCTGGACCACGCCGGTAGCAGCGGTTGGATCGATGACGATGGCGCCGTCCGGGCCCACGTCGAGTGGAGGGATGCCTGATGCGGTTCTCGTACGCGGAGTCGATGGTCGACCCGACCTACTACCTGCCCCTTGCCCGTGCGGCCGAGCAGGCGGGCTATGACTCGATGGTCGTTCCCGACAGCCTCTGCTATCCGGAGGTGTCCGACTCCACCTACCCGTTCAACCCGGACGGCACCCGGGAGTTCCTCGAGGGCAAGCCGTTCCTCGAACCGTTCTCCCTCATCCCGGCGATGGGGGCCGTGACCGAGCGGATCCGGTTCGTGACCTTCGTACTGAAGCTGCCCATGCGCCACCCGCTGTTGGTGGCGAAGCAGGCCACGTCGGTCGCCGTCCTGACGGGCAACCGACTGTCCCTCGGCGTGGGCACCAGCCCGTGGCCCGAGGACTACCAGCTGGTGGACGTCCCGTGGGAGGGCCGCGGCAAGCGCATGGACGAGGCCGTGGACGTCGTCCGGGGACTGTCGGCCGGGGGCTACTTCGAGTACCACGGTGAGTGCTATGACATCCCCTCGGTCATGATGAGCCCGGTCCCGACCGAGCCGCTCCCCATCCTGGTCGGCGGGCACGCCACGCCGGCGTTGCGCAGGGCCGCACGGTGCGACGGCTGGCTCCACGGTGGCGGCGACCCAGCGGACCTTCCGGGTCTGCTGGCCAAGCTCCACCAGCTCCGCGAGGAAGAGGGCACGGCGGACAGACCCTTCGAGGTCCACGTGATCTCGCTCGACGCATTCACGCTCGACGGCATCCACCGGCTCGAGGAGCAGGGGGTCACGGATGTGATCGTCGGCTTCCGCTGGCCCTACGAGGTCGGCCCGGACACCGAGACGCTGCAGGTCAAGCTGGACAACCTCCGCCGCTTCGCCGACGACGTGATCTCGAGGGTGGACCGGTGAGCGCGGCCGCAGCCGACGTCCGGCCGACCGCCCGCGACCTGGGACGGGCCTCCATGGCCGCCGTCGAGGCGGGGGACCGTGCGGCGTGGCTCGCACTGTTCGCCGAGGACGCCGTGGTGGAGGACCCTGTCGGTCCCTCCGCGTTCGATCCCGAGGGCACCGGCCACCACGGACCCGAGGCCATCGCCGCCTTCTACGACAACGTGATCGGGGTGAACGAGTCGATCCGGTTCACCATCCGCCAGTCGTTCCTGTGCGGGGACGAGGTGGCAAACGTCGGGACGATTCGCATCGGGTTCGCCGGCGGGGGCGCCGTCGAGGTGGACGGGGTCTACAGCTACCGGCGCGGTCCGGACGGCAGGCTGGCCGGGATCCGGGCGTTCTGGGAACCCGACCAGATCCGCAGCGTCGAGTAACCGACCGCCCTCCACCGGGGGCGGGTGTCAGCGGCCCCGGTGGAGGGCGCCCACGTCGCGCACCGACATGGGCGCCTGCCAGTCCGGCATGGCCATGACCATCTGCACGTCGCTGACGTGGCGTTCCAGGAAGGCGCCCTCGCAGTAGCACAGGTAGAAGGTCCACAGCCGTTGGAACCGGGTGTCGAGCCCGAGAGAGGTGACCTCGTCGGTGTGCTCCGCCAGGTTCACCCGCCACCGGTGCAGGGTCTCCGCGTAGTGGCGGCCGATGTCCTCGACGTCGACGACCATCATCGGCGTGGCCCGCCGCAACGACCGGGTGATCGCCTCCATCGACGGGACGCACCCGCCGGGGAAGATGTACTCGCGGACGAAGTCGGTCCCGTTCTTGGCCCGCTCGAAGCTGCGGTCCTCCATGGTGATCGCCTGGAGCGCCATGATCCCCCGATCGTGCAGCAGACCTGCGCAGGCGCGGAAGAACGTGTCGTGCTGGCGCCAGTCGACGGCCTCGATCATCTCGATGGAGACGAGCTTGTCGTACGTCCCCGTCAGGTCGCGGTAGTCCGCGTTGAGGACCGTGACCCTGTCGGCCAGGCCCTCGCCGACCACCCGTTTCGAGGCGTACCGGAATTGGGCGTCGGAGATGGTGGTGGTCGTCACCCGGCAGCCGTAGTTGGCCGCGGCGTGGCAGGCGAAGCCACCCCACCCGGTGCCGATCTCGACGAGGTGGTCGTCGGGCCCGAGCCCGAGCTTTGTGCACAGCCGGTCCAGCTTGGCCCGCTGGGCGTCGGCCAGGCTCATCCCGGGGTCGGTGAACACGGCCGAGGAGTACGTCATCGTCTCGTCCAGCATGAGGGTGAAGAAGTCGTTCGACACGTCGTAGTGCGACCGGATGTTATGGCGGTCCGCGTGCTTGGACGGAGGGCGGAACCGGCGGAACCAGTCGGTCGACGAGCCGACCACCTGGCCGACCCGGTCCTGGACCGCGGTGACGGGGCGCAGGCCACGGCTCAGAACCCGGGTCAGTGTGGTGAGGTCGTCGCAGTCCCAGAGCCCGTCGGCGTAGTCACGTCCGAGTCCGACCGAGCCCTGGCGGAGCGTGCTCCAGTAGACGGCGGGGTCGTGGACGGTCATGGTGACCTCGGGGCCACCGTCGCCGAACCGGTGGGTGCCGTCGGGGTCGACCACCACCAGGGTGCCACCGTGGAGGTGCGACGCCATGGACCGCAGGAACCTGGTGGCGATCGGGGTGCCGCCGCGCGAGCCCAGCCAGCCGATCGGGAGTTCCGCCATCCTCAGTGCTCCTGTCCGTGCTCGGGGGCGCGACCCGGGGCAACTTCCCGGGGCGCCTTGGCGTGGTCCCCTCCGGCTCTCCCTGCCGTCTCCGGGTGCCGGTGGAAGGGTACGCCTTTGCGCCGCAGGGCGAACGCCTGGCGGTAGATGCCCCACGACACCCGCAGCGTCATCAGTGGGAACCGCCACAGCAGGCGTCCCTGGGCCGGCCGGCCGGCCGGCAGGCGGGTGAGGGCCATCGAGGCGGCGAACACCCGGTCGTCGCCCTGGAAGTCGTCGACGGCCAGTGTCAGCCGGTCGCCCGGCACGCCGACGGTGAACCGGTGGGTGAGGTCCATCGGTAGGAAGGGCGAGACGTGCATGCCCTTGGCCATCCGGTGCGTCCCCGTCCCGCCCAGGACGTACGCCGTGCGTTCGTGCCACGGCGTGTTGGTCACCTCGACCACCGTGGTCTCGACCACGCCGCCGGTGGCGTCGTAGCAGTAGTACGTGGTGATGGGGTTGAACAGCCAGCCCCAGGTGCGCAGCTGGGTGAGCACGGCGACCGGGCCCGTGGGACGTGAGCCGGTCCGCTCCTCCACCAGGTCGCGTACGGCCACGTCGAGTGGCACCGCCGGGTCACCCAGGTAGTCGCTCCGGCGGAAGGTGACGGCGTTGGGGCGCTCCGCGCTCCACAGCGGGTGGAGCCCACAGACGGCGTCGACCTCGGCGAGGTCGAGCAACACGAGGGCGATGGGATAGGTGAACCGGTGGTCGACCGGGGTGTACCGGTGGTGGACCACCCGTCCCTCGTACACGGCGCTGCGCAGCGCGTGGGGCGCGCCCGAAGGTGGCGGGGGCTCCGCCGACGGGGCGGGGGCGCTCACAGGTCTTCGCCCGCCAGGCGGCGGCAGACCGCCCGGGCGCTCTGGACACCGTCCTCGTGGAACCCGTAGCCCCAGTAGGCGCCCGCGAACCAGGTTCGGTTCCGCCCGTTGAGCTCCTCGTGGCGCCCTTGCGCGGCGATGGCGGCCACGTCGTAGATCGGGTGGGCGTAGTCGAACGTACGGATCACCGTGGACGGGTCGACGGCGTCCTCGCGGTTGAGGGTGATGAGCAACTCGTCCGCCGACTCGATGCCCTGGAGACTCCGCAGGCGGTAGGTGAGGGTGGCGACCCCGGGCTGGTCGACCACCCGGTGGTAGTTCCAGCTGGCCCAGGCCTTGCGGTTGGCGGGTAGGAGGCGCACATCGGTGTGGAGCGTGGCGCGGTTGGGCTGGTAGCGGATGGAGCCCAGTACCTCACGCTCGGCCGGCGACGGATCGGACAGCAGGCCGAGTGCCTGGTCGCTGTGGGTGGCCACCACGATCTGGTCGAAGTGCTCGGGCCCGGCTGCGGTGTGGATCTCGACCTCGCCGGGGCTCCGGGTGATCTTGGTGACGGGTTGGTCCAGCCGGACCGCCCTGCCGAGCGGGGCGAGGATGGCGTCGACGTACCGCTTGGAGCCGCCGTCGACCGTGCGCCAGTCGGGCTGGTTGCCGTATTCGAGCAGTCCGTGGTTGGCGAAGAACCGGGCGAAGGTGACGGCCGGGATGTCGACGAACGTCGACGGGTCGGCCGACCAGATCGACGAGCCCATCGGGACGAGGTACCAGTTCAGGAACTGGGGCGACCAGCGGCCCGCCTCCAACAGGTCGCCGAGCGAGACGGAGGGGTCGGCCGGACCGTCCAGCAGGGACCGTGCCCGCCGGTTGAATCGGACGATGTCGCCCAGCATCCGCAAGAACGCGGGTCGCACCAGATTGCGCCGCTGGGCGAAGACGGTGTCGAACGAGGAGCCCTTCCATTCCAGGCCGCTCACCTCGTCACACACGCCGAAGCTCATGTCGCTCGGCTTGGTGGCGACGCCGAGGTCGGCGAAGAGTTCGATCAGTCCGGGGTAGTTCCGTTCGTTGTAGACGAGGAAGCCGGTGTCGATGTCGTAGGAGCCGTCGGGGAGGTCGACCCGGACCGTGTGGGCATGGCCGCCCGGTCGGTCGTCGGCCTCGAACAGCGTGACGTCGTGGGAGCGGGAGAGGAGGTGGGCGCAGACCAGGCCGGCCACCCCCGTGCCCACGATCGCGATCCTCATCCGGCCGGCCTGCTTCCCGTCGTCCTCGTGACCCATACCTGGGTTCGGAGCAGGCGTCCGTTCTGGATGACCACGAACGGAAGCCCCAGGTGGCCCACTATATTTGGGGAGGCGCCGTGGTCGTCCGTCCGCCCGGACCCGCTGACGCCGGAGCCGCGGCCACCAGGGAGGTCCCACCATGGCCCGCTACCGGGGCACCGTCATCTCGGCCCGATCGGTCGAGGGCACCTTCGACTACATGGCCGACTTCGCCAACGCTGCGGAGTGGGACCCGGGCACGGCCTCGGCCGAGCGCCTCGACGCCGGCGGGATCGGTCCGGGCAGCTCCTTCCGGCTCGAGGTGCGGATCGGCCCCCGCACCACGCCGCTCGAGTACCGCATCGTGGCCTACGACCGTCCGCACAGGGTGGTGCTGCTGGGCGAGTCGGACACCTTCCGGTCCGAGGACACCATGACCGTGGTGCCGGCGGCCGACGGCGGGTCCATCCTCACCTACGACGCCGATCTCACCCTCCAGGGCCCGTTCACCCTGGCCAACCCGGTCCTCGGACTGTTCCTCGACCGGATCGGCGACAAGGGCGTGTGGGGGCTGCGCGCCACGCTCGGCGGGCCGGCCGAACCCCGCGACCGCCCCCGGGCAGGTGACGCCGTTGCCGCAGTCGTCGACGGAGTGCTCGAGGCGACGATCGTGGGCAGCTTCTCCTCGATCGGGCCGGCGCTGCGCAGCCGCACCGCCGGGTGGACGTCCCCGCCGCGGATGGACGGAAAGCGGGCGCTGGTCACCGGGGCGACATCGGGTCTGGGCCTCGCCACCGCCGCCGGACTGGCCACGTTGGGCGCCGAGGTGGTGCTGACGGCGCGGGGCCACGACCGGGCCGAGCGCGCTGTGGCCGCGGTGCGCGAGGCCGCCCCGGCTGCCACCGTCTCGTACCTGCTCGCCGACATGGGGGAGTTCGACCAGGTGCGGGGGCTGGCCGACGAGTTCCTGGCTGCCCACGACCGTCTCGACGTCCTGGTGCACAACGCCGGGGCGCTGACCGCGCGGCGGACCGTCACGACCACGGGTCTCGAGCTGACCGCGGCCTCGCAGGTGGCGGCCCCCTACCTGCTCACCGGGCTGCTGCTCCCGGCCCTCCGCGCCGGGGCGCCCTCCCGGGTGCTCCAGGTGTCGTCGGGCGGGATGTACACCCAGAGGTTCGACCTGGCCACGCTCGAGATGGGCCCGGACGAGTACGACGGGACTGTGGCCTACGCCAGGTCCAAGCGGGCCCAGCTGGTCCTCATGCACGAGTGGGTGCGGCGCACGGCCGGCACGGGGGTCTTCTTCCAGGCCATGCATCCGGGCTGGGCGGACACCCCGGGCATCCGGGACAGCCTCCCCGGGTTCGCCAAGGTCATGGGGCCGTTCCTGCGCACACCCGAGCAGGGCGCCGACACCATCGTGTGGCTGGCGGCCGCTCCGGAGGCGGTCGAGACAACGGGCGGGTTCTGGTTGGACCGAAAGGAGCGATGGGAGAACAAGGCGCCGTGGACCCGGCTATCCGGGGCGGACGCCGCCGACGCCGGGGCCGGGCTGTGGGCCTGGTGTGCCGAACGCACCGGATGGGACGGACCGACCCGACCGGCTTGACCGGCCTGAGCGCTCCCACCGGCACCTCGTGCGTCCCCGTCCGGGCGGCTGGGGACCGAGCCGGACGAGCCGCAAGAGGTGGTCAGCCCGTGAACCCGTACTGCTCGTGCGCACCCATCACCGCACACTCGAACATGCCGTAGCCGACCTTGCCGTCGCAGGTGAACTTCGCCGCGTACTCGGTCAGACCCCAGTCGGAGTAGCTCGGGTCGGCCGCCGGGACGTGCTGGCCCTGGACGACCAGGTCGCCCTGGTACATCCCGTGTTTCCAGTCGGGCTCGAGGCCGTAGCCGCTGCCGAGGAGCAGGGGGAAGGCGAGGAGCGTCTCGACCTCCACCTCGGCCGTCTTCTGCCCGTGGGGTCCGAAGTAGGAGAGCGTGGCTCCGGTGACGGTCCGGGTGCCCGGAGCGAAGCGCAACTCGTGCTCGGGCCGACCCAGCCACTCGGCCTCGCGGCCCGAGCCGACCGGGAAGACCCGGTGGGCGTCCTGCATGATCCGCTCGCCGCTCGAGCGCTCCTGGATGATCGTCACCATGGCATGGTCGTCGAACCGCACCGGCGCGTAGACCCAGAAGAAGCCGAACGAGGTGTCGGTGACACGGATGCCGGGGTGCTCCGACTCGCCGACCGGCCGGATGCCCCATGAGCGGTCGCGTGATCCCCACCACTTGTCGGGGGTGAGGGTGATCTCGCGATCGCCCACCTTGAGCGTGCCGGTCCAGCTGCCCACCTGGGCGAACCGGGTGGAGTCGAACGTGACCCGTGAGAACTGGCGGTCGAAGTGACGGGCCTCGAGGTGTGCCTCGCAGAACCCGTCGTAGACGGCGTCGAGCTCGACGCCCCACTCGTTCGGCTCGAGGATCACGCGGACCTTCTCCAGGCCCTTCAGGACTTCGACCCGGATCGGCCCGACCGAGGCGTCCATCCGATCGGCGCCGAGGACCTTGGACGAGCGCACCACCCGGTGGTCGTCGCCCAGCTTCACCGACACGAAGGCGTCGGCCACGCTGAGGTTCGGGTACTGGCCGACCCCGATGACGCAGAACAGCTCCTCGTCGGTTCCGTGGACGTCGCCGGTGCCGTGGATGTTGAAGTAGTAGCGGTCGTAGAAGTTGCGGTCCGAGCTGCCGACGTGGCGCATCGGCTCCGAGATCTGGTGGACGGGGTAGTCGTCGAGCGGGGAAAGCACGTGGGACTCCACTTCTCCGGCCGTCGCCGGGGGTCGGTGCCCTTGCTCGGGCGGGTCGGGCAGATCGGGCGAAGCGTAACCCCACGGCGGGGCGTGGGCGGCCCGACAGGCGTCGGGCTACGATCGCACCAGGCTGTGCTGTGACCCGGACCGGGTGGGGGACCAGCCGAAGCGAACCGATCCGTCACCGTCCAGGGAGGGCCCATGAAGTCGTACGATCGCCTGTTCATCGGAGGGGAGTGGGTCGAGCCGTCCAGCTCCGCCGTCTTCGAGGTGCATTCACCGACGACCGGCGAGCTCGTCGGTCGCACCCCCGAGGCCCAGAACGCGGACATCGACCGCGCAGTGGCCGCCGCCCGGGAGGCCGTCGACCACGGCCCCTGGCCGCACATGACCCCCGTCGAGCGCGGCGCGGTGCTCTCCCGGGCCGCCGAGCTCGTCCGCGACCAGATGCAGGACATGTCCGAGCTGATCTCGAACGAGATGGGATCGCCCGTGTCGTGGGGCCTCCTCGCCCAGGTGCTCGCCCCGACCATGATCCTCGACTACTACGCCGGACTCGGGTCGACGTTCGCCTTCGACACGGTGAAGGACGGACTCCTCGGCCCCGTCCTCGTGACCAAGGAGCCCATCGGCGTCGTCGCCGCCATCACGCCGTGGAACGTGCCCCTGTTCCTGGCCGCCGCCAAGCTCGCGCCCGCCCTGCTCTCGGGTAGCACGGTGGTGTTCAAGCCCGCTCCCGAGACCCCGCTCGACGCCAACGTGTTCGCCGAGATCCTGGCCGAAGCCGGGCTGCCGAAGGGCGTGCTCAGCGTGGTCCCGGCCGGCCGTGAGGTCGGCGAGTACCTCGTGAACCACCCGGGCGTCAACAAGGTGTCGTTCACCGGGTCGACCGCCGCCGGCAAGAAGATCGGCGCCGCCTGCGGCGCCAACCTGAAGCGCTTCAGCCTGGAGCTCGGCGGGAAGTCGGCGGCCATCCTGCTCGACGACGTCGACCTCGCCGAGTCGCTTCCGCTCATGCTCCCCAACGCCATCATGAACAACGGCGAGGCCTGCATCTCGCTCACCCGGATCCTCGCCCCACGGGACCGCTACACCGAGGTCACCGACGCGCTGGTCGAGCTGGTGCGGGCCATGAAGGTCGGCGACGCGCTCGACCCGGCGACCGAGGTCGGGCCCCTGGTGGCCGAGCGTCAGCGCGACCGGGTCGAGAACTACATCCGCATCGGCCAGGAGGAGGGCGCCAAGATCGCCGTCGGGGGAGGCCGGCCGGCCGGTCTCGACACCGGCTGGTTCGTCGAGCCCACCGTCTTCGTCGACGTGGACAATTCGATGCGGATCGCCCAGGAGGAGATCTTCGGGCCCGTACTGTCGGTCATCCCCTACGACGACGATGCCGACGCTGTGCGGATCGCCAACGACTCCGACTACGGCCTGTGCGGCGGCGTGTTCACCGCCGACAACGACCGCGGCCTCGGCATCGCCCGCCAGGTGCGCACCGGCACATACATGGTCAATTCGTCGATCCCGATCGACTTCTCGTCGCCGTTCGGCGGTTACAAGGATTCCGGCGTGGGCCGCGAGTTCGGCGAGGACGGCCTCGAGCTCTTCCTCGAGAAGAAGACCATCAACCTGCCGGCCGGCTACACCCCGTCGCTCTGACCCCGGACCCCTGCGCCGACCCGACCGGGGCCGGCGCAGGGGACCGACCGGCGGCCCGCCCGCCTCCGGCCAGGCACCGCCCTACGCTCCCGGACCGGGGTGTCCGCGGAGGCTCACATCTGCGAACATGGGGGCTCCATGACGCACCGTGCCCGGGCCCGACAGGGCTGCCACAGCCGGTCGGGGAACCCCCGGCCATGAGTATCCCGACCGTCGCGTCACCGGTCGGCACCCCCCGGCCCACCGTGGCCCGACCGATGCGCCGCGGGCGCACCATCGTCTTCGGGTTCGTCCCGGCCCTGGACGGCGTGCGTGCCGTGGCCGTGCTCGGCGTGCTGCTCTATCACGGCGGTGCGCCGATGGCCACGGGCGGCTTCCTGGGCGTCAACATGTTCTTCGTCCTGTCGGGCTTCCTGATCACGTCGCTGCTGCTGGGGGAGTGGGTGCGCCGTCTCACCGTCCGGCTCGGGCAGTTCTGGGCCCGCAGGGCCCGACGGCTGCTGCCGGCCCTGCTCCTGCTGCTCGTCGGAGTCGCCGCCTACGCCCGGTTCTTCGCCACCCCCGGCGAGTTCGCCAACCTGCGCCTCGACTCGCTGTCGACCCTCTTCTACGTGGCCAACTGGCATTTCATCATGGCCGGCACGAACTACTTCTCGGCAGCGGCCCAGCCGTCCCCGCTCTCCCACATGTGGTCACTGGCGATCGAGGAGCAGTTCTACATCGTGTGGCCCCCGGTGGTCCTCGTACTCCTGCACGCCGGTCGGCGCCTGCGGCCGTCCCGTCGGCTCTACCCGGTGCTGGCCGCCGCCGTGGTCGGCGCACTGGCCTCGGCCGTCGACATGCGGTGGTCGTTCCTCCACGGCGCCTCGGTCACCCGGCTGTACGAGGGGACCGATACCAGGTGCCAGGACATCCTGGTCGGTGCGGCGTTGGCCACAGGCATGGCCATCTGGGCCCAGCGCCGGCGGCCCGTCCCGATGCCGGTACCCGAACTCGACACCATCGAGTTCGGCCGGGCCCATCCCTCGGTCGGCACCGCCGGCCTCGGCGCCCCCCCCGCCCACCGGCGGGACATCCAGCGTCGCCGGGGACCGAGCGTCAAGCCGATCACGGCGTGGGAGCTGTCGAGCTCGACCGCCCGCCTCGGCACCCAGGTCGTCGGGTGGGCCGCCCTGGTCTTCCTGGTCGTCCTGTGGGACCGACTGACGGGACCGACGGGCTTCCTGTTCGCCGGCGGCGAGCTCCTGGTGGCGCTGTCGGTGGCCGTCGTCCTGTTCGCCATCGTGACGGCCCAGTCCGGTTCGTTGGCCCGGGCGCTGGCCATTCCCCCCCTCGTCTTCGTGGGCACGATCTCCTACGGCCTCTACCTGTGGCACTTCCCGTTGTTCGCGCTCCTTGACGCCGGACGCGTGCACCTCTACGGGCTACCACTGCTGGCCGTCCGGGTAGCGGCCACCCTCGTGGTCGCCACGGCCTCCTACTACCTGGTGGAGCAGCCCATCCGGCGGGGCCGCCTGTCCACGTCGGCGGAGTGGCGCGGTTGGCTGGCCACGACCGGGGCCTTCCTCGGTGTCGTGGCCGCCACGGTGGCCGCCACCCTGCCCGCCGCCGCAGAGGCAGCCGGCCCGTCCCTCGCCAGTGGCACGACCGCCACCGGACCGCCGGTGCGGGTGGCGGTGCTGGGTGACTCGGTGGCCTGGCGGCTCGGGTTCGCCCTGCTCGCCGACGCGCCGCAGCAGTCCTATGGCGTCGACATCGACAACGGCGCCATCGTGGCGTGCGGCGTGGTGCGCAGCACCAGCTACATCGCCCACGGGGTCCCGGACGCCATGGCCACCCAGTGCGACAGCGGTGCTCCGGCGGTCGGCCAGTGGCCCGCCCAGTGGGCCGGCAACATCGCCGCATTCCATCCGAACGTGGTCATGGTCCTGGCCGGTCGGTGGGAGGTCATGGACCGCCAGATCGGCGGGCGCTGGACCCACATCGGCGAGCCCGGCTTCGACGCCGTACTACGGCGGTCGCTGGAACAGGCCGTCCAGGTGGCCACGGCGACGGGTGCCTACGTCGAGTTCCTGACCGCACCGTGCTTCAGCTCGGGGGAACAGTCCAACGGACTCGCCTGGCCCGAGGACTCCCCGACCCGCCTGGCCCTCTACAACGCCATGCTCGGCCGCGTCGCGGCCGAGCACCCGGCCGATGTCCGCGTGGTGGACTTCGGGGCCATGGTCTGCCCGGGCGGCAACTACGCGAGCACCGTGGACGGCGTGCAGCTCCGTGACGGCGACGGCGTGCACATCGTGCCGACGGCCGCCGCCGGGCAGTGGCTGGCCGGACGCCTCCTGCCCGGGGTCGTGCGGGTGGGCCGGTTGCAGCAGGCCGGTCGCAGCCTGGCCACGACACACCCCACCCCGCCGACCGGATCGCCTCCGGCCACGGTGTCCGCCTCGGGAGCCCTCACCCCGTCGGGGACGCGCGGACCGTAGCGCACCGCGCCGGGGAGCCTGGGGTGCTGCTCAGCCTGAGCCGCCGCCCGACGGAGACGAGGGGGGCGGCAGCTGGCCGAACACCGAGGCGTCGGCGTTCCTGCACTGGGCCCGCAACGAGGGCAGCAGCTCCGACTCCGGGACCCGGTTCGCCTCCGAGAGCGTGGCCGACAGGGACTCCCACTGGATGTCGTGGTAGGCGGCCTGGGCGGCGATGGGGATGGCGGCGAGGAGCTCGACGTAGGCCTTGTCGGCCAGCGCCTTCGCCCGCACCGGGTCGGTGGTGGCGACAGACCTCTCGTACAGGCTGATCGAGGTGTTGACGTGGGCGCACGACGCCTTGGCCAGGTCCCCGGCGCTGGCGGCACAGGCGGACAGCACGGCACCGGCTGCGACGAGCGTGGCGGCGCCGGTGGCGAACCGCCTCCGTCGGGCCCGCCCGGGGCCGGTCACTCGAGCCAGCTGGGGGCGGAGTCGAGGAGGAAACGGCTGACCGCCAGGCAGCGGTCGAACACGTCGCACATCATCTCCTCGCCCGACAGCACCCTCGCCAGCGACACCGGGGTGCGGGCGACGATGCTGAGCCGTCGCTCGGCTGCATCGGTCGCCGACGCATAGGAGTCGATGGCGGACACCTCGAGAGGGAGTTCGATGCCCCCGACGCCGGCGAGGTCGATGGCCAGGCGCAGGAGGTCGGGCCCGTGGGGGAGCGGAGGGAGCGCCCAGGTGAACGTCAGGGCGAAGTGGAATTCGTCCGGCGGGTCCTCGTCCTCGGGCAGGCCGAAGACGGCGTCCTCGAACGAGAGCAGGGTGCGGGGGTCCACCTCGAGGGCGAGGTGGAGGTCGAGCGGTCCGCCGCATCCGTCCTCGGGGTGGAGCTCGACCTCCCACACCTGGCGCAGCGAGTAGGTCTCGACGAAGTGGCGCTCGTCGTGCACATGGAATCCATGGTCGACCGAATGGTCCTTGAGGTCGGCCACGTACCCGGCCACATCGATGACTGCCACAGGACCCTCACCCTACCGGCTGGGCCGTCCCCCGGTGACGGCCGGGGGCTCCGGTAGCGTCGCCGCATGGATGACGTCACGCTCCTCGAGGTCCTGCACGCCACCGCATCGGCGGTGGCCGACGCGCTCGGGGACCTGGAGGACTGGGGGCCGGCCGGTACGGTCGACGGCCAGTACCGTCACGACCTGGCCGCCGACGCCGCCGCTCTGGCCGTGTTGGAGGAGGCCGGCGTCGGGGTCCTGTCCGAGGAGTCGGGCACCCGGGGGCTCGACCGGGACCTGGTGGTCGTGGTCGACCCGGTCGACGGCTCGACGAACGCCTCCCTCGGGATCCCCTGGTACGCCACCAGCCTGTGCGCGGTCGACGCTGACGGCCCCCGGGCCGCACTGGTGGTCGACCAGGCGTCCGGCGTGCGGTTCGAGGCGGTCCGGGGCGGCGGGGCCCGCAAGGACGGCGTGGACATCGCGCCGTCGGCATGCGACCGGTTGGGGGACGCCATCGTGGCGTTCAGTGGCTACCCCCACCGCCACTACGGCTGGAACCAGTACCGATGTCTGGGGGCGGCCGCCCTCGACCTGTGTGCGGTGGCCGAGGGGGTCCTCGACGGGTACGCCGTGGTCGGCGGCTCGTTGCTCGGGAGTTGGGACTACTTGGGCGGGATGCTGGTGTGCAGCGAGGCCGGGGCGGTGCTCGGCGAGGCCGATGGGCGGGAACTCGTGACGCTCGCCCACGACGAGCGCCGGGCGCCCTTCGCGGCAGCCACCCCGGCCCTGCTCGAGGCGTTCCTGGCGGCGGCCGCGCAGTAGCCTCGGGGCCGTCGGGCGCTTAGCTCAGTTGGTTAGAGCAGCTGGTTTACAACCAGCAGGTCATCGGTTCGAGTCCGGTAGCGCCCACTACCAGGGAAGGGGGAGAGAGGGCCAGGGGCGACCGGCGGCGCAAAGCCGCACCACGGTGGTCTCCAGGGGCGCCACCGGAGACGGAGAGGGGCGGGAGGCGGACACCCGGGCCCACGTTGAAGCGGCGGCGATCATCGTGTCTTGAGCAGAATCTGGGCCAGGCGACCTATTTCGCTTGATGCGGGCGTTGTGGTGACCGCTTCAAGCATGTGGAATCACATCGTTTCAAGTGGGAGAAACTCGAACGGATTGCCACGGAGGTTGCGCTGGATCGCTTCATCCGTCTCCCACCCGGCTGGATCGCCCTTGACAGTCTGGTCACGGCAAGCATGTAGGTGAATCTGTCGGTTCCGGTCAGCTTCTCGATCTCATCCACGAACGCCTCGGACCACTTCGGAATCCGGAGTTCACGGAGCTGCAGCATCCTGGGTCGTACCGGATTCCTGGCGTCACCACGAAGGTAGGAAAGGACAACGGGTGCGTTGATTCCCGACTGCCATGCCTTGCAGGAGACGACCACGACCCTCTCGTCGCCATCCAGATTCGGGCCTGCCTTCGACGCGCGGTTCGATGGCAGGCGAGAACCACCGCCTACCCGGCGTGATACAGGTGATCTCCGATCTTCAGGGATGCCCCGGGGCCCCGTACTCTTGCAGAATGCGACCCCTTCGGTACTCCATCAACGTCACACTGGACGGGTGCTGCGATCATCGTGCAATCCCGCCGGATGAAGACCTGCATCGTCACGCCGTCGAGAACCTCAACCAGGCCGACGCCCTTCTCTTCGGCCGGGTGACCTACGAAATGATGGAATCGGCGTGGCGGCGGCCAGCGCCGACGGGAGCGAGACCCGATTGGATGGAACCTTTCGCCCAGACGATCAACGCGGCGAAGAAGTACGTCGTGTCGAGCACCGTGGAGCACGTTGACTGGAACGCGGAATGTGTGCGCGGAGATCTGGGCAAGGCCGTCGAGCAACTCAAGCGGGAGTCGGGCAACGGGCTGTTCGTGGGAGGCGTGAAGCTCCCACTGGCGTTGACGGAGCTGGGAATGATCGATGAGTACGAGTTCGTGGTGCATCCCAGGCTCGCGGGCCATGGGCCGACGTTGTTCGCGGGGCTGTCCAAGCATGTCGACCTGAAGCTCGTGGACCGGCTGGAGTTTGGCTCAGGGGCAGTGGCGATGAGGTACGAGCCGAGAAGGTAGCCAACCGTCTTGCGAGCCCGAACCGGTCGGGTCAGGGATCCCTGATTCGCGTCTCCTGCGCCAGCCACCGCAGCAGCTCCCTTCGTGGCGGCCTGCAGCAGCGCCGTTCGGGCTATCGGCGCGAGAACGTCATGTGCGTGACGCCGCTCGGGGAGCTGACCGCTTCGATGGTGAAGCGTTCTTCGAGTCCTTCGAGGCCGTCCCACAGTCGTACTCCGCGCCCTAGGACAATCGGTGCAATCACGATGTGCATGTGGTCGATCAGATCTGCCGCGAGGAACTGGCGAACGGTCGACGGCCCTCCACCGATGCGCACGTCGAGTTCACCTGCGGCTTCCCGGGCGATCCTCAGCGCTTCGACGGGCGTGGCATCGATGAAATGGAAGGTCGTACCGCCCTCCATTTCGATGGTCGGCCTCGGATGGTGTGTCAGCACGAACACCGGAGTGTGAAACACGGGATCGTCGCCCCACCACCCTTTCCACCCTTCGTCGACCCACGGGCCGCGCTGGGGTCCGAACTTGTTGCGGCCCATGATTTCGGCACCGATTCCTGTTGCCCAGTTGCTGGCGAAGGCCTCATCGACTCCGGTGCTTCCGCCCGGCCCGCCATGGATCATCTGGAACGTGCGAGTCCCCAGGAACCCGTCGACGAGGCGAGTTCCAGCGTGCCCGAACGGCTGTTCGAGCGTTTGCCCTTCACCGGTGCTGAAACCGTCTAACGAAACAGCGAAGTTGTGGACACGAACTAGTGACATGCAAGCACTCCTTCGAACGAGGACAGGAACTCAGTGGTTCGGGCACCGGGCTGGAGTCAACGGCAGTCCAGGCAACGAGGGATCTTCAGCGGGGCCGCTTTCCGAGATGAGGCGCCCTACGTGGGTCATCCTCATGATCCGACACGTGCAGGGTGGATGCAAGCGAGTCCAGTGGGGAACGCGTTCCCTCAGAAGCCTCCTAGCCTTCCCTCCTGCTGTCGAAGTACCGCCCCGACCCGGCAGCGTTATAGGGGACACCCGGACACAGCTCGACATCGACACTCATGAACCATCCGCCCACTGCCGACTTGTTGTTCAGCTCCTGGACGGCTTGCCTTCGTTAGCAAGGGCTCCGATGAGGTCGTTGAAGGTGTGGCACGCTTGATCGAAGGCCCCTGGTGCTAGTTGCTCGCGCCATCGTTGTTCGAGTTCGGCCACGGCTTCCCCGGCGGCGTCGAGGACCGCTCGGCCCTTGGCCGTCGGGAAGATTAGCTTTGCCCGGCCATCGGACGGATCGGGCTGACGTTCGAGGTAGCCGAGACCCTGGAGTTCGTCGACGAGTTCAGAGCAGGCCGCCAGACTCAGTTGGGCCTTTGTGGCCAGGTCGGTCAATCGGATGCCTTCAGTCCCGATGTTCCCCCACACCTGAAGGTGCGGGAACCGGAGGTCGTGGAATCGGCCATCCGCCCCTGCGCTGTCGAACAGTCCGGACCGGAACTGAAAGAGGAGCCGGCCGAGGATCTGACCTATGGCGAGCCGGTCACTCGGGAGGCCTCTTGACGTGGTCACGAACAGGAAGGATACTTCGGTTGCCGAAACTTCGGCTACCGAAGTATGAAGGAGGGCCGATGTCCAACATCGAAGTTGTCCAGGAGCTCTATCGAGCGTTCGAGGCGGAGGGCCTGGATCGCATCCTGGAACTGTGCGACCCCGACTGCGTGGTGACCCAGGACGATGCCCTGCCGTGGGGAGGCCGCTATGAAGGACACGATGGCGTCGCGACGTTCGGACTTGCGCTCGGCGGAACGATCGACTCGGTCGTGACCGCCGACGCCATGTTCGAGGCTGGAAACCGGGTCATCCAGTCCGGCCGAAGCCGAGGAACGGTCTTGGCCACTGGCGCTGAGTTCGATGTTCCGGAGGTGCATGTCTGGACCCTGCACGACGGAAGGGTCACCGCTGCCGAGTTCTACATCGATACACACGCGATGCTCGACGTTCTCGGTCAGGCGTCGTGAAGGTCGGAACGCGGGGACTGGCCAGCACCGAAGTGCGCGCATCGACTTCTCGGCTCTATGACGCCGTGTCGGACGTTCGCCGCATGGGCGAGTGGAGCCCGGAGTGTCAGCGTTGCGAATGGATCGACGGGGCAGTCGGGCCAGCCGTCGGTGCCCGATTCAAGGGAAGCAACCGTCGTGGGATCGTCCGCTGGTCCACAACGCCACGAGTCGTTGTGGCTGAGACTGGTCGGGAGTTCGCCTTTGTCACTGGCCACCGGGGTCGGGACATGACCAAGTGGACCTATAGATTCGACCCTGCTGTCGGCGGCACCACTGTCACGGAATCATTCGAGATGCTCCGCGACATGCCCTGGTACTACCGCTTTGCCGACCGATTCCTCATGGGCGTCAAGGATCGCAGAGCGGACCTCGTGTCGAACATGGAAGCAACGCTCCAGCGCCTGAGGGCTGCGACAGAGGACCTCGATAGTTCGCACTGTCCGAGCTGAACTGAAGGAATCCGCTCCCATTGAAGTGCCCCAACTGTGCCTGGTCGAGGTCGGATAGCCGGCAGCAAGCGCACGTCCGTAGGTAACGTGCCCGGAGCTGGCGTACTGGGGCAGAGAATCCGCCTGCCAGAGCTTCCTAACGGTCGATTCATCATGTGGCTCTGGGAGGTGGTGCTACTCAGTGATGATCTTCTCGAGCCTCTCCAGGCTGGCCGTCATGGACTCGAGCACCGGATTGGTCCCATTGATCCACTTCCCGCCATCATGTAGGAGGTCCTCCGGCAAGGGGCCGCGGTCAAAGACCTCGGTAACGACGGTGGCGTCGTCACCGTCCGGCGTGAGGATGAAGCCCCAGCGGTAGCCCGCGGGGACGCCGACTTTGGATGGATCATCACCCTCAGCCCTAGAAGGGTCTCCGGGAGCCGGTTCCCAGAAGATGCGCCGATCGGGCTCGAACTCCACCACATAGTTGATCATGAGGTAGTCGTCTCCCAGTCGATGCATCTTCATGGTGAAGGTGTCGCCTGCGTCGGAGATGGGACGGTCGAGGACGGCCCCCCGGAGCATGCCGGACCCGTCGAAATCCACGTGACGTTGCGGATTCGCCAGGATTTCAAAGATGACGGTTGCCGGTGCTTCGATTCTGCGTGTTACTTCGATCGGCTTGCTCTCCTCGGACATGGTGCAGCCCTCCCTGTCGCTCTACGCCTCCACTAGTGAGCGGACCTCAGCGTTTCCTCCACTTGGACGTTGCGGGTTCCGCAAATTCATTCATCGGTCGAACTCTTCATCGGGACCGATTCGAGGTGTCCCCCGTCGACAGTGCTTCAACAAGGTGGGCGACAGGACTGCCCCGGACTTGCCGTTCGGGGGTACTAGACAACTTCGCTCCGCGATGTGGAGGGCGAGGGCGAGGGCGGCGTGAGGCATGGGCGATGCTTTGGTCCCGGCGCCCGGGCACCGCGTGCCGTGAGGGCCGGGTGCGCAAGGTCCCTTCCGTCTGCCCCGGCCCTCCGCCGTTTCCGGTGGCGCTCCGCGCCACCGCTTTGGGGCCGCCGCGCGCCGTTCTCCCTCTCTCCCCACTGACGGGAGGGACTTTCGACGGCCGCCGTACGCGTCTCCCTCCGCGCCCGTTGCCGCCAGCCAGGTACGTGCCGGTGGGGCGGACCGCCGCCACCTCACATCGACCTGCGCCGAGGACCCGAGGGCACCGGTCGGCGCCGCCGCCCGCCGCCTAGTCCGACCCGGACGGCTCCGCCGGCTCCGCGTACTCGAGGAATGCGCTGAGCGCACGTGGACCCCACACCGTCGCTGGCCCACCGTTCATGAGGATGGCGACACCCATCGCCTCGGCGACCTCGGCCTCGGTGGCGCCGTGCTTGGCGGCGCCACGGGCGTGAGCGGCGACGCAACCATCGCACTCGCGTGTGACGGCGATCGCCAGTGCGATCAGCTCCTTGGTCGAGGCGCTCAACGCCCCCTCCGCCAGTGCCGCCTGGTGCAGCGAGGCATAGCCGGCGAGGACGTCGGGTATGGCCCGACGCAACCGGATCGCCGGTGCACGGAGCTCGTTCTGCACGTCATGGGCACTGTCCATGGTCGGCCTCCCTCACGCTCGTCCCTACATCGACAGTAGCGGCGTCGGATCGTGTCGGAATCACCGGCTCCGCCGACGGAGGTGCACCACGTTCCGCGTCGCCGTGCCCGACCTGGCCGCCGGCCTGCACCTTCGGGGGTCAGGCGGCGACGGCGGCGGACAGGATGTGGAAGCCGTCGAGCCCGACGAGTCGACGCACACGTCGGTCGATGCGCTCGGCCACCGACAGGTCGTCGGCATCGCCGAACAGGCGGGTCCGGAGGAAGTCGACCCCCTTGCAGGGCGCGATCCTCGAGCCGACCGACGCCCGGAATCGGTGCAGGGCGCGGCGGGTGGTCCTTCGTGCTGCCCGGCTCCCGGCCAGTCGTCCCAAGGCCTGGGTGGCAAGGAATTCGATGTGGCGTCCCTCCTGTCTCATGATGCGAGGGAGGAGCACCGACAGCGTCGGGTGATCGGCGAGCTCGGCCAGGCGCGGCGTAGGCGGCCTGCGTGGTCCACTCGTTCACTGCTCCCCAGGTCGTGTGCGCGGCGGTCAGGTGCGGGGTCAGGGCGGACGCCAGTCGGAGCCCGACCGGGCGCCAGCGGTCGCTCGCCGGAAGGTCATGGCGGGGTGCGCCGATCCGAATCGATCCGAGGGTCTCGTCGTGGGCGGCCAGCGCATGGCCGGTGGCCCCCCGAGCCAGTACTCCTCGTAGTTCCACATCGTGAGGAACGAGGTGGCGCCGGGATCGCGGTGCGCCCGGGTGACGAGGACGTCCCGGGAATAGCCGACGGTGTGGCTCTCGACGTCGTGCATGGAGCGGAGGCAACGAAGCACGTCCTGTGGCAGCAGGTCGGAGCGCTTGTGCAGTATTCGGCGCCCGGCCCGTCGAGGACGGTATCGCCCGGTCGAGGTGGCGCTACGCCTGGTCCGACGCAGCGCCGGGTCCCCGCGCCTTGGACGTCCCGGCATGGACGACGCCCACCGGTGCCGGGAACGGGAAGGTCCCGTTCGAGCCACCATTCTTCCGCCTCGGTGCCCCGTTCCGGTCCACGGGCACCGTCAGTGGGTCGAGGGCCACGGGGGGTGATCCGGGTTACGCCTGCAGGATCCCGTGTAACCCAGGGTTCACCTGGTGATGACCGTTCGGCAACCGTTCTGTGGTGAGCTGATGGGGTGGCCGTGACCGACCCCCGCCCGATGGGCGCATCCCGAGCGATCCCCGATGCCCACCGACGGGACGAGCGCGGGCTCGGTCGCGTCCCCCTCGTGACCCGCCCACCCACCCTCGGCGACAAGCTCAACGACGTGATGCGCCAGCGCGTGCAGACGACCGACGTGGTCGCCCGTGCCATCGGGGTGCCGTCGGCCGAGCTCCTGGCCTGGACCGCCGACACGAAGCAGCCGGACCGCAGGCACGAGGACGCGCTCCAGCGCTACCTGCAGGTCGACTGGCGCCAGCTCCGCGCCCTGATCCTGCGTGGTCAGATGCGTCGCGCCCAGGCCCGCATCCGCCACTGACCTCGGCCGACCTGCATCAGGACGCCGGCTGCCGGGTGTCCGCGACGGCCTCCGCCACGGCACCGACAAGGTGTGCGGCGAGTGAGGACGGTGCGGCTTCGGTCAGCCAGTCGAACAGTGCACGCGGCGAGAGTGAGCGGGGTCCCTGGATGATCCCCGTGTGGAGCAGCTCGTCGGTGCCGCGCTCCCAGGCTCCCAGCCACCACAGCGGAACGATCGACTCCGAGTCGTCGTACCACCGGAGGTCGTAGAGCAGTTCGTGTGAGGAGACCGTCACCCGGACGGCGGCGTCGTGCGCAGGACGGACCGACACTGACCCTGGCACCTCCCACTCGCACGTGCACCGCTGACCCCACAGATTCTGGGCGTCGGCCCACACCCCTCACCAGGGCCGGAAGTCCCGTCCCGACCAGGCTGGGGTCCGGGGAGCACGTACGGGCCCGAAGGTGTGGGCAAACCCGATAAGTTGAGTCAGGATTTTCCTCACCGACCGGGAAGGTGCCCGGCGCACGAACCAGGAGGCCCACCATGCGGATCGCGGACGACATCACCCAGCTGATCGGCGGCACGCCGTTGGTGCGCCTGCGCCACGTCGGTGACGGGGCCGGGGCGTCGATCGTCGCGAAGCTCGAGTTCTTCAATCCGGCGGGCAGCGTCAAGGACCGGATCGCCGTCTCGATGATCGATGCCGCCGAGGCGGCCGGACTGCTCAGGCCGGGCACCATCGTGGTGGAACCGACCAGTGGCAACACCGGTATCGCCCTCGCCATGGTGTGCGCCGCCCGGGGGTACCGGTGCATCTTCACCATGCCCGAGACCATGAGCCGGGAGCGCCGCATGCTGTTGCGCGGCTACGGCGCCGAGCTCGTCCTCACCCCCGGGCCCGACGGCATGGGCGGAGCGATCGCCAAGGCCGAGGAGATCGCCAAGGGTGACGGCGACTACTTCGTGCCCCAGCAGTTCGAGAACCCGGCCAACCCCGAGATCCACGCGCGGACGACGGCCGAGGAGATCTGGGCCGACACCGACGGCCAGGTCGACATCCTGGTGGCCGGAGTGGGTACAGGAGGCACCATCACCGGGGTCGGGCGGACGTTGAAGGAGCGGAAGCCCGGGGTGCAGGTCGTTGCCGTCGAGCCAGCTGCGTCCCCCGTGCTGTCCGGCGGGGCGAAGGGGCCCCACCCGATCCAGGGGATCGGCGCCGGGTTCGTACCGGCGAACCTCGACACCGGGGTCTACGACGAGGTCGTGACCGTCGAGAACCAGGACGCCTTCGACACCGCCCACCGCATGGCCCACGAGGAGGGACTCCTGGTCGGGATCTCGTCGGGGGCCGCCACCTGGGCCGCCGTCCAGGTCGCCCGACGGCCCGAGAACGCCGACAAGCTCGTCGTGGTCATCATCCCGTCCTTCGGCGAGCGCTACTTGAGCACGGCCCTGTTCGAGGGCCTCGGCGACTGACCGTGCTCGGGGCCCTCCGGCGCGACGTCGCCACCGTCCGCGAGCGGGACCCGGCGGCCCGTACCGCTGTCGAGGTCGCGCTCTGCTATCCGGGACTCCACGCGCTGTGGGGTCACCGGATCGCCAACCGGCTGTGGCTCACCGGCCACCCGCTCGCGGCGCGGGTCCTGGCCGGTCTGGTCCGCGCCTGGACGGGAGTCGACATCCACCCGGCGGCAGTCGTCGGCCCGGGCCTGTTCATCGACCATGCCGTCGGAGTCGTGATCGGCGAGACGGCCGAGATCGGCACCGACGTCACCATCTACCAGGGGGTGACCCTCGGCGGCACCGCCCTCGAGACAGGCAAGCGCCACCCGACGGTGGGGGACCGGGTCACCATCGGCGCCGGCGCCAAGGTGCTCGGCCCGGTGACCGTGGGCAGCGGCAGCCGGATCGGCGCCAACGCCGTGGTCGTCCGCGACGTGCCGCCGGACTCGGTGGTCGTCGGTGTGCCCGGCCAGGTCATCGCCCGAAGCCGACCCCGGAGCTCCACGGCACCTCTCGATGTCGAGGATGCCTTGCTGCCGGACCTTGTGGGCGTGACGCTCGGGGCCCTCCAGCGCCAGGTGGACGCGCTCGAGCACGAGGCCCACGGCCGGGTCCGCACCCCCGAGATCCGACCGTCGGAGTCGGGCGTGTGGAAGGGCGAGGACTTCTCGATCTAGGGGGCCGGACCGGTGGGCCGGGACCGGCGTCAGCCGGCGACGGCGGCGGTGGTGCGCTCGAGGCAGTCGGGATCGACCGTGCCAGGCACCAGGATGAACTCGTCGCATCCGGCCGCCTCGGCCGCGGCCAGGGTGTCGAGTAGCCGGGCAGGGGAGCTGAGTCCCACCAACTGGGACAGCGCGTCAGCGGCACGGTCGCCGAAGACGGCGAGGTAGGCGCGGGCGAAGCGCTTGAGCTCGGCGTCGGCGTCGGGCCCTCCCAGCAGATAGAACGAACCGCTGACGAGCCTGGGACGCTCGGTGCGACCCTCCGCCTCCCAGGCGGCGAGGGCCAGCTGATTGCCCCGGGCGATCTCGTCCGGGTCGGCCCCGATGGAGAAGCCGGTGATCCCGTCGGCCCACCTGGCCGCCCGGGCCATCGACTTCGGGCCCATGGCCGCCGCCCACAGCGGCGGGCCGCCCGGTGTGTGCGGTGGCGGGCCGACGGGCTGACCGCCGTCATAGGCGGGTCCACCGGCCCACAGGCGCTTGAGTTCGGCCACCCCGGCGTCGAGGGTGCCGTGTCGACCTTCGAAGGGCACGCCCAGCGAGCGGTAGTCCTGTTCGCGGCCGCCCACGCCGACGCCGACCACCAGCCGGCCCGCGGCCAGCACGTCGAGGGTCGCCAGCTGCTTGGCCAGCAACGCCGGCCGGTGGAGGGGGAGCACGGTGATGTTGGTGACGACCTGCACACGCTCGGTCAGCGCCGCCGCCGCCGTGGTGGTCACCAGCAGCTCGGGGTTGTGGAACGTGATCCGCTCGCCGGAGGAGATGCTCGAGTACGGACCGTCGTCGATCCCCGCGCACCACTCCACGAAGGTCGCGCGGGTGAAGCCGGTCGCCATGGTCGGGAGTGCGATTCCTATCTCCATGGCCGTGGACCCTACTCAACGCGTGGGATGTCGAGGTGACCGGTGCCGACGTCGTGGCCGTGCCCGTCAGCGCAGGTGCGCGGCGGCCCGTCCCGAGTAGGCCGGCAGGTCGAGGTAGGTCCGGATGCCCGGCTCGGCCGCCACGACCGAAGGGATGGCACTCACGCAATGGGTGGCCGTCGCCACGACTCCCGGGTTGCGGGCCAGGCCGGCGGCGATCGACTCGGGGTGCCAGCCGTGGAACGTGACCTTGGCCGACGGGTCCCCGGTCACCTCGACCTCGAACCGCTCGCCCTCGGGCCCGAAGGTCCACGCCGGTTCGAGGTGCTCCTGGCCCATGAACCAGTTGGTGGCGACGGTGATCACCGGCGCGCCGCCGACCGTCGCCACCCAGCGGAACTTCTGGGCGGCGATGCGGCCGGGGGTGATGGGGCCGATGGGCGAGTCGATGGGCGCCGTGGCCACCGCCACCTCGTGGGAGATCGACACGTCGGGGTCGAGAGCGAACCCGAGGGCGTGGCCGACCATGGCGATCGACTGTTGGAACCCGTCGCCCAGGATGGCCGGCATCATCGAGGACCGCGCCTCCTCGGGCGTCCGTCCGAACAGCATGATGTTCCCGACGACATCGGGCACGTCGTAGGTCCGGATGTCGGAGAACTCCTCGGCCCGCACGTGCGTGATCGACTGGGCGAGCGCGGACACCATCAGCGGGAACCGCTCGGTGATCCCGCCCGGGTGGATCCCGGTCCCGTGGACCGAGGAGCCCCCGGCCGCGCAGGCCGCCTCGATAGCCGACTCGTCGCGTCCGCCGGCGAAGAACCAGTTGAGCGGGGTCACCACGTTGGCACCCGACGCCAGGATCCGGGCCACCAGTGCGGGATCGGCCATGATGGGCGAATAGACGACGCAGTCGGCCCCCAAGGCGAGCAGCGCGTCGATGTCGTCGGTGGCGGCGACCCCGAGCGTTCCGAGACCGCACAGTTCGCCGACGTCGGCGCCGACCTTGTCCGGGCTGTGCACCCAGCACCCGACCAGTTCGAGCTCGGGGTGGGCCACGATGCCGGCAACTGCCGCCCGCCCGACACCTCCGGTCGCCCACTGGATCACCGTGATGGCCATGTGCTTGCCTCCCCTCGCAACCGCTCGGTGCCCCCTGCACCGGCACCCGAGCGTAGAGCGGAGGCACCTTCGGCAATGGGATCCGCATTGCCCCTGGTCAGCGCCCCGCTAGCTCCCGCGACCTCGTCAAATCGTGCGTGCACGGGTATAGTTGGGGCTTCGACAGTCGACGGGTAGGACAGGACGACGGGGGAGTCCCCGGCTGTCCGGTGCGAACCGTCGGACAGGACACCGCCGTCGCCCGATGGCACGAGCGTCCGTCATCGAAGGGGCACCGTGATGAACAGCTGGTTGCAGTCCATGAAGCAGTGGACCCAATGGCTCATGGGCGAGGCGGCCCTGCCCGATGGTCGCTCCAAGGCGATGCTGGCCGGCACCGTCGCCTCCGTCGCGGTGATCGCCGTCGGCGTCCCGGCCGCGATCCCGTCGGCCGGCAACGCCAACGCCGCAGCCAAGCGGCCCGCCCCGACCTCACGGGACGCAGGATCGTCCCAGTACACGGTGCCCCCGACATCGACCGCCGCCGACCCGTCATCGGTCATCGCCTCGGGCTCCACGACATCCACGACCTCGTCGCCGTACTACACCCCGCCGAGCTCGGTCGCCAAGGGCAGGGCGGGCAAGCACCCCGGCAAGAAGCACAGCACCCCCGCCGCCACCGGCCCGGGGACGGGGAAGGTGACGTCGACCAGCGCGCCGGCCGCGGCCCCTGTGGTTGCCGCGCCGTCTCCGGCACCCGTGGTGACGCATCCCGCCCCGGCGGCCGCGCCCATGGTGCTGCCGTCCCCGTCCCCGTCCCCGACGCCGCTCGTCCCGATCGATCCTGTACCGACCCTGGTGGCCCCGGTCACACCCCCCCCGCCGCCGCTCGCCACCGGGGCGGCCTCGTTCGTCGCCTCTGCACTCGTGACATGGAAGGCCCCGACCGGCTCGACCGCCACCGGCTACGACGTCTTCGTGGGCACCGCCCCAGGGATGGAGTCCCCGATCCCGCTCAACGGCGCCACCCCCGTAACCGGCAACTCGTACCTGGCCACGGGGCTGACGTCCGGCCGCACCTACTACTTCACGGTACGGAGTCGCACCGGCACCACCATGTCGGCCACCTCGAACGAGGTCGCCGCCATACCCTTCGACACCTACACCCCCGTCGGCCATCTCGTGGGCCCGGTCATCTCCCTGGCGTCGACCGCCGACGGGACCGGCTACTGGCTGGCCACCGCCACCGGGGCTGTGTCGCCGCACGGGTCGGCCACCGACCTCGGCTCGCCGACGTCGATCGCACTCGCTGCTCCGATCACCAAGATCGTCGCCGATCCCCGCGGCGACGGTTACTGGGAGGTCGCTGCCGATGGCGGTGTGTTCGCCTACGGCACCGCGTCGTTCGAGGGCGCCGCATCGAGCCTGGACCTCAATTCGCCGATCGTGGACCTCGTCCCCACGGCGGACGGCAACGGCTACTTCGAGGTCGCCGCCGACGGCGGTGTGTTCGCCTACGGCGATGCCGTGTTCGCGGGATCGCTGGGCGGCACGACCCAGGCGGCGCCCACGGTGGGCATGGCCCTCGACAGCGCGACCGGCGGCTACTGGCTGGTGGCCGCCGACGGTACCGTCACCGGATTCAATGCACCGCCGGACGGCCCTCAGGCGGGTGCCCTGCCGGTCGGCCCCGTGGTGGGGATCGCCGCCACCACCGACGGTCGGGGCGTCTGGGAGGCCACCCGCTCCGGCTCGGTCTACGCATATGGCGACGCCGTCTTCCGCGGTCCGTCGACCGCTCTCGACCCGGCCGCCCCGGTCACGTCGGTGACCGCCGATCCGTCCGGTTCGGGCGGTTACTGGCTCGTCTCGGCTGACGGTGGCGTGTACGCCTACGGGAGCGCCTTCTTCGGCGCCGGCTGAGAAGCCGCCGCACCGCCGTCCCGGCCGACGGGACGGGGGGATCCCCCGCGCCGTCCCGTCGCCCCCGCCCGCCCGTTGGTAGCGTCATGCGCGATGCGGACATGAGCGACGGACCCGTCCACGGGCCGGACTTCAGCGACCCCGAGGCCCCGGGGCACTCGGACACGACGCCGCTGCTGGCGACGGCCGAGCAGCGCATCACCCTGATGGTCCGGAACTTCGACGACCCGTCCCAGGAGTGGCGCCGCCTGATCGCCGAGCTGGTCGGCACGTTCTTCCTCGTGCTGGTGGCTGCCGGCGGGCCGATGATCGACCACGCCGTGCCGGGTTCGGTGGGTCGGGCCGCCGCCGTGGTGGCGCCCGGGCTGATGGTGATGTCCGTCATCCTCTTCATGGGCAAGGTGTCGGGCGCCCACCTGAACCCGGCGGTGAGCCTGGCCTTCTGGCTGCGACGGGACTTCCCGGGGCGCCGGTTGCCGGCCTATGTGGTGGTGCAGATCGCCGGGGCGGTCCTGGCTGCGTGGTTCCTGCAGCGGGTCGTCCACGTGTCCGCCTCGTACGGCGCCAACTACCCGGGCACCGGCTTCCGGCCGGTCGACGCGCTCTTGATGGAGACCGTCCTCACCCTCGGTCTGGTGAGCGTCATCCTCGGTACGGCGTCGGGCGCCCAGCAGGTGGGCCTGTTCGGGGCGATCGGCGTGGGCAGCTACATCGCCCTGGCCGGCCTGTGGGCGAGTCCGATCTCCGGCGCGTCGATGAATCCGGTCCGCACACTCGGGCCCGAGTTCGTTTCGGCCGACCTCACCAGCTGGTGGGTCTACGTGGCCGGCCCGGTCATCGGAGCGGTCCTGGCCGTGGGCCTGGCCTGGCTACTGCGCGGGCCGGGCGGCGGCACGTCGGGATCGCTGGCCGCACAGGGGTCGATCAACCCGACGATCTCCCGTCCTGGCAAGGCCTGACCGCCCCCGCGTGGAGCCCGGTCCACGCCGGACCCGGTGATCGGCCTGGCGGTGCCGGGCAGCCGCACGCCCGACGGCTACCAGAGGCTGCCGAGCTCGGTGTCGACGACGCCGGTCAGCGGTGCCTGGACCGACGGGAGGGCGACGTCCTCGATGCCTCGGACCACCTGGAGGTCGAGCAACGGATCCACGTCGGGAGGAAGGAACCGGCTGCGCAGCGCGTAGCTGTGCTTGTCGGTTCGGCCCGACGGGTCGCCGTGGTGGTAGCGGAGCGGAGCGTAGATGTGGAGGTGGCGCTTGGCCCGGGTGAGCGCCACGTAGAAGAGCCGCCGCTCCTCGTCGACGCTGTCGGCGTCTCCCGTGGCCATGTCCGACGGGAAGGCGCCGTCGGCGGCGTGGATCAGGTGGACGACGCCCCACTCGCCGCCCTTGGCCGAGTGCACCGTGGACAGGGTCATCCAGTCGTCGTCGAGCGACGGCGTCCCGGCCAGCTCCCCGGTGGAGCCCGGAGGGTCGAGGGTGAGGTCGGCGACGAACTGGCCGGCGCTGGTTGCACCGGCGGCGATGCGGGCGAGGGCCTCGAAGTCCGCCAACCGGGCCTCGGGATGGTCGTACCGGTGCCGGACCATCGGATCGAGTGCGGTGGCCAGGGTCTCGACCTGGGCCCCGGCAGGCAGCGACCCGCTGCGGCACGAGCCCAGCGCTTCCGCCAGGAGGGTGAGGTCGGCGGCGGCGCCGGGCGCACCGCCGCAGTGTCCGGGGTCGACGCAGAATGCGGCCAGCGGGTCGGGGCCGCCGCGGTCGGCATCGCGCACGCCCAGGGTGACCAGGATCCGGTCGACCGATGCAGGGCCGGCGCCGCGCGCCAGGCGGAGGATGCGCATCCAGGCCAGCTCGTCCCACGGGTTCTGGACGATGCGGAGCATGGCGAGAAGGTCGCGCACGTGGGCCGCCTCGAGGAACCGGAGCCCGCCGTACTTGACGAACGGGATGCGGCGCCGACGCAGCTCGACCTCGAGTAGATCGCTGTGGTGCCCGGTGCGGAAGAGGACCGCCTGGTCCCGCAGGGGGACACCGGCCTCGTAGTGGTCGAGAACGGTCTGGGCGACCGCGGTGGCCTGGGCCTGCTGGTCCGGGCAGGTGGCGAGGGACGGGCGCGGGCCGCCCGGTTCGTCGGTCCAGAGCTGCTTGCGGAACCCCTCGCCGGACTCGGCGATCACGGCGTTGGCCAGGTCGAGGATCGGCCCGGTCGACCGGTAGTTCTGCTCCAGCGCGATCGCGGTGGTGCCGGGGAACTGGTTCGGGAAGTCGAGGATGTTGCGAACCGTGGCCGACCGGAACGAGTAGATGGCCTGGGCGTCGTCGCCCACCACGGTGACTCCGATCCCGTGCTCACCCAAGGAGCGGAGGATGTCGGCCTGGACCAGGTTGGTGTCCTGGTACTCGTCGACCAGGACCTGGTCGAACTGCTCGGCCAGCACCGGGCCCACCGTCGGGTCGCGGACTGCGGCGCGCCAGTAGAGGAGGAGGTCCTCGAGGTCGAGGAGGTGGTGGGCCCGCTTGCGCTCGGTGTAGCCGGAGAAGATCGTTCGCAGTCCCTCGACGTCGTCGAGGCACCACGGGAAGAAGCGGGCGACGGTCTCCTCGAGTGGGGTCTGGCTGCTGACGGTCCGGCCGTAGGCGGCCTCGACCGTCTCGGTGCGGGGGAACCGGCGCGAGGAGTCGGCGGCCACGGGAGCACGGACCAGCGCGAACAGGTCCCGGGAGTCACCGGGCCCGAGGACGCTGAACTGCTCCGCCAGGCCCAGCCCGGTGCCGAACCGGGTCAGGATCCGGTGGGCCACCGAGTGGAAGGTGCCGGCCACCACCTGACCGGCCACCAGGGGGTCGGTCAGGTGGCCGATGCGGTTGGTCAACTCGGCCGCGGCCCGGCGGCTGAAGGTCACGAGCAGTACGCGCTCGGGCGGCACTCCCTCGTCGAGTAGCCGGGCCAGTCGGCTCACCAGCGTCCGGGTCTTGCCCGTCCCGGCCCCGGCGGAGATCAGCAGGGGGCCGCCCCGGTGGTCCACCGCCCGGCGCTGGGCGTCGTTGAGGCCCTCGGCCCAGGACGGTGTCTCCTCGGGGATCGCCATGGACCGATGCTACCGGCGGGCGGGGTGGAAAAGCGAACAGGTGTTCGCTAAGGTCCGGCACATGCACTACGAGGTGGACGTGACCATCCCGCGGCCGCTCGACGAGCCGACGACCCGGTTCCTCGAGGCCGTGTGCCGGTCGGCCAACCGGGTGAGCAGGTTCCGTGGGAACGGCACCGGCATCCGCCTCACCGTCGAGGTGTCGGGGATGTGCCGCGAAGACGCCGTCCGGTCCGCCGTCCGCGAGGTGGCGGGGATCTTCCCGGGCCGTACCGACGGCACCTACGGCGAGCCGGTGGAGACCTGACGGACGTCAGCCACCGACGAGCCTGCCCAGGACCTTGGCGTGCCAGGTCTCCCGGCCGACGCGCTCCTCGGCCCGGTCGGCGGAACCGGCCAGGCGGAGGCCGGCGTTGATGCCGAGGTAGCGGAACGGCTCGGGCTCCCACGTGCGCGAGCGGTGGTTCACCCATGGCAGGGCGGTCAGCCCGGTGGCGTCACCGATGATGAGGTCACGCAGGGTACGCCCGGCCAGGTTGGTGGTGGACAACCCGTCGCCGACGTAGCCGCCGGCCCATGCCATCCGGGTGGCCGGGTCGATGCCCACCGACGAGAACCAGTCCCGGGTGATGCCGAGCGGTCCGCCCCACCGGTGGGTGACCGCCGTCCCGGACAACGCCGGGAACAGCTCGACCAGTGTTCGCCGGAGCGCCTCGTGCACCTCGTCGTCGCGGTCGTACCCGGGGCTGATCGTGGAGCCGAAGTGGTACGGCGCCCCGCGCCCGCCGAAGGCGAAGCGGCCGTCCTCGGTGCGCTGGCCGTAGATGACCAGGTGCCGATGGTCTGCGAACGTCTCGCGGTCGGCCAGCCCGTGACCGGACCAGAACGAGTCGGGCAGCGGCTCGGTGGCGATCATGAGCGAGTAGACGGGTAGGACGTCGCGCTCGTGACCGGCCAGTGTGCGGGTGTAGCCCTCGGTGGCGCGGACCACGGTGCGGGCGCGGACCGTCCCCCTCGTCGTGGTCACGACCCCGGGGGCGATGGAGGTCACCGTGGTCTGCTCGAAGAGACGGACACCCGTGCGCTCGACGACCTCGGCCAGGCCCCGGACCAGGCGGGCCGGGTCGACAGCCGCGCAGTGCGGCGTGTAGGTCCCGCCCAGCACGCCCGTGGCACCGACACGGTCGCGGGCCTCGGCGGGGGCGAGGAACGCCAGGTCGTCCTCGTCGACGCCCCTGGCCCGGGCCTCGGCGATCTCGTGATGGGTTCGGGCGAGCTGGGCCGGGGTGCGGGCGAGCACCACGGTGCCACCCTGGTGGAAGCCGCACTCGATGCCCTCGGCAGCGACCACCCGTCCGACCTCGCCCACGGTGGCCTGCATGGCGAGCCGTTGGGCCCTGCCCGAGCCCGGCCCGCACCGCTTGTCGAGGGTTCCTTCCGACACGCTGAACAGTGCCGAGCACCAGCCGCCGTTGCGCCCCGACGCACCGAACCCGGCCACGTCCCGCTCGAGCACGGCGATGGACAGGCCCGGGTCGGCCTCGATCAGGTAGTACGCGGTCCACAACCCGGTCAGCCCGCCGCCCACGATGGCGACGTCCACCGTGGTGTCACCGTCGAGCGCCGGCCGGACCCCGAGCGGCCCCGGGAGCCCGTCCCACCACAGGGAGAGGCGTCGGTAGCCCTCGCCCGACGCGGGCGTCAGATCTGCTTCCACGCTTCGGTCAGGACGGCGCGGAGGCGCTCGGTGATGTAGGCGAACTCCTCTGGGCCGCAGGTGAGCGGCGGTGCCAGCTGGATGACGGGGTCACCCCGGTCGTCGGCCCGGCAGATCAGGCCGGAGTCGTAGAGCGCGCCCGACAGGAACCCGCGGAGCAGGCGCTCGGCCTCGTCGTCGTCGAACGTCTCCTTGGTGTCCTTGTCCTTGACCATCTCGATGCCGTAGAAGTAGCCCGCGCCCCGGACGTCGCCCACGATGGGCAGGTCCTTCAACGTGTCGAGCGACGCCTTGAACTCCGCCTCGTGGTCCCGGACGTTCTCGAGGATCCCCTCCTTCTCGAAGACGTCGATGTTGGCGAGCGCGACGGCCGCGCTGACCGGGTGGCCGGCGAAGGTGATGCCGTGCAGGAAGCTCGAGCCGGCGAGGAACGGCTCGATGACACGGTCGCTCACCGCCAACGCGCCCAGCGGCGAGTACCCGCTGGTGAGGCCCTTGGCCATGGTGATCATGTCCGGCACGTAGTCGTAGCGCTCGGCGCCGAAGAAGTGCCCGAGGCGGCCCCAGGCGCAGATCACCTCGTCGGAGACGAGCAGGACGCCGTGGCGGTCGCAGATCTCGCGGACCCGCTGGAAGTATCCCGGCGGCGGCGGGAAGCAGCCGCCGGCGTTCTGCACCGGTTCCAGGAACACGGCGGCGACCGTCGCCGGGTCCTCGGCCAGGATGGCCTGCTCGATGGCGTCGGCGGCCCACCGGCCGAAGGCGACCTCGTCGTCCTCGAAGTACGGGGCCCGGTAGAAGTTGGTGTTCGGGACCTTGAAGGCTCCCGGAACCAGCGGCTCGAACGGCGTGCGGATCTCGGTCACGCCGGTGATCGACAGTGCGCCCATGGTGGCGCCGTGGTAGGCGATGTTGCGGCTGATCACCTTGTAGCGCTCGGGCTGGCCGATGAGCTTGAAGTACTGGCGAGCCAGCTTCCACGCCGACTCGACCGCCTCGGAGCCACCGGTCGTGAAGAAGATGCGGTTGATGTCGCCGGGGGTGAGGCTGGCGATCTTCTCGGCGAGCTCCACCGCCTTCGGGTGGGCGTAGCTCCACACCGGGAAGTAGGCGAGTTTGGCCGCCTGCTCGGCACCGGCCTCGACCAGCTCCATGCGGCCGTGACCGAGCTGGCTGGTGAACAGGCCCGACAGGCCGTCCAGGTAGCGCTTGCCGTGCTGGTCGTAGACCCAGACACCCTCGCCGTGGGTGATGACCGGGATCTCGTTGCCCGGTGTGTCGCCCGTCAGGCGGGTGAAGTGCATCCACAGGTGGCGGTGGGCGCTCGCCTGCAGTTCGTCGTTCGAGTACTCGGTCATCGCGTCCCCCAGGTGTAGGTCTGCTTCTTCAGCTTCAGGTACATGAACATCTCGGTGCTGCGTACGCCCGGGATCTGGCGGATCACGCCGTTCAGCAGGTCCAGCATGTGGTCCTCGTCCTCGCACACCAGCTCGACCAGGATGTCGAAGGTGCCGGTGACCATGACCACGTAGTCGATGTCGTCGACCTCGGCCAGGCGGTCCGCCACCTCCCTGGCGTCGCCGTCGGCCCGGATCCCCACCATGGCCTGACTCCGGAATCCGACCTGCAGCGGGTCGGTGACGGCCACGATCTGCATGATGCCCGCCTCGCGCATCTTCTGGACGCGCTGGCGCACGGCGGCCTCGGACAGCCCGACGGCCTCGGCGATCGAGCCGTAGGTGCGGCGCCCGTCCTGCTGGAGCTGCTCGACGATCGCCTTGTTGACGTCGTCGAGCAGGCCGGCGACCGAGGGCACGGGGACGGTGGAACTCACATCGGGTCCTTTCCGCCGACGGCAGGTGGGGTGTGCCCGGTTCTGTGGAGGTCCTCGTTCGCCATATGCCTACCTGGTTCGTTCTAGCAGCTAACGCACAGTTAACGTGGATTCCACGGGAAAAACAAGCGGTTTCCGTGGATGGCCACGAAGAATTTTCCGAAAACACTTGTCAGATGGGCTGCGATGGGACACGATGACACCCGATCGGCAGGTCCTGCCTGCACGCCCACCACCGACGGCCCGACCGTCGGCACCGAGCCACTTCCGGGGAGGATCACCGTGAGCACCAAGCGCCTGTCGAACTTCGTAGGGGGCGCCTACGTCGAGACCCGCTCGGGGGCCACGTCGGAGCTGGTGGACCCGAGCACGGGCGAGGTCAATGCCGAGGCTCCGGTGTCCGGAGCCGACGACGTGGATGCAGCCATGACCGCCGCCGCAGCCGCCTTCCCCGGCTGGCGCGACGCCACTCCGTCCGAGCGGAGCCTGGCGCTGTTCCGCATCGCCGACGCCATCGAGTCGCGGGCGGAGGAGCTCGTCGCCGTCGAGAGCGCCAACACCGGCAAGCCGCTCGCCGTCACCCTGGCGGAGGAGATCCCCCCGATGGTCGACCAGATCCGGTTCTTCGCCGGTGCCGCCCGTCACCTCGAGGGCAAGTCGGCCGGTGAGTACCTGGCCGATCACACGTCGATGATCCGTCGCGAGCCCATCGGTGTGTGCGCCGCCGTCACCCCGTGGAACTACCCGATGATGATGGCGGTGTGGAAGTGGGCGCCCGCCATCGCCGCGGGCAATGCCATGGTGCTCAAGCCGTCGGACACCACACCGGCCTCCACGCTGCTGATGGCAGAGATCCTGTCCGAATTCCTGCCCGACGGCGTCTTCAACGTGGTCTGTGGCGACCGTGACACCGGCAGGGCCCTGGTCGAGCATCCGACGCCGGCCATGGTGTCGATCACCGGCAGCGTCCGGGCCGGCATGCAGGTGGCCGAGTCGGCGTCGCACGACGTCAAGCGCGTCCACCTCGAGCTCGGCGGCAAGGCACCGGTGGTCGTGTTCGACGACGCCGACCTCGAGGCGGCGGCCGAGGGCATCGCCGTCGCGGGCTACTTCAACGCCGGGCAGGACTGCACGGCGGCCACCCGCGTGCTGGCCGCCCCCGGGATCTACGACGACTTCGTCGCCGCCCTGGTCGAGCAGGCCGAGGCCCAGACGGTGGGCGGGACCGACGTGCCCGACGCCGACTTCGGACCGCTCAACAGCGCCGCCCAGCTCGATCGCCTCAGTGGGTTCTTCGACCGCCTGCCCGGACACGCCGAAGTGGTGACCGGCGGCACCCACGTCGGGGAGCGCGGCTACTGCTTCGCCCCGTCGGTCGTCGCCGGTCTCCATCAGGACGACGAGGTCATCCAGGAGGAGCTGTTCGGGCCCGCCATCACCGTGCAGCGCTTTTCCGACGAGGACGAGGCGATCGCCTGGGCCAACGGCGTCCGCTACGGGCTGGCCTCGAGCGTCTGGACCCAGAACCACGGCCGTGCGATGCGCATGGCCAAGGCGCTCGACTTCGGGTGCGTGTGGATCAACACCCACATCCCCATCGTCGCCGAGATGCCCCACGGCGGCTTCAAGCAGTCGGGCTACGGCAAGGACCTGTCGTCGTACGGGTTCGAGGACTACACACGGATCAAGCACGTGATGAGCTTCATCGGGAGTTGACCAGGTCGACGCGGCCGTGGGCGGCCGCCAGGACCTGTACAAGGAGTACCGAAGGACCACCGGGGGGACTGGTGGAGCAGTGTCCAGTAGGGGATCACGTCAGCCAGTCGGCCGAACAGCAAGGGGAGACCACATGAGTACGGACATCGTCGACAACAGCGGGAGGCCGCAGGAGGTACCCGGACCGTTCGGGGCGCCGGTACCCGAGAGCGAGGTCGAGGCGAGCCTGCGTGCCGACGAGCTGAACCTGTTCGACTCCACGGCCGTGGCCGTGTCGTCGGTTGCGCCGGCCTACTCGCTGGCCTCCACCCTGGGCTTCATCTTCGTCATCGCCGGCGTGGCCTACGCCGGCCCGGCGGTCATGATCGTGGCCTTCGTGCCGGTGCTCTTCATCGCCGTGGCCTACTTCCACCTGAACCGCCGGTACCCGCACGCCGGAGCCTCGTACGCCTGGTTGGCCAAGCTGGTTCACCCGACGGTCGGCTGGTACAACGGCTGGATCCAGGTGGCCACGTCGGTCATCTTCTGCGTGGCCGCCCCGTTCCTGGCCGGGCAGTACACCTTGCAGCTGTTCAACTCCCTCGGGTGGATCTCGGACTCCGCAGCCAACAACGTCTGGTACACGACGTTCACCGCGTCGCTGTTCCTCGCCTTCGTGACGTTCATCTGCGTCTACGGAATCCGGTGGACGACCAACCTCCAGTGGATCCTGGTGATCATCGAGTACGTCGCCGTCCTGGTCTTCTCCATCGGTGGGATCATCAAGGTGGCGGCTTCGCACCCGAAGGGCTCGTCCAGCTTCCACGCCGGGTGGTTCTGGCCCGGCAACATTCACGGGTACGAGGCTCTGGCGGCCGGCGCCGCCCTCGCCGTGTTCTTCTTCTGGGGATGGGACACCACGGTCAATCTGAGCGAGGAGTCGAAGGAATCCAACCGGATCCCCGGCCAGGCCGCCATCATCTCGATGTTCCTGCTGCTCTTCGTCTTCGTCCTCAACTTCGTGGCCGTCGAGATGCTGGTCCCGGCGAATCAGATCGCCAACCAGGGCGGCAACATCCTCTTCTACTTCGGGGAGCAGTTCGCCGGCGGCTGGGCCAAGTACGTGATGATATTCGCCGTCATCTCCTCGACCGTCGCCACCACGCAGACGACCCTGCTGCCCGCGGCCCGAATCAGCTATGCCATGTCGCGCGACGGGGTGTTCCCTCGGCTGTTCGGCACCATCCACCCGAAGTTCAAGACGCCGGCCACCGGAACCCTGGTGCTGGCGTTCCTCGCCCTCATCGGGATGTACGGCATCGTGACCTTCGACAGCGCCACCAACGTGACCAACATCCTGGGCTACCTGATCACCGACCTGGGCGTACTCGTGGCCATCTACTACGGCGCCACCGGCCTCGCCTGCGCCTGGGCATTCCGCAAGGCCGCATTCCAGAAGACGTCGTTCTTCTTCACCGGCATCCTGCTGCCGGCGCTCGCCGGGCTATTCATGTTCTGGGTTGGGTTCGAGGTGATCCGGCAGAACTGGGGATCCCACATGGCCCCTGCCGTCGTCGTGGTCGCCTTGGGCGTCCCGCTGGTCGTCATCGCCGCCGTGCAGTCGAAGAGCGAGTTCTTCAAGATCAAGCCGATCGCCTACACCAGCATCGACGAGTAGTCCCACGGACGGCCGCCGGGCGACCCGCCCGGCGGCCGTGCCGCGTCCCAGCGCCACCATCAGCACTCGAGCAGTGAGGTCGAACCAGTGATCGTCGGAGTCCCGAAGGAAGTCAAGGCGGACGAGTACCGGGTGGCCATCACCCCGGCCGGTGTGCGCGAGCTCACCGCCGCTGGCCACACCGTCCATGTCGAGCGGGACGCCGGCGTCGGCTCGTCGATACCCGACGCGGACTTCGTCGCCACCGGGGCCCGGATCCTGGACGAACCGGACGACGTCTGGGCGTCGTCGGACCTGGTCCTCGGGGTCAAGGAGCCCGTCGCGGCGGAGTACCCCCGCCTCGGCATGAAGAAGGACCAGGTCCTGTTCACCTACCTCCACCTGGCCGCGTCGCGGCGAGTGCACCGACGCGCTGCTGGCCGCCGGGAACACCGCCATCGCCTACGAGACTGTGCGCCTGCCCGACAATTCGCTGCCGCTGCTCACGCCGATGAGCGAGGTGGCCGGCCGCATGGCCCCGCTCATGGGCGCCCACCACCTCATGCGCCCGGGCGGCGGCCGGGGCACGCTGGTGTGCGGCGTGCCCGGTGTGCGCTGCGCCAAGATCGTGATCCTCGGCGCCGGCGTGGCCGGTATGGCCGCCGCCACCTTGGCGGTGGGCATGCACGCCGAGGTCTACATCCTCGACCGCAACCTCGAGCGCCTGCGCCAGGTCGACCACCACTTCCGGGGCGGCCTCGAGACGGTGGCGTCCAGCACCCACGCCATCGAGGAGGTCTGCACCGACGCCGACATCGTGATCGGCGCCGTCCTGGTCGTCGGGGCGAAGGCCCCCAAGCTGATCACCGACGACCTGGTCGCCACCATGCGGGACGGCTCCGTGCTCGTCGACATCTCGGTCGACCAGGGTGGCTGCTTCGAGTCGACCCGGCCCACCACCCACTCGGACCCGACCTTCGAGGTCAACGGCTCGCTCTTCTACTGCGTGGCCAACATGCCGGGTGCGGTGCCCCACTCGTCGACCCACGCACTGGTGAACGCCACCCTGCCCTACGTGCTCGACATCGCCAACCACGGCTGGAAGGACGCCGTGGCCGCGGACGCGGCGCTCGCCGAGGGCGTCAACGTGGTGGACGGGACGGTCGTGTACGAGCCGGTGGCCGAGGCCCACGGCATGGACTACCGGCCGCTGTCCAAGTTCATCGTCTGAGCCGTCCGGTTACCTGGCCCCGCACCGACATGACTCCTCCTCGATCAGGCGGGTCGGCGCGCCGGAACCGAGCCGGGGGCGAGCGGCCCCGTGGCGACGTGCCCGGGCACATCGATGCCGGCGCGCAGGTCCGGCGCGGACACCGGATCGAGCCGGACGGTCTCGAACGGAACCACACCGGCCCACACTTCGAGATCGAGGTCGGCGGTGTCGTCGTCGGGTGGCCCTTCGCTGACCTTCACCGACGCCTGGTCGAGTGCGAGGCGCAGCACAGTGGTGGCGGCCAGCTCCTTGGCCGAGGGCGACCGGGCGTACGCCCACTGCCCGGGTGCGGCGTGCTCCGACAGCGCCTCGAGGGAGGCGAGCTTGTCCGCCGGGTCGTCGAGCAGCTCGGGCAGGCCGTAGACCATGGCGCACCGGTAGTTGACCGAGTGGTTGAAGACCGACCGGGCGAGGACGAGGCCGTCAACCAGGGTCACCGTCACGCACACGGGCGCTGGGACCTTGGCCGTGCGCAGGCTGCGGCTGGCGGCCGACCCGTGGACCACCAGGTGGTCGCCCGACCGGCCGTACGTTGTCGGGACCACCATCGGCCAGCCGTCCACCACGACGCCCAGGTGGCAGACGAACCCCGCATCGAGGACGGCGTGCAGGTCCTCCCGCCGGTACGAACCCTGGTCGGCCAGGCGCCGGAGCCGCACCCGGTCGTCCGCAGGGCCCGGGTCCGGGTCCGGGCCGCGGTCGAGGTCGGGGTCTGTCATGGGACGATTGTTGCACGCGACCCCGCCGGGGCATCCTCCCCGGCGGCGGTCCTCCCCCGCCGAGCCACCCGTCACTACGAGGGGGAGCACTGCTCCCCGAGGAGCGTCACCCCGTGAACCAGATCGGATCATCCATGGAGGGGTCAGCGGCCCGCACCGCCCCGGTCTTCGACCCGGCGACGGGCGAGCAGACCGCCGAGGTCGTGCTGGCCACGGTCAAGGATGTGGACCACGCCGTAGAGACGGCCGCCGAGGCGTTCCGGTCGTGGCGGGACACCTCGCTCACCGCCCGGAGCCGGATACTGTTCGCCTTCCGCGAGCTGGCCGACAAGCACCGTGACGACCTGGCCCGGCTGATCACCGCCGAGCACGGCAAGGTCCTGGATGACGCCCGGGGCGAGGTGGCCCGTGGCATCGAGGTCGTCGAGTTCGCCTGCGGCATCCCCCACCTGCTGAAGGGGGAGTTCAGTGAGGACGTGTCGACCGGGGTCGACGCCTCGTCCATCCGCCAGCCCCTGGGGGTCGTGGCCGGCATCACCCCGTTCAACTTCCCGGTGATGGTCCCGATGTGGATGTACCCGGTGGCCATCGCCAGCGGGAACGCCTTCGTGCTCAAGCCCTCCGAGCGCGACCCGTCGCCGTCCGGCCTCGTCGCCGAGCTGTGGCGCGACGCCGGGCTGCCCGAGGGGGTCTTCACCGTGGTGAACGGTGACGCCGAAGCGGTCGACGCCCTCCTCGACCACCCGGGGGTCGCGGCCGTCTCCTTCGTGGGATCGACCCCCATCGCCAGGCACGTGTTCGAGCGGGGCAACGCCTCGGGCAAGCGGGTCCAGGCCCTCGGCGGCGCCAAGAACCACGCCGTGGTACTGCCCGACGCCGACCTCGCCTCGACGGCCGACGCCCTCGTCGCCGCCGGGTACGGCTCGGCCGGCGAGCGCTGCATGGCGATCTCCGCCGTGGTGGTCGTCGGTGACGCCGACCCACTGGTCGATGCCGTGGCGGAGCGGGCCCGGGCGCTCGTGACCGGCCCTGGCACCGACCCCTCCTCGGACATGGGCCCGCTGATCACCCGTGCCCACCGCGACCGGGTGGCGGGCTACGTGGACTCGGCGACATCCGACGGCGCCGAGGTGGTGGTCGACGGCCGCGGACTCACGGTCGACGGCGCCACGGGCGGCTTCTTCTTCGGACCCACCCTCGTCGACCGGGTCACCCCGGACATGGCCGTCTACCAGGACGAGATCTTCGGCCCGGTGCTGTCGGTCGTGCGGGTCGACTCGCTCGACGACGCCATCGCCCTCGTCAACGCCAACCCGTTCGGCAACGGCACCGCCATCTTCACGCGGGACGGCCATGCGGCACGCCGGTTCCGCCGGGACGTGTCGGTGGGCATGGTCGGCATCAACGTCGCCATCCCGGTCCCCATGGCGTACTACTCGTTCGGCGGGTGGAAGCAGTCGCTCTTCGGCGACGCCCACATCCACGGGATGGAGGGCGTGCGGTTCAACACCCGGCTGAAGTCGATCACCACCCGGTGGCCCGACGCCCGGGGCCCGGTCGACACCGGCCGGATCGCCCTGCACTTCCCGTCGGGCGACAAGCGCTGACCCCGGTCCCGGTCCAAGGAGGCGAGCGGATGGACGTCGACAGCGGCGGAGTGCGGATCCATGTCGAGGTGACGGGGGAGGGGCGGCCCGTCCTCCTCCTCCACGGCTTCCCCGACTCCGGGGCGCTCTGGCGGCACCAGGTCCCGGCACTGGCCGAGGCCGGGTTCCGGTGCATCGTGCCCGACCTGCGCGGGTTCGGCGACTCGGGTGTGCCCCGGGCCGTCGACGACTACTCGATGCTGCACTCGATCGGCGACGTGACCGCCGTCCTCGACCACCTGGGCGTCGATCGGGCCCATGTCGTCGGCCACGACTTCGGGGCGGCCCTGACCTGGGCGTTCGCTGCGTTCGTGCCGGAGCGGGTGGACCACGCCGTGGTATTGTCGGTGGGGCAGGCCGAGAGCTTCCGGGCCGTCGGGGTCGAGCAGCTGGCCCTGTCGTGGTACGTGTTCTTCTTCCAGTTCCCCGACGTGGCCGAGCAGTGGCTGTCCGCCGACGACTGGGCCAACTTCCGGGCCTGGTGCGGCCACCCCGACGCCGATGCGGTCGTCGCACGGTGGGAGGCGACGGGCACGCTGACCGCCGCCCTCAACTGGTACCGGGCCAACATCACCCCGGACGGATGGGTGGCGCCGCCGCTCGGCCTGCCGCACGTGCAGGCACCGACGATGGGGGTGTGGAGCAGCGGTGACTTCGCCCTCACCGAGCACCAGATGACCGGTTCGGGCGCCTACGTGGCCGGACCGTGGCGGTACGAGCGGCTCGAGGGCCCCGGCCACTGGATGCAGCTCGAGGCGCCCGAGCTGGTCAACTCGCTCCTGGTGGACTTCCTGCCGGCCTGACGGACGAGCATCCGACCCGACCCGACGCCGGCGCGGCCGGATCGGCCGGCCCGGCCGGTAGCCTCGACGGGGTGACCGCCCTGCCCTTCGTGGCGCCCACCGGGCGCGAGATCGACGTCGACGGCCCTGTGCACGTGGCCGACTACGGCGGCCCCGACGATGCGCCGATGCTGGTCGGCGTCCACGGGCTCGGCGGCAGCCACCTCAACTGGTCCGCCGTCGCGCCGTACCTGACCGACCGGTACCGGCTGGTCGCCGTCGACCTGCTCGGCCACGGCCGCACCCCGGCCGCCGGCCGTAACCCCGACGTCGCCGGACACGTGGCCATGCTCGACGGTACCCTCGCCCACCTGTCGGACCGACCGGTGGTCCTGATGGGGAACTCGCTCGGCGGTCTCGTGTCCGCGCTGTGCGCAGCCGGCTCGCCCGAGCGGGTCGCCGGTCTGGTCCTCGTCGACCCGGCACTGCCCACGGGCCGGGTCGGCCCGGTCCACCCGCCGCGTGGTCACCAACTTCGTGCTCTGCTCGGTGCCCGGGGTCGGTGAGTGGTACCTGTCGGCCCGGCGCACGAGGACCACTCCCGAACAGACGGTGCGACGGGTGCTCGGCGTGACCTGCGTCGACCCGGCCCGGGTGCCGGCGGACGTGGTGGACGCGCATATCGAGCTCACCTCGTCGAAGGACCGCGCCGGCGGTGACGCCGCCTACCTGGCCTCGGCCAGGTCCCTGTCGTGGGTGATGACCCGCCCGCGTGCGACGGTGGACCGGCTTGCATCGATCGACCTCCCGGTGCTCCTCCTGCACGGCGAGCGGGACGTCCTGGTGCCGCTGGCGGCGGCCCGGCTGATGGTCGCCGGACGCCCGGGGTGGCATCTCGAGGTGGCTCGCGACATCGGACACGCGCCGATGCTCGAGGCCCCCGTGTGGACCGCGCTGCGGATCGAGGAGTGGCTGGACGGTCCGGGCTCGGCGGTCCGCGAGCGGGCGGTCCGTCCGGTCGCCTCGGCGTCCCCGGTCAGTTGACCTGGCGGTCCAGGCCCTCCCAGTAGGGAGCACGCAGCCGGAACTTCTGGAGCTTGCCGGTGGCCGTGCGGGGGAGCTGGTCCCGTATCTCGACCTGTTTCGGGCATTTGTAGCCGGCGAGTGCGCCCTTGCAGTGGGCGATGACGATCTCCTCCGTGACGCCGCTGCCGTCGGCCGGCACCACCAGCGCCAGGACCATCTCGCCCCACTTGTCGTGGGGGACGCCGATGACGGCCACCTCGACCACGCCCGCCAGCGAGAAGATGGCATCCTCCACCTCGATCGACGAGACGTTCTCGCCACCGGAGATGATGACGTCCTTCTTGCGGTCGAGGATGCTCAGGTGGCCCTCCTCGTCGATCAACCCGCCGTCGCCAGTGTGGAACCAGCCGCCGGCGAGCGCCGCGGCCGTCTCCTCGGGCTGACGCCAGTACCCGGCCATGACCGTATTGGACCGGGCCAGCACCTCGCCGTGCTCGTCGACCATGAGCTCGGTCCCGACGGCGGGGGCACCTGCCCGCATGAGCTTGCGGGCCCGCTGGTCGGAGGGAAGGTCGTCCCACTCGGCCCGCACCCGGTTGACGGTGAGCACCGGGGATGTCTCGGTGAGGCCGTAGATCTGCAGGAACTCCCAGCCCAGCTCGGACTCGATCCGCTCGATCGTGCGACTGGGCGGCGGCGCCCCGGCGACCACGATGCGGGTGGTGCCCCGGCCGGGCAGCTCGCCGTCCCAGGCCGGCACGGCGTCGAGCACGGCGTTGACCACGGCGGGGGCGGCGCACAGGAGGGTCACCCCGTGGCGGTCGACGCGGCGGAGGATCTCTGCGCCGTCGACCTTCCGGAGCGCCACCTGGGTCACGCCCATGGCGGCCGTGGTCCACGGCATGCCCCAGCCGTTGGCGTGGAACATCGGCAGGGTGTGCAGGTAGACGTCGCGGTCCGACACTCCGGTGTGCCAGCCGAAGACGGCGGCGTTCACCCAGCAGTTGCGGTGGGTGAGCTGGACGCCCTTGGGCCGGGCCGTGGTGCCCGAGGTGTAGTTGATGGTGGCCGTGGCCGACTCGTCGGATTCCCACGGGACGGGCTCGGTGTCGGGCACGTAGAGCTCGGCGTCGCTCCCGGCCCCGAGCACGTAGCGCCGCGCCGGGCCGATGCCGGCCAGGGCGTCCTCGAGCTCGGGGTCGACCAGGACGACCGAGGCACCCGAGTGCTCGAGGATGTACTCGACCTCGGCGCGGGCCAGGCGGAAGTTGACCGGGACCAGGATCCGCCCCCAGCCGGACACCCCGAAGAAGGAGGTGAGCAGGCGGGCCGAGTTGTGGGAGACGACGGCCACCCGCTCGCCGGGCCCGATGCCGAGGCGGTCGAGTCCGGCTGCCTGGGCCCGGGCCCGGGTGGACAGCTCGGCGAAGGTCAGGGGCCCCCACGGTTCGGCCGGCTGGTCGGGCTCGTCGACGAGGGCGATCCGCCCGGGGTACGTCGCCGCGGCGCGGTCGAGGAAGTCACGGACGTTGAACTCGATGTGCATGGTTCCCCCCACGAGGCGCCGGTCAGCCCCACCATCTAAGCAAATGCGGGGGCCGGGCCCCGGGCGGGCCCCCGGCGGACGGGCCGGGGCCGCCCTCCTCACGGTGCCACGGCGGGGCCGCCCTCGCTACGGTGTGGCGATGCCCGCCCCACGCGTCGCCGTCGGCCCCTACCCGTCCGACTTCGCCGTCGACGCCGTCCGCGCCGGCGGGGGCAGCGTCGTCGATCTCGACGACGGGCCGGACAGCCTGGTGTGGCTGGACCCGGCCGACGTCCGCGGCCTGGCCGCGTGGCTGGGCGAGGCGCCGTCGGCCCGTTGGGTGCAGCTCCCCTTCGCCGGTGTCGAGCGGGTGGCCGAGGCCGGCCTCCTCGACACCGACCGGACCTGGACGTGCGCCAAGGGGGCGTACGCCGAACCGGTGGCGGAGCACGCTCTGGCCCTCGCCCTCGCCGGGTTGCGCCACCTGCCTGCCCGGGTGGCGGCGCGGTCCTGGGGGATCCCGGCCGGGACCAGCCTCTACGACCAGGACGTGGCCATCGTCGGCGGTGGGGGCATCGCCACATCGCTGCTCCAGCAGCTGACGCCGTTCCGGGTGCGGGCCACGGTCGTGCGCCGCAACGCGGACCCGGTCCCCGGGGCGGCACGCGTGGTGCCCGTCGACCAGCTCCACGATGCGCTGGCCGGTGCGCTGGTCGTAGTGCTCGCCCTCGCCCTCACGCCGGAGACGACGGGCATCTTCGGGGCGTCCGAGCTCGCGGCAATGGGGGAGTCGGCCTGGTTGGTGAACGTCGCCCGGGGGCGCCACGTGGACACCGGGGCGCTGGTGGCGGCGCTCGACGCCGACGCCATCGGCGGCGCGGCGCTCGACGTCACCGACCCCGAGCCCCTGCCCGACGGCCATCCGCTGTGGGGCCGCCACAATTGCATCGTCACCCCGCACACCGCCGACACCATCGAGATGGTGGTCCCGCTGCTGGCGGCGCGGATCCGTACGAACGTGGAGCGCCTGACGGCCGGCGAGCCCCTGGTCGGGCAAGTCGACCCGGTCGCCGGCTACTGAGTCGGGAGCCCTGCCCCGACGGTGGGGCTCAGCGGGACGGGTCGCGGCCGCCGACGGGGGTGTAGCGGTAGCCATAGCCCCGGATGGCCTCGAGCACGTCCTTGCGGTCGTCCTGCCAGCCGAGCTTGCGGCGCAGTCGGAGGACGGTGAACTTGACCCGCTCAGGGCCGATCCCGAACGGGTCGTTCCAGACCTGCTCGAGCAGCTGCTGGGTGGCGAGCGCCTGGCCCGGGTGGCGGACGAAGGTCTGGAGGAGCTGGAACTCGAGCTTGGTGAGACCCACCACTTCGCCGTCGACCCGGACCTCGCGGGCCGGCCAGTCGACCTCGAGGTTGCCGTCGCGGTACGTGGTCGGCTCCTGGACCACGGCGGTGGAGGCGGACCGGCCACGGCGCAGCAGCGCCTGGATCCGGGCCCCGAGCTCCTGGGCCCCGAACGGCTTGGTCAGGGAGTCGTCGGCACCGCGGGTGAGGCCCCGCCCCTGCTCGAGTTCGGGGGCCGTGAGGACGAGCACCGGAACCTCGGAGAGCTCCCGGATGCGTTCGAGGACCGCCCACCCGTCCATTCCGGGCAGTCCGATGTCGAGCACGACCAGGTCCGGCCGCTCCTCGAAGAAGTTGCGCAGCCCGCTGCGCCCGTCGGCGATGACGACACCGGTCCCGTTCTGCTGCACCACCACACGCCGGACCGCCTCCGCTACGGAGGGGTCGTCCCCGATGATGAGGACCCGTGTGGTGCCTGCGACCTGATCGGGACTCAGTGTCGTGGTCATCTCGACTGCTCCTTGGTGTACTCGACCGGCTGCTGGCCGGAGACTGGTGCGTGCGCACCGCTGCCCGGGGCCGCGACCCCGACCGGCTGCGGGCCCTTCCCCTCTCTATCGGCGTGTGGCGCCATGCCTTGAGCGTCGGCCCGGGGCCCGTACCCGGCGGCCGTCGCCATCCGAGCAACCGGTGTCCGATCGGGTTCGACGGGTTCCGGGCCCGAAGTCGGTGTCACACCCCCGGGGCACCATGCGGGGGTACGTACCGACCGGTCCACCGACCCCAGGAGGCAGCACCGTGACCGCCAGCACCGAAGCGACCAGCGACCCCGACCCGATCCCGGCGCATGGTGCTCCGGCGCCCCCGGCAGGCGTGGTCGTAGCCTTCCGGGGCCGGGAACCCGGGCGCTCGACCTCCGGGGCGTCCACCGGGGGGGCCTTCACCATCGACTGCGCCGGGTGCGCCCACCGGGGTACGGACGTCTGCGAGGACTGCGTGGTCACGTTCATCGTGGGGCGGTCCCCTGGGGACGCGCTGGTCGTCGACGCCGATGAAGCCCGAGCCGTCCGTCTCCTCGAGCGCGCCGGCCTGGTGCCCGGCGTCCGCCACGAGGCCCGGGCCTGCGGCGACTAGGGACACGCGGGCCCACCGGCCGGACCGGCCCGTGGGCCGGAGGTGCGGGGGGCTCCTCCGGCCGCGCGACGATGGGGTGTGGCCACAACCGTCTCGATCCGACCGTCGGCGGTCGCGCTCGACCGACGGCGCCGACTGGGGGCCGACGTGGTGCGGATCGGCACCGACGCCGGGCTCGCCGCCGTCGGCATCGGCGGGGCCGAGGTGTTCACGGCGACCCGTGCCACCCTCCACGACCGCCGCCGGGCCGGGCTCCACGGTGGGATGCAGTTCACCTACCGGAACCCGGACCGTTCGACCGACCCGGCCCGGGTGGTCGACGGCGCCCGTTCCCTGGTGGTGGGGGCCTGGGACTACCGGCGCCGCGACCCGGACGACCCGGACGACCGGGACGGACCGGGCCGGACGTCCGGTCGCCCGGTCGGGGTCGTCGCCCGCTACGCCCGCCGGGACCACTACGCCTCGCTGCGCGCCGCACTCGGAGAGGTCGCCGACCGGCTGCAGGCCGACGGGTGGCGGGCGCACGTCGTCGTGGACGAGAACGCCCTGGTCGACCGGGCGGCGGCCCAGCGGGCCGGCCTCGGATGGTACGGACGCAACTCGCTCCTCCTCCTGCCCGGGCGCGGCTCGTGGTTCGTGCTCGGATCCGTCGTGACCGACGCCCTCCTCGAACCCACCCCGCCGGCGGGGCACTCGGCCCCCGCCGAGGGGTGCGGGTCGTGCCGGCGGTGCGTGACGGCGTGCCCGACCGGGGCACTGGTGGCCGACGGCGTAGTGGACGCACGGCGGTGCCTGGCCTGGCTGGTCCAGGCCCCGGGCCCGTTCCCGGTCGAGCACCGGGCCGCCCTCGGCGGGCGCATCTACGGGTGCGACGAGTGCCAGGAGGTGTGCCCGGTCAACCGGGCCGCCGATCGCCGCCGGCCCCCGGCCGAGCCCGAGGACGCCACGGTCGCCACCGTCGACCTGCTGACGCTCCTGGGGGCCACCGACGAGGAACTGCTCGCCACGAACGGCCGGTGGTACCTGGCCGAACGCGACCCCCGCTACCTGCGCCGCAACGCCCTGGTGGCGCTGGGGAACGTCGGGGACGGCAGCGACCGGGCGACGGCGGCGACCCTCGCCCACTGGGTCGGATCCGACGACTCGCTGCTGGCCGAACACGCCCGGTGGGCCTGCGAGCGGCTGGGGCTCGCCGACCTGGCGGAGCCGGCCCCGTGACCCACCTGCTCGTCACCAACGACTTCCCACCCAAGGTCGGCGGCATCCAGGTCTACCTGTGGGAGCTGTGGCGGCGGCTGGACCCCGCCACGTTCGCCGTCCTGACGGCCTCGTCCCACCCGGACGCGGCCGCCTTCGACGCCGAACAGGGGAACCGGGGCATCCGGATCGAGCGGGTGCCGTCCCGGGTGCTGGCGCCCACGCCCCAGCTGGTCCGGCGCATCCGGGCCGCGGCCGATCGGGTCGGCGCCGACCTGGTCGTCCTCGACCCCGCATTCCCGCTCGGCCTGGTGGGCCCCCGACTCGGCATCCCGTACGCCGTGCTGCTCCACGGGGCCGAGGTCGCCATCCCCGGGCGACTGCCCCTGAGCCGGTCGCTGCTTGCCCACGTCGTGCGCAGCGCATCCCTGGTCGTCTCCGCCGGCGGCTACCCGGCCGCCGAGGCCCGTCGGGCCGTGCGGGGCCGCGGGATGCCCCCGGTCGTCGAGATCCCGCCCGGGGTCGACCTCGAGCGGTTCACCCCGCTGGGCGCCGCCGATCGGGCCCGGGCCCGGGTGGACCTCGGCCTCCCCGCCGCCGGCCCCCTGGTGGTGAGCGTGAGCCGCCTGGTGCCCCGAAAGGGGATGGACGTCCTCATCGACGCCGCCGCCCAGCTGTCGTCCCGCATCCCGGACCTGACCGTCGCCATCGCCGGCCGGGGCCGGGACGCAGAACGCCTCGCCGTCCGGGTGGCGGAGTCCGGGGCCCCGGTCCGGCTCCTCGGCGGGGTGTCCGACGAGGACCTGCCCCGCCTGGTGGGGGCGGCCGACGTGTTCGCCATGCTGTGCCGGAACCGGTGGCTGGGCCTCGAGCAGGAGGGGTTCGGGATCGTGTTCCTGGAGGCGGCGGCGGCGGGGATCCCCCAGGTGGCGGGGGGGTCGGGCGGCGCCGGCGAGGCCGTCGACGACGGCGTGACCGGCGTGGTGGTCCGCCGCCCGACCGAGGCCGGCGACGTAGGCCGGGCCATCGGCGGGCTCCTCGACGACCCGGGCCGTGCCCGGGCGATGGGGGAGGCGGCACGGCGCCGGGCCGAGGCATCCTTCGACTACGACCTGCTCGCACCTAGGCTGGCCGCGTCGCTCGGCGACACGCGAAGCTGAGCCCCGTCCGGGCTGCAACCGACGATTCGAGGAGGAGGGCCGATCGTGGCGGAACAAGCCACCGAGAGGATGGTGGTGTCGGCCAGTCCGGCGCGCTGCTTCGAGGTCAGCGCCGACCTCGCCAGCTACCCGTCATGGGCGGCCGACATCAAGTCGGTGACCATCGACGAGCGCGACGCCGAGGGCCGGCCGAGCGTCGTCACCTTCCGGGCCGCCGCCTTCGGGCGGAGCACCAGCTACACACTCGCCTACGACTACGCCGGGGCCCCCGGCGTCCTGGCCTGGGTCCAGACCGAGGGCGACATCACCAACAAGCTGGACGGCCGCTACGTGTTCACGCCCACCGCCGACGGCGGGACCGAGGTCAACTACCACCTCGAGGTCGAGATGAAGGTGCCGCTACCCGGCTTCATCAAGATGCGCGCCCAGAGCCGCATCATGTCGATCGCCCTGCGCGACCTGAAGGCGCGCGTCGAGTCGACGTCATGACCCCGGGGGCCCGTCGGCCCTCGCCCGGTGGGCCGGTCCCACCCCGGACCACGGCATGAAGGTCGGCGTCACCCTCCCGCAGTTCCGCGACGAGGCCGACACCGCACTGGCCGCCGCCCGGCGGGCCGAGGAGCTCGGCATCGACGGCGTCTTCTGCTTCGACCACCTGTGGCCCATGGGTCAGCCCGGCCGCCCGGCACTGTCGTCGGGCCCCCTGCTGGGTGCCCTGGTGGCGTCGACGTCGGCCATCGCGCTCGGCACACTGGTGGCCCGGATCGGCCTGCTCCCCGACGAGGTCCTGGTCGAGGTTCTGTGTGGCGTCCATGCGCTCAGCGGTGGCCGGCTGGTCGCCGGAATCGGGACGGGCGACAGGCTCAGTCGCGAGGAGAACGAGTCCTACGGGATCCCCTTCGAGCCGGCCGTGATCCGGCGCGAGCGACTGGCCACGGTGGCCACGGCGGTGGCGGCGGCCGGTGTGCCGGTATGGGTGGGTGGCAGCAGGCCCGAGATGGTGACCCTGGCCCGGGCCACTGGGGCCGCCGTCAATGTGTGGCAGGTCGATGCCGCGCCGGTGGTCGGGCTGGTCGCCCAGGGGGTCGAGGTCACATGGGGCGGGCCCGTCGGGGACACCGTCGAGGAGGCCGCGGCCATGCTCGGCGCGGTCGCCGATGCCGGTGCCACCTGGGCGGTGTGCGCCTGGCCGGAGTCGATCGAGGTCGTGGCCGAGGCCGCGTCCACGCTCCGGTAGGGCCCGGGCGCCGATCGGCCGCGACGGGCCTCCGCTCGCACTGTCGGCCGGCACATCGGCGCGGCGGTAACGTGGGGCATGGATTTCCGCCGCATCAACGGGCTGCCGCCGTACGTCTTCGCCACGATCAACGATCTGAAGGCCGCCGCCCGCCACGACGGGCGGGACGTGATCGACATGGGGTTCGGCAACCCCGACCTGCCGTCGCCGGACGTGGCCGTGGAGAAGCTGGCCGAGGCCGCCCGCAACCCGCGGAACCACCGCTACTCGGCCAGCCGGGGCATCCCGAAGATCCGCCAGGCCATCTGCGACCTCTACCTGCGGAAGTTCGACGTCGAGCTCGACCCCGAGACCGAGGTGGTCACCACCATCGGAGCCAAGGAAGGCCTGTCCCACCTGATGTGGGTCCTGGTGGGCCCGGGTGACACCGCCCTGGTGCCGTCGCCGTCGTACCCGATCCACATCTACGCCCCGCTGTTCGCCGGGGCCGACATCCGCCACGTGCGCCTCGATACGCCGTCGGGCGAGACCGTCGACACCGTCGAGGGCGGAGCCGCCTTCTTCGAGAACCTCATGGAGGCGTGGGAGTCGGCATGGCCGAAGCCCCGGGTGGTGGTGCTCTCCTTCCCCCACAACCCGACCACCGAGTGCGTCGACCTGGCGTGGATGACCCGCATCGTCGAGTTCGCCAAGGAACGCGACATCGTCCTGGTCCACGACTTCGCCTATGCCGACATCGCCTTCGACGGCTATACGCCGCCGTCCATCCTCCAGGTGCCCGGGGCGAAGGACTGCTGCGTCGAGCTCTACACGCTGACCAAGTCGTTCTCGATGGCCGGCTGGCGGGTGGGCTTCCTCGTGGGCAACGCCGAGATCGTCCAGGCGCTGACCAAGCTCAAGAGCTATCTCGACTACGGCACGTTCCAGCCCATCCAGATCGCCGCCATCGTGGCCATGAACGAGGTGCCGGACTACCCGAAGGTGATCAACGACATCTACCAGTCGCGCCGGGACGCCCTGTGCGACGGGCTCCACCGCATCGGGTGGGAGGTCACCCCGCCCAAGGGGACGATGTTCGTCTGGGCCCCCATCCCCGAGCCGTACCGAGAGATGGGCTCGCTCGACTTCGCCAAGTACCTGGTGAAGGAGGCCGACGTGGCCACATCGCCGGGGGTCGGTTTCGGTCCCGGCGGCGACGGCCATGTCCGATTCGCACTCATCGAGAACGAGCAGCGGATCGGCCAGGGCGTGCGCAGCCTGCGCAAGGTCCTCACCCGCCTGCAGTAGCGCCGCCCCCGGCAGACGCGTCCGGGGTCAGGCCCCGGCCGTCACCACCTCGGCGGCGCCGAAGGTCGCCCGCATCTGCGCCGCATGCGACGTGAACAGCGCCCGCCGGGGCAGGCCCAGGGTGCGGAGCTCGTCGGCCATAGGGTGGTCGCCGAGGACGAGGGTGGCCCCGCCGAACCGACCGGTCACCCCCTCTGACGCCGTCGTCCATTCCGTGCGCCGGAGCACCCCGTCACGGAACGAGTAGCTGGGCGGGGCCTGCGACGGCAGCCGGATCGGCCCGCCGGCGGCCAGAGTCAGGGTCAGGGCGTGTACGCCCTCGTCGACGAGGCGGACCGTCGTGCCGGTGCCGCGCCGGCCGCCGGGAGCCGGCTCGTCTATGTCGATGGTCGTGATCCACTTCGGGTAGCCCCACACGTCCCGGCCGGCCGCGCAGGTGAACTCCTGGTCGACAGGCAGCCGGTGGATGTAGGCGCCGATGTCGCCCGTGCCGAACTCCCGCAGGCGCTGGGCTGCCGTCGCTCCCCGGGGCGCGTCGTGGCGCCGCACCACGAAGCTGACGGCCACCTCGTGGTAGGCGTCGAGGTCGGTGTCGTCGTAGCGGCAGACGGCCAGGGCCACCAGTGCCCGGCCGGGCAGCGGCCCGGCCACCTCGAGGCCGGTCGGGTCCACGATCCGTTGGGCGGCAGCCGCCGGCACCAGGTACTGGACACCCCACTGGGCGGCGCGGCGGACCTCCACGGGCAGGCCGACGGTTCGGCCGAGGATGTCGTAGGGGCCGCCGTTCCAGCGTGTCTCGGTCATCAGTGCAGTACAGCACACGCAGGGTTACCGTTTGCCCGTGGCCTATTGGATCATGAAGGCGATCATCAGCCCGTTCCTCCACGTGCTGTGGCGCGTGCGGGTCGAGGGCCGTGAGCACATCCCGGCCGACGGGCCGGTCATCCTGGCCGCCAACCACCAGTCGTTCTGCGACTCGTTCTTCCTGCCGTTGGTGGTGAAGCGGCGCGTCACCTACGTGGCCAAGGCCGAGTACTTCGACAGCTGGAAGACGGCCTGGTTCTTCCGGGCGGCCGGCCAGATCCCCATGAACCGGAGCGGCGGCGACGCGTCGCAGCGGGCACTCGACACCGCCACCGAGGTGCTGCAGGGAGGTGGCGTCCTCGCCATCTACCCCGAGGGAACCCGCGCCCCCGACACCCGGCTCCACAAGGGCAAGACCGGGGTGGCCCGGCTCAGCCTGGGCTGCGACGTGCCGATCGTGCCCGTCGGGCTGGTCGGGACGCGCACCATCCAGCCCCCGGGGAGCATGGTCATGCGCCCCTTCCACTCGGTCACCGTCCGGTTCGGGCCGCCCGTGGTCCACGACCCCGACGGGTCACGCACCCCGGACCAGGACGAGCTGCGGGCGCTCACCGACACCGTCATGCGGTCGGTCGCCGCACTGTCGGACCAGGAGTATGTCGACGAGTACGCCAGCAGGAAGAAGCAGCCCGGCCCCGACGCAACGGGGCCGGGAGTACCGAGCCCGAGGGCGAGTTCGTAACCGGTTCGAAACCGTGCGGACACATTCGCGCTCTACCCTGAGCCGGTGCCGAACTACCTGATCCGCGTCCAACTTCCCGACCGACCCGGCGCCCTCGGCGCGGTGGCGAGCCGCATCGGCTCGGTGGGCGGCGACGTCGTCTCCATCGACATCCTCCAGCGCGACAACGGCGTCGTGGTCGACGAGCTGGGGGTCGGTCTGGCCGGCGACCACCTGCTCGGGCTCCTGCGCGACGAGATCCTCGAGGTCGACGGGGTGTCGATCGAGACCCTGCGGGCGGTCGACGGCCCACTGCCCGACCGGCACGCCGAGCTGCTGGACATCGCCACCGAGCTGTTCGTCCAGGCGTCCCCCGACGCCCTGCTCGACCGGCTGGCCGACCGCATCCGACGCAGCCTGGTCGCCGACTTCGCCGCCATCGTCGACGCCGACACGACCCGGGTGGCCTCCTCGTACGGCGACGCGCCCTCGGACGACGAGCTGCGGGTCATGGCGCTCTGGGCCGTCGCCCCGCTGTCGGCGCCGGTGGGGGCGGACGAGTCGGGGTCCGCCACCGACCAGAGTCCAGGGGTGGCCGCCGCCGAGATGGTCCGGGCCGGCGTGGTGCTGGTGGTGGGCCGGGTCGCCCCGGTGTTCCGGTCCCGGGAGCGCCAGTGGATCGCCATCATGGCCGAGCTCGCCGACCATGGCTGGCGCGAGCTGGCCTGACGGACTGACGATCGATCGGCAGGCCGGTCCGGCTCAGTCGGTCACGGCGCCCCGGACCCAGCCGCGTGACCGCCCCACGGACCGCATCCACGCCTGATGGGCCGCGGCCACGAGTGCCTCGTCCGCCTCGGGGGTGAACGACGCCTCGGCCGACCACAGTCCGGTCAGGTCGTCGAGCGTCCCCCACACCCCCTCGGCCAGGCCGGCCATGGTGGCCGCGCCCAGCGCGGTGGTCTCGACCGTACGGGGACGCAGCACCTCGAGCCCGGCCTGGTCGGCGAGGTGCTGGAGCAACAGGTCCATGACCGCCGCCCCGCCGTCCACCCGCACCACCGAGGGCGTGGTGCCCGTCCCCGCCATGGCCTCGAGCACGTCCCGGACCTGGAAGCCCATCGCCTCGATCATGGCCCGGGCCAGGTGGGCCCGGCCGATGCCCCGGCTCAACCCGGTGATGGTGCCCCGGGCACCGGGGTCCCAGTGCGGACTTCCGAGCCCGGTGAAGGCCGGCACGATGACGACGCCCTCGGACGACGACACCGAGCGGGCCAAGGGCTCGAGCTCCGCCGAGTCGTCGATGATGCCGAGCCCGTCCCGCAGCCACTGGACGCCGGCCCCGGCCACGAAGACGGAGCCCTCGACGGCGTAGGCGAGCGAGCTCCGCCCGTCACGGGGACCGCCGTCGGCACCGATGGCGACGTCGCCGTCGGTGCCGAGGTCCCAGGCCACGGTGGTGAGCAGGCCGTCGACCGGCGCCGGGCAGGTGCTCCCGACGTTCATGAGGACGAAGCTGCCGGTGCCGAAGGTCGCCTTGGTCATGCCCTGGTCGAAGCAGGCCTGCCCGAACAGGGCGGCGTGCTGGTCGCCGACCATGGCGCTCACCGGCACCCCGGTCAGCGGCGCCGAGTCCCCGAACACCTCGGAGGCGACCCTGCCGAACCGGCCGCAGCTGGCCCGCACGTCGGCCAGGGCCGAGCCGGGCACCCCGAACAGGTCGCACAGCTCCTCGGACCACCGGCGCACCACGATGTCGAAGAGCATGGTGCGCGACGCGTTGGTGACGTCAGTGGCGAACACGCCGCCGTGGATGCCGCCGGTCAGGTTCCACAGCACCCAGGTGTCGACCGTGGCCAGGGCCAGGTCAGGGCCGACGGGTACGTCGCCCTCCTCGAGCAGCCACTGCATCTTGGACCCGGAGAAGTACGGGTCCAGGACCAAGCCGGTCTGCTCGCGCACGAGCGGCAGGTGGCCGGCTTCGTGGAGCGCCGCGCACCGGTCCGCCGTGCGCCGGTCCTGCCACACGAGGGCGCGGTGCAGTGGGACGCCGGTCGACCGGTCCCAGGCGACGACCGTCTCACGCTGGTTGGTGACACCGATGGCGCGCACGACCCGACCGGCGTCGGCGAGCCGCCCGGCGACCTCGCCGAGGGTGTCGCGCACGGCCCGCCAGATCTCGGTGGCGTCGTGCTCCACCCGGCCCGGGCGGGGGAAGTACTGAGTCAGCTCCCGGTAGGCGAGGTCCACCACCGAGGCCCGCTCGTCGACCACGAGGGCGCGGATGCCCGTCGTGCCGGCGTCGACGGCGATGGAGACAGGGTGCTTGGTGGCCACAGGGGGACTGTAGTGAGGCCGTCGGGCCTGGGAGCGGAGGCCAGGGGGGTCCCGAAAGCGTTAGCGGCCAGCAATGATTTGCAAACCTTCGCGAACGCCCTCCGAACAGGCAATACGCGCTCCCGATCGGGGCCGATCCGGACCAGGTTCGTTGACAGGGGCGTAACTACACTGCTGTAATAGACCCACTATCTCGTACCTCGGGGGAGGGCGAACCACAACATATTGTGTCTCCGTCGTATTTCCGGCCAAGGTGGCCGGATAGGATGGGGGCGGGCCCGGGCGGTCGGGGCAGGACGAGCTGGCGGAGCACCCGGCGGCGGCGGACTTGCAGACGGGGCAGACGCACCGCCCGACGACCTTCCCCGCACAGCACGCCGTTGTCGTCGTCCCCCGGGTGGGAGCCACCCGGACAGCACCGCAGCACCACAGCATGCCCCGCAGCACGGACGAAGAGAGAAAGAGGTCCACACCATGGCCATCGCACCCCAGCGAGTCGGCATCGGCATCCGCCGCCACTTCACCACTGCCGACACCCACCCCTACGACCAGGTCGTCTGGGAGCGACGTGACGCCAGGATCACCAACTACCGCGACGGCTCGGTCGCCTTCGAGCAGCTCGGTGTCGAGGTGCCCGAGAGCTGGAGCCTCAACGCCACGAACATCCTCGCCCAGAAGTACTTCCGCGGCACGCCGGGCACCGCCGAGCGCGAGTGGTCGCTGCGCCAGGTGGCCGACCGGGTGGTCGACACCGTCACCGCCTGGGGCACGAAGGACGGGTACTTCGTCGACGACGAGGAGGCCGATGCCTTCCGCGCCGAGCTCAAGCACCTGATCGTCCACCAGATGGCCGCCTTCAACTCGCCGGTCTGGTTCAACATCGGTGTGGCCGGCGTGCCCCAGCAGGGTTCGGCCTGCTTCATCCTGTCGGTGGACGACACGATGGATTCGATCCTCAACTGGTACACCGAGGAAGGCGTGATCTTCAAGGGCGGCTCGGGCGCCGGCGTCAACCTCTCGCGCATCCGCTCGTCCCACGAGCTCCTGAAGGGCGGCGGCACGGCCTCCGGCCCGGTCAGCTTCATGCGGGGTGCCGACTCGTCGGCCGGCACCATCAAGTCGGGCGGCAAGACCCGCCGCGCCGCCAAGATGGTGATCCTCGACGCCGACCACCCGGACATCGAGGACTTCATCTGGTGCAAGGCGATCGAGGAGCGCAAGGCGCGGGTGCTGCGCGACGCCGGCTTCGACATGGATCTCGACGGCAAGGACTCGATCAGCCTGCAGTACCAGAACGCCAACAACTCGGTCCGGGTGACCGACGAATTCATGCAGGCCGTAGTCGACGGGGGCGACTGGGACCTCACTTCGCGAGGCGACGGAACGACCGTCCGCACCGTCCCCGCCCGCGAGCTCTTCCGCCAGTTCGCCCAGGCCGCATGGGAGTGCGCCGATCCGGGCATGCAGTTCGACACCACCATCAACCGGTGGCACACCGCCTCCAACACGGGCCGGATCAACGGCTCCAACCCGTGCTCGGAGTACATGCACCTCGACAACTCGGCGTGCAACCTGGCCAGCCTCAACCTGATGAAGTTCCTCCGCGACGACCTGTCGTTCGACGTCGAGGGCTTCCGGGCCGCGGTCGAGGTCATCTTCACCGCCCAGGAGATCATCGTGGGCAACGCCGACTACCCGACCGAGAAGATCGCCGAGAACTCGCGGCGCTTCCGGGAGCTCGGCATCGGCTACGCCAACGTCGGCGCCCTCCTCATGGCCCAGGGGCTGCCCTACGACTCGGACCAGGGTCGGGCGTGGGCCGGCGCCATCACCGCCCTGATGACCGGGCACGCCTACACCACCTCGGCCCGGACGGCCGCCCGGATGGGTCCGTTCGCCGGCTACCACGACAACGTCGAGCCGATGACCAACGTGCTCAAGATGCACCGGGACGCGGTGGCCGACATCGACGAGGAGCAGGTCCCGACCGAGCTCCTCTGCGCCGCGCAGGAGGCGTGGGACCTCGCCGTCGAGCTCGGCGAGCAGTTCGGCGTGCGCAACTCGCAGGCCAGTGTGCTGGCGCCCACCGGTACCATCGGCCTGCTCATGGACTGCGACACCACCGGCGTCGAGCCCGACCTCGGCCTGGTCAAGACCAAGAAGCTGGTCGGCGGCGGCACCATGTCGATCGTCAACCAGACGGTGCCCCGTGCGCTGACCCGGCTGGGCTACTCGCCCGACCAACGGGACGAGATCGTCGCCTACATCGACGAGCACAAGTCGATCGTCGGCGCCCCGTACCTGGCGCCCGAGCACCTGTCCGTGTTCGCCTGCTCGATGGGCGACAACACCATCCACTACCTCGGCCACGTCCGAATGATGGGCGCCGTCCAGCCGTTCATCTCGGGCGCCATCTCGAAGACGGTGAACCTGCCCGAAGACGTGAGCGTCGAGGACGTGGAGCAGCTGCACATCGACGCCTGGAAGCTCGGCATCAAGGCCGTCGCCGTCTACCGTGACAACTGCAAGGTTGCCCAGCCGCTGTCGACGACCAAGAAGGACGGCGCCACCGCCGAGGCCGCCGGCGAGCCGGTCGCCGGCTCCGAGGCAGAGGCCCACGCCCGTGAGCTCAGCACGAAGATCGCCGAACTCGAGGCAGCCCTTGTCCACGAGCAGTCGCGGGTCCAAGAGACCCTCCTGGTCGGTGCGGTGCGCGAGCGCCTGCCCCGTCGGCGCACGTCGTCGACGTTCTCCTTCCGCGTGGCCGACTGCGAAGGCTACGTCACCGTCGGCGAGTACGAGGACGGCCGGCCAGGTGAGGTCTTCATGAAGGTGTCGAAGCAGGGTTCGACCCTGGCCGGCATCATGGACGCCTTCTCGATCTCGGTGAGCCTCGGCCTCCAGCACGGTGTGCCGCTGTCCACCTACGTCCGCAAGTACGCCAACATGCGGTTCGAGCCGGCGGGCATCACCGACGACCCGGACCTCCGGATCGCCACCAGCCTGGTCGACTACATCTTCCGCCGGCTGGCCGTGGACTACCTGCCGCTCGAGGAGCGGGCCGAGCTCGGCATCCTGTCCACTGCGGAGCGGATGCAGCCGACCCTGCCTGGTGTCGAGGAGACGGCCACGCCATCGACGGGCATCGTCGAGTCGCGTCGATCCCGTGACCGCCACCGCATTGGACGGCAACGCGTCGACGACCACCGAACAGGTGGCCCCGGCCGATCAGGGCGGTAACGGTGCGCTCCGACGGGCCGCTCGCCCGGGCCGAGCAGCGCGACGCCCCCTACTGCTACCAGTGCGGGAACGCCATGCAGCGGGCCGGCTCCTGCTACGTGTGCGCGAGTTGCGGGACGACCAGCGGCTGCAGCTGATGTGAACCATCACCGAGTGACATCCCGGCGCCAACTCCTGTCGGCGCCGGGATGTCGACCGTTCCGACCGAGCTGACCTGCATCTGACGTGATGGCGCCCCAGGGGGCGGATCCGGATGTCGCCGAGGCGATTCGGGCGTACCGCAATTGCCTCGGAGATCCCTCCCGCGAAACGCGGGACCTCCACGGTCACGACGACAAGGGTGAGTAGCGCTCCTGGCTGGCTCGTGGCGTGCACGATCACGTCCGGCCACGTCCTGGCGCCGCATCGGCGAGCCGCCGCAGGTTCGCTGGCCGGGCGAAGTCGGTTCTCGAGCACCGTCTCCGGAGGTCGTGGAGCGACCTGCGGCGCATGGCCCGCCAGCGTGACGACCTCGATCGAGGTGCGGTTCGCGACGCTCGCCGTCATCCACCACGGACTGTTGCAGCGGGCGCCTGGCTGATCCGCACTCCGTGTGGACGCGCCGGGATGAGTGCCGGTGATGGGCGATCGAGCGGCGGCTCTCTGACACACTGGGGAACTCATGAGCACGACGCCCCGGCACGTTGCCTGTCCGAAGAAGGCGCGGAGGATCCGGACGGCTGCGTCCGCGGCCGAGTCTGCGCAGGACCACCGCGAGCAGGTGGAGCGCCAGATCATCGGGAATGACCCCTTCGGCGCCTTCGGTCGGGAGGTTGGAGAAGTCGGCCGCTCCGAGCCGTCTACGGGGGTGAGTCGATGCGGGTCCTAGCTGTTACCCACGAAGCGTCGAGAACAGGAGCGGTTCTTGCATTCATGGAGGCAGTGCCAGTTCTGCGGGAGCTCAGCTCGGAACTGGTGATCGTCAACAAGTCTCCCGGTCCCTTGAGCCCCCAACTCCGCGCTGCCTCGGATGTGTTCATCGAGTCTCCGAGGCCGTTGGTCTCCCAAGGTCGCAGGATTGCCCGGGTGAGCAGCATGGACCGGTTCGTTCCCCGGATCGACCGCATCATCTCCCGCTCGATCGTGCAGGACGTCCGCCCAGATCTTGTGTACGCGAGCACGGTCTTGAGCAGCGAGTACGCGACTGCCGCACAGCGACTCGGGATCCCAGTCCTCCTTCACGTTCACGAGGCCCAGCCACTCTCTGGCTGGGCACTGGGCCGATCGGGCGTAGACGTCGGCGCAGTCCCGATGGTGGCCCCCTCGCAGTTCATCGCAAGGGAGTTGCACCAACTGGGCGGCGCACCGGTTCCGGCGCTGCTCGGCCCGACCCGACCGATGGGTCCACGCGATGGCGACGCGGCAGCCGACCTGCCCTGGACTCCGGACAGTCATCGCGTCATCGGATGCGGAAGCGTCGCACCGTGGAAGGGGCCGGAGCAATGGTTGGCGGCTGCGGAAGCGCTCTCCTCGATCGAGGGGAGGGTGGTCGAGTGGATGTGGATCGGGTCGGGAGATCAGCTTTCGCCGCTTCGAGCCGAAACGCACCGGCGCGGATTGGACGATCGGGTGCATTGGATGGGGGAGCGGGAGAACGTGGCGCCCTACCTTGCCTCCGCTGACCTCTTCGTGCTCACCAGCGAGAACGAGCCACTCGGCCTGGTCCTCTTGGAGGCGGCTGCGGTCGGGGTCGCGAGCGTCGCATTCCGAACGGGCGGTGTGCCGGAGATTCTCGTGGATGATCGAGCCCTGGCCCAACGGGGCAACGTCGGCGAACTTGTCGAAAAGGTCCGGGCGGTCCTCGTGAACCCAGAGCTTGGAGCCGCACTCTTGGACGCGAGCCGACCGGCACTCGTCGAGAGCGATCCCTCCACTTGGCGAAGGAGACTGGCCGGCATCTTGGATGATCTCGTGCAGAGCGCTGCGGGTACCGACGATGCTGCCTGATGCTGCGGGGCGGACCGGGGCGGAGGTGATGCCGGGAGCGACCGGATAGGGGAGCGCGGGAAGGGGCGTCGGCGTTGGTCGAGCCGGGGGTTCATCTCCCCCCACTCACACGGGGCCGTGCCCGGAGCGGGCCGGGTGGCCGGGACGCGCAGCGGCCAGCCGTCCGCTGACCCCGCTGGACATTGCCGTGCGGGGGTCGACGCGCGTTCGTCCGGTGGAGGTGTCGGCGCGTCGGGTCGTGCCCGGGCTGCTCCGGTGCGGCCCTCGAGGGGACACCCGTGCCCTCGTGATCTCCTCGTGATGTGATCCCGCTGCTGACGGGACGTCGGGGACGGGCTCTTCGGAGGGTCCGTTGCGTCGGTACGGTCAGGTCACCTTCCCGGTCACCGCGCCCCTCCCGGGCGGACCGATCCGGCGTGATCGCCGGCCTCACGCGGGTGGCAGGTCCCCAGGAGCCACCTCGTCGCGGATGGCGAGCAGCTCGTGGACCCGCTCGTCGTCGGTGCCGAGGTACTCCACCAGCACGCCTGTCACGTAGCCGACGTCGAGGCGGCCGGCCCGGAGCATCTCCTCGACGTCGGCCCAGTCCTTGCGCCGGTTGAAGAATGCCTTGAACACGGCGAGGTCGTTGCAGCCCAGGAAGGGAAGGTTCCGACCGGCCAGCCGGTGGCGGGCGACATGGAGGTGGGCCTCCGTGTGGAACCCCGTGGTGTCGAGGAAGAGGTCGACGGGGATCCGCTCCAGGAAGAGGCGGTGCTGGCCGGCGTCGGTCAGCACCGCCACGTCGGCATCCGTCACCTCGACCTCGTCGGGGAGTGCGGCCACCACGCGACCGGCCTCGTCGGGTGGGACGAAGACGTTCAGGTCGATGTCGACCGTCGTCCTCGGTTCACCCGTGCACCACAGGAGGGCGAACGCGCCGCCGAACGCGTGGGGGATCCCGGCGGCCTCGAACCCGTCGTGCAGCTCCACGACGGCGTCCAGGATGGGCTTCATCGGCCGTCCGGAACCCACCGGTGGCCGAACACCGGGTAGTCGAGGGGACCCCACGCCGAGCGGGGGAGCGCATCTGCGAAGGCGAGCAACGCCTCGATGGCCTCGGCGCGGCGTCGCTCGTCGTCGGCCGGCGCCGTCCTGAGGGAGACCTCCGGGTCGAACCCCGCCGCCCGGAGCAGGCGGGTGAGGGTGGCCACCGAGGGGACGGAGTTCCCGGACTCATAGGCGGCGAGCGTCGACGCCGACGTGCCGCCGCGACGGGCGAGCTCGCGTCGCGAGAGGTGGCTCCTCCGGCGGGCCTCGGTCAGGAGCAGCGCGGCATCCATGCCCAGATGATACCAAATCTGGTGCCGAGCGGTGCCCGTGCCGTCGGCCGCGTGAGTGGACCTTGGACCCTGGGAGGATGAGCGGAGGTCACCCACACTGATGCCATGAGCGTTCCTCCCGTGGTGACCGGGGCCCGACACCGGAGGCGGTGGCTGGCGGCCAGCGAGGCACTGATGGCACTAGGTGCCGTCGCCGGGGCGGTGGGTCTGGCGACCGGATCCCTCGACATGGGGGACACCGTCACCGACCGGCTCCCGTTCGGGAGCGCGCCGGCCGGGGGAGGGGCCCTCCTGGTGGTGGTGGGCGTGCCGATGACCGTGGCCGCTGTCGACGCGTGGACCGGCGCCCGCCGCGCAGATGCGACGGCCCTCGGTGCCGGACTGCTGTTGATGGGGTGGATCCTCGTCGAGCTCGCGGTCATCCGCTCGTTCTCCTGGCTGCAGCCCGCCTGCTTCGGAGCGGGCGCGGCGATCGCCGCGGCCGGCTACCGCGGGAGCAGCCGGTGAGGCCGATTCGGACCGTGCTCGGCGCTGCCGGTGCGGTCGCGGGCATAGCTGCTGCCTACGTGGCCGTCGGTCGGCAACCGTGCCTGACGTGGGGTGCCACCGACGAGGAGGTCCACCGGACGATGCCTGGAGACGACCTGTTGGAGGATGCCGAGGTGGTCGCCACTCGAGCCGTGACCATCGGGGCGCCACCGTCGGCGATCTGGCCATGGATCGTGCAGATGGGCAGCGGCCGGGGAGGGGTCTACACCTACGACTGGATCGAGAACCTGTTCGGACTGGGGATGCACAGCGCCGACACGGTGCACCCGGAATGGCAGGACCGCGCCGTCGGGGACGCCGAGCGGATCGGCTCCTCCGGCCCCGTCATGCGGCTGGCGGTCCTGGAGCCGGAGTCGGCCATGGTCCTGGCGGCCGACGAGGGGAACTGGGTCTGGGCCTTCGGGCTGCATCCCGCAGACGACCACCGGACCCGTCTGGTAAGCCGCAATCGGATCGGCTCGTCGGGCGCATCGTTGCCCGTGCGCGTGGTCCGGATGCTGGTGCTGGAACCCGGCAGCCTCGTCATGGAGCGGAAGATGCTCCTCGGGATCAAGGGGCGGGCGGAGAAGCTGGCGGCGGAGTTGGCGGCGGCGGGCTGACCCGGCCCCAGCGGAAGTAGGCCAGCGGACCGACGAAGTTCACCAGGATCCCCAGGCCCCACCGCCATTTCGGCCCGCGGACTTCGTTGGCCGGGCGCCGGGCCAGGTCCGCCCACGCCGCCCCGGCCAGGGTGAACTGGATCAGCGCGGCGAGCACGATGACGCACTTCGATGCGGGGCGTCGGTCGCTCCACCGGGGGCGGGTGGGCTGGGTCATCGTTCCTCCTCGATTCGTCGGACGTCCCCACCATCGTGATCCGTCCCGAGCGTGGGACCCAGGGGAGAAGGTCACCTCGGATGTCGGGGGACAGCGTGCCTCCGTGTGGCCGTCGAATCCGGTGGTCGCTGCGCGGTCGCCCGGATGCGGTCACCATGGGAGTGATGCCGGACGCGCCATCCACACCTGTCACGCGGCACCGATTTCCCCGCCCGCCGAGATGGCTCACCTGTTGGCTCCCGGTGAGCGCCGGTCTTGGCGCCCTGGTCGTCGCCGTCATGCTCGCTCCTGCTGCGGCACGGTCGGCCGCCTCTCAGGTCTACGGGCCCTTCATCCTGGTGGCCGGCCTGATCCTGGTGGGGATGGTCGCCGACGGTGACGGCCTGTTCGCCTCCGTCGGCCACCGGCTGGCTGTCCGCGCCCCGAACGGAGGCGTCCTGTTCGTCGGGGCATGTCTGGTGACCGCCGTGGTGACGGCGGTCCTCAATCTGGATACGGCCGTGGTCTTCCTCACGCCGGTCCTCGTCTACGCGGCCCGAAGCCGCGGGGTGGGGGAGGCACCGTTCGCCGTGGCCTGCCTCCTGCTCGCCAACGCCGGGAGCCTGCTGCTCCCTGGCTCCAACCTCACCAATCTGATCGTGCTCGGTCACCTGCAACTGTCCGGTGGGGAGTTCCTGCACCGCATGGCCCTGCCGTGGGTCGCCGCTGTGGCCGTGACGGCCACGGCGGTCGGGCTCGCCGAGCGTGCCCGTCTCCGCTCCACGACCCGCCCCGGTGACGCGCCGGAACGGGCCGTTCTCGGCGTGGGAGCGGCTGCTGTCGCCGTGTCCACGGCGCTCGTCCTCGTCCTCCGCTCGCCGGCGATTCCGGTCGCCGCCGTGGGGGTCACTGCCGTCCTGCTGCGTCTCCGGACCGGCGACGTCGATGTGGCTCGGGTGCGCCGGGTGCTGGGCCTACCGGTACTGGTCGCCCTGTTCGGACTGGCTGTCGGCCTCGGGACGCTCGGCAGGCAGTGGTCGGGGCCGGCCTCGCTGCTCGCCCACCTGGGTTCCGTCGGCACTGCGGTGGTGGCAGCCGCCTCGAGCGTCCTGGTCAACAACCTCCCGGCGGCCTCGCTCCTGGCGGCACGGACGCCCCCGCACCCGTTCGCCCTACTGGTGGGCCTGGACATCGGGCCCAATCTGTTCGTGACCGGATCGCTCGCCTGGGTCCTGTGGTGGCGGGCTGCCCGGGAGATCGGAGCGGAGCCTCCCACGGCGCGGGCGATCGCACTCGGGCTGCTCAGCGTCCCGGTGACCATCGCCGCAGCCCTGGCCGTCGGCGCCGCCACGGGAATGACCTGAGACCGGCCTCCTCCCGGTGGTCGAGCCCGTGGACGCGCATCGGGCACGCTCCGGGACCGGGACCGGGGGCGGGACCGGATGGACGGAACCTGGAGGAGGGCAACGCGAGGAGGACAGGGGAGAGAAGTGGTTTCCGGCGCCATGCGCCAGGTGTGACCCGTCCCGCCAAGAACCGGGCCCCGCCGCCCCCTGCCCCGCCCTCCTTGCGTCGTCTCCGGGCTGATCCGCCGCCCGGCTGCCAGTCTGCATCCTATTGACTGCTCACTAGTGCGCAATTATCAGTTGCATCGAGGCATTGGGCAAGGGTACGGGTCACATCACCGGGTCCGGTCGGGTCGTACCGGCCCGCCGGGGTGGCAGGCCGGCGACGGCGCGCCAGTCGTCCCCGGCCACCGCCGCCTCGACGCAGCGACGGGCCTGCCGCACGTCGTCGGGGTTCACGACATCGTTCATACCGACCGAGGTCCTGGAGTTCACCAAGGCGACGAACGCAACGACCTCGTCGAATGCCGGATCACCCCGGGTGAATCCGGCGGCGCCCAGCAGTGCGGGGAAGTCCCCGCGGACGTAGCCCACCCATTCGAGGAGCGCTTCGACGCCCGCCATGGCCGCCGACCGGAACTGGCGTGCGAACGGCTCGAACCCCTCCCACTCACCGGCGAGCCAGTGCAGGCACGCCGACGCCAATGCCTGGTCGGAGGGGAACCGCTCCCGCGCGAACGCGCTGTCCGCCCCGGTCGAGGCGATCAGGTCGTCGACGTCGATCGGTGCATCCGCCGTCCGGTAGCGGTGGAGGCCGGCGACGACGAGTTGGCTCTCGAGACCGGTCTGGTTCACCGAGAACAGGCTCTCCTCGGTCATGCCCATGACGAGATCGAGCATGGCCTGTTCGATCTGCCCGTTCCCCTCGGGAAGCCCGGTCAACGGCGAGATCGGTGCCGGCGCCGCGCCGCGTCCGTACTCGGGGTACTCCTCGGGTAGGAGGAACGCCCGGTGCATGCCGCCGACCCAGAGCGACTGGACGGCCCGGACGATGCGGCCGATGGAGTAGCCGGACTTGGGCCGCCGACGCATCAGGAGCAGTCCGAAGTTGAGCACTGCCTCGTAGCCCCGGGTGGTCTCCCGGGACTCCTTGCGGCGCTGCTCCATCAGCCAGTTCGCCCAGGCCAGTGACTCGTCGGGACCGTTTCCGACATCGTCGACCCGCGTCAGCTGGCGGTACCCCTGCTCGCGGAGGTAGTCGAGAGCCAGTGCCTGGACGGCGAATCCGGTGAGGAAACGGGCCTCGGGATCCTCGAATTCGACCTGCACCGTCAGGCGCATCAGCGAGGAGAAGGCCTTCATGATCCCCTCCGGGTCGAGCGGGACGACCACGTCACCCATGACGTCGAGTGCCGCCTCGAAACTCGCCTGGCCGCCGTTGCGGGACCATTCGAACAGGGCGGAGAATGCGAAGTCGAACGGCGTGGCGGTCGAGGCCGGGGCGCGCTTGCCGGAATGCCCTGGGTCGCCTTCCGTGCCACCGTGCGCTTGTCGTCGTCGACACCGTCGAGCCGGAGCTCGGCCAGCCGGTGGGCGGGCGCGGCCCCGGTGCCCGTTCCCGACCTCCCACGCAGGGCGTCGAACCCGAATGCGGCGACCACCCGGGCGACGGTCCGTGGTTCGAGTGCTCTGCGTGTCATCGCCCCTCCGGTCTCCGGACTCCGCCGCCGGTGGACGCCGCCGGCGTCCCGAATTGTCCGGTGGTGCGCAACGATAGGTCGGATCGCTGTCCAGGGCACCGGTTTCGGTACGCGACGGCACGGCGCGGCGTACCGGGTCGATCCCCTAGCCTTTCGGCGGCATGGCCGGACGCACCACCCCCCACACGAGACAGCAGCGCCTGCTGCGAAGGTTCGTCCCGCTGGTCGTCGGAACCGTGGTGGTCGCATGGCTCGCTGTGTCGGCACTCGGCGGTGGCACGTCGACCGTGGCGGTCACCACCACGACCAGGGCCCCCTTCGTCCGGACCACCTCGACCACCACCACGGTGCCGGTCACCACGACGACGACGTCGGCCGCCGGCGCGCTCCCCCAGACCGGGGCCTACCCGTCGAGCAGCTCGCCGCAGTTCCAGGCGGCGATGACCGATCTGTTCGCGGCCGTCGCCCTCGGGAACCCGCAGACGGCCTCCGGCGCCTTCTTCCCCGAAGCTGCCTACGTGCAGCTCAAGTCCATCCAGGGCGCGGCCTCCGACTACCAGGACCGACTCGTCACCGAGTACGACCAGGACATCGCCGCAGCCACCGCTGAGCTCGGTACGGATGCGGCGTCGGCCACGCTGGTGTCGGTCCAGGTGCCCATGCAGTATGTGCACTGGGTGCCACCGGGGGAGTGCGAGAACTCGGTCGGCTACTTCGAGGTCGCCAATTCACGGGTGGTCTACGCCCTCGGTGGGGTGACCAGGTCGTTCGGCATCGCCTCGCTGATCTCGTGGCGGGGTGAGTGGTACGTCGTCCACCTGGGAGCGATCCTGCGGCCCGGGAACGGCGGGGTGGTGCTCGATCCCCAGACGGGCCCGGGCACATCGGCGTCGTCCACCACCTGTTGAGCCGGTCCGAACCCGCCGCCGTCGACGGCCCCGTCAGCCCGTGGTGGCCGTGCAGCCCGGCAGGCGGTCCGTGATCAACCGGCCACCCTGTACCACCGCGAGCAGCGCGTCGGCATCGCGCAGGACGTTGATGTCGGCTACAGGGTCACCGTCGACGACGAGCACGTCGGCCAGCTTGCCGGCGGTCACCGTGCCGAGGTCGTCCCCTCGGCCGAGCACCTCGGCACCGTTGCGCGTGGCCCAGGTCAGGACGTCCATCGACGGGATCCCGATCTCCTCCACGTAGTAGGCGAGCTCGTCGGCGTACGGGCCGTGGGGGAAGTTGAGGGCACCGAAGTCGTCGCCGAGCACCAGGCGGACCCCGGCGGCGTTGGCCACGGGGAGGACGGCGGCCATGGCGTCGATGTCGTGGCGCATCTCGTCGGTGAACCCGAGCCCGCCACCGCCCATCGAGGCGAGGAACCGCGCCGGAAAGAGCATCGACGGCACGACGGGCGTGTCGGTGGCGAGGAGCCGCTCGATGCACTCGTCGTCCATGCCGTCACCGTGGTCGACGATGTCGATCCCGAGGTCGAGCGCCAGCAGCAACGCCTCCTTGTTGGCGATGTGCCCCCGGACCCGGACCCCGCGCTGGTGGGCGGCCCCGATTGCAGCGGCGAGCTCGTCGGCGGACAATTCCGTCCGCTCCCGGGGGCCGACCGTCCCGTGCCCACCGGTGACGAAGAGCTTGATCATCTCGGCGCCCTCCTTGACCTCGAGTCGGACCGAGCGCCGGAACTCGTCGGGTCCGTCGCTGCGGCGGATCGCACCGAGTGCACCGATCTCCCAGTGGGGCGGGAAGCTCGTGTCGCCGGCGTGCCCCGTGGTGCTGAGGTCGCGGCTGCACGGCACCAGGCGGGGCCCGGGGATCAGCCGGCGGTCGATCGCCGTCTTCATCGAGGCGTCGATGGCGAACGGCGCGCCGGCGCTCACGGCCCCGGTGAACCCGGCCAGCAGCAGGCGCTCGAGGTTGCGCACGGCCCGGACCACCTGGAGCGCCATCGGCTCCTCGAGTCCGAACGGGGCGGGAACGGCGCCGAGGTTGTGGTAGGTGGCGTGGAAGTGGCAGTTCACCATCCCGGGCATGACCGTCCGGCCGGCCAGTTCCACCACCCGGTCGTCGGCACGTGGCCCGCCGGTCGGACCGGCGCCCTCTGCGTCGGGACCGACCGAAGCGATCCGCTCGCCGTCGATGACGACCGTGGCAGGCGCGAGCGAGGTGCCGTCGCCGACAACCACACGGGCGCCGGTGAACACGAGCCGGCTCACCGGACGGGCGTCCGGTCCGTCACCGCTGCTGCGTCGGTCGGTGCGGTCACCGGTCAGCCCTCCAGCACCGAGCGCCGCCCGCCGATGTCGAGCACGTGGGCGTCCGCGCCGGTGATCCGGGACACGTGCTCCTCCACGAAGGCGATCTCGTAGGGCTGGGCCTGGTGGGCCTCGAAGTCCTCGACGGTGGCCCAGCACTCGTAGAACCGGAAGCGGTCGGGGTGCTCGACGTCCTCGGCCCACCAGTAGTCGATACACCCCGGGTCCCGGCGGCTGCGCTCACACACATCGCGCAGGGCAGCCAGTGTCTCCTCGCGCGTGTCCGCGGGGAATTCGAGGTAGCCGCTCAGTGCATGCATCGGTCGGTGTCTCCTTGGGGTGCAGGGGATCGGGTATCAGGTGGGACGCTCAGCCGCCCGGACCGCCACGGGTGACGACGACACTGCAGGGCGCGTTTCGAACGACATAGTCCGAGACCGAGCCGAGCAGTGCGCGGCCGAGGCCGCCGCGACCCCGTGTGCCGATCACGATGGCCCGGGCGCCGACCTCGGCGGCGAGCTCGCAGACGGCCGAGGCCGGTTCGCCGGCGAGGATCCGCACGTCGACGTCGTCGACCCCGAGGCGGGCCTCTGCATCGGACACGACCTGGCGGGCCGACTCGTGCGCACGGCCCACGGCCAGGTCGAACTCCTGGGCGGACAGGTCGGCACCGGCATGCCCGGTTCCCGACAGCACGTCGGGGTCGGGGGCGTCGGCCACGGTCACGAGTACGTACCCGCTCCTCCGGCCGAGGAGGTCGACGCCGGCCACCAGGGCGTGGAGGGACTCGTCCGACCCGTCGGTGCACAGCAGGATCGGCGCCGTCATCGGGCCACCGTAGCAATGGCGTCGGGTGTGGCGACGGGCGAACCGGCCAGTGGCACCGAGCAGCGGCGCCCGCTCATCCGGCCCGGCCCGGTACCCGCCCCGAGGCGATGGCATCGACCAGTTGGGCATGGTCGCGGGCGTTCTGGTCGGCATACGCGTCGGCGAAACGGCCGGCGGCGTCGACGAATGCGGTCCCCTTGCCCAGGTAGGCGGCGATGGCCACCGGGTCGCCGGTGCGGGCATGGGCGCGGGCCAGCGACCCGCCGCAGGCGGTGGCGAACTCGGCCAGCCGGGGGGCGATGAGCTCGATGGTGGGGATGATCTTCATGTCGCGGAATTGGCGCACGTAGTAATCGTGACCGTGCAGCGAGCCCCAGCCCACGAAGAGGTCGGTGGCGCTCTGGACCAGGCGCTTGCCGTGGACCACCCGGGCGCCGTGGCTGACCTGGGCCGCCGGTTTCGTGTGGGCCTCGTACGCGGACGTCCCGGCCTGCTTGAACTGCAGGAACAGGGGGTCGTCGCCCGACCGTCCCTCGAACAGCACCAGGTACACGCGCATCCCCACGCTGCCCACGCCGACGACCTGGCGGACGACGTCCGCCTCGGTGAACCGGTCGAACAGTGCCCGACGGTCCTCCTGGAGGGTCATCCGGTACCCGGCCACCAGGTGGTCGACCAGATCGGCCTGCTCGTCGTCGTCGACGGTGACGCGGATGGGTGGGTCCTCGGTGATGCGCGGACGACCGTGGGCCGCGGTGGTGAGCCGGGCATAGGCACCCCGGTGGTTGCGGTGCCGCTTCTTCTTGTCGATGTGGACCGACACCCGGCCACGGTCGGCCGGTTCGAAGTACCCGAGGAGATCGTCGACGTGCATCCCGTCGTACCAGACGTCGAGCTCGGGCATACGGGCGTAGCGGGACATGCGGTTGACGTAGGCGCCGACCGCGGCGGCCACTGCGGCGTCGGCCCTGGCGGGGCGCACCCCGATCTGCCGGGCGGCCACCACGAGGCTGGCTGCGAGCCGCAGGACGTCCCACTCGAAGGGCCCGGGCAGTGTCTCGTCGAAGTCGCGCAGGTCGAATGCGAGGTTGCGCTCCGGGGTCGCCCACAGGCCGAAATTGAGGACGTGCGCATCGCCGCACAGCTGGACCACCAGGCCGCTGTGGGGTCGCGAGGCGAGGTCGGCCGCCATGACGGCCGCAGCTCCCCGGTAGTAGTTCCACGGAGATGCCGCCATGCGACCGTGACGGAGTGGGACCAGGTCGGGCAACCGGATGCCGTTCTGGCCGAGGACCGTGCGGAGCGCGTCGTGCCCCCGTCCGGTCGACGACCACTCACCGTGCCCACGACGGGGTGCCAGCTGTCGTGCCTCTCGGCCCTCGTCGCGCCGCTCCGCGACGGTGGCGCGCAGGTCGTGGCGGGGGAGTGACGGCACCTCGGGGACGGTCCGTGGCGCAGCTGGGTCGGAGGGAGGGGACGGGGTCATGGGCATCGGGTGGGCGGTGACGGGGGCGGCGCACCGCCCGGTCAGCGGCTCCTCCGTTCCTCGCGCCGGTCCAGGCGCCGTTCGCGGATCATCCGTTGCCCGACGAAGTCGGCCAACGCCGTCGTCAGCCAGATGATGAGGGTGGCGAAGAGATAGGTCGAAGGGCCGTGGACGTGCAGTCCCGAGACCACGAGCGACACGATCACGAGCGACGCGATCGTCGAGCCGATGGCCAGCAGGCCGGCGAGCGCCACCGACGGCTGACGGATCAGGACCCGGAGTGCGAGGAACTGCACCGCCAGGTGGACCAGCCAGAACACCACCGTCGCCTCGACCAGTGCGGTGGCGCTGATCGACAGGTCCGACAGCACGGCGGCTGACACGACCAGTCCGACAGCGGCGCCGGCGAGTCCCATCCCGATGCGGATCGCCCAGCGTACGAGCACGTGCAGCACCTTTCGTCTCGTCCCCCGGACCCAGCCCGGGGCATGGGTCGGGATCCCTGGTCGTCCCCACCGACGCTAGTCGCCTCGCCAGCGCCTCCGATGGTACCGCCGGAGGCCGTCCGTCCCTTCGTCGCCGGTCCGGCGCCCGACCGGAGGGCCCGGAACCGAAGGGGAGCGCAGGGTACGCTGACCGTGGCCGTCCCCGGTGGGGTGGTCCGGCCATTCGGCCGGCTGGGCCCGAGTTCCTGGAAGTCGTCACATGGCAGGTCAGCGGTCTCCACAAGCAGTGCCTTGCCGGCACACCCCGAGCGAATCTCCGGCGGCGACGCGTCCGTCGCCACGATGACCGCCGCCGGGGCGCCGGGCCCGTTGCCGACGACTCCGCCCCGACGGACGCGTGCCGAGCTGCGCGCACTGCTCATCGACGCCGGGCTCGAGGTACTGCGCGAGGACGGACTCGGGACCGGTGCCGAGCAACTGACCTTCAAGCGGGTGTTCGAGCGGTTGGCCGCCACCTCGGGGATCCGGGTGACCAATGCCTCGGTCATCGGCCGCATCTGGGACAACCAGGCCGAGTTCCAGAGTGCGGTCCTGGCCGCGGTGGCATCCGACGAGGTCAGCGACCAGGAGCGGGCGGTGATGGCGGCCACGGCCGGGTTCGTCGCCGGAGCGGACCGGTCGACGCCCGAGGCCAGGCGGGCGACCCTGCGCGAGGTCATGCGGCTGGCGGCCGAGGCCAACCTGGCCGTCGGGACGACGTCTCGCACCTGGGCGACGGTGATCGGCGTGTGGGCCCTGGCGTCGGGCTCGCGGGGCACCGGGGCTCCCGGTCCGATCTACGAGGCCATGCACACGAGCTACACCGCCCTCGAGGAGCGGAGCGCCGCCGCCACCGAGGCCCTGATGGCAGCCCTGGGCCTCCGGTTCCGACCACCGTTCGACCTGCGCCAGTTCACCACGTCGCTCACCGCCCTGGTGGAGGGGTGCGCCCTGCGCGACAGGGCGGAGGCTGGCATCCGGGGACTCGAGCTCCCCACCGGGCCGGGGGGCGCGCTCCAGCCATGGACGGTGCTCGGGGTCGGCATGGAGGCGTTGGCCGACGAGTTCTTCGACCTGGACCCCGACTGGGCGCCGGAACCGGCCCCCTGACGATGGCCCCGGGGCCTGCCGGCGGGAGCCGACAGGGGCAGGCCGGGACCGGAAGGGCCTGTAGGATCGTCCGATCGTCACCCGCTCGCAGTCGACGGCCGGCACCAGGTGCGGCGGAGTGCAGGGGACCGGGGTCGTGATGCGTAGAACGATGAGTCCGGACAAGCACACACCTTCGGCCCGCGCCACGTGCGCCGTGGCCGGTCCCGTCCCACGGGCGTGCCACCGTCTCGGGTCCCGATCGTGAGGATCCGCGCCTCCAGGATCGCCGACGTGTTGGGCGGCGAGCTCCACGGGCCGGACACCGAGGTGGACGGCGCGTCGGTCGACTCGCGGTCCCTCGCCCCCGGTCAACTCTTCGTCCCTGTCGTGGCCGCCCACGACGGGCACGACTTCGTCGCCGACGCCCTCGCTGCCGGCGCCCCCGCCTACCTGACGTCCACCGCACCCGGCGGTGGCACCGCCATCCGGGTCGGCGACACCACCGCCGCGCTGTGGGCGCTCGGGGCCCACGCCCGGGGCCTCCTGCCCGACCGGGTGGTCGGCATCACCGGTTCGGTCGGCAAGACGACGGTCAAGGACCTCGTTGCCGGCGGCCTCGCCGCCGGCCTGCGCACCCACGCCACCCGGGCCTCCTACAACAACGAGCTCGGTGTGCCCCTCACGCTCCTCGACGCCGCGGACGGCGTGGAAGCCGTGGTGGTCGAACTGGGCGCCCGGTTTCCCGGCGACATCGCCCGACTGTGCGAACTCACCCGGCCCACCGTCGGTGTGGTCACGTCGATCGGATCGGCCCACCTGGAACACCTGGGCGGCCCCGACGGCGTCCGCCGCGAGAAGGGCTCCCTCCTCGAAGCGCTTCCGGCCACCGGGCACGCCGTCCTGAACGAGATGGACTGCGGGTCGGACATCCGGGCGCGCACGGACGCCACCGTCGTGACCTTCGGTACCGACCACGGCGACGTCCGGGGCGCCGTGGTCGACCGGGACGTCGAGCTGCGGCCGACCGTGCGGATCGAGTCGCCGTGGGGATCGGGCGTCGTGACCCTGGCCGTCCGGGGCGACCACCAGGCCGTCAATGCCGCCGCCGCACTGGCCGCCGCCGTGTGCGCGGGGGTCGGGTTCGACACCGCCATGGCCGGGGTGGGCCGGGCCGAGGGCAGTCGGTTGCGCGGGGAGTTCTGGCGGGCACCCTCGGGTCTGCGGGTCCTCAACGACTCCTACAACGCCAACCCGGACTCGGTGGCCGCCGCCCTTCGGCTGCTGGCCAGGGTGGACGCCCCCCGTCGCGTGGCCGTGCTCGGGGAGATGGCCGAGCTGGGAGAGGCGTCCGCGGACGCCCACCGGCGCATGGGGGAGCTGGCCGGCTCGCTCGGCATCGAGGTGGTCGCCGTCGGGACGTCGGACTACGGCGGCACCGTCGTGGCGGACCAAGACGGGGCCCTCGCCATGGTCACCGCCCTGCCGGCCGACAGCGTGGTCCTGATCAAGGCCAGCCGGTCGGTGGGCCTCGACCGCCTGGCCGACGTCCTACGGGGGGCGGAGGTGGCCGCCCGGTGAAGGTCCTCCTCTTCTTCGGGGGCCCGAGCGAGGAGCGCGACGTGAGCGTCGGCTCCATCAAGCCCTGGGTCACGTACCTCCAGGCCGACCCGACCGCCGAGCTGACCGTCGTCTTCGTCGACCGGGTGTTGCGGGCCTACCGCATGCCGCCCGTGTACTACTACGCCAACACGTGCGCCGACTTCGAGACCCAGCTGCGCTCGCTCGACCTCGAGCTGGACTGGGACGAGGTGGCCGACCTGGCGCGCCACCATGACGTCGCCGTGCCGCTCATCCACGGAGCGTTCGGCGAGGACGGAGCGCTCCAGCGCCGCCTCGAGACCTGGGGAGTTCCCTACGTGTTCAGCACGCCCGACGCCCTCGAGCGGACCCTGCACAAGGAGCGGTGCTACGAGACGTTGGCGGCCTCAGGGTTCCCGGTGCCCGCCCACCGCAGCGTCGAACGGGCGTCGTGGGAGGCGGACCCCGTCGGCACGGCCGCCGGGCTGGCTGCGCTCGCGGGGGTGCTCGGCCCATCCCCGTCCGGGGCGAGCGGTGGCGATCGCCTGGTGGCGGTCAAGCCGCTGGCCGGCGGGTCGTCGTTCGGCGTGGACGTCGTCCCGGCGACGACGGAGGACGTCACCCGCGCCGTCGAGGCCGCCTTCGCCACCACGGACGGCGCCGTCCTGGTCGAGGAGTTCATCGACGGGACGGAGTTCTCCGTGGTGGTGCTCGACGGGCCGGACGGCCGACCGACCGCCCTCGCCCCGACGGAGGTGGAGAAGCCCCCCGGCCGGCCGGTCTACGGGACCGAGGAGAAGTACCTCCACGGTTCCGGCGTCATCCACCACACCCCGATGCGGGTCGCCGACGACGTCCTGCACGCCATCCGTCACCGTGCCGCCGAGGCCTTCGCCGTGCTCGGCCTCCGCCACATGGCCCGGATCGACGGCTTCCGGACCAGCGCGGGCACCGTCGTGGTCACCGACGTCAACGGGATCGGCGGGATGGGCTTCTCCAGCTTCGTGTTCCAGCAGGCGGCCATGGTGGGCATCGACCACCGGCGACTGATCATGGGCCTGCTCGCCGCCGCAACGGGGACCGCCGACGTGACGGCCGTGGACGCGGCGCCGGGCACCGACGGCGCCCGTCGGATCCACGTGGTCCTCGGCGGCACCACCAGCGAGCGCCAGGTCAGTCGGCAGAGCGGCTGCTTCGTGGGACTGTCGCTGCTGGCGTCCGGCAACGACGTCCGGTTCCACCTGATGGACCTGCGCAGCCGATACACCGAGATCGGGCTGTTCTACGTACTCCATCACGACGTCGAGGAGATCCAGGCGCTGGTCGACGACCCGGTGCGCCGGGCCACGATCGAGTCGGTGGGCCGGGCCGTGCGCACCGACTTCGCCATGGCCGACGGTGCCGCCGAGGCGGCCCTTGCCGTGGGCCCCACCACGTCACTGGCCGACGCCACCGTGGACGCCGACTTCGTCTTCCTCGCCCTCCATGGTGGTCCCGGTGAGGACGGCCGCCTGCAGCTCGCCCTCGATCAGCTCGGCCGTCCCTACAACGGTTCGGGGCCACGGGCGGCGGACGTCGCCGGCGACAAGGCGGTCACCGCCCACCAGGTGCGGACCCTCGGCCTCGCCGGGGTCGGCGCACCTGCCCAGCGGACGGTGGACGTGTTCGAGCTGGGGGAGTGGCTCGACCAGATCGACGGGCCCGGTGCGGCGGCCGAGCGGTACCGTTCGCTCTGCGACGAGCTGGCCGCCGACGTGCTGGTGTGCAAACCGGCCGCCGACGGATGCTCGACCGGTGTCAAGATCCTGAAGCGCCCCGAGGTGATGGAGCGGTTCTTCGCCGCCATCGTGTCCGAGCTCCCCGAGTTCGTCAGCGACGAGTCCCGCGCCGACCTGCGGGGGCGGACGGTGTCGATCGCCATGCCGGTCCCTGCGCCCAAGCGGTGGTTGGTGGAGCGGGCCTTCGTCGAGCCGGACGGGGTCGAGCTCCCTGCAGGCGACCTGAACCTCGAGACCCTCCGACCGTGGTTCGCGGCCAAGCGCTACGTCGAGCTGACCGCCGCCGTGCTGGACCGGCCCGGACGGGGCCTGGTAGCGGCCGTGCCCAGTGTCACCGTGGCGGCCGACGAGCTGACCCTCCAACAGAAGTTCCAGCAGGGTGTCGGGACCAATCTGTCCCTCGACCTGTTCGTGCCCGTCGGCGCGGCCGAGTCGGTGCGGGCCCGGGTGGAGCGGATCGCCCGTGCGTTCGGGATCGAGGGCTACGCCCGGCTCGATGCCTTCTGGGACAAGGACGACGACGTCGTCTACCTCCTCGAGATCAACTCCCTGTGCGGGCTCACCGAGGCGACCGTCTTCTACTCGCAGTGGCTGGCCGACGATGACTCGGCACCGCCCTGGGCCGTGCTCGACCGGATCGTCGAGGCCGGCCTCGAGCGGTTCGCACGGGCCCACGGCGACGACCGGGTCACACGGGCCGGCTGATGCCGGATTCCGGCCCCCGATGATCCGCCTCGACGACCTGGCCGCCGCCAACCCCGGCCTCGAGGTGCGAGGAGCCCCCCACGAGGGGCGCTATGCACGGTTCTGCTTCGACTCGCGCCTCGTCGAGGACGGCGACCTGTTCGTGGCCGTGCGGACCCAGCGGGGCGACGGGCACGACCACGCGGCCGAGGCCGTCGCCCGCGGCGCCCGGGCGGTCCTCGTCGACGTCCCGGCGGGGATCCCCGACGACCTCCCGGCGCTGGTGGTCGATGATGCCGTCGTGGCCATGGAACGCTACGGGGCCTACGTGGTGCGGGCCTGGGCACCCCGGGTGGTGGCCGTCACCGGAACCGTGGGCAAGACCGGGACCAAGGAACTGGTGGCCGACGTGCTCGCCACCCGGTTCACGGTGTTCCGCACCCCGGGGAATTACAGCGGGCGCTTCGGTCTGGCCGTGGCGCTCGGGGGCCTGCGCCCCGAGCACGAGGTCGCCGTGATCGAGATGGCCACGGGGCACTTCGGCGAGATCGATGCCATGTGCGCCATGGCCCCGCCCGAGGTCGGGGTCGTGACCGCGGTGGGCGCCGCCCATCTGGTCGCACTGGGGGACGTCGACGGCGTGGCCCGGGAGAAGGGTGCACTGCTGACCCACCTGCCCCACGACGGATTGGCCGTGCTGGGGGGCGACGACCCCCGGGTCCTGGCCCTCGCCCCGCGCAGCGCCGCCCCGGTGGTCAGTGTCGGCACGTCTCCGGATGCCGGATACCGGGCCGAAGACGTCGTCGTGGGCCCGGACGGGACCACCTGTGTGGTCGTCCACGACTCGTGGCGGGCCGCGGTCACCGTCCCGTGGCTCGGTGCCCACAGCGCCCAGGCCGTGCTCGTGGGGCTGGCCGTGGCCGACCACTTCGGCGTCGAACGCGAGGACGCCATCGCCGCCATCGGGCGCCTCGAAGGGGTGCCCGGCCGGCTGCGCCCACTGCCCGGCGCCGGTGGCAGCGTCATCCTCGACGACACGTACAACGCCGCTCCCCGCTCGGTCCACGCGGCCCTGGACACGCTGGCCGCGCTGCCGGCCGGGTCCCGCGTCGCCGTCCTGGGCGACATGGCCGAACTGGGCGGGGCGGAAGAGGAGCTGCACCGCGAGGTAGGGGTCCACGCCGCCGGCGTCGTCGACCTGCTCGTGACCCAGGGGAACGCCGCCGCCTGGATCGCCGACGCCGCCGTCCGGGCCGGCCTTTCCGCCGATCGGGTGGCCATCACCTTCACCCCCGACGACGCCGTCGCCGAGGTGGCCGCCCGGCTTGGCCCCGACGCGGTGGTGCTGGTGAAAGGGAGCGCCGCGGCGCGGATGGAGCGGGTGGTCGAGCAGCTGCTGGCCGACCACGGCGACCCGGGTGGGTTGCTGGTCCGCCAGGACCGGGCGTGGCGCTCGATCCGCATCGTCCAGCCGGACCGGCCGACCTGGCTCGAGATCGACTTGTCAGCCATCGCTGCCAACACGCGCCACCTGGCCGAGCGGGCCGGCGAAGCCGAGGTCATGGTGGTGCTCAAGGCCGACGCCTACGGCCACGGTGCCGTGCAGGTGGCCCACACGGCACTGCGCAACGGTGCCACCCAGCTCGGGGTGGCCTGCGTGCCCGAGGCCCGCGCCCTGCGCCGGGCCGGTATCCGGGCCCCGGTGCTCGTCCTCGGCTTCACGCCTGGTTGGCAGGGCCGTGAGGCGGTCGGCCTCGACCTCATCCTCGCCGTGTTCGACCTCGACACGGCGCGCGCCCTGGGGCGGGCGGCCAGGGCCCTCGAGTCGACGGTGTCGGTCCACGTCAAGGTGGATACCGGCATGCACCGCCTGGGGGTCCACCCCGACGAGGTGCCCGGGTTCGTCGCCGCACTGGGAGCGGTGGACGGACTCGAGGTGACCGGGGTGTTCACCCACTTCGCCTGTGCCGACGACCCCTCACCCTCAGGCGTGGCCGCCACCGATGCCCAACTGGCGGCGTTCGGGGACGTCCTCGACCGCCTCGGGGACGCGGGAGCACTGCCGCCCACCGTGCACGCTGCCAACAGTGCCGGGCTCCTGGCCCGGGAGGATGCGCGGTTCGACCTGGTCCGCCCCGGGATCGCCGTGTACGGGCTCCCACCGGGTCCGGGTGTCCCGGTCCCGGGGTTGCGCCCGGCACTGGCATGGAAGTCCCAGGTGGCCCAGGTCCACGAACTGCCCTTCGGAGCGTCGGTCGGCTACGGGCACACGTGGACGACCGGTCGGCCCAGCCAGGTGGCGACCGTACCCGTCGGGTACGCCGACGGCTTGCGACGGGCGCCGGCGACATGGCGCCACGTACTCGTGCGCGGGCGGCCCGCCCCCGTGGTGGGGCGGGTGTCGATGGACCAGATCTCGATCGACGTCACCGACGTTCCCGGCGCCCGACGGGGGGACGAGGTGGTCCTCATCGGCCGCCAGGGGTCCGAAGAGCTGCCGGCCACGCAGGTGGCGGAGTGGCTCGGCACGTCCTGCTACGAGGTCGTCGCCGAGATCCTGGCCCGGGTCCCGCGGGTCAACTGACTCCCGGTGCCGTCAGGCGGGACGGTGTCGCGGCAACACGTGCTCCCCGTCCGGTGCCACACGACTCGGGTACAGTGGCCTGGCAACACAGCGTCGCAGGCGGCGGCGCGTCGGGCGGACTGGCGGAGGTTGGACATGGCGGATCAGCGGCGGCGTGCGCATGGCGACGGGTCGGCGGTCTCGTGACGGTCGACGATCGGCCACCGCCCGCCCGGGAGTCGCTCCACGACGCGGCGGCAACCGGGCTCGAGGAGCTCATCGAGGCGACGGTGGCGCTGCGCCGGCAGCTGGTCACCCACGAGGCGGTGTGCCGGCGGGTCCTCGCCGACGTCGAGGGACGGGTACCGGTCGGGTCCACGCTCTCGACGGTCCGGGCGGACACCTGGCGGTCGGCGGTCACGGAGGCGATCCACGGGTTCGAGACGGCCCGGCGCCGGTCCCGGCTGAGGCTCGTGGCCATGTCGCTCGACGACGGTACGTCCATCGCCGAGGTCGCCCGCGCGTGGGGGGTCTCGCGCCAGCTCGCCTCCCGGTGGGTGCAGGAGACGAGGTCGGTCGGCTGGTCCCACGGTGTGCTCGGTCCGGCGGACCTGGAGGTGTAGGTGCGCCGGGCCCGGTCACGGTCGGGCCGACTGCGAGCGCACTGCAACCGGTGCCCGACCGACCCCCGACCGACCCCACCCCCGTCGGTCCGCCTCAGGCGACGTCCGCTCGTTCGGTGCCGTCGGCGGCGTCCTGGAGTCCGTGGAGTCGATACGACGGGAGCGGGTCCGTCGCCGGACGGCATCCCCACGTCGGGACGGACCGTATCCTTGGGGGGACATGTCGTCGCCTTCGCCGTCCCCCCACGCCCTCGCCCGCCTGTCAGACACCTTCCTCGGACCGCTGCTCGATGCCTTCCACGTCGACTTCGTCCCGGCCGACCCGCAGCCCTCCTCGCCGAGGTGGGTGGCGGCCACGGTCGTGTCGGTGATCGGTTCGCTGGTGGCCGACGCCGCACTGGTGGCGGTCGGAAGACGGGCCTTCCCGACGACGGCGGGCTTCGTGCACTTCCGGTTCTCGGACTACGCCAAGCTCACCGTGATCGGCGTGCTCATCGCCTGCCTTGCGTGGCCGGTGGTGACCCGGCTGTGCTCGCGTCCCCGGTGGCTCTTCCTCCGCATGACGGTGGTGGTGACGTTGGTCCTCCTCCTGCCCGACGTCTGGATCGGGATCCGGGGGGAGTCGGCCAGCGGGATCGTGGTGCTCGTCGCCATGCACCTCGCCATCGCCGTGATCACCTACAACGCGCTGGTGCGGATCGCGCCGGCGGGCGAGGTACGGCTGACGCCCGTCGACGGCACCGACCCGGCCGGGGGCGGACCCGGGCACCGTGCCTGACGGCCCGGAGGCACTCGGGGAGGACGCCGGGATCCGGCCGTCCGCGCACCCGGGTGCCGTCCACTGGCTGGCCGACTACGTCTACGGCACGATCGCCACCCTGGTGGCCATCGCCGGGCTCACCTTCGAGACCAACCCGGGCGAGCTGACCACGGCCGCCGTGGTGATCGTCGGCGCCTTCGCCATCTGGATGGCCCACATCCTCTCGCGCCTGGTGTCCAAGCGGTCGCAAGGCCACCTCCGGCTGAACGTCGACGACGTCCTGGCCGAGGCACGCAGTTCGTGGTCGATCGTGACGGCGGCAATTCCGGCGACACTCATCTTCGTGCTGGCCGGCGCCCACCTGTGGACGATGCACACCGCCTTCGTGCTCGCCGACGTGGTCGGCGTGCTGGCCCTGGCGGTCGTCGGTATCGGCACCGCCGGCGGGAACGACCGTCCGTTGGTCCGGAGGGTCACCTATGTCTGGGGCCTCGTGATGGTGGGGATCGCCATCGTGCTGTTGGAGGCCGGCATCCACCTGCTCTGACCGGTCCCGACCGGTAGTCTGGAGCGGCGGCCCGACGGGCCGGCACGGTTGGGACGACACGGGGTGAGGCAGTGACCGGGGACCACGACGGCGTGCGAGGGCGGGTCGGCGCAGGCCCGATCCTGACCGAGGACGAACTGGTCGAGCTGGCCCTGGCCGCCGAGCCGACCACGGTGCCGACCGACGACGCCGTGCCGATGGCCGACTACCTCGGGCACGCCGACGGCCTCCTGCCCGACTGGTACATGCCCACCCCGATGACCCGGGTCAGCCCGCCGTGGCGGCTGCCTGTGGTGCTCGCCCTCGTGGCCGCGTTCCTGGTCATCGAGGCGTTCGGCCTGTGCAGCACGTTCGGCCAGGTCGTGCCCGCCTGACACCCGGCCCGCCGGTCGACTTCACCACGGTGAACGTCGGTGCGACCACGCAAGGTGCGAAATCAGTTGCAGTGTGGGGTACGCAGGGCGCAGTCGTTGCGAGCGTGACGCCTGGCATGCATGATGGATCCAGCGGGAATGGCGGGTGGACCGCCATGACGAGGGACCGGGGTGCGACACCCCGAGAAGAGGACAGCATGAAGACGATGAAGTTGACACAGCGGATCTGCATCGGCTCCGCCATCGCGGTGGCGTCACTGTTCGCCGTCCCGGCCGTCGCCGGCGCCGACACCACGTGCTACACGGGGTGCACGCCCCCCGCGGTCAACAACAACGCCGTCGTGCCGCCGCCCTCGACCCAGCCGGTCCGCACGGCCGCCTCGGTGGACGGTTCGTCGTCCCTGCCCTTCACGGGAGCGGACATCGGTGAGCTGGCAGTCGTCGGCGCCGGTGCCGTCGTGCTCGGTGGGGTCCTGGCCCGCCGCCGCCGCTCGGCCTCCTGACCGCAGCCCGACCCGGGCACCGGGGCCACACCCCGGAAGCGATGCACTACTTGGTGATGACGGGTCGCGCCCGCCCGCAGGTCGCAGCGCGCCGTCCCGGCGCCGCCCCGGCCCGCCCCGGCCCGGCCCGGCCGGGAGGCGTCAGTAGCTGGCAGGAAGGAGCGGTGCGAGCGCCCCGAAGAACAGGAAGACGACACCCAGCCAGGCCGCCAGCCCCACGACCAGCACCGCCACCCGCCGGCGGCCGCGCACCCGGGTCGCCAACGCCCAGATCCCGGTGATCAGCACGGCCACGGCGACTCCCCACAGGATCGCCTTCCACCAGTGGCGCTGGACCGCAGGGAGGGTCGCGGGCGTCACCGCCGGGCGCCCCGAGGTGTGCGGGTGCGGCGTCGACGGCGTCGGCGTCGACGTCCCGGTGAGCACGTCGGCCACCAACGCAGCCTGGACGACGAGGCGCTGGGATGCGCTGTAGCGAGGGTTGCACGTGGTGAGCGTCAGCATCGGCGTCGCCGTCGGTGCGACCACGGCCACATCGGTCGGGGCGACCACCTGGCTGCCGGTCACCTTGTAGACGAACCACCCCTGTCCGGTCAGGACGTCGATGGCGTCGCCGGGGGCGAGCGCGTCGAGGTTGTAGAAGGGGTGGAGGTAGGTCGTCCGGTGGCCGGCGACGGCGGCGTTGCCGGCCTCTCCCGGTAGCGGCGTCCCCGGGTAGTGCCCGGGCCCCGCCCGCAGCTGCTGGGCATCGGTCCCCTCGACCACCATCATGGACAGCGAGATCTTCGGGATGGACAGGATGCCCACCGGGTCGCCGGCCCCCGGAGCGGCGACGGTCGGTGCGATCGTCGGCGGTGACGTCGGGGTCCGCGGCGGCGTGACGACGGCGCTGCGGTGGTGGAGGCGCTGGGTGGCGAGGAACTCCTGGCGCAGGTCGCTCTGCGCCTGGGCCGTGATCAGCCCCGTGCCCCACAGCAGGTAGGGGATGAACAGGAGGACGAGGATCCCGGCGACGAGGATGACGCGCCCGACGCCCATACGGATGGTCGAGAACGACACGCGACGATGCTAGCGGCACCGGCCCGGCGGACCGGTGCGCGCCACCGCCGCCACGCTCCGCTCCGGTACGATCGACGCGGCCCGACCACCGCGCCCGCGGGCCCCGCACTTCGAGGTGCACATGGCGCGCCTGGAGCAACGAGTGAGAGCGTGAGCGAAGCAGTGGGTGGGCGGCGGACCAGGTGGATCGTGGGGTCCGTGGTGGTCGTGCTGGCCGTGGCGTGGGGGGCGTTCGTGGCGGCCGGCGTGTGGTCCGCCTACCGGCACGACCAGCGCGGCCTGACGGACCTCACCGCCGTACGCACCCACCTCGACCCGACCACCGTCACCGCCTCGGCCACCGAGCAGTCGCTGCGGACGGCGTCCGGCGAGTTCGCGTCGGCCCACGCCGCGCTGAGCGGCCCGCTCATGGGCCCGGTCACCTGGGTGCCCGTGCTGGGGCGCCAGCTCACCTCGGCGCGGTCGTTGAGCTCGGCGGCCCAGCAGGTCGCCACCATCGGCGCCACGTTCCTCGGCCAGGTCCACGACGTGCTCGACGAGCCCCACGGCGCAGGGCCCGAGCGGGTGCAGTCGCTGCGTCGCCTGGCAGCCATGTCACTGGCCGCCTCCCACCAGCTGTACGCCGTCGACACCGGCCCGGGCCAGGCACTGGTCGGGCCGCTCGCCCGCAAGCACGACGAGTTCGTGAGGCAGCTGGATGACGCCCGCACCCGCCTGGCCAAGACTGCCGCGGTCTCGGCCGTGACGGCCACCATCCTCCAGGGTCCTCAGACCTACCTGGTACTGGCCGCCAACAACGCGGAGATGCGGGCCGGCTCGGGCGCGTTCCTCGAGGTCGGTACGGCCGATACGTCGGACGGCACTGTCCACCTCGGTACGTTCGGCCCGAGTGGGCCGATGTCCCTCGTCCCGGGCCAGGTCTTGGTCACCGGCGACCTGCAGCGCAACTGGGGCTGGCTCCAGCCAGGGGTGGACTGGCGCAACCTGGGGCTGACGCCGCAGTTCGACGTCACCGCCCCGCTGGCCGCCCGGATGTGGGCCGCCCGCACCGGCCAGCAGGTCGACGGGGTCCTGGCGGTCGACATCGTCGCACTCCGCCAGATCCTCACTGCCACCGGACCGGTGACGGCCGGCGGCGTCACCGTCGACTCGGGCAACGTCGAGCAGTACCTGCTGCACGACCAGTACGTCGGGCTGAGTGACAATGCGACCGGCGACGCCGCCCGCACCGACGCGCTCGGGGCCATCGCCGACGCGACCCTGCGCCAGCTGCAGGGCCAGTCGACCAACCTGCGCTCGCTGGCCTCGGCAGTGGCCGGTGCCGTGGCCGGCCGGCACCTGATGGTGTGGTCGTCGAGCCCGGTGGCTCAGGCCGCCTGGCTGGCGAGCGGGGTGAGCGGCAGCCTGACGGCGGGTTCGCTCGGGGTCTCGGTGGTGAACCGCGGTGGAAACAAGCTGGACCAGTACCTGCCGGTGTCGGTGGACCTCGTCACCCGTCCCGCAGGGTCGTTCACCGACGTCACCCTGACCACCGCGATCGCCAACCGGACGCCCGACGGGCAGTCGCAGTTCATCGCCGGGCCGTTTCCCGGTCTGTCGCTGGCCTACGGGGACTACTCCGGCGTCGTGGCGGACAACCTGCCCGCCGGCGCCACCGGAATCACCATGACGGGGGCCGGTGAGCTCACGGCGCTGGGGGCGGAGGGCCCGACGTGGCTGGTGGCCGCGCCCGTGCTCGTGCACCAAGGGGCGACGGTCACCGTGGTGACCAAGTTCCGCCTGCCGGGAACCCACGGGTCGATGACGCTTGCCCCCTCGGCCCGGGTGCCGGCCGAGCAGTGGACCTACCAGGGCGCGCACGTGCCCGACGACCGGCCGGCGACGTTCTCCTGGTGACGCCACGCCGGAGTGCCTGACCGCGGTCGGATCCCGGGCGCGGCCCGGTGCGGGGGACCCGCGTCCCGGCTCCCGGAGCCGCGTCAGGAGATGGCCACCGTCGGGTCCTGGAGGTGCATGCTGCCGGCCGATCCGTAGTACTGGGCGTCACCGAAGGCGAAGATCCCACCGTCCTGGGAGACCAGCCAGTAGCCCTGTGCGGTGGGGCTGGACTGGATCCCGGCGATCGGGGCGTTGATCCCCTGGCCGCCGGTCGAGCCGTAGAACCCGGCGGAGCCGAAGGCGAAGATCCCGCCGTCCGAGGCGACGAGCCAGTAGCCCTGGCCGTCGGGAGTGGCGGCCATGCCCACGATCGGCTTGTTGAGCCCCAGACCGCCGGTCGAGCCGTAGAACCCGGCGTCACCGAAGGCGAAGATCCCGCCGTCCGAGGCGACCAGCCAGTAGCCCTGGCCGTCGGGTGTGGCGGCCATGCCCACGATCGGCTTGTTGAGCCCCAGACCGCCGGTCGAGCCGTAGAACCCGGCGTCGCCGAAGGCGAAGATCCCGCCGTCCGAGGCGACCAGCCAGTAGCCCTGGCCGTCAGCAGTCGGAGCCATCCCGACGATCGGCTTGTTGAGGACGAGGCCGCCGGTCGAGCCTTCGAACCCGGCGTCGCCGAAGGCGAAGATCCCGCCGTCCGAAGCCACCATCCAGTAGCCCTGCCGGTCCGGCGTCGAGGACATGTCGACGATCGGCCGGCTGAGGGGGAGCCCTGCCGCCGATCCCAGTGATGGCGCGTCACCGAAGGCGAAGATCCCGCCGTCGCTCGTGGTGAGCCAGTAGCCCTTCAGCCGGCTGACACCTGAACTGAACCCGTTTCCGTTCCCACTGCCGCGGGCCGGGGGCCGCGTGGTGGCCGTCGGTGCGGCCGTCGGTGCGGGTGTCGTCGTCGTGGTCGTCGTGGTCGTCGTCGCAGGGACGGTCGTCGTCGTGGTGGGCGGCCGCGTCGTGGTCGTCGTGGTGGGCGGCCGCGTCGTGGTCGTCGTGGTCGCAGGGACGGTCGTCGTCGTCGTGGTCGTCGTGGTCGTGCCACCTCCGGTGCCGCCGCCCGAGTTCCCGCCGAGCAGCGGGGTCAGGCCCGAGCCGTCGATCACTGACGGACCGCCTGACCCGCTGTATGCCTCGACGGTGTGGACGAAGGCACCGGCGCTCAGGCTGGTGGGCCACCACGGGGGGACACCACCTCCGTAGTACCCGCCGAAGTCGATCTCGGTCACCGAGATCCGAAGGGCCGTGGCCACGAGCGGGGCGAAGGCGAACAGGGCCTCGTGGTTCCGGTACTGACCCTGCTCGGTGGCGACGGTGACCCACCCGGTCCCGGGCTCGTTGGCCGACAGCGTGTAGTTGCGGAGGCCGGGGGCGATGGAGCCGACCGATTGGGTGTCGACCACGACCCGGTCCAGCGTCGAGGCGCTGGCCAGGTTCACGGTGAGCGACGGAGTCGTGTCGTTGGCCCCCGACGTCCAGCCCTGTCCGTACCCGGTGGGGAGTCCGACGATGGCCGCCGAGGCATTGCCGCTCGAGGCTGTGGCGGTGGCCCCTGCGGCGGACGATGCCAAGTTGGTCCCGAACGCCTCCGTCGGGCCCACGGCCAGTGTGTCACCGGCCGGATAGGCGACGTAGGCGACCTGTCCCGACAGGGGGAGGCTGTAGGCGGTCCCCGAAACCGCCTGGCCGGTCGTGGTGCTTCCGTACTCCGTGGTGACGGTGACCGGGTCGGTGGAGCCGGTCGGGCTGGTGAGGGTCAGCGAGGCGGTGACCGGCAGTCCGTCGGTCCACACCGCCGAGACGCGTGTGGTGCCGGCAGTCGTCGCCCCGAAGTCGGCGCGGTAGCCCTGGGGGATCCCGGTGGCCGGCATCGACAGGTAGGACCGGCCGGCCAGCAGACGCGAGGTCGTCATCGTGGCCAGCGCTGCCGGCTTCACGTAGTCCACGTTCTGGCTGGCCTGCACCAACGAGAACGAGATGCCGTCGTTGCCCCAGCTCCCCTCGTCGTAGAAGTAGTTCTGGACCGGGACGCCCAGTGCCTTCTGCCAGATCATCGACCGGGTGACGTCGTCGGCCTGCCCGAGGAAGTTGTAGTCGCCGTCGCTCCACCAGCCGACCTCGGTGAACCACAGCGGCTTGCCGCCGAGGAGCGCCTGGACCTGGCGCACCTGGGACGCCATCCCGTCCTCCTCGAAGGCGTCGTTCGACCCGGTGTAGGGGTGCACGGCGGCGACATCCATGTCGGCCAGTCCTCCTGCGGCGACGAGCTGCTGCCACCACCAGGCGACGGGCTCGAGGGTGGAGCCGCCGATGACCGTGGAAGACGAGCCCGGCAGCACCGACTTGACCGCGGCGTAGAACGGGGCGAGCACCTTGGTGGTGTAGGTCCCGCCATTGCCCCAGCCGGTGTTGTTCGACTCGTTCCAGGGCTCCCAGTTGGTCACAGGGGCGCAACCCGTGCAGCCGGCTGGAACGGTGGCGTAGTGGCCGACGAGGGCGGCGACGTCGGCTTGCCACAGTCCACTGTTCACCAGTGCCGTCGGGACCGCCTCCCCGCCGCTGACCTGCATCCAGTAGGTCACATGGTCCTGGGCGGCCAGGTAGGCGGCCTTGTAGGGATCGGTGCTCGCCGATGCGAACGTGAGTGCCGACGGCCCGCACGTTGCCGTGGTGGGTGCGGAAGCGTTGCAGGCGGGGAGGAGGGGCGTCCAGTTCACCACCGAGCCGCTGCGCAGCGAGTCGAGCCCGAGTTGGGCGTTGAGGGCGACGCCACGTGGGTCGCTGGGTCCACCGGAGCCGATGCCGGAGGGCAGGCTGGCGAAGTTGAGTGTGTCACCGGGGGCCCCGACTGTGTAGGGCATGCAGGTGGTGCCGAGCGTGGTCGCCGGTGTCGTCGACGTGTCGAGCAGCGTCGCCTGCACCTCGTAGGGTCCGGGCCCGGTGTCGGCGGAGGGGATCGCCACGGGGACCGAGGCCAGGGCGGTGGGCGTCGTCGGCAGCGGCACGACAGTGGGCGCCGGGACGGTCTCGGCGGTCATCGAGGAGGTGTTCTCGATCGAGTACGAGAGCGCGAGGTGGGAGGCAACCGAGACCCACCACGGATCGAACGTCGCGGTGACGGTCGGCGTGGTGCCCGGGGCGAAGTAGTTGCCGGTGGCCGGTGTGGACAGCCCGGCGCCCCAGCCCAGGCTGTTGGTCGGCACCTGGGCGACCGTGAGCACGGACTGCACGGTGGCGAGCGAGAACGACGAGATGGAGTCGGCGGAACCGTTGAACGGCGGTCCGCTCTGGTAGTAGAAGGTGGACCCGACCAGGTAGAGATTCCACCCGCCGAAATCGAGCGTGTCGCCGAGGGTGGTCGTGCCCTTCAGGAACCCGTTCGGCGAGGTTGCCTCCATCGAGTGCAGCGGATCGGCCGTGTAGATGGTGCCGTCGGGGCCCTGGACGGCCTGGCCCGGGAGGTAGAACTGCGTTCCCGATCCGGTGTGCTGGCCGTTCCCCTTGATGTTGTGGGCGCCGAACCTGGCGAGGACCTTGCCCGAGGGGTCCACGGTCTCGACGTAGCCGTTGGCCGAGTGGAGCAGGTTGCCGTTGCTCTCGTGGGAGACGAAGTCCCCGCCGCCGACGACGAGCGGGAACGTGCCGGTGACCGCGCCGGTCGCAGGGTCGAGGACCGAGCTCGACCCGGCGCTCTGGACGATGCTGACGATGAGCGTGAAGCCGGCGCCCGACCCGGTCGAGAACAGGGCCGTGGGGTTGCCGCCCTGCGGATCGACGGACCAGAGGAGGGTCCCGCTCGGCGAGAACTTGTCGACCGCCGCGCCGTAGTACGACGAGAGGTAGATGTTCCCCGCCGGGTCGACCACCGGCTGGTAGACCTCGTCGGCATTGCCGGCGAAGTGGGGGGGCAGGGCGAACGACGACACCAGGGCGCCGGACAGCGTGTAGGTGATCAGCTGACTGCCGGTGTCGACATAGAGGTCGGTCGACGTGGCCGTGAAGCTGTCGATCCCGCCCGGAGGGGTGACCACGGTGGACGTCTGGCTTCCCGACGGGGTCGTGGCGGGTCCGAGCGCTGCCGCCGGGGTGGTCGTGGTGCAGACCGGGCTGATCTCCGAGGCGGTCGGGGCCGCCGGGCTCCCGGCGATCTGCGGTGCCGGTGCGGTGGCGTGGGCCGGGCTGCTCAGGCTCACCCCGACGGTGAGGGCAGCAACGAGGGCCACCACCGCCAGCACTCCTGCGCGCACAATTGCTCTCGTCCTGGGGATGGCCCCTGCCCGGTCCATACCGTCAGATCGGCCCTCCTGCGGCGTACTTGAGAGGCAATCTCACCTATGGTCACTGAAAAACCACGTTAAGTGGGAATCCGGGGCCATAAGGGGAAGAAGTCCCGAATCGGGCCGGTCCTGGTAGGGTGCGCGCGTGGTGACTCCCGGCGAGGACCCGACGGGCGCCGACCCGGCTTCGGACCCCCCCGGACGCAGCCTGCGGGTGCTCCGCATCTCCCACAGCGCGGTGGTCACCTCGTGGCGCGAGCGGGAGCGGGACCTGCGTCGCCGCGGCGTGGACCTGACGCTCGTCACGGCCTTCCGCTGGGACGAAGGCGGTGCCACCGTGCCGTTCACGGAGTCGGGCGACGAATTCGTCGTCCCGGTCCGGACCTTCGGGACCCACCCCAACCTCTTCGTGTTCGACCCCCGACCGCTGTGGCACCTGCTCGGCGACGACCGGTGGGACCTCGTGGACCTCCATGAGGAGCCGTTCGGACTCGCCGTCGCCGAGTTCCTCGTGTTGCGGTGGTTGCGCCGCCGACGCACGCCGTACCTGGTGTGTTCGGCCCAGAACATCGACAAGCGGTACCCTCCGCCGTTCCGCTGGGTCGAGCGCCGCTCGCTGGCGGGTGCGGCCGGTGCCTACACGTGCAACACCGAGGCCGGGGAGATCCTCCGGCGCAAGGGCCTGCGCGGCGAGCTCGAGCTACTGCCGCTGGGGGTCGACGTCGCCCGGTTCCGGCCGGTGGACCGCGAGCCTCCGAACGGGCGGCTCCGGGTCGGGTTCGTCGGTCGGCTCGTCGCGCTCAAGGGAGCGCACGTGCTCCTCGCCGCCGTCGCCCGCGACGACCGGCTCGACGTCGACGTCTACGGGGCAGGCCCCGAGGCCGGCACGCTGGCGATGAGGGCCGCTGAGCTCGGCATCACCGACCGGGTGACCTTCCATGGGCACGTGGACGAGTCGGCCCTGCCCGCCGTGTTCGCGACCTTCGACGTGCTGGCAGTGCCGTCGATCCCGGTTCCGGGCTGGCTCGAGCAATTCGGCCGGGTGGTGGTGGAGGGCCAGGCCGCGGGCGTTCCGTCCGTGGCCAGCGCCAGCGGCGCCCTCCCTGACGTGGTCGGCGAGGCCGGGCTCCTCGTGCCGCCGGACGACCCCGGGGCCCTGTGCGCTGCACTTGTTCGCGTGCTGGAGGAACCGGGTCTGTGGTCCCGGCTACGCGACGCAGGACTCGCCACGGTCGACCGGTACTCGTGGGCCGGCGTCGCCGAACGCCAGCAGGACCTCTACGAGCGTGCGGTGCACCGGGGCTGACCCGGTACCTCTACGCCGGCGATGACGCTCCGGTAGAGGGACTCGAGACGGTCCAGGTGGAGGTCCAGCGAGTACCGCCGCTGTTGGCGGTCCCGGAGGGTGGCCCCCACGGCTCGGCGCGCCGACAGGTCTGCGGCCAGGCGGGAGAGCGCGGACGCCGCCGAGGCGGCATCCCCCGGGGGGAACAGTGCACCGACGTCGCCCACTGTCTCGATGTGGGCGCCACCGGCGGCGGCCACCACCGCCAGCCCGTGGGACATGGCCTCGACGACCGAGAGGCCGAACGGCTCCGCGGGTGCCGGTGCCAGGAGGATCGACGACGACGCCAGGAGCCCGTCGGTGTCGGCCACCTGACCTGCGAAGGACACGGTCGACGCACATCCGAGGCCGGCGGCGAGGCGCTCGAGGTCTGGCCGCAGCACGCCCGACCCGGCGACGACCAGCTCCCAGCCACGGCCTCCCAGCCCGCTGGCCGCCCACGCCCGGATGCCGACGTCGGGCGCCTTCTCCACGTCGAGCCGCTGCAGCATCACCACGCGGCGGTGCTCGAGGGACGCCTGCGGTCGCCCGGCCACACCGTTCGGGATGAGCGTCGTCGGGCCGTGCACCGTGGCGGCCACGAACTCGCTGATGGCGATGTCGGCCACGACCGGCCAGGAGGTGACCCGGGCGAGCGCTCGGTTCAGCGGGGTGGCCCCCCGCTCGGCGGCGAAGTGGCGGGTGGCCACCACCGGGGCGCGGCTGACGGGACGGGCCACGAAGGCGCACGCCTCCGCGGCGGTCATGTGCACGTGGACGAGGTCGTCGTGGCGGAGAGCCACGAGCGCCCGCGCGCCCGCCATCAACGTGGCTGCCGGCCGGTGGGTTACGGCGGGGTTCAGCTCCGCGCGCATCCGGTCGGGTGCGCCGCCCACAACGTCGACTTCGTGGCCACGGGCCTGCAGCCCGTTGGCCACCTGGCAGATGTAGCGCTCCACCCCGGCGAAGGCGTCGGTCATCACCACATGGACGATGCGCAGACCGTTCCGGTCGAGCGCAGCCTCGGCCCGCAGCGGGCCGCGCCAGAGCAGCCGGAGACGGACGGTGGCGTCGTGGCCCCGGTCTCCCTTCAGCAGTGCCGCCCGCGTGCCCGATCCGATGAGCCCGGCGACGCGGTACGACCACCACCCGAGGCGGCCGTGGTGGGCGCGGAGGTAGCGTTCGTGGGACGCCAGGAAGTGGGTCTCGCGGACGACCGGGTCACCGCCGGTCCCCGCGCCGACGTGGGTCGCGGTGACCTCGGGGCACAGCGCCACCCGCCAACCGCGGTCGGCGGCACGTCGCTGCCAGTCGGTCTCCTCGGCGTACAGGAAGTAGCGGTCGTCGAACCCGCCGACGTCGGTGAGGGCGGTGTCGGCGAGGAGCAGGACCGAGCCGATCAGGAAGTCCGTCCGTCGACGGAGCCGGCCCAGTCCGACCGCTTCCAGCCAGGCACCGGACGGGGAGGGGAACGGCCAGCCGACCCGGGCCGAATCGTGGTGGACGGGATCGTGCTGGGCCGGGGCCACCGCAGCCAGGCCGGGGTCGGCGTGCAGGCGGCGGTGGAGGGCACGGACACCGTCCGGAGCGATGGCGGCGTCGGGGTTCAGCAGCAGTACGTCCCGGCCGTCGCGCCGGTCGCACCCGATCCGGACCCCGCCGGCGAACCCGAGGTTCCGGCCCGGGTCGACATACCCGGCTCCGTGGTCCAGGGCGACGGCAGCCACCCGTGTGTCGGACGAGTTGTCCACCACGACCACCTCGAACCCGCCGCCCAGCGCGGCCAGGCACCGGTCGAGGAGGTCGGGAGCGTGGTATGCGACGACCACCACGACGGGGTCACGGTCGGCCCCGTCGTGCGACGGTGCGGCGTGAGGCGAGGGCGGAGTCGTCATCGCCTAACGCCGCACCGGGCGCCCCCCGTGGTCGGTGTGGACGGACCGGGGGTCGGCGCCGTCCTCGGGTAGGTCATCGTTGCTTGTACGCGTAGGCCTGGTAGCCGTCCGACACGGAGTGGCGCACGTGGTTCAGGACGAGTCCGAGCACCGTGCAGCCGGTGGCCTCCAGCCGGTTGGCCGTTCGCTCGAGGTCTGTCCGGTCGGTCTTCCCCTCCGAGGCGACCACGATGGCCCCGTGGGTGAGGCTCCCGAGGATCGCCGTGTCCGGGGCGGCCAGGACGGGCGGGGTGTCGAGGAGGATGATGTCGGCCAGCAGGTGGAGTTGGTCGAGGACCGGCTGCATGCCCGGGCTGTCGAACAGCTCGGCCGGGTTGTCGAGGTGGACGCCGACCGGTAGGAGCTGGAGCCCATCGATCCCCGTCTCGAGCAGATGGGTGCTGACCGCCGTCTCGCCGAGCACCGTGTCGCGATGTCCTCGTTCCGCCTCATGCTGGGCGCCGCGGGCCGAGTCCCGCAGATCGCTGTGTCCGATCTCGATCTCCTCGTGCTCCGGCTCCGCCTGTTTCCAGTTGGCCTTGATCAGGTCGGAGAGCCCGGGGCTGTCGGCCAAATCGATGCCGAAGGCCTCCTCGAGCCGCGGCCGGCGGAAGTCGGCGGAGACCACGATCACGCGGCTGCCGGTGAGGGCCCACGACACGGCCAGGTTGGCGGTCACGAACGTCTTGCCGTCCCCCGACTCGGGGCTCGTCACCACCAGGATCGGACTCTGCTGCTCGATCAGGAGCACCCGCAGGCTGGTGCGGAGGTCCCGCACTGCCTCGGCCAGCGAGGACTGCGGCGCCTGAACCAGGGCGATGGAGACGTCGCCCTTCTTGACGTCGGGGTCCTGGGGCAGCTCGCCCAGGACCGGACCGTCGATCACCGACTCGAAGTCCGGGCTGACCCGGACCCGGTCGTCGAACTGCTCGCGGACGAGGGCGATCCCGCTGCCGACGAGCAGCCCGGCGAGCAGCCCGATGGCGCCCACCTTGGACGTGCTCATCCCGGTCGGGGCGCCCGGCGCCGCCGCCACCTGCACCTGGGCGTAGGGCATGCCGATCTGCACATTGGACTGCGCAGCCTGCAGTGTGCTCGAGGTCCCCGTGAGCGCGGCGATCTGGGCGGTGAGGAGCGCGTTGGTGCCATTGGCCGGCTCCTGGGCCTGGAGGCCGGCGATCTTGGCGTTGATGGCCGCGATGGCGACCGTGTACTTGTCGATCTGCGCCTGGGCGAGCGCCTGGATCTGGTTGACGAAGGCGTCCGCGTAGGCCTTGGTTACCGCCTGGGCCCCCTGCGGGGTCGAGCCGGAGCCGGTGATGGTGAGTGTCCCGGTCGTCGGGTCGACCGTTCCGGTCACGTGGCCGGCCATCGACGCCGGGTTCGGGTCGCCCACCTCCTTCGCCGCGGCGACCTGGACGCTCGTGCTCGACAGCTCCTGGACGGGGTCGGGCAGCGTGAACGACGAAGCGGTGCCGGCGCCGGCCTGCGAGGAGCTGCTGACCTGGATGAGCGCACTCGACTGGTAGGTCGGCGACGACACCTTTGTGTACGCCAGGGCGGCGGCCACGGCGACCACGACGCTGACGACGATGGTCAGCTTCCTGTTCCACAGTGTCTGGAGCATCTGTTGGAAGGTCACCGGGAACTCGCTTTCAGCGGATGGAGGCAGTGACCAGGATACGGGCGTCGGTCCACGGTGCGTGGCACCCGCCGACCACAGGCCGTGACAGGGCTCATGACGCGCCTCCAGTCACGGCTTCCGCCTCTCCCAGCTGTCCGGCTGTCGTGCACGCGTGTCGTCGTCCTGGTTTCGGTGCCCCCGAGTCCGGTGGCCAGTCGTCCGGGACGGTCGCCCGGGTCATCTCTACCGTCGTCAATCGCGCCGGGTACCTTGAGATGCAGGTGGCCGGATGCTGCGGTCGGGTGGCGCCCAGGGGCGGTGCCGGCCGCACGTCGGCGAGGGAAGACCCGACGGGAGACACCCGGACGCTACGATTGGCCGGACGTCCCCCGTGAGGCACCCCGAGGCACCCCGAGGCCCCATGACCACGACCCCGCCGCCACGATGAGCCGCACCTCCGTTCGGCAGCGGAGCCCACGCTCGGGCGGGGGACCCCTTCCGATGCAGCTGGCCGCGCCGGTGCTGGCGTGGGGCGCCGTCGCCCTCGTCGCCGCAGTGGTCGGCGTCTCGGTCGGCGTCAATCTGACCGCCGGCATCGCCGTCGCCTTCGTCGTCTTCGCCTTCGGCATCTTCGTCGCTGATCCGATCGTCATCGCGGTCGTGGCGTTGCCCGGGTCCATTCTGATCCAGCGGGTGGGCGGGTCGAGCACGAATCTGAGTGTGGCCGATCTCCTGGTGTTCGTAGGGGCGGCCGTCTGCCTCTTCCACATCGAGTGGCGCACGGCGCTCCACCTCAAGCGGTTCCTGCGGGGGATCGTCTGGTACCAGGCCGTGCTGCTCCTGGTCGTCGTGGCCCACCCGTTCAGAGGCGACATCATCGAATGGTTCCACCGGTTCTCCTACTTGGCGGGGAGCACCCTGGTCGGTTGGGTGATCGCCACCCACGGCCGGGTCCGCCAGGCCTTCCGTCTCTACCTGTGGGGCTCCGCCATCCTCGCCCTCTTCGCCCTCGAGCACGCAGTGGCCCTCCACTTCCAGCCGGCCCAGTGGGCCGGCTACCAGAAGAACACCATCGGTGCCGTCATGTGGGTGGCCGTGGTCATCGCCCAGCTGAACCCGCCGTGGGCCCGCATCCGCAGGAGCGAGGCGCTTGTCGTCGAGGGGCTGTGCCTGCTCGGGCTCCTCGCCTCCCAGTCGCGCCAGTCGGCGATCCTCGTCGTCCTCGCCCTCGGGCTGGCCGTCCTGATCAACTCCGAGGTCCGGGGCCGCTGGAAGCTGGTGATCTTCATCGCCGTGCCCACCCTTGCGCTCGTCTACGAGAGCTTCGTCCTCGCCTTCCAGAACAACCCGCAGTTCAATTCGGTGGCGATCCGCTTCGGTCAGATCGACGCTGCTGTCCACGTGTGGCACCAGAGCCCGTGGCTCGGGCTCGGACTGCGCTTCTACAACCTGCCGCAATACCTGACGGTGACGGCGCCACCCAATTCGTTGGTCGACAACCTGGCCTCCACCGGGTTGATCGGCTCCCTCGCCTTCTTCTTCCTGGTCATCGTCACCATGCGTGCCATGGCCGGACTGCCTCGCATCTACGGCACGCTCGGTCTCGTCGTCCTGCTCGGCCACTACGTCGACGGACTGTTCGACACCTTCTGGATCGGCGCCCTGTCGATCACCCCGTTCATCGTCGCCGGGATCTCCCTCGGCATGTCTGACGCCGACCCCGGGGCCGAGCACGTCCCCGACCTGCTCACGGCCCCCCGCGTGGCCGCCCGCCCGGTCCGCGGACGACCCGCTGCGGGTGCGCCGCGGAGGTCGGCCGACCTGGCCGACGGGCCGGAGCGGGTCCCGCCCGGCCCCGTTCCACCCGGCTACGGCACGTGACCGGCCTCCATCGGCGGACCCGGTGACGCCGCGCCCCCGGATCGTCTACAACGCCCTGCCCCTCGACTCTCGAGGTGGGGGCGTCAGCACCTATATCCGTGAGCTGCTGGCCGCGCTCGTGCCCGTGGTGGACGCAGAGCTGGTCGCTGCCGTGCGCCCGGCCGGCCGTGACGAGCTGCCGACCGGAGTCGTCCCGCTCGTCCTGGCGGAGTCGAGCGGTGTCCGCCGGGCGGTGGCCGGTGCCCGCGGATTCGGTCCCGCCGACCTGGTCCACGGGCTCGACGTGGACCTGCCCTTGCGCTCCGATGGCTTCCGGGTGGCCACCGTGCACGACATGGCCATCTTCGACGTCCCATGGGCCTTCCCGCGGTATCGGGTACTCGGCGAGCGCTGTCATCGCGCGGGCGGCGCTTCGACGGGCGGATGTCGTGATCGCCGTCTCCGCCTTCACCGCGGAACGGGTGCGGGCGCTGTGCGGGCGCGACGCCGTCATCGTGCACGAGGCGCCGGGGACCGACATGGTGCCAGCCGGGGGGGACGACATCGCCCGGGTCCGCCGCGCGTACGACCTCCCCGGGCGTTTCGTGCTGCACGTCGGCAACATCGAGCCGCGCAAGGACCTCCCGACCCTGGCTGATGCCTGTCGGCACGTGGGCGTTCCCCTCGTGCTGACCGGGCACAGCCTGTGGGCCAGCCGCGCGCCCGAATCGGTCGTCCAGATCGGGCACGTGCCGACCGGCGATCTGCCCGCCCTCTACGGAGCGGCCACCTTGGTCGGCTACGCCTCGCGCTACGAGGGGTTCGGTCTCCCCCCGGTCGAGGCGATGTCGTGCGGAGCCGCCGTGGTCTCGACGCCCGTCCCCGCCGTGGACGAGGTGGTGGGGGAGGGGGCCGCCACCTTCGCTCCGGGCGATGTCGACGGGCTCGCCGCCACGCTCCACGCGCTGCTCGAGGACGACGACCGACGTCAGGCGCTCGCCGACCGGGGCCGACGGGCCGTTACCGCGCTGACCTGGGACCGCACGGCGCGGGGCACCGCGGACGTCTACCGGTCGGTCGGTCTCACGCTCTGAGCGGTCGGCCCGCGGGATGCGGGTCGACTCACGGCCCACATCCATGTCGGGGACCGGGACCCGCTGGTCGGGCTACAGGTGGTACCAGGGTGTGCCGATGCCGGAGACGATGCGTGGGCAGGGATACGACAGGGCCCCGGGCGTGCAGGAACTGCTGGCCACCGAGGGAGCGACGGACCAGAGGGACGACCTCTGGACGACGGAGCTGTCCCGCACCGGGCTGGCCGTCCTCCAACGTTCGGCAGTCCTTCGACCCGAGGACACCGAGGTGGTCATCACCCCGGACCTGGTCGCCGACCTCCACGACCCGACACTGGTCATCACCCACGACTACGTCGGTCCCGACCGCCGCCGGTCCGATCGCTCGGCACCTCCGAGGCGGGATGCCCCCGGATGGCTCCGTCGGACGAGGACCGTCGTCCTGTTGACGGTCGCGGTCGTCGTCCCGCTCACCCTGGTCTCGGTGCGGTCGGTCCCGCCGGCCGCGTCGGAACCATCGCCCACACCTGCCGTCGCGCCGGCGACGCCGAAGTCGGCAGCGGGAGTCCGGCACCATGCCCCGCACGTGCTCACGGTGGCCAACCGGGAGACCGCCCGCGCCGAGTCCGCCGCCCAGCGGCGAGCGGTCGCCCGTGCGGCGTCGGCACGGGCCCGGACGGACGCCCGGATCGTGGCGGCCAGGCGCCGTGAGGCCCACGCCCAGGCCCGCGCCCGGCCCGCCCAGGCCCACGCGACCCACTCGGACGCGGTCGGCGGGTGGACCCGGGTCCGGCGGCGTGCCCGGATCGGGCGCTACGGGGACGACGGTCATCGGTGGCTCCACCGGGACCCCTCCTAGCGGCGCCTGAGGCATCTCCCCGGGCCCCTGACGGGGCGACCCCGAGGCACCGGTCATCCACAGGATCTTCAGTTGGCGCGGCGGTGTGCCGATCTACCGGCATGGGGTCAGGGAAGAGAGGCGTCTCGAAGGGCGACGGCGACGGAAGCGTCGGGCTCGCCGGGCGCGACGTGGACCCCTTCACGACGTGGCGCTCGCTGGAGGTCGCCGCCGACCCCACCGACCCCGCCGGCCGCACGGAAGCCGTCGACCTGCTCGCCGTCGCCGATCCCGTCGACGGGCTCCGCGTCCTCGATGACCCCCGGCTCGTCCTCACCGATGGCTACATCGGCCGGGATCGGCGTCGCGACTCCACGCATGCCCAGCTCGCCCGGGTCACCTGGGCCGGCAGGCGTCGGCTCCTCCGTCTGGACCTGCCGTTCGCCCTCGCCCTCGTCGGCATCATGATCGGCGCTGTCCTGCTCGTGGGGAACGGGGGGCATCCGGTGCGCACCCCGGTCGCCGCCGCTTCCACCCCGACCGCCTCCGCCCCGACCACCCCGGAGGCCCCCCCGCCGCCCGCTGCCCCAGCCCCGACCACCGTGCCGCCCGCTGCCCCAGCCCCGACCACCGTGCCGCCCGCTGCCCCCGCCCCGACCACCGTGCCGGCGGTCACCGCCGCCCCGGCCCTCGCTACGACCGACGCCACGACGGCGTCGGCGCCCGGCACTCCGGAGGCCATGGGCGCAGCCGCCCTCGCCCTGATCCGGTACCCGTGGCAACGGCTGCCCGGGTACTCGATCGACTTCCGCCCGATCAGCGACGCCCCGTCGCCCGGCTTCTACGGCAACACCAACTTCACCTGGGGTACCCCTGGCGGCACCTCGACGCTGTACGTGTACCCGGGCGAAACCATTGAGCGTCTGGCCGCCATCACCGCATTCGAGATCGGCCACGAGGTCGACGCCGCCTACGTCGAGCCCGCAGGCGGCCACGACGCCATTGAGTCGATCCTCGGCATCCACCCCGCCAGCTGGGCTCCCCAGTGCGACTGCGCCGAGCAGGGCTACCTGTCCGGCTGGTACGCGGCCGCCTTCTCCGACCGATGGTCGCCGGGTGTCGGGGACTGGAGCTCGCTCGCATCACCTCCCACTGGCGCCACGGTCACTGCGATGGAACCCTGGCTCGACCCCCGGGTTCCGTAAGCTCCACCTGCACGACTCCGCCCCGACGACCACGATCCCCGACCTGAAGGCCAGACGCCTGCTCTGATGATCACGACCCCTGCTCTGATGACCACGACACCCGCTCCGTTCCCGGCCGGGCCCTCCGAGGCCCCCGCTGCCGCCCGGCGGGTGCCGTCGGCGCGCCCCGACGACGGAGGCCGGAGGTGACCCGGGTAGCGCTCCTGCCGAGCGCCTACCCCCCGTCGGTCGGCGGGGTCGAGGAGCTCACCCGGCACCTGGCCCTGGCGCTCGTGGCCGCCGGCGACGAGGTCGAGGTGTGGACGGGCAACCCGGACGACCACGCGCCCGAAACGGTGGAGATCCGGGACGGGCTCGTGGTCCGCCGGTTTCCGTTGCCGTTACCGGCGACCAGCTGGTCGGCCATCGCCTACGCAGCCGCCAATGGCCCGCGCACGATGCGCGCGCTCCACCGGGCGGTGGCGTCGTTCCGTCCGGACGTGCTGCACGTGCAGTGCTTCGGGCCGAACGGCGCCTACGCCACCGCGCTCTCCCGGACCACGGGCGTGCCGCTCGTGGTCACACTCCAAGGCGAGACCCTGATGGACGACGCCGACCTCTTCGAGGTCTCCCAGTCGATGCGGGCGGCACTCCGGGCCGGACTGCGGACAGCGGCGGCAGTGACCGCGTGCTCGCAATTCACCCTGGACGACGCCGTCACCCGCTTCGGCCTGGCCCCCGGACGGGGCCTCGTCATCCCCAACGGGGTGGCACTCGACGGTGCAGGCCCGGTTGCCGGTCCCGTGGATGCCGGCCCACTCGAACGGCTGGGCGACACCCCCTTCGTGCTCGCCCTCGGCAGGGTGGTGGGCAAGAAGGGGTTCGACCTCCTCCTGGCCGGATACGCGGCCATGGATCCGGCCGAACGCACGGCGGACCTCGTGATCGGCGGCAGCGGCCCCGCCGGCGAGGCGCTCGAGGCACAGGCCGAGGAATCGGGGATCGGCGAACGGGTCCACTTCGTGGGGCGCCTCACCCGCGAGCAGGTCGCCGAGGCCATGTCCCGTGCCGAGGTCTTCGTGATGCCGAGCCGCCTGGAGCCGTTCGGGATCGTTGTCCTCGAGGGCTGGCGCGCCGGTACCGCGGTGGTGGCCACCCGTCGCGGCGGACCACCCGAGTTCATCCGCGACGGCGAGGACGGTCTCCTCGTCGACCCGTTCGACACGGCGGCAGTGGCCCGGGTCCTCGGACGGGTCCTGACCGACGACGCGCTGCGCCGCTCGGTGGCCGCAGCCGGGCATGCCCGGGTGGGGGAGTTCGCGTGGCCGGTCGTCACCGAGCGCTACCGAAGCGTGTACGACTCGGTCCTCGTCTCGCCGGCTGGCCGACGCCGCCGGGTGCGTGCGTCGTGACCGCCCCGGCACGGACGGAGGTGCGGGTGGGCCTCGACCTCGTCGACGTGGCCGACGTGGCCGCCTCGGTCGCGCAGTTCGGCGACCGCTACGTAGCGCGCATCTACACGGACCACGAGATCGACTGTTGCCGGCGTCCAGGTCGGGCCGGGTCGGCCGCGACCTACGCGATGGACTCGTTGGCCGCCCGGTTCGCGGCCAAGGAGGCCGCGGTCAAAGTGCTGCGACCTGTCGGTGCGCGGCCTGCGTGGCGTAGTATCGAACTGCATCAGATGCCCGGAGGGTGGTGCGAGATCCACCTGTCCGGACCGGCCGCGGAGCTTGCTGCAGATGCAGGCATCGACGGGCTCTCGGTCAGTCTGTCGCATGAGGCGAGCCTTGCTGCTGCGGTGGTCGTCGGTTGGTGCACCCCACGAGTCGGAGGAGAGGCATGACGGTTGACGGGACGGTAGACATGACCATCCGGCAGGTGCTGGCCGACCATGGTCGCCTGGCGGTGCCGGTCGAGACGCTCGCCGACGACACCGACCTGTTCGGCGCGGGCATGACCTCGCACGCCAGTGTCAACGTGATGCTGGCCCTCGAGGACGCGTTCGACTTCGAGTTCTCCGAGAAGATGCTGAAGAAGTCCACGTTCGAGTCGATCGGCGCCATTCGGGTCGCCGTCACCGACATGACGGGAGCGTGATCCGCAGGTGACCACAGCCGAAGCGGCGCCGTCCACCCCCATGGCACGTACCGGAACGGTGGTGGAGCGCATGACCCTCATCGCCGACGAGGTGGCCGGGCCGGCAGCCGCCGACGTGGACGAGCGGGGCCGCTTTCCGTCCGAGACGATCGCGGCACTCCGGGCCGAGGGTCTCCTCGCCGCCCTGGTGCCGACGGCATCGGGCGGGGGAGGGGCGACCCTCGCCGAGGTCTCCGACGGCCTCGTCGCCCTCGGGCGGCGGTGCGCGTCGAGCGCCATGGTCGTCGCCATGCACCACATCCAGGTGGCCTGCCTGGTTCGTCACGGTGCCAACCTCGCGCTGCGTGACTACCTGGGCGAGCTGAGCGAGCAGCAGTATCTTCTGGCCTCGGCCACGACCGAAGTCGGCACTGGTGGTGACGTGCGCTCGAGTATCTGTGCTCTCGAGGTCGCCGAAGGCCGCTTCCGACTGGAGAAGCAGGCACCGGTGATCTCCTACGCCGATGCCGCCGACGCGGTCCTGGTCACGGCGCGCCGGACCGCCGAGAGCCCCGAGTCGGACCAGGTGATCGTCCTGTGCCGACCCCCGGGCCTCGAACTCGAGCGGGTCGGCGAGTGGAACGCCCTGGGCTTCCGCGGAACGTGCAGTACCGGCTTCGTCCTGCGGGCCACCGGCGACAGCGACCACGTGCTCACCGAGCCGTACGGGGACATCTCGACCCGGACGATGCTCCCCGTTGCCCACCTGCTGTGGAGCTCGGTGTGGCTCGGGATCGCCAGCGACGCCGTCGACCTGGCCCGCAGGTTCGTCCAGGCCGAGGCCCGCCGCAAGCCGGGCGTCACGCCGGCCGCCTCGGTGCGCATGGCCGAGACGGTCGTCCTGCACCAGCAGTTCGTCGACATGGTGCATTCCTCACTCGTCCGGTTCGAGGAGGCCGACTCCGATGGCGACCGCCTGTCGTCGATCGGGTTCGGCATCGGGATGAACGCCCTCAAGGTGTCGTCGTCCACCCTGGTGGTCGACATCGTGCGCGAGTGCATGCTCATCTGCGGCCTGGCTTCGTACCGGCTCGACTCGCCGTACAGCCTCGGTCGCCACCTGCGCGATGCCATGGGTGCGGCGTTGATGGTGAACAACGACCGGATCATGGCCAACAACGCCCAGATGCTCCTCGTCCACCGGGGCGAGTGACGGGCATGACGACGGAACTCGACCTCGAACCGGGCCGGGACGGCGCCGAGCCGCCGTGGGCGGCGTTCCGCACAGCGCTTCTCGCGGACGGGATCCTGCTCGGCACCGACGTCGACGGGATCTACGGGCGCTCGGCCACGTACGAGGCGGTCGCCGAGGCCATCGACCGGCTCGTCCTGCGGGTCGGCGCCGACCAGGACGCGCTCGAGCGTGCGATTCCCGCCGGTGATGCCGTGGTCGACGTTCCAGAAGAACGGCTACCTCGAGTCGTTCCCCGACCAGATGGGATCGGTCCACACGTTCCGCGGCGACGAGCGGATGCATGCCGAGCTGGTGCACCGGGCCGAGTCGGGCGAAGACCGTGGCCCGTTACTCGAGACCACGGACATCGTGCTGTGCCCGGCCGTCTGCCACCCGCTCTACCCGACACAGTCCGGCCGGATGCCCGCAGGCGGCCGCCGCGTCGAGGTCTACGGCTACTGCTTCCGGCACGAGCCGAGCACCGACCCGTTCCGCATGCAGGCATTCCGCCAGCATGACTACGTGTACCTGGGCACGCCGGACGGGGCCCGCGCTCATCGCGACGAGTGGATCGGTCGCGGCATCGAGGTCCTGGGAAGCATCGGTCTGGACGTCGAGCCGGTGGTGGCCAATGACCCGTTCTTCGGCCGGCCCGGCCGGATGCTCGCCGCCAACCAGCGCATCGAGGAACTCAAGTACGAGATCGTGACGCCGGTGTTCGCCTCAGGACGCCCGACGGCGATCGCCTCTTCGAACTGCCACCTCGACCATTTCTCCCGACCGTTCGCCATCGAGACGGCTGACGGCGGGCTCGCCCATACCGCCTGTTTCGGCTTCGGAGTGGACCGGATCACGCTGGCCCTCCTCGACCGCCACGGTACCGACCCGACCGCCTGGCCCGCACGGGTCCGGCTCGTCCTGTGGCCCTAGGGACGACCGGGCCCGACCGGACTCGACGATGAGTGCCGGACTCCCCACCCTGACCGCGGCCGGGTTCGCCCCCCACCCCCTGCACGCCTCCGAGCGGACGTGGACGGAGACGAACTGCTACGTCGACGTGTGGATCGAGGTGCTGCACGCCCTGGGACTCGATCCGGTGGCCGCCGCCGCGTTCACCCTGAGCTGTGACTTCGAGGGCGATCAGTGGACGTTCTTCAAGTACCCGCCCGAGGACCTGCGGGCGCTGTTCGGACTCGAAGTGACGGAGATGAACGTCTGGCGCCCTGTCGTCGACCACGTCGAGGAGCAGCTGGCGCTCGGTCGGCTGTGCACGGTCGAGGGGGACTCCTGGTTCCTCCCCGACACCCGGGGGGTGTCCTACCGGGCCGAGCACGTCAAGACGACGATCGTGCCGGCGGCGCTCGACCGCGTCGCTCGCTCGCTCGGGTACTTCCACAATGCCGGATACTTCGAGCTCGACGGCGATGACTTCGACGGCCTGTTCCGCCTCGGCGCACATGCCGACCCGGCGGCACTTCCTCCCTACGTCGAATCGATCCGCCTCGACCGGGTGCGACGGGACGACCCCGACCTGGTGGCGAGGGTCGTGGTCCTGACCCGCGACCACCTGGCACGGCACCCCGCGGACAATCCCGTCCCCCGGATGGCGGCCCGGATCCTCGCCGACCTCCCGTGGCTGGCCGACCAGGACCTCGAGGCCTTCCACCTCTACGCATTCGGGCTGTGCCGGCAGTGCGGGGCCAGCACCGAGTTGGCGGCCACGTTCGTGGACTGGCTCAACGTCCACCACGAGCCCGGCACCGAGGCCGCGGCCGACGCCTTCCGGGACGTGGCGGAGGGCGCCAAGGCGCTCCAGTTCTCCTTGGCCCGGGTGGTCCGGGGCCGTTCGGTCGACCTGGCCGGCGTGCTCGACGGGATGGCCGGTCGGTGGGCGGATGCCATGGCCGTGCTGGAGGCGCACTATGGCGTCTGAGCCCACACCCGGCCCCGACGGCGTCGTGGACCTGCTGGCCGGCGCAGCCTGGTCGTGCGTCTCGACGCCGCCCGGGTCCCGGACGGGACCGGACGACCTCGATCTGACCGCGCTGCCCTGGATGGCGGCCGCAGTGCCCGGGACGGTGGCCGACGCCCTGCGCGCGGTGGGGGCGTCCGAGCCCCCACCCGAACGCCTGGACGGCCAGGACTGGTGGTTCCGCTGTCTCTTCCCGGGGCCGTCGGGTCGCGGGACCGGCCCGCGGGATGGCTGGGTGCTCGAGCTCGACGGGTTGGCGACCCTGGCGGACGTCTGGCTCAATGGTGCCCACCTGCTGCGGTCCGAGTCGATGTTCGCGGCGTGGACTCTTCCTGTCGACCGACTGGAGGGCGAGAACGAGCTGTGCGTCCGGTTCGCCGCGCTGACGCCGGTGCTCGAGCAGCGGCGGCCCCGACCGCGGTGGAAGGTCAAGGGCGTCACCAGTCAGAATCTGCGGTGGGTCCGGACGTCGCTGCTCGGCCGCCAGGCCGGGTGGGCGTCGATCCCGGTTCCCGTCGGGCCGTGGCGACCGGTGCGCCTGCGGTCGGGCGGCTCGGTGGACGTGGTGACCAGCAAGGTGTCGGCATCGTGCCCCCCCGGACAGGACGGAACCACGACGGGGTCCGTGGCGGTGGACTTGGTGGTGTCCGGACCCGCGCTCCGGGGTGCGACGGACCCTCCGGCCGCCCGACTCGAGGTGGCGGGTCGATCCGTGGCACTTCCCGGAACCAGCGAAGGAGACGGCTGGCGGCTGGCGGGAACGGTCGACGTCGACGGGGTGGAGCGCTGGTGGCCGCACACCCACGGGGCCCAGCCCCTCTACCCGGTGCGGGTGGAACTCGCCGGGGTCGTTCTCGAGCTCGGCGAGGTCGGGTTCCGGACGATCGGGGTCCGCCGATCGGACGGTGGTTTCCAACTGGTCGTGAACGGCGTGCCCGTGTTCTGCCGAGGTGCCGGGTGGTACCCCATCGACCCGGTCAGTCTCCAGGCCGGTCCGGACGAGCTGGCGGCCAGCGTCGAGCTCGCCCGGGCGGCGGGCATGAACATGCTGCGCATACCCGGGGGGACCGTCTACGAGGTCGACGAATTCTTCCGCGCCTGCGACCGGGCCGGCGTCCTCGTGTGGCAGGACGTGATGCTGGCCCAGCTGGACCCGCCTGACGACGAAACGTTCGTGGCCGCGGTCGTCGGCGAGGTGTCGGACCTGATCGACCGGAAGGTCCGGCACCCGTCCCTGGCCGTGCTGTGCGGCGGCGAGCAGATCGAGGAGCAGGCCGCGGGATTCGGCCTGTCCCGGGAACGCTGGGGGACGCCCCTCATCGACTCGGTCCTCCCCGACATGTTGGAGCGGGACGCACCGGGGCTCGTCTTCGTGTCGTCGTCGCCCACGGGGGGTGATCTTCCGTTCCAGTCCGACACCGGCGTGTCGCACTACGTCGGGGTGGGCGTCCACCTGTTCCCGCTCGACGACCTGCGCCGCGCCGCTCCGCGGTTCGTGAGCGAGGGCCTTGCGTTCTCCTATCCGCCGGAGCGGATGACGGTGGACGAGGAGTTCGGGGGTGACATCTCCGCCCACCACGAGTCGGACTGGAAGCGCGGCGTGCACCGGGACGCAGGCTCGTGGTTCGACCTCGAGGACGTGCGGGACCACTACACGACGTCGTTCTTCAGCAAGAACATGGACAACCTGTGGCGGACCGACCACCAGCGAGCACTCGACCTCGGGCGGGCGGCAATGGCGCTGGTGATCGACGCTGCCGCGTCCGAATGGCGCCGGGACGGGTCACCCTGCGCCGGGATGCTGGCCATCGCCCTGCGGGACCTGCGGCCGGGTCCCGGGTGGGGGCTCGTCGACTCGTCCGGTCGGCCCAAGTCGGCATGGTACGCCCTCGCGTGGGCGTCCACCCCCGTCGCTGTGCTGGCAACCGACGAAGGGGTGAACGGACTCGCGTTCCACCTGGTGAACGACACCGTGTCGGACGTCGGTGCCACGCTCGAGATCGGACTCCATACGGCGGTCCACCAGGTCGAGACGGCCTCGTGCCCCGTCGACGTGCCGGCACGCGGCGGGTGCTCCGTGCGGGCAGAGGCGCTGTTCGACGGATTCCGTGACCTGACCTACGCCTACTGCTTCGGTCCCCGGGTGTACGAGCTGGTCACGGCCGAACTGGTGGACCCGGACGGACGGGTCCTGTCGCGCGTCGGGTACCTCCCTGGAGGGCCGGCGAGGGAGACCGACCCCGACGTGGGCCTTCAGGCCGAGATCGAACCCGCCGATGGAGAGGTGTGGCGACTACTCGTTTCCTCCCGGCGGTTCGCGCAGCACATCCAGATCGACGTGCCAGGGTTCGCGCCCGACGACTCCTGGTTCCACCTCCCACCCGGGGGCTCGAGGGAGATCCTGCTGCGACCCGAGTCCGGGACCGAACCCGGGTCCGAGCCGAGGGGCCGGGTGCGGGCGCTCAATTCGGCGACGCTCGGCGTCGTCTCCCCCTGACCAGGGCGGACACCCCGGTCTCCGGATCCCGGCGGGCGAACCTGGGCGGAGATGGCAGCTGTACAGGGTGTTGCTCCACATCTACGATTGACGCGCGTGCGCATGGCACCGGGGCGTTCCGATGAACCGCCACCTTCCACGGAGGAACGTGACGGACGAGTACCGCTGCAGGAATGGGCAGGGAGGCGGGCATGGCGATTCGTGAGGGCGAAGTGGAGCGGCTGCTCGAGGGTCGCCCCGACGCGCTCGTCGTCCCCGCCGGCAACGGGACGGCCGTCGACCTGGGGGACCACCCCGACGCCGCTGCCAGGGCCCGGCGCCACGTGTTGCGTCGGCTCCTCATCGCCGATGTGGTCGGACTGGCCATGGCGGCCCTGCTGGGTCCGCTGGCCGTCTCGGCGGTCTCGACCAACCCGAGCTCGACTGCGGAACGGTCGGGCTCGGTCGTGCTCTTCGACCTGGCCGTGATCCCGCTCTTCCTGGGGGTGTTCGCCGTCTACGGTCTGTACCGAGGGGTGACCCGCAGGATCTCGATGAGCGTCTTCTCCGACCTGCGCAACATCCTGCACGCGCTCATGGTCAGCGGGTTCCTCTACGCCGTGCTCGGGTACGTGGCCCAGCATGCCTACTCGGACCAGGCGATGACCGTCGGCAAGATCCTGGCCATGTGCCTGCTGGCCGCGGTCACCGTGCCCCTGGCCCGGATCGTCTCGTTCGGGTTGCTCGGACGCGGCTCGGCCGGCTCGGTCCCTGTGATCGTCGTGGGTACGGGTAAGTTGGCCCAGACGGTGGCCAGTCATCTCCGGGCCCATTCCAGCGTCAAGTTCGTCGGATTCGTCGACGACAGCCCCCTCGGGCGCAGCGACCTGCTCGGCGAGCTCGAGGACCTCCCGGAGCTCTGCCGCCGCTTCGATGTCGCCCGGGTGGTCGTCTGCTTCTCGCGAACGCACCCCGAACGCACGACCGAGATGCTCAAGGCACTCTCCGGCAAGGTCGGGGTGTCGATCGTGCCCCGGTACTACGAGCTGATCACGAGCCGGTCGCACGTGGAGGACCTGTCGGGCCTCCCGATGATCGACATCGCGCCGGCCTCGCTCTCGGCCGGGTCGCGATTCCTCAAGCGGACCTTGGATGTGGTCGTGTCCTCGGTGGCCCTCGTACTGGTCTCGCCGTTCTTCCTGGTCACCGCGGTCCTCATCAAGGCCACCAGCCCGGGGCCGGTCTTGTTCCGCCAGATCCGCACCGGTCGAAACGAGTGGCCCTTCTCGGTGCTCAAGTTCCGCACGATGTACGAGGACGCCGAGCAGCGAAAGTCCGAGATCCTGCACCTCAACGAGGTGGACGGTCCGCTGTTCAAGATGACCGAGGACCCCCGTGTGACCCGGCCCGGCCACTTCCTGCGCCGCACCAGCCTCGACGAACTGCCTCAGCTCATCAACGTGTGGAAGGGCGACATGTCGCTGGTCGGTCCCCGTCCCTTCGTGGTCTCCGAGGCCGCAGAGATCGAGGGCTGGGCCCGTAAGCGGTTCGAGGCCCGTCCCGGAATGACCGGGCTCTGGCAGGTATCGGGCCGCAACGAGCTGTCGCACCTGGAGCTCTGCCGACTGGACTACCTCTACGTGGCTTCGTGGTCGTTCTGGTGGGACATGCAGATCCTGTGGCAGACGCCGGCCACGATCTTCAAAGGACGCGGCGCCTCCTGATTCTGGTCGGTCACGGGACATCCGCCCGTCACCGGTGCCGCGTCAGCGGGTGAGCCGGACTTCCTCGACGACGGCGGCCAGACGGGTCAGGAAGTGCTCCGGCCGGTAGGTGGCGGCATGAGCGACCAGGGTTGCCGGCGACCAGGTCCCGGCCACCAGCTCGCGGACGGCGGCGGCGATGCTCCCGGGGGTCGGCTCGTCGAAGAAGCAGCCGGTCTCGCCCTCGAGGATGGTGTCGAGGAAGCCTCCCCACCGCAACGCCGCGGTCGGCGCCCCGAATCCGGCCGCCTCCACCGGGGTCAGCCCGAAGTCCTCGTAGGAGGCGGCGACCAGACCGACGCACGAGGCGTAGAGCCAGCGCAGCTCCTCGTCGCCGATCCGCCCCAGGAGGGTCACGTTGGCCGGGGCGGACGCGGCCAGCTCCGCGGCCAGCGGGCCGGTGCCGACCACGACCAGGCGCTGGTCGGGCACCAGGGCCATCGCCTCGACGACCGCACCGACGTTCTTGTACGGCAGGAGCCGCGAGACGCACAGCAGGAATCCGGGCTCGATTCCGTCGGGCGCCCGTCGGGGGGCAGCGGCGTCGATGTCGACGGGCGGGGGCACCACGTCGGCGTCGATGCCGTAGGTGTGGGCGATGCGTTCCCGTACGGCCCGGGAGTTGGCAAGATAGCGGTCAGCGCTGGCGGCGGCCCGGGCGTCCCAGCGCCGCAGCGGCGGCGCCAGGGCCGCCAGCCCCGCCCGGGCGAGCATCGACGACCCGGCGAGGTACTGGTCGGTCTGGTAGAGCCAACGCGCCGGGTTGCTGCAGTAGACGATCTTCGCCCCGCTGACCTGGGCCCCGTGCGCCCACCCGGTGGACTGGCAGATCGTCACCTCGGCATCCACGTGCAGGTGGGAGAATGCGGGCGCGAGCAGGGGCAGCGCCAGGCGGTGGTGGTGGCGCAGCAGGGTGATCCGGTCGATCGGGAGCGTGCGGACGTCGTGGCGGGCGAACCCGGGAAAGGTGGCCTCGGGGTCGTAGAGGGAGGTGTGGATGACCGCGTCGGGGTAGGCATCGGCCACGGTGAGCATCATCCGTTCAGCGCCACCCCGTTGGGTGAGGTAGTCGTGGACCAGTGCGACGGGCGGCGTGACACTCATGCGAAAGCGGCGGCCACAGCAGCGGTGTCGAAGAGGACATCCACGGATACGACCTTGCCGTCGGCCAACCGCCAGATCAGGACCTCGTCGGTCTCTGCGTTCCTGCCTGTCGGGCCGACGAACGCCACGTGCACCCAGGTCATGACCAGGTCGTCCTGGGCGACGACGGCCTTGGTCGTGACTTCGGTGTACTCGACGGTGGTGAAGGCGGCGAACAGGCCGAGGAGCCCGCGCTTGCCCCGGTAGACGCCGAACCACGGTGCGGCTTCGCGGTCGGCGGCCTGCGCCGTCCAGACGATGTCCCGTGACACCCAGCCCATGATCGTCATGGCATCGCCACGTGCGATGGCGTCGGACACGATCTCGACGATCTCGACGTTGGACGTCATGGTCTCCTTCCGGGGTCCGCCACGGCGACGAACCGTCCCGGCGGTGGTCGGTCGGTGCCGACTCCCTCGCCGGCCCGGTGGTGGTGATGGTGCAGCGAGGCTAGTCCCCGGGGAGCGCGCCACACCACCGGTAGGATGTGGGCGTTCTGGTCCTCTTCGTCTGTACCGCCAACATCTGCCGCTCACCGATGGCCGCCGCGCTCTTCTCCCGGCGGACGGAGGGCCACGTCGACCGTCCGCGGGTCACCTCGGCCGGCCTGGGGGAGCCGGGCTACCCGGTGCCCGACGAGGTACTCGAGGTCATGGCCCGCCGGGGCATCGACCTCGTCGACCACCGCAGCACGACCCTGACGGCGCCGGCCGTCACCGAGGCCGGTCTCGTCGTCGGGATGAGTCTCCGTCATGTCCAGGAGTCGTTGCTCCTCGTCCCCTCGTCGTGGCAGCGGACCTTCCGGTTGAAGGAGCTCGTCCGGCGCGGGGAGTTCGTCGGCCCCCGGCTGCCCGGTCAGGATCTCGCGTCGTGGATCCGGGCTGCGCAGGGCGACCGGATGCGTGACTCGCTGGCCCATCACTCGCCCGCCGACGACGTGGTCGATCCCTACGGGGGTCCCTACGCCGGCTACGAGGCGACGGCCGTCGAGCTCGACGACCTCACCGCCCGCCTCGCCGCGCTGATGTGGCCGCCGCGCTGAGCCGCCCGCCGACGGGTGAGGCGGGGCATTCCGCCGTGCGCCCGCCCATCGCGGGGTGGGAGGATGGAGGTGTGTCCGATGGTGTCCTGGTCCGGGAGCTGCCCGACGGGGGGCATGAATTCGTCCTCGAGGACCCGGTGCTGCGGTCGCTGGTGGTCGACGGCGGTGTCACCCTCCGCTTCGGGCGGACCGACGTGGTGGTCACCGGTCTGTGCACGCTCGAGGTGGACGGGGTGCGCCATCGGCTCGACCCGGGCGCACCCGAGACCGTCGCTCCGCTCCTGTCCTGCTACCCGGGCACGGCCCGATGGGTCTGGTCCTCGCCCGACGGACGGCTCACCATCGTGCTGATGCAGGGGCAACGCCTGGTGGTGCCCCATCCGGTCGTGCCGTGCGCGTGGTCGGTGGGAGGCAGGTCGACGGCCCCGCTCCGGCCCTAACCGTCGAGGAGCTCGGGGTGGCGGGCTGCGACCATTCGGGCCATGCCGTCCTTCCATCCGACGGCGGTGGGTCCGACCAGCTCGTGCATCCGGGTCAGGTCGATCTGCACGCTGTCGATGGTCTCGGCCGTCGGGGCGAACGACGGGGTCAGCCCTGTCAGTTCGCCCAGGTAGCCACACCACTCCTCGATGCTTGCCGACTGGCTGCCGCCCCAGTTGACGACCGTCGCCGGCGTTCCCGCGACGCCGAGGAGACCAGGCACCATGGCCAGGATGTCGTCTTCGTGGATCGGGTGGTAGACGCTGGGCGCATCGACGTGCACGGGGATGTCGCTCCCGTTGATCATCATCTCGAGGTGGATGGCCGGCCAGCCACCTCGGTCGCCGTAAGGGACGGAGAGCCGGGCGACGGTGGTGGGCAGTTCGAACCGGTCGGCGGCCCACAGCGCCGTGGCCTCCGTGGCGATCTTGCAGATGCTGTACGTCCGTAGGAACGGCCAGACCCCGTGGTTGTCGCCGAGGGGGTCGCCCTCGGCGAACACGTGGTGGCCCATCGGCTTGTAGATCCCGGTGGTCGAGCAGTGCAGGAAGGCCTTCGCCTCCCGGTGGTGCTCCATCAGGTACGCGAGGCCGCCGCTGTTGGCGCGCAGGTCCTTCTCCCACTCGTTCGATTTGGCGACGGCGAAGTTGACCACGTAGTCGGCGTCCGCCGGCAGCCCGGACACGTCGCCGAGCAGCAGGTCGATCGGAACGCACCGCACGCCGGCGGCCTCGAGCCGTTCCCGGGCGGCTTCGTCGCGGAATCGGGCACCGGCGACGACCTCGTTGTCGGCGGCCAGCGCAATGGCCACGGGCTCGGCCACCTGGCCGGTCGCACCGGTGATGACGATGGTCTTGCCGCCGAGTTCGACTGGGGCCATGGATGCTCTCCTTCGGGCGTTCGGGACGTCGGATCTATGGACGCCGCAGGATCCTAGGGGACCCGATGGTCCTGGCGGGGAGGAGGTCGGACATCCGGTCGGACATCCGTTCGGTGCGGTGATCGGTGCGGTGGGCGCCGTTCGGTGTGGTCGACTCCGGAAGGTGCCGGAAAGGCCTGGGAGAACACAGGATGAGGTGGCACGACGGTGCCAGTCGACACGGTGTGGTGGACACCGGCGCCTGCGGTGCGCCATACTGGTTGTTCCGCCAGTTCCCGTCGGGAGGCCGCGTATTCCCAGGTCGCCGACGTGTTGCCGCAGCGGACGACCAGTGAAGCCAACCGTAGCAAGGAATGTTCCCATGAGTGCCACCTGGCGCAAGCACGCTGCCTGCCGGGGCATCGATCCAGACGTGTTCTACCCGGTCTCCGACGAGGAGGCCGACGAGGCGAAGGCCATCTGCGATCTGTGTGCCGTACGCGAGTCGTGTCTGGAACATGCGCTGGCCAACCGGGAACGCGAGGGCATCTGGGGCGGGACCACCGAGCGCGAGCGGCGCAGAATCCACCGACAGCGTCGCAAGTCCGCCTGAGCCGGGCCTCCCGGGTCGGTGACGGCCCGCCCACGTCGGCAACACCGGTGACCGGAGGGGACCGCTCCATGTCCGTACCCAGCGAGCCGCCGTCCTACGACCCGCTGGTCGCCTCCCTCGCCGACGCGCTGGCCGGCCACCCGGCCGGGGACGCCCGCGAGGCGCGGTCGATCGACGAGTTCCGCACGTGGCTCGACACGCTCGCCCGCCCGTTCGACCGCCACGGCGGGCCGATCCATGTCACGGCGTCCGCTGTCGTCGTCGGCCGGCGCGGGGTGCTGCTCCACCGGCACCGCCGGCTCCACCGATGGCTCCAGCCCGGTGGCCACCTCGAACCCGGCGAGCTGCCCGAGGACGGGGCCCGGCGGGAATGCGAGGAGGAGACCGGGCTCGTCGTGCGTCATCCTCCGGATGGGCCGGTGCTGGTGCACGTGGACGTGCACGGGGCGGCCGACGACCACGTCCACCTCGACGTGCGGTACTTGGTGCTCGGTCCCGACGCCGACCCGAGTCCGCCTCCCGGCGAGAGCCAGGAGGTGGCCTGGTTCACCTGGGACGAGGCCGTGGCGCTGGCCGACGAAGCCCTCGCCGGAGCGCTCCGGTCAGCCCGTAGGCTGATCGCCACCGGGGCCGTCGAGGCCAACGGGGCGACCTCCGAGGAGACCGATGGCTGAGCCGTACGACACGCTGCTGCAGGTGCAGGAGCACGACACCGAGCTGGACCAGCTACGGCACCGGATCGAGGCACTTCCCGAGCGTGCCGCCCTGGGCGACGTCCAGGTCCGCAAGGGCGCGCTGGTCGCGGCCATGGCCGAGGTCCAGGCCCAGGTCGACGCCCTCGCCGGCCGCCAGGCCGCGCTGGAGGAGCAGATCGCGGCCTCGGCCCTGCGCCGTCACGACCTCGAGGAGCGCATGCGAACCGGGGGTGTGACGGCAGCGCGCGACCTGCAGGCCATGGATCACGAGGTCGGCCAGCTCGCCGAGCGTCAGCGGGTGCTCGAGGACGAGGAGATCGTGCTGATGGAGGAGGAGGAGCCGCTGGACGTCGCCCTCGTCGACCACCAGTCGGAGGCCGTCGCGCTCGCCGCCGAGGAGGCCCGCCTGGTCTCGGCCGTGGCCGAGGCCGAGGTCGAGCTGCGGGCGGCCATCGCCGAGGGTGAGACGGCACGCGCGGCGCGTGCAGCGGGGTTGCCCGCCGACCTGGCCGAGCGGTACGAGCGACTGCGCTCCCACCTCGGTGGGATCGGAGCGGCGCGACTGGTCGGCGACCGGTGTGACGGCTGCCACCTGACCCTCCCGTCGGTGGAGGTGGAACGGATCCACCACCTGTCCGCCGACACGCTCGCCACCTGCCCGCAGTGCGACCGGATCCTCGTCCACTGATGGCTTCCGGCGAACGCGGGGACGGGGCGTGCTGATCCTCGTCCGCCACGGTGAGTCCGTCGGGAACGCCGCCGGTCTCCTGCTCGGACGCATCGACTCACCGCTGACCGAACGCGGAGCCAGCCAGGCCCGCTCCCTGGCCGCCACCGTCTCCGGCGCCACCCGGCTGATATCCAGCCCGCTGTCGCGGGCGCGCGACACGGCCGAGGCACTCGGCACCGGACTGACGGTCGAGGTCGACGACCGGTGGGTGGAGGTGGACTACGGGGAGTACGACGGCTGGGCACTGGGCGACGTACCCGCCGAGATGTGGGCCAGGTGGCGTTCCGACCTCACGTTCGCGCCCCCTGGTGGCGAGAGTCTGGCCACGGCGGGAACCCGGGTCCGCGCCGCATGCGACGAGCTGTTCGCCGATCCCGACGGTCCGGCACGGGGTGACGGGGTCGTCGTGGTGGTGAGCCACGTCTCGCCGATCAAGGCAGCCGCCTGTTGGGCGCTCGGGATGGGGGACGAGGGAGCGTGGCGCCTCTTTCTTGCCAACGCGTCGGTCACCCGGATCGCCTGGGGACCGGGCGGCCCGGTGCTGGCCGGGTTCAATCACACCCCTTGGTCGACGACGGGCTGAGTCGGCACCGCCGGGACCCGTGTCGAGCCGACCCGGCTCCCCATCAGTCGATGAGCCGTCGGACGGCGATGACCATGGCGCGCTCCGCCGACGGAGCCGTGTGCCGGCGTGCCTCCCGCAGCGAACACCAGGATTCCCAACCGGTGACCTGTTCGAGGAGGTCGAGCAGTTCCTCCGCCTCGTCGCCCCCGGCCTCGATCTCGGGACCGAGGGTGGCGGCCAACTGCATGCGCAGGATCGCCCTGTCGGCGGCCAGCAGCTGACGGAGGCCGTCGGCGGCGTGTGCCCGAGCGTGGGCGACGCGGTACACGGGCGTCATCTCCTCGTAGTACAGGCGGCGTTGCCGGCACAGCGCCCGGATGCGCAGAAGCGGCGGTACATGCGCAGGGATGACGAAGAGGATGTCCCGGTTGCGTTCGGCCTGGACGGTTGCCGCACTCAGCAACAACCCGTCCACGCGGTGGAAGTGGTGGAAGACGAGCCGGACCGAGACTCCGGCACGCTCGGCGGACTGCACCGAGGTCGGCGCTGACATTCCCTCGTGGAGCAGTGCGAGCACGGCCTCGATCAGGACGCGACGGGTCTGCTCCCCCTTGACGACTCGTCGGTCGACGGCGGGGCCAGTGGGCGTCAGGGAGATCGAGTGACTCCGGGTCGCCCGGGTCGGGCGCGACCGGGCAGAAGCTGCAGCAGGCGCGACGTCACCAGCGCTTCTTGCCCCTTCTCCCCCCATGGGGAGCAGAGTACCGGGGGCCTACGCCGAATAGAGGTCGGCCAGCCCTGCGCGCTTCGGAGCCAGGTGGGCTCGGATGCCGTGGGCCGGCCGGTGCGCGAAGCAGCCGGGTCCCCACCGGCGCGGGCGAGGTATTCGGCCATGTGCATCGGTAGTGTCCACCGGCGTCCGTCCCGCTCCGAGTGCACGACCTACGGGTGGATGACCACCTTGATCGGGTCCTCGTCCCGGTCTGCCGCCACCCTGAACGCCTCGGCGGCGTCGTCGAGTCCGAAGTGGTGGGTGATCAACGCGTCGGGCAGGTCGGGCACCGCATGGAGGACACGGGTCGCCTCGGCGAACTCCTGGACGCCGTGGTGGTGTCCGTAGGTGAATGACGGGAGCAGTGTCAGCTCCTTCATCTGGAAGGCGAGGCCGAGCTCGACCGGGCTCCAGTACGTGCCGAGGATACCGATCGTGCCGCCCGGCCTGGCAGCCTCGGTCGCCCGGTCGAGCGAGCTCTGGGTACCGGCCGCGTCGAGTACGACGTCGTAGTCCGTTCCCACCGTCACCGAGGCACCGAGCCGTTCGCCGACCGCCATTCGGGAGGGACGGTGGCCCTCGAGGTCCACCGCCGCACCGAGATGACAGGCGGCGGCGATGGTACAGAGCCCGATCGGACCGGCGCCGAGCACCAGGACCCGCATCCCGTCGACGACCCCGGCGCGGTTGACACCGTGGAGGGCCACGGCGAGCGGCTCGACCAGGTTGGCGTGGTCGCTCGCCAGTCCGTCGGGGAGCGGGACGGCGCAGGACGGGTCCACCCACGCCTCGTCTGCGAGCCCTCCGTCGAGACTGACGCCGTACATGGCGCCGAGGGCGTTCCGACACTGCTGTTCGACACCGGCCAGGCACCGGTCGCACACCCCGCAGCGGACGACCGGGAGCACTGCCACCGGGGAGCCGTCGTCGAGGGTACCGCTGAACTCGTGCCCGAGGATGGCCCACGACGGACCCATCGAGGCCAGGTGCAGGTCCGAACCGCAGATGCCCGAACTCACCACGGTGACCCGTACGTTTCCCTCCACCGGTTCGGCGGCCGGAGGGACCAGGCGGATCCCGCCGGTGGTCATCTTGACGCCCCGCACGGTCACGGCCTCCGGGCCGGCGTCGCTGGTGTGGTCGGTGTGGTCGGTGTGGTCGTTGTGGTTGCGCGCACGGTGGCTCCCCGGAGGATCAGCCGGGGAGGTCGAGGACGACCGGCTGCCCGAGCAGTTCGATGGCGCTCCGGTACATGGTGGTCCGGATGGAGCGAAGCGTCGGGCCGGACTTGTGTGCCTGGGCCGCCGCCCACTCGGTTGCGTAGGGCAGGAGCTCCTCCAGCGGGAGCGCGGCCGAGACGATGCCGGCGTCGAGAGCCTCGGCGCCGCCGTAACGACGCCCGGTGGTCATGGCCTCGTGGGCGGTGGCGTGGGACAGGCGGCCCTGGACCAGTGCCGACATGCCCGTGGAGAAGGGGATGCTGATGTCCACTTCCGGCAGGCAGAAGTACCCGCGGTCGGCCCGCATGATGCGCACGTCGTGGGCCAGGGCGAGCAGGGCCCCGGCGGCGAACGTGTGGCCCTGGAGCACGGCGATCGTCGGGTACTGGGTCGAGAGGGTGCGGGCGAAGAGGTCCTGGACCTGGGCCGTGTAGTCGCCAACTTGATCCAGATTGGTCACCAGCCAGTCCAGGTCTAGCCCGTTGGACCAGATCTTCCCCGAAGCGACGGTGAGCAGTGCACGCGGACCTTCCGCCGCGTCCACCTCGTCGAGCGCAGCGGTGACGGTGGTCATCCATTCCCTGGTGAACCGGTTCTCGCCCTCCCCGAGGTCGAGTACGAAGAGGTCGTCGTGTCGCTGCAGCGTGGGCATCTGGGCTCCCGGGGCATCTGGTCGGACCCGCGCACAGTACACGGATCGGCCACCTGGGCGGTCGTGTCGGCCCCGGGGGCGCGTCTTCCCCGGCCTCGCGTGGGGTGCTCCGGCCGGCCTCCGTCGGGAGGCAGCCGGCCCCGGCCCCGGCCCCGGCGCATGCTGGTCACCGCGTCAGCCGGGCTGGTGTCGTAGGTCTTCCCGGGCGACGGGACGGTCCGGGTGTGTTGCCGGCCACAGCCGTACAGCAGGGAGGAGTTGTCCCTCGAGGCGACGGTGAAGGCCCAGATCCCGTCTGTCGGCCACGAGCCGTTCGTCGTGGAGGGCACCCTGAGAGCGGTGAGGCCCCCGGTGCGCCCCCGGCCCGCCGGACTACACCTGTCGATGTGAGGCAGTCGGGGCATCCTCGGCCGGTGGGGGCATGGGCCGGCTGCGCCCAGATCATCTGAGTCGACGCCACCGTTGCTCGGATCGACCGCGTGGTCGCGGCATCGCCCGGCTGGTGGAGGGCTGTCCCGGATACCACCAGGTCACACTCTGTTTGTTGGTCACTTGAACAGCTATTCAGTGACAGTGCCGCGTCCGCCCATCGGAAGTCGCGGCTGCGCAATGACGCTTGCAGGCAGCTGACCTGCATGAACGTTCAATCTGGCCGGATGGCCAGGAATTTCGGCGAATTCGCTAAAGCAGTCCCGAGCCTGGGCCGAAGCAACTCCGGTGCAATCACAGGTGCAACCAGGCAGCAACATATCGGTGCGGGCACAGCGCCTCCAGGCCCGCCGCGCCCGGCGCCAGTTGCTCCACGGGATCCGACTGGCCGCCGCCATCGTCGTGGCCGCGGCCAGCGTCAGCGTGGCCGTGTGCGTCTTCACGCTCCACCTCGGCATCCGACCGGTGCTGACGGGCAGCATGCGTCCCGACTACGGGCCCGGTGCGCTCCTCATCACCCGCCAGATCCCAACCTCGTCGCTGAGGAGCGGGATGATCGTCCTCATCATCCCGCCGGGCGAGCACGTCGTGTACGCGCACCGGATCACCGCGGTGACCGGCACCAGTCGTGCGCCGGTGATCTCCACCAAGGGTGACGCCAACCAGGCGCCCGATCCGTGGCACGCCAGGATCACCGCCCCGCAGGTGAGCGAAGTCGTGGGCTCGGTGCCCGATGTCGGTCGGTTCCTCGTGGGGATCCGCGGCATCGGCCAGATCCTCCTCGCCCTGGTGGGCGGCACCCTGGCGATCTGGGCCGGGTCCCGGTGGCTCCTTGGCTCGTCGCCCCGTCCACAGAACCGTCGCGCGACAGCAGGGGGTACCTGACCGCCCGTCCGCCCGCAGCCAACTCGGCGCCGATACGCCTCTCGTCGCATGTCGCGCCTCCCGTCGACCCGTTGTACCGCAGCACCCACGTACCCATAGATGAACAGATAGAAGGAGATTGCAGTGTCCAAGCACAGTCACACCAGCAAGAAGGGGCGTCCCTACGGCAAGATCACCGTGGCCGGACTGCTCACCGCCTCGGTCGGGCTCCTCGCCTCGGCCGGCGTGTACGCCGGACTTTCGGCAACGGCCACCGGCGCCGAGAGCGTCTCGTCGGGGTCGCTCAATCTGACCCTGAGCTCCGACGTCGGCGCCGGCTTCAGCAACTTCACCGGCAAGATGGCCCCCGGTGACACGGACAACGTGTACGTCAACCTGAACAACACGGGCTCCCTCGCCTCGGCCGCGGGCATGACCCTCGCCGTGGCAGGAACGCCGGCCAATGCGCTGACGAACGGCTCGGTCGCCGGTGAGGGCCTGACGGTCACGGCCACCCAGTGCTCCGTTGCCTGGACGCTGGCCACGGGCACCTGCTCGGGTACGACCACGCCCATCCTGGCGACCACCCAGGTGAGCGCACTGTCGACCCCGGTCGCCCTGTCGAACATCCCCGCCCTGGTCGCCGCCACCGGACAGGTGGCGCACGTGCAGGTGTCGCTGGGCCTCGTCGCCACCGAGACCTCGACCAACGGCGTCGCACCGGCGTCCACCGTCCAGGGTCTGTCGACCACGCTCAACTACACGTTCACCGAGCAGCAGCGCACCGGCGTCGCCACCAACCAGTAGCAGCCACACTCTGATGTATCGCATCACCCACCGCAGAGCATGCAGGACGGCCGCTACCGCGGCCGTCCTGCTGCTCGGTGTGGGGCTCGTCCCGTCGATCGCCAGCGCCGCCGGCATCGGCGGGGCGGCCACCGGCACGGAGGCGGTGACCGTGGGGACCTGGGGCGCCACGGCCTCGGTCACGTCGATGACCTTCACCACGAACACCGATCAGACATCCGTCGTGACCAACACAGGATCGATCGCCTTGTCCGCGCAGTCCTACGTCGTGACGATCTCGAGGCCGGCGGGCCGTCTGCCCAGGTTCCGGGTGTACGAGTGCGCCGTCCCGTGGGTCGGTACCTCGTGCTCGGGCGGCACCGGCACCCCGGTCGGAGGCGTCCTCCCGTCGAACGCCACGACGACGATCACCTCGACGACGGCGCTCGCCGCCGCCGGGTCCGTCTACCTGCTCGTCCGACCCATCCGAGTCTCCCGGGCGACCACGGTCACCCTGACGCCCCAGGTCACCTCGCCGTCGCAGCTGCGGGCAGCAGTCCAGACCAACCTGTAGCGGGTGGTCGTCCGCGGCGTTCCGTCGGACACAGAGGGCTCGATCGGCTCACTGGTCGTCACCGCCACCGACGCGGGTTGCCGTGCGCCGTCCCGGAGACACTGTCACCGTGCGTCGACGCGGTGCTGTCCGGACTTGATGAACACGCAGTCGCATTGAGCGCCTCGTCCTGAATGGGTAGGCCGCTCGGAAGTACGGAAGGCGGTGCAACTGTTGTCGGTGCCTATGCGCTCGACGCGCTCGTGAGGCGCAATGTCGACCTTCGATGGTCCACTGGAGCCCTGAGGTGTTGAGGGCTCGAGGCCTGCACCGGCGTCACCGACGCGAGCGACAGGACGATCCCTTGGAGACCATCGAGCCAGTGGAAGTGAATCGCCCCCCGTGGTTCGGTGGTTCTACGAATCTGTCGTGAGCCGAGCATCCTTCGCAACGTCCTGGGACTGACGCCGGTGCACTCCGCCGCTCCTTGACCGACAGTGAGGATGCCCCGACCTGCGCCGAGCTCTGCTCGCATCAGGCCCGGGTCTGACAAATCAATCGGAGACGAATTCGATGCGGCGCTTGGGAGACCTGCAATATCGGAACCATGTCAGGTCGAGCGAACTGGAGCGTGAGACCCAAGATCAGGCTGGTTGACGGTGGGCCGGCTTGTAGGTGGGACAACGCTCCGGACGGCCTCTGAACTGGGCGTTTACTGTTCGAGGGACCGCTTCGGTCCTGAGAACGTCGTCAGAATAGCGGACAATTGCGGGTACTGATGGAAATCAGTCCGGGTCGGTAATCCACTTCGGCTCAGGGTTGCAGCGACCGCCCAAACCTTCCGATTGATCGCTGAAGTGGTCTACCGTTGAGGTGTGGTACTTCGAGATGCGACAGTGCCCGACCACCGATCCGTGACCGAGTTCAGGCCTTCATTGTCCAGGCCTCCACCATGGTGGTCCATAACAGTCTGCAGTATCTTGGGTGGTAGCCCGATGCCCAGGAAAGCGGCAAATGGCGATGGTGGGACCCGGGACTCCGGGTTTCGTTGATGAAGTGTCACGTCGCCGGCCTGTCGGAAGCCATTGGACAATTGTCGACCGATCGGAAGTAGGCGGTGCCATCGTGCGGCGTATCTCAATAGGGGCAGTGGTCGGTGCAGCGTTGATCGCCGTCATCGGGCTGACACCCAACATGGCAGCTTCGGCAGCGAAGGCGCCGAGGGTGCCAAGGGCGAAGATTCTCAGCTTGTTGGCGTCGCCGATGACAGTCACTGGCCCAAGCGGAAGTGTCCACGTGTCGGCTCTCGTGACCGGAGCCGCGAGCTGCACGTTCACAACGGCGACTGCCGGCGCCACGCTCACACCGGCCAGCGTCCCTTGCACCTCCGGAACCGCGTCCACCACCCTCTTCGTGCCCGAGAATTCCGGAAAGAAGTCCGAGAAGGTGCACGTCGCACTGGCTGCCCTCGGTTCCGGCCGAACCAAGTCGACAAGCGTGACCGTGGTGGTCTACCCGCATGCAGGAGGGCGCGGTCTTCCCGGAGCGCCCGCCAGTGTTGTGGCAACCCCGTCGATCGGGTCGGCATCGGTCAACGTGACTCCGCCGTCCACTGACGGAGGCGAACCGATCGCGTCCTACACCGTCACTGCGATCGACGTGACCTCTGCGGCAAGCGGTGGTCAGACCTCCACCGGAGCTTCCAGTCCCTTGACCGTCGCCGGGCTGGTCAACGGCCAAACGTACCAATTCGTCGCGGCCGCCACCAACCAGATCGGGACCGGTCCGCTGTCCGCAGCCTCCAATCAGGTCATCCCCGACGTCGTACCTGGCACTCCGACCGGAATTGCCGCCACCCCTGGGGACCGTAGGGCGACCGTCTCGTTCGTGCCCCCGGGGAACGCCACGGCCGATACGACGTACGCGGTCCACGCTACCGACCTCTCTGCTCCTGCACGGGGTGGTCAGTCCGCCTCCACCACCGTGAGCCCCGGAACGGTTACCGGCTTGACCAACGGCGATTCGTACGCCTTCACGGTCCAAGCTGTCGACTCGATGGGGTCGGGACCTGCCTCCACCGACTCCAATCAGGTGGTCCCGGAAGCCGTGCCGGGCCCTCCTACCGGCGTGGCCGCCGTCCCCGGCGACCATCAGGCGACCGTCTCGTTCGTGGCGCCGGCGAACGCCACCGCGGACACCACGTACGCGGTCGTCGCCACAGACCTCACCGTTGGCGCCCACGGCGGACAGACCGTCTCGACAGCCTCGAGCTCGGCGACCGTGAGCGGCCTGATCGACGGCGACGTGTATGACTTCACCGTCCAGGCCACCAATCCGGTGGGGTCGGGTCCGCTGTCGCCGGCCTCCAACCAGGTGACGCCTGACCCCGCTCCCGGATCGGCGACGGATGTGGTGGCCTCGCCCGGCGACCAGCAGGCGACCGTCTCGTTCGTGCCACCCACGAATGCCGTTGCGGGCACTACTTACGACGTCGTCGCCACCGATCTCAGTGTGGCGGCAAACGGCGGGCAGACGGAGACCGGCCAGAGTCCAGTACTCGTCACGGGACTCATCGATGGGGACGCCTACACATTCACGGTGACTGCGGTGCTGGGATCCGTCAGCAGCACCCCGTCGATCGCCTCTAACGCCGTCGTGCCGACCGGAGGGAGCCAGAGCCCCGCAGATCAGGCGGTCGACGCCGGAGAGATCGCCTACCTGGCTGCGCTCAACGTCAACCCGACACTCGCCCAGTGCAACACCAGCACCGGCACGTCGGGAATGTGCGGTTCGACCGGGTACGGGACGTGGTTTCCGGTGAAGGGCTCGGCGACGGAGTACTACGCCTTCGGCAACCCGCAACCCACCTTCAACCCGACCACGCATGCCCTCGACCACCTGTCGGTCCAGGTCGTAGGCGCCACCTCCGACCCATCGGCTGTCAACGGCTTCGTGTTCCGACAGGCGACCATCACGCTGTCACCGGCAAACGGGTTCCTCGACACGCTCTGGTGGTCGAATTATGAGTCCTTCAGCAAGACGGGGGACTATTCGAACTGCAACTACAACTGGGAGCTCGGCTACGACAGCAACGCCGGGAGCACGTCGTGCATCCCGATCTTCTTCGGACCCACGGACAACCTGTTTGGTCCGGTGTACACCAACGACTCCGTCTTCGTGAACGGCAACGGGACGGTCGGTAGCGGCCCGGTCTTCGGCGATGCCTCCTACACGCCGAATGTCCCGTCGACCGTCACCACTGCGGACCCGAACTGCCTCTTCGTTGATCCCACCTACGGCATGTCGGGCAGCAGCGCCTCGTGCAGCACGGCGAACGGTGACGTCGCCCTGTACGACACGACCAAGAGCTCTTACGGGCACCCGGTCGAAGCACCGCCCCACAGCGACGCGCAACTCGGCATCATCGCCGGCCAGAACGGCTGCCTTTACTCCGGACCCACCCAGATCACCCTCAGCACCAATGCAAGCGGCGAGGGCCAGATGACCGTGGTGAGCCCCGACACCACCGAGAGCACGGTCATTCTGAACAGTCAGACCGCGACCTGGGACACCAACAACATCCCGACCAACTACAACAACTGCCCGAACAACGGCACCGCGCCGATCCCCCCGAACGGTGTCGTGTTCGTCCAGAACGCCAACGGGACCCCGGTCACCGGAGCCAACCCCTTCGACGATCTCGTGGCCAATTCGGTCACCAGCCTCACGGCCAGCCCCTCCAGCCCGACACCCGGCAACCCGGTGACCCTGACGGCGACGGTCATGTCTGCCACCAACCAGATCGCCAGTGGCGCCACCATGACCTTCAGCCAGACCACGACCACGATCAACAACGGGCCGGTCTCGGCGCCCATCATCGGCTGCACCGCGGTGGGCAACTGGTCCACTCCGATCCAGGTCGGGACGAACTGGACGTCTACGGCCACCTGTTCGACGTCCGAGTCGTCGAATGGCACCGGTGCGTTCTCGGCCGTCTATAGCGGCGGCACCTCTGTCGGCACCTCCCGGGGCAACCTCGGCCAGACCACCACGTTCTCTCCGGGGATGACCTACGGCCCGATGTCCCAGACCAACGCAGGTGGGTGCCCGAGCTGCTACTACGGCGAGTCGTCCTCCCCCGACGCCGAAGGTGACGCCTTCGTGAACGGCAACCTGTCTGGCCAGCTCACCATCGGGACGGCCAACAACGTCATCATCGACGGGAACCTGACCTACGCCGACTGCTCGGGCAGGTGGGTCACCGGCCAAAGCGGCGTCCCCCAGAGCTTCTGCCCGTACAGCACCGGTGGGACCAACGACTCGTTGGGTCTGATCGCCAACAACTACGTGGAGGTCAACCACCCGATGGCCTCCTCGGGTGGCACGGTGCTGCCGTCGTGCGGCACCTCTTTCGGCGCCCTTTGTGATCCGTCCAACTCGGGCGGCGGCCTGACCATCGACGCGGCCGTCCTGGCCCTCGTCCAGTCGTTCGTCGTCAACAACTTCAACGTGGGAAGCCCGGAGGGCCCCCTTGACCTCTACGGGTCGATCCAGCAGTTCGCCCGTGGGCCGGTCAGTGCAACCACTGCCAACGTCCCGATATCGGGCTACCAGAAGCACTACACCTGGGATCCGCTCCTGAGCTATCTGGCTCCACCGTCTTATCTCACCCCCTCGACGCCCTCGTGGTCTCTTGACGCGGCGGGCCCGAACGCTGATGCCGGCCCCGGCGGCACGTGCCCTCCCCTCGCTGGCGTGTACGCGGGCACTGATGTGAACGGATCGATCCTGGACGGACCGAGTGTCATCCAGTACTGCTCGGCGGCGCTCGGCGGCCTACCCGGATTCCCGTCGACGTAGAGGTCGCAGTTGTCGCCGATCACCGGAAGTTCCCCAGAGCTGATCACTGAAATTCCCCACTTGTGAGCCCGGGTTGGGCCTGAAGGTCCACACGCTGAGGTGGGCCCCCTTCGAAGCTGGCGGTTCCTATGCCAGCCAACCCGAAGGAGCCCCGCTCCCATGCTCACACGAGGAGAAGACGTGGAAGCTCATGCGTTGCGAGAGAGGGGATGGTCGATCTCGGCCATCGCCCGTCACCTGGGCCGTGATCGCAGGACGGTCCGGTCCTATCTGAACGGCGAGCGACCGGCCGGCGTTCGTGCCCGCCCCGACGTTCCTGATCCGCTGGCCGGGTACGAGAAGTACATCCGGGCCCGAACGGTCCTCAATTGGTGCTCAGGTCCTCATTAGTCCTCAGGAATTGAGGACCGGTTCGGACAACAACGGACAGTCTCGGACAGCAACGGGAAGTCAAAAGCCCAGGTAGAATGCCATAAATGGAAGTCCAGCGGAGGAGGGTGACGGTGAGCCGGCCTGTAGGCGGGACACGGTCCCAGATGGCCCCTGAACTGGGATTATGTAGCCCCGGAAACCCCTTCAGTCCTCAGAACGTCCTCAGGACAACGGGCAATAGCGGGTACTGACGCCTACTGGCGGGTAGCCCGGATCGACAGCTCCTGCCTCACCGTCCTGGCTGTCGGGATTTGGCGACGTCAGAATTATCGACTGACCCCCGACGGCATATCGGGGCTAGTGCGTGAGGCAGATGGAACCGGGCCAATCCAGCCAGGTAATCCCGTCCTCAGACTTGCGTCGAGCGTTGTCGAGGCCGCGTCCCATCGCGAGCAAGTCCTCTTGGACGTAGACGGAGATGTAAGCGTCTGGAGCCGGATTCTGGCTATTGATGGCGTACGAGATTCCGAACCGCTCAGGCCCCGTGTCCCATCGAAATAGGACGTCGATGATGGGATTCTCTCGACCTCCGCGAAGGTGGACACTGTCCAGATGGAATGAATCGCACACCGGAGCAACCCACGAATGCGTGTCCGTTGCGATGTGCCAGCTCTCAACTGGCTCGCTCAAGCACTCCTCTACGCAGTCACGTACCGAGATCGCGTACGTGCTGAACTGCTCGTTGCCCACACCGCCGACCATGGAATGAAGTTACTCCTGCGATGCTGAACCCTGCCCCTGATCGCCGGGTCGGTTGCCAACTTGCACGGACCTTCGATGTGTCAGAATCGGACCAGGCGGCGATAGGAGACTCCCGGTGGCGAATGTGACCGTCTTCGTTGATGATGCGGTGCTTGGCAATCTGCCCCCTGTGTGCGTGATCGATGGTGTTCCGACGGATGACACGCTGACATTCACTCAACAGGTGGGCGACAGGACCGGATTGGGTGTGGCCTGGCTGCTGGTGCTTGCAGGCCCACTTGGATGGTTGGGTTTGATCGTCATTTCAGCGTTTCGGCAGAGTGGCGAGACACTCACTGTTACTTTGCCATTTTCGGAAGCTGCGTATCTGCGAAGGGTACAGGCAGAACGCTCGCGACTGAAGGCCGGCCTCGTAACTGCGGCGATCCTGATCGCTGCCATCGTTTCATTGGCACAACGAACTACCGACTACCGCCTCTTGGCTCTCGGGCTAGCTGTCATTGGTTGCATGACCTTGTTGCGCGTGATCGTTGAGGCGAGGAAGGTTCAGCGCGCAACAGTCCGGCTGCATCTCGATGCCTCTCGCCGCTGGCTCACACTGAATGGCGTTCAACAGCCATTCGTGAATGCCGTCCAGCATCGAGATTCCGATTTGCGATCCCGATTTGCCCACTAGTCGGAAGCCTTTGGCGACTCGAGATTCGATCAGGACGCGGATTCGTCTCCGCAGGGCACAGGCATCCCCTACCGCCGGGAGTGCGTCACACTCCGGCACGACTGGGGCAGTACGTCAGGGACCTCCGAGGCACTGGTCGTAGCCGGTGAGCCCGCTTGGATCGGCGGTGAACGCGTACCAGTCACCGGTCAAGTGCCGCACGCATTCATCGAGCAGTCCGCTCGCCGGACCCTCAGTGAACACCAAGCCTCTGTAAGGGTCGGCGTCAGTTCGGGGCCCGGACATCGCGTAGTAGTAGACAACCGAACCTGCGAGGGAGGCACTGGTGGCACATCGGTTGTACGGGGCACGCAACGGCCCGATCGAACCGCTCATGACGGCGATGCACTGGGTCTTGTCAACCGGGATTCCCGTGAGCGCTCGCTTCGCCTGCGGCGTAGCCGCCGTGTCCCAGGACATCGCAGCAGGCATGGCGATTGCATAGGTCCACCAGACGGCAGCGATGCCGAAAATGGCTGTAGCAGTGACGAAGAGTCGTCGAGTGGTGCGATCACCTGGCGAACGCAGCCATCTCCACCCGACCAGCAGGCCAACCAGCGGTATGGCAGCAGCGGTGACGCAGGTCAGAACGAGGGAAGCTCCTGGTGTCACCAGGGTCCAGCCCACGTATCCGGCCACGAGGCCGATGGCCACGGCTGACACTGCAACGATGACGACTCTCCCGATCTGTCGACCACTTCGATCTTCGACCACCGGATCAAGGGTCTGCGTGTCCGCCATCCGTGAAGCGTAACGGTCAACAGACTCTCAACGACGCCTGCCCCCTACCGCCAATGATGTTGTTGAGCATCCGTGGGGTCCACCGCCGTTTGGTTGGTCCTTTGTAATTTCGGATGCACCGGGGTTGTCGGCCTGACTTCTGATCAGCGGCTGTTCAACTGCAACTGCGCCCCGTCGGTCGGAACTCCGGACCAACAGAGTCGAGGCGCTGGCGCGCCCCGTTCCAGACCCCTTCCACCAAGACGCGTGACTTCATAAGAGCATGCCCTCGCTCAGCGATTGGCTCATGAATGTTTTGTCCGCTGTCCTCACCCCGGAGCCCCTCGGAGGGGCTTGACATTGATAGGAGCGTCGCCGGGAGCGGGACCCTCGGACTCCCGAGGCCCTACTCGTCGATGGAACGTCCGGGCGGATGTTCCGAGGAGTCAGAGGCACCGCTGTGACAGGCTTCCAATGTGCGACGACAGTGGAGCCGTGGTGTGAATGATGAGGTCGAACAGCCCGACGACGAGCTGCTGAGGCTTCGAGCGTCGAGTGCTGCATTCGATGCACTGTGGGGCGCCACGCTCGACAAGGAACGAGCCGACCTAACCGAGATCGCAGAACAACTTTCGCTGCATGGAAGGGCCGTCATCACGCGTCCAAATGGCGTCGTGAATGCAGCGATCCTTCGACGACGCTTTCGGGCTTCGATCGTTGAGATCACAAGCGAACGGCGGGACGGCGCCACGAGCGGAAGGAAGCAATTCCTTCGGCAAGAAGACCGGGAGGGTGACCACTCCGATCTGATCCTGAACCTGGCCTTCGCCGTTGCCTGGCTTCAGGATGTCCCGCAGTCCTAGCTGTCCCTGAACCGCGGGTCAGTGACACGCTGCGGCAACTCTGTGAAACGGCTCCGTCACCGCTTCAGGGGCATTGCCCTGTGTAGAGAGCGGTCACAAAATTGCGCTCAACCCGGCCTCCAAAGGTCTCTGACGCCAGAACTTCGATCTGGTCGAGCAGCGCGTGCTGCTCTGAGACGGGTCGACGGATGACTGTCGCCATCGATGCGTAGAGGGCTCTCGCCTCGGGGGGCGTGAGGACGCAAGTCCACGACACCATTCGGCTCTCTACGTCCTGCGCTTCGCCCCAGACTTCCAAGTCCCTTCGTCGGTGTTCTTCATCGAGCTGAAATGGCGGACGGTCCGGCTCGTCAAACGCGCCCTGGGTGGTGGGGCCCAACAGATCCTCGACGGCCGTGCTGAATGCATCTGGCTGGTCGGGGTCCCGGAACAGCGTCCACCACAATGCGATCCAACCCCCCGGCCTGACCGATTCTCGGATCTTCTTGAGGCCTTGTCGTTGGTCGACCCAGTGGAACGAGGTCGCCGCGACGGCTAGGTCGAACCGGTCCCGGTCGAGCTCGGCTCTCTCCAAGGTTGCACCAATAATCTCCAAGTCGTCATCCTGATGGGCGCCGCTGAGAAAGCTGGCAAGCGGTGGATCGGGCTCAACCGCTACTACTTGAGCGCCGGCGGACAGCAGATGCCGGGTGACAATCCCAGTACCGGGCCCAACCTCGAGCACCTGGGCACCAGGAAGCAAGCCGCGCCGGTCACAGAGGTCGTCGTAGACGAAGGAGGGGTAGTCAGGACGCCCAGCCTCATAACCAGACGGATCGAGTCCGAAAAGGTGACGTCCTTCGTCCCTCTGCAGCACTTCTCGCGGCAGACTCATGAAACCATCTTGCCGCTCCATCGATCTCGGTGGAAGGTGGAGCATTCTCGCGTCCACTATCGCCGGGTCTGTGTGCATCCTGAGTGCAAAACTGGGTGGGTGGCCGGGCTGCCGACCTCCGATTCCATCGAGATCGATCTTGTGGCCGCCCTCACGCACGAAGACGACCAGTGGCTCTGGGAGCCCGTGTGGGGTCTCAACGCCGAATACTCCGACATCCCGACGGCTGAAAAAGGTGAAACTCGTCCGCGACGTTGTTCTCAGCTTGGAGGCACGCGAACAGGTGACGCTGTGGCGCGGGGAATGGCCTGGCGGACCTACGGGCCTGTTGACAGGAGAGGACCATCAGCGGGTCGTGTCTGAAGATCCACCCTGGGCCGATCCTGAGGGAACTGACCTGCTGGTGATCGTCCGATCCGTCGTCTGACCGCCCCCGAACACCGGATCTCGGTGACCCACTGCGGCACTTCGGGGCGTGTGGAAAACGAACCGGTGCGTGTGAAGCTTCGGCGATGGCTCGGACTGAGGGCGTTATCGCTGGCGTGGGTTGCGGCGGGTTACGGGCCCACCTGTGCGAACTGGGACCTCCGTGTTCGTCACGGAGGGGACATACTCAGTCCGGTGGTGGGGACAGACTCAGTCCGGCGGGAAGGGCGCTCGGTCCGACAAGGGCAGGGGGGCCTTCGGGGTCGAGCCACTGGAGGGTGATTTGGTAGCTGCCCCCTTCGGTTCCAATGCTTGGGGTCGGAGGTGGGGCAAGGTACCCCCGTCCAAGTCCCTGGAAGAGTAAGGGAGCGGCCACATTCCTTGCCTCCAACAGCGCGCCGGTCGCCTGGTCAACGATCAGGGTTGTCTCACCTTCAAATGAGGTGCCTGCGAAACCCAAACCGGTAGCACCTGAATGTGTAGTGAGTTGACCGAGGGCCTTTAGGCCAGGCATGGTCGAGAGCGCGCCATATATGGCTGCCGTGATCTGTGGCGTCGCTCCGTTGGTGGGGCCGATCAACAGCATCGCGGCCCGGGTGATCTCAGAGTCCCGTAGGTCGACTGCCCGTATCCCTGTGGTCCCCGTTGCCAGTTCACCAGCCAGGACCGAGGGATCGGTGGTCAAGTTCGACACGTTGATGACTACCGCCAGATCGCTATTGTAGGGACCCTGACCAGCGACCACCTCACAAAGTGTTTCCGGCTTCCCGTTAGGAATGTCGAGTAGACCAGCCGACTTCCATGCCGCTGCATTCACGGGAGAGGCAAACTGCGCGGTCCCCGAGGTCGCCGAGAGGCAGGAGTTGCCCTGCTTGTTAGTCCATTGTTGAACCGTGGCCCCAACGGTGGCTTGTGCATCGGGTGTTGGCGTAGTGCCAACTTGACTGACCTGTGCGAACATTGAGACCTGCTCGCTCGTGTGGAGTAGCTGGCCGTCGCTGAGTTGCGGGACGGACTGATTGCCCGCATTTGTTGCGATCTTCTTGAGCGCAGCGGCAGCGGCAACCGGCTGGTGCTGTCCGACAGTGGGGGCCATGAGAACGACCAGCAGCATGGCTGCGGCTATCGCGCCACCCGTGCTGACGAGGACAGTCAATCGGCGACGAGACGGTGCGGCTCGACCTCCTACTCGGTCACGTGGAAGCGCATTCTCTACCGACACCTCCGCATCGAGCAGTTCCCGAAAGCGTTGAGTCTCCCTAGCGAGATCAAATGGCGTCTCACGTCCGCTGCGCATGTAGTTGCTGAGGAGTTCGAGTTCGACAGTCATTCCATCAATCCTTCTGCAATCGAGACGTGCCCGAGCGCTTCGTCTCTGTCTTCGTATTGCCCGCTCAGACCGAGGAGTTCCCTCAGTTGGCTTCGCCCCCGTGAGACTCGGGAACGGACAGTCCCAACCGGAATGCCAAGTGCTTGGGACATCTCCTGGTATGTCAGACCGGGGCCAGCCATGAGCAGCAGAACGTCCCGGTAGCGTTCGTCCATCTGGGCTAACGCCGCCTGTATGCGTTCAATCTCGTCGTTGCCGATGACTTCAGACTCGACTTCGTCTGCCATCTCGTCAGTCGATTCGTCAACTCGAAGTCTGGCCATTCGAGCAGCCTGTCGTCCTTCGGACCTCCAATGGTGTCTGCTGACGTTGGTCGCGATACCGAAGAGCCAAGGACGAGCGTCAACATAGGATGAGTCGTAGCTCTCACGACCCCGAAAGGCCGTCAGGAAAGGTCTCAGAAACTAGGTCATCAAGCACCGCATGAGGGGCGCTTCTGGACAGAAAGTGCCGAAGTGACTCGGCATGGCGTTCGAAGATGCCTGTGAAGCTCTCGGGGTGGGTTTGCGAGTGCCGAATGAGTGAGGCGTCAGAACTCAGGTCATCCGATGGGCTGGTCATTGCCTTGCTATTGCCCGCTCGTGTCCGATTAGTTCCCGGTCGCCCGTCATTCTGATCCCACCTGAATGTCTACCGCTGGGTTGCGCCTTGCCGCAGAATGGCAGGCACTGTGTCGCCGGGAGCGAGGCGGTTATCGACTGAGTGGTGCTTGCCGGGCGCGGGCTGTCCCACGGCGGCACGAGTGGGGCACTCCATTGAACGCTGCGGCAATGTGCTCCGAGCGTGAACTCCTGCTGCCAGTCGGAGCTGCCACGGTACGGGAGGCAGCGTTTCCGACCCTCCTGGGCTAGAACATGGTGCGGTGGTCGGTAAGCGTTTGAACATGAAGGGCCAGGCGATGACGAGGATGGCGGTAGCGGGGGTTGCCCTGGTTGTTCTAGGGCTTACAGCATGTGGTTCCAACACGACTGTTAAGGGCACCGTCACCACCACCACCTCCAAATCAGCGGCACCGCCACGAACGTCACACCGACCACGTCAACGTCACCACCGACAATTGCGACGACAGTTCCGCCAACGACGACGACCATTCCTTCGGAGACCACTTCGACAGCAGTATCGCCCCCGACGACCATCTCGGTGCCCACGCCACCGATCCAGGTGGAGCCCAACATACCGATCCCGGCCCCAGACCTCGCACCTCATCCAGTCACTTACTTCCCGCCAAATGTGCCACCGGTCACCTTGGCGAACGACGGACCACCGAGTACCGGCTAGCCAGACCTGGAGTAGTCCGACTACACGCAAATGCCGTAGTGACTGATTCCAATGCCAGCGACCTCTGGCGCCCGGAGCAGAACATCATCTCGCACGGCGGTATCCCATAACGCAGGGTCCGGGGCTACCCGGGGCTCCGACGAGCCGGACCTGCTACTACGTGCCCGGGGTCTGGTCCGGATGCGGAACTGATCTCAGATCCAAGCCGTCGATGTGTTCGAAATCGGCTGGGTTGCACGTGAACAGCGGAAGGTCGTTGGCGAGTGCCACGGCAGCGATCATCGCGTCGTAGGAACGGGCGCCGGTCTTGCGCCCTGCACGGTGGAGCGACGCTGCGACCCGACCGAACGCTCGGGCCGCTGCGGCATCAAAGGGAAGGGGGTCGAAGTCGGCTTCCGCCTGTTGGAGACGAAGCTGGCGCGTCGCTCGCTCGGCTGGATCTGTCGCCACGAGGGGACCGACGGAGAGCTCCGCGAGCGTGACAGCCGTGATGAGAGGTTCAGGTGGGAGGGACCGGGGATCTCCGATCCGCTCGAGCAGAACCACCGTGCTGGTGTCGAGGATGCCTCGGTCTGAGGTGCTCACAGCGAGGAGTCGATCGCAGCGTCGATGTCTCGACGGAGGGACTCCGGGTCCATCGCCGGCAGCCGCGACCACCGTTCGATGAGCACGTCGACGGAGAGCGGCTCACGCTCGAGGGGCACCAGGAGTGCGACCGGCCTACCGTCCCGGGTCACGGTCATACGTTCGCCGTGGGCGACGCGGTCAACCATGTCCCCACCGTGGTTACGCAGTTCACGAATCGAGATCTCACTCATGTGGAGAGTGTATCACGCGTGATACGCCGAGCGCATGCTCTCCACTGGCCTGCCGGATCGATCTGCGACGGTGGGCACGGAGCGCCCGCCTACCGAGGAAACAGCCGGGCACTGGTATTGGAGATTCACGTGCTGTCTGGCGCACCGCCTACCGGCGGTTTGCCGTCCTGATTCCCAACAACGCTCGAGGTGACTGAGCGACGACGGGCAGCGGTAGGCGGCCTGGCGTTCCGCATCGGTTGCGTGAAGGCGTGGACGTCCAGCCCCGGTCCTGCGACCACCCCAGCCGTGTCGTTCCGGAGCGAGTGCACCCTCGCTCTCCGTGATCACGCCGTCGGGCCCCGGAGATCCCTGCTCGACTGGTGCCGGGTGGTCTTGCGAGCTGGCTGACCGCTTCTCGCGCTTTCGTCGACTGGCCCTTCCCATGCTGAACCTACGTCTCCACTGTCACGCATCTCGAACGGGAGTTGGTCGGCTGAGACGGCCGCCGCGCTGGCGGCGGCGGCCGCACGCCGGAACCCCAGGAGTCGACTCGATCTGGTCCCCTGGCGTTACGGAATCAAGTGGACGATGGCGGTGCACTGCGGAGAACTCCCAGGTGGCTGGTCGACGAGGGTGTGTGAGGACTTCCTTTACAAAGATCTAGACGGCCCGGCGTTCGTCGACCCCGGCGAGCACGAGGTCCACGGCGGCGCGGGTCTCGTCGTCACTGTCGGGCCAGAGGTGGCCGTAGGTGTCGAGGGTCTCCATGGCCGACTGGTGGCCGAGCCGTCGCTGGACGGTCTTGACCGAGCAGCCCCGACTGATGAGGAGCGACGCGTAGAAGTGACGGAGGTCGTGGAACGTGGCCCACTCGGGAAGATCCGCCTTCGGGCCGCCCGGTGCCACATCTCGCCTGCTGTGTTCCGTCGGAGCGGTGTCCCGTAGCTGCTGGTGAAGATCAGATCCGACGGACCCGTCGGATACTGGGCGAGGTGTTCGGCCAACACCGTGCTCACCACGTCGGGCAGGGGGACGGTACGGAACCCGGCCTTGCTCTTCGGTGGCCCGAACTCGGGCACACCGGCCTTGGCCCCGATGAGCTGGCGGTTTACCCGGACCTGACGGTGGAGGAAGTCGACCCGGTCGACGCTGAGGCCGAAGCACTCGCCCTGGCGGAGGCCGGTGCCGGCGGCGAGTACGACGAGGGCCCGGTAGCGGTCCGGACAGGCGTCAGCCATCTGCTGGACCTGAGCGGCGGTCAACGGCACGACCTCGCCGTCCTCGCGTTTGGGGAGGGCGATGCGGTTGCACGGAGACGCACCGATCAGCTGGTCGCCGACGGCTGCCTTGAAGATGGCGGCCACCCACCGGTAGACGACCTCCACCGATCCCGGGGCCAGCACTTCGCTGCGGCCCTTCACCCACGCCTGGACCTCGCTCCGTCGGATGGACCCGAGCGGGCGGTGTCCGAGGAACGGGTAGGCATGGAGGCGGAGGTAGCTCTCGGCCTGGGCGGCGGTGGAGGGGCGGTGGACCTGGCCGAGCCGCCACTGTTCGGCGTACTCGCGGAAGGGGATGAGGCCACCGGCCGGGTCGACGTACCTTCCGTGGGCGAGGTCGCCCCGGATGGCGTCGAGGAAGAGCTCGGCCTCCTTCTTGCGGCGGAACTGCTTCGTCTTCTGCGGCCCCCCGGGGTACTCGCGCCACCGCGCCCGGTAGTGGCCGTCCTGTCGTTTGTCGATGCTCGCCATGTGCCCCTCCGGTCGCCTCGCCACACCTATTGCAGTACGTCCCTGGGGTCCCGGATCCGTCACCAAACAGTCCTCAGAAAGTCCTCAGGTCCTCAGAAAGTCCTCAGGTCCTCAAAAAGTCCTCAGAATCTGAGGACTTTTCCGGACAACAGCGGACAACAGCGGACAGTAACGGACACTTAAAACCCCAGCTAGAGGCCTATAAATGGCAGTCTAGCGGGGGAGGGTGACGGTGAGCCGGCCTGTAGGCGGGATTCTGTCCGTCCCTCGCGGGACGGGGTGGCCATCCATCTGAGCGGTCTACCTGGGGGTGGCACCCGATACCGGGCGCCGGACGGGCCGCCCACGCCCCCTGTTCGACCTTGCTCCGGGTGGGGTTTACCGAGCCGACCGGGTCACCCCGGCCGCTGGTGCGCTCTTACCGCACCGTTTCACCCTTACCTGTGCGCCACCCGGGGGTGGCGCCATCGGCGGTCTGTTCTCTGTGGCACTGTCCTGCAGGTCGCCCCGACTGGCCGTTAGCCAGCACCCTGCCCTGTGGAGTCCCGACCTTCCTCGACCTGTCGTCGCCCGGGGGCGGACCCCCGGTTGACACAGGCCGCGACCACCCGGCCGGCTCACCGTCCCGACCATGGTCCCACAAGGCGGCAACCGGCACACCTCGGAACGGTGCGATCCGCACCCGCCGGCTCGGACGTCGCTGCCGTAGGCGGTGTTCGGCGGCAGTGTTCGGCGCCGGTGACCCACCTGGGTTCTATCCTGACCACGTGTCCACCGACCGACGCGCCCAGCGGCTGAAGGACGAGCCTGGCACCGGTGCGGCGCTTTCGATCACCGACCTCTATGCCCGGGTCGACCGTGCCGTGCGCACGACCTTTCCGGACGAGGTCTGGATCACCGGCGAGATCCGCTCGCTGAAGGTCAACGCCAACGGGCACTGCTTCATCGACCTGGTCGACCCCGGCAACTCCCAGGGCAGCGGCGCCCCTCAGCTGAGCGTCAAATGCTGGGCCAACCGATGGCGGACCATCCGCTCCACCCTGGAGCGACTGGGCATCACGCTCGAGGCCGGCATGGTGGTTCGGGCCCGCGGCGAGGTCGAGTTCTACAAGGTCCGGGGGACGGTCGACTTCAAACTGGCGGAGCTCGACACCGATGCCCTCATGGGCAAGGTCGCCGCCGAGCGGGCCCGCCTCATTCAGGCCCTCGTCGACGAGGACCTCTTCGACTGCCAACGCCGGATGCGGGTGGCGGCCCTTCCGCTGCGGGTCGGCCTCGTGGCGAGCCCCGGGACGGAGGGGTTCCACGACTTCCTCGGCGGCCTCCAGGGCTCCGGTCTGGCCTTCGCCGTCACGGTGGCCCCGACCGCAGTCCAGGGCAAGGACGCACCGGCCATGATCGCCGCGGCCGTGCGTGACCTGCAGGTGGAGCCGCTCGATGTGATCGTGATCGTCCGTGGAGGTGGCTCCAAGGCCGACCTCGCCGCCTTCGACCAGGAGCCGGTGGCCCGGGCAATCGCCACCTCGGCGCTGCCCGTATGGACCGGCATCGGGCACACGGGTGACCAGTCAGTGGCGGACGAGGTGGCCAACCGGTCATGTATCACGCCGACCGAGTGCGGTCAGGAGCTGGCGCGGCTGGCATTCGACTACTGGCGACAGGTGGAGTCGGCGGGGGCCTCCCTGGCGCGCATCGCCCGCGACCGTGTGCGTCAGGCCGACAAGACGCTCGCCGGCCGCCAGCGCGCCATGTCCACGGGGGCCCGCAATCAACTCGACCGCCACGCCGATGGGCTGGTGCACCGGGCGAGGGCGCTTCGCTCCCTCGTTCGCGGCCAGGTCGACACCCACGCCGAGCGCCTGGTCGTCGCCGGTTCGACGGCAGGACGGGCGGCGGGCCGGGCCGTGCGCACCCGCCAGGACATGCTCGAGGCCCGGGCCCGACGGCTCGCTGCACTGCCAGCGCAACGCCTCGAGGTGGAGGAACTCCGTACAGGTCAGCGCAGGCGGCTGCTCGGCGCCTATGACTACCAGCGCCAGCTCGAGCGCGGTTACTCGGTGACCCGCGGACCCGACGGGAGCGTGCTCCGGTCGGTAGCCGGTCTGGCCGCTGGCACCGTGCTCGCCACCCAGCTCGCCGACGGCACCGTCGACTCCGCAATCACCGATGTCACCCCTGTCACGACCACGAACCCGACGGCGCCCGCGATCGCATGCGGCGCGGATGCTTCGACCGACCACGAACTCACGGAAGGACCTGACTGATGGCCACACGCACCCCCAAGGGTACGGAGGACGGCACCATGCCGGTCGCCGACCTCAGCTACTCCGATGCCGGCGCCGAGCTCGACGGGATCATCGAGGAGTTCGAGACCGGGGTGGTCGACGTCGACCGCCTGGTCGACCAACTCGAGCGGGCCACGGAGATCGTCGACGAGCTGGACCGAAGGCTGCGTCGCACCCGCATGCGGGTCGAGGAGCTGGTGCCCCGGCTCGAGGCCATCGGGCAGGATGGACCGGAGGGGGAGAGGGAGGACGCCGCCTCCGGCGGTGACGCGGGCTCCGAGGCCCTGTTCTGATCGACCGGCGGACGGCAGGCGCCCGGCCCCCCTAGCCGTGGCCGTCAACCGATGTTGCGGTCCCGGTCTTCCCAGTAGGGAGCTCGCAGCTCGCGCTTGAGCACCTTGCCCGACGGGTTGCGGGGTAGCGCCTCGACGAAGTCGATCGAGGTCGGGCACTTGTAGTGGGCGAGGCGGAGGCGCGGTCGTCGCCATGATGTCCGCCGCCAGTGCCGCATCGTCTCCCACTGCGTCAGGAGCACGGACCACTACGGCCTTCACCGTCTCGCCCCAGCGATCGTCCGGGACCCCGATGACGGCGCCGTCGGCGACGCCCGGATGAGCCAGGAGGGCGTTCTCCACCTCTGCCGGGTACACGTTCTCACCGCCGGACACGATCATGTCCTTGATCCGATCGTGCAGGAACAGATAGCCGTCCTCGCTCAGCCACCCGGCGTCGCCGGTGCGGAACCAGCCGTCCTCCGAGATCACCGCCGCCGTCTCGGCGGGCCTGTTCCAGTAGCCGAGCATGGTCTGATCGGACCGGGCCAGGACCTCGCCCACGGCGCCTGCGGGTAGCGCCTCACCGGTCGCCGAGTCGACGATGCGCAGCTCCACGTGGGAGAAGGGCCGTCCCGCCGAGCGCAGCAGGTTGGACCGGGGTCCGTCCGGGTCGTGGTCCTCGGGCATGAGCGACGTGATGGCGCCGGTGGTCTCGGTGAGTCCGTACACCTGGGCGAAGTCGCATCCGAGTGCCTGCATGGATTTCACGAGGACGTCCTCGCTGATGGGGGAGGCCCCGTAGTAGATGGTGCGGAGCGAGCTGACGTCGGTCCCGGCCAGCTGCGGGGTGGCGAGCAGGAACATGAGGACGGCGGGAACGACGAAGGTGTCGGTGACCCGATGTTCCTCGATGATGCGGAGGATGTCGCCGGGGTCGATGTCCCGCACGATGACGGAGTGCCCACCGCGTGACATGCCCGAGAGCGCCCAGCCCGTGCCGCCGATGTGAAACAGGGGCATGGCCACCATCGACACGGTGTCACTGTCGATCCCGAAGACCTCGACCGCCCCTCCGAGGATGGTGGCCAGGTTCCGGCCCGAGATCATGGCGCCCTTCGGGAGCCCGGTGGTGCCCGATGTGTAGAGCTGGGTGACGACGTCGTCCGGACCCGGCTCGAATCCGGGATCGCTCGTCTCCCCGGCGTCGCGCCACGCGGGGTACTCGGCAAGGGGGACGTAGCGCCGGACGGTGGTCACCGCCGTCCGGATCTCGGACACCGTTGCGTCGTAGTCGGGGCCGTAGGCGAGCACGGCGGCACCGGCGTCCTCGAGGATGGCCGCGATCTCCATCGGCGCGAGGCGCCAATTGACGGCCACGCTGACGGCACCGAGCAGGGCGCAGCCGAAGAACACCTCGAAGAACTCGATGCCATTGCGGTCCAGGAAGGCCACCCGGTCACCAGGTCCGACCCCGTCGGCAGCCAGGGCGTTCGCCACCCGCATGGCGCGTTCGTACAGCTCCCCCCAGGTCTCCGTTTCCGACCCCAGGGTCAGCATGGGTGCTTCGGGTTGCTCGGCCGCCCAGTGGCGAAGCATCGCCGTGGCAGATCTCGTGTAGTCCTTGCCCGTCGTGTCGGAAGTCGTCATGGTCCCTCCATCCCCCCGTCGGATCGTCGAGTGGCACGGGGCGTGCCTGCAGCTCGGACCGATGCCGGTCCGGACCCTACAGTGGTGGGGTGATCGACGCCTCCCCCGACACCACCGCTCCCGCCGCGTCCGACCGGCTGTACTTCCGCCAGCTGCTGGCCGGGAGGGACTTCGCCACCGGGGACCAGGTCGCACGCCAGATGGTCAACTTCGTCTACCTGGTGGGGGATCGCGCCACTGGGGAGGCAGTGATCATCGACCCGGCCTACGGCATCGACGACCTGATCGGGATCCTCGCAGCCGACGGGATGCGGTGCGTGGGCGCGCTCGCCACCCATTTCCACCCGGATCACGTCGGGGGTGACCTGATGGGCTGGGGGATCGAAGGGATCGCCCGCCTGATCGAGATCACCCAGGCCCCGGTGCACGTCCAGGCGGACGAGGCGACGTGGGTGGAACGATCCACCGGGGTCGGTGCCGGCGAACTCGTCACCCACGCGGGCGGGGACGTGGTGCTCGTCGGGCAGGTGCCCGTCACCCTCGTGCACACGCCCGGGCACACGCCGGGGAGCCAGTGCTTCCTGGTCGACGGCAAGCTCATCGCCGGGGACACGCTCTTCCTCGACGGCTGCGGGCGCACGGACTTCCCCGGCAGCGACCCGGCCGCCATGTACGAGTCGCTGATGACCCGGCTGGCCAGGGTGTCGGACGACACCGTGCTCTACCCGGGGCACTTCTATTCGCCCGAACCCTCCGCCACGATGGGGCACACTCGGGCTCACAACTACGTGTTCCGCTTGAAGACACCGGAGCAGTGGATGACGATGTTCGGAGGCTGACCGGTCCTCAGAACGCCTCCGTCCCGCCACCGAATTGGCTGTGGTCGGAACGGAATGGTTGTCACAGTTGCGCGGGTACCGGACGCCACGCACCCGCTCCCCATCGTCGCTGTCACACCCACCGGCGAGGCTGTCCCCATGGCGCTGGCCACCTGTTCCGACGCACTTCCCGGGGTCCCCGTGCCGTCCGTCCCTGTGGCGTCCGTCCCCGTGGCGTCCGGTGGCCGGCCCGGCCTGTCGGCCCGGATGTCCTCGCTGGACGCCGCCCTGGGCTCGCTCCTGGCCGACCTCGACCCCGGGCTCCTGCTCGGGCGTGACGCGGCCTCGCTGTATGCCGGCTTCTGTCGCCTGGAGCGCCTGGTGGTGGCGGGCAAGACGCTCCTCGCCCCCCGGATCGCCGACTCCGGCCACTGGGAGGAGCAGGGCCACCGTTCGCCTGTCGGCCTGCTCGCCTCCTTGGAGGGGGGATCGGCCGGGCAGGCCAGGCGCACCTTGGAGGCCGGACAGCGGCTGTCGGGCCTGCCCGGGTGCGAAGCGGCGGTGCGCAAGGGAGCCCTGTCGGGCCCGAAGCTGGTCGAGATCACCCAGGCCGCCTCCTTGGACCCCTCGGCCGAGGGACGGCTGCTGGCCGGTTCGGACGCCGAGCCCCTCCACGTGGTCAAGGAGCGGTGCCAGGAGGTGCGGGCCACCGCAGCCGGTGGGGACCCCGAGGGCACGCTGGCCCGGATCCACGCACGGCGCTCCTTTGCCACCTGGACCGACGCCGAAGGGGCGTTCTGCTTCCAGGGACGCGACAGTGCCGAACGGGGGGCGAAGCTGCTGGCCCGGCTGGTCCCCGTGGCCAACCGCCTGCGCCACGACCGCCGGGCGGACACCGCCGCTGCGGCCACCGGGCGCCCGAAGGGCACCCCGGCGCCACCGGTGCCACCGCCCGAGTCCGAGGCGGCCCTGCGGGCCGACGCCTTCTTCCTGCTGGTGACCGGCAGGCGTCCCGAACCGCCCACCGGTGCCACCGGTGCCGGCGGTGCCACGGGGACCAGCGGTGCCACGGGGACCAGCGGTGCCACGGGGACCACGGGACGATCAGGCCCCGCCGGACCGACGACGGAACCGACGACGGAACCGACGACCGGGGCCCCCGGCGTCGTCCGGCCTCTCGACCCCGGCCCCACCCGCGACCCCGACCCCGGCCCCGACCCGGCCGCACTGGCCGATCCGGCCGACCTCGGGGGTGTCGACGACCTGGTCACCGCCGCACCCCCGGCCACCGTCATCGTGCGGGTGGACCTGGCCGCCCTGAAGCGGGGCCGGGCCCTGCCCGGCGAGCTGTGCGAGCTGGAGGGACACGGCCCGGTCCCCCTCCCGGTGGTGCGCAGCCTGGTCGACGACGCCTTCCTGGCCCTGGTGTTCACCGAGGCCGGCGACATCCGTGCCGTCGCCCACCTGGGGCGGACCATCAACGCCCACCTGCGCACCGCCCTGGCCCTGCGGGACCGCCGCTGCGTGGTGCCGGGCTGCGGGGTGGCCTACTCACTCGAGATCGACCACGTACGTCCCCTCGAGTCCGGCGGGAGGACGGAACTCGCCAACCTGGCGTTGCTCTGTCGCCACCACCACCGGATGAAGACCTACGACGGGTGGGTGCTCGAGCGCACCGGTGCCACCGACGAGGACCCCGGCTGGACCTTCACCCCGCTGCCACCCTTCGGCCAGGAGCCCGACCTCGGGCTCGACCGGCCACCGGAGCCGGTGCCCCGGACCTGAGGCGGGGGTCGGTCGACGGAGCCCGGACGGTGGCGTCCCGTCCCATCCCTCTACGATTCTGTTCATGAGCGCACCTGTGTCCCCGGATGGAACCGTCGTCGTGATCGGCGCTTCGCTCGCAGGGCTCCGAGCGGCCGAGGAGGTCCGCCACGAGGGCCACGTCGGGCCGGTGATCGTCGTGGGCGAGGAGATCCATACCCCCTACGACCGACCGCCGCTCTCCAAGCAGGTACTCGCGGGCAAGTGGGACACCGATCGGATCCGACATCACACGCCGGATGCACACGATGCCTTGGACCTTGAGTTCCGCTTGGGGTGCCGGGCCATCGGACTCGACAGCGTCGACCGCGTCGTCGCTCTCGACGACGGGAACGAACTCGCCTACGACGGTCTGGTCATCGCCACGGGTGCCGCCACCCGCCGGTTACCCGGGACCGAGGGTCTGGCGAACGTCTGGATGCTGCGCACGCTCGACGACTGCCTCGGGATCCGCGCCGACCTGGTTGCCGCCGGCGAGACCCCGCGACTCGTGGTCGTCGGTGCCGGATTCATTGGATCCGAGGTAGCGGCCACCTGCCAGGGAACCGGGGCCCGGGTTACCCTCCTCGAGGCGCACCACACGCCGCTCGCCCGCGTCCTCGGCGACGAGATGGGCCGGATGTGCGCCGACCTCCACGTCGCCAACGGCATGGACCTCCGCACCTCGGTGACCATCGACCACCTCGAGTCCGACCCCGGCGGTCCCGATCCGGTGACCGTGGTCTTCGATGACGGCGCGCGACTGCCGGCCGACGTGGTCGTGGTGGGTATCGGGGTCACCCCCTCGACGGGTTGGCTCGAAGGCTCGGGGGTCGAACTCGACAACGGGGTGCGGTGTGACGGATCGCTGTTCGCTGCCGACCGAGTGGTCGCAGCCGGGGACGTCGCAAACTGGACTCGGCCATCGACCGGGCGTGCCGTCCGCGTGGAGCACTGGACCAACGCTGCCGAGGGAGGGGCCGCATGTGCGCGAAACCTGCTGGCCGGGATCGCGGGCGCAGTTCCCTTCGACCCCGTGCCGTTCTTCTGGTCGGATCAGTACACGACCAAGATCCAGATGATCGGGCTCCCGGATGCCGACGACGAAGTGGTCGTCGTGAGCGGGTCGGGCGAGGAGGGGAAGCTGATCGCTCTCTATCGATCCGGCGACCGTCTCAGCGCAGTGCTCACGTTCAGCCAGCCCGCCAAGCTCATGGGCTACCGCCCGCTGCTGGCCGCTGGCGCGTCGTTCGACGAGGCGCTGGCCCACGCCAGGTCCTGAACTCCCTCTGGGTGCCCTGCCGTCCATGGCCCCCCGGAGCCCCCGGAACTCCCGGAACCCCCGGAACTGCGTCCGCTCCGGTTCCTGGGGATCGAGCGGAACCTCCGCGTGATGTCGAGGGCCCACCGGATGTCGGCGGTCGAGGGCTCGATGCCGCCATAGGTCGCACGCTCGACGATGCCGGTCACCGCGCCGATGTCGGCGGCCTGGTCAGGCACGGAGTGGGCCAGTCGCTGCCCGAATGCCGACAGGGTCTCGTCGGTCCGACGCGTGCAGCCGATCCGCGCGCCGCCGCGGGCGAGGTCCGCCGCGACCTGATGCGCCCACGTGGCCGGTCGCCGTCTGTTGCGCCGTCGGATCCACACCACGACCACGACCACGGCGACCACCACCGACAGGGGAAGCCACGGCAGCCGGGCCAGCGCACCGCCGATCGAGTGGGCCAGGACCGAGCCGGGAGCAGGGTTCGCCAAGGGAACCGTTGCCGTCGGGTCGAAGTTCTGCCAGCCGTAGCCGGGGAACCAGACCTGGACCCAGGCATGGGCGTCCTTGGCCTGGATGTCATAGAGGTCCGTGATCGGGTTGTAGGTGCCCGGCACGTAGCCCACCGCCTCACGGGCAGGGATCCCGAGGCTCCGTAGCATTACGACCGTCGCCGTCGAGATCTGTTCGCAGTAGCCGCGTCGGGTGCCGAACAGGAACGAGTCGACCGTGTCGGCACCTGCCGGCAGGGGCGGGATGTCGGTGGTGTATCGGACATGGGACGCCATCCACTGCTCGATCGCCGCCACCTTGTCGTAGGTATGTGGGTCGGTGGCGCCGGGGGAGGCTGTGTCTCGGGTGATCGACGCGGCCAGAGCGGCGACACGTGGGTAGCTGCGGGGCAGTTGCAGGTACCTGTTCTGCTCGCCGGCTCCGAGCACCGTCTGGCCGACCATCGGTCCGGCCGGGTCGGGTAGCGGAGTCGGCGCGGTGGCGGCTCGCAGCTGGTCGGCGGTGGCGGAGGTGTCGCTGGACTCAACGGTGTAGATCGTTCCCGGACCCATCGACTGGGTCGAGGCGATGGTGCCGTCCGCCGTCACGTAGATGGCACCCGCCCGCAGATAGACCCGCTGGGCGTTGTCGGCGTGGAACACGAGGTTCGGGCCGCCGGTGGCGAGGAAGAAGGTCTGGATGTCCTCCGCTCCCGTGGACCGGTTGGCGACCTGGTCCGGGTAGGTCGGGATGGTGAACGGCGACCCGCCTGTCTGCTTCTGGGTCCGCCGACCGCTGACCGGGTTGGCGGACTGCACCCAGGACTGGCCGTTCCAGACGTCGAAGGTCTGGCCCACCCAGTAGTTCGGGCGGGTGGCCCTTACCCGCATGATGACCTGGTTCCCGAGTGCCACCCGGTCGGCGGTGTCGAGGGACTTGGCGAAGCCCAGGAACCCGCCCACGCCGGTGCGCCCGCCGGGGCTGGCGGCGTGGGCGGGCAGCGAGCTGGCGCCGTCCGTCAGGTTGGTGGGGTTGTCGACGGGTGACGAGGCTCCGGACGCCGACGCGAAGATGAGGGAGGCCGACACCTTCGGGGCCGGCAGCACGGCGACCACCACCACGGCCACCACGGCCACCATGACCCCGGCCGCGACCAGGGGGCGCCAGGGCACACCGGCCGTCTCCGAGAGCGACTGCCACATGGCGACGAGGCCCCACACGCAGCAGGCGACCCAGGCCAGCACCCAGACCCCGAGGCCGAGGTCGACCGACTGCGCCGCGGCCACCGCGACGAGGGCGGTGGACCCGGCGAGCGAGTAGGTCACGTCGCGTCGGGACGGCACGTCGAAAGCGTGGGTCGACAGGACCCACGCGAACAGGACGGCCAGGGGCGCCTCGACGGTGGAGATGTCGCCGGGCGTGGCGGTGCGGGTGACGGTGAGGATGAACCAGGCGAATCCGCCCACGGCGCAGACGGCCAGAACCGGTTTGACCCCGGGCCACGGATCGGCCCGGTGCAGGTAGGCGACGAGGTTGCCGACCACGGTGGCGACGACGGCGAACAGGGCCACCGTCGGGCTGAGCAGGCCCTCCGACCAGCACGCCCCGATCCCGACGAGCACGGCGGTCACCGAGGCGGCACGGAACGATACGGAGTCCTCCGGCGGCCCGGGCCGGTTCACTTCGACGATCCGCTGCCACAGGGTCATGTCGGCACAGCCCGGGCGAGTCGCCGCCCGAGATCGAGCTGGCCGGCCACCGGCCGTACCACCCGGCCGGCCGGTTCCGAGGTGGCGAGCACCACCGGCTGATGACGGGCGAGGCACTCGGTCACGCCGGCCATCGTGCGCTCGGCCTCGGCCTCGGCTGCATCCGGCTCGCGGGGGAGTACCAGCTCGACGAAGACCGGGTCGTCCGTGGGGCGCTCCGACTCACGGACCATCAGCACCCCGGCATGTGACGTGGCCGGCCAGTGCACCACCCGACGGGGATCGCCCGGTGCGTAGGGACGGATCCCCCGGGGCTCGCCGATCCCCGAGGGCACACGGGGCACGGCCTCACCGGTGGTGTCGAGCGCCGTCACCGGGTGTCCTTCCGTGGTCCCCGTCCGCGGGGCGACGTGGAGCAGGTGGGGGAGGGGGAGCTCGACCTCCCGGGACCACCACAGCAATCCGAACGGCGCGCTCGACCCCACCTCGACCACCACGGCGTCGAGGACGCCCCGGTGACGCGGCGTCACCTCGAGCACGATGGACCGGGTCCCCCGTTGGCGGCCCCCGGCCTGGTGGTCGGGGCCCTGCGGAAAGATCGGCCGGATCCGCACGGGCCTGTCCGCCTCGACGGTGATACCGACCCGGAGTCCGGCCTGTCCGTCGAACGGTGACGCCGTACAGGCGATCCGGGCGCGTTGCGCCGGCCACACCGGAGCCACCAGGCCCACCAGGAGGAATGCGGCCAGCAGCGAGCCGACTGCCTGGACCCAGCCCGAGCCGCTGGAGTGGGCGACACCTGCCCAGGAGACGAGGGTGATGATGCTGACGGTCACCGGCCCGATCCACGCCACGGGGTGGACCTGGCGGCGGAGACGGAGCGTGCGGGGGATCCCCGGGGAGTCGGCCGGGCGGCGCCGGCCATGGAGCCGCCACGAGAGCAGGGTGCCGACAGCGAGCGCGGCGGCCCCGATCGCTATGCCGATCGGTGCGGCCGGCGGCCCGAACACGGCCCGGGAGACGAACACGCCCACGAGCCCAGCGGCGATCCCGACCAGTGCCGCCTGGGCGCCGCGCCACCGCGCCGCCGTCCCCCCGACGGACGCGGACCGGCTCACGTGGTGGGGACGGGGGTGTCGGCGATCACGCGGCTGACCAACGACGGTCCGTCGCCGCCGGAGCCTTCGGCGATGAGGCGGTGCGACAGGCAGGCCACGGCGACGGACTGGACGTCTCCGGGCGTCACGTACGGTCGGCCCGACAGGACGGCATAGGCCTGGGCGCTGCGGAGCAGCGAGATGGCGGCCCGCGGGCTGGCGCCCAGCCGCACGGAACCGGTGGTGCGGGTGGCCCGGACGAGGGTCACGGCGTACTCGGCGACGGTGTGGGTGACCAGGATGCCGGCCGTGGCGTCGATGGCGCGCTGCCACCGGGTCGGGTCGGCCACCGGTGCGAGGGTGTCGAGCGCATAGCGGCCGCCGTTGTGGAGCACGAGCCGGGTCTCGACCTCGGCGTCGGGGTATCCGATCGAGGTGGACAGTCCGAATCGGTCGAGCTGGCTCTCGGCCAGCGGGTAGGTGCCCAGCTGACCGATCGGGTTCTGGGTCCCGATGACCAGGTGCGGTCGGGGAAGTGGCCACGCCTCGCCGTCGACCGAGACCTGCTGTTCTTCCATGGACTCGAGGAGTGCGGACTGCGTCCGCGGCGGTGTGCGGTTCATCTCGTCCAGGAGGACGACGTTGGCGAACACCGGACCCGGTCGGAACTCCCAGGTGGCAGTGTCGGGCGAGTACACGGTCACTCCGGTGATGTCGGACGGGAGGAGGTCGGGGTGGCCCTGGACGCGCGACAGCTCGGCTCCGAGGGCGGTGGCGAGGGCACGGGCCAGGACCGTCTTGCCCACCCCCGGGACGTCCTCGATCAGCAGGTGGGCACCCGACAGGGCGGCGATCACAGCGGTGGTGACGGCTGACGGCGTGCCGAGCAGGACCCCGGACAGGGCGGCGTGGAGTTCCGAGGCCAGAGCCACTGCGTCGTCGACCGTGCCGGTGTGGACCGGCGGCCCACCGGGGGTGAGCCCGGGGACCGTCCCGGGGACCGTGCCGGGGACCGACTCGGGGACCGTGCCGGGGACCGACTCGGGGACCGGGATCGGAGCCGGTCGGCCGGACGCGCCCCATGTCTCGATGCCGGTGGTCATGGGGTCTCCTGCCTCACCGGCCGGGGCCGGTGGGATCCTCGGGCGAGCGAGGGCGCTCCCCGACCCAGTGTAGGGGTGGCGTTCGCGCGTCCACAACGCACCCCGCCGGTGCAGTGGGCCCTGGCTGCACCATGTGCGCCACGGCAATGGACCCGATCGGTCGCCCCCTTGTCGGGGCCGGTGCCGGCGCTCCCCGGCGGAGGTCTCCGACCACCTCCGCCGGGGCCTAGAAGTCGATCCCGGACAGCTCGGGCACGGCGCCCTCCGCCCGTGACCGGGCATCGAGCCACCGTTCCCGGCCTGCAGCCCGTTCGGACGTGGTGCGTGTCGGCTCGATCACGGCACGGGGAGTCCACGCCGCCGCCACGTCGTGCTCGTCGGCCCAGGTGCCGACGGCCATCCCGGCGAGGAACGCCGCGCCCAGCGTCGTGGCCTCGAGCACCGGGGAGATCTCGATCGGCCGTCCGCACGCGTCGGCCAGGGCCCGGGTGAACACGTCGTTCGACGTCATGCCGCCGTCGACCCGCAGGGCCCCGATGGGCAGGCCCGAGTCGGACTCGGCGGACTCGAGCAGGTCGGCCCCGCGGTGGGCGACGCCCTCCAGGACGGCCCGCACCAGCTCCGGCCGGCCGCTCCCCCGGGTGATGCCGGTGAAGGTGCCACGCGCGCCGAAGTCCCACACGGGCGTCCCCAGCCCCAGCAGCGCGGGGACGAACCACACGTCGCCGGAGTCGTCGCACCGGGAGGCCACCGTGGCCGAGTCGGCGGCGTCCCCGATTATGCCGAGGTCGTCGCGCAGCCATTCCACGCAGTTGCCCGCCGACAGCATGATCGCCTCGATGCCCCAGGTGACCACCCCGGCACGGCGCCAGCCGATGATCGGGATCGTACCCGCCGGGCCCCGAACGGCCTGGTGCGGACGAGTGCCTCCCAGGCACTGGTCGAGCATCCCGCCGGTGCCGAAGGTGGCCTTGGCCTGACCCGCCACCGTGCAGCTCTGGCCGATGAGCGAGGCCTGCTGGTCACCGGCCATGCCGGCGATGGGCGGAGCCCCGACGAGGATGCGGGCCGTGCCGAGGACCCCGGACGAGTCGACGATCTCGGGGAGCACCGTCTCGGGGATGTTCAGTGCGGACAGGAGGTTGGCGTTCCAGCCGGAGCCGTCCCCGTGGATGAGCCCGGTCACCCCGGCATTGGAGGCATCCGTGACGTGCAGCTCGCCGGCGGACAGGATCCAGGCCACCCAGGTGTCGATGGTCCCGAATGCCAGCTCCCCGCGCTCGGCGCGCCTGCGGTCGGGGTCGGCCGTGTCGAGGATGGCGGCCAGCTTTGTGGCGGATGCGTTAGGGGCGACCCGTATGCCCTGGCCCTGGAGTTCGAGGCAGGTGCCCACGGTGCGCAGGTCCTGCCAGCCGAGCCCGGGGCCGACCGGCGTGCCCGTCGCACGGTCCCATACGAGGGTGGAGGCCCGCTGGTTGGCGATCCCGACGGCGTCGACGGGCCCCCCTTCGGCGAGGCTGCGCGACGCGACCTCCCGGACGGCGGCGGCGATGGCCGTCCCGTCGAACTCGACGAGGCCCGGGAACGGGCTGTCGGGCAGGACCGGGACGTGGTGGATGTGCGCCACCGACGCGTCCGGCCGGACCACGGCCCCCCGCACCCCCGAGGTGCCGACGTCGATCACCAGGATGCTCACGGCCAGGGCACCGGCCCGAACGGGTTGGCAAGGCCGAGCTTTCCCGGGTTGAGGATCCCTCGGGGGTCCAGCACGTCCTTGACCGAGGCCAGGACGGCGAACGCTGGGCCCAGCCCGTCGGCCAGGAAGCGGCCCCGGTTGAGGCCGATGCCGTGGTGGTGGCTGAGGGCGCCACCTGCCGCCAGGGTGGCTCGGGAGACTTCGTCCCACGCCCGGCGGTAGTAGTCACCGACCCAGGCGTCCCGCGCCGCCGGCTCGTGGGCGACGTCCTCCGGCGGGCGCCCCGCGAACGTGAAGTAGAGGCATGCCCCGTCCGTGTAGGCGTGGCTCTGGTGCGAGGACGCGACCAGGGTCCCCGTAACGCCCGCCAACGCGTCGAGCACGGCGAGGTAGAGCCCGGGCAGCGCCGACCACCTGCCCGACACCTCCACCGTGTCGACCACGATGCCGGACCGCCACAGCGGGGCCAGAGCGGAGACGTCGTTGCGGTGGGTGAGCCAGCGGTCCACGTGACCGATGTCGAGGATGTCGGCAGTGGCGCACTCCTGGTCGACCACGTCGAGGGTGGCTCCGACGAGCGCCGGGTCCGCCTCGTCGAGCACGACCAGCACGTTGGTCGTCGGCTCGTCGAACGACCGGGCGGACTCGGTGATGTCGTAGAGGCGCAGGACGGCCGGGGTGGCGCCGCGGCGAAGGATCCGTCTGCAGGCGTCGAGCCCTTCGGCGAAGGAGGTGAAGCCGAACACCCGCCGTCCCTCGCCCGCGGGGACCGGATGGACCCGGAAGCGTCCCTCGGTGATGACGCCGAGGGTGCCTTCGCTGCCCACGAATAGCTGGGTGAGGTCGGGGCCGGTGGCCGAGCGGGGCCCACGCCCGCCGGTGCGCACGATGCGGCCGTCGGCCAGTACGACCTCGAGGCCCAGCACCATGTCCTCGATCTTGCCGTAGCGGTTCGAGTACTGGCCGGCCCCCCGGCAGGCGAGCCAACCACCGACGGTGGAGAGATCCATCGACTGGGGCCAGTGGCCCAGTGTCAATCCGTGGTCGCTGCGCAGACCCGATTCCACATCGGGGCCGAAGGTGCCCGCCCGCAGGTCGGCGACGAGCGAGGCCTCGTCGACGTCGCCGATCCCCGCCAGTCCGCACAGGTCGAGTGCCACGCCGCCGAACAACGGGATGGAGGCACCGCACACCCCGCTCCGGCCGCCGGCCGGGGTGACAGGCACTCGTGCCGCGTCGCACAGGGAGAGGACGGCGGACACCTGCGCGGTGTCGGTTGGCCGGGCGACGAGCGCGGGACGGGACGGGACGGCCCCGGCAGCGGCCCATCCGATGGCGAGGGGCCACCAGTCCCGCCCGGCCTCGGCACGGTCGTCGTCGAGGGTGGACACCGAGTCGCAGGCGTCGGCGAGACGACGGGCGAGGTCGCCATCGACACCCACACGGGCGCTGTCCAGCCGGTCGGTAATGCCTCCCGGGGAGGCGTCGATGGGGGTGACGGGGGTCGGTTGGCTCACGCGTCCACCGCCCCGGCCGCGTCGCCGGCACCCGTAGCGGCAGGCGCAGCGGTCGACGCCGACCCGTCCACATCCGCTCTGGCGCCCACCACCGGATCGAGTCCGGCCCGGGCGAGTCTCTCGCGGACGTGGTCGGCGTAGGCGTTCGCCTCGGCATCGATGCGCCCTGCGTCCCAGCCGAGGTCGGGCCCGATGAGCGCGGCCACCGCGCCGGCTGCGTCCGCAGATCCCCGAGCGTCGCGGTAGGAGGACTGGGTCCGACGGTCGAGCACGTCAGACACGGAACGGGCCATCTCCCGGCGGACCGCCCACAGCGCCTCGACGGCGAGGTAGGGGAGGCCGACCACGAGTGGCGCGAGCAGATCGGGACGTGCCTCCGCCATCGCCAGTACGGCGTCTGCGTCGGTGCCGTAGCGCCCGGCGAGATGGGCGGTCCGCGAGGCGACCGGGTCGCCCGGGTCCGGCCGCAGGTTGACCCCGACGCCTCCGGCCTTGGGGACGACGCGAACGCCGGAGGGCGCCCCGTGGAGGCGCAGGCTCTTCGTGCGACAGCGGAGTCCCTGCCGGCCGAGACCGGCGGTCACGGCATCGACGGTGTCCTCGGCCATCTTCCGGTACGTCGTGAGCTTGCCGCCCGTGACCGTCACCAGGCCCCCTGGTGAGGTCCGCACGGTGTGGCGGCGGGAGAGATCGGCGGTGCGCTCGGACGAGGCGCCCTTCTGCTCGGGGGCGAGCAGGGGTCGCAGTCCGGTCCAGATCCCGGTGATGTCGGCCCGGGTGAGCTGGCGGGTCGAGACGGCATTGGCTGCGCCCAGGATGTAGTCGACGTCCTCGGGCGTGCACGACGGGTCGTCGAGCGGTCCGTCCCATGCGGTGTCGGTCGTGCCCAGGTAGACCTGGTCGCCCCACGAGACCACGAAGATGGACCGCTTGTCCTCCTTGACGGGGATGACGGCGGCGATGTCGCAGGGAAAGGCCTCCTCGGGCACCGTGATGTGGATGCCCTTGGCCGGTCGGATCGAGTTGGGGTCGTGCCCCTCGTCGAACGTGCGGACCTCGTCGGACCAGACACCGGCGGCGTTGACCACCACGGAGGCCCGGATGTCGAAGGGCTCGCCCCCGTCGGGAGCGACTGTCGCCCCCCGCACCGTGCCGGCGGCGTCCGTGACCAGCCCGGTCACGCGGGTGTGGTTGGCCGCCGTGGCACCGTGGTCGAGGACGGCGGTACGCAGGACCGTCAGGGTCAGGCGGGCGTCGTCGGAGCGGGCGTCCCAGTAGAGGAAGCCGGCGGCCAGGCGGTCGGCCCGAAGCGTGGGCATGTGGGCGAGGGCCTGCTCCCGGGTGACCTTCTCGTGGCGCCGCCCTATCCGCACACCACCGGTCAGGTCGTAGAGCCACAGTGCCGTCCGGTACACGCGTGCGACTCCCTTGTTGACGACGCCGGACCGGCCGAAGAGCGGGATCAGGAAGGGGAGCGGGGTGACCAGATGCGGGGCATTGTCGAGCAGTCGCTGGCGCTCGGCCAGGTTCTCGTAGACCAGGCGGTACTCGTGCTGTTGCAGGTAGCGCAGGCCGCCGTGGATGAGCTTCGACGACTTGGAGGACGTGCCCGAGGCGAAGTCGTCCTTTTCGACCAGCGCGGTCGTCAGTCCTCGGCTGGCGGCGTCCAGTGCGACGCCGGCGCCGGTGATCCCCCCGCCGATGACCAGGACGTCGAATGACTCTGCGGACAGTCGGGCCAGTGCCAGGTCGCGCGCGAACGGGTCGTGGTGCGCCGCGGCAGCGGTCGCGGGATCAGGCATGGGCAAAGCCTGCCACAGGTGGATACGGCTTCCGGCGGTCGCGGTCCATTCCGGGTGGCCAGGGCGCCCATTTCTACAAGAGTTGTCAAATAACAACTGCTGGTGGTACGTTGCCCACGTGCACACACCCGAGGAACTGACCGAGCTGTTCCGGAGCAGCGGACGCAAGGTCACGGCTCAGCGGCAGTGCATCTTCCGGATCCTGCAGGGCGACGAGACACACCCGTCCGCCGAGGCGATCCACGCTGTCGCCGTGCGCGAAATCGAGACCATCTCGCTGAAGACCGTCTACCAGACGCTGCACGACCTGGCGGAGCTCGGGGAGATCACCGCCCTCGACGTGGGGACGGGGAGCACCCGGTTCGACCCGAACATCGACGACCCCCACCATCACCTGGTGTGCCGCGAGTGCGGCTGCGTCCGCGACCTCGTCGTCGACTTCCCGGACCTGTCGGTCCCTCCGGGTGCCGACCTCGGTTTCGAACTGGGCTCCGCCGAAGTCATCTTCCGGGGGTGGTGCCCGCGATGCGTGGTCGCCGGGCACGGCCCCGGCCGACGGGCGGCGACCCCGGCACGGGCCGGAGCGACGTAGGCCCCGACGGACCACGGACAACGGATCGACCGGAGTCCGACCCACTCAGAACCGACTGCACCAGAACCGACTGCACCAGATTCGACCAGAAAGGACCACCATGCCCGCACTCAAGGACAGCAAGACCGAGGCAAACCTGAAGGAGGCGTTCGCCGGCGAGAGCCAGGCCAACCGCCGCTACCTCTACTTCGCCCAGAAGGCCGACGTGGAGGGCTACCCGGACGTCGCCGCCCTCTTCCGCTCGGTCGCCGAGGGGGAGACCGGCCACGCGTTCGGCCACTTCGACTTCCTGCGCGAGGTCGGCGACCCGGTGACCGGCGCCGCCGTCGGCCCGACCGAGGACAATCTGAAGTCGGCCATCGAGGGAGAGACCTACGAGTACTCGGAGATGTACCCCGGATTCGCCCGCACGGCCCGCGACGAGGGTTTCGACGAGATCGCCGAGTGGTTCGAGACCCTCGCACGGGCCGAGAAGAGCCACGCCGGCCGCTTCACCGAAGGCCTCACGTCCGTCTCGTGAGCGGTCGGGGTCGGCCGGTCGGGAAGTCCTGCTCCCGGCCGGCCCCCGTCCCCTGCCCCTCGACCTCCGGCGCCCCTGTGGGCACGTTGCGTCCGATGCCCAACCGAGGACGACGCCACCAGGACCAGGAATAGACCGAGCCATGACTACCACCTACACGCCCGACGATCCCGCCTACGTCGACGAAGCAGACCTCCGTGTCGAGCTCGAGCGGGTCTTCGACCTGTGCCACGGATGCCGCCTGTGCTTCAACCTGTGCCCGTCGTTCCCGACCCTGTTCGACTTCGTCGACGCCCATGACGGCGACGTCTCCGCCCTGTCCCCCGTGGAGCAGGACCAGGTCGTCGACGAGTGCTACCAGTGCAAGCTCTGCTACCCGAAGTGCCCCTACGTGCCGCCGCACGAGTGGCAGCTCGACTTCCCGCGGCTGATGATGCGGGCCCACGCGGTGCGCCATGCCGCGGGCCAGCCGGTGCGCGAGCGGGTCACGGACCAGGTCCTGGCCCGGACCGACCTCCTGGGGCGGGTGTCGACGGCCGCAGCGCCGCTGGTCAACGCGCTGACCGGAACGCCGGGCTCGCTGGCGCGGAGGCTCATGGAGAAGACGGCCGGCATGGCTTCCGAGCGCCTCCTCCCGCCGTACGCCCGGACCCGGTTCTCCTCGTGGTTCCGGCGCCGAGGCGCCACAGGCGGGCCACGCGCCTACGTCACCCGTGCGGCCCAGGGGGAGGTCTCGGTCTTCCCCACCTGCTTCATCGAGTACATGGACCCGGCCATCGGCCAGGACCTGGTCAAGGTCTACGAGCGGAACGGAGTGTCGTGCTCCATGCCCGCAGGGGTGCGGTGCTGCGGGGCCCCGTGGCTCCACCAGGGGAACGTCAAGCAGTTCACCAAGGCGGCCACCGCCAACGTGGCCGCGTTGGCCGACGAGGTCCGCTCGGGGCGGGACGTGATCGTGGCCCAGCCCACCTGTGCCTACGTGGTGAAGAAGGACTACCCCCTGTACCTGGCCGGCACGCCTCTGGCTGCCGATGCAGCGCTCGTGGCCGGGCACACAGCGGACCCGGCCGAATACCTGATGGCGCTCCACAAGGGGGAGGGGACCTCACTCGACACCGAGTTCCCCGGACGGGAGTCCGGAGCGGTACCCGATCAGGTCACGTACCACGTCGCCTGTCACCTGCAGGCCCAGCACATCGGCCTGAAGAGCCGCGACCTCCTGAAGGTGGCCGGGGTCAAGGCGACCCTGGTGCAGCGCTGCTCGGGGATCGACGGAACCTGGGGCTACCGGGCCGAGAACTACGAGTTGGCCCGCAGGGTGGCGCAGCCGATGGCCAGCGAGATCGTCGCCGCCGGCAATGAGGTGGTGTGCGGTGACTGCCACCTGGCCAACGGCGCCATCGAACAGGAGACCGGGGCCCGGCCCGTCCACCCGATGCAGCTGCTGGCGCGGGCCTACGGCATCCCTCCCGAGCGCCCGTGACCACCCACCCGCTGACTCTCGACGACATCAGCGACCTGCGCGCCTACGAGCGCGAGCGGGACGAGTTCCGCCGATTCGTCATCGCCGAGAAGCGGGTGCGGCGGGTCGCCGTGGGCCCGGTCGTCACGTTGACGTTCGAGAGTCGGACCACCGTGCGTTTCCAGGTCCAGGAGATGGCGCGGGCAGAACGACTCACGACCGACGCGCAGGTCCAGCACGAGCTCGACGTGTACAACCGACTCCTCCCGGGTCCGGGTGAGCTCTCGGCGACGCTCTTCCTCGAGCTCACGACGGAGGAGCAGCTCCGCACGTGGCTACCGAGGCTCGTCGGCGTGGAGCGCTCGGCCGTTCTGGTCATCGGGGAGGGAGTCGGCGCAGCCCGGGTGCGGTCTGTCCCCGAAGTCGACCATTCGGCCCAGCTCACCAGGACCGATGTCACGTCGGCCGTGCACTACGTGCGCTTCCCGCTCACCGCGTCCGAGGTTGCCGCCTTGGCGACCGGACCGGCGACCCTGGCCCTCGACCACCACGAGTACCCCGAGGGCCGTCCCGGCGTGGTGCTGTCCGACGCCACCCGGGCGGCACTGACCGGGGACGTGACGACCGCGTAGTCCGGCGACCGCCCTGCCCGCCCTGCCCGTACCGACCACCCCATGACGAAGAGCTCTGCACGCTCGGCATCACCTGACCCGGCATGGACGTACCACCTGGCTTCCCCGCTGCCGGCGTGGACCTCGTGTGCTCGGCGACGGGCTCCGCCGCTCCGGCGTGCTGTGGATCGACCACGGCGGCACGGGACTTCGCCCGAGCGTGCCACCCCAGGTCCCCCGATGACGCCACGGTGGGGGATCCGGGGAGGTCGGCGCCACTACTCGCCGCGGAACTCCGGCGTCCGGCGGGCCATCGATGCGGCGATGCCCTCACGGAAGTCCGCCGTCTCCATCAGTCGGACCTGCTCGGCCCGCTCGTGCTCGACCATGTCGGCGAACCCGTCCACCACCTCGGCCCGTAGGGTCCGACGGATCGACCGCACGGCCAGTGGGGCCGATCCGGCCAACTCGACCGCCAGCGCCCGGGCGCCGGCCCGCGGGTCGTCGTCGAGCCGGTCGCACAGGCCGATGGCCAACGCCTCGGGCCCTTCGACCCTGCGACCGGTGGTCAGGAGTTGCAGGGCGCGTCTGGCGTCCGACGGTGGCGGGCAGCGTGAGCGAGATCCCGAATCCCTGGTGGAAGCCGAGCCGTGCGAAGTTCGCCGCGAACCGGCTCGACGGGGCGCAAACCCGGAAGTCGGCGGCCAGAGCCAGTCCGAGGCCGCCCCCGATGGCCGAGCCCTGCACGGCGGCGACGACCGGGACCGGGCTGTCGACGAGCTCACGGGCGGTCCCGTAGAGGGCGGCCAACGCGGCCGGCTCCGGCTTGTCGGTGGAGCCGAAATCGAGCCCGGCGCAGAAGTGCCGGCCCTCCGAACACAGGATCACGGCTCGTGCCCCGGCCCCGGTGGCCCACCCGATGGCGTCGACGACCCCCGTCAGGAGCGACTCGTCGAAGTAGTTGGACGGCGGACGGTGCATCTCGACCTCCGCCACGTGTGCGCGGTCAACGACCACGGTGACGTCGCCGAATGGGGGGCGGGTTCGTTCATCGGTTCTCCTCGTGATCGGCACTCCGTACGGCCCCGGAGCGCCCGCCGGTGCCCGCGCGAACTGGCCAGTTGGCCACCTCGGCGAGCACCTCATCGGTGTGCTGGCCGCTGAGCGCCGCGTGCCGGCGGACCGTCGGGCCTGGGGATGCGGAGAACCGCACGGGCTGCGGGATGACCCGGTATGGCCCCGCCAGCGGGTGTTCGTCCACGGGCAGGGCGTCGACCAGCTCCTCGAGGGTGGGGACGGCCGACGCCGGGATCCGCGCCCCGGCGCAGAACGCCAGCCACTCGGCGGTCGTACGTCCGGTCAGGACGTCGGCCACGTCGCGGTAGAGGCTGTCGGCGTGGGCGATCCGGGAGCGGGCGGTGCGGATCCGCTCGTCCTCGGCCAGGTCGGGACGACCACCCTCGCGGAACAGGTCCTCGTAATTCTCGCGCGTGTAGGCCAGTACGTTGATCCAGCCGTCCGAGGTGCGTTGCGGCTGGCGTTCAGGGTTCAGGATCCGCGGATAGCCCGGGGGGCCCTGCGGCGGTACGGCCGTGGCGGCACCGGCGTGCTCGACCAGCGTGAACGCAGTGAGGACGTCGATCATCGGTACCTCGATCCGTTGGCCTTCGCCAGTGCGCGTGCGGTGGAGTAGGGCGGCCAGCACCGAATAGGCGATCGTAAGTCCGCTCACCTTGTCGGCCACCAGGGTGGGGACGAGGACGGGGTCGCCGCCCTGGCGCCGGAATGTGTCCGGGATACCCGAGCCGGCCTGGATCACGTCGTCGTAGGCGGGAGCGTCGGCGGACGGCGAGTCCGACGGGTACCCCTGTGCCTGGCAGAAGATGATGTCCGGGCGGACCTCGATGACGTCCTCGTACGCGAGCCGGAGTCGCCCGAGCGTGCCGGGGCGCAGATTGGTGACGACCACGTCGACCGTCGCGGCGATGTCGAGCACGTGCGCACGGTCCGCGGCGTCCTTCAGGTCGAGCACCACGTTGCGCTTGTTCCGGAGGAGGTTGAGGGCGATCCCCGACAGCTGGGGGACGGGCCCCGGAGTCATGACGCGGCTGAGAGTCCCCTTCGGGTCCTCGACGGTGATGACGTCGGCGCCGAGGTCGCCGAGGATCTGGGTGGCGAGCGGGCCCATGACGACCGAGCTGATGTCGAGCACCCGTACGCCGTGCAACGGGCCCGGGGATGTCGATGGCATAGGGCGGTCCTTTGGTCCGGTGCCCGGCGGTGCGGCGGTACGGCGGTGCGGCGGCCCGGGCGGGGTGGTCCATGGTAGCGACCCGGCCCCGGTGACAGAGGACGCCCGCCCACCCGGTGCGCACCTAACGATGAGCGCGACGGACACGCCAGAACTCCTGTCCACCAGGGCCGGCCCGCCGTCCGCCGGACCGACCCCGCCGCCCTCCGGTTCGGAGCCTCCGACAGCGTGACCGCCGGGCGGCGGGATCCGCCCGACCCTGGTGGGCGAGCTCGGGGAGACCGGCATCGTCCGGGCGGTGCTACTCGTCATCGGAGCGGCGGTCATCCAGCTGGCCTTCACTACGTCCCACGTGAGGGCGTTCCACCGTCCGGTGCCCTACCGGATACCACTGGCCGTGGTGGCACCGCCGACAAGGGCGCTCGGCTCGTCGCGACGCTCGACAGCGTGGCCGGGACGCCGCTGGAGGCGACGTCGGTGCCGACGGTGGCGGCGGGAACGGACAACCCCCTGCGGCACTCCGACTACGGCGTGCTCGTTGCCACCCCTGGATCCCGTGGCGTGCGGATGGTCCAGGCCAGTGCCCACGGGGTGGCCGCATCGCAGGCACTCACCGAGGGGATCGACGCCGTCTGCGTGTCGCTCCAGCGGTCGGCGAGGGTGGACGACTTCGGGCCGCCGCTCCACGCGCCGCCCGGGCACACGCGGTCACTTGCGGCGCTCGGCGCCCTGCTCGTGTTCTCGGCCGGCGCGTTCTCGATGGCACTGCAGGTGATCGCTGGCACGATCGGCATCGGTAGCACCATCGCCTGATTCGGGTGCGTAGCCATCACCACCAACCTGCTGGTCATCGTCGACAATGGCTTCGTCGGCGTCGTGGCGGCCTGCGTGGTGCTCGTCGACGTCGGCCTCCAGTTGATCCGATCTCCCGGTCTCGCACGCCGCCCGGACGCGGAGGCCGACGACCCACATTCGGCACCCGCCCAACCCGCCCAATCCGCCCCGTCGGATCAGCTTCCGGCCAGGGGATTGGGCGTCGGTGGCGCCACCCGCGTGAGCGTGTTGCGGTCGATGTGGGAGAAGGGCTCGGACCGCCCGGGAATGGCGAGCACACCCTCCTCCTCGTACGACCACGTGCCGTCGTCATGGATGACGACGTGCATGCGGTAGCTCAGCGTGCGGAAATTCCTGTCGAGGAACGGGTTGGAGAGGATCCCGTACACCTCGGAGCCGACGGCCGCCCGGACCTCGAACTCGGTGGAATCGGGCCGGGCCGTGCCCCCGGCGAGGAGCACCTGCCCCCGCGGGATCCCGAGCGTGAGGGTAACCGTCATGGCGGCCGGCTCCCACAGCCAGTATCCGACCTGGTCGTGGAAGGTCTCCACCTCGCCGGGCTTGACGATGTGGGTGTGGTAGCGCAGCCCGTAGAGCAGCTGGGGACCGTTGGTCTGGCGGTCGATGGGCTGCAGCTCGAACCGTTCGCTGAACGCGTTGCGCTCGGTCCCCACAGCCACGGGGTGCTCATCGGCTCCGCCGATGCCCTCCCAGATGCCGGCCATCGGGGTGAGTGGCCCGAGGTTGGCGAGGGTGTCCGGGTCCCCGTCGGGTTCCGCGTAGATGTCGTCGCCGTAGATGCCGTCGGCCATGGTTCCTGCTCCTCCTTGCTCGGTCCTGACCTCTCCGCCGCCCAGTCGGTGCCCTCCGTGCACCCTTCGCACGCAGCGCGCACGCAGCGCGCACGCCGTTCGCACGCCGTTCGCACGCCGTTCGGCCAGGTCAGCCTAGGTGGCGGCAGTCCGGCAAGGTTCCGGGCCAGGACGGCACCCGAAGCCGTGCAAGGTGACCGTCGCATGGTGGCAGCGTCGCCCGAGCGGGCGGCCCGCCCGGTGCCGACGGCATCCGGCGGCCATGCACCCCGGTGCAGACGAAGGGACCACACATGAGCAGTGCGACAACCACGACGATCATCGGGAATCTGACCCGGGACCCCGAGATCCGTTATACCCGGGACGGCCAGGCCACCACCAACCTCGGCGTGGCCGCAAACCGCAGATGGCAGAACCGGGAGACAAACGAATGGGAGGAGTCGACGTCGTTCTTCGACGTCGTCATCTGGCGTGACCTCGCCGAAAACGCCGCCCTCAGCCTCACCAAGGGGATGCGGGTGATCGTGACCGGACGGCTGGAGCAGCGCAGCTGGGAGACCGAGGAGGGCGAACGCCGGTTCAAGGTCGAGATCGTCGCCGACGAGGTCGGCCCGTCGCTCCGTTTCGCCACGGTCGATGTCCACCGGGTGGTCCGGCCGTCGGTCGAGGGTGACGGCGGTACCGGCGGGGAGACGGCCGGTGAGTGAGGGCGGCACGGGCCTCCTCCCTCCGCGGACGGTCGGTGCCACTGGTCGATCGGCGGCACCGTGCGAGCACCGTCCGGCCAGAGGTGGCGGCGCCGTTCGCTTCGGGACCGAGGTCGTGCTGACCAAGGAAGAGGCATTCGGCGCCTGCCAGGCGTTGGCGGACGCGGGCCGGGTCCTCGTGCGGTCGGGGGGCGCCGTCGAGGCGGACAGCCTCTGGTCCCTCTTCGCCCTACTGGAGGAGCGGCTCGTCACCGCGTGACCGGTCGGGGGCCACCGCTAAGTGGTCGCCGGCGACGCCCAGCGACGCCCAGCGACGCCCAGCGACGCCCAGCGGCCCCGTCGCCGCCAGCGCCGTCCCGCGGCCCCGCAGCTCTCCCCGGACCGTTCCCGACCCCGGCCGCGCCCGTCCCTCCCCGGGCGCGCATCCGCCCCCGACTCCGGGGGGAGGGGTCGGGGGCGGATCGCGGGGGTTGGGGGGATCGGTGCAGCGTTGGACGGAGTGGGTGTCAGCCCTCTGTCGGCCGGAACTCCAGAGCGAGCGAGTTGACGCAGTAGCGGAGGCCGGTCGGGGCGGGGCCGTCGGGGAACACGTGGCCGAGGTGGCCGCCGCACCGGGCACAGGTGATCTCCGTGCGGCGCATGCCGAACGACGAGTCGTCGTGCTCCTGGATGGTCCCATCGGCCAGTGCCCGGGTGAAGCTCGGCCAGCCGGAGCCCGACTCGAACTTCGTGGACGTCGGGAACAGTTCGGATCCGCATCCGGCGCAGGTGAACACGCCGCTGCCCTCGACGTGCAACAGCTCGCCGGACCACGCCGGCTCGGTGCCCTTCTGACGGAGAACGGCATAGCGCTCCGGGGTCGAGGCGGGCCCGCCACTCCTGATCGGTGAGCTCGACCTTGGCGGTGGTGGGCGTCGTCACTGGTGCTCATGGGAACTCCTTCGTCGTCGGTGGTCCTGCAGCCCCGGGGTCGGGGACGGCGCTCGCCCATGTGAACATCCGCGATGGGGCCCCCGTTCCGGATGCGAACGGACCCCGGCACGACCCTCGGCGCTGCCCGCGCCCCGGGCCGCGCTCCCCGGGCACGAAGGCCTGCACCACTCAGAACGCGCCGAGAGGCCCGAAGTGTTCCCCGGCCCTGCCGCGACTGACCCCCGCCACATGGCCCGCGAGCCGCCGTCCGCCAGCTCCCGACGGCGTCCACACCCCGGTCGGGCCCCGAAACCCGTTTGCTAACGTCGCGTCAGATCTCAGCGACCGGTCCGGTGAGCACCCGTCGCCGACCGGACGCAGCCACCCCCTCCCACCACCACACAGGACGCCACCATGGACCTTCGAGACCGAGCCGAGGACGAGGCCTTCCGCAACGAGGTCCGGGCGTGGCTCGCCGACCACGTCGTCGGGGAGTTCGCCGCGCTCGGCGGCCGCGGCGGATCGGGCGACGAGACATTCGGCTTCGAGGTCCGGCTCGAGTGGGAGAAGGAGTCCTGGCCGCCGGGGGCTGGACGTGCCTCGGCTGGCCGGTCGAGTTCGGCGGGCGGGGCGCATCCATCGCCCACCAGGTGATCTTCAACGAGGAGTACGTCAAGGCCAAGGCGCCGGGCCGGGTGAGCATCCTCGGCGAAGGGCTGCTCGGTCCCGACGCTCATCCAGTACGGCACCGAAGGCCCAGCAGGACCGGTTCCTGCCGCGCATCGTGGACGGGACCGAGCTGTGGTGCCAGGGATACTCGGAGCCCGAACGCCGGCAGCGACCTGGCCAACGTGGCCACCCGGGCCGAGCTCGACGGCGACGAGTGGGTGGTCACGGGTCAGAAGGTCTGGACGTCGCTCGCCCACCAGTCCGACTGGTGCTTCGTGGTCTGCCGCACCGAGCCCGGGTCGAGCCCGGCACAAGGGCCTGTCCTACCTCCTCGTGCCGATGGACCAGCCCGGGGTGGAGATCCGGCCGATCACCCAGCTCACCCGGACCTCGGAGTTCAACGAGGTCTTCTTCGACGGGGCCCGCACGGCCAAGGACCTGGTGGTGGGGGAGCCTGGGCGACGGATGGCGGGTGGCGCTGGCCACCCTGGCCTACGAGCGGGGCGTCGGCCTCCTCGGCCACCAGCTCTCGTTCCGGCGCGAGCTCGACCACCTGTTCGAGGTGGCCCGGGCCAACGGCCGGAGCCGAGGACCCGGTGGTGCGCCAGCGGCTCGCCCGCTCCTACGCCGAGCTCGAGGTGCTGCGGTACAACACGCTGCGCAGCCTGTCGGGCTACGACGGGCCGGTGGCCCCGCCCGAGGCGTCGATCATCAAGCTTTACTGGGCGTCGTGGCACCAGCGCCTCGGCGAGCTGGCCATGGACGTCCGGGGCGAGGCCGGCCTGGTGGCCGAGGAGGCGCCGTACGAGCTCGACGAGTTCCAGCGGACCTTCCTCTTCAGCCGATCCGAGACGATCTACGGCGGCTCCAACGAGATCCAGAGGAACATCATCGGCGAGCGGGTCCTCGGACTCCCGCCCGAGCCCAAGGGGGAGCTCCGTTGAGCGACGCACCGAGCCCGCAGGACCGCCGGACGCACCCCGGTACCGCTCGGATCGCCCGAGCCCCCGGCCGGCCACGGCCTGCTCGACGGGCAAGATCGTGGTGGTCACGGCCGCCGCCGGTACCGGCATCGGCTTCGCCACCGCCAAGCGGTGCGTCGAGGAGGGCGCCACCGTCGTCGTGTCCGACGCCCACGAGCGCCGGCTCGGCGAGGCGGCCGACGCCCTCGCCGAGGTGCCAGGTCGAGGGGTGCGGCCGCTCGCCGTTCCCTGCAACGTGACCGACGAGTCCGAGGTGCAGGCGCTCTACGACGCGGCGGTCGACCGAGCACGGCCGGTTCGACGTGGCGGTCAACAACGCCGGCCTCGGCGGCCAGGTCGACGTGGTGGACATGACCGACGAGCAGTGGGACCTCGTGCTCGACGTCACCCTGACGGGCACCTTCCGGTGCACCCGTGCCGCCCTCCGCCACATGTACGCGGCCGGAGCGGCGGCGGGGTCATCGTCAACAACGCCTCGGTGCTCGGGTGGCGGGCCCAGGCCGGACAGGCGCACTACGCCGCGGCCAAGGCCGGGGTGATGGCCCTGACCCGGTGCACGGCCGTCGAGGCCGCGCCGCACGGGGTGCGGATCAACGCCGTGTCGCCGAGCCTGGCCGTCCACCCCTTCCTCAACAAGGTGATGGCCGACGACGAACTCGCCGAGCTCGGCCCGCCGCGAGGTCTTCGGGCGTGGGGCCGAGGTCTGGGAGGTGGCCAACGTCATCGCCTTCCTGGCCAGCGAGTACGCCACCTTCATGACCGGCGAGGTCGTGTCGGTCTCCAGCCAGCACCCCTGACCCGCCGGTCCGGCGACCCGACCCCGGCGCCGGGGCCATGCACTACCCTGACGGCGTGTCAGATGTGACCGATCCCCGAGGCGACCTCCAGTGGGGGACCCTCCCCGGCCTGGTCCACGGACGCCGCGGCCCGCTTCGGCGACGGCGGAGGCCGTCGTCGACCGCAACGGTCCCGGCGGCACGACGACCGGTGGTCCTTCGACCGACTGGCCGAGCAGGTGGCGACAGCCACCCGGGCGGTGGTCGCCCACGGCGATCGAGCCCGGCGACCGGGTCGGCGATCTGGGCGCCGAACTGCGCCGAGTGGATCGTCGCGGCGCTGGGCGCGGTCGGCGCCGGCGCGGTGCTCGTGCCGCTCAACACCCGCTACAAGGGGGTCGAGGCGGCCTACATCCTGCGGGCGTCGGGAGCCCGGGTCCTCTTCACCGTGCAGGGGTTCCTCGGCACCGACTACCCGGCGATGCTCGACGAGGCGGTCGCCGCCGGCGAGGCGGTGCCCGACCTCGACCGGTCGTCGTCCTGCGCACGGACGGACGGGGAGCCGAACCGTCGACGCCGGCCGGGGCACCGTGCGGTGGGGTGGGAGGAGTTCCTGGCCGCGGGCGGCGGACTGCGAGCCCGACGTGGCGGCCGGCCGCACGGCGGCGATCGCCTCGCGGCGACGCTCTCCGACCTGGTCTTCACCTCGGGGACCACGGGGCACCCCAAGGGGGCGATGACCACCCACGGGCAGACCCTGCGGACGTTCGCCACCTGGTCCGAGGTCGTCGGCCTGCGGGCGGGCGACCGCTACCTGATCGTCAACCCGTTCTTCCACACCTTCGGCTACAAGGCGGGCATCCTGGCCTGCCTGATGGCCGGGGCCACGATGGTGCCCGAGCCGGTGTTCGACGTCGACGTCGTGCTCAGCGGGTGGCGCGACGAGCGGATCTCGGTCCTGCCGGGGCCACCCACGATCTTCCAGTCGATCCTCGACCACCCCGAAGCGCGACGCCTTCGACCTGTCGACCCTGCGGCTGGTGGTGACCGGCGCCGCCGTGGTGCCGGTGGAGCTGGTCGAGCGACTGTGGTCCGAGCTCGGCATCGAGACGGTCCTCACCGCCTACGGACTGACCGAGGCGTGCCGGGACGGTCACGATGTGCCGACGGGGCGACTCCGCCGAGGTGATCTCGGCCACGATCGGGACGCGCCATCCCGGACGTCGAGGTGCGCATCGTCGACGCCGACGGCGAAGAGGTGGCCACCGGGGAGGCGGGCGAGATCGTCGTGCGCGGCTACAACGTCATGTCCGGGTACTTCGACGACCCCGAGGCCACGGCGGCGGCCATCGACCGGGAGCGGCTGGCTGCACACCGGCGACGTCGGGTTCCTCGACGACGGCCGGCAACCTGGCCATCACCGACCGGCTGAAGGACATGTACGTCAGCGGGCGGGTTCAACGTCTACCCGGCCGAGGTGGAGGCCGTGCTCCGCCGGCACCCGGCGTGGCCCAGGTCGCGGTAGTCGGGGTCCCCGACCACCGGATGGGCGAGGTCGGACTCGCCGTCGTCGTGCCGGCCCCCGGGTCCGACGCACCGTGCTCGGCGACGAGCTGCCGGCCTTCGCCCGGAGCAGCTCGCCAACTTCAAGGTGCCGCGCCGGGTGGAGATGGTCGACGCGCTGCCGACCAACGCCAGCGGCAAGGTCCTCAAACGCGAGCTGCGAGCGACGTTCGCCGGCTGACACCGGGAGCCGGTCGGCGCCGACCGGCACCGACACGATCGGATCGTCAGCACCGCATCATCGATCGGGCACCACCGACAGAACACAACCACAGCACCATCGAGCAGAAGGAGCAGCCGTGCGAGGCATCGTCTACACCGGATCCGACGTCGAGGTCACCGACCAGCTGGCGATCGGCGACCCCGGGCCCACCGAGGTCCGGGTGGCGATCGGCGCCGCCGGCGTCTGCCACAGCGACCTGTCGGTGATCAACGGGACCATCCCGTGGAAGGCGCCGTCGGTCCTCGGCCACGAGGGCGCCGGCGTCGTCGAGGCCGTCGGCAGCGAGGTGCGCTCGGTCAAGCCCGGCGACCACGTGGTCATCGCCACGCTGGCCAGCTGCGGCACTGCCGGGCCTGCTCGACCGGGCACCCGACCTGGTGCGTCAAGACGCTCGGCAACGTGTCGCACGCCCTTCACCTACAAGGGCGAGCCGGCCTCGAACTTCGCGGCCACGTCGGTATTCGCCGAGTCGACCATCGTCAAGGAGGTCCAGGCGGTCAAGATCTCGAAGGACGTTCCGATGACCTCGGCGTGCCTGATCGGCTGTGGCGTGCTGACCGGTGTCGGCGCGGTGCTCAACCGGGCCAAGGTCCGGGCCGGGTGAGACCGCCGCCGTGTTCGGGGTGGGCGGCGTCGGCCTCAACGTGATCCAGGGTCTGCGGCTGGCCGGGGCGAGCCGGATCATCGCCGTCGACACCCTCGCCTCCAAGGAGGGCCTGGCCCGCCAGTTCGGCGCCACCCACTTCGTCGACGCCTCCGAGTCCGACGCGGTCGCCGCCATCCGCGAGATCGTTCCGCCCGGGCCCGCCCAGGTGACCGGAGCACTCGGCTGGACCGGCGGGGTCAACTGGTCGTTCGACTGCGTCGGGCCACCCGGCCGTGCTGCGCAACGCCCTCGACGTCCTCGACTGGGGCGGCAACGCGCTCGCCATCGGCATCCCGCCGCAGGGGACCGAGGTGGCGGTCGACGTCAACGCGCTGGCCTACGTGGACCGGGGCCTGCTGGGTTGCCGGTACGGGTCGTCCCGGCCCGCACCACGACATCCCGCTGATGGTCGAGCTCTACCTGTCGGGCAAGCTCATGCTGGACGAGCTGGTCACCGAGCAGAAGCCGCTCGAGGGCTTCCGCGAGATCGTCGAGGACATGGAGGCGGGCAAGCTCGCCCGCGGCGTGCTGACCTTCTGAGCGGCGCAACTCGCCCGTCAGCCACTCCCGAGGCCACGGCAGCGACTGCACCCCCACCCGACGACGCACCTCGCACCGCAGGGTCCGGTGGCGGCCGGGACCTCCGTCAGCGACCTGTCCGGCCGACAGCCGACCCGGCGAGTTCCTGGGGCCACGCGCGTTCGCTCAGGCGATGGCCTCCATGATGGGGACCACGGCTGCGTCGACGGTGACCATGATCTTCGACTCGAACTGCAGCCACTCGGCGTACTTGAGGTTGTTCCGGTAGCCGTCGAGGATGTCGTCGACCTCGAGGATGACCACGCCGCCACCACCGTCGGCGTTGACGTAGTGGGCGATCTCGCCGGGTGCGGCGCCGGTCTCGGCGAACACCGCCATGAGCTCAGCGGTCTCCTTCTTCGTGATGTATGGCTTTACCTTGTAGGTGGTGACGATGAGCATCGGGTCTCCTTCGGGTTCGTCTGCACGGGCACCCGGCCACGCCGTCGGTCCCCGCCGGGGACGAAGCCGCGACTCGGGTCACGGTGACGGATTGAGTGCATCGTGCCCCGGTGCTGGCGTAGCGCAACGCTCCGGAGATCGAGGACCGCCCTCCGCCGAAGCGCCTCAGTGGTGTTTTACCACCGGATCCCCAGAACTGCAATCAGCGATTACCAGATGGGCGGGTGCTCGAGAGCGCGAGTGGTCGACCCTCAGGCAGGTCGGTGGTCACCGATCCGCTCGAGCGCCAGCTCCTCCAGTTCGCCGATCCCGGCCGCCGCACCCGCCGCCACCACGCCGACGTCGGGGGTCGTCCGGAAGTCACCGGTGACGCCGAAGAACAACCGCCCGTTGTACGACAGGATCGCCGTGCCGACCCGCAGGCCGTGGCTGATGGGGACGTACGGGCGGTACTCGAGCATCTCGTGGCCGAGGCAGTAGAGGGGGAACTGGGGCCCGGGCACGTTGGTGGTCACGGTGTTGAGCGACTGCTGGCCGAACCGCCTCATCGAGCGGATCGTCGCCCGGCTCACCACGCCGAGCACCAGGGGTGGGATCAGGTCGGTGGCCGCGGCGATGGTCTCGCCCGCTTCGGCGATGTGCGACGCCTTGAGGCCCGACATCCGGGACTGCACGGCCTCGAGTCGCTCGACCGGGTCGGCGAGCCCCACCGGGAGCTCGTACAGGAGCGCCGACACCCGGTTGTCGGGCACCCCTCGACCGTCCTCGTGGCGGGTCGACACCGGGACCAGCGAGCGCACCACCGCGGTGTCCACGTCGTCGCCGCGTTCCAGGAGGAGGGCCCGGTACCCGCCGGCGACAGCGGCCAGGACCACGTCGTTGACCGTTCCGCCGAACGCCGACCGCACGATCCGGACCGCGTCGAGCCCGGCCGAGGAGTGGGCCCACACCCGGTGCGGGCCGATCGGACCCTCGATCGAGAGCGGCGGCGTGGGCATCAGCCGCTCGGCGAACCGGAGCGCTCCCTCCGTGGTGGCCACCGCGGCCCGGGTCGTGTCCACGGGATGGGCGACCGCCCCGGGCACGTCCCGCACCAGCGCCGCCAGGTCCGCCGCCAGCCCGCCCCAGGCGTCGAGGACCTTGAGCGCACCGGGGGGCTCGGGCAGCGGTTCCCATGGCTCGGGATCGCCGAGCGGCAGGTCGGGCACCAGGTCGAGTAGCGCGGTCAGCAGGCCGACACCGGCGATCCCGTCCACCATGCAGTGGTGGACCTTGAAGATGACGGCCCATCGGTCGTCGGCGACCCCCTCGACGAGCCACATCTCCCACAGCGGGCGATCCCGGTCCAGTTGCTGGGACATGATGCGGCCCATGAGCCGGCAGAACGCAGCATCGTCCCCGGGCGCCGGCAGGGCGGTGTGGCGGACGTGGTAGCCGAGGTCGAAGTCCGGGTCGTCCACCCACACGGGCCGTCCGAGCTCGAAGGGAACGGTGCGCACCCGCTGCCGGTACCGGGGGATGAGGTGGAGCTTGGCGGCGACCAGTGCCTCGAGATCGCGACACGGAAGGGGGCGGGTCGGCGAACATGCAGGCCCCGGCGATCGCCATCTGCACCGAACCGTCCTCCAGATGGAGGAACTCCGCATCCAGCCCGCTCAGCCTGTCCATCGATCGGCACTCCTTCCGTGACGCCCGGCACCACGCCGGCCCGGCACCACGCCGGCCCGGCACCACGCCGGCCCGGCACCACGCCGGCCCGACACCACGCCGGCCCGGCACCACGCCGGCCCGACACCACGCCGGCCCGGCACCACGCCGGCCCGTGCGCCCGACGTCCGGCCGCCACCTCGACCCATCGGCCTGCCGCTCTGTCGGGGCGACACCGTCCCTGGCCGCAACCTACGACTGACGTCCGGGATCGACCAGGGTCCTAGGTCACGACCGTGCGCCCGATGGACGGCCCCCCGGTGACCTGGGAGCATCGATCCCGTGCCCGTCGATCCGCAGACCGACCCGGTCCTCGACCGCGCCCGCGCCTACTTCGAGGAGTTCGCCGGGGACTACGACGGTGCCGCGGCCGAGGCCGGGTGGATGCCGAACGACCTGCTGGCCGAGGCGCTGGAGACGGTCCGCGGGGTCCGGACCGCCGTCGATCTGGCATGCGGCACGGGGAGCTCCCTTGCCGTGGTGAGGCGGGCGTTCCCCGAGGCCGACCTGGTGGGGGTGGACCTGTCGGCATCCATGATCGACCGTGCGAGGACCCGGGTCCCCGGTACCCGGCTCGTCCAGGCCGATGCCGCCGACTACGCCGAGATGACCGAGGAGCGGTTCGACCTGGTGACCGCGGTCGGCGGGTTCGAGTTCACCCCGGACCTGCCGGACCTGCTCGAACGGGTGCGGCGTCTGGTCCGGCCCGGAGGGGACCTCGTGTTCACCTACGAGCCCGAGATCACCGGGTGGGAGCCCCAGGCGGCGCGGGCGGAGACGAACCTGGGCAGCAACGGGCTCGACCTGACGACGCTGCGATGGGAGCCGGGTGAGGTCGCGGCAGGCTTCGAGGGCTGGCGGCAGGTCCGCGACCGTCTCGTCGTCGCCTACCGGCGCGACGGGCTACCGACGGTCTACGGGTGGCTGCACTACCGGCGCGTTGGGTGACCCCCTCGGCCCGTCCGGGCCCAGGACCGCCGGGCCCACGTCCTGATCGCCCCTGTTACAGTCGCCCCCGATATGACGGCGCGTCAGATTCAGGGGGAGCACGCCACGTTGGTCGACGTACTGCGGGCCGCGGCTCGGGTGAACGCCGACGTGGAGGCCTATGTCGAGCCCGCCACCGCGGATCGACCCCGGAGCGCCCTCACCTTCGCCGGCTGGGACCGGGCGGCCGACGGCGTGGCCGGGCTCCTGGCGGGGCACGGGGTCGGACCGGGAACCGTGGTGTGCCTCTTGCTCCCCAGCTCGATCGACTACATGGTCGTCTACGCGGCGGCGGCTCGTCTCGGTGCCGTCACCTCGGGCATCAACCTCCGGCTGGGCGCCCACGAGGTCGCCTCGATCCTCGAGCGCACGCGCCCGGTGGTCACCGTGGTCGACGACGGCGCCCCGGCTCCCGACGGCCCGGTCGGCGACGTCCTCACCCGCAGCGACTGCCGGACCGCTGGCGACGGCCCGCCCCCGCCGGCCTGGCCCGACGACCGCGCCGGGGGACCCGGTGGCGGTGGTGTGGACGAGTGGGACCACCGGCCTTCCCAAGGGCGCCGTGTTCGACCACGACAACCTGCGCGCCGTCGCCGAGGGCACCGACGTGCTCTCCGAGCCGGGCGACCGGCGGCTGTCGCCCCTGCCCTTCGCCCACGTCGGGTCGATGACCCGGGTGTGGGACGAGGCGGCCAACGGCGTCACCACCGTGATCACCCCGACACCCTGGCACGCGTCCGACGCCGTACCGGTCATGGAGGCGGAGCGGATCACGGTCGCCCAGGGTGTTCCGACCCAATGGGCGCTCGTGGTGGACCGGCCCGAGCTGGCCACGGCCGACCTGTCGTCCCTGCGCATCGCCGGCACCGGCGCGTCCCGGGTGCCGGCCGAGCTCGTGGCCGCGCTGCGCGACGCCCTCCACGTCCCTGTCGTCGTCCGGTACACCTCGACCGAGGCGTCGCTCGGCACCGGCACCGTCCCCGGGGACCCGGACGAGGCAGTGGCCTCCACCGTGGGCCGCCCGGTACCCGGCGTGGAGGTGGCCGTGGGCGCCGATGACGGGTCCCCGCTGCCCGCCGGCGAGGTCGGCCGGGTGCGCCTCCGCTCGGCCGCCGTCATGCGTGGCTACTGGGGCGGTCCGCCCACCGGCCCCGGCGCATCCGGGCTCGTGCTCGACACGGCGGCGACCGCCGGCGTGCTGTCCGACGACGGCTGGCTCACTACCGGGGACTTCGGCTTCCTCGACGACGACGGACGCCTCCACCTGGCTGGACGGGCCAACGAGCTCTACATCCGGGGTGGCTACAACGTGTACCCGGCCGAGGTGGAGGGTGCGCTCGGCGACCACCCCGCGGTCGGCCAGGTGGCGGTGGTGGGGGCGCCGGACCCCGTGCTCGGCGAGATCGGGGTGGCCTTCGTAGTGCCGGCGGGCGGGGCCGACGTGGATGCCTCCACGCTGCTCGCCGGGCTTCGGGAGACCGCCCGGGCGTCACTCGCCGACTACAAGGCACCCGACCGCGTGGTGGTCGTCGACCGTCTCCCCCTGACCTCGATGATGAAGGTAGACAAGAGGGTCCTGGCCGACCAGGCCGCCGAGGCGGTACGTACGGGATCCGCCGACACGAACGGAGCACAGCAACGATGACCGGCAACTCGACCCCCGCCCAGGGTGGCGTCACCGACGACCCCATCCGGATCGGCACGATGCTCTACACCCTGGTGGAGCCGCACCGCGGCCACGAGGTCGCCTACAACCGGTGGTACGAGCGGGACCACTTCTATGCCGGCTGCCAGATCGGCGCCTACAACTTCGCCGGCGCCCGGTTCGTGGCCACCGCCCCGCTGAAGGGTCTGCGCTACCCCGAGGGCGAGGGCGCCCTCGTGGCCGACCCACAGATCGGCAGCTACCTCGGCATCTACTACGTGCTGGACGGCCACCACGACGAGTGGAACCGGTGGGCCGTCGACCAGGTCAACGTCCTGCACCGGGCAGGCCGGATGTTCGAGCACCGCGACCACATCCACACTGGGCTCTACCGATTCGAGTGGGAGTACGCCCGCGACGCCGACGGGGTGCCGGCCGAGCTGAGCCTCGACCACCGGTTCGCCGGCATGGCCTCCGTCTTCGTCGAGCCGGCCGAGGGCATCACGGGCGCCGAGGTCGGGACCTGGCTCCGTGAGGAGTACCTGCCGGCGGTGGTGCCCGGCTCGCCGGTGGCCACCGTGCTCGGGTTCAGCCCCCTGCCGCTCCTCGCCGATGCTCCGGGCGACGTGCCGAGGGGCGAGGCGCTCGACGAGCGGGTGCTGGCCCTCTGCTTCGTGGACGAGTCGCCCGACAGCTCGTGGGCCGACGTGTTCGCCCCGTTGGGCGCCGCTCTGGCCGGCGCCGGGCTCGGCACCGTGATCTGGGCGTCGGCCTTCCTCGGCACGGTGCCCGGGACCGACACCTACACCGACCAACTGTGGTCGGACCGATAGCACCGACCCACCGCAGACCGACGACGGGAGCACGCACGAGATGAACGACGACCAGAGGGACGCCATGAGGCACCGGGCACTGGCCCGCGGGTGGGTCTTCGCCCCGACCTTGTGGGGCCTGATCGAGGCCCGTGCCGAGGCCACGCCCGACGCGGTGCTGGCCCACGAGGACACGGGCGAGGAGCTCACCTTCGCCGGCTACCGGGACGCCAGCCTGCGGGCGGCGGCCGGGTTGTTCGCCGACCACGGCGTCACCGCTGGCACCAGCGTCAGCTGGGAGCTGCCGACGTGGAACGAGTCACTGGTCCTGGTCGGCGCCCTTGCCCGCTTGGGAGCCCGGCAGAACCCGCTCATCCCGATCTACCGACATCGCGAAGTCGGCTTCATCATCGGGCAGAGCGAGGCGTCGCTGCTCGTCGTTCCCACCGTCTACCGGGGCTTCGACTTCGAGGCCATGGCACGTGATCTGGCCGCCGACCGTCCAGGACTGTCCGTGCTGGTGGTCGACCGCGCACTGCCCGACGGGGACCCGTCGGTGCTGCCGCCCGTCGAGGACGCCCCGGCGTCGGCCGGGGGACGCGCCGGTGCGCTGGCTCTTCTACACGTCGGGCACGACGGCCGACCCCAAGGGCGCACCACATACCGACCTCACCGTGATGGCCTCGGCGTTGGCCATGGCCGAGTGCCTGGACATCCGGGGCGACGACGTGTCCGCCCTGGTCTTCCCCTTCACCCACATCGGCGGCATCGGGTGGCTCATCGCCTCGTTGCTGACCGGGTGCACGCTCCTGACCACCGAGGCCTTCCACCCGACCGAGACCCCGGCCTTCCTGGCCGCCAACGGCGTGACCATTGCCGGCTCGGGCACGCCGTTCCACCTGGCGTACCTGGCAGCCCAGCGGGCGGCGGGCGGCGGTTCGATCTTCCCGCACGTGCGCAATAATACCGGGGGTGGGGCGCCCAAGCCGCCGCAGCTGCACTACGACCTGAAGGACGAGATCGGCGGTGTGGGCATCATCTCCGGCTACGGCCTGACGGAGGCGCCGATCGTGGTCATGGCCACCACCGGGGACCCCGACCAGAAGCTGGCCGACACCGAGGGCCGGGCCACCCCGGGGGTCGACCTGATCGTGGTGGCGCTCGACGGCACCCGGGCCGGGTCAGGGGTGGAGGGGGAGATCCGCCTCAAGGGGGCCCAGGTCATCAGCGGCTACCTCGACCCTTCCCTCGACGCCGAGGCGTTCGACGACGAGGGCTACTTCCGCAGCGGGGACCTCGGCGTCGTCGACGAGGACGGCTACGTCACCATCACCGGCCGCCTGAAGGACGTCATCATCCGCCACGGCGAGAACATCTCGGCCAAGGAGGTGGAGGACCTCCTCTACGCCCATCCGGCGGTGGCCGACGTCGCCGTCATCGGCCTGCCCGACCCGAAGACGGGGGAGCGGGCGTGTGCCGTCGTCGCCGTGGCCGAGGGCCAGTCGTTCGACTTCGCCACCATGGGGGAGTACCTGCGTGGCCGGGGCCTGCGGGTCAATGCCGTGCCCGAGCAGCTGGAGCTGGTCGAGGCGGTCCCGCGGAACCCGGCTGGAAAGATCCTGAAGCACACCCTCCGCGAGCGGTTCGCCCCGGCCAAGGCCGGCGCGGCCGCGAGCGGGGGAACGACCGACGCAGCGACGACCAGTGAGGAGAACGCATGAGCCCGGTAGCGAGCCACAAGATCACGCTCGGCCAGGGTGGCGAGCAGCACGACGCCGCCGACGCGATCCTGGCCGGATTCCTGGTCAGACGGTTCGAGGGCAGGGTGGCCATCGTCACCGGGGCCGGATCGGGCATCGGCCGGGGGACAGCACGCCGACTGGCCGCCGAGGGAGCGACGGTGGCTGCCCTCGACGTCATGGGTGACGCCGTGGCCGAGACGGTCGCCGGCATCACCGCCGACGGCGGCACGGCGGTGGCCTACACCTGCGACGTCACCTCCGAGGAGTCGGTCACCTCGACGGTGGCGTCGATCGTGGCCGACCTGGGTCCGCCGACCGTCGTCTGCAACGTGGCCGGGATCGGTGGGTTCTTCAACTCCCACGAGATGCCGTTCGACCGGTGGCAGAAGATCCTGGCCGTCAACCTGACCGGCCCCTTCCTCGTGTGTCGGGCCGCCCTTCCCCACCTGCTCGAGCACGGCGGCGCCATCGTAAACGTGTGCTCCAACACGGCGCTGATGGGCCAGGCGTACTCGGCCGCCTACTGCGCGTCGAAGGGCGGGCTGCTGATGTTCACCAAGGCCCTGGCCGCCGAGTACGTGGGCCACGGGGTGCGGGCCAACGTGGTCGCCCCGGGAGGCACCGACACGCCGCTGCTCGGGTCCTTCGACCTCCCCGAGGGCGCCGACCCGAAGCAGCTGACCAAGATCATGTCGCCGATGGGGTTCTCGACCCCCGCCGAGATCGCCGCCTCCATCGCCTTCCTCGCCTCCGACGAGTCGTCCTACACGACGGGCGCGGTGCTGTCGGTGGACGGGGGCCTCACCGTCTGAGCTCCTCTCCACCACCGCTGACCAGGGAGGATACCCCGCGGGCGCCGTCGATGCCCGCCCGTTGGTCCGAGCCGGCGGGCACGTGCAACAATGCAACATCGAGCGACAGTTTGTTGCTCGGAACCTGTGAGGTGAGCGATGACCGACGTACGTCCGGTCGACCACTGGGACACGGACTTCGACGTCCTCAGCAAGACCTACGTGGACGACCCGTTCCGCATCTGGGACGATCTACGGCAGGCCTGCCCGGTGGCCCATTCCGACCGCCGCGGCAGTACGTGGCTGCCCACCACCTACAAGGACGTCGTGGATCTCGCCCACGACATCGAGCACTTCAGCTCGCTCGACATCACGGTGATCCCGTTCGACGGGGAGGAGCCCGACGAACCGGTCCTGCCCTACGGCGTCCCGCCGATCTCGGCCGACCCGCCGCTGCACACCTTCACCCGCCGGCTCCTCCTGCCGTGGTTCTCCCACCGCAAGGTCGAGAGCTACGAGTCGATGACCCGGGAGCTGTGCGCCGGGCTGGTCGAGGGCTTCCTGGCCGACGGCCGGGCCGACGCCGCCGCCGACTATGCCCAGCAGATCCCCGTCCGCGTCATCGCCGCCATCCTGGGCGTGCCCGCCGAGCTGTCGGACACGTTCACCGGCTGGGTCCGGGCCGTGCTCGAGTTCGCCGACGACATGGAGGTCCGACGCGAGGGCACCCTCGCCCTCATCGACTACTTCGTGGCCGAGGTGGGACGCCGCAAGGAGCATCCGGGCGACGACCTCCTCAGCGCACTGCTCCAGACCGAGGTCGACGGCCAGCCGATCGAGGACTCGATCGTCCTCGGCGTGGCCGCGCTGACGCTGATCGCCGGGGTGGACACCACGTGGAGCGCCATCGGGTCGTCGCTGTGGCACCTGGCCTCCCACCCCGAGCACGCCAAGGTCCTGGCCACCGACCCCGGGGCGATGCCGCTCGCCATCGAGGAGCTCCTGCGGGCCTACTCGCCGGTGACGATGGCCCGGGTGGTGACGGGCGATGTCGAGTTCCGCGGTTGCCCGATGCACGCCGGCGACAAGGTACTCATGAACTTCCCGGCCGCCAACCGCGACCCCGAGGCCTTCGACCACCCCGACCAGGTGATCCTCGACCGCGCCCACAACCGCCACGTGGCATTCGGCTCGGGTATCCACCGGTGCGCAGGGTCCAACCTGGCCCGGATGGAACTGAGGGTGGCCATCGAGGAGTGGCTCAAGCGGATCCCCGAGTTCCGGATCGAGGAAGGAGCGGAGGTGACCTGGGCCGGCGGACAGGTACGCGGCCCCCGCAGCGTGCCGGTGGTGTTCCCATGAGGATCCGGGTCGACCCCGACAAGTGCACCGGCCACGCCCGGTGTTACGGGCTCGCCCCCGAGCTGTTCTCGGTGGACGACTACGGGCTGTCCTCGGTGGTGGGCGACGGCACGGTTCCGCCCGAGCTCGAGGACAAGGCGCGGCTCGCCATCGCCAACTGCCCCGAGTACGCCATCGAGGAGCTCGCCGACTGATTCCTGCGGCCGGTTCGGTTCCCGGGGTCCCGGCAGGCCGGGGACGTGCCGGGGCCGCCGATAGGGTGGGCGCGGGCCCGGTCCACGGGCCGCGACCGACGAGGAGCGCCGATGCGGTTAGGCAACATGTACGGCCCCGACGCCACCTTCGCCGGGGTGCCGGCCGCCGACCTGTCCGACCCGCCTAGCTTCGCCGAGGCCAAGGCCGTGATCATCGGCGCCCCGTTCGACGGGGGCACCAGCCACCGTTCGGGCTGTCGGTTCGGCCCCCAGGCCATCCGACTCACCGACTACCTGCCGCACGACGGGATGCGCCCGAGCCTGGCCCTGGGGGTGGACCCGCTGGTCGAGCTCGGCGTGGTCGACGTCGGCGACGTGGAGATGCCGTCGGGGGACACCGACCTGTCGTGCGCCCGGCTCGAGGCCGCCGTCGAGAGGGTGGCCCGCAGCGGGGCGGTCCCCATCGTCCTCGGCGGCGACCACACCATCGCCTACCCCGACGCCACCGGGTGCGCCCGCCACGTCGGCTGGGGCCGGGTGTCGATGCTCCACTTCGACGCCCACGCCGACACGGCCGATCAGCAGTTCGGCCTCCTCGTCGGCCACGGTACGCCCATGCGCCGGCTCATCGAGTCCGGCGCCGTCCGGGGCGACCGGTTCCTGCAGATCGGGTTGCGGGGCTACTGGCCCGAACCCGAGACGCTCGACTGGATGGCCGAGCAGGGGATGCGCAGCTACGAGATGACCGAGGTGGTCACCCGAGGACTCGACGAGTGCCTGACCGAGGCATTCGCCACCGCCCTGGACGAGTGCGACGCTGTGTTCCTGTCGGTGGACGTCGACGTGGTCGACCCCGGGTCGGCCCCCGCCACCGGCACGCCGGAGCCCGGCGGCCTCAGCTCCCGTGAGCTGCTCGACGCCGTGCGCCGGATCGCCATGGAGTTGCCACTGTGCGGGGTGGACGTGGTCGAGCTGTCGCCGCCCTTCGACCACGCCGAGGTGACCGCCTACCTGAGCAACCGCATCGTGCTCGAGGCGCTGTCGGGCATCGCGTGGCGCCAGGCGAAGCTGGCCGGTCGCCCGGTGCGGGACCCGTCGAGCCCGCTGCTGGACCGTCCGCCCCGCTGACGGTCAGGTCCGGTCGGGCACCGACCTCCGGCCGCTCCGACGGCCGCAGGGCGTGTCCCCTGCGGCCGTCGGCCGATGCTGCGTAGTCGCGCCCCGTCACGAAGGCGGGGGAGCGGTGCGTCCTACGAGAGGCGCTCGACGATCATGGCCATGCCCTGGCCACCTCCGACGCACATCGACTCGAGACCGAAGGTCGTTCCTGCGTCGTCGAGGCCGTTGAGCAGTGTGGTCATGATGCGGGCACCGGTCTGGCCGAAGGGGTGACCGAGGGCGATGGCGCCACCGTTGACGTTGAGCTTGTCGTAGCTGATGCCGAGCTCCTTGGCCGAGGGCACGACCTGGGCGGCGAACGCCTCGTTGATCTCCACGAGGTCGATGTCGTCGATGGTCATGTTGGCCCGACGCAGGACCTGACGGATCGCCTCGACCGGGCCGAGGCCCATGATCTCGGGGTTGAGGCCGGTGACTCCGCTGGCCACGATGCGCGCCAGCGGGGTGATGCCGAGCTCCTTGGCCTTGGTGTCGCTCATGACGACCACGGCGGCGGCGCCGTCGTTGAGCGGGCAGGCGTTGCCGGCCGTGATGGTGCCGCCCTCGCGGAACACCGGGTTGAGGCTGGCCAGCTTCTCGAGGGTGGTGCCGGCTCGGGGGCCGTCGTCCTTGGTCACGACGGTGCCGTCGGCCAGGGTCACCGGGATGATCTCCCGGTCGAAGAAGCCGCGCTCCTGGGAGGCCACCGCACGCACCTGGGACTGCAGGGCGAACTCGTCCTGCTCCTCCCGGGTGACGCCCTTGAACTCGGCCACGTTCTCGGCCGTCTGGCCCATGGCGATGTAGACGTCGGGGAAGGCGCCCTCGAGCGGCGTCCAGGGCTCACCGGCCGCTGGAGTGCGGGCCACGGTGCGGGCCTCGGCGGCGGCGAACTTCTCGTTGTGCGGGCCGACGTCGGCAGCGCCGTGCATGTACCGGCTGACCGTCTCCACGCCGGCGGCCACGAAGACGTCGCCCTCGCCGGCCCGGATGGCGTGGGCCGCCATGCGGATGGTCTGCAGGGACGACGAGCAGTAGCGGTTGACCGTCACCCCGGGCACGTCGGGCAGGCCGGCCAGGACGGCGGCCACGCGGCCGAGGTTGTAGCCGGCCTCGCCGGCGGGCTGGCCCGAGCCGAGGATCACGTCCTCGACGAGCTGGGGGTCGAGCTGGGGGACCTTGGCCAGGACCTCGCGGATCACGAGGGCGGCGAGGTCGTCCGGGCGGCACTCGACGAGCGAGCCCTTGTTGGCCCGCCCGATGGGGGTCCGACCGGTGGCGACGATGACTGCTTCGGGCATGTGGTGCTCCTCGGTGACGGGCGGCCGGTGCCGCGGCGTGCTCTGGGCTGACGGTGCAGCGTACCGGCGCTGCGGGACGGTCCTGCGCGCCGGCGGGCGGTGGCGGCCGGGACCCCTCGTCGGGGCATCGGTGCGGCCCGTCCGGGTCCCTGTAGAACTTACCGGATGGTAACCCTAGCGGCCCCGCCGATCCAGGTCGGACGAGGACGACGAGGGTGGCACCGCCGACCGGACCCGACGACCGCACCCGTCGGGCACACCTGCGACGGTGGCGCCCCGGGGTAGGCGAATGTAACGTGTTCTAGTCGTGATGGGCCGTCCCCCGGGGACGGGCTGCACCTGACCGGGAGGGACCCCATGGAGATCGGCTACACCGAGGAGCACCAGGCGCTCCGCAACGAGTTGCGGGAGTACTACGCCAAGCTCCTGACCCCCGAGGTGGAGGCGCAGCTGGCCGCCAGCCACGGCATCGGTCCCGACATGCGCCGCGTCGTCAAGCAGATGGCCACGGACGGCTGGCTCGGCATCGGCTGGCCCGAGGAGTGGGGCGGCCAGGGCAAGGGTCCGATCGAGCAGTTCATCTTCTTCGACGAGTCGATGCGGGCCGGCGCCCCGGTGCCCATGCTGACCATCAACACCGTCGGCCCGACTCTCATGGACTACGGCACCCAGGAGCAGAAGGAGTTCTTCCTCCCCAAGATCCTCGCCGGCGACATCCACTTCTGCATCGGCTACACCGAGCCCGAGTCCGGCACCGACCTCGCCTCGCTGCAGACCCGGGCCGTCCGCGACGGCGACGAGTACGTGATCAACGGCCAGAAGATCTACACGTCGCTCGCCGGCGACGCGGATTTCATCTGGCTCGCCACCCGGACCGACCCGGAGGTGTCCAAGCACAAGGGCATCTCGATGTTCGTGGTCCCGATGGACACCCCGGGCATCAAGGTCGTCCCGATGCACCTGCTCGGCGACCACAACATCAATTACACGTTCTACGAGGACGTCCGGGTGCCGGCGGCCAACCTGGTCGGCGGCGAGAACCAGGGGTGGTCCCTCATCACCAACCAGCTCAACCACGAGAGGGTCACACTGTGCTCGTCGGGGATCATCGAGCGGGCCATGACCGACGTCCGGGCCTGGGCCCAGGCCACCAAGTTGGCCGACGGCCGCCGGGTGATCGACCAGGAGTGGGTGCAGGTCCACCTGGCCCGCATCTACGCCCGGCTGGAGTTCCTCAAGCTCATCAACTGGAAGGTGGCGTGGACCGCCACCCAGGGCCACCTCGACGTGGCCGACGCCTCCACCATCAAGGTGTTCGGCACGGAGTTCTACCTCGAGGCCTTCAAGCTGATGATGGAGATCGTCGGCCAGGCCGGCTACCTGGCCAAGGGCTCGCCCGAGGCCGTACTGGCCGGGCGGCTCGAGATGTACGCCCGCAGCCTGGTCATCCTGACCTTCGGCGGTGGGACCAACGAGATCCAGCGGGACCTGATCGCCATCTTCGGCCTGGGCATGCCCCGGTCGCTGCGCTGACCCGGACCGCGATCCGGACGACGACGACCCCAGACGACGAAAGAGGACACACCATGGACTTCTCATTCAGCGAGGAGCAGGAGGCCGTCCGCGAACTGGCCGACCGCATCTTCACCGACCTGTCGACCCAGGAGCGGCTCCGCGAGATGGAGACCGACCCGACCAGCGACCGCTTCGACCGCAAGCTGTGGTCGGAGCTGGCCGGCGCCGGCCTGCTCGGTATCGCCCTGCCCGAGGACGTCGGGGGAGCCGGGCTCGGCTTCCTGGAGACCGGACTGCTGGCCGAGGCAGCCGGGCGCACCGCGGCGTACGTGCCCGTGGTCGAGTGCCTGGCCGCCGCCGCTGCGGCGATCGCCCGATTCGGAACCGCCGCCCAGCAGCAGCAGTGGCTGCCCGGGGTAGTTGCCGGGGACACCGTGCTGACCACCGCCCTCGTCGAGCTCGGCGGCACCCCGGCTGCACCCGCCGCCGTCGCCGAGGCGACCGGGGACGGCTGGACCCTGACCGGCGTGAAGGCCTGTGTGCCGTCGGGCACCTTCGCCGACGCGCTGGTGGTCAGCGCCCGGATCGAGCCCGGTGGTGTGGCCGTGTTCCTGGTGCCCGCCGGCGCCGCCGGCCTCACCGTGGAACAGCAGACCGCCAACAACGGCCAGCCCGAGGGATTGGTCACCCTGGCCGGCGTGCAGGTCGGTTCCGACGCGCTCCTGGGCTCCGTCGAGGACGGTCCGGCCGTCGTCGACTGGCTCGTCCAGCGCAGCACGACCGCCCTCGCCCTCGAGCAGGCCGGTGCCGCCGCCGCCTCCCTCGCCCTGGTGGCCGAGTACACGAAGAACCGCGAGCAGTTCGGCAAGCCGATCGCCACCTTCCAGGCGGTGGGCCAACGCGCCGCCGATGCCTACGTCGATGCCGAGGCCATCCGGTTGACCGCCTGGCAGGCTGCCTGGCGCATCGCCGAGGAACTGCCCGCCGACAAGGAGGTGGCGGTGGCCAAGTTCTGGGCGGCCGACGGGGGTCAACGGGTGGTCCACGCCGCGGTGCACCTCCACGGCGGGGTCGGGGTCGACCGCGAGTACCCGCTCCACCGGTTCTTCCTCAACACCAAGCACATCGAGCTCACCCTGGGCGGCGCCACCGACCAGCTGCTGAAGCTGGGGGCTGCCCTGGCCGCCGAGCCGGCCTGAGTACGATCGACCACCCGTACGGCGACCGGTCCCTGACCGGCGGGACGCGATGAGCATCTCCTTCTCCCACCTCGGGATCTGCGTGGCGGACCTCGATGTGTCGCTGCGGTTCTACTGCGAAGGTCTCGGGTTCACCGAGGTGGCCGCCCACGAGGTGGGGGAGGAGTTCGCCGCCCTCATGGAGGTCGACGGCGTGCACCTCCGGTCGCGCATGATCGCCAAGGACGGGGTGACCGTCGAGCTGCTCGGCTTCGACGCCCCCGGTGTCACCGGCGACGGGACCCGGCGGCCGATGAACCTGCGCGGCCTCACCCACCTGAGTCTGCGGGTCGACGACGTGGCATCGACGGCCGCAGCCATCGAGGCGCTCGGGGGCTCGGTCGTCCGGGCCACCCGGACCGCGGTCCCGCTGGGAGACGTGACCCTCGACTTCGTCTACTGCACCGATCCCGACGGGGTCCGCATCGAGCTCATGGACCTCGGGGGCTGAGCCCGGTGGGGCGGATGCGGACAGCGGCGTGGCCGTGGCGGGGGGCGCGGGGCCCGGGGTCGTCTCCGCTACCGTGAGGCCGTGCCCCCTCCCTCCCCCGACCCCTCCGTGCCCGTGTCCGTCACCGACATCGACGCCACCGAGGCGGAACGCATGGTCGCTGCCGGCGCGCTGATGCTCGACGTCCGCGAGGAGGACGAGTGGGCCGCCGGGCACGCCCCCGTTGCCACCCACCTGCCCATGGGCCAGGTCGTCGACCGCATCGGCGAGCTCCCGTCCGGGCGCACCATCGTCTGCATGTGCCGGGTCGGCGGGCGGTCGGGGTCGGTCGCCCTCCACCTGGCCGGGAGCGGCTACGACGTTCGCAACGTGGCCGGGGGGATGGTGGCGTGGGCAGCCGCCGAACTTCCCGTCGTGGACGGCTCGGGTGGACCGGGCCGGGTCGTCTGAGCACGGCGGTGGGGCGGCGGGAGCGGTGACGGTATACCTCGACGACTGGCGTCAGGCGGCGCACCTCGGCCCGGTCGACGACCGGTGGTCCCATCTGGTGGCCGACACCGAGCAGGAGCTGCACGCGTTCGCCGAGCGGATGGGGATGCGTCGGGCGTGGTTCCAGGACAAGCCCGACCGACCGCACCACGCCCACTACGACCTGCCGGAACGGGCCAGGGCCGAGGCCGTCGCCAACGGCGCCGTCGAGGTGACGTGGCGTGAGCTCGGACGGATGTTGCGGGACCGTCGGAACGCGGCGACCGCCGGCGACGCCGCCCTCCGGCCGGGGGAGGTGGCGGTCTCGTGACCGGCGCCCTCGACCCTCGCACACCCGTACTGGTCGGCGTGGGCACCGCGTCCTACGACGCCGAGGCCTCCGAGTTGATGGCGACGGCCACGGGCGCGGCGCTCGCCGACGCCGGCGGCCGGGGACTTGCCGCCGCCGTCGACCGGGTGGCGGTGCCCCAGGGGAGCTGGACCTACCCGGACCCCGGCCGCCTGGTGACACACCGCATCGGCGCCCCGGGGGCGACGACCCAGCTGGTCGAGCTCGGCATCCCCCAGCAGAGCCTCGTCAACGACGCGCTCGCCGCCATCCTCGCCGGCACGTCCGAGGTGGCCGTCGTGGTCGGGGGCGAGGCGAAGCGGTGGGCGCGAAACCAGGAGAAGGCCGGTCGTCCCCCTGCCGAGACACCCCAGCCTGGCGTGGTTCCCGACGTCCTGCGTTCCCGGACCGGGCCGCTCCTCGAGCCCGTCGAGGTGGCCCACCAGCTGTGGGACCCGGTCCAGCAGTACGCCATGATCGACAACGCCCTGCGTGCCGCCGAGGGTCGGACGATCGCCGAGCAGCGGGATGCGATCTCCGAACTGTGGGCCCGCTTCGCGCTGGTCTCGGCCGGCAATCCCGACGCCGTGTTCGGACGTGCCGTCGACGCCGGATGGCTCGCCACCCCGTCGGCCGACAACCGACCGCTCGCCTTCCCGTACAACAAGTGGCACTCGACCCAGTGGACCGTGAACCAGGCGGCCGCGCTGGTGCTGTGTTCGGTGGGGGCGGCCGAACGGCACGGGGTGCCCGCCGACCGGTGGGTCTTCCCCAAGGTGGGGCTCGAGTCGAGCCACGCGGTGTCGGTGCTGTGCCGGGCGCGCATCGAGGCCTGGCCGGCGATGGGGGTCCTCGGGGACACGGCGGCAGCATGGCTGGGACACCCACTGGCCGAGGCCGAGGTGATCGAGGCGTACAGCTGCTTCCCTGCCGCGGTCCGGGTGCAGCAGCGTGCCCTCGGGCTCGACCCGGCGGGCACACCCACGGTCACCGGCGGGATGGCCTTCGCCGGCGGGCCGTTCAACAACTTCGTGCTCCAGTCGATGGCGGCCGTCGTCCCGGTCCTGCGCGACGGGCCCGATCGACTGGGCATGGTCACCACCGTCAGCGGCCTCCTGACCAAGCCGGGGCTCGGTGTGTGGTCGGCCCGACCCGACGGCCGCCCGCCGCTCATGGCCGACCTGGCCTACGAGGTCGAATCGGTGACCGGAACGGTCGAGGCGGTCGAGACGCTCGACGGTTACGACGGCGGGGGAACGGTGGCCACCTACACCGTGACCTACGACGGGATGGAGCCGGTCCGGGTGGTCGCGGTGTGTGACACCGACGACGGCCGCCGGTGCGTGTCGATCAGCGCCGACCCCGGGCTGGCCGCGTCGGCCTGTGCCGAGGAGCTCATCGGGACCCGCGTGCGGATCGGGTCCGGGACGTTCGTGCCGGCCTGACGCGCCGCGGCCACGGGCCGCTCAGGAGGCCTGGCTGTCCCGGGACGACTCGCCGGACCACTCCGTACCGCACCGCCGGCACTGCAGGCTGGTGCCGTGGCTGCCCTTGCCGGTGCCCCGGACGATCAGTCTCGGCACGTCCGTAGACCGGCACCCCGGACATGCCGGGTCGCTGCCCACTCCGTCCACCGCACAACCTCCGCTCCGCGGCCGTCCTCCCGCGCCCTCGGACGGCGGATTCGGTCCGTACCCTAGAACGACGGGTGCGGGCGCGCCACCGGCACGCGAAGCGCCGGTCGGGGGGCCGGTGAGCGGATCCGGTCCCGGGACGCAACCCGTACGGTGGCACCATGACCCTCGCCACCGATGCCCTCCGGGCCAACCGAACCGGACTCTGGACCCACACCCTCGAGTCGCTCCCGGGCCCGGCGGCCCAGGACACCGCTTCCGAGCTCGACGCGCTCGGGTACGGGTCGCTCTGGTTCGGCGAGGCCTACGGACGGGAGGCCTTCTCGACGGCACAGGCGCTGCTGGCGGCCACGAGCCGCATCGTCGTCGGGACCGGGATCGCCAACATCTACGGTCGCGGGGCCATGACGACCAACGCTGCGGTGCGCCTGGTCGAGTCGCTCACGCCTGGCCGGTTCGTGGTCGGGCTGGGCGTGAGCCACCAGCCGTTGGTCGAGCGGGACCGCAAGGAGACCTACCTCCCGCCGTTGCAGGCCATGACCGACTACCTGGACGCCCTCGACGCAGCGCCGTACTTCGGCTCGGACCCCGTGCGGCCGCCGGTCGTGCTCGCCGCGCTCGGGCCGAGGATGCTCGGCCTGGCCCGCGACCGCACGGCGGGCGCCCACCCGTACCTGGTCACCCCGGCACACACCGCCACGGCCCGGGCGACCCTCGGACCCGGACCGCTGCTGGTGGTCGAACAGGCGGCGGTGCTGGGCCAGGACCGTGCCGAGGGCCTCCGGCGTGCACACGACCACCTCAACGTGTACACGGGCCTTCCGAATTACCGGAACAGCTGGGTGCGGGAGGGCTTCGACGAGAACGACTTCGTCCGTGGGGGCTCGGAGCGCCTGGCCGACGCACTCGTCGTCCAGGGGGACGAGGCGGCCGTCGTGGTCCGAGTGCGCGAGCACCTCGAGGCCGGTGCGGACCACGTGCTGCTGCAGGTCCTGGGCAGCGACCTCGGCCAGGTCCCGATGGACGAATGGCGGGCCCTGGCGCCGGCGGTGCAGGGGGTCTGATGCCCGGACGTCGGCCGGTCCCGCCACGGTGACCGGCGGGCCCCGTCCGGGTGCTGCATCAGGCGGAGGCCCAGCCCAACTCAGTCCAGCTCAGCCGGACGGGTTGGCGGCCGCGTCCGCCGAGGAGTCCCATACCCGGTGCAGCAACCGGAGGAGGACGTCGGGCGGTTGGGCGCCGGGGACCCCGAACCGGCCGTCGAGCACGAAGAACGGCACGCCCGTCGAGCCGAGCTCCACGGCGCGTGCCTCGTCCGCCCGGACCTCGACGGCGTACTCGTCGGAGGACAGGACCTCGGCCACCCGCACCCCGTCGAGCCCGACCTCGACGGCCAGCTCCGTCAGGGTGGCCGGATCGGAGACGGACCGTCCCTCGGTGAAGTAGGCGCGCAGGAGCCGCTCCTTCATGGCACCGCCGAGGTCCTCCTGCGCTGCGAGGTGGAGGAGTCGGTGGGCGTCGAACGTGTTCCCGATCCGGACGCGGTCGAGGTGGTACTCCAGTCCGACGCCGGCGGCGAGCTCGGTCATCTGCCGGTTGGCCGCTGAGGCCTGGTCGGGGGTCATCCCGTACTTGCGCTCGAGGACCTCGTCCATCGACAGTTCGACCCGCGCCGGGGTGGTCGGGTCCAGCTCGAAGCTCCGCCACTCGACGGTCACCTGGTCGGCGTGGGGGAATTCCGCCAGCGCTGTCTCGAGGTTCCGCTTCCCGACATAGCACCAGGGGCACACGACGTCCGACCAGATCTCGATCCTCACGGCGGCTCCTCCACTCCTCGCACTCCCCCCGACGCTATCGGGACCGCGGCGCCGGTAGCGTCGGGGGATGGTCCTCGAGCACGCTCTCATCACCGTCCGCCCCGACTCGCACGACGAGTTCGAGGCCGCCCTCGCCCGTGCCCGGGAGGTGATCTCGGCCGCGCCGGGCTTCCGCTCGTTCGCGATCCACCGGGGGATCGAGTTCCCCCACCGCTACCTCCTGCTGGTGGGCTGGGAGACGCTCGAGGACCACACCGTCGGGTTCCGGGAGTCCCCCGGCTTCACCGAGTGGCGGGCCCACATCGGGCCGTTCTTCGACGGCCAGCCCGAGGTCGACCACTACGACCCGGTGCCCGGGCCGTAGTGACCGGGTGCTGTCCCCTCGACCCGCCCGGGTATGGGGGCAGGCCGCAGGCGGCCGGCGGCTGGGAGCGGGGATCGGTCAGCCGGCGGCCCCGCCACGGTCGGCGGCGGCGGCCAGGTGCCGGGCCAGCTCGTCGAGGGACGTTCGTGCGTTGAGCCCGCTCGTGGACGGCATGACGTAGGCGGGGCGGCCGCCGACGGTGGTGTGCTGGAACCCGGCCATGGCCCGGCGGTCGACGACCGTGCGCCAGCCCGACAGGCCCACGAAGCACACGGCCCCGGGCCGGAGCCACTCGACGAGCGCCGAGACCCGGGCGAACCCGGCGTCGTACTCCTCCCGGGTCACCTCGGCGGCGGTGCGGGTGGGCCGCTTGGCGAAGTCGGTCATCCCGACGCCACGGGCCAGCGCCGCCACGGGGTCACGGTCGGCGTCCACCAGTCCGGCGGCGAGCGCCGCCGGCCAGAACCGGTTGCCGGGCCGGGCGTACCCCACGCCGGCGTCGGCAGAGAAGGGCGACGGGTTGACGCCGCAGACGAGGATCCGCATCCCCGCGCCCACGCTGTCGGCCAGGGTCCGGTCGCGCACGACCCGAGCCCGATGTACGCCGTCAGGACCCTCGAGGGGCCTGTCGACGACGCCGAACCCGGCGCCCACCAGCAGCGCCGCCAGCGGCACCGGTAACCCCGGGTCCCCGGCGGTTCCCGGGGTCGGCCGGACGACCAGGTCGACGCGGGTCCCGACCGGCAGTCGTCGCTGGGCCAGGTGCAGGACCAGGGGCAGGGCGTCCCACGGCGTCGGCGGCACCACCCACGTCCACGGCGCGCCCTCGGTCACCGGCGGGACGGGGGCCACTGTCGGTTCGTGGTTCGGTCCTGCGGGCACGGCCGGAGCGTATCGGTGGCCGGGACCCCGAGCCGGTGGTTGACTGGCCGACGTGCCCGTCTGCCCGACCCTCACCACCGATCGGCTGATCATGCGGCCGTTCCGCGCCGACGATCTCGACCCGCTGCTGGCCGTGATGATCACCGACGGCGTCCGTGCGTCGCTCCACGTTCCCGACGACTTCGGTCGAGCGCAGACCTGGGCCCAGCTCACCTCGTTCGCCGGCCTGTGGGAGTTGAAGGGCCTCGGCCAGTGGGCCCTCGAGGAACGGGCGACCGCTCGCTTCGTGGGTCGTGCCGGCCTCTACTGGCGTCCCGAACCGGAGTGGCCCGGCGTCGAGGTCGGGTGGACGCTCGACCCGGCCGCCTGGGGACACGGGTACGCCACCGAGGCGGGTGCCCGTGCCGTCCGCTACGGGTTCGACGTGCTGGGCGAGGACACGCTCTACAGCGTGATCCTGCCCGGTAACACCCGTTCCGAAGCCGTGGCCGAGCGCCTCGGGTTCGTCCCGTGGGACGAGCGGGTGCTGCCGCACTTCCCCTCGGCGGCCCACCGGCTGTGGCGGCTCGAACGCGGATCCTGGCTCGACCGGCCCGACGCCGCCCCCGGACTCAGCGCAGGCTGAGCCCGCCGTCGACCAGGACCACCTGACCGGTGACGTAGGTCGAGCGGGCCAGCCCCATGATGACCTCGGCGACGTCCTCGGGTGTGGCCGACCGCTGCATGGGGGCCTGGGCCCGCACGAACTCGCGCACCGCGTCCCAGTCCGCCGTCCACGGAGTGTCGACCAGTCCGGGCGCCACCGCGTTGACCCGGACGTCGGGGCCCAGTGTGTTGGCCAGCAACCGGGTCATGTGGCTGAGGGCCGCCTTCGAGCAGGCGTAGGGGATGGAGCTGCCCACCGGTCGCTCGCCGGCCAGCGACGAGACGTTGATGACCTGCCCGCTTCCCGAGGTGCGCAGGTGGGGGACGGCGGCCACGGTGACCTGCCAGGTGCCGATCACATTGGTGTCGAAGATCCGGCGCCACACGTCCGGGCTGGCGGCCTCGAGGTCGCCGTGGGGGATCACCGCGGTGGTTCCGGCGTTGTTTACGAGGACGTCGAGCCTGCCGTGGGCGGCGACCACCTCCTCGATCAGGCGGGCGGCATCGGACTCGTCGGCCACGTCCGCCTGCACGTAGGTGGCCCCGGGCAGTTCGGCCGCCAGCAACCGGCCGGCCTCGACGGATGTCACGGAATTCACCACCACGATTGCGCCCGAGGCCGCGAACCGGCGTGCCGCCTCGGCCCCGATGCCCGAGGAGGAGCCGGTGACCAGCACGACCTGCCCGTCGAAGCGGCCGTCGGTCGGATGGCGGGTTCCGGGGGACGCGGTCATGCCCGGAGTGTAGGACCGGCACGCCACGGACCGGTAGGTTCGCGGCGTGCGCCTGGTGACTCTGCTCGAGGACGGCCGACCCCGCTGCGGCCTGGTCGCAGGCGACGAGGTGGTCGATCTCACCGATCCGGCCGTGGGCCTGCCGGCCGCACTGGTGGACGTCCTGGCACTCGGGGATGACGCTCGGCCGGCGCTCGAGCGAGCCACCCGGTCGGGGGCCCGTCGGGTCCCCCTGGGGGCCGCACGGCTGGGCGCCCCCGTCCAGCGGCCGCCGGTGTTCCTGGGGATCGCCCGCAACTACGCAGATCACATCGCCGAACTGGGGGTCGAGCGCCCGACCCGCCAGACCTGGTTCGCCAAGCTGTCGACGTGCGTGGTGGGCCCCGGCGACGCCATCGAGGTGCCGTTCGCCTCCGTGCAGGTCGACTACGAGGGCGAGCTGGGCGTCGTCATCGGGCGTCGGTGCCGCCACGTGCCGCACGAGCGGGCGCTCGAGGTCGTGGCCGGATACACGGTGGTGAACGACGTCAGCGTGCGGGACTGGCAGCGGGCCACTCCCACCATGCTGCTGGGCAAGGGCTTCGACACCCACGGGCCGACGGGACCGTGGGTGGTGACGGCGGACGAGGTCCCCGAACCCCAGGCGCTGCGGGTGCGGACCTGGGTCAACGACGAGCTCCGACAGGACGGGACGACGGCCGACATGATCTTCACCGTGGCCGAGATGATCGCCCATCTGTCGACGGTGGCGACGCTGGAGCCGGGAACGCTGCTGGCCACCGGCACGCCCGCCGGTGTCGGCGCGGCGACCGACCCGCCCCGCTGGCTCGTCGCGGGCGACACCGTCGCGGTGGAGGTCGAGGGCGTGGGCGTGCTTGCCAACCCCGTCATCGACGAGCCGGGCACGGTCGAACGGGCTCCGCGGTGAGCCCCGTCCCCGACCCGGCGACCGGTGCCGGCCCCGAGGTCGTCCGGGTCACGTCGTCGCTCCGGATCCCGGTGGCCGAACTGCAGTTCCGCTTCAGTCCGAGTGGGGGGCCGGGCGGCCAGCACGCCAACAAGGTGGCGACCCGGGTCGAACTGCGATTCGACGTGGCCGCCTCGCCGTCGCTCGGGCCGCACCAGCGGGCGCGCCTGATCGAGCGGCTCGGTCCCGAGGTCCGCGTGGTGGCCGATGACGAACGGTCGCAGCTGAGGAACCGGCAGCTGGCCGTCGAGCGCTTCCGCGAGCGGTTGGCGGCGGCGCTACGGGTGGAGAAGTCCCGGCGACCGACACGGCCGTCCCGGGGCGCCAAGGAACGGCGTCTGGCCGACAAGCGACGGCTGTCGGAACGGAAGCGGGCGCGGCGGCCAGACCACGACGACTGACCGGGTGCCGGCCTGACCTGGGATCCTCCCGGGGCCGGTTGGACCTCAGCCGGCGCGCCGGGCCCGGCCCACCGGCGAGGCCCAGGCCGTGTCGAGCAGCCCGTTGATCTCCTCGGTGAGCCGCTCGGGGTGGACGCGGAGCTCGAGGACCGAGCTGGCCTGGATGAGCTGGCCGCGGGGCAGGCGGCGGGCGAGCTGCTGGGCGTCGTGGAACGGGTGGACGTGGTCGACCTTGTGGCCGATCACGAGCGCGGGGACGTCCATGGCCGCCCGCTGGTCCACCGTCGGAGCGATGGGCCCGGCCAGGATCCCGTGGAGCACGGCGGCCGTCTCGCGGGGCTCGGCCGAGAACATGTTCATGACGCTGTCGAGAGGTCCGTTGCCGGTGCGGGGCAGGGCCCGGAAGACCTTGGCCACCCGACCGACGACGGGCCGGGCGAAATGTGCGGCGAGGAGCATGGGCACGAAGGTGATGGCGGCTGCCGGGAGCGCCCACTCGAGGACCGGCATCTCGATCACCAGGCCCCGGACCCGCTCGGGCGCCTGCGCGGCCACCAGGAGGCTGACGTTGCCGCCGAGGGAGACGCCGCCCACCACGGCCTGGTCGATGCCCAGGTGGTCCATGAGGGCGATCACGTGGCCGGCGTAGGTGTCCATGCGGTGGTACGAGGCGCGCTGAGGCCGTGCCGAGAGCCCGTGCCCCGGGAGGTCGAGCAGGACGACCCGGTTGCCCTTGGCCGCCAGGTCGGCGGCGAGTCGCCGGTTCATGTTGGCGTCCATCAGGATCCCGTGCAGGAAGATCAGGACCCGGGGGCCCTGGCCGTGGACCTCGTAGTAGAGCTCGAGGTTGTCGTGGACGAACTGACCGACCTCGTAGGGGGCCACCGAGCCCGGGTTGTCGTCCGGCAGGTCCCGGGGCGCCCGGAGCACCCGTGACGGCTTCGTCCTCGCCCGGTCAGTCCGCGGTGCCCCTGTCGTCGGCATGCAGCCCACGGTACGCCGCGGGCTGGCGGTTCGCCAGCACCGGCAGGCGGGAGCGTACGTCGGCGAGGCCCTCGAGATCGAGATCGGCGATGACGATCCCCGGGGTCGGCTCGGCGCGCTCGGCCAGGACGGTGCCCCACGGGTCGACGATCATCGAGTGACCGTGGCAGGGGGGCATGCCCGGGGGGAGGCGGCCGACCTGGCCCGCCCCGATGACGAACACCTGGTCCTCGACGGCCCGGGCCCGCAGCAGAAGCTCCCAGTGGGCCGGACCCGTCGTCGCCGTGAACGCCGCCGGGACGGCGACGACGGTCGCCCCGTCGAGGGCGAGCATCCGGTAGAGCTCGGGGAAGCGGAGGTCGTAGCACAGGGACAGTCCGAGCACGGGCCCCGGGCGGCGGTCTTCTGCCGGGCCGATCGGTACTGTGCACACCTCCCGGCCGGGGGCGACGGTGTCGGACTCCCTGAATTCGACGCCCCGAAGCGCTACGTCGAAGAGGTGGATCTTCCGGTAGACGGCCAGGAGGGAGCCGTCCGGTCCCAGGAGGCAGCTCGTGTTGGCCAGGCGTCCGTCGTCCCCCCGCGCCGCCTCGGGGAAGCTCCCGGCGACCAGGTGGATCCCGAGGCGTTCCGCCAGCGTCGACGCCCAGGTGACGGTGGGTCCGTCGAGTTCCTCGGCACCTGCCCGGAGCACCTCGGGGGTGCCGGCCACCGAGAAGTACTCGGGAAGGACGACCAGTCCTGCTCCGGCCGCAGCTGCGTCCTGGACCAGTGCGGCTGCCGCGTCGAGGTTGGCGTCGCGGTCCACGCCGGCCGTCGTCTGGATGGCGGCTGCGCGCATGTCACAGGGTAGGCCGGGGATCGGGCACAATGACCCACGGCGGCGGCCCATCCGGCCCGTACCGCCCCGAGGAAGAGAGCACCGTGTCCTTCGAAGACTCCGATGTCGTCCGCAGCGCCGTCCGCGTGGAGGGCTTCCGGGACGACGAGTTCAACTACCAGCTGATCCGGGCCCTGGGCATGGCCGACTACGGCGGCTCCTCGGTGGGGGAGTGCCTGGCCGTGGTGGCGGAGATCACCGACGGCAGCCCCAGGAGCTGGACCCGTGGCTTCGAGAAGCTGGCCCAGCGGGTGGAGGCGCAAGGACGGGAGTGCCTGGCTGCAGGGCGGAGGGTGAGCGGGCGGGACCACCTCCTCCGGGCCTCGACCTACTACCGCACCGCCGAGTACTACGGAGGCGACGCGGGTGCCGACGGGGCCGGGGCGCGTAGTCAGGCCTGCTTCTCGGAGGCGGCCACCCTGGTCCACCCGCCGGTCGAGCCCCTGGCCGTCCCCTTCGCCGGCGGGATCCTTCCGGGCTATCTGGTGCGCCCGGCGGCGGATGCCGGCGGCGGCGGACCGCGGCCGACCGTCGTGGCCGTGGGCGGGTTCGACTCGAGCGCCGAGGAGCTCTACTTCCAGCTCGGGGTGCCGGGCGCCGAGCGGGGGTGGAACGTCGTCGTGTTCGACGGCCCCGGCCAGCTCGGGTGCATGCGCACCGAGCCGACGATGACCTTCCGTCCGGACTACGAGGTGCCGATCGCCGCCGTGCTCGACATGGTCTCCACCCTGCCCGGGGTCGACCCGGGCCGCCTGGCGCTGTGCGGGCAGAGTTTCGGCTCGTACTTCGCCGCCCGAGCGGCGGCCACCGACGGCCGGGTGCAGGCGCTGGTCGCCAACCCGCCCGTCGTCGACATGGGCCGCTACATGGAGGCCTGGGTGGGTACCGACGTCTACCGGATGGTTCGGGACATCCGGCCCGAAGACGTCGCCGGTGTGCCCGAGGACCTGATGCCCCGCCAGATGCAGTGGGGGATCGAGGCCATCTGCACCCGGTTCGGCGTCCCGTCGTTCCACGCGTGGCGCGAGACCATGGCGTCGTACCGGCTCGGTGAGCTGACCGCCGCCATCGCCTGCCCGGTTCTGGCCCTGGTCGGCGAGCGCGAGGGGGACGAGCCGCGCGCCCAGTTCGATTCGCTCGTCGCCGGAGCGGCGGGTCCCGTCACCACACGGGTGTTCCGCCCCGCCGACGGGGCCTCGGCCCACTGCCAGTCGGACAACCTGCGACTGTCGGCCCAGGTCACCTACGACTGGCTGGACGCCCAGCTGGCCTGACGGCCGCCCCGACCCGCCCCGACCGCCCCGACCGCCCCGACCCGCCCGGTGACCCCGGATGCATCGTCAGCCGGCGTGGGTGGCCAGGGCCGCAGCCAGGGCCGCAGCCCCGCCGTCCGTGAGGCTCTCGCGCACGCCGACGAGTGGCGTGACCGAGGCCCAGCCGTCCTCGACCAGGGCGGCGTCCGACTCGGGCTCGAGCTCGGCCCGCTCCGACCGCTGGTCGGCCTCGACGCCCATGCCCCGCATGGCCAGGACGATGGCGCCGCCCGTGCGATCGACGGCGGGCCCCTCGACTGGGAACGGGGTGTGCTCGGGCCGTACCGAGCGGATGAGGCCCACCCGGCCGAGCCGGCCGTGGCGCAACCCCTTGAGCTCGTCGGGTCGGACGGCCGGTACGTTGAGGTTGAGTACCGTGGCCGGCTCGGCCTCGGCCAGTGCGGGCACCATCCCGCAGGCCAGCCCCACCGCCGTCTCCCAGTAGTCCGGATCGGATGCCCATGCGATGCTGACGGCCAGGCCCCGCACCCCGAACTGGGCACCGGTCAGGGCGGCGCCCACGGTGCCGGAATGCAGCGCCGACCTGCCGGCGTTCATCCCGTGGTTGATACCGGACACCACCAGGTCGGGTCGTGGGCCGAAGCCCTCGATGCAGCCGAGGATCACCGACAGGGCGGGTGAGCCGTCGATGCCGTAGGTCGGGACGTCGGCCAATCCGGGGATGTCCACGTGCTCGTAGGGGATCGACTCGCGCTCGTAGACGGCGCCGACGGCGGCCCCGGCCCCGCTGTGGTCGGTCAGCGGGGCGACCACGACCAGTTCGTGCCGGTCGCCGAACGCGGCGTGCAGGCCCCGGGCCAAGGCGGCGATCCCGGGTGCGAACACACCGTCGTCGTTGGTGATCAGGATGCGCATGGCGGGGGATTCCGTTCGTCGGCTGTCGCGGGACGTCGGCGCGGCAGGGGAGGGCGAGCTCGTCGCGAGAGGGTCTCGGCGGGCCGGTGCGGCCTCGTCGCCTACCATACCGGGCGACATCGGCACCCGGACGGTGCGCAACCCGACCCGCACGTCGGCAGCATCGAGCCGCTCCACGGGTCCCCACCGGGCACCCTGCCGGACTCGGCAGCACCGGAACCCGCCACGCGACGAGGAACCCAGGCCCCATCCCATGACCGCTCCCATGCCACCGCCGGACCAACGACCCGCCCAGACCACCGCCGCCACGGGCGACCAGTGGGTCATCGGCCACGGGCACCGAGCGCGCCGCCATCACCGAGGTGGGCGCCACGCTGCGGTCGTTCACCGTGGACGACCGTCCTGTCATCGACGGGTTCGGCCCCGAGGAGTGGAGCCACGGCGGACGGGGCCAAGTGCTCGCCCCCTGGCCCAACCGTCTGGGCGACGGCGCCTACACCTTCGAGGAGGTGACGGCCCAGGCGCCGTTGAACGAGGTGGACCGGCGCACCGCCATCCATGGTCTGGTCCGGTGGCTGCCGTGGCGGCTCACGGGCCGGGCCCAGAACCGGGTGGGGCTGAGCTGCGAGCTCCGACCGTCGCCGGCCTACCCCTTCGCCCTCCGCCTCGAGATCGAGTACAGACTCGGACGTGAAGGCCTCACCGTGTCGACCGATGCCCAGAACATCGGCACAGGCGACCTGCCTTTCGGCCTCGGCTTCCACCCGTACCTGACCGTGGGCACCAACTCGATCGACCAGGCCCGGCTGCGGGTCCCGGCCCGACGGCGGCTCGTGACGGACGATCGCGGTCTGCCCACCGGTTCGGTCGGTGTCGCCGGCACGGAGTACGACTTCATCACCGACCGGCCGATCGGGGTCACCCGTCTGGACTCGGCCTACTGCGACCTCGTCCGCGACGGCGACGGCCGGGTCCGGGTGGACCTCGACCATCCGGACGGAGACGCCGGCGTGACCCTGTGGGCCGGCGACAGCTTCGGCTACCTGATGCTGTTCACCGGGGACACACTCGCACCTGGGTCCCGGCGTGCCAGTCTCGCCGTCGAGCCCATGACGTGCCCGCCGGACGCCTTCCGGTCCGGGACCGACGTGACGGTGCTCCGGCCCGGGGCCCGATGGGCCGGATCGTGGGGCATCACTCCGCGTTGACCCCGGTGTGCCGCGTCCGTACCGTGCCTGTGGCCGCTTCGTGTCGAACGGGCGGACCGGAAACGCCACAGGTGCTGACCAGGGATGGCACGTACAGGAGGCGGGCACGTCCTCCCGTAGGGCACCGTAGCCAACGCTCTCCGTGGGGAGTGATTGACAGCGACGGCGAATCCCGGCACCATGAGGGCCACCGAGGGGCTTCGGGCAGGTGCTGCAAGCAACAAGGCGGGCGGCACAGACAACGAGGGGTAGACCATCGTGAAAATGTTCATTCGTACGGCCGCGCTGGCGGCGGCCTGCGCCGCAACCGCTGCCGGACTGGCGACCGCCGCAGCATCGCCCGCATTCGCGAGCGCAACGACGGCGACCACTCTGACTGTCACGGCGAACCACACGACGACCACCACCGGCAAGGCGGTGACGTTCTCCGCCCTCGCGGCCCCGACCATCGTGGGGACCACGAAGATCTCCGGCACCGTGAGCTGGTCGGTGACCGGTCACGACGGGACTCCGATCCCGTGCACGGTCCAGACGCCACTCTCCGGTGCCGGCAAGTCCAAGTGCAGCGTCGGCAAGCTCGTGCTGCACGCCCAGAACTCGCCGTACACCGCGGTCGCCACCTACTCGGGCGACGCCACGTTCATCGGCAGTACGGGATCGACCAGCGTGAGCGTGGGCGTGACGACCACCCACCTGAAGCTCGCTCTCGACGCCAAGCCGACCAATGGCGCGGCGACGACGGTCACGGCCACCGTGGCAGGCGGCTCGGCCACGCCGTTGGTCGGCGGGAACGTGGTCTTCACGGTGAGCTCGCAGCTCCATTCCAGCGGCGTCGCCGTGCGGTGCACGGGATCGGCGACCCCCGCCGCGGCCAACAACATCAAGCCGCTCGTCAGCCAGGTTGCCGTCTGCGTCCTGCCGGCCGGCTGGATGGTGCTCCCCAAGGTGACGACCAACAATCCCAAGCCGTCGGACGGATGGTCGATCTCCGCCATCTACAACGGGAACGCGGACTTCACCACGTCGTTCTCGACGATGTCGGGAACCGCCAAGTCCTAGTCCTCTGACGTCGGGGCGGGCGGTCGGGTGGACCGGCCGCCCGCAACCGGTGCGCTGCACGGGGGAGTTGACGGTTTCCGGAGCTCCGCGATGTGCCGGCACTCCTTCGGTCGGCGCGAGGTCCACCTGGCCCGCTGAGCGGGCACGGCCACCCTCGTCACGGTCGACAACTCACAACTGTTGACCGGAGGAGACGCCGGGTGCACGCCACCGGGCCGGATCTCCGGGCCGCCACCGACGGACGCCGCCACGTACCGAGGGCGTCCTGGTCGGTGTCCTCCTCCTCGGGCGGAAGCGCCAGCTTCACGCCGACCACCACGACGCTGAGCTGGGCGTCACACCACTGAGCCGTCCGGTCGCCGGGGACAATGGGATCTTCGAGTTCGGCGTCCGGTACTTCGGCTCGGCGGCAGCGGCGCACCCCGATGCCCGTTCCTCGGAAGTACGGCCGGGTCGCCCCTGCAACGGTCCCCTCGTGGTGATCAACCGACCGCGTGGGGCCTCAGCGCTGATCCCGGAACAGTACCTGCGCACGGCCCGCGCCGGACCTGGTGCGCCCCCTGGGATTCGAACCCAGAACCTGCGGATTAAGAGTCCGTTGCTCTGCCGTTGAGCTAGAGGCGCGTGTACCTGGAACCTACGGTAGTTCCCCAGGTGACACGGGCGGGATTCCCGTAGTCCCTGGGGCTGAGGGTGGCCGACGGGTTTCGAACCCGCGACCTCCGGGATCACAACCCGGCGCTCTGACCAACTGAGCTACGGCCACCAAGGAGCCTCTAGTGTGGCACACGCCGATGGTTGCCCGGACACGCTCCGGCCCGTATGTGCTCCGCCCCTGTAGCTCAACTGGATAGAGCAGGTGGTTTCTACCCATCAGGTTGCGGGTTCGACTCCTGCCGGGGGCACGGCACCCGTGACGCACCGGCCCGGGAGCGGGCCGGTGCGGGTCCGGGACCGGCCCCGTGCACGTCCGGGACCGGCCCGCACCGGGCCCGTCGGAGGCGATCTGACGCCTCGGCCCCGGGGGCGGCCGGGGGCGGGGTGGAGGCGTCGTCCGGAGCCCCCTAGTGTGGGGCTGCCGCATGAGCACCGAACCGATGCCTCGCCCACGCTTCCGCACCGTGCTCGCCGTCCTCGTCGGGACGGCCGCATGCCTGGCACCCGCTGTCGCCGTCGGCCCGGCCGGGGCCATCGGATCCACTGGACGCGCCGGTGCGCCGGCACAGTCGTCCGCACCCCCCCTGCCCATCATCGAAACGTGGTCGACCGGCTCGCTCGCCGATATCGGCGCACCGATCGCCCAGTCCTCCCCGATACCGGCGACGCTGGGCGGGCAGCCCTCGGTCGTGGTGGGGGACCGCGCCGGGCACCTCTATGCCTTCGCTCTGGCCGGTGCGGTCCCCTCGGCGCCCCCGCAGGTCCCGACCCCGGTGATCCCCGCCGGCTGGACCGACACCCACACCAACGCCCCGGTCGACTCGACGCCGTCGGTCGCCCCCACGACGGCCGGGACGTATGTGCTCGTCGGCTCCGGCAACGACCGCTTCCCCCAGGGCGGTGGCTACCAGGCCTACGGCACCGACGGCTCGCTGCGCTGGGTCACTTCGGTCGTGAACCCGTCGACCGACGGCGCGCCGGCCGGCGGTGTCTTCGCCGGCATCTCGGTGGGCACGCTGCAGGCTGCGACCACCGGCTCCCCGTCGGCGGTGGCAGGGTCGCTCGGTCAGGTCGCCTACGCCCTCGACCCGGCGTCGGGAGCGGCGCTGCCGGGCTGGCCCTTCCTGAACACCGACAGCACCCACGCCACGGCCGCTCTGGCCGACCTCTACGGCACGGGGCGCGCCGAGATCGTCGAGGTCTCGGACCAGTCGTCCGGTTACGCCAACGGGCAGACCTACCACGACGGCGGCATGCTGCGGATCCTGTCCGGCACGGGCAACGTCATCTGCAGGACCGCCACCGACCAGACCCTCGACTCCTCGCCGGCCGTCGGCGGGTTCCTGGCCGGTGGGGTGACGGGCATCGTTGCCGGGACCGGGGCGTACTTCCCCGGAGCCGCCGACACCGACACGGTGAAGGCGTTCGACTCGCGCTGCGGCACCGCCTGGACGGCGAGGCTCGATGGCAGCACCTCCTCGTCGCCGGCCCTTTCCGACGTGCTCGGCAACGGGAGCCTCCAGGTGGTGGAGGGGACGGACACCGGCTCGGGCGGATCGGTGTACGTGCTCGACGGGGCCACCGGCGCCACGGTGTGGTCCACGCCCGTCCCGTTCCGGGTGATCGGCTCGGTGACGACGGCCGACCTGTTCCACCAGGGCTACAACGACGTCCTGGTGCCGACCACCGACGGGCTCGTGATCCTGGACGGCCGGACGGGCACCGAGGTCACGACGCTCGACGGGCCCGGCAACGGTGACCTGGGCCTGCAGAACTCACCGTTGGTGACCGCCGACCCCAACGGCACGGTGGGCATCACGCTGGCCGGGTACATCGGCCCCAACAACTCCGGTCGGATCGACCACTTCGAGATCACCGGATCGGACGGCGTCGCCTCGCTGGCCGATCGGGCATGGCCGATGTTCCACCACGACCCCCAGCTCACGGGCGACGCCGGCGGGACGCCGGCCGTCGGCTCGGTGTCGGCCTGCTCGGTCCCGAGCGCGGCCTACGGTGGGTACGACCTGGTCGCGGCGGACGGTGGGGTCTCGACCTACCCGAGCCCGGGCCAGCCCTTCTGCGGGTCCGCCGGGGGCGGGCACCTGAACAGCCCGGTGGTGGGCATGGGCATGTCCCCGTCCACCGGTGGCTACTGGCTGGTCGCGTCTGACGGCGGCATCTTCGCCTACGGCGACGCCGCCTTCCGCGGCTCGATGGGCGGCAGCCCGCTCAACAAACCCATCGTGGGCATGGCGGCGACCCCGGACGGTGGCGGCTACTGGCTGGTCGCGTCCGACGGGGGCATCTTCGCCTTCGGTGACGCCGCCTTCCGTGGCTCGATGGGCGGCAGCCCGCTCAACAAACCCATCGTGGGCATGGCGGCGACCCCGGACGGTGGCGGCTACTGGCTGGTCGCGTCCGACGGGGGCATCTTCGCCTTCGGTGACGCACTGTTCGAGGGCTCGCTGGGCGGCCTCCACCTCGCCCGTCCTGTGGTCGGGATGGCCCTCGACCCCAATACGGGCGGCTACTGGATGGTCGCCTCGGACGGCGGCATCTTCGCCTTCGGGGGCGCCCCGTTCCTCGGCTCGACCGGGGCGGTGGTCCTGGCCGCCCCGGTCACCGGTATGGCCACCACGGCCGACGGCTCCGGCTACCGGTTCGCAGCGGCCGACGGCGGGCTCTTCAGCTTCAACGCGCCGTTCTTCGGCTCGGCGGCGAACCAGGTGCTGGCCGCGCCCGTCACCGGCATGGCCGGGTACTGAGCGGGGGGGACCCGCCGCCAAGGACCGGCCCGGGTCGACCGCGTAGACTCCTCCCGTGACCGACGTCCTGGCCGTGGCCAACCAGAAGGGTGGCGTGGCGAAGACCACGACCGTCCATTCGCTCGGTGTGGCGTCGGCCGAGCTGGGCCGGCGCACCCTGGTGGTGGACCTCGACCCGCAGGCGTGCCTCACGTTCTCCCTCGGCTTCGACCCCGACCGGCTCGAGAGCTCCCTGCACGACGTGTTCGTCCGGCGTGCCGCAGTGGCCGAGGTGGCGCTCCCCGTGCCGGGCGTCGCCGGGCTCGACGTCCTGCCCGCCACGATCGACCTGGCCGGTTCCGAGGTCCATCTCCTCACCCGTACCGGTCGCGAGCACGTGCTGGCCCGGGCACTCGAGCCCGTGCTGGACCGCTACGACCTGATCCTGATCGACTGCCCGCCGTCGCTCGGCGTGCTCACCATCAACGGACTCACGGCTGCCCGGTCGGTGCTGATCCCTCTGCAGTGCGAGGCACTGTCCCACCGCGGCGTGGGTCAGCTGCTCGAGACCATCGCGGACGTACGTGCCTTCGCCAACAGCGAACTCACCGTGCGGGGCGTCATCGCCACCATGTACGACGACCGCACCAAACACTCCCGGCACATCTTCGAGGAGGTGCAGGAGCGCTACGGGATCGCGGTGCTGCAGCCCCCGGTGCGCAAGTCCATCCGCTTCGCCGAGGCCCCGGCCCGCGGCAAGTCGATCCTGCAGCACGCCCCGAACTCGCCCGGGGCCGAGGCCTATCGCGCCCTCGCTGCCGCGCTGCTCGAGCCGGGCGTGGTGGCCGGTACGCCGGGCTGATGCCCGACGGGTCCGACCCGCTGGGTAAGCGGGCGCTGTACTGGATGCCGGTGGGGACGGAGGCCGAGGTGGAGGTCGGGGACGATGCCGGCGGGACCGGCGACCGTGCCATCCGTCGCGTCGATCCTTCGCGCCCAGGCGCCGGGCGGGCCCCCCACGCCCGACCCGCAGGCAAGCACGCACTCTTCTCCGATGCCACGCCCGCCGACGAGGCCGAACCACGTCGGGCCACGGTGACGGCCGACGACCCGATCCCCCCGAAGGGTGTGTTGACGGTGGCGTGTTCGACGTGCGGGTCGGTGACGCGGATCGGCGTCGTCGAATTCCTCATCCTGCAGCTCCCGTTCGGAGCCTGGCTGCCGCGGCGTACGTTCGACCGGTGGATGACCTGCCCGGTATGCCGGCGGCGCACCTGGACCAGTGTGACGTTCTCCGGGTGACGGCGCCGTTCCTCCTGGCCGCAGCGTCGACCACGTCGAACCCCGGCGGCATCACCGGCTGGCTGCTCCACGTCAACGGCACGTGGGCCTACGTCGTGATCGGGTTCCTCGCGTTCGCCGAGTCGGCGTTCATGGTCGGGTTCTTCTTCCCCGGCGAAACGGCGATCATCGTGGGCGGTGTGCTGGCCGGACTGGGTCGGCTCAACCTGGGTGTGATCATCGTGGTCGTCGTGATCTGCGCCGTCACCGGCGACTCGGTCGGCTACGAAGTGGGCAAGAAGTCGGGGCCGTGGTTGTTGGAGCACCGGCCGCTCAAGGGCAAGGCGGGTGTGACGTACACACTCCGCCTGCTCGAGAGGTACGGGGGCCCGGCGGTCTTCCTCGGGCGGTTCATCACCTTCGTGCGCGTCGTCATCCCCGGGTTGGCGGGCATGAGCGGGCTCCGGTACCGGACCTTCCTGTTCTGGAACGTGCTCGGGGGGCTCTGCTGGGGCGTGGGTTACACGCTCCTCGGTTACGTGGTCGGGATCTCGATCGAGCACCTGCTGAGCCAGATCGGGCTGTGGTTCGCCGCGATCGTCGCCGTCGCCGTCGCCGGGTTCGTGGTGTTCGAGGTCCGGCGACGCCGTAAGGAGCGGGAGCGGATCGCACTCGAGCTCGCCGACATGGACGACGAGGTCCCGCCGACGGGCGACGGCCCCGGCCCCGGCGACGGGGTGTCCGGGGACGACGCGCCGACACCGAGGTCCGATCCGGGGCCCTGACGGCCCGGCGCGCCCGTTCCGGACCCGGTCAGCCTGTCTGGGGGTGGGTCGGCGAGGTGCCGTTGGCGAGGAGGTTGTCGAAGCCGTCGGGGATCGCCAGCATTCCGGGCGTCGTGCCCGTCTGGTCGGTGATCCCGTACTGCCACACGATGTTGTCCGTGGCCGGGTCGATGACCACGATCCGGTTGCGGTAGTCGTCGTTGACCATGATGAGCCCGTTGGGCAGACGCTCGGCCAGCGACGGCTTCTTGAGCATGGCGTCGCCGGCGGTAACGTCGTATACCCAGGGCGTCGCACCCGCCCGGGTGAACGTGAGCACCTTGCCCTCGGCCGGCGGGTCGTAGTCGGTCATGAGGTAGAGGTCGGCGCCCAGCTGCTGGGGGTCGGACGGGTAGTTGACCCCGGTCATGTGGACGGACCAGACCATCTGACCCGTCATGGTGTACTCGTCGATCCACGAGCCGTCGATCTCCGACACGAGGAAGTTGCCGTCGGCGAGCGGGGTGTCGCCGTTCGGGTACACGACCGAGACACCGGGAACGTGGGCATCCTTCCCGTTGCCGATCTGGCCGGTCACCTGGCCGGTCGGCGAGATGAACAGGATCCGGTTGTTCGAGGCGTCGGCGACCGTGATCGTCCCCGACTTCAGCAGGTAGGCGTCATCGGGCTGGTTCAGGTAGCCGGCGGACGACCCGGACTGCATGGGGTGCCCGTACTGCCACAGGACCTTGCCCGACGGATAGCCGATCTGGACGATGGTGTGATTGTCCTCCTGGTTGGAGATGATTCCGGTGCCCCCGTGGATGAAGAACGAGTCGTCGGGGAAGTAGAAGCCTCCCGGCGGCGCCGGCATGGACGGCGACGGGTAGACCCAGGTCTGGTTGCGACTGGCGTCGAGGGCGATGAGCCGGTTGTTGCCACGGTCGGCGATCAGCAGCGTCCCCCTGTAGGGGGAACCGGCGCCCGGCGTACCCGCCGTCCCGCCCCAGGTGCTGATCCTCAGCGAGAGGACCGTTTGGAGGGTGCCCGAGCCGATGCCGGCCTGGTCGGGCCCGGACTGTGCCGCCACCTCGCCACCGGCGATGTAGCCGACGGCGTTCGCCCCGGTCCCCACCGTGGTGTAGCCGCCGAAGGCCTCGGCCTGGGGGAGCAGCCCGGCGTTCAGCACCTTGCGGGTGGACGGAACATAGGCGTCGATCGTGGTGAGGGTCACGCCCCCCGGCACCTGGCCGCCGGCCACGTAGACGGTGCCGCCGATGACGAATGCCGCCGCGCCGTAGACCGGCTGGGGCAGGTGGGCGACGACCTTGGAGGTGTGCGCCGCCGGGTCGACGACCTGGATGTCGTCTGTCGCCGTGGTGGTCGACCCGGCCGAGGCGGTCTGACCGCCGAACACGTAGAGGAGTCCGCCCCGGGCGACCACCGCCGGATACCGCACCGGGACCGTCAGGTTCGCCACGGTCGAGAAGTGGGTGCCGTCGGTGGTGGCGAGCACCTGGGGCTCGTACGTCGTGCCGTCGTAGCCGCCGACCACGTAGGCAGTGGTGGTGCCGCGGCCGTTCCTGGCGGTGGCGACGGCGAGGTCGGAGCGCGGTGCCGGCAGCTGTCCGACGGTGGTCCCGGCCCGCTCCGGCGTGGGAGTGACCCCGGGGGCGGGATCGACCACGGCCGGGATCGACTGGACCGTGGCCACCGTGTCGGGTGAACCACCCCCCAGCACGATGTCGTTCGCCCCGATGGTGGTCGCCGCCGCATCGTGGACGGCCGCGGCGAGTTTGCCGTCCGCCAGGATCTTGCCCGACCCGGGGTCCACGGCGTAGACCGTGGCCACCGACGCCTGCGACGACGCCAATCCGCCCAGCACGGTGAACCCGGTACCGGAGGGGACCACGGCGGTCCGCGAGAGCGCCACCGGTAGCTGCCACGGCTCGACGCCGGCCTCGAGCGCCACGGGGCCCGATGTCACGATGGCGTGCTTCCCGCTCCCGCCCGAACCGGCGCGGGTCGTCGTCGTGGTCGAGGAGACCGACGTGGGCGATCCCCCGCTCGACATGGACACGGCGACGACGGTGATGACGACCAGGACGACAGCGATCGCCAGAGCCCCGGCCCGACGGCGCTGCATGCGCAGACGCTGCTCCCGTTGTTCCCGTCGATCCACGAAACACTCCTCAGTCCTCGGACAAGAAGAAGCTCCTCAGTCCTCGGACAAGAAGAATAGGGCGGGGGAGCCGCCTTCCCGCCGCACCCTCCCGTGCAGTTCCAGGAGCACGCAGTGGGCCAGGGTCTCGCCGTTGGCCTGGCGCTGCATGAAGGGTTCGATGTCGTCCCAGGGCCGGGACCAGTGCAGGCGGAGGGTGATCTCCCAGGCCGTGCTGCCGGGGCGTGCAGCGACGACCCCGACGATCTCCTCCAGCCGATCGGCGTGGTGGGCGGTGATCTCGTCGATCCGGCCAGCCAGGTCGGCGAACCGGTACTCGTGGGCCGGGAGCACCTCGTCGGTGCTCAGGTTCCGGACCTTCGCCAGTGATTCGAGGTAGTCGCCCAGCGGGTTCGGGAACTGCTGGGCGTGCACCGAGATATTGGGGGTGATCCGGGGCAGGATGTGGTCGCCGGACAGCAGCAGCCGGCGGTCGTCGCTGTAGAAGCAGACGTGCCCGGGCGAGTGCCCAGGGGTCCAGATGGTGCGGAGGTTCCAGCCCGGCAGCTCGATCGTCTTCTGGTCCTCGAACAGGACGTCGGGCTCGGCCATCGTCACCATCGACTTCAGCACCATCGACGCGAATGCCAGATCGGGCAGCTTCTCGTCCGGCACGCCGGCGTCGGCCAGGAGGTGGGACATGGCGTCGAGCAGGCCGTCGGTGTCGCCGTAGCGGGACTCGAGCATGACGGCATCGTCGGGGTGGAGGCCGATCCACGCGCCCGACGCCGCGCGGACCCTGCCGGCCAGGCCGTAGTGGTCCGGGTGGATGTGGGTCACGAGCACGGCCTCGACGTCCGAGATGCTCCCGCCGGCTGTCGCCAGGCCCGATGTCAGTGACGACCATGCCTCGTCGGTGTCCCAGCCGGCATCGACCAGGGCCACGCCGCCGCCGTCGAGTTCGAGGGCGTACACGAGCACGTAGCGGAGCGGGTTGTCGGGGATGGGCACCGGGATCGACCAGAGTCCGGGCCGTACCTGCTCGACGGGCGGTAGGATCTTGTCCTCCCACGCTTGCTTCTGCACGGTTCCGGTGACGACGACCACGCCAGGCACGGTACACGGCCGCCTGCGGACGACGGTACTTCGTGCGGTGCCCCGGACCGCATCCGGCGAAATCCTTGTACCCGGGGTGCCCGGTGCCTAGATTGACCCGAAACCCCTCCCCGCGTGCGGGGTCCTGCAACGGCAGCCGGTTGGAGCGCATACCCATGGTCGACGATCTCGGACGGTTGCAGCTGCGGCCCCCGCTCCGGCGGACAGCGTGACGCCGGCGCCGCAGCATCGGGGGGCGGACGCCGCCGGCACCATGGAGGAGACCCGGCGCCTCGACCGACTCGTCGCCGGCTGCCCGGATGCGTTCCTCGAGATCGACCGCGGAGGCATCGTCGTCGAATGGAACGCCGTTGCAGAGGCCACGTTCGGCTGGCGCCGCGACGACGTTGTCGGCGCCTTCGTCACCGACACCGTGCTGGCCGTCCCATTCGCCCGGTCACCGTTCGGGCTCCTCATGGCGGACACCACCGGTGCCTCGACCGGCCCTGTGACCGGCTCGGTCACCGGGGGGACCCTCGACCTGATGCTCGAGCTTCGCCATCGTGACGGGCACCGCGTCCGAGCCGCCGCCCGGCTCGTGGTGCTGGGCCACGGCCGTGGGCGATCCGTGGCCGGCTTCCTCCGCCCGCCTCCCGACGCCGGACGGCCCGTGCCCCCGGCCGAGGCCCCCGTGGCCCGTGACCCGCTCACCGGGCTGGCCGACCGGTCCACCTACCTGGTGCGGCTGTCCGGGGCGGTGGCAGCCCATGCCGGCACGCCGGGCAGCGTTGCCGTGGTGCTGTTGGACCTCGACCGGTTCAAGGCCATCAACAACTCGATGGGCCACGCCCTCGGCGACAGCGTGCTGGCCACGGTGGCGAGACGCCTCGACGACGTGGCCGGCGACGTCGACCTGGTGGCCCGCTTCGGCGGCGACGAGTTCCTGGCCCTGGTGACGGACGCGTCGGGTGGGGCCGAGGGCAAAGCGGCGGCGTTCGTCGGACGCGTGCGGACGGCGATGTCATCGCCCTTCCCGGTTGAAGGTGCGGAGGTCTTCCTGGACGCGTCGGTCGGGGTGTCGCTCAACACGTTCGGCGTGGACGACCCCGACGACCTCCTCGCCCACGCCGAGGCGGCCATGTACCAGGCCAAGCGCCGCGGTGGCTTCGGCGTCGAGACGTTCGGCGAGGCGATTCGCATCGCCGTGCTCGACCGGACGACCACCGAGCACTCGCTCCGCCGGGCGCTCGAGCGCAGCGAGCTCATGCTCCACTACCAGCCGGTCGTCGAGGTCCAGGGCGCGACCACCGTCGGCGTCGAGGCGCTCGTCCGCTGGGACCACCCGGAACAGGGCCTCGTGGCACCGGGCCGGTTCATCCCGGTGGCGGAGGAGAGCGGGCTCATCATCCCCATCGGCGCCTGGGTGCTCGAGCAGGCGTGCAGCCAGCTGCGCGACTGGCACCACCGGGCCGCAGGCGACGAGGTGGTGCCCCAAGGCTCGGTCGAGGTCAACCTGTCGGCCCGCCAGATCGACGATCCGGAGATCGTGCGCACCGTGGAGGAGATCCTGGCACGCACCGGCCTGCCGCCCGGGCACCTGACCCTCGAGATCACCGAGAGCGCGTTGATCCGCGACGCAGCCGCGGCGCTCGTCGTTCTGTCGGCGCTCAAGGAGCTCGGCGTCCTGCTGGCCATCGACGACTTCGGGACCGGCTACTCGTCCCTCAGCTACCTCCAGAGGTTCCCACTCGACATCTTGAAGGTCGACCGGATGTTCGTGCAGGAGCTGGGGATGCGGAGCGGCGGTGACGAGATCGTCTCGGCTGTCATCCAGCTCGCCCACGCGCTGGGGCTCCAGGTGGTGGCCGAAGGCGTCGAGACGGAGCGGCAGCTCGACGTCCTGCGGTCGCTGGAGTGCGACTTCGCCCAGGGATTCCTCTTCTCGAGGCCGGTGCCGGCGGACGAGCTGCGGGCGACGTTCGGGCTCCAACTCAGCACCTCGACCTGAGCAGGTGGCGATACTGCCGGAGGCGGCGGCGCCTGCAGGCGGGGACGATCCCGGGTCCGTCGCCGGGATGTCCACCGACGACCTCGAATTCCTGGCAGGCGTCGGCGCCCATCGGGTGGTCGTCGGCCTCGCTCCGGTTCGCATCCGTCAGATGCTGTCGGGACCCACTCCACGGTGGCCGGCCCTCTGGGGGGCGGTGCACCGCGGCTCAGGTTCCCGGTGTGCTCGGGGCGACAGTGTTCTGGTCGGGATCACATGGTCGGGACGACAGGATTTGAACCTGCGACCTCCTGCTCCCAAAGCAGGCGCGCTACCAAGCTGCGCTACGTCCCGGATGAACTAGTCGTTGAACTGCCTGTCTGTGGCCATCGGCCTCGGGAGGATGCTTGCACAGCGTCGCCACGGCACATGACCATTGTCGTGCCGAGCACGGCGATGGTCCCAGGGCACGGGCTCCCGGGCCCTGGGGAGGCGACTTCCGTAGTCCCAGCCAGCATTCCGATCGTAGGCCATCCGAAAGGGCGGTGTCCCGATCAGCCCGCCGTCCCCGTCCTGGCGGGCATCGTCGGCTGGTCATCGGGGACCTCCCTTGATACGGATCCACCCGACCGGTCCCCGCCGAGGAGGAGCCGCCCGCCCAGCACGGAGGCGCTGTACAGCGCGAGGTTCGCGGCAAAGACGACGGTGAACCGAACGGAGGAGGTGCTGGCCGGGTATCCGTCCCCGGGCCAGGCCTTGCTCTGGAGGAGGACCCAGAGCACCAGGGACAGCGCGACCGCCGCCTGCACGAGCAGCCGCCATCTGTGGCGGTGGCTCGGGTCGAGCAGGACCCGGAAGTTTGCCAGCCAGAACCACACGACCGGTAGGGCCAGGATCGTGTAACACATGTGGCTCACCGGAATGACGAGCACGGTGAAGAGGCCGATGTTGAAGACGCAGAGGAGCTGTTCTCGCTGATTCCCGAGGCTCACGACAAGCAGTCCGACCACCCACACGATGAGGACTGCAGTGAGCAGGTACCGAAGTGCGACCGATGCCACGACAGGCTTGGCCAGTCCGGTAGAGGAGAAGAGCACCTCCGGGATGCCGGTGACCGAGTTGCTGACCAGGCGGAGTGACTCGGCGCGGTGGATCGCACCTACGAATCCGGTGAATTCGTGGAACCCTGCGGGGATCAGGTTGCTGACGAAGCCCAGCACGACCATCCCGCCGAAGGCGGCCGCCGCGAGCACCCGTCGCCGGACGGTGACCCCGCTCTGCATGACGGCTGCCAGGAGCAGCGCCGGCCAGATCTTGATGAGGCACATGACCCCGACCACCGATCCGAACCAGACCGGCCGCGCCGAACTCCAGGCGATCGCTGCGACCACGACGAGCAGGAGCACGATGATGTCGTCGTTGCCGAGGAAGAACTCGTAGACCGTGGGCCAGACGTGCAGCCCGACGCCGGCGCACACGGTGAACAGCACGGGTACCTGCCAGGCCGCGTCGAGTCGGTCCCGGAGTGCCCACACCACGAGACCGGCAGCGGCCACCAGCGCACACAGTCCGAGCATCGTCCAGCACGTGAGGACGGTGACCGGATCGGCGTGCGCGGCCAGGGACAAGATGAGCGCGAGCGGGGCGAAGTAGGTGTAGAGAGCGTTGCCGTCGTAGGGGCTCCTGCCGTCCGCCACGTCGCGGGCAGCCCGGAAGAACGATGCGAAGTCGACGTTGTTTCCGTGTTCGAGCGGCGTGGCCCCGAGCGCACCCCGGTACCGCTGCACGACAAGGACGGCGATGATCGCTGCACCTCCGAGCCAGAGTGCTCCCAACAAGACCGCGGACGCGAGACCGGCCGGCCGGGACGGAAGGACCGCCTCCGTCCGCACCGTGGTGTCGACTTGCTGGCTCACGACCTGCCCCACCTCCCGCCTGTCACCAGCATCGCGGTCTGCCCCTTCACGTTGCGCTCGCCGACGTCGAACGCCGGAAGCTTCCTACGTGGGACTGCACCCTAGAGTCCAGCACACGGAAGGTGACGCGTGCCGACGCGTGCGACGCGTGTGACGCGTGCGACGCGCTCGATCCGAGGTGCGATCACGTGAGTCGTGACGCATGTTGTCCACGGCACGCAACAGTTCGCAGCACGTCGACGTTCCGTGGGGTGGCGCTCGTCGCTCCGGTCGGCCTTCTGCCACCAGGCCATGGCTGGACGATCGATCGCGCCGCCCGGTGCCGCGACGCCCATCGTGCGGCATCCCTCGACGTGTCCCTCGACCCCTCGGTCACGGGATAGCGTCGCGCCGATGCCCTCCGTGCGCGTAGCAGTCTTCGACCTGGGCAGCAGCTCGTTCCATCTCATGGTGGTCGACGCCTTCCGTGACGGCCGACTGGACCCGGTACTCCGCCGGCGCTCGTTCCTCCACCTCGGGACCGAGGTGGCCCGCACCGGCGGCGTCCCCGGGGACCGCTCCGCCCTGGCCGTGCGCACCGTCAAGCGACTGCACGTGGCAGCCGAGGACGCCGGGGCCGACGTCGTGGTCGCCATGGCCACCGCCGCCCTGCGCGACGCCGACAACGGCGAGCGGCTGCTGGCCCGGATGGAGCGGATCCTCGGCAGCCCCATCAATCTGCTCTCCGGCGAGGAGGAAGCCCGCCTGTGCTTCCTCGGTCAGCGGGCCGGCGTGTGGGTGGGGGACGCCCCGGTGCTGGGCCTCGACCTCGGGGGAGGCAGCCTGGAGGCCGGCATCGGGACGGTCGACGATGTCACCTCGGTGTCCAGCGTAGCCCTGGGCACGGCCCGCATCCGGGGCGAGCTCGACACCGGGGACCGCCTGTCGGCGGGGGAGAGGAAGGCGATCGGGGACCTCGCCGTCGAGCGGTCGGCGCCCATCGCCGCCATGCTCGTAGCGTGCCCGGGTGCGGCGGACCGGGTGGTTGCCAGCGGCGGCACGGTCCGGGCCCTGGCCCGCCTGGCCATGGGACTCCACCGGCCGCCACCGCGGTCGGGATCGTCGGGAGCCCCGTCGGTCAACCAGGTCGAGCTCCCGGCGGGGCAGCTCCACGACCTGGCCGACCGCCTGTCCACGCTCGACCTCGACGCCCGGATGGCGCTGCCGGGGATCCAGGCCCGTCGGGCACCGCTCCTGCCCATCGGAGCGGTTGTGTTCTCCACGCTGGTCGAGCACCTGGGACTTCGGGGCCTGGTGGTGAGCGAGTGGGGGCTCCGCGAGGGGGCCGTGCTCGACAGCCTGTCGCTTCCCGCCGCCTCGCATTGACGGCGCCCGGCCAGTCCGCTGCTCTCGGTGTCCGACACGAATGGGGCAGGAGCCGTGCGGAGGCGGACAGCCGCCGCACGGGCGCAGTGCGCGGCGGGGAGGGCGGCGGACCCGTGTCCGCCGCCGGTTCCCCGGACTAGGCGTTCTTGCCCAGGATCCTGTTCATCCCGGTGCCGCAGACCGGGCACTTGCCCTTGGCCGAACGGCGGCCGTTGGCCATCTCGACCACTTCGCCGTCGAACTCACGCTTCTCCCGGCACTTGACGCAGTAGCCCTCGTACGTAGCCATGGTTACTCCTCCTGCTCCGAGCGGCGCCCAAGCGGACACCTGATGGAGCGACGGTATCGGCCCCCTCCCGGCGAACGGGGGATGGGAGCCGGTTCTGCTTGCAGGAGTTAGCAGTCGTTCGCGGTCAGGACGCGACCGGGATCGCCGCCTGCGGGCGGATCACTCGTCGGCGTCGGGGGCCTGCGGATGGCCCGCCGGCGGGTCGCCGAAGTACTCGGGGACCTCGGCTGGGGTCAGCGAGTTCAGCATCGCCTCGATCCCCTCCGGTGGTAGCGGGGGACTGAAGTAGTAGCCCTGGGCCGTCGTGCAACCCCGTTGGAGCAGGACACGGCTCTGCAGCAGCGTCTCCACGCCCTCGGCCACGCAGGACAGTCCCAGCTCGGCGGCCATGGCGATTATGGCGGAGACCAGGCCGTTCTCCTCGTCCCCGGGCCCAAGGACCTGGACGAAGGACTGGTCGATCTTGAGGGTGCTCACCGGGAAGGCACCGATGCGGTCGAGCGACGAATTGCCGGATCCGAAGTTGTCGATGGTGAAGCGGACGCCCAGCGTGCGCAGGCGGTCGATGTTCCCGACGGCGGGACCGCTCGTGTCCAGGACCACGCGCTCGGTGATCTCGAGCTCGAGGAGCGAGGGGTCGATCCCCGTGTCGGTGAGCGTGCGCTCGACGCTGTCGAAGAAGTCCGGGTTGGACAGGTCCCTCGAGGCCAGGTTGACCGACAGGCGCAGGGGGTCCATGCCATGGTCGCGCCACGACCGGAGCTGCCGGCAGGCCTGCCACAGCACCCAGTTGTCCAGGGCGACGATCAGGTCGCTGCGCTCGGCCATCGGGATGAACTGGGGTGGATCGAGCACCCCCAACGTGGGGTGCCGCCACCTGATCAGGGCCTCGACCCCCACGATCGCGGCGGTGCGGAGGTCGATGTAGGGCTGGTAGACGAGGAAGAACTCGTTGCCGTCGAGCGCCTTGATGAGGTCGGCGTGCAGCTGGCGGTCGTCGAGGGCCCGCCGGCCGGGATTGACCGGGTCGGGCGTGCTCCGGAACATCTCGAAGGCGTCGCGCCCGTGGTCCTTCGCCCGGTACATGGCCTCGTCGGCACGGTTCAACAGGTCGTCGTAGGTGTCCCCGTGCTCTGGGGCGATGGCGATCCCCACCGACGCCGAGGTGGTGACCTCCTCGCTGAAGATCTCGAAGGGTGTGTGCATGGCGTCGAGCGTGCGCTCGGCCAGCTGGTTGATGGACTGCTGATCGACGAGGCCGGGCAGCAGGATGGCGAACTCGTCGCCGCCCACCCGGGCGACCGTGTCCTGGCTCCGGACCGTGTCCACCAGCCGTTGGGCCACCTGCTGGATGAGCAGGTCGCCGGTCGCGTGCCCGTAGGTGTCGTTGACTGTCTTGAAGTTGTCGAGGTCGACGAAGAACATGCAGACCGGTTCGCCCACCCGGCGCGAGCGAACCAGCTCCTGCTCGACCCGGTCCTCGAACAGCCGGCGGTTGGGGAGGCCGGTGAGCGCGTCGTGCCATGCCATGTGGGAGACCTTCTCCAGGAGTTCCAGGTTCTGGATGGCGGTGGAGGCCTGGTCGGCCAGTCCGCACAGGCGTTCGTGCAGATCGGCATCGTGGATGGTGGCCGGCGCGGCGTCCTTCGAGAAGTTGGCGGCGATCACACCCAGGAACTCACCTGACGCGAACAGGGGGGCCACGACCGAGGCCGGGACCCCGGACTCCTCCATCAGCTTGCGCAGCAGGGGGTCGCCCACCGTCGATGCGTCGAGAACCATGACCTCACGGGTGGTGACCATGCGCTGGATGAGCGGACTGTCGACCTCGACCGAGACGGGGTCACGACCGTCGGCGCCGGTCCCGTCGCCGTCGCGCCCGACCTGCTGCGCGGGTTGCGGCACCGGCACGTCGCCGGCCGGCCGGTCCGTCGCCCAACGGGGCGCTATCGATCCGAGGTCGGCATCCGGCGGGGTCATGCCGGCGGTGTAGGCGCCGAGGACGAGGCGCGACTTGTCCTTGTCCCACAGGTAGACGGTCGACTGGGCGCAACCCGTGACCTCGGGGACCGTGTCGGCCAGGATCTGCAGGGCCTGAGCGAGGTTGGTGAGCCCGGACAGCCGCTCGCTGAACGACAGGATCGTCCGGGCCGTGGAGTCGCTCCGGCGGGCGTCGGTCAGGACGGTGAACACGTCGAGGACGTTGGCAGCGTAGTGGGCGAACAGGCGCAGGACGCGGTCGTCGTCAGCCGGGTCCCCTTCGCCGGACTCCACGAAGACGGCCAGGCGTCCGTAGCGACGGCGGGGCGAGTCGATGTCCACGACCCGGCGCCCGGGGTCGTCGACCGCCCCTGCGTTCCACAGCTCGGCAGCCAGTGCCCGGGCCTCGTCGCCGCCGATGCCGCGGTGGTGGAGCTCGATCGGCAGACCCGGGCCCACCCGGACCATCAGGAGGAAGCGTTCGGCGGGAACGACCTGGTCCGCCCGCGACGCCAACTCGGAAAGCAGGGCGTCGAGGTCGAGGTCGAGCAAGTCGAGTGCGGTCGCCGCCGAACCGGCGAGGAGTTGTTCGAGGCGCTCGACCTCGCGTGTCGCCCGTGCGGCCTCGGCGGCCGCCGTGAGCCGCCCGCGTTCGAGTTCGGCCGCTCGTCCCGCCTGCTCCCGGGTCGCCTCCGCCTCCCAGTGGGCCGCCTCGGCGACGGCCTCGACCAGGGCGGCCCGTGCCGCCGCCAGCTGCTCGGCGAGCATCTCGGGCTCGGGCGCATGCTCCGGCTCGCCAGCGGGTGCCGGTGACGTGGAGGCGGTGCCGCGTGCGTGCGCCCGGGTCCCCTCGGGTGCCCCACCGTCGTCGTCGTCCCGGTCGAGCGTCCCGTGGCCCGGACCCCCGTTGGAGCGAGACGCCCGGCCGTCCGGTGGTGGGCCGACGCTGTAGTCCGGCCAGGCGTCCACGTCGGGTCGCGCCGGACCTGCCGTCGAGCGAGCGCGGGCGGTGCGTCCGGCTCCGTCCCACCGGACCTCGTAGCGGCACACCTGGCCGCCGCGGGCTGCGCACTCGTTCTCCGTGACGGTGCCCGCCCCGATGTCGAACAGCACGGGCAGCTCGGCCAGCAACCCGCGGGTGAGCTCACACAGGTGGGCGTGACGGCTTCCGCCGCCCACCGGAGCCACCTGGACCAGGGCCCGCCCGGGCACCACCTCGAGGGCGATGGCATCGGTCGCCCCCTCGAACCGGTCGACGAGGGCGCCGACGTGACGGAACGCGTCCTCGACGGTGTCGATTGAGCGGATGCGGTCGGCCAGCCTGGCGCCGTCCGCCGTCCACAGCAGCTCCTGGCCGACGTGAAGGGCGACCGCCCTGTCGCCGGTGACCAGGCTGGCAGCGGCGAACAGGGCCACGGCGTCGTCGAGCGACGTCCACCGGTGGGGGTCGGCGAGGACGGCGAACGAGCGCTCCTCGTCGGCCAGGGCGAGAGCCTGGACCAGCCCGGCGTCACCGGCCTCCGACCGGACGAGGGACACCAGCGCCTGGACGACGGCCCCCGACACGCCGGGCAGCGACGCGCCGGCGTGCTCCACGTCGTCGACCTCGAACGCCATGCTCCCCATCCGATCTGCTTCGAAAGCGAAGGCAGCGACGCGGCGGTCGCTGCTCCTTAGGTTCTTCGTCCTTCGCCACCTCGTGCTTTAGCGCCGGGCGCTGATCCGGCCGATCCGATCCGGCCGCCGACGCGGTACCTTCGGCCCGACGCCCTCGCACCCCTAGACTTCGGACATGACCATCCACGACGCGTCCCTCCACACGCTCCAGGGCGAGCCGGCCTCGCTCGGCGACTACCGCGGCACGACCCTCCTCCTGGTCAACGTGGCCTCGAAGTGCGGGCTGACCCCGCAGTACGAGGGCCTCGAGCGACTCCAGAAGACCTACGGCGACAAGGGGTTCACCGTCCTCGGGTTCCCGTGCAACCAGTTCGGGGCCCAGGAGCCCGGCACGTCCGAGGAGATCGCCACCTTCTGCTCGGCCACGTACGGCGTGACGTTCCCGATGTTCGAGAAGGTCGATGTCAACGGCGACGACCGCCACCCGGTCTACGGGGAGCTCACCGCTTTCCCCGACGCCGACGGTGAGGCCGGGGACATCCAGTGGAACTTCGAGAAGTTCCTCGTGGCGCCCGACGGGACGATCCTCCACCGGTTCCGTCCCATGGTGGATCCCGAGGCGCCGGAGGTCATCGACGCCATCGAGGCCAACCTCCCCTCCTGACCGGGGGTCCGGGCGGGTGACCGACGGTTCCGACCACCACGAGCCGGTCGTCGACCAGCTGGCCGAGGTGTGGGCGTCGTTCGCTGCAGCCTGTGACGGCGTCGGGGCGGTGCAGTGGGAACTGCCCACCGACTGCCCCGGCTGGACGGTCAAGGACCAGCTCGCCCATGTCATCGGTGTCGAACGCATGGTCCTGGGCGACGAGCCGCCACCACCGCTGCAGGCCGTGCCCGACCATGTCCGCAACGAGTTCGCCGCCCTCAACGAGCCGTGGATCGCCGCCCGGCGGCCCGTACCCGGTCCGGACGTCCTGGCGGAGTTCGGGGCGGTCACCGAGCGCCGGCTCCGCCAGCTCCGGACCCTGCCGCCCGAGCAGTTCGACGTCGTCGGATGGAGCCCCGTCGGCGAGGTGCCCTACCGGGAGTTCCTGGTCACCCGGGTCCTCGACTGCTGGGCCCACGAGCAGGACGTCCGGCGGGCGCTCGGCCGGCCCGGTGGGCGCAACGGCGCCGGCGAGTCGGCTGCCCTCGACCGCTGCGCGGCCACGATGGCCTACGTCGTGGGCAAGCGGGTGGCGCCGCCCGACGGGACCTCGATCCGCTTCGAGGTGGCCGGCGCCCTGGGCCGTCGGGTGCCCGTTGTGATGGACGGCGGACGGGCCGCCGTGGTGCCGGGCGACGGCCCGGTCCACCCGACGGCCACGGTGGCCATGGACCAGGAGGTCTTCTGGAGGCTCGGATTCGGCCGGGTCGACGCCGACGCGGTCCTGGCCTCCGGGGAGGTGCAGGTCGACGGCGACGCCGTCCTCGGGCGCCGCGTGCTCCGGTCGATGGCCTTCATGATCTGACGCCGCCATGCCCTGCGGCCCTGCCCCGGAGTGCGGCCCGCGGTCCACGGGGTCTGTGCCGGTGCGCCCCCGTGTGGGAAGTGGGTGCCCCGGGGGCCGGTACACTCCTCTATTCGTATGCGAGCCACAGCAGCGCCCGAGGAGGGCAACAAGGTCCGTCTCACCGTCGAGATCGACGAAGCAGAGATGGACGAAGCCCTCGACGACGTGCTCCAGCGTCTGTCGCGCGAGGTCCGGGTCCCCGGGTTTCGACCGGGGAAGGTGCCGCGCCGGGTCCTCGAGACCCGGATGGGCGGGAGGGTCGCCCTGCGGGGCGAGGCCATCCGCGAGTCGCTCCCCGAGTTCTACTCCAGGGCCGTCACCCAGACCGAGGTCGACCCGATCGACCAGCCCGACATCGACATCACCGCCGGCGAGGAGTCCGGGCCGTTGTCGTTCGAGGCCGTCGTCGAGGTCCGTCCGACCGTGGCCATCCCCGGTTACGGCGGCCTGGTGGTGGCCCTGCCCACGCTCGAGGTGACCGACGACGAGGTCACGGCCCAGGTAGACCGGCTGCGGGCGACGTCGGGCGAGCTCGTCGAGGTCACCCGTCCCGTCCTCACGGGCGACCAGGTGACCATCGACATCCGGGGCACCCGTCCCGAGGCGGACGCCGACGGGGACGACTCCGACCTCACCGCCGACGACTTCCTCTACGAGGTCGGCTCCGACGGCGTGATCCCCGGTCTCGACGACCAACTCCTCGGCACCAAGGCCGGCGACTCGGTCACGTTCGACGCCGAGCTCGAGGCACTCGAGCAGACCGTGACGTTCACTGTCGCCGTCAAGGACGTCAAGGAGCTGTCGTTGCCGGCAGCGGACGACGACTGGGCTTCCGAGGCCTCCGAATTCGCCACCATGGAGGAGCTCCGGGCCGATATCACCGAGCGGCTGCACCAGCGCCGGATCGTCGAGGCCCAGATGGCGCTCCAGCAGAAGACGGTGGAGGCGCTCGTCGAGCTGGTGACCGAGGAGATCCCCGACCAGCTCGTCCTGGAGGAGCTCCGCGAGCGCATCCACGACCTCAACCACCGCCTCGAGGGGCAGGGCATGAGTCTGGGACAGTTCCTCGGGGTCACCGGTCGGAGCGAGGAGGAGTTCCTGGAGGAGCTGCGCGCCCAGGCGCTGCAGAGCGTCAAGGCCGACCTCGCACTGCGTGCGCTGGTCGAGGCCGAGGACATCCAGATCGCCGACGAGGAGCTGGACGAGGAGCTGGCCGCCATGGGCAGCCGGCTCGAGATGGACGCCGACCAGGTACGGAGCCAACTGGAACAGGCCGGGAGGCTGGCGGCGGTACGCTCGGACCGACGCAAGGCCAAAGCGATGCGATGGCTCGTGGATTCCGTCGAACTGGTCGACGAGAACGGGGCGCCCGTGTCGCGGGACGACCTGAAGGTGAATCAGGGCGAGGAGGACTCGGAGTGAGTTTCACTGAGGCAAGCAGGTCAATCGACGCACAGGGGTACAGCGTGCCGTGGGTCGTGGAGTCCACCAGCAGGGGGGAGCGCAACTACGACCTGTTCTCCCGCTTGTTGAAGGAGCGGATCATCTTCCTGGGCACCCCGATCAACGACACCGTGGCCAATCTTGTCTGCGCCCAGCTCCTCTTCCTGGAGTCGGAGGAGTCGGACAAGGACATCCACCTCTACATCAACTCGCCCGGCGGGGACATCACGGCGCTCTTCGCCATCTACGACACGATGAAGTACATCAAGCCGGACATGTCGACCTTCTGCTTCGGCCAGGCGGCCTCCGCTGCCGCCGTGCTACTCGGTGCCGGCACCAAGGGCAAGCGCTTCGCCCTGCCCCACGCCCGCATCCTCCTGCACCAGCCCTTCGGTGGTGTCGAGGGCCAGGCCAGTGACATCGAGCTGCAGGCCCGGGAGATCCTCCGCATGCGGGACCTGCTAAACGGCATGCTGGCCGACGACACCGGACAGAGCGCCGAGCGGGTGTCGAAGGACACCGACCGCGACTTCATCATGACCGCAGCCGAGGCCGTCGAGTACGGGCTCATCGACGAGGTCATCTCGGCCCGGGACACGCTTCCGATGGACGCGATCGGCGCCGCCTGACGGCAGCGTCCAGACGTCGGTCGGGACGGCGATCCGGGCGGCGGGCCCGGGGTCGACAAGGTCCGGTCCGCGGCACCCCAGCCGCTAGGGTTGGAGGTCCGGACCACCGGGCTGTCGACAGCGGTCCGGTGGGTCAGCAGTTCGCACAGGAAGCACAGCGTTCGGTCGAGCAGCAGGGACCGCCGACAGAAGGACACGAGGAACCGACGTGGCGAAATTCGGAGACGGTGGCGATCTGGTGAAGTGCAGCTTCTGCGGCAAGTCGCAGAAGCAGGTCAAGAAGCTGATCGCCGGCCCCGGCGTCTACATCTGCGACGAGTGCATCGAGCTCTGCAACGACATCATCGCCGAAGAGCTGGCCGACACCACCGAGCTCAGTTTCGACGAGCTGCCGAAGCCCAAGGAGATCTACGAGTTCCTGAACGACTACGTGATCGGGCAGGAGTACGCCAAGAAGATCCTGTCGGTCGCCGTCTACAACCACTACAAGCGGGTCCAGGCCGGAAGCAACGGCGCCCACGACAACGACGTGGAGCTCGCCAAGTCGAACATCCTCCTGCTCGGCCCGACAGGCTGCGGCAAGACGCTGCTGGCCCAGACCCTGGCCAGGATGCTCAACGTCCCGTTCGCCATCGCCGACGCCACGGCCCTGACCGAGGCCGGCTATGTGGGCGAGGACGTCGAGAACATCCTCCTCAAGCTGATCCAGGCCGCCGACTACGACGTGAAGCGGGCCGAGACCGGGATCATCTACATCGACGAGATCGACAAGATCGCCCGCAAGTCGGAGAACCCGTCGATCACCCGCGACGTCTCCGGCGAAGGCGTGCAACAGGCGCTGCTCAAGATCCTCGAGGGCACCACCGCCTCGGTGCCGCCCCAGGGAGGGCGCAAGCACCCACACCAGGAATTCATCCAGATCGACACCACCAACATCCTGTTCATCTGCGGCGGCGCCTTCGCCGGGATCGACACGATCATCGAGAGCCGAATCGGCCGCAAGGGGATGGGCTTCCGGGCCGAGGTGCGAAAGGCGTCCGAGCGCGACGACTCCGAGCTGCTCCGCCACGTCCTGCCCGAGGACCTGATGAAGTTCGGACTCATCCCCGAGTTCATCGGCCGGCTGCCGGTGGTCAGCGCCGTGTCCCACCTGTACAAGGAGGCGCTGATCCGCATCCTGGTGGAGCCGAAGAACGCTCTGACCCGCCAGTACCAGCGGACCTTCGAGCTGGACCACGTCGAGCTGGAGTTCACCGACGACGCCCTCGAGGCCGTGGCCGAACAGGCACTGCTCCGGGGCACCGGAGCGCGGGGCCTACGCGCCATCCTGGAGGAGGTACTCCTCGAGGTCATGTACGACCTGCCGAGCCGCACCGATATCTCGAAGTGCGTGGTGGACCGGGCCGTCGTCCTCGACAAGGTCCATCCGACCCTGGTGCCGCTCAGCCCGCCGGCCAAGGCGAGCCGCAGCCGCCGGGCCGCCTCGTAGGGGTCTCACACCTGTCCTTCCCTCTGCACCGGAGCACCGTGACTCCCCGCTCCCAACCGTGACCTTCGCCGACCTGCCCGACGCTCTCGCCTGGCTCGACGCCCACGTCGACTTCGAATCGTCCATGCCCACCCGGCGGACACTCCCGTCGCTGGAGCGGATGCAGGCACTGGCCGCGCTCCTGGGTGACCCCCACACGGCCTATCCCGTGATCCACATCACCGGCACCAACGGCAAGGGGTCGACCGCGGCCATGACGAGCTCCCTGCTGGCCGCCATGGGGCTGTCCGTCGGCACGTACACGAGTCCCAACCTGTCGCGGGTGAACGAGCGGATCGTCCGCAACGGGGAGCCGATCGACGACGAGTCGTTCACCGACGTGCTGGACTCCCTGTGCCGGATCGAGGCCCTGATGGACGAACCGGCGACACGGTTCGAACTGCTGACCGCCGCCGCGCTGACCTGGTTCGCCGACGAGGCGGTCGACGTGGCGGTCGTCGAGGTCGGGCTGGGCGGCACGTGGGACTGCACCAACATCGTGCACGCCGCCGTGTCGGTGATCACCAACATCAGCTACGACCACACCGAGGTGCTCGGGCCGACCCTCGAGGACATCGCCCGGGACAAGGCTGGGATCTTCACGTCCGGCGGCCGGGCCGTGGTGGGGGAGACCGATCCAACGCTGGTGGCCCTGTTCCGCTCGGCCGCCGATGCCGCCGGCTGCCGGGAGTTCTGGGTCCGGGGGGTCGAGTTCGCCTGCACCTCCAACCGCTTGGCCGTGGGTGGCCGGCTGGTCGACCTGCGCACGCCGGGCGGCGCCTACGGCGAGGTGCTGGTGCCGCTGCACGGCAGCCACCAGGGCGACAACGCCGCCTGCGCACTGGCCGCGGCCGAGTCGTTCTTCGGGTCGCCGCTGCCCGAGGACGTGGTCGAGGAGGGACTGGCTGCCGTCCGGGTGCCGGGGCGGCTCGAGGTGATCGGCCGGCACCCGCTGGTGTTGGTCGACGGAGCCCACAACGCGGCGGGGATGATGGTGCTCGCCCGCTCGCTGATCGAAGAGTTCACCACCGAGGGTGAGACCACGGCCGTCGTCGGCATGCTGACCGGTCGCGACCCGATCACGATGCTCGATGCCCTGGTGTCAGCCGGCGTCCGGTCGGTCATCGTCTGCGCCCCTGACTCGCCCCGGGCGATGCCGGTGGGCGACGTGGCCGACGCAGCAGCCTCGCTCGGCATGGAGGTGACCCTCGCCGCCACCCCGGCCGAGGCGGCCCGACGGGCGGTCGAGCGGTCGGACGCGGACGACCGGGTGGTCGTGTGCGGTTCCCTGTACGTGGTGGCCGACGCCCGCGAGGTGCTCCTGCCCGACCACTGACCCGCGCCGGGTACGTCGTCGAGCCCGATCCGGGCGCCCGGGGCTAGTGTCGCCTGGCATGCAGGTCGCGACGGACGGGCTGGGATCGGGGGCCCCGCCGTGGGCGGCGTAGACGGACCGAAGGTGCCCGGGCTCGAACCGGTCTTCCGTCACCTCGACGACCCCGACGTCCCGTGGCAGCAGGTCCGCGCCGTCCGGCTGGCCGACGGAACGGTCGCCTCGGTCTGGGAGAAGTGGCTGGCCTTCTCGGCCGACCCGCCCTACCTGTCGCTCTACGCCCGGTGGGACCCGGGCGTCCTCCAGCGCCGGCACGGACATCTGAGCCCGCACGTCGTCCTCGTCATCGAGGGGGAGATCCGCTGTGGCGACCGGCGGTGCCCGGCGGGAACGCACATCGAGCTCCCCCGAGGCGCCGCCTTCGGTCCCTTCGAGGCCGGGCCGCAGGGGGCCGTCCTCGTCGAGGTCATGATGGGGGACCCACGCGGCTGGGGGGACGACCCGGCATCCTTCGTGCGCCTCCTCGAGGAACGGGGCGCCGAAGCGCTCCCCGATCCCCCGATCGAGCTGCCGCCGTGGCTCGAGGACCTGAGGGGGCGATGGGTCCCCGAGTGATGGCCCCGTCCCTCCGGGGCTTCGCAGGCTCGCTCGAATGAGCCCGTTCGACCTGGTGATCTTCGACTGCGACGGAGTCCTCGTCGACAGCGAGCGCCTCGCCGTGCGGACAGAAGCGGAGATCCTGTCGGCGCTCGGATGGCCGCTGACCGAGCAGGACGTCGTCGAGCGGTTCGTCGGTCGGTCGGCCACCCACATGCACCGGGAGATCGAGCTACACCTGGGCCGGAGCATCGACTGGGATGCCGAGTTCGAGTCTCGCCATCGGGAGGTGTTCGACCGAGAGCTCGTCGCCGTGCCGGGGATCGTCGAAGCGCTCGATGCGATCACGACACCCGTGTGCGTGGCGTCCAGCGGAAGCCACGACAAGATGCGCTTCACGCTGGGCACGACCGGTCTCCTCGAACGATTCGAGGGCCGGATCTTCAGCGTCGACGAGGTGGCTCACGGAAAGCCGGCCCCGGACGTCTTCCTGTTCGCCGCCGAGTGGCTGGGTGTACCACACGATCGCTGTGCCGTGGTCGAGGACAGCGTCCCGGGTGTCATCGCCGGATTGGCCGCAGGCATGGCGGTCTTCGCGTTCGCCGGCGGCGTGACCGGCGCCGAGCCGCTCGCGATCGACGGTGCGGTGGTATTCGACGACATGGGGGAGCTCCCCGCTCTGCTCCTGACGCCGTAGTGCCGGGCGACAGCGTGGCAGACGGCACGGACGCCAGCGCCGGGCCCGTCGACGGCCTCGACAGCCTCGACGGCCTCGACAGCCTGAACGGGATGCGGGATACCCTTGGACGACCTCCTCCCGTGGAGCAGCCAATGCGCATCTCGGACCTTCTCAGCCATCCGGGCTCGCTCGTCCCCGAGCGTTCGGTGTGGACGTCGTGCCCGGTCTGCGGCCATACCCAGCATCTGCACGAGGCGCCGGTGACGGAGTCCCCGACACAGGTCGTCTACGGGTGCGTCCACGGATGTGGCCCGATCCTCACCATGACCTTCGCGGCTGCGGCCGACGCCCCTGCGATCCTCCTGCGGGACTGGACCGTGGAGAACCCGTGCGCTCTGTTCTGCCGACCCGTCACCGGCGACCGGGAGTCCATCCGATTCCCACCGTCAGCCTGACCGACCGCCGTCGGGTCCCACGCCGCGTCGGACACCCTCGCCGCGTCGGCTAGCCTGCCCCGCTTGTGGGACGCACACTTGTCATCGCCAAGCCCGACGCCGTCGAACGCGGCCTGTCCGGTGAGATCATCGGCCGCCTCGAGCGCAAGGGTCTCCGCCTGGTCGCGGCCGAGCTCCGCACCCTGACCGCCGAGACGGCCAAGGCGCACTACGCCGAGCACGACGGCAAGCCGTTCTTCGGCGAGCTGGTCACCTTCATCACCCGGTCGGCGGTGCTGGTGATGGTCGTCGAGGGCCCGGACGACACGTACAAGGTGGTCCGGAACCTCATGGGCGCCACGAACCCGGTCGACGCCGCTCCCGGCACCATCCGGGGCGATCTCGCCCTCGAAATGGGCGAGAACCTGGTCCACGGGTCCGACTCGAACGAGTCGGCCGCCCGGGAGATCGCACTCTTCTTCCCCGGCCTGTAGGCCCCCGGAGCACGGCACGGAGCCACCCGTGACGGGCGCTGCCGGCCGCAGGGCCCTCCTGACCTGGGATGCAGCCGTGCCGGGGTCCGCCGCGACCTGGCCCGCCCTTGTGCCGCCCTGCCGCATCCCGTAGCCTGAGGGCACATGCCAGCTGCCTCGAAGTGCCAGCGCAGCGGAAGCCCGGCCTGGTCACGCGCCCCCGTGTCCTCCAAGCCGATGATCGACAGAGGAGTGCATCTCTGATGCGCGACAACAGTTTCTCCCTCCTGGGACGCGATATGGCCGTGGACCTCGGCACCGCGAACACCCTGGTGTACGTCCGCGGCCGCGGCATCGTGCTGAACGAGCCGTCGGTGGTGGCGGTCAACACCAAGGACGGGCGGCCGCTGGCCGTGGGAGCCGAGGCCAAGCGCATGATCGGCCGGACCCCGAGCCACATCCAGGCCATCCGCCCGCTGAAGGACGGCGTCATCGCCGACTTCGAGATCTGCGAGAAGATGCTCCGTTACTTCATCCACCGTGTACACCAGCGGCGCTTCGCCAAGCCCCGCATGGTGATCTGCGTCCCGTCGGGCATCACCGGAGTCGAGCAGCGCGCCGTCATGGAGGCCGCCGAGTACGCGGGGCGCGCAAGGCGTACATCATCGAGGAGCCCATGGCCGCGGCCATCGGCGCCGGCCTGCCGGTGCACGAGCCGACGGGCAACATGGTCGTCGACATCGGCGGCGGCACCACCGAGGTGGCGGTCATCTCCCTCGGCGGCATCGTGACCAGCCAGTCCATCCGCATCGGTGGGGACGAGCTCGACGAGGCCATCGTCTCCTTCGTCAAGAAGGAGTACAGCCTCGCCCTGGGCGAGCGCACGGCGGAGGAGATCAAGATCGCCCTCGGCTCGGCGTACGAACTCGAAGAGGAGCTCCATGCGGAGATCCGCGGTCGCGACCTGGTCACCGGCCTCCCGAAGACCGTCGTGATCTCGACCCAGGAGATCCGCCAGGCCATCGACGAGCCGGTCTCGGCCATCGTCGACGCCGTCAAGGTGACCCTCGACCGGACCCCGCCCGAGCTGGCCGCCGACATCATGGAGCAGGGTATCGTCCTGACCGGCGGCGGTGCGCTCCTGCACGGCCTCGAGAGCCGGCTCACCCAGGAGACGGGCATGCCCATCGTGGTGGCCCGCGACCCGCTGAACTGCGTGGCCATCGGCAGCGGTCAGTGCCTGGAGGAGTTCGAGGCCCTCAAGCAGGTCCTCATCACCTCGTCGGCCCGCTGACCGCCGCGGCGGCCGTACTCTCGTGGCGATGCCGCGGCGCTCCCGCCGCCCTCGGACGACGCTGCTGATCCTGGTCCTCGCCGCGATAACCATCATCACGCTGGACGCCAGGGGCGGGCTCCACGTCGTGACCTCCGGAGCGCGGTCGGTGGCGTCCGACGCCTTCGCGCCGGTCCGGTCCGGCGTGAACGCCGTCGTCGAGCCGATCGGGAGCTTCCTGGCCGGTTCCGTGCACTACGGCGCCGTGCGGGAGCAGAACCAGAAGCTCCAGGCCGAGATCGCCCAACTCAAGATGGAGCAGGCGGCGGTGGCGCAGCAGGCCCAGGCCCTGAAGCAGCTGTCGGCCCTGCTCCACCTGCCCTACCTGGGCAACCTCCAGACCGTGCCGGCCGAGGTGACCGACTTCGGCACCAGCGACTTCGCTGCCACCGTCGACATCGACGTCGGGCGCGCCGACGGGATCCAGCTCGACATGCCGGTCGTCGGGCTGGGCGGACTGGTCGGCCAGGTCGTGGCCGTGAGCCACCACACGGCCACGGTCCGGCTCATCACCGACGGACAGTCCGCCGTGGGCACCCTCTACGGCCCGCCCCCGGGGTCGCTCGCCGTCCTCAACGGCACCGGCAGCGGCAAGCCGCTGAGCGCCGACCTGGTCCCGTCGAACACCCCGCTCACCAACGGCGAGGTCTTCTCCACCAGCGGCCTGCCGGGTGCCCTGTTCCCGCCCGGGATCCCGGTGGCCCGTGTACAGGCGGCCCACACCGGGAGCTCCGCCTCCCAGGAGTCGGTGCTCCTCCGGCCGCTCGCCGACCTCGCCCACCTCCGCTATGTGACGGTGGTCCTGTGGGGGCCGAGCGCGTGACCCCCAGGGACGCGGCCCGCCTCACCCTGGTCGTCTTCGGGTTCGTGGTCGTCCAGGAGACGGTGATCCTCGAGCTCCGCATCGGCGGAGTCCACCCGGACATCATGGTCCTGCTCCCGATCGTCGCCGGGATCATCGGCGGCCCGTCTCGGGGGGCGACCATCGGGTTCGGCACGGGACTGGTGGCCGACCTCTTCCTCCCCACCCCGTTCGGTCTGTCGGCCCTGGTCGGGTCCCTTCTCGGGTTCGCCGTGGGGCTCGCCACGATCGCCCTCGACCGCACGGCGTGGTGGTTGGCCCCGGTGGCCGCCCTGGGGGGAAGCGCCCTCTACGAGCTCACCTACGGGGCACTGGGCTCCGTGCTCGGCCAGCCGCAGATGCTCCACGTGGCCCTGGCCCGCATCGTGGTCGTCGTGTCGGTCACCAACGCCGTACTCGCCCTACCGGCCATGCGGGTGATGTCGTGGGGGATGACGCAGTCGTCGACCGAAGGGATGCCCTCCTCCGACGTCGGGGTGGGTGCCGCCCGGTGACACCCGTGGTGGACCACCCGGCGGATGCCCTGGTCACCGCTCCGTCCACGACTGCGCACGCCGCACCGACGGAGGTGCCGGGTCCGTCCCGCGTACCGCCGGACCGGCTGGCTTGGGATACTGGGCGCCCGTGAGCCGATCCCTGCGCCATCCCTTCGGCGACAAGCGCATCTTCCAGTCGACCGCTGGGAGCAAGCCGACCCGCACCAAGGCCCGCCAGCCGCGGATGCGCCAGAGCCGGTTCTCGGTCGAATCGCTCCTCGACGCACCCGACACCACCGATGCCCGGCCCGGGCTCCGCCTGCGCATCGTCGGGATCACCGTGGTCGGACTGTTCGCCGTGCTCGGCCTGCGCCTGTGGGCCCTCCAGGTCCTGCAGGCCCCGGCTGCCGCCCAGGCCGTCGTCGCCAACCAGATCCGCGCCGTCCCGGTGACGCCCACCCGAGGGCTGATCCTCGACCGCAACGGCAACCCGCTGGCCGAAAACAAGGTTACCGAGGAGATCACCCTGTCCCGTGTGGCGGCCCAGCACGACCCGACGGTCATCGGTCGGTTGGCGGCGGTGGTGGGGGAGACCCCGGCCCAGGTCCAGGCAGCCATCGCCAACCAGCAGTACAGCCTCTACAAGCCCGTGCCCATCCTGGCCGACGCCCCGCTGGCCGACGTCCTCTACATCAAGGAGCACCAGGCCGAGTTCCCCGGTGTCGCGTCCCAGCAGACGACCCAGCGCAACTACCCCCAGACCCAGCTCCCCGGACCCGCCCAGGGGACCTACCCGGCGGCCCAGGTGCTCGGCTACGTCGGGGCCATCAACTCGGCCGAGCTCAAGTCCCGGGCGTCCCAGGGGTACCAGGCCGGGGACGCCTTCGGCCAGGCCGGGCTCGAGTACCAGTACGAGACGCAGCTCCACGGGGTGCCTGGCCACCAGGAGCTCGAGGTCGACCCGAAGGGCCAGGTGGCCGGCGTCTTGAAGTCGACTCCTCCGACGCCCGGCAACGACGTCGTGACCAACCTCGACACCAACCTCCAACAGGTCGCCGACAACGCCCTGGCCACCCAGGTCCTGAGCCTGCGAAAGACCTACGACAAGGCCTGCAACAACAACACCGGCTGCTACCCGGCGGCGACGGGCGGCGCCGTCGTCGTCATGAACCCCCAGACCGGTGCGGTCTACGCCATGTCGTCGTACCCGAGCTACGACCCCTCGGTGTGGGTCGGGGGGATCACCCAGTCGCAGTACGCCACCCTGTCGGACCCGGCCACCGCGCCCCTCCTCAACCGGGCCATCGAGGGTGTGTACACCCCGGGTTCGACCTTCAAGCTGAACACCGCCACCGCCGCGCTCCAGGCCGGCCTGTGGACCCCGAATCAGCTGTTCCACGACACCGGGACCTATACCGCCCCGGGCTGCCAGTACCAGAGCACCACGTGCACCCTGCACAACGCCCCGGGCGACGGTGCACTCGGGTACATCGACATCTCGACCGCGCTCACCGCGTCGGACGACGACTTCTTCTACAACCTGGGGGCCCAGTTCTACGTGCAGCGGGCCACCTACGGGCAGACCCCGATCCAGGACGTCGCCGGTCAGTACAGCCTCGGCCAGCTGACCGGCATCGACCTTCCCGGCGAGTCCAAGGGCCGTGTCGACAGCCAGGCCGAGCGGCTGAAGCTGCACGCCATCAGCCCCACCGGCTTCCCCACCACTACCTGGTACACCGGCGACGCCATGGAGATGGCCTTCGGGCAGGGGGCGACGGTGATCACCCCCATCGAGCAGGCGGTGGCCTACTCGACCTTCGCCAACGGGGGGACCCGGTACGCCCCCCAGGTGGCGGCGGCGGTCGTCTCGCCGGCGGGCAAGGTGGTCACACGCTTCACGCCCCAGGTGACCGGCCACGTGACCCTCTCGCCCCAGGACCACCAGGCCATGCTCTCCGGGTTCGAGGGCGTGATCACCAATCCGCACGGCACGGCCTACGGGATCCCCGGATTGGCGACGTTCCCCGGGGGTCTGGCCGGCAAGACCGGAACGGCCGACACGGTCGCCGGCAAGGAACCCACGGCCTGGTTCGTGGCCTGGGGGCCCACCGCCGATCCCCAGTACGTCGTGGTCTGCGTCATCGACCAGGCCGGCTACGGCGCCACGGCGGCAGCGCCCGTGGTGAGCCAGATCTTCTCCTACCTGGCCACCCACCCGACCGCCCCCGCCACCATCCCGCCGCCGGCCTCCGCCACCCAGAGCACCACTCCGGTCACGCCGCCGACGTCCACGACGACGACCTCGACGCCGACGGGGTCCCCGTCCACGACGACGACCACGACGACCCTGCCGGGCTGAGCCGGACGGACCACCCACGGAGATCACCCCGGCGTGTCCACGCCGGCCTCGGGACGGCGTGCCCCGGAGGCCGACCGGGCGCCGCGTCCGACGGGTCCCCTGGGTGCCCCTAGGATGGAGGGGGACATGGAGTCCCTCTGGCCACGGATCGAGCCGCTCCTCGCCCACGTCACGAAGCCGGCCCGGTACATCGGTGGCGAGCTCGGCGCCCAGCAGGTGGAGCACGGCACCGACGCAGCGTCGTGGCTGCTCGTCTACCCGGATTCGTACGAGGTCGGGCTGCCCAACCAGGGCCTCCAGATCCTGTACGAGATCCTCAACGAGCGTGACGACGCCGTGGCCGAGCGGTCCTACGCCCCCTGGGTGGACATGGAGGCCGCAATGCGGGAGGTCGGACTCCCGCTGTTCTCGGTCGAGAGCCACTTCGCTGCCGCCGAGTTCGACGTGCTCGCCTTCAACCTGTCGGCGGAGCTCGTCTACACCAACGTCCTGAACTTGATCGACCTGGCCGGCGTGCCCGTCCGGGCCGCCGAGCGTACGGCGGGCCACCCGGTGGTCATGGCCGGAGGTCACTGCGTATTCAATCCCGAGCCCCTCGCCGACTTCGTCGACTGCTTCGTGCTGGGTGACGGCGAGGAGGTGGTCGGCGAGATCAACGAGGTGCTGGCCGCCTTCCGCACGGAGGCGTCCGGGGGCGCCCCGGGCCTCGACGGCGACCGTGAGGCGATGCTGCGGTCCTTGTCCCGCGTCCCGGGCGTGTACGTGCCGTCCTGCTACGACGTGGACTACGACGGGGCCACCGGCGCCCTGGCGGGAATCACGCCCCGGTTCCCGGACACCCCGGCCCGGGTCGAGAAGCGGACGATCACGGACCTCGGCGACTGGCCCTACCCCCGCCAGCAGCTGGTTCCGCTGATCGAGGTGGTCCACGACCGGCTCAACGTCGAGCTGTTCCGGGGCTGCACCCGCGGCTGCCGGTTCTGCCAGGCGGGCATGATCACCCGCCCGGTCCGTGAGCGGCCAGCCGACCAGGTGCGGACCATGGTCAGCGCCGGTCTCGAGCGTACGGGCTACGACGAGGTGGCCCTGACGTCGCTGTCGAGCGCCGACTACTCGGGCATCGAGGACACCGTCAGCGGGATCATCGACGACCCGTCGTGCTCCGGCCAGGTGTCGGTGAGTCTGCCGAGCCTTCGGGTGGACGCATTCACGGTCGGGACCGCCGCCCAGATCCAACGGGTGCGGCGCACCGGCCTCACCTTCGCCCCCGAGGGCGGGACGTGGCGGATGCGCCAGGTCATCAACAAGCTCATCCGCGAGGAGGACCTGTACGCCGCCGTCGACGCCGCGTTCAGCCAGGGATGGAAGCGGGTGAAGTTGTACTTCCTCATCGGGCTCCCCACCGAGACCGACGAGGACACGCTCGGTATCGTGACCCTGGCCAAGCAGTGTGTCGCCATCGGCAAGCGGTACCACTCCTCGGTCACCGTGACCGCCTCGGTGGGCGGCTTCGTGCCGAAGGTGCAGACACCATTCCAGTGGTTCGGCCAGAACACGATCGAGGAGCTCACCCGCAAGGTCCACCTGCTCCGCGACGCGGCGCGTCCGGTGCGCGGCCTGACCATCCGGTGGCACGACCCGAAGGCGACGGCGGCCGAGGGCATCGTGAGCCGGGGCGACCGGCGGATGGGCGCGGTCATCGAGCAGGTGTGGCGCCAGGGGGGCACGTTCCAGGAGTGGTCGGAGTACTTCGACCTGGACCTGTGGACCGACGCCCTGGCCGCCCACGGGATGAGCCTCGAGGACACTGTCTACCGGCACCGGACCGAGCACGAGGTGCTCCCCTGGGACCACGTCTCGGCCGGGCTCCACCGCGACTTCCTGTGGCAGGACTGGAAGGACGCCCTGGCAGAGCACGGCCTCCCCGATTGCCGGTGGACACCCTGCTACGACTGCGGCGCCTGTACCGGCTACGGGGTCGAGCACGTGGTGGCCTCCGCCGTTCCGCCGGCAGGCGGGAGTCAGGGCACCGGGCAGGATCTCTCGTCGGGGGGCCAGGTGCCGGTACGCTTCCTCTCCACGGCGCCGTCCGGTGCCGCCCCGGCGGTCCTGCCGGGTGGAAGCGCCGTGGCGCTGGCGACCGAGGGGAAGGGCTGACGTGCGTATCCGGTTCCGCTTCGCCAAGCTCGGCAAGGTCCGCTTCACCAGCCAGCGCGACGTCGCCCGGATGTGGGAGCGGGCGCTGCGACGGGCACGCCTCCCCCTCGCCTACACCGAGGGGTTCTCCCCCCGGCCCCAGCTGAGCTTCGGTCTGGCCCTCCCGACGGGCGCCGAGTCGCTGGCGGAGTACCTCGACGTGGCCCTGGACCCGGTCCGTGCGGCCGAGGACGGTGTCGACGTGGCCACGCTGCCGGCCACGCTCAACGAACTCCTGCCGGAGGGCATCGACGTCGAGGAGGCGGTGGTGGTCGAGCGGTCGAAGGACTCGCTCCAGCAGATCGTGACCTCGTGCTCGTGGACCATGCGGCTGGCCGGGATCACCCGTGACGAACTGGCCGTGGCCGTCGATGCGCTGCTGGCGGCCGACACGGTGCCGATCACCCGTGAGCGTAAGGGGCGCGAGGAGGTCGACGACCTCCGGCCGTCCGTCCTCGCCCTCGCCGCCGCCGACCCCGGGTCGGACCGGGTCGCCGACCCGACGGGACGCACCGTCGGGCTCGTCGCCGAGCTCTCGACCCAGCCGCGCGGGGTGCGACCCGTGGAGCTCGTGCGCGGCCTGATCGCGGTGTCGGGCGCTCTGCCCGGCACCCCGCCCGAAGGGGTGGCCACCGACGGCCGTCCCGGAAGTATCCCGGTCCTCGACCGGGCCTGCAGGACACAACAGTGGATCGAGCGCGACGGGCTCCGCCAGGAGCCGCTCCTCGGCCGGGTCGTCCCGGCAGGAGCGGACCGCGCCGTGCACGCCTTGGAGCGTGTGTCGTGAGCAGTTTCAGAAGGGAATTCGATGTCAGAAGCACCTACCGGGCAGACGCCCGGGGCGCAGTCGCCCCCCTCGTCGCCGACACCTCCCGCCGACCGGACACCGGTCGACGCCCCGGCGCGCGTGCCGGAGGCATCGCGCGCCGCTGACGTTACGACAGCCGCCCCGACGGGCGGCGGGCACACACCCGCCTCCGGCCAGGATGGCGCCGATGGCACCGGCTCCAACGGCTCGGGGACAGGAGCAGGGTCGGCCAACCGCCGCCGCCGCGGGTCCCGTGGCGGCCGTGGGAGGGGCCGTGCCGGTGGCCAGGGCGCCGAGCCGACCCCGGGCGGCGCCGACGAGGCCGGCACGTTCACCGCCGGCCCGACCACGGCCGACTCCGCGTCCCGGCCGACCCCCGGGGCCGAGGCACCGGCGGACGGGGGAGGGGCGCCCCCCGGTGCCGTCCCGCCGACAGCACCAGGTGCAGCACCGGCGGCACCGGCCGCACCGGCCGGGCGCCCCAAGATCGGCGATACCCGGCCGTCCATCGGCGACACCCGCCCGGCTCCTGCCGGGTCGGCCACGGCACCGACACAGGCACAGGCCCCTGCCCGATCGGGTGGCGGGCGCAACCGCAACCGTGGCGGCTCTCGTTCCGGCGGCGGCGGCGGAGGAGCAGCGGCACCGGCAGGGGCGGCGGCCGAGGCACGGAGCGCCGCGGTTGCCCCCCGGTCGACCCAGCCGGCGGCGAAGGCCGAGGGCGCGGCTCAGGGCGAGGGACGCCGCGGCGGCCGGGAGCGGCGGGGCAAGGCCGTCGGGCGCTATCAGATCTGCGTCCACGTCCGGCCGGAGATGACACAGATCGCCCTCCTCGAGGGACGCACGCTCGTGGAGCACTACATCTCCAGGGCCTCGGACGACGCCACCCAGATCGACGGCAACATCTACCGGGGCCGGGTCCAGAACGTGCTGCCCGGCATGGAGGCGGCGTTCATCGACATCGGCACCCCGAAGAACGCAGTGCTGTACCACGGCGACGTCCGGTACGACACGGACGACGTGGAAACGGGCAAGGGCGGAGGGCAGCCCCGGATCGAACAGCTGCTGAGGCCTGGCCAGACAATCCTGTGCCAGGTCACCAAGAACCCGATCGGAGCGAAGGGTGCCCGCCTGACCCAGGAGGTCTCGCTCCCGGGCCGCTTCGTCGTGCTCGTGCCCAACTCGACCGCCTACGGGATCTCCAAGCGCCTCGAGGACGCCGAGCGCAAGCGCCTGCGACGCATCGTCGACGCCGTCCGTCCCGAAGGCCACGGGCTCATCGTGCGCACGGCCGCAGCCGGGGCGAGCGCCGAGGAGCTGGAGCACGACGTCGGGCGCCTGGTCGAGCAGTGGGACGCCATCGCCGCCGATTCCCTGAAGGGCCAGGGTGCCGCTCTTCTCTACCGGGAGCCGGCCATCGCCGTGCGGGTGATCCGTGAGGAGCTCAACCGGGAGTACCGGGCCGTCGTCATCGACGACCTCGCCCTCTACGAGCAGGTCCGCGACTACGTGGGCGCTGTCAACCCCGAGCTGGCCGACCGGGTGGAGTACTACGACCCCGAGGTCGAGGCGCTGCCCATCTTCGAGCGGTTCCACGTCCACGAACAGCTTCACAAGGCCCTCGACCGCAAGGTCTTCCTCCCCTCGGGCGGCTCCCTGGTGATCGACCGCACCGAGGCCCTGACCGTGATCGACGTCAACACGGGAAAGAACGTGGGCACCACCAACCTCGAGGAGACGGTCTACCGGAACAACCTGGAGGCGGCCGACGAGGTGGCCCGCCAACTCCGGCTCCGCGACATCGGCGGGATCATCGTGATCGACTTCATCGACATGGAGATCCGGGAGAACCGCGACAAGGTCGGGGCCGCGCTCCGCACCGCTCTGGCCAGGGATAAGACCCGCACACAGGTCTTCGACATTTCGGAGCTGGGCCTGGTGGAGATGACCCGGAAGCGGGTGTCCGAGGGCCTGATCGAGTCGATGTCGACGACCTGCTCGGTCTGCGAGGGCCGGGGAATAGTATTTGATGACACGGACCTGTAGGCTGTCATCCCTATGTACGCAGTCATCAGAACCGGAGGCAAGCAGGAGCGAGTGGCCGAGGGCCAGGAGCTCCGCGTGGAACTGCTGGGCGAGGAGCCCGGCACCGAGGTGACCTTCGAGCCCGTCCTCGTCGTCGACGGCGAGACCGTCCTGGCCACGCCGGCCCAGCTGGTCGGCGCCACGGTCACCGCGACGGTGAAGGGCGAGGAGCTCGGTCCCAAGATCCGCGGCTACACCTACAAGAACAAGTCGAACCAGAGCACCCGGTGGGGCCACCGCCAGCGGTACTCGACCATCGCCATCACCGGTATCACCGCCGGCTGAGCACCCGACCGACTGACCGACCCGAGCGCAGTGCGCCGGGGCGGCCGACCACGACTCACCACAAGGAGCACCTCACATGTCAAAGACCAAGGGTGGCGGTTCCACCAGGAACGGGCGCGATTCGAACGCCCAGCGCCTCGGCGTGAAGGTCTTCGGCGGCACCGATGTGCGCACCGGCGCCATCATCGTGCGCCAGCGCGGCACCAAGTTCCACCCGGGCCTGAACGTGGGCCTGGGCAAGGACGACACCCTGTTCGCGCTGGCGGACGGGACCGTCCAGTTCGCGAGCCGCAAGGGCCGCAAGCTGGTCGACGTCGTCCCCGCTGTCTGAGTCCCGTCCTCCCGTGCCCTCCCGGACCCTCGACTTCGAGGGCTGCGTCAACTTCCGGGACCTCGGGGGCTACCGGACCGGGGACGGCCGGATGCTGGCGTGGCGCCGGCTCTTCCGGGCCGACGGCCTCAACAAGCTGACCGCGACCGACCGTGCCCAGCTGGTCGACCTCGGGCTCACGACGGTGATCGACCTGCGGACGCTCGACGAGGCTGACCAGCGGGGGAGTTTCCCGGTGGACGAGGTCCAGGTCCGCTACGTGGGCCTGCCGCTCACCGACGTGCTCCCGGCCACCGAGGATCTACCGGACTGGCGTGAGGCGGACTACGTCGCCGAGCGGTACGGGTCCATGGTCTCGGAGGGCGGCCCGGTGCTGACCGAGGCCATCCACGTCCTGGCCTCGGGTGAGGCGCTCCCCGCGGTCATGCACTGCAGCGCCGGCAAGGACCGCACCGGCGTGCTGTCGGCGCTGGTGCTCGCCTTTCTGGGCGTGCCCGACGAGACCATCGTCGAGGACTATGCACTGTCGGCGGCAGCCATGGGGCGCCTTCTCGAGCGTCTGAAGGCCGAGTACCCCGAGGCGGCCGACCAGGTGGAGAAGTACGCCCCGGCCATCCTCCACGTCGTCCCCGAGACGATGGAGCAGTTCCTCGCCTCGCTCCGACTCGAGTACGGCTCCTACGACGAGCTTGCCGCGGCCCTGGGCGTGGTGGAGGCGATGGACCGCCTGCGCGCCACGGTGCTGGTCGACGCCTGACCGACCCACCCGGCACCCGAACCACCCCCACCACGCGGCGCCCCGGCTCGAGGAGCGCCACCCGCACCCGACGTCCCCCTACGGGGGCGCAGACCCCCGATCGGTAGGATCGTCCCCATGTCCGGCTTCGTCGACGAGGCACAGCTCCATGTGAAGGCGGGCGACGGCGGGGCCGGCGCTGTCGCCATGCGGCGGGAGGCCCACGTCGACAAGGGCGGCCCCGACGGAGGCGACGGAGGCCGGGGCGGCAACGTCTGGCTGGTCGCCACCACCAACCAGTCCTCCCTCCTGCCCTTCCGGGACCATCCCCACCGTGGCGCCGACAACGGCGGCCACGGTGGCGGCAAGAAGAAGCACGGCGCCCGGGGCAAGGACCTCGAGGTGCCCGTCCCAGTGGGCACCCGGGCCCGACGGGCCGACGGCACCCTGATGGCCGACCTGGCCAACCCGGGCGACCGCTGGCTGGCCGGCGAGGGGGGGCGTGGCGGACGTGGCAATGCCAGTTTCCTGTCCAACAACCGCCGGGCACCCACGTTCGCCGAGCAGGGCGAGAAGGGCCACGAGGAGTGGTACGACCTGGAGCTGGCCCTGGTGGCCGACGTGGCGCTCGTCGGCTACCCCAACGTCGGCAAGTCCACCCTCATCTCGAGGATCTCGGCGGCCAGGCCCAAGATCGCCGACTACCCGTTCACCACCCTGGAGCCGCACCTCGGGGTCGTGCGCACCGACGACGAGACCAACTACACGGTCGCCGACATCCCCGGGCTGGTCGAGGGAGCGGCCGAGGGCAAGGGCCTCGGCCACCAGTTCCTGCGTCACATCACCCGGGCCCGGGCGCTGGTGATCCTGGTCGAGCTCGATCCCGTCACCGGGGTCCCCCCGGCCGAGCAGCACCGGGTCCTGGTCGACGAGCTCCGGCGCTACCAGCCCGAGTTGCTGGACCGCCCCCGACTGGTGGTGGGCTCGAAGGCCGACATGGTGGCCCCCGAGGATCTGCCCGCGCCGGTTGCGGACGAGAAGTTCGACCGGGTCGACACCGGCGTCGACGGTGACGCGGACAGGGCGTTCCACCCCGACCTGGTCATCTCGTCGATCACCGGGCAGGGGATCCCCGCGTTGGTGGGCAGGCTCGGCGCGCTGGTCGAAGGGGCGCGGACGGCCGAGCCCGAGGCCGACGGCACCATCGTGATCCACCGGCCGCTGCCCGACGGGTTCACCGTGGAGAGGCTGGGCGAGCACGAGTTCGCCGTGATCGGCAAGGTGGCCGAGCGGGCCGTGGCCCTCAACGACGTGACCACCGACGAGGCCGCCGACTATGTCCAGGGCCGGCTGCGGCGTCTGGGGATCGACCGCGCACTGGCCAAGGCCGGCGTCCGCGACGGCGACACCGTGCACATCGCCGACCTGTCCTTCACCTGGTACCGGGACCAGCCCGAGTTCACCGGCCAGCCCACCAGCAGGCGCCGCAGCCGCTGATGTCGGACGCCGCCGGCAGCCGCACCGTGGTGGTCAAGATCGGGTCGTCGTCGGTCACGACCTCCGACGGACGGGTGGACACCGATGCCATCGACAAGCTGGCCGGCGAGGTGGCCCAGGCCCGGGCCGCCGGGCACCGGGTGGTGGTGGTGACCTCGGGCGCCATCGCCGCGGGGTGGACGACACTCTCCGAGGGCCGCCCCCGCCCGTCCGACCTGGCCACGCTTCAGGCGGTCGCCGCCGTCGGCCAGCACCTGCTCATGCGGGTGTGGAGCGACGCGCTCAGCCGTCACGGCCTGGCCGCCGGCCAGGTCCTGCTGGCCCCCCTCGACTTCGTCCACCGCAGCCAGTACCTGCACGCCCGCCAGACCCTGGGTCGCCTGCTCGAGCTCGGAGTGGTGCCCGTCGTCAACGAGAACGACGCCGTGGCCGACGAGGAGATCCGCTTCGGCGACAACGACCGACTTGCCGCCCTCGTGGCCCACCTTGTGTCGGCCGGACTGCTGGTGCTGCTGACCGACACCGCCGGCCTGCTGACCGGTGACCCCCGGCACGAGGCCGACGCCTCGCTCATCGAGGAGGTCGTCGAGATCGACCACGAGCTCGAGTCGATCGCCGGCGGGCCCGGCACGGCCGTGGGCAGCGGGGGCATGGGCTCCAAGCTGGCGGCGGCCAAGATCGCCGTCTGGTCGGGGATCGAGGCGGTCATCGCCGACGCCGCCCGCCCCGGTGTGCTGGCCTCGGTGGCGGCCGGCACCCCCGGGGTGGGGACCCGGTTCCGCCCCCGTGAAGTGGTGCTCCCCGCACGGAAGCTGTGGATCGCCTTCGCCATCGGTGCGTCGGGGTCGATCGTCGTGGACGCCGGGGCGCGCCAGGCGCTGGTCGAGCGGGGGAGGTCGCTGCTGCCGGCCGGCATCGTGTCGGTCCACGGCGACTTCGGGGTCGACGACGCCGTCGAGCTGGTGGGGCCGGACGGCGTGGTCTTCGCCAAGGGCCTGGTCCGCCACGCCGCCGACGACGTGGTCGGATGGGCAGGGCGACGGTCCGAGGACCTGCCCGAGGACGTGGCATCCGAAGTGGTGCACCGGGACGATCTCGTCGTGCTCGGCTAGCTGGCCGCGGGGCGGATCAGGACCGGGCGGAGCGAAGGGTGCGACCTCGACCGGCAGGAGTCTGTGGACGGGGCGGCCCTCCTGCCCGCCAGTGAGGCCTGAGTTGCTCATCGATCCGCCGGTCGGCGGTCGGATGACCCGTCTGCGCCAAGGCCTGAGAGACACGGCGGAAGAGGTCGACCAGGATGGTCACGCAGGTCCCGTCGGACAGCGTGAGATCGACGAACCCAGACAGCGGCCTGTTCGGGTGGGGACGAAGCCGCGTAGTGGGACAGGTCGACGCACATGTCGGTTGTTACGGCGATTCCGGCGGTTGCCGTCCGGAGGTTGTCGGCCTTCCGGCGCAGCAGCTCGTCGGCCAGCCTGTCACCCTCGCCCGCCGGCAGGGGGCATGCTGCCGGCGTTCCTCCGCCCACGCACAGGTACCAGCGATCGCGCTAGACAGGGGTTCCGGCGGCGCACCCGAGGCGGCGCTTCGTGGGAGGAGATCAGATGCCGAAGATGGTGATCACCCATGGCGTCGTCGACGTCGAGGAATGGCTGAGCTTCAAGACCGAGCGAGCGGAACAGATTGCCGCCATGGGCGGTTTGAACGCGGTGGACCTCGTTGCAGAAGATGGAGGCAAGGCCGTAGCCATCATCGCTGACGTGGACGACCCGGCGGCGGTGATGGCGGCCCTTGCCTCACCGCCTCCGGAGATGGGGGAGGCCATGGGGCGGCACGGGGTGCTGCCGCCGCTGACGACCTACATCGAGAAGTAGGCCGCCACCTGCCGAGGGCGTCGTCACGTTCCTGAGCGAGGCAACCCTCCGACCCGGCTAGGCGACACCGACTGCCGCCCGCCCCGAGGTGGCATCCGTGGCGGATGCACGTGGAGAATTCGGAGGAGCCTGAACCGTGCTCAGGTTTCCGACTGATGGTCAGACGGTCGAACCCCGACGTTCGCACTGACCACAAGGCGGTTCCGCTCCTCCGATTCCTTCCGTTCAGCCTGGTGGACGTCGGATTGGACATCCTTGATGGTCGCGTCGGGCTTGTCCTCCAGTCCGAGGAGTTCCGCTTCGTCCAGGCCGTGCTTCGCGATCAGAAGTGCGTCGAGCTTCGTCTGCATGGCCCGGCTCTCTCGATTCTGGGTGGACTGGATGATGAACACCATCATGAACGTGATCAGGGTCGTGATCGAAATGATCACCGTCTGGTAGCGGGAGTTGAACAGGCCGCCACGGACGAAGAGCAGCCCGATCGCCCACATCGCGACCACGAGTACGGCAACGGCGATCGCCGTGAACGATCCGAGAAACGTGGTCACGTTGGAAACGGCGTGGCTCGCCTGGTGGTGGATCTTTTGCCGGTCGGCAGGCAAGGGCTCCTCCTCGAGTTCATGCTTCGCGACGGCGGGAACAACGGCCATGCCCCAGCCCCCCTCGAGGGGCCAGGGTGCTCGGTCCGGAGCCCAGGTGGCGGAACCGTCGCTCGACGGACCAAGCACTACCATCCTACGCACCGGTGAGGTCTCACCGAACAGCCAGGCATGCCACGGCGAAGAACCGAGCGCGCTGGAATCTGGCCCGCAGCGACCTGTCCTGCCCGGTGCCCGGGAGGGCGGGCACCGGTGCCAGATCGTCGATGGGAATCAGGCGGTTACGAGATTCGAGATTTCCGCTGTCCGTTCCTGAGGAGGACCGGAGAAGCCACCCGAAACGCCGGCGAGTGTGGGCATGAGCGTCTCGTTCAGGAACCGCTCGTAGGCGTCCTTCGAGTTCCAGACGGCCACGACCAGCCAGCCGCCCTCGGTAGGGCCGGCCACGTGGTACGTCTGGCCGGCCGGAAGAGCCCCGGCCGGATGTGCGGCGCCGACGACGACCTCGTACTGCTCGGCAGTGCCACCTTCGAAGAAGTGGGTGATGACATACGCCATAGAAATCTCCCTGGGTTGTGGCCCCCTCCCGAGGACAGTAGTCATGGATTGGCTGGCCCGCTCGTACCACGCGGATCTGTCGACCGGAACCCGGGACGTCGACCCATGCAGGACGAGAACGAGACCCAGGTCTGGGTGGAGGGACCGCGCTGCATCCCAGTTGCCGTGCGATCAGTCGATTGCCGGAGTCCAGCCGTGCTGCACGACGATCCGTTGTCCGTTGTCCCTGGTCGCGTGATCGCGGACGTACGCCTGGCGCACGGGGTGCGCACCGTGGCGGCGCGCGGACTCGAAGTTGGCGAAGTCCGCCACCACGACGAAGCCGAAGTTGTCGTCGAAGTGGCCGGCGTCGTCGCCACACGTCATGGCGAGAAGTCCCGGTATGTCCCACAGCCGATCCACTGCGTCACGAAATGCCTGCTTGGCCTCCGGTGGCACGCCTTCGGCCCATCCTCAGACGACCACCTGTCGGAACATCGAGGCACCTCCCAGTGCCGATGGGCACGACCGATGTCGGCTGCCGAGACGGAGGCTTCAGGCACCGGTGCGCGGTCGCCGTCGCAGGGGGGTGTCGTCGCACGGGCGTTCCACGAAGGTGGCACACCTGCGCCCCGAGCCGTGGGGCCTGGACTGCTAGTTCTTGAGCAACCCGCCGATGATGGAACCCGCGGAACCCGAGTTCGAGCCCTCCTGTTGGGGTAGGTACGGGGCGAGCGAGTGGGCCAGCTGGGAGATGGGCATCGTCTGGAGCCACACCATTCCGGGGCCGGTGAGTGAGGCCAGGAAGAGCGTCTCGGCACCGAACAGCAAGTTCTTGATTCCCTTGACCATGGTGATCTCGAAGCTCATGCTGGCGTCGAACAGGCCGACGTGGCCGGGGATCACCCGGAGGTTCTCGCCGGGGGCCAGGTGGTACTCGATCAGCTCGCCCGACAGCTCGATCCACGCCGTGCCCCGGCCGGTGACCCGCTGGAGGATGAAGCCGCTGCCGCCGAAGATCCCGGCGCCGAGCTTCTGCTGGAAGCCGACGGAGATGTTCACGTCCGAGGTGGCGGCCAGGAAGCCGTGCCGGTGGACCAGGTACTCTCGGTCCGAGGAGATGGCCACCGGGCGGATCTCCCCGGGCATCTTCGCCGCGAACGACACCGTGCCCGGTCCGCCGTTGGCCTCGTAGCGGGTGACGAAGAGCCCGCCGCCGGACACCGTCCGCTTGAGTGCGCCCATGACGCCCTTGGATCCAGCGCCCTGGGTGGAGGTGGCCATCTCGATCGTCGAGGACATCCACGACACCTCGCCACCGGGGGACACCACGGACTGGCCGGGGTCGAGATCGACCTGCAGGACCGGCATGACCGTCCCGAGGACTCGGTGGACGACACCGGCTGCGGCGTCGACGGCCGCCGGGTCGTCAGGGGACGGGGGCTCCATAGTGGACATGCGCGATCCTCCTGGTTGCGTGGGCGGGCGCCACGGCCCGCACGGCGTGATGGTACCCGGGCCACCTGCCGGACCGAGGGATCTCGCGGCGGCACGGCGTCGGCACCGACCCCTCGGATGCGGCAAGTACGCTGGCCCGGTGCCGAACAGCCTGTCCTCCGCGTTGGTCGAGCTCGGTCGGGCGGCCATGGTCGCCGGCCGGGTCGTGGCGCGCTCTTCGTCGGCCACCCGGGACGACGCCCTCCGGATCGCCGCCGACCTGATCGAGGAGCGGGCGGGCGCGATCCTCGATGCCAACGCCACCGATGTCGCCCTCGCCGCCGACGCCGGCGCGGACGCCACGTCGCTCGACCGGCTCCGGCTCGATGCCGGCCGCGTCGCCCGGATGGCGGCCGGCCTGCGGGACGTGGCTGCCCTGCCCGACCCGGTGGGCGAGGTGGTCGAGGGCTGGGTCCGGCCCAACGGCCTGCGCGTGGAACGGGTGCGGATCCCCCTGGGCGTCATCGGCATCATCTACGAGAACCGCCCGAACGTCACCAGCGACGCCGCCGGGCTCTGCCTGAAGTCGGGCAACGCCGTGCTGCTGCGCGGGTCGTCCAGCGCCATCACGACCAACCAGGTGGTGGCCGCCGCTTTGCGCGACGGACTGGCCAAGGCCGGGCTTCCCCCCGACGCAGTCGGCCTGGTGGCCGACACCACTCGTGAGGGCGCCGTCGCGTTCATGCAGCTAACCGGCATCATCGACTGCCTCATCCCCCGGGGCGGCGCCTCGTTGGTCGCCTCGATCGAGGAGCACGCCACCGTGCCCTACGTGGTCGACGGCATCGGGAACTGCCACGTGTACGTCGATGCCGCCGCCGACCTCGACATGGCCGAATCGATCGTGGTGAACGCCAAGACCCAGCGGCCCGGTGTGTGCAACGCGGCCGAGTCCCTGGTCGTACACCGGGACGTGGCGGCGGACTTCCTACCCCGGATCGCCGCCGCGCTCGACGGTGTCACCCTGCTGGGCGACGAGGCCACCCGGGCCGTGCTCCCCGACATCGGGGCCGCCACCGAGGGGGACTTCGCCACCGAGTTCCTGGGTCTCACGCTGAGCGTGGCCACGGTCGACGACCTCGATGCCGCCATCGACCACATCACCCGGTACGGCTCGGGTCACTCGGAGGCCATCGTCACCCGCGACATCGGTGCGGCGGGCCGGTTCACCACCGAGATCGACGCCGCCGCCGTGGTTGTCAACGCCTCCACCCGCTTCGTCGACGGGGCCGAACTCGGGCTCGGGGCCGAGATCGGGATCTCCACCCAGAAGCTGCACGCCCGAGGCCCCATGGGCCTACGCGAGCTCACCTCCATCCGATTCGTCGTCACAGGAACAGGCCAGGTGCGTACATGAGCAGTGACCAGTCCGACACGGCCCCGGCACCCGGAGCCTCCCGTGCCGACGAGATCAGCTCCGGGTTCCCCGAGGCGGGGCCGCCGCGGTTCGACTCGATCGATGCTGTGCGCACCGGACTCGCCGGGGTGGACTACCTGGCCGACGAGGGCATCTCCGGCGTCGTCTACCTGGCCGACCGGCTGGCCAAGCCGGTGCTGGTCGAGGGCCCGGCGGGAACCGGCAAGACCGAGCTGGCCAAGTCGGTGGCCCGCCTGACCGGAAGCCGCCTGATCCGGCTCCAGTGCTACGAGGGGCTCGACGAGTCCAAGGCCCTCTACGAGTGGAACTACAAGAAGCAGCTCCTGCGGATCCAGGCCGACTCGGGCCAGTCCTGGGAGCAGCTGGAGGAGGACATCTTCAGCGAGGAGTTCCTACTCACCCGCCCGCTGCTCGAGGCGATCAAGTCGACCGAGCCGGTGGTGCTGCTCATCGACGAGGTCGACCGGGTGGAACTCGAGACCGAGGCCCTGCTCCTCGAGATCCTCTCCGAGTACCAGGTGTCGATCCCCGAGCTGGGCACCGTCCGGGCCCGCCAGATCCCGCTGGTGTTCCTCACCTCGAACAACACCCGCGAGCTGTCCGAGGCCCTGAAGCGCCGGTGCCTCTACCTGCACATCGACTACCCGCAGATGGAGCGCGAGCGGGCCATCATCGAGACCCGCGTGCCCGGCATCAGCCAGGCCCTGGCCGACCAGGTCGCCCGGATCGTGCGCTCGATCCGCACCCTCGACCTGAAGAAGGCCCCGTCGGTGTCCGAAACCCTCGACTGGGCCCGGACGCTGGTGGTGCTGGGGGTCGAGTCCATCGATGCCGAGCAGGCCAAGGACACGCTGCACATCCTCCTCAAGTACCGCTCCGACATCGACCGGGCGTCCAAGGAGCTGGCCGGCCTGGACACATCGGGCTGAGTCGGGGCAACCGTGCTGGACCTCCTGACCGGCTTCGTGGCCGAGCTTCGCGCCGCCGGCATCCCGGTGTCGTTGTCGGAGCACCTCGACGCCGCCGAGACGCTCAAGCACGTGCCCCTCGAGGACCGCGAAGCCATCAAGTACACGCTGGGCGCCAGCCTGGTGAAGTCGTCGACCCACTGGCCCGCCTACGAGACGGCCTTCGAGATCTACTTCAGCCTGCGCGGCCCCGGGTACTCGATCGCCGGCGACGACGACGAGGCTGCTTCCGAGCTCGAGTCCGACGACGAAGGGTCGGGCCAGCCGGGCCAGGGCGGGCGGCGGGGCAAGGGCCGGGGTGGCGGCGGGGGCGAGGGGATGACCCCCGAGGAGCTGGCCGACATGCTCTACAAGGCACTGCTCGGCGCCAACAGCTCGATGATCCAGGCGGTGGCCCGCCAGGCCGTCAGCCGCTACGGAGGCATGGAGGCTGGTCGGCCCGTCGGCGGCACCTACTACCTCTACCGGACCTTGCGGAACCTCGACCTCGAGAAGGTGATGGAGCGGCTGGTCGACGAGGCCCGACGGGTCACCTCGGCAGAGAACGCAGTGGAGGACCACCGCGGCCCGGACGTGACCCTCACCCCGCTCGAGGAGCGCCTGCTTCGCGACGAGTACCAGGCCCGGATCGACCAGCTCCGCAAGGAGATCGAGAGTGAGATCCGACGGCGCCTGGTGGCCGACCGGGGAAGCGAGGCGCTGGCCAAATCCATCCGCAAGCCGCTCCCCGAGGACATCGATGTGATGCACGCCACCCGTGACGAGCTGGTGGCACTGCGCAAGTCGCTGGCCCCCCTGTCGCGGAAGCTGGCCGTGCGACTGGCCCGCAAGCGCCGCCACGGCCGCAAGGGCCCGCTCGACTTCCGGTCCACGGTCCGCCATTCGCTGTCGACGGGCGGCGTGCCGGTCGAACCCCGGTTCCGCTACCCGCGACCATCGAAGCCCGAGATCATCGTGATCGCCGACATCTCGGGGTCGGTCGCCAGCTTTGCCCGGTTCACCCTCCACCTGGTGCACGCCATCAGCTCGCAGTTCTCCAAGGTCCGGAGCTTCGTGTTCATCGACGGTATCGACGAGGTGACCAGCTTCTTCGAGGGCGTCGACGACCCGACCGAGGCGGTGCACCGGATCAACACCGAGGCCGACGTGGTCTGGGTGGACGGGCACTCCGACTACGGGCACGCCCTCACCGTGTTCTGGGAGCGGTGGGGCGAGGAGATCACGCCCCGCACCAGTGTGCTCCTGCTGGGCGATGCCCGGAACAACTACCACGCCTCGGGGTCGTGGGTCGTCAAGGAGATCCGGTCCAGGGCGCGCCACGTGTACTGGTTGAACCCCGAGCCCCGCGCCTACTGGGACTCGGGCGACTCCATCGTCGGTGAGTACGCCAACCACTGCGACGATGTCGTCGAGTGCCGCACCCTGCGCCAGCTCGAGCGATTCGTCGGGGAGCTGGCGTGAGCGGCCCCGCCGGGGAAGGGGGCACGGGGTTCGACGCACTGACCGGGGCGGGGACTGGGGCACCCGAGGGCCCCTCGCCCGAGGCACCGCCGCCCGGCATCCGTACCATGGGGGGGACCTCCCCGACGGCCACCACCCTCGTGCTCGTCCGCCACGGCGAGGCCGCCTGCAACGTGTCGGGCGTGTGCGGTGGTCCGATCGGCTGCACAGGCCTGACCGACCGGGGCCGGGCCCAGGTGGCCGTGCTGCGGGACCGGCTGGTCGAGACCGGCGAACTGGCCGGCGCCGACGCCCTGTACGCAAGCATCCTGCCCCGGGCGGTCGAAACAGCGACAATCCTCGCCCCGGCGCTCGCGCCCGTCGGCGACCGAAGCACGGAGGGCGACCTGCCACGGGTCGTCGAGGAGTGCGGGTTCTGCGAACTGCATCCCGGTGAGGCCGACGGCCTCGACTGGTCGGCGTTCAGCGAGCGGTTCGGCAATCCGGATTGGGACACCGACCCTGGCCAACCCATCGCCCCCGGCGGCGAGAGCTGGACCGGCTTCGTCAACCGGGTGGCCGACGCGCTCGACGCCGTGGCGGCCCGGCATCCGGGCGGGTTGGTGGTGGTGGCGTGCCACGCCGGGGTGGTCGAGGCCTCGCTGCTGGCCAAGACGCCGGTGGTGGGCGGACTCGACGGGGCACGCATGCAGCTCAAGACCATGCACGCGTCGTTGACCACCTGGGAGGTGGATGGTGGCCGGTGGAAGCTGATCGGCTACAACGACGGGGCCCACCATCTGGGCTCGACGGGCGTGGGGGGCAGTGCCGAGGGCCTGACCGCATCGGGCCGTTCGTGGATGGGCGTAGGGACCGGCAGGCGGATCGGCTGAGTGTCCTTGTGTCCGGACGGCACTCGGACGCGTCGCCATCGGTGACAGACTCAGCCGATGGCGGACTTCGAGCTCAGATGGCGGAAGCGGCCCGGCCCGGTCACCAAGGCGCTCGGTGCCATCGGCGTCGTCGCCCTCGTGAACTCGCTCGGGGACCAGGAGCTCGACGAACCGGATCCCAAAGTCGTCTGGCACACGGCGCGATCGTCCGCACTGCGCTCGTTGGCCGTCGAGCTGGCTTCGGCGGGTCGGGACGATCCCAGGGCGGTCGGTGAGCTGGCGCGGGCCGCCGGCCGACACGTCAAGGAGCTCCGACGTGCGGCGGCAACCATCCGCTCCGGTGGATGGGCCGAGGAGGACCTGGTGGGCTGCCGGGCCAACAGGTTGCTCGTAGCCGCAGCCACCGGGCGGCCGTTCGCGCCGATCCCGGAGGCGCAGCTGGCATGGTTCGACCGGGTCCGGGTGCTCGGCGAGGTCGCCCGGCTGCCGGCGCCCCTGGCGATGGCCTTCGCCGAGCTGGCATCCGACGAGCCCGAGCTCAGTGCGATCGAGGACGACATCCGGCGGATCGCGGCCAGCCCGGAGTTCGCGGCGATGGACGGCGAGCGGCGCAACGACGCGGTTTCGGACCTCTCCTACGACCGGCTCGCCGGAATCCGCGAGCGCACGTCCATTCCGATCGTCCGGACCCACGCCGCCTGGTGCGTGGCACGGGACCACCTCTTCGCGGTCGCCGCGCTCCCGATTCCGGGCACAGGCTCGGCGGGCGTCTGACGACACCTCACCCGGGATCGGGATGTCCGCCCCGGGAAACGGCTGCCACCGGTCACGACCGCCCAGGGGACGGCCGTGACCGGTGGCAGTTCACCTCGCGGATCGACCCGTCAGGGCAGCACCACGTTGGAGCCGATCCCGAAGGTGAACGTCGGGTAGGGCCCCCATGTCGCCGAGCAGGCCGACACGATGTTGGTGAGCAGCGAGACCGTGCCGGTTCCGGGCGTGGAGAACGAACCCGTGGCCGTCATCGTTGCACCCGAAGGCAGGGTGATGACGTCGGTGGGCGATCCGGACACCAACGGCAAGCCGGCCGAGTAGGTGATGATGGTCGGCGCGATCGCCGGGACCGCTCCCCAGAAGAACCTCACCTTCACCACGCCTGCGGCGTCCGCCGTCGAGAAGACCGCGCACGAATTGGCGTTGGCCGGCCCGGACAGGTAGCCGACCCCCTTGACGACCACAGTGTTGATGACGACCGGCGTCAGGAAGCCTGCCGAATTCGGGACGCCTGCACTCGAGGTGCACCCGCCAGAGGTCGGTGACGCGCCCTTGAAGTGGAACTTGACCGCGGTGGTGTTGACGCCCGCCGCAGTCAGCTTCGGTCCGAACCCGCCGGTCCCGGTGATCTTGCAGGACACAGTGCCGGTGGCGCTTGGTGCCGCGGCGCCGCTGACCCCCTCGCCGACGATGGTCACGGTGGTCATGAGCAGTGCGAAGACGGCACTGATCCCGAGCAATTTGCGATACATGGTCTTCCCCCAACTGGCCGCCCGGGGGCCACTGAAGCATGTCCGCCGGACAGGCCACTACGGCGACGGCTCGACATCCGCCATCGGAACGAACTTCGCTCGGACCGGAACACTACCGGTGTCTGGCGGCCGGCGCCGGGACGACGGGATGCGAGGGTGGCGACGGTCGTTCGTCCACCGTCAGGTGGCCGCCGCACCGGCATCCACGGTGCCGGGACGTCCCCGCTCCGCGGAGGTCCGCGGCCGACCAGGTGCTTCCATCCGGTCGAACGTCGCGCCGTGCGCTCCGACCGTGGATTGTGTGCAGGTGGTGATCGGTGCGCTGGCGCCGGTCCCGAAGGTCCTCCTGACGATGGTCCAACCCGAAGATGTGCCGGTGGGCGAGAGGTTCGGGCCGACCGGAGGCGTCAGTGCCGGCGTGACCTACGTAGCGTGGGGCGCCAACCGGCACTGAGCCGGCCGGACCCGTTCACCCGACCGCGGATCAACAGGCGTAGTCGTTGTCGTAGTGTGCCGAGTCCAGCCCGCCGAGCGTGAGCTGCGCCGAGGGGCTGCTGTACTGCACGATCTGCACCGGGCCCGTGGGAAGGCCCGAGTACTTCGACTGCACGCTGCCGCACGTGACCCACGGGAGCGGTCCCCAGTCAGCCGCCCAGTAGGGGACGGCGGGCTGGTAGTTCCCGACCAAGTTCTTCCAGTTGCCCGGGCTGGCGTAGATGCCCACGCTGTTGATCCCGGCGTAGTGAAGACCGTCGATGGCGCCCTGGACGAGCGCCGCGCTCCCGGCCTGGTTCCCGTTGAAGGACGAGTCCTCCACGTCGAGCCACCACGCCACCGACGTGTAGACCCCGGCCGCCTTCGCGTCGTTGTACGCCTGCACCGCGGCGTTGAACCCGTAGTTGCACGTCGACGGCGACGCGGACGTCGCGCACCAGGCATCCCCACTCGAGGCGCTGAGCCCGTAGTTCAGGTAGACGTACAGATTGAGGCCGCCGCCGGCCCACGCCGCCTGCTGGGCGAGGCACGGATTGACGGCGTAGCCCGGCTCCTCGACCTGGACGATACCGATGGTGTGTGGCGACGGGGGCAGTGTTCCTCCAGCAGATGGGCACTGGTACTTCGAGATGTCGTACCCGTAGCTGCCCGACGGATACGACGACCCGGTGATCGAGCCGTTCCCGGTCCCCTGGGCCATCCCGACCGCGGGCAGCGTGAGGACCTGGGCGCGGATCCCCAGTAGGTGGCGTCGCCGAAGGCGGTGACCGCTCCGTTGTTGTTCGTGAACCAGTAGCCCCCGCCGTCGGCGGTGGCCGTCATCGACACGATCGGCCGGCTCTGGGGGACGTTGCCCAGCGATCCGTAGAACGGTGCGTCCCCGAAGGCGAAGATCCCGCCGTCCGAGGCCACCATCCAGTACCCCCGGTGGTCGGAGGTGGGCGCCATGCCCACGACGGGCTTCTGCAGGGACAGGTTCCCCGTCGACCCGTAGAAGGCGGCGTCGCCGAAGGCGAAGATCCCGCCGTCCGAGGCGACCAGCCAGTACCCGCCGCCGTCGCTGGTGGTGGACATGCCGACGATCGGCTTGTTGAGGTGCATGTTGCCGGTGGATCCGAAGAAGCTGGCGTCGCCGAACGTGAACACGCCGCCGTCGGCCGCCACCAACCAGTACCCGCCGCCGTCGCTGGTGGTGCCCATGCCGACGATCGGCTGATTGAGCTGCATGCTGCCCGTCGACCCGTAGAACCCGGCGTCGCCGTAGGCGAAGATCCCGCCGTCCGAAGCGACGAGGCGGTACCCGCCCGAGTCGGTTGGCGAGGTGGCCGCCATGGCTACCACCGGCTTGTTGAGCCGGATGTTGCCGGTCGACCCGTAGAAGGGGGTCCCTCCGAACGAGAACACACCACCGTCGCTCGCCACGACCCAGTAGGCCGACACCGTGGTGACCGCAGGCTGGAGTGCATGAGGGGTGGAGACCGCCGTCGGTGACGTGGTCGGCGTGGTCGCGGACGTGGTGGTCGATGTGGCCGACCCGGCGCCCGTGGCCGTCGTGGCCGTCGTGGCAGACGTCGTCGGGGTGTCCGCCCCCGCCCCGGTCGACGCGCCGAGCGTCGCCAGCACGACCAGCGCCGCAGCGGCGGCGAACCCCACCGAGCCTCGCACCCGTCGCTCCCGAGGGTCGGGGGCGTGCACGGAAGGGGAGTGGGTGTGCGGCATGGGCAGGGTGGCTCCGATGGTCGAGGTGTGTCGCCGACGACGGGCCGGCGGAGGTGCCGCCGACCCGCGTGGGGCCGGCCCTGGGGCAGGGACCATTGTGGAGGCACAGTGGCAGGGAAGCAACGACCCCCTTCCGACCTGCGATTCCTCGGTGTGCCCGCCCCGATTCGGCCCGGGCGGGCTCAGTTCCGGAGCAGCTCGGCGATGCGGAATGCCAGGTCGAGCGCCTGGCGTCCGTTCAGCCGGGGGTCGCACGTGGTGGTGTAGCGCTGGCCCAGTTGGCCCTCGACGATGTCCTCGACACCACCCAGGCACTCCGTCACGTCGTCCCCGGTCAGCTCGACGTGGACCCCGCCCGGCCACGTGCCGATCTCCCGGTGGATCCGGAAGAAGCTCTGCAGCTCGCCGATGATGTCGTCGAACGCCCGGGTCTTCTGCCCGCCCTCGGCCGTGAACGTGTTGCCGTGCATCGGGTCACACATCCACACGACCGGATGGCCCTCGGCCTCGACGGCCCGCAGGAGCCGCGGCAAGTGGTCGTCGATGGCCCCGACACCGAACCGGCCGATGAGTGTCAGCCGGCCCGGGACCCGCCCGGGGTTCAGCCGCTCGCACAGGGCGATCACGTCGTCGTCCGTCGCCGAGGGGCCGATCTTCGAGGCCACCGGGTTGTGGATGCCCGACAGGAAGTCGACATGGGCACCGTCGAGCTGGCGGGTGCGCTCGCCGACCCACAGCATGTGTGCCGAGCAGTCGTACCAGTCACCGGTGAGGGAGTCCCGTCTGGTCAGCGCCTCCTCGTAGTCGAGGATGAGGGCCTCGTGACTGGTCCAGAAGTCGACCTGGTGGAGCGTGTCTTCAGCGGTCAGATTGATGCCGCAGGCATCCATGAACCGGAGCGCGGCGTCGATCCCCTGGGCGATGTCCTCGAAGCGCTGTCCCTCGGTCGACGAGGCCACGAACTGCTGGTTCCAGGCGTGGATCTGGCTCAGGTCGGCGAAGCCGCCCTTGGTGAAGGCCCGCAGGAGGTTCAGCGTCGCCACCGACTGCTCGTAGGCGGTGACCAGCCGGGCGGGGTCGGGGATCCGGGCGCCGCGCTCAGGCACGTCGTCGTTGACCATGTGACCCCGGAACGAGTCGAGGACCTGGCCACCGACCTGCTCCGTCGGGGAGCTGCGGGGCTTGGCGAACTGGCCGGCGATCCGGCCCACCTTGACAACCGGCAGCCCGGCCCCGTAGGTGAGGACGACGGCCATCTGGAGGATGACCTTGAGCTTGTCGCGGATGCCGTCGGCAGTGAACTCCGAGAACGACTCGGCGCAGTCGCCGGCCTGGAGCACGAAGGCCTGACCATCGGCCGCCTGCCCGAGCGCAGCGGTGAGATTGCGGGCCTCGCCGGCGAAGACCAGGGGCGGCAGGCTGCTCAGCTTGGCGTGCACCTGCTTGAGGGCGGCTTCGTCTGGCCAGGTCGGCTGCTGTGCAGCGGGGCGCGAGCGCCACGAATCCGGGGTCCAGGGTGTGGTGGTCTCAGGAGCGGGGGTCGGCGGTGCCACCTCCACAGCGTAAGGCCTCCGGCTCTAGGCTCGCTCCAATGGCTCCCTTCCGCTTCGGCGTCCAGCTGTCCAATGCCTCCTCCGGCCAGGCCTGGCGGGACCTCGCCCGCGCCGTCGAAGGGCTCGGATACTCCAGCCTGTTCATCCCCGACCACTTCGAGGACCAGCTCGGGCCCCTGGTGGCGCTGACCGTGGCCGCCGAGGCGACCACCGGACTGAAGGTCGGCTCGCTGGTGTTCGGCAACGACTACCGGCACCCCATCGTGCTGGCCAAGGAGGTCGCCACCCTCGACCTCCTGTCCGAGGGACGGGTCGAATTCGGGCTGGGCGCCGGGTGGATGACGACGGACTACCAGCAGTCCGGCATCCCGAGCGACCCGCCCGGCGTGCGGATCGGCCGCATGGCCGAGAGTCTGGCGATCATGAAGTCGCTCTGGTCGACGGGGTCGTGCACGTTCGCCGGCGAGCACTACACGATCAACGGCGCGACCGGCGCACCCCTGCCTCACCGGAGGCCCCATCCGCCGATCATCATCGGCGGCGGCGGCCGGCGGGTGCTCGGGATCGCCGCCCGCGAGGCGGACATCGTCGGGGTGAACCCCAGTCTGGCGGCCGGCTACGTTGGACCCGAGGTGCTCGAGACGACGACCGCCGAGTACTACGACCAGCGCATCGCCTGGATCCGTGAGGCGGCCGGAGACCGGTTCGCCGACCTCGAACTACAGGTCCTCACCTTCCTGGTGCAGATCGTGCCCGATCGCGATGAGGCCACCGAGCGGCTCGCCCAGATGATGGGCGTCACGTCCGAACAGGTCGACGGCTCACCCATCGCGCTGATCGGCACCGTCGAGCAGATCATCGAGCGGCTGGTCGAGCGCCGCGAACGCTTCGGGTTCTCCTACGTGGTGGTCCACGAGGCGGAGATGGAGGACTTCGCCCCGGTGGTGGCGGCGCTCGCCGGCACCTGAGGTGATGCACACCCGGCCCGACGGCACGCCCACCGGTCCCCGCATCGGGGTATTCGGCGGCACCTTCGACCCGATCCACCGGGGGCATGTCGAGGTCGCCGAGGCCGTGCGCCGGGATCTCGGGCTCGACCGCATGCTCGTGGTGGTGGCCAACCGGCCGTGGCAGAAGCAGGACCGCCCGGTGACCCCGGCCGAGGACCGCTATGCCATGACCGCCGCCGCCCTCGCCGACCGGCCAGGCCTCGAGCCCTCGCGGATCGAGCTCGACCGGGGCGGGCCGTCGTACACGGTCGACACCGTCCGCCAGCTGCTGGCCGACGAGCCCGGTGCCGAAGTCGTGGTAGTGGTCGGCGCCGACGTGGTCGCCGCGCTCGACACGTGGCGCGAACACGAGGCGCTGCGGGACCTGGTGACCCTGGCCGTGGTCGACCGGCCGGGAGCGCCGGCCGTCGAACCGCCCCCCGGGTGGAGGTCCGTCCACGTGGCGGTCGATCCAGTGGACGTGTCGAGCACGGACCTGCGGGCCCGGCTCGAGGCCGGCGACCCGGTGGAGGACGCGGTGCCCGAGGCCGTCATCCGTTTCCTGACCGAGCGCGGTCTGTACGCTACGGGGAGATGACTGTGCGGCTGACCCCCACCGAGTCCGACACCCCACCGCCGCCGCAGGTCCCTGCCACGCCCGACCCGTCCGAGGCCCAGGCGGCTCCTGATGCCCCTGGGCACCCGCCCGCCGTTGTCGCAGGGGGCACCGCCGATGGGCCCGGCACGACCGACTCGCCCGTTGCCGCCGAGAGCCGCCAGGAACTCCGCGAGGCACGACGACGGCGTCGCCGTACCGCCTGGCTGTGCGCTGCGATTGTCGCGCTGTGCTTGGGCCTTACGATTGTGGCGGTCAGTCTCGCCCGGTACCGCCCGGTGGCTCCGCCAGCCGCGCTCTCGGCTGCGGCCCCGCTCGGGTCGGTCGTCGGCCCGACCGATCTCGTCCCACACCCGGCAACCGTCGTCGACAGCGTCGTGTCGGCGTCCGTCCCGTTCCGTGGCGCCCCGGCGCCAGAAGGAGGCAACCCTTGACAACCACCGAGCCCACCACGGCCGCACGGTCCGCCGTGCCCGATGTCCCCGACGACTGCCTCGTGGCCGCCCGTGCCGCCGACGCGAAGTCGGGGGAGGAGACGGTCATCCTCGCCATGGGCGACCTCCTGGGGGTGACCGAGGCCTTCGTCGTCACTAATGGACGGAACTCCCGTCAGGTCAAGACGATCGTCGACGAGGTGGAGCGTCAGGTGAAGCAGATCAGCGGTCGGTCACCGATCGCGGTCGAAGGTAAGGACGACGCCTACTGGGTGCTCATGGACTACGGCGACTTCCTCGTGCACGTGTTCATGGACGAGGCCCGCGCCTACTACGACCTCGAGCACCTGTGGACCGACGCCCCGCGAGTGCCCTGGGCAGCGGCCGCCTGAACCGAGCGGGACCGTCGGCGCCGGCGCCGGCACCACTTCGGCGGGGATGGCTCAGGGGAGCGGCGCCTGGGGCGCGTCGTCGCTCCGGCCCACTGGACCCGGCACCTGGGCCCCGGCGGCGGTCGGGACCTCGATCGGCTTGCCGCCGATCTCGAAGATCACGCCGGCGATGCCTGGCTGTTCGGTGACGGTGTACACCACCTGGGCGATGGCCAGGGTCTGGTCGGGCCCGACCACCTGGATCGGGTCGGCGGCGAAGTGGACGGTGGCCACGCCGCTTGCCGGTGCGATCGTGACCTGGACGCCGGTGTCGCCCAGGTACGACTGGATGCCCGAGGCCGACTCGGTCGCCGTCGGGCCGGCGAGGAGCGCCCCCAGTACCTGGGTGAGCGAAGCCGGCACGGCGACCTCGCGGGTGGCGGCCACCAGGTGGCCGTCGGGGGCCACCAGGTAGATCAGCTCGGCCACGCCCACGGCAGGCGTGGCGCCGGGCACCGTGGTGGTCGTGGTCTGCGGGTCGAGCAGGTGGTACGGGACATCCGACCGGGCGATGGGCGTCGGGGACCCCGCCGTCGGGATCCCGCACGCCGCCGCGCCCAGGACGACCGTACCCAGCAGCAGGGTGACGCGGGCGGCACCGGGGCCAGGCCGACCGCGTCGTGCCTCCGTCACGACGACCCCCCGTCCGCCGGCTCGTCGTCCTCGACACCATCCGGATGCAGCGGGAGCTCCACGACGAAGCGGGTCCCCCGGCCCGGTGCGTCCTCGCTCCACACCCGTCCGCCGTGTAGTCGGACGTGCTCGGCCACCAACGACAGACCGAGGCCGGTGCCCTGGCCCGAAGCCCGCTGGCCGGCCCGTCCACCCCGGTAGAAGCGCTCGAACAGGTGGTCGCGCTCGGTCTCGGGGATCCCGGGTCCGTGGTCTTCCACGACGACCCGGATCGCGGTCGGCGGGAAGGGCGCGTACGTCACGAGCGGTGGCTGGCGCTCGACGAGCACCCGGGTGACCCCGCCGGCGTACAGGGCGGCGTTCTCGACCAGGTTGGCCATGACCCGCTCGAACCGCCGCTTGTCGACCTGCAGCCGCAGGCCCTCCACCCCCGGTCCCACGTCCACGGGGAAGGTGACCGGACCCCGGACCCCGTCGTCATCGACCGGTGCGGACGCGGCCACAGCCCGGCGGACGAGCTCGCCGGGGTCGACCTCGTCGAGCGAGAGCTCGGCGGACCCGGCGTCGAAGCGCGAGATCTCCAGTAGGTCGTCCACCATCCGTGTGAAGCGCCGGAGGTCCCCGTCCAGCAGGTCGAGGGCGCTCCGGGCCCGCGGTGCGAGCTGGCTCCTGTGGCGCTCCAGCACGGAGACGGTTGCGGTCATCGTCGTCAGCGGCGACCGCAACTCGTGGCTCACGTCTGAGGTGAACCGGGCCTCGCGCTCGATCCTGTCCTGGAGATTCGCGGTCATGCGGTTGAACGCGGCTGCCAGCTCCTCGAGGTCGGCATCGTCCCCGGACTCGACCCGGGTGTCGAGCTGTCCTCCGGCGATGGCCACCGCGGCATCGGTCAGTCCAGCCAGGGGTCGGAGGGCCCGCGAGGCGGCCCACCGGCCCACGGCGGCGCCGGCGACGGTGGTTACCAGCGCGGCGGCGGCCAGCGCCACGGCCAGCGTCCGCAGGGTCCCGGCCAACTCGTCGAGCGAGAAGACTTCGAAATAGGCGGCGTGCACGGCCGGCAGGGGCACCCCGATGACCTCCTGGGGGGTTCCGGCCAGGGTGAACCGCTGGGACGCCGGTGTGCCCGACAGGACCAGCGCCCGCACGCCGGCCGGGATGGCGCTCTGGCCGACCGAGATCGAGGTGGCGTACCACTGGCCGCCAGTGCGCAGCACGGACCGGGACCCCGGCAGCGTGTCGACCGACTCGATCAGCTGATTCACCTGGGTGGCGGGGGAGCGGAGGGCGTTCTGCACCAGGGCGGCGTTGGCGAACGCCTGGCGCTGCTCAGCCGTATGGCGCTCGCTGAGGAAGGTCTGCCGGGCCGTGAAGTAGGTGATCCCGGCCATGAGGGCGGAGAGCCCGAACGCGCCGATGGCGAACGTGACGGTCACCCGTGCCCTCAGCCCGAGCCCCGCCGACAGGCGTTTCCGGCCCGGGCCGTCGCCGTTGTCGGAGGGGGCCACCGGTCAGACCGCCAACTTGTAGCCCATGCCCCGGACGGTGAGGATGAAGCGTGGCGCGGCAGGATCGGACTCCACCTTGATGCGCAGGCGGCGCACGTGGACGTCGACCAGGCGACCGTCGCCGAAGTAGTCGTAACCCCACACCCGCTCGAGCAGCTGCTCGCGGCTCAGCACCTTGCCGGGGTGGTTGGCGAGCTCGCACAGGAGCCGGAACTCGGTGCGGGTGCAGTGGACCTCCTCGCCCCCCCGTCGGACGACTCCGGCGTCGGGTTCGATCTCGACGTCGCCGAAGCTGAGGATGGCGGCCTCGTCGCCCTCGTGGCGCGACCGCCGGAGCAGGGCACGGATGCGCGCCGCGAGCTCCTTGGCCACGAACGGCTTGGTGACGTAGTCGTCAGCGCCCGCCTCGAGCCCGGCCACCACGTCGTGGGTGTCCGACCGGGCGGTCACCATGATGACCGGGACCGTCGACATTCGGCGCAGCGTGCGGCACGCCTCGAACCCGTCGATGCCGGGGAGCATGAGGTCGATGAGGACGAGCTCGTAGGGTTCGGCCCCGAACCGGGCCACGGCCTCCTCGCCGCTGCCCACCCCGTCGACCGTGTAGCCCTCCTCCTCGAGGGCGAGACGCATCGAGGACCGGATCCGCTCGTCGTCCTCGACGATCAGGATGCGACTCATGGTCCGATCATGACACGACCGCCCCACCCGGATCGGGCGGGGCGGTCGTCGTGGGTGGGGCGTCGCCCCGCGGTCAGGAGAGCCAGATCTGCTGGGGCCAGATGGCCCCGCCGATCTGCCCGAATGCCTTACTGCCTGCCGGCGTGGTCGGGTTGTTGAAATTCTGCACCTTGGAGACGGCGCCGAAGGCCCACACGGTCCGGGCGTACCAGACGTACGGAATGTCCTGCGAGAGCAGTCGGTTCACCTGCTGGTAGGCGGCGACCTGCGATGCCTTGTCCGTCGCCGAGCGGCCCTGGAGCAGCGCCGTCTGCATGGCCGGGTCGTTGTTCCGGGCCATGTTGATGGCGAAGCCGGGGGTGTCGGCGTTGGTCGGCGACCAGAAGATGTAGTTGAGGTCGGGGTTCACCGCACCGAACTGGCGCCACGTCAGCGCCTGGTAGGCGCCGGTCAGGGCGACGTTGATGATCGAGTCCTGGAGAATCGGCTGCAGCGTGACCGTCATGCCCGCCTGCTCCAGCTGTTGCTGCAGGTACTGGCCGATCTGGCTCCCCTTGGGGTCCGGGGTGTGGCCGAGGGTGAACGACACCGACGCGCCCGACGCCTTCACCTCGGACACCAGCTGCTTGGCCTTGGACAGGTTGAAGGCGGGGTAGCCGTTGTTGGCCAGGTAATAGGGGGACGTCGACGTGAACACCCCGTTCGAGGGCTCGGTCACTCCGCTGTCGATGACCTGGACGTACTGGGGGGAGCTGGTGGCATAGGCCATCGCCTGGCGCAGCTTGAGATTGTTGAACGGCGCCTTGGACAGATTGAGCTGGATGCACGCCATGTCCGGCTCGCCGGCCACCTTCACCGAGTCGTCGCAGTAGGCGAGCGAGGTGTTCGACCGGAGCTGCGAGATGTCGGACGCCACGTCGGTGTGCATGATGTCGATGGCGCCGGACTTGAGGCTGGCCAGGATCTGCTGGGGGTCCGGGATGGGCTTGTAGGTGATGCTGTCGAGGTACGGCATCCCCGCCCGCCAGTACTTCGGGTTCCGCGTGGCGGTGAAGTGGTCGTTCGGGACCCAGTCCTGGAAGATGAAGGGACCGGTGCCGACCGGGTTGGTCTGGCTGCCCGAGGTGAGCCAGGTGGGCTCGGCGATGAAGGCGAACTGGCTGCCGATCCCGCCGCACAGGTAGTAGTTGAAGGGCACCCACGGCGTCTTCATCGTGATGGTGACCACGAGGGGGCCGGTCACGTCGATCGACTGGACCGGCGTCAGCGCCGGGCCGGTCAGCAGGGATGCCTGGTGGGCCTTGAAGTTGGCGGCGACGGCGGCGCCGTCGCAGGGGGCCCCGTTGTGGAACGTCAGGTTCGGCCGCATGGTGATGGTCCACACCGTGCCGGAGGCGTTCGACGTGACGGACTCGGCCAGGTTGGGCTGGGGGAGGCCGTTGGAGTCGAGGATCATGAGGGTGTCGAAGACGGTGCGGGCGTAGAGGATCCCGACCTCGTCGAAGGTGCCCTGCGTGGGGGAGAAGCCCTTCTCTTCGGCGTCTACCCCGAACACGAGTGAGCCGCCGCGCTTCGGGGTGGCGGTGGAGATCCCGTCGGGGCGAGAGCCCGTCGAGCCGCCAGCGGTGGTCGACGAGCTCGAGCTGGAACTGGAGCATGCCGAGAGCAGGCCGCCCGGACGCGCCGGCGACGGCGAGTCCGGCGCCGGCCACGGCGCTCTTGGCCAGGAACGAACGGCGGTCGATGCGATCAGTCATGGTCCCCCTTATGGACGTTGGCGCCCGGCGCTCACCGGTCGCCGCTTCGATGCGGTGCATCCTGGTCACTTCGGTACTGCCTGGTCACGGCGGTGCTCCGCCACGTGCCGCACGGTACGGGGCACTGCTGCGGCCTACGCCCGGGATTCCCCCGGTTAGCCGGTACTGCTGATGACTCGGCCTGACGATAGCCCTCCGCGCCCATGGGCGGGAGCCAATGTGGCGGTCCGACCGGGCGGCCGCCGGGGATCCGGATGCACCGGTCGACTCGTGACCGGGTCCGGTGACCGACCGGCTCGGTGCGCGCCGGTACGCTCGACGGTGTGGACTGGGAGATCGAGGCGTACCGCCGCTCAGTCGCTGGCCTGTCCCCGGACACCGTCCGGGCGTACGCCTCCGACGTCGAGCGGTTCGCGGAGTGGGCGGGGCGCGGCGGCGACGCGGCCCCGCCGACGTCGACCGCATCACGCTCCGCCGCTACCTCGCGTTCCTGGCCACCCGGGGCTACGCCAAGGCGACCATCGCCCGGACGGCAGCGTCGCTGCGCTCCTACTTCGGCTGGTGCACCCGCCGAGGCGTGGTGGCGGCCGACCCGTCGGTCCGCCTGTCGGCACCCTCGCCCGACTCCCGGCTGCCACGGGTCCTGGGCCACGCCGAGCTCGACCGACTGCTGGAGGCCGCCGCCCGCCGCAGGGTCCGCCGGGCCCGACCCGCCGCGGGACGTGCGCGACGACGCCGTCCTCGAGCTCCTCTACGCGAGTGGGATACGGGTCGCCGAGCTGTGCGGGCTGGACGTGGACGACCTCGACCTGGCCCGTGGGGTGGTCACGGTCATCGGCAAGGGGTCGAAGGAGCGCCAGGTGCTGGTCCACGACCGGTGCGTGGCAGCGGTCGACGCCTGGCTGGCCGGGCCCCGGGGCGCCATGGCCGGTCCGGCATCGGCGTCGGGCGCCCTGTTCTACAACGGCCGGGGAAACCGGCTGGGCCCCCGGGACGTGCGCCGGATCCTCGACCGCCGGTCGCCTGTCCCGACCCATCCACACGCCCTCCGGCACAGCTACGCGACCCACTTGCTCGACGGGGGCGCTGACCTCCGGGTGGTGCAGGAATTGCTCGGTCATTCGAGCCTGCAGACGACGCAGGTCTACACTCATGTGAGCAAGGAGCGCCTGCGCTCGGTGTACTCCGGGACGCATCCACGGGCATAAGGGGAGAATTGGCGACGCAACTCGACACGGCCGGGCACGGGATCGACGCCATGTGGGCCGAGTACAAGAAGACGGGTGCCAAGGCACTGCGTGACCAGCTGATCGTGCACTATGCCCCGGTGGTCAAGTACGTGGCCGGCCGGGTGTCCGTGGGTCTGCCCCGTCACGTAGACGAGGCCGACCTGGCCAGCTACGGGATCATCGGCCTCATCGACGCCATCGAGCGCTTCGAGCCGGCCCGCAACATCAAGTTCGAGACGTATGCCGTGCCCCGCATCAAGGGCGCCATCATCGACGAACTCCGCTCGATCGACTGGGTTCCCCGGTCGGTGCGGGCCAAGGCCCGGGCCGTCGAGCAGTCGTACTCCAAGCTCGAGGCCACCCTCCACCGGACGCCGACCGACGCTGAGGTCGCCGCCGACCTCGAGATGTCCGACGAGGAGTTCCAGACCACACTGCGGAAGATCTCCTTTGTCGGCGTCGTCGCCCTCGACGAGGTGTTCCGCGGCGGCGACCACTCCGACCGGTCGACCCTGGGGGAGACCCTCCCCGACGCGACGGCTGGGCCGCTCGACAACTACGAGGTCAAGGAGACCAAGGAGGCCCTGGTCAAGGCGGTCAGCGAGATGGCCGACCGCGAGAAGACGGTGCTCACCCTCTACTACTACGAGGGGCTTACCCTGGCGGAGATCGGAGACATCCTCGGGGTTACCGAGAGTCGCGTCTGTCAGATCCACACCAAGGCCGTGCTCCAGCTCCGGGCCAAGCTCGCCGACCGCCCCGAGGGGGCCGGCCGCAAGCTGGCCGGGAATTCCAAGGCCGTCGCCGCACCCGCCGGCGCCAAGGCCGTCGCCGCACCCGCCGGCGCCTGAGGGCTCCTCCTCCGGCGGGGCACGGGTGGAGGGCCGCTGTGGCGCGGACTAGCATGGTGGGGTCCCGCCGTCCGGTGGGTCGTCCGAGCGGTATCTAGTCGCACCCGATCGCGTCCACGGTCGCCCCGCAGCTGCGGGGTGCTGCAGTCGGGAAACCAACCGTCACAAGGAGCACGTACATGGCCGTCATCACCATGAAGCAGCTGTTGGGCGCAGGCGTCCACTTCGGGCACCAGACCCGTCGGTGGAACCCCAAGATGCGCCGGTTCATCATCGGCGAGCGCAACGGGATCTACCTGATCGACCTCCAGCAGACGATGCAGGGGATCGAAGAGTCCTACGGGTACATCCGGGACCTCGTCGCCGGAGGCGGCACCATCCTCTTCGTCGGCACGAAGAAGCAGACCCAAGGCCCTGTCGCCACCTACGCCGATGCGTGCGGCATGCCCTACGTGAACGAGCGGTGGCTGGGCGGCATGCTGACCAACTTCCAGACCGTCTCCACGCGGGTCAAGCGGATGAAGGAGTTCGAGGCCATGCAGAAGGCCGGCGACTTCGAGGCGATGCCGAAGAAGGAGGCCCTCCGCCACACCCGCGAGCTCGAGAAGCTCCAACGCAACCTCGGTGGGATCCGCGGCCTCGACAAGCTGCCGGACGCCATCTTCGTGATCGACACGAACAAGGAGCACATCGCCGTCACCGAGGCCAACAAGCTCGGTCTGCCGGTCGTGGCCGTCGTCGACACCAACTGCGACCCCGACGTCATCACGCACGTGATCCCGGGGAACGACGACGCCATCCGCTCGGGCGCCCTGCTGTGCCGTGTCGTGGCCGACGCCGTCACCGAGGGTCGCTGGATCGCCCAGAACCGCCCGTCCATCAAGGCCGCACCCGCTCCGGCTCCGGCTCCCGCACCCGCCCCGGCTCCGGCCGCTGCGGTGGCCGAGACCCCGGTACCCGTCGCCGAGGCTCCCGCCGCACCTGCACCTGCACGCGCCCCCGTCGCCGAGGCTCCCGCTGCACCTGCACCTGCACCTGCAGCCCCCGTCGCCGAGGCTCCCGCCGCACCTGCAGCCTGCAGCCCCCGTCGCCGAGGCTCCCGCCGCACCTGCTTCGACCGAGGAGGTCTGACCGTGTCCGCATTCACCGCCAAGGACGTCCAGAAGCTCCGTCAGCTCACGGGCGTGGGCATGCTCGATGCCAAGCGGGCCCTCGACGAGAACGACGGCGACATGGACATGGCGATCACCTGGCTCCGCGAGCAGGGACTGGCCGGTACGGCCAAGCGTGCCGATCGCGAGGCGTCCGAAGGTGCCGTCGCCATCGGCCAGACCGACGACGTCGTGTCGATCGTCCAATTGCGGTCGGAGACCGACTTCGTGGCCAAGTCCGACCAGTTCGTCGCCTTCGTACGCGAGCTGGCCGACCTGGTGGCCGCCAAGGGGGTCGACGCGGTGGCCGAGCGGTCGGACGAGCTCGACTCCATGAAGATCACCCTGAAGGAGAACATCTCCGTCGGACGGGTGGTCCGGATCGAGTCCCCGGCCGGCGGCGCCGTCGACTCCTACCTCCACCTGCAGGCCGGTCGCGGTGTCAATGCAGTGGCGGTTGCCGTGGCTGGCGGTACCAAGGAGCTGGCCCACGACATCGCCGCCCACATCGCGTTCGCCCGCCCCCTCTACATCAACCGGGAGGACGTGCCGGAGGCCGAGGTGGCCGCCGAGCGCGAGACCATCGAGCGGATCGCCCTGAACGAGGGCAAGCCCGAGGCCTCGCTGCCGAAGGTCGTCGAGGGCCGCCTGAACGGCTGGTACAAGGAGCGGGTCCTGGTGGACCAGCCCTTCGTCAAGGACGAGAAGCAGACCATCGGGAAGCTGCTCGGCGATGCCAAGGTGACGGAGTTCGCCCAGGTCGTCGTCGGCGACTGACGGCACGGTGGGCGAGCGCCAGCGCATCATCCTGAAGCTCTCGGGCGAGGCCCTGGCCTCGTCCGCGTCGGACGAGACGATCGACGCCGCCGCCGTCGAGCAGCTGGCCGGCGAGATCGCCCAGACCCGCCAGGAGCTCGACCTCGAGCTGGCCGTCATGGTCGGCGGAGGCAACATCTGGCGCGGCACCACGGGTGCCGGTGCCGGCATGGACCGAGCGACGTCGGACACGATGGGCATGCTCGGGACCGTCATCAACGCCTTGGCGCTGCAGGACGCCCTCGAGCACCACGGGCAGGCCACCCGCGTCCTGTCCGCCGTGCAGATGGCCGAAGTTGCCGAGCCCTACATCCGGCGCCGGGCCATCCGCCACCTCGAGAAGGGCCGGGTCGTGGTGTTCGCCGCCGGCATGGGCAACCCGTACTTCACCACGGACACCTCGGCCGCATTGCGGGCCGCCGAGATCGAGGCCGTCCTGCTGTGCAAGGGCACTCACGGCGGAGTGGACGGCGTCTACACCGCCGACCCCCGGCTCGACGCCACGGCCACCCGTTACGACGAGGTCTCGTTCATGGAAGTCGTGTCCAAGGACCTCCGGGTCATGGACCTCACTGCCATCACCTTCTGCAAGGACAACGGACTCCCGATCCGGGTCTTCGATCTGATGGAACCGGGCAACATCCGCAAGGCGCTGAGCGGCGAGCCGATCGGGACCCTCGTCCGATGAATCCCCTGTTCGAGGCCGTCTCCGGGTGCGCCGGCACGACGATGGCTACGCTGGTCCGCTAATGGATGACGACCTGATCACACTCGTGGTTTCCGAGGCCGGCGAGCACATGGCCAAGGCGGTGGAGCACGCGCAGTCGGAGTTCAGCGCCATCCGCACCGGACGGGCCACACCCGCGCTCGTCGAGCACTTGAGGGTCGACTACTACGGGGTCGAGACCGAGCTCCGCCAGATGGCCGGGTTCAGCGTCCCCGAGGCCCGCCTGCTCGTGGTGTCGCCGTACGACAAGGGCTCGCTGGCCGCCATCGAGAAGGCGATCCAGGGATCCGATCTGGGCATCACGCCCTCGAACGACGGGACGGTCATCCGTCTGTCCTTCCCCGTCCCGACGGAGCAGCGCCGCAAGGAGCTGGTGAAGGTCGTCAAGCAGAAGGCGGAGGACGGGCGGGTCGCCGTGCGCAACTTGCGCCGCAACGCCCGCCAGGAGCTCGAGGGAATGCAGAAGGATGGCGACCTCTCCACCGACGAGTTGGAGCGGGTGGAGAAGGACCTGGACAAGCTCACCCAGGACCACGTCGCCGCCATCGACCGACTGCTCACCCACAAGGAGCAGGAGCTCCTCGAGATCTGAGCGCATCCGGACGGCGCTCCGGGGACGACACCGGGCCGAACGACGGCCAGGCACCGACACGGGCCGGCCGGAAGGCCCGATCCTGGGGAGGATTCAACAGCGTGGAGCATGGCCCCGACAGGGAAGATGGCGACGTGGACGACGAGGGAACGTCGCCGCGCCCCGAACCTTCGGTCCCCTCCACCGGTGGCGTCCGCATCATCGGCGCGGAGACGGCCGCCGAGATCACCTCGGAGCTCCCGGTCGTTCCACCAGCCCACATCGTCCCGGAACCCTCGACCCTCGGGTCGGTTCGGATCATCGAGGAGCCGGCGACGCCGCCAACCGACGAGCCGCCGGCCGACGCGTCCCACGCCGAACTGCCGCACTGGACCGAGCCGGCCACGGGTCAGGTGCCGGCGGTGCTGGCTCGGGACGACGACGGCACGTCCGACGGGATCCTGCCCCCCACCTGGCGTGAGGGGGACGCGGACTGGACGGCCCACGAGGAGGAGTTCGAGCCCGCCATGTTCGGCGACGAGCGCGTCGCTCGGCGCCCTCGACGAGACGGGCGACACCGACCAGGAGCGGCGGCCTTGGGAGTTCGACCTCGACTCGGTCAAGCCGGGACAGCCGGGTCCGGCGTCCTCGTCCGTCGATCCGATCACGGAGCCCGTCCTGGTCGTCGGCCCCCATGGTGGACACGAGGAGCGATCCGCCGGGAACACCGAGACCTCCCGTGACGAGCCCGTGTCCACCGGCGAGGCGACGATGGCCGTGTCCTCGGCGGAGATCGCGGCCGCAACCGCCCGGTCCGCCGTGCCGTCGGTCCCGACCGCCGAGTCAGCCACAGGTGACGGCGGCGCCGACCTGGCCGACGGCGGGGATGCCGAAACCGGCCGCCCGTCGGGCACCCCCCGGGTCGGCCGGGCCCGTCGGAGCGGGCTGCTCCCGGCCCGCCTGAAGGCCAAGCGCCCCGACGACGCCGACGGAATGCTTCCCGAGCCGCTGGCCGCCGAGCCTCCGGGCGCGTCGGTGGCCGACGTCCCCGGCGCCGGGCGCCGCAAGCCCGGCCTCGCCGGACTCGCCGCGGCCGACCGGATGGCCGATCAGGAGCACCCGACCGAGCCGCCCGCCTCCGCCGGAGCCCGACGCCGAGATCGTGCCGGCTCCGGAGCCACGTGTCCGAAGGGCCCGCCGTCGATCGGGCGAGGACCGTCCACCCCGGTCGAGCGGCAATTACACGCCGGACGTCACCGGCGGCGGCCCGCCGCCGCCGGTCCCCGCCGGACGGGCCCGCCGGGAGCGGCAGGACGGGGGCGGGAGTACCGGGGTGCGTGTCGGCACCGGTGCCGCCGTTGCCGTGGTGGCCCTGCTGGCCTTCAAGCTCGGCACCCTCACCTCGCTGGTGCTGTGCCTGTTCGTCGTGACCTTCGCCGCCGGCGAGGCCTTCGCCGTCCTGCGACGTTCGGGCTGGCGACCGGCGACGCTGCTCGGGCCTGGTGGGGACCATCTCACTCATGGTCGGCGCCTACGACAAGGGAATTGCCGCGGTCCCGTTGGTCCTGGTCCTCATCACGGCGTTCACCCTGCTCTGGTACCTGTTCGGCGTGGAGCGGGGCTCTGCCGTGGCCGGTACTGCGTCCACCCTCTTGGTGGTCGGCTGGGTCGCCCTGCTCGGCTCGTTCGCCGGACTCCTACTCGACCCGAAGGCGTTCCCGGATCGCCACGGCATCGCCTTCCTGCTCGGCGCCATCATCGCCACCGTGTCCAACGACGTCGGAGCCCTCGTCGTGGGTCGGTGGATCGGCAGCCGGCAGCTGGCACCCAACGTGAGCCCCAACAAGACGTGGGAGGGACTGGCCGGTGGAGCCCTTGCCTCGATCCTGGTGTCGACGGTCGTGGTCGGGGCCATCCACCCGTGGTCGCCGGCGAACGCGGCCCTGCTCGGCGTGGTCGTAGCCGTGGTCGCGCCGCTCGGCGACCTGTGCGAGTCGCTGCTCAAGCGCGACCTGCGCCTGAAGGACATGGGGACGGTCCTGCCCGGCCACGGCGGGGTCCTCGACCGGGTCGACGCCCTCATCTTCGTGCTACCCGCCACCTACTACCTGGTCCACGCGCTCAACATCGGGTGAACATCGGGCAGGCTGGTGGGATGACCGCGTCCGACCGGCACGGTCCCTTGTGGCGCCTGCCGCGGGCACCGGTCAGGTCACGGTCAGCGTCGTCGGCTCGACCGGTTCGATCGGAACCCAGACGCTCGACGTGGTCCGCGAGGAGCCCGAGCCGCTTCCAGGTCGTGGCGCTCGGCGCCCAGCGTTCGGTCGACGCCCTCGTCGCCCAGGCCCTCGAGTTCCGTCCGCGGACCGTGGCCATCGGGGACCCCTCGCTTGCCGCCGAGGTGGCCGCGCTCCTCCCGGCCGGCACGGAGCTGGTGTCCGGTGTCGACGGGCTGGCGGCCATCGCCACCGAGGCCGACGTGGTGGTGAACGGCGTCGTGGGCTTCGCCGGGCTCACGGTCACGCTTGCCGCCCTCGAGGCCGGCAGGCGGCTGGCACTCGCCAACAAGGAGTCGATCATCGCTGGCGCCCCCGTCGTGGCCCGGGTGAGGCGCACGCCCGGGGCCGAGATCATCCCGGTCGACTCGGAACACTGTGCCGTCCACCAGTGCCTGCGCGCCGGGTCGCGCCGAAGACGTGTCCCGCATCCTGCTGACGGCGTCGGGAGGACCGTTCCGCGGCCGCAAGGCCGACGAGCTCGCCGGGGTCGGCGTCGAGCAGGCACTGGCTCATCCGACGTGGACGATGGGTCCGAAGATCACGGTGGACTCCTCCACGCTGATGAACAAGGGGCTCGAGGTCATCGAGGCCCACGAGCTGTTCGACGTTCCCTACGACGCCATCGACGTCGTCGTGCACCCGCAGTCGGTCGTCCACTCGATGGTGGAGTTCGTCGACGGCGCCGTCATGGCCCAACTGTCGATGCCGGACATGCGCCTGCCCATCGGCTACGCCCTCGCCTACCCCGGCCGCCTGGCGGCACCGTTCGGGGCGATCGACTGGGCGAGCCTGTCGGTCCTCGAGTTCGAGCCGCCGGACCGTGCGGCATTCCCGTGCCTGGACCTGGCCTACCGGGCCGGGCGGGCCGGCGACCTGGCGCCAGCCTGGTTGAACGCCGCCAACGAGGTGGCCGTCGCCGCCTTCCTGGACGGGCGGGTCACCTGGACGGCCATCGCCGAAGTGGTGGCGGCCACGCTCGACCGCTACGACGCGGGAGCCCGGGGCCGAGCCGGACGGTCGAGGACGTGCTGGAGGCCGACGCCACCGCCCGGCGACTCGCCGGGCCGTGGTCGACGAGCGGAGTGCGGCATGAGCGTGCGTCGACCCCCGGTGGGCGGCGCACGCGGACCTCTGCCCTCGGGCGGTCCGGACGACGGGTCCGGACGTCGGCGTCAAGTCCCCCGCCCGGTCCCTCGTCGAGCTGGGGCTGGTGTCGTGGCGCTCGTGGCGCTGTCGGTGGCTACCGGCCAGGTCGACCTGCTGATCGTGATCGCCTGCCTGATCGTCATGATCATGGTCCACGAACTGGGCCACTTCCTGGCCGCCAAGCGCGGCCACATGAAGGTCACCGAGTACTTCCTCGGCTTCGGGCCGAGGCTGTGGTCGTTCCGGCGGGGGGAGACCGAGTACGGGGTGAAGGCGTTCCCGCTCGGGGGATACGTGAAGATCCCGGGGATGACGAATCTCGAGGAGGTGGACCCCGCGGACGAGGCCCGTACCTACCGCGAGCAGCCCTTCCACTCCCGCCTGCTGGTGGCGGTGGCGGGGTCGGCCATGCACTTCCTCATGGCGTTCGTCCTGCTGTGGGTGCTCCTACCTGGGTGGGCCTGCCGAACGGCGTACAAGGTCGAGGTGCAGCACTGGTCCCGATCGCCGGGCAGCCCGGGACCTGCGCAGGTGGCCGGGTTGCAGCCCGGTGACGTGGTCGTGTCGGTCGACGGCCGGAGGTCGGGGTGACCGGTGACGTCCTCGTCGCCGAGACGGAGTCCCGGTAGGCCGGAGACGCTCGTCGTCGACCGGACGGGGACGGAGCGGACGCTGGACGTCACCCCAGTCGACGGGCGGACCGTCCACCAGGCCGGGGTGACCCAGCCGCCGGGCACCGCCCCGTACGGGCTCATCGGGGTCAGCCTCGACTCGCCGGTGGAGCGGGTCGGCCCCGTGACCGGCGTCGCCCGGACCGGTAGCGACATGGTGCGGTTCTCGTGGGCGTCGGTGGTCGGTGTCGCCCACCTGTTCACCCCCTCGGCGACCGTGCAGCGATTCGGCCAGCTGGCGGACGCCAAAGCGGCCAGCCAGGCCGTCGGCGAACGGCACCCGGGTCCAGTCGGTCGTGGGCGGCGTCCAGACGGCCACCGACGCAGTGCACGCCGGGATCGGCGACCTGCTGATCGTCCTCGTCTCCATCAACCTGTTCGTCGGGATCTTCAATCTGTTCCCGATGCTGCCCCTCGACGGGGGGCACGTGGCCATCGCCGTCTACGAGAAGATCCGGAGCGCCCGGTCACGGGTCCGCTACCACGCCGACGTGTCGAAGCTCCTGCCGTACACATGGGCGCTGGTGGCGTTCCTGGGCATCCTGTTCACGACCTCGTTGCTGAACGACCTGCTCCATCCACAGGCCAACCCCTTCGGGTGAGCCGGGTGAGCCGGGTGAGCCGGGTGCCTCGCCGGGGGCCTTCCCACTCGACCAGCCGATGGTCGGGACTGCGCCCGGGCGGTGACCGGGTTCGGTCCTCGAGTTCGCGAGCATCCCCCGTGCCGATCGGCGCCTTCGGTACCCTCATGACCCGGGTACCCGAACAAGGAGTCACACATGCGGCGGAGCAGACTGGCAATCGTCATCGGATCCGGGGTGCTGGTCACCTCAGCGGTCCTCGTCCCGTTGGGCCGGGGAGCCGCCTCGTCGACGGTCGTCCCGGCGCCGGGCACGATCGTCGCCACGGCAGGCAACGGCACTCAGGGCTCCTCGGGCAGCGGCGGGCCGGCTGTCGACGCGCAGCTCGTGAACCCCGTGGAAGCGGTCACGGACGCCTCGGGCAACGTGTACATCGCGGATGACGGCTGCTCGGTTCGCAAGGTCAGCCCGGCCGGCGTGATCACCACCGTGGCCGGCATCCCCAGCTCCTGCGGGAACTCGGGCGACAACGGCCCGGCCACGAGCGCCCTGCTCGGCGATGCCGTCTCCGTGGCCGTCGATACGTCGGGGAACCTCTACATCGGCGATACGCAGAACCATGTCGTCCGAAAGGTCGACACCAGCGGGATCATCACCAAGTTCGCCGGGACGGGCACGCAAGGGAGCACCGGCGACAACGGCCCGGCCACCGCCGCCGAGCTCAACCAACCGTGGGGCGTGCGCGTCGACCTCTCCGGCGATGTCTACATCTCCGATTTTGCCGCCAACGTCGTCCGGAAGGTCGCGCCGGACGGCATAATCACCCCTGTGGCCGGCAACGGCACTGGCGGCAATACCGGCGATCACGGCCCGGCCACGGCTGCCGAACTGCACAACCCGGCCGGCCTGGCAGTTGACCCTTCCGGAAACCTGTTCATCGCCGACGAGGGGAACAACGTCATCCGCAAGGTGGACTCCTCGGGCACGATCACCACCGTGGCCGGCAATGGCTCGAGCACGCATTCGGGCGACAACGGCCCGGCGACGTCGGCCGGCATCGCCGTCCCCTACGGTGTGGCCGAGGATCCCGCGGGCAACCTCTACATCCCAGAGATCAACGGGCCGGACGTCCGCAAGGTCGACGCCTCCACCGGAATCATCACGACCTACGCGGGGACGGCGGGCACCGCCGGGAACTCGGGTGACAACGGACCGGCGGCAGGCGCGCTCTTCGAGGGCCCGACCGGAGTCTCGGTCGATCTCAGCGGCAACCTGCTGATCAGCGACGTCTTGGGCTACACGGTCCGCACCGTCCTGCAGGCCTCGGCCGTTGGCCAGGGCTACTTCACGGTGGCCGCCGACGGCGGGATCTTCAACTACGGGCCCGAGGCCGGGTTCTTCGGCTCGACGGGCTCCCTCCACCTCAACGAGCCCGTTGTGGGCATGGCACGGACACCAGATGGCAAGGGCTACTGGCTCGTGGCCTCCGACGGAGGCATCTTCAACTTCGGCGACGCCGGGTTCTTCGGCTCGACGGGCTCCCTCCACCTCAACAAGCCCATCGTCGGCATGGCCGCCACCCCCGATGGCAAGGGCTACTGGCTCGTGGCCTCCGACGGAGGCATCTTCAACTTCGGCGACGCCGGGTTCTTCGGCTCGGCAGGATCCCTGTCGCTCAACAAGCCGGTCGTGGGCATGGCGGCCAGCGCGACCGGAAAGGGGTACTGGCTCGCTGCCTCCGACGGCGGGATCTTCAACTACGGCGACGCCGGCTTCCACGGCTCGGCCGGGTCCGTGTCCCTCAACAAGCCGATGGTCGGCATGGCCGCCACCGCCGACGGCATGGGCTACTGGTTGGTGGCTTCCGACGGCGGGATCTTCAACTACGGATCGGCCGGATTCGTCGGCTCGGCCGGCGCCCTCCACCTCAACAAGCCGGTCGTCGGCATGGCACCCTCCCCCGACGGCAAGGGCTACTGGCTCGTGGCCGCCGACGGTGGGATCTTCAATTACGGCGACGCCGGGTTCTTCGGCTCGGCCGGCGCGCTCACGCTCAACCAGCCAGTGGTGGGCATGGCGCCGGCGAGGTAGGGGCCGGCCCCGGCCGCCGTCGGTCGCCCAAGGGACGTAGGCCACCGGTCCGGCCGGTGCCGCGGTGCTCGGCCGGATATCGCCAGCCCTAGCATGGGGGCATGGCGAACCAGCGAGGCTCCCTGACCGACCGGCGGCCGACCCGGCAGATCCACGTGGGCGACGTGGCCGTCGGGGGCGGCGCCCCGGTGTCGGTCCAGTCGATGACCACGACCAAGACGGCCGACGTCGACGGAACCCTTTCCCAGATCTACGCGCTCGGCCGCAGCAGGTGCCGACCTGGTCCGGTGCACGTGCAACGAGGAGGCGGCCGCCGAGGGACTGGCCAGGATCGTCCCCCGGTCCCCGGTGCCGATCATCGCCGACATCCACTTCCACGTGGAGATGGCCCTCGCCGCCCTCGAGGCCGGGGTGCAGGGCCTCCGGCTCAACCCCGGGAACCTGCGCAAGCCCCACGAGATCAAATTGGTGGCCGCCGAGGCGAAGGACCGGGGTGTGCCGATCCGGATCGGCGTGAACGCCGGCTCGCTGCACCCTGACCTCTACAAGAAGTACGGCGGTGCCACACCCGAAGCACTCGTGGAGTCGGCCCGAATGGAGCTCGCCTATTTCGCCGAGGTGGGGTTCGAGGACGTCAAGATCTCGGTCAAGGCGTCGTCCGTCCCCCTGATGATCGAGGCGTACCGCCTGGCGTCGGAGTCGTTCGACTACCCGCTCCACCTCGGAGTGACCGAGGCCGGCCCCCCACCCGGCGGGCTGCTGAAGGGCACCGCAGGTATCGCCACCCTGCTGGCCGAGGGCATCGGCGACACCATCCGCTACTCGCTCACGGCCGACCCGGTCGAGGAGGCACGGGCGGGGCGCCAATTGCTCGAGGCCCTCGGCCTCCGCGAGCGCAAGGGCCTCGACCTGATCGCCTGCCCGAGCTGCGGGCGGTCGGAGATCGACGTGATCGCCGTGGCCCAGGCGGCCCAGGACGCGCTCCAGGACCGGAACCTCCCGATCCAGGTCGCCGTCATGGGGTGTGTGGTCAACGGTCCGGGCGAGGCGCGCGAGGCCGACCTCGGCATCGCGGCAGGCCGCAAGCGGGGCCACCTGTTCATCAAAGGCAAGATTGTCCGTGTCGTGCCCGAGGATGAGATGGTCGAGGCGCTGGTGGCCGAGGCAGAACGCCTCGTGAGTGAAGGCGTCGAGGCGCGATTGGCGGCTGCGGACGTCGGTGCGGAGGCCGAGGCCGAGGCGGACCGCCGGGAGCTGCTCGACGCCAAGGGGGCCGATGCCAATGCGTCGGAGACGAAGGTCGAGATGATCCGCAAGCGCTTCGGCGACGACGGCGCAACGGACGACTGACCCGCAGGGCGCGGATCGGGACCTCGGCGTGCCGCGGGTCCCGACGGCATCGGGGGAAGGTGGGGGTGGACACTAGGCTCTCCGCCCATGCGCATGTCCCGCCTTCTGGTCCGTACTCTGCGAGAGGCCCCGGCCGACGCCGAGGTGGCCAGTCACCAGCTACTGGTCCGGGGCGGGTTCATCCGCCGCTTGGCGTCGGGCGTCTACACCTTCCTGCCCCTCGGCCTGCGCGTGCTGCACCGGATCGAGACGGTGATCCGTGAGGAGCTGGACGCCGCCGATTGCCAGGAGCTACTCCTTCCCGCCCTGCATCCCCGCGAGCTGTGGGAACAGAGCGGTCGGGCCGCGCTGTTCGGGAGCGACGCACTCCCGGCCATGACCCTCGAGGCACGCGGCGGCTCGTTCGTGCTCGGGCCGACGCACGAGGAGGTCGTGACCGTCACCGTCGGGGCCGAGGTCGACTCCTACCGTCAGCTGCCGCTCACCGTGTACCAGATCCAGGTCAAGTTCCGCGACGAGGCCCGGCCCCGATTCGGCCTCCTGCGCACCCGCGAGCTGATCATGTGCGATGCCTACTCCTTCGACGTCGACAAGGAGGCCATGCAGGCGTCCTACCGGGTCGTGTACGACGCCTACCTTCGGATCTTCGCCCGGATGGGGCTCGACGTCTCGCCCGTCGAGGCCGAGTCGGGCGCCATCGGCGGCGATGTGAACCACGAGTTCATGGTCCCATCGGCCGTGGGGGAGGATCACTTCGTCCGATGCTCGGGCTGCGGGTACGCGGCCAACGTCGAGGCGGCCGTCCGCGGCGGGTTCGACGAGGCGGGGACGACAACGGTCGATGCCGCGCCGCTCGTCGAGCACCACACACCTGACCGTCCCGGCATCGAGGAGGTCGTCGCCTACTTCGACGACCCCGCGGTCACCGCGGCCGACCTCTTGAAGAGCCTTGCCGTGGTCGACGACACCGGGCGCCCGGTCCTGGTCCTGCTTTCCGGCGACCGCGAGGCCCGCCTGCCCAGTGGCTGGCGGCTCTTCGACGGGGACGACTTCGCCGCCCACCCGACCCTGGTGAAGGGGTACATCGGTCCCATGGACCGCCAGGCGGCCGGCATCACCGTGGTTGCCGACCGGGGCGTTGCCCGGCCAGGCCCGTGGATCACCGGTGCCAACCGCGCCGACCACCACGTCGCCGGGGTGGTGCTCGGCCGGGACTTCACCGTCGACGAGTGGGGCTCGTACGCCCAGGTGGTCACCGGTGACGCCTGCCCGCGGTGCGGAACGCCCGTCGACCTGGTCCGGTCGGTCGAGGCGGCCCACACGTTCCAGCTGGGGGAGAAGTACTCGAGCGTGATGCCGGGAGCGTCGTTCGTGGCCGAGGACGGCGGCGAGGCCATCTTCTCGATGGGCTGCTACGGCATGGGCGTCTCCCGACTCCTGGCGGTGCTCGCCGAGGAGCACCACGACGACCGGGGACTGGTCTGGCCCGCCGAGATCGCCCCCTTCCGGGTCCATCTGGTCGCCCTGGGCGCCGGGCGCTCCCCCGAGGTGGCCGAGGCCGCCGACGGCCTCTACGGCCGATTGGTGGACGCCGGGATCGACGTCCTCTACGACGACCGGGACGTGTCACCGGGAGTCAAGTTCGCCGACGCCGATCTCCTCGGCGTCCCGATCCGACTGGTGGTGGGGTCCAAGGGCGTGGCCCGGGGCGTCGTCGAGTGGCGGTCCCGGGCGACCGGTGAGGAGCGCGAGGCGGACCTCGACGCCCCGGTGGAGGCCCTGGTAGGGCCCTGACCGGGCCTCGGCGGCCCGGACAGGGCGGAAGGGAGGGCTGCGGGCGCGCGGACATCCTGGTCAGAGGTCCCGCGCTCCCGTGGGCACTGCTATACTTTTCATTCTGCCGTTCGGTTGGGGTGTAGTGACGCTGACGAAGCGTGGGCGGCCAGCCCACGCTTTTGTTTTGGTCTGAAACACCCCCACCGGGTTCGCAGCACCGGTCGGGACCGCGAGGTCGCCGGCCGTCGGACGCAGCACCCGCAGCACCCGCAGCACGGCAACCGACGACACCCACGGCACATGGAGAGGAGGCAGCGCAGATGGTCCAGGATCTCTTCGCCGTCCTCCAACCGGTCGTGGTCGACACCGGCCTCGAACTGGTGGACGTCGAGATGAAGTCGGGCGTCCTCCTGGTGACCGTCGACCGCGAGGGCGGCGTGGACCTCGAGGCCCTGACCGATGCCAACCGGGCCGTCTCCCTGCTGCTCGACGAGGTGGACCCCATCCCCGGGCGCTACTCGCTCGAGGTGTCGAGCCCCGGGATCGAGCGGCCGCTGCGCACCCCGGCCCACTTCGCCAAGGCGGTCGGGTCCACCGTGACGGTGAAGACCCGGCCCCAGGTACCCGGCGAGCGCCGCCTGAGCGGCACCCTGGTGGCCTCCGACGACGACGGCTTCACCCTCGCCGTCGAGGGTGGCGGAGCCGAACCGGTCCGTCTCTCCTACTCCGACATCGACCGGGCCCGGACGGTGTTCGCATGGGGCGGTCAGGATGCCCCCGGCACGCCGGCGCCGAAGAAGAAGGCGGGGCAGAAGGAGCCGGCGGGATCGACGACCGCCGGCAACCGGACGGCGAAGAAGACGACGCAGAAGAGGAAGCAGGTCGCAACCCCATGAGCAAGACGAATTTCGAGTTCCTCGATGCACTCGGCCAGATCGCCCGGGACAAGGGGATCTCCGTCGAGACGCTGCTCGACGCTCTGGCCAACGCCCTGGTAGCGGCCTACAAACGCCGTCCCGGCGCGGCCGAGGAGGCCGTGGTCACGATCGACCCCGACTCGGGGGAGATCCGCGTCTACGGCCAGGAGCTCGACGAGGACGGCAACGTGGTCCGCGAGTGGGACGACACCCCGGACGACTTCGGCCGGATCGCGGCCCAGACGGCCAAGCAGGTCATCCTCCAGCGCATCCGCGAGGTCGAGCGCGACCTCAAGTACGAGGAGTACGCGGGGCGCGAAGGCGACATCGTGACCGGCATCGTCCAGCAGACCGACAACCGCTACACCCTGCTGGACCTGGGCAAGGTGGAGGCGCTGCTGCCCCAGGCCGAGCAGGTCTCCTACGAGCGCTACGAGCACGGTGCTCGACTGAAGGCGTATATCGTCGAGGTCCGCAAGACGACCAAGGGTCCCCAGATCGTGGTCAGCCGGAGTCATCCGGGCCTGATCAAGCGCCTGTTCGAGCTCGAGGTCCCCGAGATCTCGTCCGGTGCGGTCGAGATCAAGGCCGCCGCCCGGGAGCCCGGGCATCGGACCAAGATCGCGGTGTGGTCGAACGACCCCAACGTGGATCCGGTCGGGGCCTGCGTGGGGGCGCGTGGCTCCCGCGTGCGCATGGTGACCAACGAGCTCCGCGGCGAGCGCGTCGACGTGGTCCCGTATTCGGACGACCCCGTCGAGCTCATCCAGTCCGCCCTGGCCCCGGCCCGGGTCCGCGAAGTCCGGCTCGACGACGAGACCGGCACGGCGACAGTCATCGTGAGCGACTACCAGCTCTCGCTGGCCATCGGCAAGGAGGGCCAGAATGCCCGCCTCGCCGCACGGTTGACCGGCTGGCGCATCGACATCAAGAGTGAGACCCAGCTGGCCGAGGAGGAGTCGGGCTACGCCGGCGAGGAATGGGCCGAGGGCGAGTGGATCCAGAACGAGGCCGGCGAGATGGTCTGGCAGCCGGCCGAGGGCGGATCGGCCGTCTCGGCGAGCGAGTGGGCCGAGGGCGCAGAGGGCGCTGACGACAGTGACGTGGGTGAGGGCGCAGCGGGCGGTGAGGCCACTGCTGTCGAGGGGGCTCCCGTCGAGGAGGTGGCCGAGTCCCCCGACCTGTCCAGGGACGCCGAACCGGAGGCTGCCGTCGGCGCCGCGGCGGCCGATTCGGACGCACCGGCCGAGGAGGGTTCGGCATAGTCCCTCGGCGGACCTGCATCGGGTGCCGGCGCACACAGCCGGCCGACGCCCTGGTGCGGGTGGTTCGACTCGGGGACGGCTCACTGGCCCCGAGTCGGACGCTCCCGGGTCGCGGTGCCTGGTTGTGTCGGGGCTCGACGGCGTGCGTCGACTCGGCGCAGCGTCGCCGGGCATTCGACCGGGCACTGCGGGGCCCGGTCGGGGCCGGAGCGGTCGACCGCCTGAGACGGGAGCTGAATTCTGCCAACGGAGACCCGGACCGCGGTGGTCCGGAAAGTCCGGTGGCGTGATGTGCGAGGATGGAGGGTCGTATGTGCGCTCTTGCACCTGCGACATCGAATGAAGGGCAGTAACAGCCGTTGCCGAAGAAGATCCGGGTATACGAGCTCGCTCATGAGCTCGGCCTGACCAACAAGGAGGCCCTTGACCTCTGCCTGTCCCTCGGGATGGGCGTCAAGAGCCATTCGTCGTCCATCGAGGATGCCCAGGCCGACCGCGCCCGTCGCAAGGCCGACCGCGAGGGCCTGCGACGTCCCGTGCAGCCTGAGGAGCCGGCCGCGCCGGCCAAGAAGGCGCCGGCCAAGAAGGCCGCCGCCACGAAGGCCGCGCCCGGGACCCAACCGGCTGCGCCGCCGGCCGAGCGCCCCGCCGGGGACGGTCCGGCCGCCCCTGCCACGGCAGCGCCGGTGAAGCGGAGCGGCACCCGGCTCGTCACGAGCCGTCCCGCGTCCGAGCAACCGGGTGTTGCACCACCGACCCCCCGGCCAGCCCCCGTGGCCCCGGCCGCGGCGGCACCTGCCCGGGTGCCGGCCCCGGTCGCTCCGGCGGCCCCTGCCCCGGCGCCGGCCCCGGTCGCTCCGGCGGCCCCTGCCCCGGCGCCAGCCCCGGTCGCTCCCGTGGCCCCTGCACCTGCCCCGGCCGCCGCACGAGTGGCCCCAGCCGCCGTGGCCCCGGTCGCGCCAGCGGCCGCCACGCCGCCCGCCGCCGCACCTGTGCCACCCGCCGCCGCGCCTGTGCCACCCGCCGCCACGACAGCCCCGGCTGCGACACCCGCATCGGCACCCCCCACCACAGCACCCCAGACCGCCGCGGCCGCCCCTGCCCCTGCCCCTGTCGCACCTGGCTCGGCACCGGTGAACCCGCCGACCAGCCCGTCGGGCCGACCCATCCCGCCGCCTCCCGGCGGCCCGCCGCGCTCGATCACCGGCAAGCCCATCCCGCCGCCCCCCGGCGCCGGCGGCCGGCGCCCGCCGCCCGGCGCCCCGCGACCCGGCGGCTTCGCTGGCCGTCCCGGCTCCGGTGCCGGTCGTCCCGGCGCGCCTCGCACCGGTGGTCCCCCGGGTGCCACCGGTGGCGGCTACGGCGGTCGTCCCGGCGGTTCGACCGGTGGCTACGGCGGTCGTCCCGGCGGCGGCCCGGGCGGCGGTCCCGGCGGCGGTCCCGGCGGTCCCGGCGGCCGTGGCGGCCCCGGTGTCGGCCGCGGCCGTCCCAACCAGCGGCGTCCCCGTCGCCGGCGTCGGAATCTCGAGGAGCTCGAGCCGACCACGCTGACCGCGTACGCACCCTCCACGGCCCCGGTCCCCGAGAACGAGGTCATCATCGAACGCGGCTCGACGGCACGCGACCTCGGTCCCAAGCTGAACCGGTCGGCCGGGGACGTCGTCCGCTTCCTGCTCCTGCAGGGAGAGATGGTGACGGCCACCCAGTCGCTGACCGACGACATGATCGAGCTGTTCGCCGCCGAGCTCGGCGCCGACGTCCGCCTCGTCGACCCCGGCGAGGAGCGTGAGGCCGAGTTGCTGGCCAAGTTCTTCGACGACGACGACGAGGAGGAGAACGAGGAGGACCTGCGTCCCCGTCCGCCGGTCGTCACCGTCATGGGCCACGTCGATCACGGCAAGACCCTGCTGCTGGACAAGATCCGCCACGCCAATGTTGTCGCCGGCGAGGCTGGCGGCATCACCCAGCACATCGGCGCCTATCAGGTCGAGTGGCAGGGCCACCCGATCACGTTCATCGACACTCCGGGCCATGAGGCCTTCACCGCGATGCGGGCCCGTGGCGCCGAGGTGACCGACATCGTGATCCTGGTGGTGGCCGCCGACGACGGCGTGATGCCCCAGACCGTGGAGGCCATCGACCACGCCAATGCCGCCGACGTACCCATCATCGTGGCCGTCAACAAGATCGACCGCGACGAGGCCGATCCCAACCGGGTGCTGCAGCAGCTGTCCGAGCACGGGCTGGTCCCCGAGGCCTGGGGTGGCGACACCATCGCCGTCGAAGTGTCGGCCCTGCAGGACCTCGGCATCGACGACCTGCTGGAGCAGGTCGTCCTGGTGGCCGAGATCGAGGAGCTCCAGGCGTCGCCCGAGGGCAGGGCCCGGGGTTTCGTCCTCGAGGCCGAGCTCGAGATCGGCCGCGGTCCGGTCGCCTCGGTCATCGTGGAGCGCGGCACGCTTCGCGTCGGTGACCCGATCGTGGCTGGTGCCGCGTGGGGCAAGGTGAAGGCCCTGGTCGACGACCACGGGAACCAGATCAAGGAGGCGCCCCCTTCGACGCCGGTGCAGGTGCTCGGCTTTTCGGAACCGCCCGAGCCGGGTGACGAGTTCCGGGTCGCCCCCGAGCTGGCCCAGGCCCGGACGATCGGCGAGGCCCGCGCCCACCGCTACCGGGTGGCCGGCCACGTGCCCGCAGCCACGTCGGCACTGGGCGGCGCCAAGCTCGAGGACCTGTTCGAGCAGATCCAGCGGGGCGAGACGGCCACGTTGAACCTGATCCTGAAGGCCGACGTTCGCGGCTCGCTCGAAGCGGTGACCGAGAGCCTCCGCAAGCTCGAGCGGGACGACGTCAAGCTCAGCTTCGTCCACCGTGGCGTGGGTGGGATCACCGAGTCGGACGTCGAGCTGGCCCAGGCGTCCAACGCCACCATCATCGGCTTCAACGTGCGCCCCGACCGTCGCTCGCGCGACATGGCAGCCAAGGCCGACGTGGAGATCCGGTCCTACGAGATCATCTACAAGCTCCTCGAGGACCTCGAGGCGGCCATGCTCGGCCTCCTGTCCCCGGTCTTCGAGGAGGTGGTCACCGGCGAGGCCGAGGTCCGCCAGGTGTTCCGCGTGCCGAAGATCGGCGCCATCGCCGGCTGCTACGTGCGGGAGGGCGTCATCACCCGAGGCTCCAAGGTCCGGTTCCTCCGCGAGGGCGTGGTCATCTGGAAGGGCGCCATCACGTCACTGCGCCGGTTCAAGGACGACGCCCGCGAGGTCCAGGCCGGGTTCGAGTGCGGCATCGGCCTCTCGGACTACCAGGACCTGAAGGACGGCGACATCATCGAGACCTTCGACGAGCGGGAGATCCCCCGCACCTGACCGTGACCTCGGCCCCGAACGGGTCGGCACGGACAGGTCGTCGTCGCACGGACCGGAGGACCAGTGGCACGTCGGCACGACAACCGGGGCGCCGCCCCCTACGCCCGCTCCCTGCGGGTCAACCAGGTCCTGCGCCAGGTCGTCGCCGAGGAGCTCGAGCGGCTGGCCGACGCCGACGAGCGCCTGCGCATGGTGACGGTGACGTCGGTCGACTCGACCACTGACCTCCGCCAGGCCACCGTGTACCTGAGTTCGCTGTCCGACGACGCCGCCGATGCGCTCGAGGACCGGCGGGTGCAGGTCCAGCGGGCCGTCGCCCGCCAGACCCAGCTGAAGCGGACGCCACAACTCAGCTTCGCCCAGGATCCGGCGGTGGTGGCCGGCGGCCGGGTGGAGGACCTGCTCCGCCAGATCCACGAGGCCGACGAGGACAGGGGCGACGCACTACCGTGAGCCCACCGGCGACGGACCAGGTCAACGGCCTGGTGGTGGTGGACAAGGAGGCCGGCTGGACGTCCCACGACGTCGTGGCCCGGTGTCGCCGCATCTTCGGTCAGAAGCGGGTCGGCCACGCCGGGACCCTCGACCCGGACGCCACCGGCGTGCTGCTCGTCGGCCTCGGGCGCGCCACGAGGCTCATGCGCTTCCTGACGGCCCTGCCGAAGACGTACGAGGCCGAGGTCGTCCTCGGCACGGCCACCTCGACGCTCGACGCCTCCGGCGACATCACCGGTACATGGGAAATGGGAGCCGTGTCGCTCGCCGACGTACGTGAGGCGGCCGTCGGGCTTACGGGCGAGATCGAACAGGTGCCCCCGATGGTCTCGGCGCTGAAGGTGGGCGGCAAACGCCTCCACACCCTCGCCCGCCAGGGGATCGAGGTCGAGCGGGCGGCCCGCCCGGTCACCGTCTACCGGTTCGACGTGGCACCCGCGCTCACCCCCGGCGTCTTCCGCATCGAGGTCGTCTGCTCGTCGGGCACCTACATCCGGGTTCTGGCCGCCGACCTCGGCATCGCGCTCGGGGGCGGAGCCCACCTGCGGAACCTGCGCCGCACCCGCATCGGGTCGTTCACCACCGAGGACGCCCGTCTGGTGGATGAGCTCACCCCGGCCGTCGTCCTCACCCCGGCCCAGGCCATGCGGGACCTCGACCAGGTGGTCGTCCCGCTCGACGCCCAGAAGCTCGTAGCCCGCGGGCTGCCGCTCGACCGGGTGCCACTCGGGGTGTCGGGGGACGGTCCGTGGGGACTCGTCGACGACGCCCACCACCTGCTGGCCGTGTACGAGGCGACCGAGACCGACCGCATCAAGCCCGCCGTGGTGGTGGAGTCGGCCGGCTGACCTCGGGACGGCCCGGTGATCGGAGCGTGCCGGGGCGGTCGGGCACTGACTCGGCGGTAACCTGCAGGGTTGTGGAGATCGTCACCGAGAGCGCACCGCTCGCCCCGCCCCCCGACGGCTCCGCCGTGACCATCGGCGCCTACGACGGCGTCCACCTCGGGCACCGCGCCCTGCTGGCCGAGCTGCGCGCCCGGGCCGAGGCGGACGGGCTCGCCACAGTGGTGGTGACCTTCGACCGGCACCCGGCCGCCGTCGTGCGCCCCGAATCCGCCCCCCTCCTGCTGTGCGACCTCGATCAGCGCCTCGAGCTGTTGGCGTCAGCCGGCGTCGACCGGACCGTCGTCGTCCGATTCGACGAGGAACGGGCCAACGAGACGGCCGAGGAGTTCGTGACCCGGGAGCTGGTCGACGGTCTCGACGCCCGGCTGGTGGTCGTGGGGGAGGACTTCCACTTCGGCCACGGGAGAAAGGGAAACGTGGCCCTGCTGACAGAGATGGGCTCGGTCGCCGGGTTCGTCGTAGACGGCGTGGCCCTGGCTTCGGTCGGTGTCGACGACGGGGAGGGCGTGCCGCCGGTGTCCTCCACCCGGGTGCGCACCCTGGTCGCCCGGGGCGACGTAGAAGGGGCGGCCGCGCTGCTCGGACGGCCCCACCAGGTACGGGGCCCGGTGGTGACCGGCGACCGCCGGGGCGGCGCCGAGCTGGGCTTCCCGACGGCCAACTTGGCCGTCCCCGGAGAGATCTGCCTGCCGGCACCCGGCATCTACGCCGGCTGGTACGAGCGACCCGACGGCTCGAGGTACCGGACCGCGGTGTCGGTGGGACGGCGTCCCACCTTCTACGGAGCCGACGCCGAGCTGCTGGTCGAGGCGTACCTCCTGGACTTCTCGGGCGACCTCTACGGCGAGCCGGCCCGGCTGTCGTTCGTCCACCGGCTGCGCGACGAGCTGGCCTTCGACTCGGTGGACGAGCTGGTGGCGCAGATGGGACGGGACGTCGAACGGACCCGCACCCTGCTCGACGCCCCGTAGGGGCCCCGGGCCAGGCCGGCCGGGTCGGGGCCTACGGACGGGGATTGCGTGCCAGGACCTTGAGCACCCACGCCCCGAACCCCGTGGGCTTCCCGTGGTGGAGATGGTCGGCGTTGTGCCCGTCGCGTCCGAAGCCGATGCCGCCCTGGACACCCTCGAGCCGGTTGGGCTCCTCGTACCTCGGCACCTTCGGGAGGTGCTTCGCCTTCTTGCGCGGCGTGCCGCCGTCGGATCCCATGAGGCCATCCTGCCAGAGCGGCGGTGCCCGGTCCCCTGGCGGTGTGGCTCGGCGGATGTCGAGGGGGCGATCGTGACGACGGTGTCCGTGGCGCTCCGCACGGCGCGCCACCGGACCGTGAATGCGGCCCCGCTCAGATGACCGGCGCGTCGCCCAACAGTTCGGTGCGCAGCTCGCGCTTCAGGATCTTGCCCGCCGGGTTACGGGGCAGCTCCTCCGCCCGGAACCAGTAGCGGGCCGGGACGTTGAAGGCGGCCAGACGTTCGCGCACATGGCGCGACAGCTCGTCGGCAGCCACGTCCGCTCCCGGCCGCAGCACGACGATTGCCCCGACCTCCTCGCCCAGGACCGGGTGGGGCACGCCGATGACGGCGCAGTCGGCCACGGCCGGGTGCTCGTGCAGGGCCGCCTCGATCTCGACGCAGTAGACGTTCTCACCGCCCCGGATGATCATGTCCTTCGCCCGGTCGACGATGTGGACGAAGCCCTCCTCGTCGATGCGGGCGACGTCACCGGTGTGGAGCCAGCCCCGGGTGAACGAGATCGCGGTTGCCTCGGCCTTGTTCCAGTAGCCGCGGACGACGTTCGGCCCCCTGATCCACAGCTCGCCGGTGCGGTCCGGGTCGTCCGGGAGGTCCGGAGGCTCCTCGCCCCGCCAGTCCTCGGGCACGACGGCGACATCGCATACCGGCGCCGGCGGGCCGACGCTGTCGGGCTTGCGCACGTAGTCGTCGCCGGCGTTCATGGTCGTCATCGCGGACGTCTCGGTGAGGCCGTAGCCGTTGCCGGGGGCGCCCATGGGGAAGTGCTCCTTGATGCGACGCACCAGGTCGGGAGGGCACGGGGCCCCGCCGTAGGAGATCGACTGCACCGAGGAGGTGTCCCGCTTGGCGAAGTCGGGGGAGTCGATGACCTGCATGACCATGGCGGGAACACCCCCGAAGACGGTGATCCGCTCCCGCTCGATGAGTTCGAGCGCACGCTCGGGGTCGAAGTGGTGCATCATGACGAGCTTGCCGCCCACCGCCGTGTTGGTGACCAGCAGGGCGTGGCATCCGGTGGCGTGGAACAGCGGCACCGACAGCAGGTTGGCGTTCTGTACCCCCGGTGATGCGGCGGCCTGTGCTGCCGTCCGGCGGATGCCGCCCATGGTGGACACGAAGAAGAGGTTCATCAGGTTGGACACGCTGTTGCGATGGGTGCCGACCGCTCCCTTGGGCCGGCCGGTGGTGCCCGAGGTGTAGAAGATGGTGGCGTCGTCGTCGGGGTCGATGGTCACGTCGACCAGAGCGGTGCTGTCGCCCGGGTTGCCCACCACTTCGTCGAAAGGGACGACGGGCAGCGCGCCGAGGGCGCCGCGGTCGAGCAGGGAGCCCACGGCGGGGCGACGGCCGCCCCCGTCGGGATCGTGCTCCTCACAGGTGACGATCATGGCCTCGAGGCCGGGGACGTCGGCCAGGTGGTGGGTGATGCGGCCCTGGCGCTCCTCGTCGACGAAGGCGACCCGGGCTCCGGAGTCGGCGATCCCGTAGGCGAGCTCCTCGCCGGTCCACCAGGCGTTGAGAGGGACGGCGACGGCCCCGATGGTGATGGTGGCCCAGAACGCCGTGACCCATTCGGGCAGGTTGCGCATGGCGATGGCGACCCGGTCGCCCGGCCGGACGCCGAACCGCTCGACGAGGTTGTGTCCGAGGGCTGCCACGATCCGGTAGTGCTCCCCGAAAGTCATCCGCTCGTCCTCGTAGACGAGGAACGTCTTGTCGGCATGGCCCGCCGACAGCTCGAAGACCGCCCGCAGGGTCGGAGGCGCCGACTTCCACGCCCGAAGAGGGACGCCCCGGACGACGATCTCCTCCATCTCGAACGGGCCACCGGGGGCGGTGAGGGTGGCCGTGACCTCGGCCCGGGTGGGGACGGGCGCCTCCCCGTCAGGGGTTGTCTGCTCGGCCGGTTCGGCCATGGCTGCTCCTCTCGTTCGGCGTGCGGTTCGCCCTCGTTCCGGGACCCGGTGTCAGGCGGTGGGGTCGCGGAAGACCGCGGCCCGGTAGTAGGCCAGCTCGGCCAGCGACTCCTTGATGTCGTCCATGGCCCGGTGCCCGCCCGCCTTCCGCGGGGCGGCGGCCAGGGCCTCGGGGTACCAGCGCCCGGCCAGCTCCTTGATCGTCGAGACGTCGACTGAACGGTAGTGGAGGTACTCCTCGATGGCGGGCAGGTGCGCGGTCAGGAACCGGCGGTCGGTGCCGATCGAGTTCCCGGCGAGGGGTACGGTGCGGGGCTTGGGCACGTGGGATCGGATGAAGTCCCCCGTGAGCTGCCCGGCCTCATCGAGAGTGAGTTCCGACGCCACGATCTCGTCCAGCAGGCCACTCGAGGTGTGCATGTCCCGCACGAAGTCGTCCATTGCCGCCAACTGCTCCTCGGTGGCGCCGATCACCAGGTCGGGTCCCTCGGCCACCACGACGAGATCGTCGTCGGTGATCAGGGTGGCGATCTCGACGATGACGTGGCGCCCCGCGTCGAGCCCGGTCATCTCCAGATCCATCCACACCAGCACGGGGTCACGCTACCGGGTGGACGCCGTCGCTCCAAGACGGGCGGGACTTCGGCCGGTCGGGCACCGTAGCGGCCCGGACCCCTGCGCCGGACGCCGCCGGGCGGTAGCGTCCGAAGCGATGCACGGAGCAACCAGGTGAGTACGGGAGCGGGGACGGCGAAAGGCCGGACGGACACGGAACCGGGGCTCACCGGGACGGTGCGCGTGCCCGTCGTCCGCCTGGATCCCGACCTGCCGATGCCCGGATACGCCCACGACGGTGATGCCGGAGCCGACCTCGTGGCCCGGATCGAGGTCCTGCTCGAGCCCGGCGGCGGACGGGCCATGGTGCCCACCGGCATCGCCCTGGCCCTGCCCGCCGGCTACGCCGGCTTCGTGCAACCGCGCAGCGGCCTGGCCCTGCGCCACGGCGTGACCTGCCTGAACACCCCGGGGCTGATCGACTCCGGCTACCGTGACGAGCTGTCGGTGCTCCTGGTGAACACCGACCCCGAGGTCCCCTACCGGGTGCGTCGGGGGGACCGAATCGCCCAGCTCGTTGTCCAGCGGGTCGAGTCGGCAGAGTTCGCCGAGGTCGAAGCGCTGTCGGGCACCGAGCGGGGCTTCGGCGGCTTCGGGTCGACGGGTCGGTAGGCGTGTCCCGGCTGACCGGCCTCGACGGCGCCTTCCTGGCCCTGGAGTCGCCGACCACCCATCTCCACATCATGGGGGCCATGGTGTTCGACCCCACAGGGGTCCCGGGCGGGCTCGGCTTCGCCCGGATCCGGGCGCTCGTCGCCGAGCGGGTGCCGCTGGTGCCGCCGTTCCGGATGCGCATGGTGGAGGTGCCCTTCGGACTCCAGCACCCGACGCTGGTGGACGACCCCGAGTTCGACCTCGACTACCACGTGCGTCGGGTGAGCCTGCCGTCGCCGGGCGGTAGGACGGAGCTGACGGCGCTGGTGGCCGACCTGGCCTCGCGCCCGCTCGACCGCACGCGGCCGCTCTGGGAGTTCCACGTGGTCGAGGGCCTGGAGGACGGGTGCATCGGCCTGGTGCCCAAGGTCCACCACGCCATCATCGACGGCGTATCGGGGGTGGAGGTGCTCGCCGCCTTCGTCGACCTGTCGCCCGACCCGACGCCCCGGGCCCTGGTGGGTGGTAGTGCCGGGAGGAGAACCCACCGGCCCGGATCCCGGTCTGGGGCGGCATCGAGGGGAGGTGGCGCGGCGGAGCCGTCCTGTAGCGGAGACGATGGGCCGACGGACGCCGGCGGGTGGACGCCACCGGGACTGCCGGGCGACCTCGAACGGATCCGTGCATCGCTCGGTGCCCTGCCCGGCCAGCTCGACGCCGTGGCCCGGACCGTCGTCCGGACCGTCCAGACGGCGAGGACGCTCGCCTCGCGCAACAGCGACGTCGAGGGGACCTTGCCCCCGGCCCCGTTCCAGGCGCCGCAGACCTCGATCAACGGTGCCATCTCGCCGCACCGTCGGGTGGCGTTCGCCGACCTGCCCCTGACCGGGATCCACCGGGTCGCCGTCGTGTTCGGCGGGACCACCAACGACATCGTCCTGGCCGCCACGGCAGGGGCCCTGCGGACCTTCTTCGCCGGCCGCGCCGAGGAGCCCGAGACGTCGCTGGTGGCACTGGTGCCGGTGTCGGTGCGCACCGAGGTGGAGCAGGGGATGCTCGGCAACCGGGTCTCGGCCATGCTCGTCTCGCTGGCCACCGGAGTTGCCGACCCCGTCGCCCGACTCGGGCGCATCCGCGAGGGGATGTCGGCCGCCAAGGCCCAGAGCCGGACGGTCGGGCCGGACGTCTACTCGGCGTGGGCCGAGGCGGCCTTCCCGGCCGTCGCCACCCGGCTGTCCCGGCTGGTGACCAATCTGCGGGTCTTCGACCACGTGGCCCCACTGTTCAACCTGGTCGTCTCCAACGTGCCCGGACCCGACGTGCCCCTCTACCTTGCCGGCGCCCGGATGACTTCACTCCATCCGGTCGGTCCGATCATGGAGGGCGTGGGGGTCAACGTCACCGTCTTCTCCTATCTGGACTCGGTGCACGTGGGTGTCCAGGCCTGCTGGGACCTGGTGCCCGATGTGGAGGTCCTGGCCCGGGCCATGGAGGAGGCGCTGGCCGAGCTGGTGGCCGAGGCAGACCGGCGGGACCGTCCGGTCCCGTGGTGGCACGCCGAGGTGTCCGCCTGAGACCGGGCGTATTCGGCAACAGGTCACCTGGCGTCACTGCGCGGCCGGTCAGGCCGGGTGGAGGTAGGGGTGGAGGGCCGCTCAGGCACGACGGCACACGGCCCGTGGCGTCCTCCTGCTTTCGGATCCGGGCCGCCCAACTGCTAGGGTGGGGCCCTTACGCGGACGTGGCTCAGTTGGTAGAGCACAACCTTGCCAAGGTTGGGGTCGCGGGTTCGAATCCCGTCGTCCGCTCCAGGTCAGAGGCCCCTTCGGGGGCCTCTGTTCCGCGATTGGGGCCCTTCATGTCGCGTCCATGGCGCGGGCCAGATCCTTTCGCAGTTGTGAAAGTCCGGTCCATTCTTTCCACCGTGGCCCCGGCACCTGGTTGACACTCCCCGGATCCGGCTCCGGTACCTGGGCGACAGTGGCTCCGGTACCTGCTTGACACGTCACGCCTGAACAAGGTCCCCCCGGTGCTTCCCGCCACCTTCCTTGCTGTGGAGAGTCACGTCCACAGATGCGAAGGAGGCCGCTGATGCTGGTGGAGCTGGGACTGGTGGACCAACGGTTGAAGGCAGTGCACGAAGTCCTCGATGGCGCCACTGTCACCGACGTGGCGAAGCGCAACGGCATGACCCGACAGACCGTGCACACGTGGCTGCGCAGGTATGCCAACTCAGGTATCGCCGGTCTGGTGAACAAGAACTCCAAGCCCGAGAGCTGTCCTCACCAGATGACCCCGGTGGTCGAAGCCCGGATCGTAGGGATGCGACGGACTCATCCGGGGTGGGGACCGCGAACCATTCGCACCCACCTCGATCGGGAAGGAGTCACTCCGCTGCCGGGTCGATCGTCGATCTGTCGAGCCCTGGTGCGTCACCGACTGATATTCGTATCCTGCGGGTGCTGTGATACAGAGAGTGCACCCGCCGATGGATGGTCGGTCGCATGACGTCCACTCGATCACTGGCCGCTGGTGACACTTGGTGCCATTCCTTTGTTCACCAAGTACACTCTGTGCATGAGCACCGTCCAGCAATACCTCGTGTCAGCTTCGGGCCAGATGTCGGTCCCGGCCGCCGTTCGCCATCGGTGGCAGCTCGACAACGGAGGCCCCGTCGACGTCATCGACCTTGGTTTCGGCGTGCTCACCGTTCCTGCGGGCCAGGCGCAACGCCTGCTCGGAGATCTCCTCAGCCGCGAGGACCACGCAGCATTCGTCGCCTCCCTGGCGGACGACCCGGATCTCGCTACCACGTGAGTCGCGTCGTACTCGACGATCATCTTCTGCGCGATGTTCTCGGTGGTGAACAGGGGCGCCTGCTTGGCCGGCTTGTGGAGTCGAACGAACTGGCCACCACAAGTCTGTACTACGTGCGGCTCTGCAAGAGCGTTGTGGGCGCCCGTGGTGGAGCCCTCACCGGAGGTTGGTCCCGTGAACGTCGACGAGAGCTTGGGCGCCGGCTGGTGGAGTTGCCCGAATCGATCCTGATTCCTCCAATGCGCCTCACCGGCTACCGAGTGGCGGAGCTGGCAGAAGGTGGTCGCATATCGACGTTGGGTGCCGAAGCAGTAGCCGTCGCCGAACATCTGGACGCTTCCTTGTGCGTTTGGGAGGGAGACGACGGTCCTGGCATCCGCAGTGCGGCACGTTCGGCAGGTGTCGCCTATCGGACCATCCCGCTCTAGGGGTCTTCGACCTCAGTGATTGGACCTTGGCCCCGATGCAGGGGTCACGTCCTGTCGGTCGCAAATGCAGTGCGCACAGCCGGCGACGCTCCTATCAATGTCAAGCCCCTCCGAGGGGCTCCGGGGTGAGGACAGCGGACAAAACATTCATGAGCCAATCGCTGAGCGAGGGCATGCTCTTATGAAGTCACGCGTCTTGGTGGAAGGGGTCCCGGATCGTGGGTCGGCGGGTCGCCGGTAAGTCAGCCCCGAGGGGCGACAGTTATGGGGTGAGCCAGACCCACGGCCCGGGGAATCAGCCGCGAGGGAGGTAGCGATAGACCTCGCGGGCGATGTAGCGCTGAAGGATCCGGATGATGTCCCGCTTGGTCCGGCCCTCCTTCACGCGTCGGTCGAAGTACATCCGTGTCTCGGGATCGTGCGCGATGCGCACCATGGCGATGCGCCAGAGCGCGCTGTTGGCCTGGCGGTCACCACCACTTTGCCGGCGAAGATGCCCGGCGTTCTTGCCGGAGTCGGCCGGGACCGGGGAGACCCCACAGAGGTGCGCCCAGGCGGCCTCGGAGTGGAGTCGTTCAGGGTTGTCGCCAGCGGCCACCAAGAGGGAGGCGGCGGTGTCGGGCCCGACGCCGAACCGGGCCATCAGATCGGGTGCGGTGGCAAGCAGCAGCGCCTCGATCTGTTCGTTCAACTCCTCGAGCTCGGCCTCGAGGGACCGGACTCGGTGAGCCAATGAGCACAGCGACGCCTTGGTGGCCGCCGTCACCGGATCGGTTGCCCGGGTGGCTCGGAGCTTGGAGGATTCGGCCACCAGGGCCGTGACCGACAAGCCCTTCAAGCGGGAATGCAGCTGGTCAGGGGCGGTGATCACCAGGTGACGCATCTGGACGATGGCCTTCACCCGGGCCTGTCGGGCTGAGCGCTTGGCCACCACCAGGACCCGGATGGCCTCGACAGGACCGTCCTTGGTCTTGCCGGTTCCGAGGGCTCGTCCGCTGATGACGGCCCGGGCCGCTTCGACGGCATCGAGGGGATCGGACTTGCCGTGGCTGCGCCGGGCCTGGCGGTTGGGGCGGTTGACTTCGATCACCTCGACGCCACGGCGACGCAGGAACCGGGCCAGTCCGACCCCATAGGAGCCGGTGCCCTCGACACCGATCTTGTCGACCCGGCCGAAGGTCTCGAGCCAGGACAGCAGCGCCTTGTAGCCGGCGGCATCGGCGTCGAAGGACTCGGTTCCGACAAGGCGACCCAGCGGGTCCAAGGCTGCAGCGACGTGGCTGTCGAGGTGGGTGTCGACACCACCCGTGATGCCGACGGGAGCTTCTACGATGGTCATGGCCATCCCTTCCTTCCTTAAGCGGTTGAGGGGTGGCACGGCCGTCTCGGATCGGAGCGACGGGCGGTCAGGATTGTTCCAGCAATCCCGACCAATCACCCACCTCGGAGACGGGGCGTGCCGTTGTCAATGTGCTGACTGGAAGGGCCCGGTCGACGACGCCCGAAGACGCCACATGACTTCAAGTCAGACCGAACGCTCCAGTGCTCCCGAAGCTATTGAGGACCAGCCGAGCAGCGGTGGACCCTCGAGAGAAGTGTGAATGTTCAGGGGCACGGGGTCGACTAGGCCTGTCAGGGCCGCTAAATGGCAAGGAGATCGTGGAGCACGCCGTCAAAGACGAGGACTCCGACGGGGCGCATCGCCAGGCGATCGGCCACCGCCCGAGACTTTGACTTCAGCGGTTTCGCAGGGGTCAAGCCCTGTTCCTCGAGCGGTTCGAGACGGGCGTAGCCCGGGAGCGGATCCGGGTGCTCGTCGATTCGCTCACCCTGCCGGGCTGACCTAAGGATTTCGCAGAGGTCGCGCGGCCGTCGCCTGGGGACGGGGCGCGGTCACGCCCCGTCCCCAGGCGGTCACGGCTGGTAGGTGAACTGGTCCACCGAGCTGACTCCGCTGACGCCGGAGGCGTTGGTGAGCGTCACGTCGACCGCTCCGACGGCCCCGGGCGGTGCCACCGCGGTGATCGACTTCGCGCTGGTGACCGTGAAGCTGGTTGCAGGCGTCAAGCCGAAGGTGACCGCGGACGTTCCCTTGAAGTCCTTACCGCTGATCGTCACGGTCGTGCCGCCCGCCTCCGGCCCGAAGCCGGGAATGATCGAGGTGATGACCGGCACCTTGAGCGAGTAGGCGTAGACGTCGGCAGGATCGATCGGCGTGGTGCCGGCCGGCGCGGTGACCGACACGTCGACGTTGCCCATCGGCTCGGCCGGGGTGATGGCGACGATCTCCTGGTCGCTCTGCACGGCGAAGGAGGTAGCTGCGAGCGACCCGAAGGACACCGAGGTGGCTCCGGTGAAGCCGGCACCGACGATGGTCACCCTGTTGCCGCCCAGGGTGCCACCGACTCTCGGAGTGATCTTCTGGATCGTCGGCGTAGTCACGTAGGTGAACTGGTCGGCGGACCCGGTGGCACTCGTGCCCGAGGCGGTGGTCACGGTGATGTCGACGGTCCCGACCCCGGCAGGCGACTGCGCCAGGATCTCGTGCTGGGTCACGGGCGTGACCGAGGAGGACGGGGTGCTCCCGAAGAGCACGCTCGTCACCCCGCCGAGGTTCTTGCCGGAGATGATCACGGTCGTCCCACCGGCGAGCGGTCCGTGCGCGGGAGCGATCGCCTTTATGGCGGGGACCTTCGGCTTGGCGGCTGACGCCACGCCGGAGGTGGCGACGGTACCGCCACCGACCAGGGCCAGTCCGATTGCAATGATTAGTGCTGCGCGCTTCATGTTCACACGTCCTTGCTCCGCCGTTCAGCGGTCTTCGGGGATTCCGGGTGTTCGCGTGGCCCCGGCCGACATCCGCAAGCGGTGCCGTAGGGTCCACATCGTCCAACAGCCCAGAGGCGCCCAGCGTTTCACAATTCCGCGGATTGCGTCCGAATTCGCCCAGGACGCGTGGGCCACGGCTCCAGTGCTGAACCTGGCGCAACGTTCACCAGGGGCCGCGATTCAGGAGCAGACGCATGGGAATGCCATTGCTCGGATTGCCGATTCAGTTGGTCCCAGAAGGCTTTAGGGTCCATATTGCGAGTTGGATTGAGAGCGGACCTGTTGCCACCCGGAGTGAAAATGGCGCTTGAAGGGGCCGAACGGTGTCCCACCCATCCGGCGGTATGGGACACCCCTCTGCACGGGCGGAAATATGGAGCCTCGCTAGATTCGGGTGCGGGCCGTGAACAGCAGGTACTCCCAGTCCATGACCGTCGTACCGATGCCCCGGTCGTGACCTGCGGCAAGTTCGGCGAGGTCGCGGTCGAGCGCAGCGACCCTGTCAGGATGTTCGGCAATGACTCGGTACGCGTTGATGGTTGGACCGTAGCGGCTCTTGAAGTAGTCACGAAATGCCCCAGGGTCGGCGAAGTGGTCAACCGTGACAGTCTGGCGTCGGACGCCCACGTCGGTGATTCTCTCGCCGAGCAAGGTTAAGACGTGGTCCTCGTTGCCCCAAAGCGGCGGGGGCTGCGCCCCCGGCGGGGGTGGGGGCGCGTACGGCTTCATCGTGGCGAGCATCTGGCCCACAAACCCCTCCGGGGTCCAGTTGACCAGGCCGATGGTCCCCCCGGGTCGGCAGACGCGGGCCATCTCGTCAGCAGCGGCTTGGTGGTGGGGAGCGAACATGACCCCGACACAAGACAGGACCACGTCGAACTCGCCGTCGGCGAACGGCAGTGCTTCTGCGTCCGCCTCGTGCCACTCCACCTCCACACCGTGCAGGGCGGCACGTTCACGTCCCGAATCGAACAGTTCCGGAGTGAGATCGCAAGCCACCACGCTTGCTCCTTTCAGAGCCGCGGGAATTGTGGCATTGCCTGACCCAGCAGCTACGTCGAGCACTCGGACGCCGGGCCCGATTCCACACGCCTCGACCAACACGACACCGAGGTCCGGGATGATCTCGGCGGCCACGCTGGGGTAGTCACCCAGGGCCCACATGGCCCGGTGTTTGGCTTTGAGGGCCTGGTCGGCCTCGACGGTGTTGCTCAGTGCGGTCATCACAACTCTCCTCCTATGGGCGTGTACAGCGGTTGGGGGACGGACAGGGGGCCGAGCGCACGCCGTGAGCTGGCCCGATCGCCCGTGGGGCTGATCCCCATCGTCACTGCCCTCATATCAAGGGTAAGGAAGGGTTGGTCCTCGGGCTAGTACAAGATCTGTACTGTTAATGTGTGCAGATATGGGGTCCGGGTACTACCAGTTCTGCCCCGTCGCCAAGGCGATGGAGTTGCTCGACGAGCGCTGGACCTTGCTCATCGTCCGCGAGCTGGTGAGCGGGAGCCAGCAGTTCAACGAATTGCGTCGCGGTCTGCCCCGCATGTCGCCGTCGTTGCTGTCCAGGCGGCTGCAACAGCTGGCACGGGCCGGAATCGTCGAAAGGAGGGCCGACGGAAGCGACGTACGATACGTCCTGACCCCGGCGGGCAAGGAACTGCAGCCAGTGGTCGAGGCGCTGGGCACTTGGGGCGTCCGTTGGATCGGCGAAGTAGGCGACGAGGACCTCGATCCGAAACTGCTGTTGTGGGACATGCACCGCAACATCGACCACGCCGCCGTCCCGGATGGGCGGACCGTGGTTCAGTTCAGATTCCCGGACGCGCCGGCCAAGGCCCGTAATTGGTGGATGGTGATTACCGCAGGTGACGCCGACGTGTGCGATGTGGACCCCGGTTACCCGGTGGCGGTGACGCTGAGCGGCAGCCTGCGTCACATGGTCAAGGTCTGGCGCGGCGACTCAGAGTGGTCCGACGCCCTCCGTTCAGGCGAAATCGAAGTGAGCGGTCCCGAAGCACTGCGCCGGGACCTAACCCATTGGTTTACGTTATCGGTATTCGCTTCGGTGCCTCGCCCTACATGACATCTCAGCGGTTGCGATCTTCCTGCCGAGAAACTCACCTAATTGCTTGACCTATCCCGAATGTGCCGGAGCGTGGCAGTTCGCCCTCAGCAAGCACCCAGCGCCGGATAACGCACCCACAGCCGGCGTTCGGGGGCGGGTCCCGGCGGGATCGGACAGATGGCGTGCACCGGGACGCGTCCATGCGCATTGCGTCCGTGACTTCCAGAGGAACCCATCAATTGACGTAACGTCGGGGCGTGCGGGATCAGCGGCAGATTGCGATCGAGAGGCTCAGCGTACTGATTGCCTCCCTGGACTTGCTGGAGGCACAGTTGAGGCCGGCCCGCAGCGCCTACAACGGCGTCCTCGAGCGCTTGCTCGACGGCCAAGAAGTGGATCCGGCCCTGCGGGCAGAAGACGTCGGATCGACTCGTGAACTGCTCACCGCTGCCCTCAGCCATTTCGAGAAGGCTCGCCACCTGTCTCGGGTCGCACTGATGAAGGTGCAAGTCGATGAGGGAATCTCGGTCAAGAAGGCGAGTGATACGTGGGGAGTGACCCGACAGTTGGTGTCGCGTGACGTGAATCGGCCCGATTCGGACGATTCGGACGAGTAGCTGTTTCATGCAGCAGCTGTTGCGTGCAACAGCCGTTGCAGCAAGGTGGTCTTGAAGATCTCCATCGGGGCCGTCGAGCAGGATCCGCCACCAGTTCCGGCCACGATGGGGACCTGATGGCCAGGGGGCGTTATAGCGCTCGGTGCGGACCGTGATCGGAGCCATCCCCGACGTGCCGGAGCGTGGCGGTTCGCGACCAGCAAGCAGTCCCGGCCAATTGGCGCCGCCGACCCGGCGGTAGGGGGCAGGGAGCCGACGTCGCTACGGGACGACAGGCCGGTCATGGGTTGAGCACCTTCGACTCACTACGCTCGCTGCATGGAGGAGCCTGAGTTCGACCCTTTTAGCCCGGCCGGAACCGTCGAGCGGTTCGGGGACCTCTCTCGCGGACTCAGCCGTCGCCGCTGGGGCAAGGCGGCCGTGTGGATCGTTCTCAGCCTGTTCTTCTTGGTTCCCGCGATGTCGTACTTGATCGTGTTCCTGGCTCATCACCACTAGGTCCGTCCATCGGCCGCTGAAGCGTGACACTCACCCGGCGTTCAGGGGCAGGCTCCGAATGCCCAGCATCAGTAGGCTTTGGTCCGTGAGGAGAAGTGCGGGGGTCGCTTGGATAGCCGGAGCATCCGCCATGTTCTTCCTCTCCTTGCTCTGGACAACATTGGAGCTGGCCCGACAACGCCACTGTCTCTCTGGTGGGATTGACCCCTTCGGCGATCCCCCTGGGGGTGCTGCAGCAGCCTGCGCCACCTACCCCACGGCCGCTCATGTCGGGTACCTGCTGACAGGGCTGATGGCCGCCATCCTGGTCATCACGATTGTCGTCGTCACTCGTGAGCAGAGGCACCATCGGGATGCCGCTGGCAGTCCTGAGCGGAACTGAAATTGCCAGACTAACCCCGACCATCATCCGGCGGTAGGGGGAATGGCTCCCGAAGTCCGTGATCCGGTCGGCCTGACCCGATGGGGCATTCGGGGAAGGCCACTATGCCCGCTGAATTGTGACTTTGTGCTCTGCTCCGTCGCGTCCGAATTGCCGATGCCCCATCCAGCGGACTCGTTCCATCAGGGGTTCGCGCAATAGGAACGAGGCAGACATGAAGAAGCCCACGAAGCACACAGGCAAGATCGCCACCCTCATCGTGATGCCACTGGCGGTAGTGATTGCGGCCGCGGTCGTTCTCCAAGCGTCGTATGCGGCCTTCAGTGGCGAGACCCGGAACTCCGGAAACACCTGGTCCACCGGTGCGGTGACGTTGACCAACGACAGCGCCGGTTCGGCGAGATTCACCGTGCCAGGCATGACGCCTGGGCAGACACAGACCGCATGCATCACGGTCACGGCCAACGCCACGGTTCCCGGCCTGGTCAAGGGGTACACGTTGAACCCGATTACCTCGTCGCAGGGTATCGAGAACTACATCAAGTTCACCGTCGACTACGGCGCGGGTGGGTCTTTCGCTTCGTGCACGGGATTCGTGCTCGGTGGGAATTTGGTCACCAACTCCCCACTTTCGACGCTGATGCTCGCCAATAGCTACGCAACCGGCTACGGCGGCTGGGTCATCGCCGGGAACGTTCCCGGTGGCGAGTCCCGGACCTATCGCTTCACGTGGACGTTCGACACCACCGGACTCACCCAGGCCCAGCTCGACGCCCTCCAGGGTGCGCAGACCGGCGTGGACCTCGAGTGGGAGATGCAGAGCACCTGATAGACGGCGCTCGTGAGCTACTCCGACGGACGGAGGAAGGTCGATGACCCTCGGAAGCGTCACCCGGATGCCAACGGACACAGGTGCCGTCGCACCTGTGTCCGAGGCCGGGACCGAGGGCGTCCTGCGAGCATGGGTGGTCCTCGTCGTCAACGCTCTGGCCAAGGGGTACTGCCTGTTCCTGGCGACACTGGCGGTGATCGCGCTCGTCCCCGTCGCATGGGGGTGGAGCAGCTACCTCATCCGCAGCAATTCGATGGAACCCACCATCTCGGCGGGCGACGTGGTCGTCGCGGCACCGCTGGCGCACGATGCCGCGATGCCCATGGGCCGGGTCATGGTCTTCACGAATCCGGCCACGCCGAACGATCCCGAGATATTGATTCACCGCGTGGTGGCCCGGGCCGGGCACGGGACCTTCACCACGGCTGGCGACGCGAACGCATCCAATGACACGACTGCCGTGCCACGGTCACTCGTCCATGCCCAGGCACGGCTCCTGATCCCCTACATCGGCCTCCCCATCGTCTGGTTCGGGGCGGGCAGGTCCTTCCTGTTGACGAGTTGGTTGCTGCTCACGGCAGGATCGGCAGTGCTCTTCGCCTTTCCGCTCCGGGAGCGCCGGCCGAAGCACGGGCGACGACCCCAGCGGAGGCCGACGGCGGCTCCAGGGACTCCCGTCGCACACCCCTTGGCCCGGCCGTCATCGATCCGATCCGGCTGGGGGAGATTCGGTGCGCTGGCCGCACTCGTCGGCACGTTCACCGCTTCCATCGGGCTAGCGGGACCGGCCATGTCGGCCTTCAGCGGGGAAACCAGGAACTCAGGGAACGCCTGGGCGGTCCAGACGAGGATCCTGCAGCCCTATACGGCACAGGTTCTGGCCGACTCCCCCTACTTGTACTACCTGGTGGACGAAGCGAACGGCCCGAGTGCGGTTGACACCTCAGGTAACGGGCGCACCGGCGCCTACAACGCCATCTCGGCCTACCACCAGCCAGGCGGCCTCCCCAACAACCCGGGGTTCGCAGTAGCCCTCAACGGCGGCGGCGGGCGCGTGGTCAGCGGCGGCACGTCGCTCTCGAATCCCACCACCTTCACCCTCGAGCTGTGGTTCAAGACGACCACCTCGAGCGGCGGGAAGCTGATCGGGTTCGAGAGCTCCCAGGCGTCGACATCGTCCTCCTACGACCGACACATCTACATGCGCACCAACGGGACCGTGGTGTACGGCGGGTGGTCGAACGGCGGTACCAGCGCCATCACCTCGCCGAAGGCATACAACGACGGGAACTGGCACTATCTGGCTCTGAGCGCGGTCAAGAGCGGGAACCAGCAGGTGTCCACGATGTACGTGGACGGGGTGAGCGTCGTCAGCGGCACCACCACGCGGACGTCGAGCTACTCGGGTTGGTGGCGCGTCGGGTACGGAAGCCTTCCCTCCGGCGGGACATATCCACCCAGCGCCAACTTCGTCGGCACGGTCGACAACGTGGCCGTCTACACGACGGCACTCACCGGCACCCGGATCGCGGCCCACTACGCAGCTCGGTGACCCGGCGACGACGTGGGCCGATCGCAATCTGACTCCATCGTGCGTCGGACGGCTCCGATTGTCGAACTTGGGGGTAGGCCATCACGCGAATCGCCTGTCCGGCACACCGTCTGGGTGACTGCCCCACTCGTGTAAGTGCCGGTAGGGGGCAGTCAATATCCCCATAGCGATTGACCGGCGAATGGCCGCGGGGAGCGGCGGATCCGCGAGCCACTGCCCATCGATTTGAGCGGGGATCCATTGCGTTTCCATCGCGCGGCCCGGGTCGTTCAGGCGAATTCGAGGCCATGCGCCCACGTCTCTTGACCAGGGCAGTCGCAGATGTGCCCAGGTCAGAATCGCCCTTCCTTACGTTGCCAAGGTTGGGGTCGCGGGTTCGAATCCCGTCGTCCGCTCCACGTGCGGTACAAGCGAGAGCGCCCATCGGGGTGCTCTCGCGCTGTCCTGGCCCTGTCGTCGGCGGTGTGTGGGCGAGCGCGATCACCCTCCGGCCGACAGATCGCAGGGAAGCCTCCTGACCTCGTCGATTCAGCCGGTGCTTCGGCGTCCGGAGCGGTCCGCCGGACGGTCAGAACCGGTAGCGGATCCTCCGGGCCCGGGGTGCCCCGACGCGACGTGGTCTCGTTTGGCTACCCTCGGACAACCCAGGACGCCCGACCGCCCCGCCACCCCGGTCCTGATCGCGGCGGCGGGTCCCGAACAGCGACCGTCCATCCGACAGAGGAGCGACCCATGAGTTTCGAGCCGAGCAGCCGCGGGGCGGACCTTCGCCAGCGCGTCACCGAGTTCATCGAGGCCGTGGTGCTGCCGGCCGAGCCGGACTACGAGGAACAGATGCGGGCCGCCGGTGATCCTCACGCCCACCCGCACGTGATCGAGGACTTGAAGGCCGAGGCCAAAGCGCGCGGCCTGTGGAACCTCTTCATGCCCCACGCCACACCGTGGACACCGGACCCGGTGCCGAACCTGGACTACGCCTACCTGGCCGAGCTCGCTGGGCGCAGCCACCTGGCCTCGGAGGCCATGAACTGTTCGGCGCCGGACACCGGGAACATGGAGGTCCTGGCCCTGTTCGGGAGCGACCAGCAGAAGGACGAGTGGCTCGTGCCGCTGCTCGAAGGGCGGATCCGCTCGGCGTTCGCCATGACCGAGCCCGACGTGGCTTCATCGGACGCCACCAACATCCAGCTGTCGATCGTCCGCGACGGGGACGACTACGTGCTGAACGGTCGGAAGTGGTGGATCTCGGGCGCTGCATCCGAGCGCTGCACCGTGTTCATTGTGATGGGCAAGACCGACCCCTCGGCGGCCCGGCACCAGCAGCAGTCCATGATCCTGGTACCTCGGGGGACCCCGGGCCTCACGATCGTGCGCAACCTGCCGGTGTTCGGGTACACCGACCGCGAGGGCCACTGCGAGCTGCGGTTCGAGGGCGTGCGGGTGCCGGCGTCGAACCTCATAGGCGAAGAGGGGATGGGCTTCGCCATCGCCCAGGCCCGGCTCGGACCCGGTCGGATCCACCACTGCATGCGGTGCATCGGCATGGCCGAGCGTGCCCTCGAACTGATGTGCCGCCGGGTGCTCGGTCGCGAGGCCTTCGGGAAGCCGCTGGCCGCACAGGGGGTCATCCGGGAGTGGATCGCCGACTCGCGCATCGAGATCGAGCAGGCCCGCCTCCTCACCCTCAAGGCCGCCTTCCTGATGGACACGGTGGGCCACAAGGGGGCAGCGACGGAGATCTCGGCCATCAAGGTGGTGGCGCCCAACATGGCGCTCCGCGTCGTCGACCGGGCCATCCAGGCGCACGGCGGCGGTGGCGTGTCCGACGATTTCCCGCTGGCGCGCATGTACGCAGGACTGCGCACGCTCCGCTTCGCCGACGGTCCCGACGAGGTCCACCGGCGCCAGTTGGCCCGTGCCGAACTGGGCCGGTACGCCTCTTGACCTGACCTGACCTGACCTGACAGCGACACGGGGGTCAGCCCGCAATTCGGTTGTCGCCGATGGGCTCGCGCGGCCACGGACCGCTGCCAGGGCGGGCAATTCCTGTCACTCGGCTGTCAGGTCGACGGTGCACCCCCTCTGCCGTGGCACGGCAGAGGGGGTGTGGGACGTGTGGAGAGCGACGACGGTACGGCGCAGGCTAGGGATCCCGCGTGACTGCCTACTGATCGCCTGGACACAGGGCGACTACCGCGGCATGCAGGTCCCCGGCGAGCCGATGGTCCCCGTCAGGTACTGGCCGCCCGTCCTGGCACTCAGTGCTGAGTGGCTGTGGCTGAGCAAGGCGGGAGCTGTGCGCCGGTTCGCACTCGAGGACGTCGTCCTCGTCTCGGTGGCCACGCGTCCCCGGGGGGCGCTGCGGATCGACTTCATGGAGGGCGGGCCGCTGGTCATTCGAATCGACGACGAGTACTTCCGGAACCGGCTCAACCTGGAGATCCAGCGCCGGGACGAGCGGCTGCAGATGGCGGCACCAGCCGCACTCGGGCTCCCCGAGCTTCCCGCGGAACCGCTCGCCGAGGCGGCCGAGCTGCGTCGGCGGGCGGAGCAGCTGCAGGAGCGGGCGGGCGACAACCTGCAGGTGCGGATCGAGGCCGAGGACTTGCTCGATGCGGCCCGCGAGACGCTGCAGCAGGCCCAGGTGGCGGGCTTCGCGCGCCCTGCGGGCCGCGCTGCGGGGCTCGGCAGGCGTGGGGGCGGTATCCCCGACGGCCTGAGCGGCGCCGGCCGGTGTGCACGACGATCCTCTGCGACCCATGAGCGGCGGCCCGGCGGCGAGGCGCCGTTGCCGGAGGCACGCGTCACAGGTGGCGAACGACTCTGGTCGGGAACGACGGGCCCGGTCACGATGGTCGTAGCGCCCGCACCGAAGCGGGCGGAGACAAGGAGGTCGTGATGGCGACGAAGCGGGCAAGGCCACGTGAGGACGGGGCCGAACGGATCATCGATTCACTAGCGGACGCGGAGCGGACGGCGCTTGAGGCCGTGCGTCGTTTCCTCGACACGGTCAACAACGCGTTCCCCGACGTGGGCCCGGACGGTGGTGCGCGCCAGCGGGTCATCGACTCGGCGTTCCGGATGACCGAGGAGCTGGTCGGTACCTCAAACGAGTTCGCCCACCGGCTCGTCCAGGTCGGGGTGGACGCGGCCGGGCGGGCCCCTGCGACGCGGGCCGGGATGCGGCGGGTCCCGGCCAAGAAGGCCGGCGCTCGGAAGGCGACCCCTAGGAAGGCCCCGGCGAGGAAGGCAACGGCAAGGAAGGCAACGGCAAAGAAGGCAACGGCAAAGAAGGCAACGGCGGCGAGCACCTCGCCCGGAGCTGCTGCCGTCCGCTAGTCCGCTCGACCAGCTCGGCAAAGCCTGCGCTCCGGCAGGTGGACGGCCAGAACCGGACCCAGAGGATCGTGCCCGGCTCGGTGCGGCTGATGGCGACGCGGTCGGCGGCGGTCTCGGTGAACCGCTCGATCTCAAGGACCTGGATCTGGAGTACGAAGCGGATGGCGGGGGATGGTTGGGTCGGGCTTCTCGGCTGGCGGGGCGACAGGTCCGCTCCTGATCGACTCGGCCAGCCGGTCGATCACCGGTCGGAGCATCAAGGTGTAGGTGTCGGCGATCGCGGGCGGCCGGCCGTCGCCCTGCGCGGCGATGCGACCCGGGTCGAAGGCGACCGCCTCGAAGGCCGCCCGTGACGGGAACACGTGAAACCGCACTTCGTCCCACGCCCGGCCGTCGCCGACGACCGTTCCTTCGACGTCCAGCCAGGCACCGATACGGACACCGTGGGGCAGGGCGACCTGACCGGCCACATCACGGTAGACATCCAGGTCGTCGGAGCGTCGTCCCTCCCGGTAGCGGAGCACGTGGAGGAGCACGACCGGCCCGTCGTCCGGAGTGGACGGGTGAGGGACCTCGTCCGGGGAGGGGGCACCGGCGGGCACGGCAGGCCAGTCCGCCGGCACGCAGCAGATGACGAAGGTCGCCGCCATGCCGGCGTCCTTGTGCTCGTGCAGCGCGACGTACTCGGGAAGCTCCTGCATGGAGAGGAACGATCGGCGGGTCGGGTAGCGGACGACGGCGATGCGCTCCCACGCCTGGTCGTCGCCGACCAGCTGGGCCTCCACGTCGGACAGGAACACGAGCTCGGCGCCGACCTCCCGGAACGGGCCGAACGGGGCATAGCGGTCGTCCGCCGCTCGCCCGGTGAGGTCCGTCTCGCGGCCGTCGGCGTAGACGGCCCGCTCCCGGTACCGCATCAGGTTGACCATCCAGACCGGACCGTCGTCCTCGGGGGTGACCTCCGCCAGCCGGGCGGCATAGTCCCGGTCGATGGTGCCGTAGGTGATCGAGGGGAGGGCGTCGGGGTCCATGGCAGTCCTCGTGTCGGGGTGTAGGCGGCTCCCTGGGGCGTCCGCCGTGGTGTCAGCGGTCTGGATCGTCGCTAGTTTGACTCACGTGGGGGGCGTCATGCCCACGCCGGACCGTCCCGGCGCAGGGGCACCCACATGCACGATCCGACCCACCACAGGCGTCCAGCGCGAGAGGAGCCCCGATGACCGACACGGTCCGCGTATCGGTGGGACCGACCCGGGCCCGTCCGGGCGCGGCTCGGACGCCGCCCGGGCCTCCGAGCACCCTGCGGATTCCGTTCCACGTGCTCGCCAAGCCCACGGGCCCCATCTGCAACCTCGACTGCGAGTACTGCTTCTTCCTCTCGAAGGAGGCCCTCTACCCCGGCGACCGCTTCCGCATGACCGAGGACCTGATGGCCGAGTACCTCCGCCAGTACCTCGGGTCCCAGCCCGACGGTGAGGTCACGGTGGCCTGGCAGGGCGGCGAGCCGACCCTGATGGGCGTCGACTTCTTCCGCCGGGCGGTCGAGACGGCCGAGTCGGTCCGCCGCCCCGGCCAGCAGCTCCAGCACACCATCCAGACGAACGGCACGCTGCTGACCGACGAGTGGTGCGGGCTCCTCGCCCGCCATCGGTTCCTGGTGGGCATCAGCATCGACGGCCCGCCCGATGTCCACGACCGTTACCGCGTCGACAAGCGGGGCGGGCCCACCTCGGACAAGGTGCTGCGGGGGCTGGCCCTGCTCCGCTCCCACGATGTCGACGTCAATGTCCTGTGCACGGTCCACGCAGCCAATCAGGACCGTCCCCTCGACGTCTACCGCTACTTCCGGGACGAACTCGGCCTCACGTTCATCCAGTTCATCCCCATCGTGGAGCGGGAGAACGAGACCGGGTTCCAGGAGGGCGACACCGTCACCGACCGGTCGGTCGACCCGGTGACCTGGGGCACGTTCCTCGAGGCTGTCTTCGACGAGTGGGTCGTCCGGGACGTCGGGACCGTGTTCGTCCAGCTGTTCGACGCCGCCCTCGCCTCGTGGTGCGACCTACCCTCGACGTTGTGCATCTTCCGGGAGACGTGCGGTGACGCCCTGGCCCTCGAGCACAACGGCGACCTCTACTCGTGCGATCACTTCGTCGAGCCCGACCACCTGCTCGGCAACATCACGACGACGTCGATGGTCGAGCTGGTGACGTCGCCGAAGCAGCGGGCGTTCGGTCGGGCGAAGGCCGACGCGCTGCCGGCCTACTGCCGCAGCTGCGAAGTCCGGTTCGCGTGCAACGGCGAGTGCCCCCGCAACCGGTTCACACCGACCCCGGACGGCGAGCCGGGACTCAACTACCTGTGCGCCGGCTACAAGTCGTTCTTCACGCACATCGACGGACCGATGCGACTGATGGCCGGGTTACTCCGCAGCGGCCGGTACGCGGACGAGATCCGGGGGGTCTTCGCCGCCGCCGGTCGCAACGACCCGTGCCCGTGCGGTAGCGGCAGGAAGGCGAAGGCCTGCCACGGTCGGTGACGCGGGTCCGGGTCAGGCGGCCCGAGCGACGCAGGGACCGGCAGGTCCGTCAGGTGGTGCCGTAGCGCTCGGCGAGGGAGGCCAGAGTCCCCTCGCAGCCGTCGACGCACGATCGGATGATCTCGGCCACGGGCCGGACGGCGTCGATGCGCCCGGCCACCTGGCCCCCGAGAGCGATACCGGCTTCGAGGTCGCCGCCGAAGTAGAGATCCCGTACGTTGCCGAACGACGCCATGGCATTGCGCTCATGATCGAATTCGAGCGCCCCCGAGCGCGCTGTGCGCAGCGCCCGCAGGGCCGGCGAGGCGTGCTGGTTGAGGAAGACGGTGTCGGTCTCGGCGGCATCCAGGATCGCCTGCTTCCAGTTGGGGTGGACCGGGGACTCCTCGGCGGTCACCATCACCGTGCCGAGCTGGACCCCCTCTGCACCGAGAGCGAGGGCGGCCGCCATGGACTTCCCGTCGAGGAAGCCACCGGCGGCGATGACCGGCACGTCGAAGGCCGTGGTGACCGACGGGAGTAGGACCATTGTCGACACCGGCCGAGGGCTCTTGAACCCGCCGCCCTCGCCGCCCTCGACGATGAGCCCGTCGACACCGGCCTCGACCGCCTTGGCCGCCGCCCGCAGGGTCGGCACGACGTGGAACACGGTCAGGCCGGCGTCCTTGAACCGGGACGTGTAGGCGGTGGGGCTGCCGGCCGATGTGGTCACGAAGCGCACCCCCTGGGCGATGACGAAGTCGACGATGACGGTGGGGTCGGCGACGAAGGCCTGGGCGATGTTGACGCCGAAGGGCTTGTCGGTCAGGTCCTTCATCTTGGCGATCTCGTCCCGGACGGCGTCGAGCTCACCCGAGGACGTCTCGATGATCCCCATGGCGCCGGCGTTGGACACGGCGGAGGCCAACGCCGACCGGGCGATCCACCCCATGGGGGCCTGGACGATGGGGATCTCGACTCCGAGGAGCTCGGTCACGCGGTTGGTGAGCACCCGGGCATTGTGGCACGGGCCCGACCTTGTCCGTCCGGTGTGCGACGGCCCCGGTCGGACCCGCTCAGGCGGTGGTGGCGTCTTCCGGGCCTGCGGGCGACCCAGCCGACCCCGACGATCCCCGCTCGTCAGCGCTCCGGCTGGCCACGCCGAGGATGAGCCGGACGACGACGGCGATCACGGCCAGGTCGGCGAGCATCTGGACGGTGGTGACGAGACGGGCGAGGTCGGTGTGGGGCGTGATGTCCCCGAACCCCACCGTCGAGAAGACCGTCACCGTGAAGTAGAGGGCGGTCATCCGGGTCATCGGTGCGTGGCCGCCGAAGGTGGCCGCATTCGAGCCGGACAGGTTCAGGTAGATCCAGGCGAAGAAGATCAGGAACAGGGGGATCACGACCGCCATGGCCACCGCCGCCCGCAGCATCGGGTGCTTGGCCTTGGTGATGCCCCGGATCTCGAGCAGCAGGACGGCGAGGAAGATGGCCGTGGCGACGCCCAGCCGGGCCATCACCCCGATGTCGCGCACCAGGTTGTGGTTGCCGTGCCGGATGTTGACCGGCATCAGGAAGTAGACGGCGAGGAGCACCCCGGTGCTGAGCGTCGCCCGGAGCGCGGTCCCGAGGTACTCCCGTCGCTCGACGTCCCCGATGCCGAGGATGGAGGACGTGGCCACGGGCCCAGCCTGTCAGGCCCCGGGTCGCCGGGGACGGATCCCGAGGGTCCGCGGCCGACAGCGGGACGGCACCGTCGTCAGCCGCGCAGCGGGTCGGACAGGTAGGCCACGAGCGCGTCGCGGCGCCGTGCGATCAGGCGGAGTGCGACCCGGTGCCCGAACCAGACGGCGGCGAGGGCGATGGCGCACGCCACGCCGACCCCGAGCCCGAAGTCGTTGTCGGGCAGCTTCTTGGTCAGCCCGTTCGGGGACGTCACCCCCCAGATCAGGAGGGACGGCGAGAGGAGGACGACGGTGAGCCCGGGTACGACGGCGTAGGGGAGGAGTACGAGCGTGCCCCAGCGCACCAGCATCGACCTGCTGTCGTGCCGACGGCTCCACCGGTAGCGGAGGGGGACCGGGTGGTACGGGTACAGGATGCCGAGCCAGCCCGAGACGGCGAGGACCCCGAACGGCACGATCCCGATGGCGACGGCGGAGTACACGGCCGTGATCTTGTCCGACTGACCGGCGCCCATGATGAAGGAGATCAGCAGGCAGATGGGGGCGACGAAGCACCACAGGACCGTGCTCTTGGCCAGGAGCAGGCGCCGCAGGACCGGGGGTTGGTCGATGGCGGCCAGTACCCGGAGACCGTCGGGAGCGAGGACGTTGGTGGCCGGGACGTCGGAGTACATCCAGCTCGACAGCACGAACGCGAAGGCGATGCTCCCGTGGAGCGTGAAGATCTCGTCGACCAGCTTCGTCGGCAGGAAGAACCATGCCGAACTCATGAGCCCCGCGTTGATGGCGACGGTCAGCGGGGTCTCGAACGGCGGACGGAGCACCCGCGCCCACTCGGCCCGCAGCGCCTCGCGCAGGCTTCCGGGCAGTGGCCCGTCGTAGGCACGGAGGTCGGCCGTCGCGGGCTCCGGTGTGGACGGGACCATCGGAGCGACCTTACACACCGGCTGCAGCCGGTGACCCCGCCCGGGTGGTGGCGCGGTCAGGACCCGGGCGCAATGATGCGGGGGTGCACAGCATCCGAACGGGGTCGGCCGGGGCGTGACCGAACCCGACGAGTTCTTCGAGGGGGTCGGCCCGGTCCGCTTCGCCGGACCGGACAGCGACGACCCGCTGGCCTACCGGTGGTACGACGCAGACCGGGTGGTGGCCGGGCGGCGGATGGAAGACCACCTGCGGATGGCCGTCTGCTATTGGCACAGCTTCGTGTGGCCCGGATCCGACAACTTCGGGGACGGGACCTTCGACCGCCCCTGGAACGCGCCGGGGCCGGACCCGATGGCGGCCGCCCGGCGGAAGATGTCGGCGGCGTTCGAGTTCTTCGCCAAGCTCGGCACGCCGTTCTTCTGCTTCCACGACCGCGACATCGCCCCCGCAGGCGCCACGTTCGCCGAGTCGTGTGCCCGGCTGGACGCCATGGTCGACGACGCGCTCGCGCACATGGAGCGCACCGGGGTCCGACTGCTGTGGGGGACGGCCAACCTCTTCTCCCACCCGCGGTATGCGGCAGGTGCGGCGACGAACCCCGACCCGGAGGTCTTCGCCGTCGCTGCCGCCCAGGTCTGCCACGTGCTCGAGGCGACCCACCGGATGGGCGGGGCCAACTACGTGCTGTGGGGCGGGCGCGAGGGGTACGACACGCTGCTCAACACCGACCTGGTGCGCGAGGAGGCGCAGCTCGCACGCTTCCTCCACCTGGTGGTCGAGCACAAGCACCGGATCGGGTTCACCGGGTCGATCCTGATCGAGCCCAAGCCGGCGGAGCCGGCCAAGCACCAGTACGACCACGACGTCGCCACGGTGGCCGGGTTCCTGGCCCGGCACGGGTTGGAGGACGAGGTCCGGGTCAATCTGGAGGCCAACCACGCCACCCTGGCCGGGCACAGCTTCCACCATGAAGTGGCGACTGCCGTGGCCGCCGGGGTCTTCGGCTCGGTCGACGCCAACCGGGGCGACCCACAGAACGGCTGGGACACCGACCAGTTCCCGAACTCGGTGGAGGAGTGCACGCTGGCCCTCTACGAGATCCTGGCCGGGGGCGGGTTCACCACCGGGGGGATCAACTTCGACACCAAGCTGCGCCGTCAGTCGGTGGCCCGTGACGACCTGTTCCACGGGCACGTCGGGGCCGTCGACACCATGGCCCGGGCCCTGCTGGCGGCGGCGTCGTTGCTCGAGTCGGGCGAGCTCGCCGACCGGCGGGCGGCGCGCTACGCCGGATGGGGAGGGACACTGGGTGCCGGCATCCTCGACGGGGGACGGACGCTCGCCGACCTCCATCGCCTGGTCAGGGACCGGGATCTCGACCCTGCACCGGTGTCGGGTCGCCAGGAGCTGCTCGAGAACCTGGTCAACCGCCACATCGAGCGGGCCCGATGACGACGCCGGCCGACGCCGGGCCGACGGCGCCCACGGCGTTCGCCGCCGCTGCCGCCCGGGTCCGGGACGGGGCCGACCACCACGCCGAGGCCCGCGCGCTGGTGGCGACGATGACCGACGACGAGAAGCTCGGCTGCCTCGACGGGGACACCGAATTCTGGTCCGGCATCATCGACATGGTCGCCGGCGGGTACCACGGCCACCCGTGGCCCGCGGCCGTGGTCGAGCGGCTCGGCATCCCCGGGATCCGCTTCGCGGACGGGCCGCGGGGCTGCGTGATCGGGCCGGCGACGTGCTTCCCGGTGTCGATGGCGCGGGGGGCGACGTTCGACCCGGAGCTCGAGGAGCGGATCGGCCGCGTCATCGGCACCGAACTCCGGGCCATGGGGGCCACGTACACGGGTGCGGTGTGCATGAACCTGCTGCGCCACCCGGGCTGGGGCCGGGCCCAGGAGACCTACGGCGAGGACCCGCACCACGTGGGGGAGATGGCGGCGGCGCTCACCCGGGGGCTCCAGACCCGGGTGCTGGCGTGCATGAAGCACTTCGTCTGCAACTCGATGGAGGAGGCCCGGTTCCGGGTCGACGTCACCGTGGACGAACGGGCGCTGCACGAGGTCTACCTTCCGCACTTCCGCCGGGTGGCGGCCGAGGGCGTGGCCTCGGTGATGTCCGCCTACAACTCGGTCAACGGCGCCTGGTGCGGCGAGAACCGGGTGCTGCTCACCGACGTCCTGCGCACCGAATGGGGGTGGGACGGGTTCGTGACCTCCGACTTCATCGCCGGTCTGCACGACCCGATCCGGTCGGTGACGGCCGGCCTCGAGATCGAGATGCCCTTCCGCCAGCAGCGGGCCCTGCACCTGCCGGAGGCCGTCGCCACGGGCCGGCTGCCCATGGCCGAGGTCGAGGACCGGGTGGCCGCCACCGTGGCCACGCTCCTCCGGTTCGCCGACGTGTTCGGTCCGGCCCCGGACTCCTCGGTCCTGGCCGCCCCGGACCACCGGGCGCTCGCCCGGGAGGCGGCTGCCGCCTCGATGGTCCTCCTGCGCAACGAGGGCGGACTCCTGCCGGTGGGGTCGGGTCCGGAGCGGGTGGTCGTCCTCGGTCGCCTGGCGGCGGTACCCAACCTGGGTGACGGCGGGTCGAGCGATGTCTATCCGCCGGAGGTCTCCACGCTGCTCGACGGCGTCCGGTCGGCGTTCCCGTCGGCCGACGTCGTCCACCACGACTCGGATGCCTCGCTCGCCGCGGATGCCGATCTGGCCGTGGTGGTGGTCGGGTGCACCAAAGAGGACGAGGGAGAGTTCATCGACGTCGGGACCAGCGAGTCGATGATGACGATGTTCCCGCCGGCACCCGGGCCGCCCGGGCCGCCCGGGCCCCCCGGACCGGTGGACGCGGCGCCCGACGTCGACGGTCCGGAGCGACCCGGAGCGCCGGGCGGTCCCGACGAGTCGGCCGCCAGGGCACCGGACCAGGCCACCTTCGCCCCGGGCGGCGACCGGCGCTCCCTCCGGTTGTCCGAGGACGACGAGGCACTGGTCCGGGCTACCGCCGCCACGTGCGAGCGCACCGTGGTGGCGGTCATGGGCGGCTCGGCGGTGGTCATGCCGTGGCTCGAGACGGTGCCGGCCACGCTGCAGGTCTGGTATCCGGGTATGGAAGGCGGGCGTGCCTTCGGCGATGTCCTCACCGGGGTGCGGGAGCCGGGCGGCCGGCTCCCGTTCGCGTTGGTGCACGACGAGGTCGACCTGGTCCCGTGGGACCCGGATGCCGACGCCGTCGTCTACGACCTCTTCCACGGCCAGTGGAAGCTCGACCGGGACGGCGTGACCCCGCACCGGCCCTTCGGCGCCGGGCTGGGCTACACCACGTTCGCCCTCGACCCTGCGTCCCTCCGCCTGCACCACGACGCGCCGGGTGCCACCACGGGGTCGGTCGAGGTCTCGGCGACGAACACGGGCGACCGGTCCGGCTCGACCGTGGTGTTCGCCTTCGCCGGACTACCCGGGTCGGCCGTGGACCGACCGCGGCGCCGGCTGGTGGGCTTCCGCCGGGTGACGCTGGATGCCCGGGCCCACGCCACGGTGACCCTGACCTTCGACCTGGCCACGCTGGCCGTGCGGCGGGACGGCACCTGGCACCAGGAGCCGGGGCGCTACGTCGTCGACGTAGGCACCGATGCCGGAACCCCCGTCGCGTCGGGGACCGTCGACCTGCCGGCCTCCGGGTGAGCCCCGTGGCGATGGCCCGTCGGGAGCGTTGAGCGTGCCACTCGTCCTGGGGGTGGACAGCTCCACCCAGTCCACGAAGGTGGAGCTTCGGGACGCCGACGACGGCACCCTGATCGGGTCGGCGCGGGCGCCCCACCCCGCGGTCCACCCGCCGCGTTCCGAGCAGGATCCCGAGGCGTGGTGGGAGGCGCTGTGCCTGGCGGTGGCCGAGGCGACCGCGGACGGAGCCCACGCGGTGGCCGCGGTGTCGGTGGCGGCCCAGCAGCACGGCATGGTCGTCCTGGACGGCGGGGGCCGGCCCCTCCGCGCCGCCAAGCTGTGGAACGACACCGAGTCCGCGCCCGAGGCCGCGGCCATGGTGGCGGGGCTCGGGGCGGGGGCGTGGGCGGCACGGACCGGGTCGGTCCCGGTGGCGGCGTTCACGGTCACCAAGCTGGCGTGGCTGGCCCGTCACGAGCCCGATACCGCCCGTGCGGTGCGGTCGGTCCTGCTGCCTCACGACTACCTGACCTACCGCCTGACCGGACGGATGGTCACGGACCGGGGTGACGCCTCGGGGACCGGCTACTTCGACCCGTCAGCGGGTGCTTGGCTCCCCGACCTGCTGGAGGAAGTGGTCGGGCCCGGCGACTGGGCGGCGCGCCTGCCCGTGGTGCTGGGGCCGACGGAGGCGGCAAGGCCACTGGGGGCGACGGGTGCGGCCGCACTCGACGTCGACTGCATGGGCGTGGTGGGACCCGGGACCGGCGACAACATGGCGGCCGCCCTCGGGCTCGGCCTCGTCCCCGGGCAGGTCTGCGTCTCGATCGGCACCTCCGGCACCGTGTTCGCCCGGAGCGCCCGGCCGACCTCCGATCCGACGGGAGCAGTGGCCGGCTTCGCCGACGCGGCCGGCGGGTTCCTGCCGCTGGTCTGCACGCTCAACGCCACCCGGGTGACGGCCGCCGTCGCCCGGCTGCTCGGGGTCACCGCCGCGGGGTTCGACGCGCTGGCCCTCGCCGGTTCCTCCGGGGCGTCCGGCCTCACCCTCCTGCCGTACTTCGACGGGGAGCGCACCCCGGATCGGCCTGCGGCCACCGGAGCGATCACCGGTCTCCGCTCGGAGGTGACCCGCGAGGACATGGCCCGCGCCGCGGTCGAAGGGGTGGTGTGCGGGCTGCTCGACGGTCTCGACGCGCTGGACGCAGTGGTTCCGTGCGACGACGGACCGCTACTGCTGGTGGGTGGGGGTGCGCGTTCACCGGCCTTCCGCCGGGTGCTGGCCGACCTGTCGGGACGTGCCGTGCAGGTGCCCGACGTGGGTGAGGCCGTCGCCACCGGTGCGGCGGTGCAGGCGGCGGCGATCCTGTCCGGACGCCCGATCGAGGAGGTCCAGGCGGCGTGGGGGCTCGGCGGAGGTGTGGCGGTCGAACCCGACGGATCGGTGGACGTCGCTGCCGTGCGGGATGCCTACGCCAGGCTCCGGGGCTGACTGCCACACGGCCCGACTGCCGTCGTCGGGCCGCGGCCCCACCTGGAGGGCCGGTGCTCGGTAGGGTCCGGGAATGCCTCGGGTCGTGATCGCACCGGACAAGTTCAGGGGCACCGCCACGGCGGCGGACGTCGCCGGGGCCATGGCGGCAGCGGCCACCGATCTCGGTTGGCACGCCGTTCGCCTGCCGATGTCCGACGGTGGTGAGGGGCTGCTCGATGCATGTGCCGGCCTCTGCCCCGAGCTGGTCGTCACCCCGGTCACCGGTCCGGACGGGTCGCCGGTGCCGGCCCAGTGGCGCCTCGGTGACAGGGTGGCCGTGGTCGAGATGGCGCGGGCCTCGGGCCTCGACCTGGCCGGCGGACCCGGGCGGAACGACCCGGTCCGGGCCACGTCACGAGGGACCGGTGAGCTGCTCGTCACCGCCGCCCGCCTGGTCGCACCGGGCGGCACGGTGATCCTGGGCCTCGGGGGCTCGGCCACCACCGACGGCGGTCGAGGGGTGTGGGAGGCGGTGGAGGAGGCGGGCGGACTCGGTGGCGTGGACCTCGTCGGGGCATGCGACGTCGACACCGCCTACGTCGATGCCGCCGCGGTGTTCGGGCCGCAGAAGGGCGCCGGGCCCGACGACGTCGTGGTGCTCAGCCGCCGGCTCGAGCGCCAGGCCGAGGCGTGGGTCCGTGACCTCGGCACCGACGTCAGGGGCGTGCCCGGTTCCGGCGCGGCTGGCGGTGTGGGCGGCGCCGTGGTGGTGCTCGGCGGTCGCCTGCGGTCGGGTTACCGGCTCGTGGCCGGGCTGGTGGGCATGGACGATGCACTGGCGGAGGCCGACCGGGTGCTGACGGGGGAAGGGGCGTTGGACGCCGGCTCGCTGGTCGGAAAGGTCGTGGGTGGGGTGGTCGGGGACGCCCGGGCGAGGGGGATTCCCGCCCTGGTGGTGGTCGGTCGGGCCACCTCGGGCGCGGCGGCCCGGCTGGAGAGGGCCGGGTGCACCGTCACCTCGCTGATCGAGCGGTACGGGCCCGTCCGGGCGCTCGGGGACACGGTGGCGTGCGTGGGCGAGGCGACGGCTTCGTGGCTCGGGCCGGCGCCGGGGTGAGCCACGCCGGGCGGCCGTCCGGGGTGGCGGGTCCGCCGGCGCCCGTTGGTCGGGTGGCCCGGGAACCCCGGAGGACCGGATGGTAGGGTCTGGTCAGCAGCATGAAGTCCCCAGGCGGGGAAGCCGGTCGGAATCCGGCGCTGGTCCGCAACCGTAGGCCGCACCACCACGACGATCACGTGGAGTGCAGCGAGTCGGGATACCGCCCGGGTGCTTGATGAGTCCCACCCGTCGAGAACTACGGCACGGACTCGGTCATCGGGGCGTTGCGACCTCCCGGTGCTCCCGGGTCGAGGCCCGGAAGCGAGCAGGCCCCATGTCCCTCATCCGCCACCGGCCACCGGTCGCAACCGATGGGGACCGGGCGCGATCGTCGGCGGGCAGGCGCCGTTCCGGTCGGACCGCCTCGCCGGCCCGCCGCCTCGTGAGCGGCGTGCTGGTCGCCGCCGCCGGAACGGCGGCATTGACGATTGCCGGACCGTTCGCCTTGCGTCCGTTCGCCGACGTGGCCGGTGCCGCCGGCGACGTCACCGTGGCCTTCGTGCTCGACTTCGGTGGATCGCCCTCAAATGTCGTGTCCGGGTGCGTCTCCGTCCCGTCAACGGACAACCGCTACGACGCGCTAGGGGCGTTCACCGCGTCGCGTGGGCTGGCCGTGCCCGTCTACGCCCAGAGCGGGCTCCTGTGCTCGATCAACGGCACGCCGGGGTCGGGGTGCGGACAGACGGTGCCGGGCGGCTACGTCTACTGGTCCTACTTCACCGGGGGTCCGGGCGGCTGGACCTACGCCAGCTCGGGGGCGTCCGGCACGGTGACCCCGAACGACGTGGAGGGCTGGCGCTTCCAGGACCCGGGGTCCGGGCGGCCGAACGACCCGCCACCGCGCTCCACGGCTCAGTACAGCGCCATCTGCCCAAACGTACCGCCCACCACGACGACCACGGCCCCGACGCCGACGACCCCCGCGACCGCCGGTCCGGTGATACCGGCCGCCCACGGGGGAGGCGGGAGTACGGCCGGTGGGAGCATGACGACCGGCGCGGCGACCGGAGCGGGGTCGCATCCGACCACCACTTCGAACAGCGCCACCACCGCGTCCACCCCATCGGGCACCTCCGGCACCGGCGCGCCGGGCTCGACGGTGCCCACTCACCCGTCGAACCCGGTGACGTCGCTATCCGGCACCGGCGCACCCACCGAGTCGGCGATCGGGGTCGCGTCCGTGGCCCGGCACGCGGCGCCCGGATCCGGGCCGGGACCGGTCATCGTCGGTGGCCTCCTGGTGGCGGGCCTGGCCGTGGCGGCCTGGGTCCGGTGGCGCAAGCGCCTCGGGGCGTCGTGAGGCGTCCCGCACCATGAGGCGTCCCGGTGCGGCCTCGCCGGGTCGACGGGGGCTCCATCCGGCGGCGTGGTGGTTGTGGGCAGCCTGCATGGCCGGTGCGGCCTCGCGCACCACGAACCCGATCCTCCTCCTGCTCATCGGCGGCGTGGTGGCCTTCGTGGTCGCCGCCCGCCGGACCGCCGCCCCGTGGTCGCGCTCGCTGGTGGTCTTCCTCCGGCTTGGCCTGTTGGTGATCGTGCTGCGGGTGGTGCTGGTGGTCGTCTTCGGTAACCGACTGCCCGGGCACGTCCTGTTCACCCTCCCGCAGGTACCCCTGCCGTCGTGGGCCCGTGGGGTGAGCATCGGTGGGCCGGTGACCGTCGAGGCCGTGGTCCAGGCGGTCGTCCAGGGGCTGCGCCTCGCCGTGGTGCTGCTGTGCTTCGGCGCCGCCAACTCGCTCGCCAGCCCCTACCGGCTGCTGCGGTGCCTGCCTGCGGTGCTCTACGAGGCTGGAGTCGCCATCACGGTCGCGCTCTCCTTCGCTCCCGAGTTGGTCGTGTCGATCGGCGCCGTGCGGGACGCCCGCCGGCTGCGCGGTCGTCCCGTGCGGGGGTTCGCCGGCCTGAGGGGCATGGCCGTGCCCGTGCTCGAGAGTGCCTTCGACCGCTCGCTGCAACTGGCATCCTCCATGGACGCCCGCGGCTACGGCCGTCGGGTCCCGGTGTCAGCGGGTGCCCGACGGTGGGCGTCCGGCGGCACCGCCCTGGGGCTGCTGCTGGTGATGGGGGGTGCCTACGGGGTGCTGGTCAGCGGCTCGCTGCCGGGCGGCGGGATCCCCTTCGTCGCGGTCGGGGCCGTCCTGGTGGCCGCCGGGCTCGCCGCCGGCGGGCGCCGGACCAACCGCACCCGGTACCGCCCCGACCCGTGGGGGTTGCCCGAGTGGCTGGTGGTCGCCTCGGGCGTCGTCGCCGTGGGCGGCCTGATCGCCGCCGGCGTGCTCGGTGCCACCGGCCTCCAGTTCTCCGTCTACCCCCTGGGACTCCCCACCCTGCCCGTACTGGCCGCGGGCGGAATCCTGGTGGGCCTGCTGCCCGCCTGGGTGGCCCCCGTCGAGCGCCACACCGCCTCGCCGGCACGGACCCGTCCGCCGCGGGCGCCAGGCGGGCCGGATCGCGGCCGCACGGCCACCCGGGCGGCCGGCACGGCCGACGTTCCGCCCGAGGGGTCCGTGCCGCTGCCGCTGCCCACGCACCGGCAACGGCCTGCGGCCACCCCTGCCGACCAACCGGTGGGCCGCACCGAGGGACGTGTCGCATGATCCGCTTCGAGCAGGTCACCTTCACCTACGACGGGGCCGACCTCCCCACACTCGACCGTGTCGACCTCGCCGTCGGCGAGGGCGAGCTGTGCGTGGTGGTGGGCCCGACGGGTTCGGGCAAGACCACCCTGCTCCGTGCCGTGAACGGTCTGGTGCCCTACTTCACCGGTGGCCGCCTGTCGGGCGAGGTCGTCGTCGACGGCCGCTCCACCCGGGACCACCCGCCCCGGGAGCTCGCCGACGTCGTCGGCATGGTGGGGCAGAACCCGGCGGCCACGTTCGTGACCGAGTCGGTCGAGGACGAACTGGCGTACACGATGGAGAACCTCGGGATCGACCCTGCGGTCATGCGACGCCGGATCGAGGACACCCTCGACCTCCTCGGGCTGCACGAGCTGCGCGACCGACCACTCGCCACGCTGTCGGGCGGACAGCAGCAGCGGGTGGCCATCGGCGCCGTGCTCACCGCGTCTCCCCGGGTGCTGGTGCTCGACGAGCCGACGTCGGCCCTCGATCCGGCCGCCGCCGAGGAGGTGCTGGCGTCGCTCACCCGACTGGTCCACGACCTGGGACTGACCGTGCTCCTGGCCGAGCACCGCCTCGAGCGCGTGCTGCCCTTCGCCGACACCATGGTCCTGGTGCCGGGCCGGGGGTCCCCACTCGTCGTCGGGACGGCGGCCGAAGTCATGGTCGACTCGCCGGTGGCGCCGCCCCTGGTGGAGTTGGGCCGCCTGGCGGGGTGGGACCCGCTGCCGCTGTCCGTGCGGGATGCCCGCCGCCAGGCCGGCGCACTGCGCCTCCGCCTCGAAGGCGCCCGACCGGCGACCCTCGACGCCGTGACCGGCGCACCGCTGGCCGCCCTCCACTCGGTGACGGTCCGCTACGACGACGTCACCGCACTCGACGCGGTCAGCCTGGGTTTCGGTGCCGGCGAGGTGGTGGCCGTCATGGGGCGCAACGGCTCGGGCAAGTCCACGTTGCTCGCCCAGCTGGCCGGGGTGCGGCCACCGGCGTCGGGCACGGTTCGACTCGACGGCGTGGACCCGTTCGGTCTCGGCCCCCGCGACCTGGTGGCCAAGGTGGGCCTGGTGCCCCAGGACGCCGGTGTCCTGCTCTACGGCGAGTCGGTGCGCGAGGAGTGCACCAGCGCCGACCACGACACCGGCCTCGACCCCGGGACGACCGCGGCCGTGCTCGAGCGGCTACTGCCCGGACTGGACCCCGACCGCCATCCGCGTGACCTGTCCGAGGGCCAGCGCCTGGCCCTGGTGCTCGCCGTGGTGCTCGCCCCGGCGCCCCCGCTGCTCCTGCTCGACGAGCCCACCCGGGGCCTGGACTACCCGGGCAAGGCCCGATTGGTGCGCCTCCTGCTCGAGCTGGCCGCCGCCGGGCACGGCATCGTCATGGCCACCCACGACGTCGAGCTGGTGGCCCAGGTGGCGACCCGTGCCGTCGTGCTGGCCGAGGGAGAAGTGGTGGGGGACGGTCCCGCCCGCGACGTCGTGTGCCACTCGCCGGTGTTCGCCCCACAGGTGGCCAAGGTGCTGAACCCGGACCCGTGGCTCACCGTCGACGAGGTGCGTACCGCACTGCTGGGGGAGCCGGTCCGTGGCTGAACGCACCGGCGTCGTCGCCGTCCGGCTGCAGGCCCGTTCGTCGGTCCTGCTCTTCGTGACCTCCCTGTTGGGGCTGGTCTGCTTCGGCTGGCCGCTGCTCCTCCACGGGAGCTCGGCCTCGGCGCTGGCCCACTCGGCGGACGCTCCCTGGATCTTCCTGTCGCTCATGCCGCTCCTGCTGGCCGTGGTGCTGAGCGCGCTGGCGGAGGGGTCGCTCGATGCCAAGGCCATCGCCCTGCTGGGGATCCTGGCGGCCTGCGGTGCGGCCCTGCGAGTGCCCCAGCCCGGGATCGCCGGGTTCGAGCCGGTGTTCTTCCTGCTCATCCCCGCCGGCCGCGTGTATGGGCGGGGCTTCGGGTTCGTGCTGGGGGCACTGACCCTGGCGGTGTCGGCCCTGGTCACCGGGAACGTGGGCCCGTGGCTGCCGTTCCAGATGTTCGGAGCGGCCTGGATGGGGTTCGGCGCCGGCTGCCTCCCCCCGGCCAGGGGCCGGACCGAACTGTGGTTGCTCGCCGGCTACGCAGCTGCCGTCTGCATCCTCTATGGCGCGCTCATCAATCTGTGGTTCTGGCCGTTCGGGGCGGGCACGGCGACGGCGTTCTCCTTCCAACCCGGGGCGGGGTTCCTGGTGAATCTGCACCGCTTCGTGCTCTTCGACCTGACGACGTCGCTCGGTTTCGACATCCCCCGCGCCGTGGTCAACGCCGTGCTCGTGCTGGCTGTGGGCCGCCCCGTGCTCAACGCTCTGCGCCGTGCGAGCCGCCGGGCCGCGTTCGACGTCCCCGTCGAACACGTCGGCGCGGCGACCGACGACCCCGTGGAGACCCCGGTCGCCTGACCCGGGCCGGTGGCCCGCCGCGCTCGTCGTCCGGCGGGGGCGCGGGGGCGACCTACACTTCGTTACCCACCGGTCACTTCGGGGCCGGCCCGCCCGCTCGGTGAAGGAGGTGGCCCCGTGCCGCTCACGTACGAGGAGGCCCTGGCGCAGGTCACGGGTCCCGGACAGCTCTTCGAAGTGGTCGAGGCGGAGGTCGGCGGCCACCCCGTCCGGATCTTCGCCAACGCCCCGGCGAACCTGGGGCAGCTCTTCGCCGGCGCTCGCGACGACGAGGCCGAGTTCCTCGTCTACGAGGACGAGCGGTGGACCTTTGCCGAGACCATGCGCCACGTGGACGCCCTGGGTCATGCCCTCGTGCACACCTACGGCATCCGCAAGGGTGACCGAGTGGGTATCGCCATGCGCAACCTGCCCGAGTGGATCGTGTCGTTCGCGGCCGTCCTGTCGATCGGCGCCGTGTCGGTGTCCCTCAACGCATGGTGGACCGAGACGGAGCTCGACTACGCGATCGAGGACTCCGGCCTGGCCCTGCTCATCGCCGACCCCGAGCGGATCGAGCGGGCGCACGCCCCGGCCCATTCGCGTGGGGTGCCGATGATCATGGTGCGCGGAGACCAGCTCGAGCCCAACCCGACCGGCGTGCAGCGCTTCGACGAGGTGGTCGCCCTGGGCGACCCGATGCCGGAGGTCGAGGTCGACCCCGACGACGACGCCACCATCCTCTACACCTCCGGCACCACCGGGTTTCCCAAGGGCGCGGTCTCGACCCACCGGGCCGTGTGCAACGGCCTCCTGGGGTTCTGGTGCAATACCACGGTCCAGACCGCCCGCAAGGGCGACGACCCGCTGGGCGGCGGGGGCGGGTTCCCGCCGTGTTTCATCCTCATCGTCCCGCTCTTCCACGTGACCGGGTGCGTGCCGGTGATGCTCTCGTGCTTCGGCATGAAGTTCAAGCTGGTGATGATGCACCGGTGGGACCCCGAGACGGCCCTGCGACTCATCGAGGCGGAGCGCGTCACTACCTTCGTGGGCGTGCCCACACAGAGCTGGGACATGCTCGAGAGCCCGGCGTTCTCCACGTACGACACCTCGTCGCTGGCCAGCGTCGGCGGCGGCGGTGCCCCGGCCCCGGCGAAGCTGGTGGACCGGGTCGAGAAGGGCTTCACCCGCGGACGGCCGAACATCGGTTACGGCATGACCGAGACCAACGGCTTCGGCCCGGGGAACACCGGTGACGACTACGTGACGCACCCGACCTCCACCGGCAGGTCCCGCATCTCCATCATGGACATCGAGATCCGCGACGACGACGGCAACGCGGTGCCGACCGGCACCCGGGGCGAGATCTGGATGCGGGGTCCGAACATCATCCGCTGCTACTGGAACAAGCCGGAGGCGACGGCCGAGACGATCGTCGACGGCTGGCTGGGCTCGGGCGACCTCGGTCGTGTGGACGAGGACGGCTTCTTGTACATCGAGGACCGGGCCAAGGACATGGTGCTCCGCGCCGGCGAGAACGTCTACTGCGCCGAGGTGGAGAGCGCCATCTACGAGCACGGTGACGTCTATGAGGCCGCCGTGTTCGGCGTGCCCCACGAGCGCCTGGGCGAGGAGGTCGGCTGTGTGATCCTCCGCCAGCGCGGTTCCGACCTCGACGCCGACTCCCTGAAGGACTTCCTGGCCGAGTCGCTGGCGCCGTTCAAGGTGCCGAGCCGGATCGCCTTCGCCGACGAGCAGCTGCCCCGCAACGCCTCGGGCAAGATCCTGAAGCGGACCCTGCGCGACGCCTACTTCGGGGACGGCTCGTAGCTCGGAGCCGGCCCGTGGGCCGGAGTGGTGTCGTCACCCGACGGAAGGCGGTCGTGGACGCTGACCAGCACCACGAGTGTTCCGGTTCCCCAGCTCAGGGGAACCGGTCGGTTCCGGACAACGAGAGGGATCTCGAGTCCGTCCCTGCACACTCCTTGTGACACGTGCAACTGGGGAGCGCTCAGGTCGGTGCCGGCGCGTGCAGGAGTTCCATCCCGCTCCAGGGGATCCGGTGGCACGCCCAGCGGTAGCACGCTCCGCAGCGAACGTCCGATGATCTCGCGGTGCTCATATCCGAACATCGTCTCCGCTCGGGAGTTGGCCTCCCGGACCAGTCCCATGTCGTCGACGATCAGGATCCCGTCCGTCACCAGTTCGAGGAGGGCACGGGAGACCCCGTCGCCCAGGGATTCGAAGTGGTCGGCGGTTCCAGTGGCGTCCACGGCAGTGGTCCAGGCCACGCCGTCGGGGTCGCCCCGATCGGAGGAGTTCGCTTTCGAGGTGGGGACCAATTCCTTGGAGGACGGGCCGAGCCGGCGTGTGGAGGTGACCAGTCGCAGGGCGATGATCGCTCCGCTGCAGTCTCCGAGCCGATCGCGAAGCGAGGTGATCGCCGTCTCGTACCAGCGGAGCCTCTCGGGGCTGTGACACGAAATGGTCACCGTCGTGGGTGACGTCAGGGCTCCTGCCAGGGCCGAGCGGATTGCAGCATCTACCTGGTCGGCCTGCGGGTCCGCCCTGCCGGAGGCGCAGATGCCGAGATAGGAGGACCCGATCCCGACCGGCGCCGGGCTCCCTCCATCGCCAGTGCGGAACCCCTTCCACGCGTGATTGACATCGACGATGACGCCGCTCCGATCGAGGACGGCGATCTCGATGCCACGATCGTCACCAGGGAGGTCCCAAGGATCGGCGAAGGGGCCCTCCATCCGCTCCGAGACATGGTTGACCGCGTCGAGGAGCGACGTCATGGCCGGCCCATCGCTCGGTGCCGGTCCAACATCGGGTCGAACGGTCGACGGTCACCACAGCATTCCCGGGTCCCGCCGGTGGTCGTGCGGGATCCTGCGATGGGGCGCCTGCACTTCCGACACGATCCAGCTCCCGCAGTCACATGTGTGCGTCGCCTCATCGTTCAGCCCCGCGCCCGGCAGATCGGCACCAGCGACGGATCCGGATCCGGAGCTCCATCACGCCAGCCGGACCGGTGCATGAAGAAGGCGTCCTCATCGGGGAACACCAGATCGACGAGCCCGTCGTCGTCCCAGCAGACGACATACGGCGGATGGCCCCCGGGGTGCCGGACCTCGAGGACCCGCCCGCTGCGGTCGCCTCGGCCTGGTCTGTCACTGCAGACGATGATCCGGTCTCCTGGTGCCGCATGCACTCGCTTGTTCCTCCTCGTCGGTGTGGCCTCTGCGGCCGGGCCGAAGGTCCCCCGGCTCGGGGGGGGAGGAGCCGGGGGCCTTCGTCCTGGCCGGTCGCCCCGTCCGGACGAGCGGATGGTCCACGGCCCGCCCATGTGGACCATCCGCTCGTCGGACGGGGAGACAATGAGATGGTGGACGATCGACACGGCCGCCACCAGGGGCCAAAGTCCCAAGCGCCAAGCCGTCTCGACGGGAGGCATGAATTCCCTGGCCGCGGCCAGTGGAAGGAGCTGCCCCATCAGGACGTCCGGACAGTCCACGGCCGGCCACGTTGGCCCGAGGCGTTCTCGCCGAGCCCGGTTGCCAGGAGATCGCCTGCAGTCGTGACACGAGCGCGGAGGCGTGGCCCGATGCGTCGTCGTAACGGCCGGGTGATTCCGGGGCGATGGCGTGAAGCAGTCCCTCGTGTCCGCGTGGTTCACGCGGAGTGTGCACCGGATCGTGGTGGACCGTGACGGCGCTCACGTCGCTCTGCCTCATCGTTCACCCCACCTTCCGGTCTTCCTGGCCTGCGTCCGATCTCCGCAGGTCGTGCCGCCGTCACGTGAGGGGCGGGCACGACGACACGGATTCCACGGGTCTCGTCCCTCCAGCACCGGGACGAGTCGCCGTTACACGAAATCACGCGGCGGCGAGTGTGTCAAGAGTCCCTTACATGCGAGGTTGCGATGAACGACCGGTACTCTGGCGCTGGCATCGCGAGACCGGAATGAAGGAGGACGGGTGACCACCGAACGCGACGTTGTGCTGGCCAAGTTGACCGAGGCGCTGGCCTACCTTCCGCTTCTGAGGGAGCGGATCGACGCCTGGGAGGCAACGTCGCGTGGGATCGAAGTCGGGCTCGGACACGGGTCGACAATTGCGGAGTGCCTGGAGTCGCAACGTTCGGCGAAGCGCAGACGGGAGACGACCGACGCATTCGGCGAGTTCGAGCGGCTCCGCCACGACGCTCGCCTGGCGATGATCAACCTTGCGGTCTCAGAAGGGATGTCCAAGTCGGACATTGCCCGGGCTTGGGGAATCTCCCGTCAGTGGGCCGGAAAGGAAGTGGATGCCGCCACGCGCCGTCATGGACCACATGCCAGCAGCTGACGCCGGTCGATCCCGCTGGGACAGGATCCCGTCCGGGGCGTTCGCCTCGGTCCGCAGACAGGTGGAGCAGACGGGTGGGAGCGATCGACCGGAAGCCCCGCTGTGTCAGTCCCGGGCGAAGGTGGCGTTGGCGAGCGTAGGTGGGGCCATGACCTTCCGATCACGTCGGGCTGAGGTGCCCCACATGTGCGTGGCGGTTGCGGTGCGGTCCCGGTCGACCCAGCACCAGCTGCTTGCGCGAGATCATTGCCCGGTCCCTTCCCGTCAGGCCCGGCAGGCCAACCGGGCACGCCCGTCCGGTCCCCGCGCGGAGCTGCTCCGGCGAGGCGGTCTGTGCCCGTGAAACGGCCCGTCCTCGTCCGGCCCCGTTCGTCCCGCACCGCGGTCGGCGGCGCCCACGACGGGGTCCTCGTGGTCCGAGTCCGCGAGCCGGCCACCGACGGTCGGGCCAACCGGGCCGTGGTCGAGGCGGTGGCCGACGCCCTCGGAGTGGCCCGGGGCGATGTCCGGATCGCCGTGGGCACCGCCTCTCGGCGGAAGCTCGTCGAGGTGGACGGGGACGACGCGGCGCTGGCTGCAGCGTGGGAGCTCCTGACCGGCGGATGAACGTGGGGCCGACCCCGGATTCGGGCCGCTCACAGGCGGGCGTACCGTGCGGCCTCCTGGGCGAACTGCTCGGCGGACGAGGAGCCGACCGACGGCCGGGTCAGCGCCACGGCCCGCAGCACGTCGTCGCCGGTGATCTCCGGGGCCTCGCCGTGGAGGGCCCGGTCGAAGGCCAGCTGGGCAGCCCGCTGGGCGACGAGGGCGAAGTCGGCCGGGGTGAATCCCGGGGTGCGAGCGGCCACGTCGGCGGGGTCGCCCGCCGCCAGGAACTCGTCGGCGAGCTCGGCGCGCTCGGCCTCGTCCGGCGCGCCGACCGGGATGATCAGGTCGAAGCGGCCCGGGCGCAGGAGCGCCGGATCGATGGCGGCGATGGAATTGGTGGCCATGACCACCAGGCGGTCAGGGCGGGACTTGAACATCGGGACCGCTTTGAGGAGCTCGTTGACCAGCGGCTGGCTGTCGGGGCGCTCAGCCCGGTCGGAGGCGATCTCGTCGGCCTCGTCGATGAAGCACACCAGGCGGTCCACGCGGCCGAGCTCGGTGAGCGCGTCGCGGAGCGCTCGCGCTCCCTCGACGCCCTGCCCCAGCAGCGACGGATGGAGTTCGACGAAGGCCCACGACAGACGCGAGGCGATGGCACGGGCGAACGACGTCTTGCCGGTGCCGGGGGGCCCGAAGAGGAGCACCGCCGCCGGCGGGAGGAGACCCAGCCCGTCAGCGAGCTCGGGGTGTGCGAGCGGGGCCACCACCCGCCGGTCGAGGATCCCCTTCGCCGCCGAGAACCCCTTCATCGACTCCCACAGGCCCTCCGTCGGCACGTACCCGCCGAAACGCTCGAGGAGGGCGAGCTCCTCGGGGACCATGGACGCGTCCGCGGGCATAGAGGTGGAGGCCCTCCAGGTGGGTGAAGCCCTGGTTGACGAAGGCGTCCTCGCCGACCTGGCCTGCCTGGACCACGGCCAGGAGCCGGGAGGCGCCCCGGTGGATGACCTCCTGGTCGAGCTGCTTCAGCAGCGCCGAGCCGATGCCCTGGCGGCGCCAGCCGGGATGGAGGGCGAACGCCAGCACCTGGGCGTCGGGCCCACTCACCCGGGCCACCACGGCGCCGACCAGTTCGCCGGCCGGGGACAGGGCCACGACTGCGGGCTGGTGCTCGTGAAGGGCCTCGACGACGTCGCTGCGGCCGTAGGCGGCCCCGGTGGAGGTGCCGGCCAGGTCGATGAGGCTCACCACGTCGTCGACGGGGGCGACCGGGTCACGGTCGCCGAGGGTGTGGACCTTCCAGGCGGAACTCATCGTCGCGGCCCTCCTCGTCCTCCGTGCCCCATGCATGGTAGGGGAGGGTCGACCCGGGTGCAGCGGTTCGGGCGGCATCGGCGTGGCCGGGCCGGATCGTTGACCGCGGGTCCCCTGCGGGCACACACTGTGGGCGAGGCCCGCCGGGCCGGTCAGGAGATGTCGTGGGACAGTGGCCGAAGCAGGAGATCGAGACGGCGTTCGTCGAGTACCAGCGCCGGGCGGCCGAGTCGGGGGCGAGCGGCGACTGGCGTCCGTGGGCGGAGCTGTTCACCGAGGACGCCGAGTACATCGAGCACCTCTACGGGAGGATGCACGGGCGCGAGGCCATCTACGAGTGGATCCAGGCGACCATGTCCGAGTATCCGGGCAGCGACATGCCGGAGTTCCCCATCGAGTGGCACGTGGTGGACGAGGACCGGGGCTGGGTGGTGTGCCAGGTGTGGAACCGGATGCGGGACCCTGGCGACGGCAGCGTCCATCAGGAGTACAACATCACCATCCTGAAGTACGCCGGTGACGGGCGGTGGTCGTCCGAGGAGGACGTCTACAACCCCATGCACTTCGGCACCATGATCCAGGCGTGGGAGACGGCCCGGGACAACGTCGCGGCGTCCTGAGGGCCCTGCCCGCACGGGCGTGGCCGCACTAGCGTGGCGCTCGTGGAGAGACGCAGGCTCGGACGCACCGGACATCACTCCTCGGTCGCCGTACTCGGGGGAGCCGCCTTCTGGGGGGGCGACCCGGCCACGACGGCCGCGTCGTTCGCGCTGGCCCGGGCCGCCGGGGTCAACCACCTGGACGTTGCGCCCCAGTACGGCGCGGCCCAGCAGGTGCTCGGCCCCCTCATCCCCGACGTGCGGGACGACCTGTTCGTGGCGTGCAAGACGCTCCGCCACGACCCGGACGGGGTCCGTGCCCAGCTCGAGGAGTCGCTGACCCTGCTCCGCTGCGACGCGTTCGACCTCTACCAGCTCCACGCCGTGACCGACCTGGCCGAGCTCGACGCACGGGACCGGGCCGTCCAGGCCATCCTGGCCGCCCGCGACGAGGGCCTCACCCGGTGGGTGGGGATCACCGGCCACGAGCACTCTGCGCCGTCGGCGCACCTCGAGGCGCTCCGGCGCTACGACCTCGACACGGTGATGTTCCCGGTGAACCCCCGACTGTGGTCGGACCCCGACTACCGGCGGGACGCCGAGGAGCTGCTCGAACACGCGTCGGCCAACGACGTCGGAGTGATGGCCATCAAAGCGGTCGCGGCCCGTCCGTGGGGTGGCCGGGAGCCGACGGCGACCACCTGGTACGAGCCGTACACGGGCGGGGCGGAGGTCGACCGGGGCGTCCGGTTCGCGCTCTCCACGCCCGGGGTCCACGCATTCTGCACGCCGGGCGACGTCGGGGTGCTGCCCACGGCGCTGGCCGCCGCCTCGCGGGACACGCCCATGAGCGGGGCCGAGCGGAACGCGGCGATGACCGCGGTCGCCGGCGAACCGTCCATCTTCCCGATGATCTCGGCCTGAGCCGGACGGGTCGGGACGGGATGACGGCGGGTGACGCCAGGACCGGCGGGCCCGGTGCGGGTGCCGGGGCAGCTCACGGGACCGGGTCCGACGTCGTCCTCGACGCGCCGCTGCAGGGCACCGTGGTGCGGCTCCCCTTCGCTGCCGGCGACCCGGTGCGGGCCGGCGCCGTCGTCGTCGTGCTCGAGTCGATGAAGATGGAGCACGTGGTGCGCACGCCGGTGGCCGGCACCCTGCGCCAACTCGGTGTCGCCGTGGGCGGACTGGTGGCCGTGGGCGACCGCTTGGCCGTGGTCGAGGCGGGCGAGCACGACGACGGGCCGGGTGCGGTCGTCGACGCCGTCGACCTCGACCATGTCCGTGCCGACCTGGCCGAACTGTTCGCCCGGCGGGGACTCCTGGCCGATGCCGCCCGACCGGACGTCGGTGGCCCGCCGGCACGGGAGCGGACGACGCACGGCCCGCGAGAACCTCGCCGACCTGTGCGACCCGGGGAGCTTCACCGAGTACGGCGGCTTCGCCATCGCCGCCCAGCGCCGTCGCCGACCGGTCGCCGAGCTGCTCGAGCGGACCCCTGCCGACGGTCTGGTGGGCGGAACGGCGCGGGTCAACGGGGACCGGTTCGCCGACGACCGGGCCCGGTGTGCCGTGGTCTCCTACGACTACACCGTTCTGGCCGGCACGCAGGGCCAGCAGAACCACCGCAAGAAGGACCGCCTGTTCGAGCTGGTGGAGCGGCTGCGCCTCCCCCTGGTGCTCTTCGCCGAGGGCGGCGGCGGCCGGCCGGGGGACACCGACTACGCCGTGGTGACCGGTCTCGACACCCGGGCCTTCGAGCTCTTCGGGCGGCTCAGCGGCCTGGTGCCGCTGGTGGGCATCGCCTCGGGCTGGTGCTTCGCCGGCAACGCCGCCCTGCTCGGGTGCTGCGACGTGATCATCGCCACCCGGGGGACGTCGATCGGCATGGGCGGCCCGGCGATGATCGAGGGCGGGGGACTCGGCACCTACCGGCCCGAGGAGGTCGGGCCGCTTGAGGTCCAGGTCCCGAACGGCGTGGTCGACCTGGTGGCGGCCGACGATGCCGAGGCGGTGGCACTGGCCAAGCGGTACCTGTCCTACTTCCAGGGACCGGTGACCGACTGGACGTGCGCCGACCAGCGCTTGCTGCGCTCGGCAGTCCCCGAGGAGCGGCTCCGCGCCTACGACATCCGGGTGCTGGTCGACGTACTGGCCGACACCGGTTCTGTGCTGGAGCTCCGTCGGGGCTTCGGCGCCGGCATGGTCACCGCCCTGGCCCGCATCGAGGGCCGCCCAGTCGGGATCATGGCCAATGACCCCACCCACCTGGGCGGCGCCGTCGACGCCGACGGCGCCGACAAGGCGGCCCGGTTCCTCCAGCTGTGCGACGCCCACGACCTCCCTGTCGTCTCCCTGTGCGACACCCCCGGGTTCATGGTCGGCCCCGACGCCGAGCGGACGGCGCAGGTCCGCCACGTGAGCCGCATGTTCGTCACCGGGGCGAGCCTGACGGTGCCGCTCTGCACCATCGTGCTGCGCAAGGGCTACGGTCTCGGTGCCCAGGCCATGGCCGGTGGGAGCTTCCGGGCGCCACTGTTCCTGGTGGCATGGCCGAGCGGTGAGCTGGGGGGCATGGGGCTCGAGGGCGCCGTCCGCCTCGGCTTCCGTCGGGAGCTCGAGGCCGTCGAGGACCCCGTCGAGCGAGAGGCGCTGTTCGCGTCGATGGTCGAGCTGGCCTACGAGCACGGGAAAGCGCTCAACGTGGCCACCGCCTACGAGATCGACGATGTCATCGACCCGGCGGAGTCGCGTGCCCGGATCATCGCCGCCCTGCGCTCCTGCCCGCCGACCCCGGCTCGCACCGGCAGGAAGCGGAGCTGCATCGACACCTGGTGACGTCAGCGGGACCGACGGTGCCCAGTCCCGCTCCGGACCCGCTCAGTCCCCGAGCAGCTCGTCGACGAACCGGGCCGCGGACGCCCACGCGGCGGCGGCCTCCGGCACGCCCAGATTGACCAGTCCCTGGACGCCGTGGATGCCGTCGGGCACGACATCCACCCGGGCGTCGGTGCCGACGGCACGGGCAGCCCGGCCGAGGTGTTCGGCGTCGAGTCGGGTGACATCGACCTCGCCGACCTGCAGCAGCAGGGGCGGCAACCCTGCCGGCGACCCCCGGCCGGGCGAGGCACGGGGATCCCGGATGGCGCCGTGCGGGCCGAGGTAGTCGCGGGACCGGGAGCGCAGGAAACCCTCACTGATGAAGGGATCGGGTCCGGCGGGGCCGCCAGGGCCGTAGCCCCGTGTATCGAGGTCGATCCAACCCGACAGGGACACGACGCCAGCCGGTAGGCGGGTGTTCGAGTCGCGCGCCGCCTGGGTGGTGGCGAGGGCCAGCCCGCCCCCACACGAGTCACCCACGAAGACGGCACGGTCCGGCTCCAGGCCGTCACCGACAAGTCCGGCGTATGCGGCCACGCAGTCGTCGAGGGCGGCGGGGAACCGGTGCTCGGGGGCCAGGCGGTAGTCGATGGTGACCACCGGGACACCGAAGTGGTCGGCGACGAATTCGGCGTAGAACAGGTAGGCCCCGAGGTCACAGGAGACGAACGCCCCACCGTGGAAGAACAACGCCGTCCCCCGATCGGGTCGGGATGCCGGTGTGGACAGCCATCCGCAGCGGACGCCACCGGCCAACTTGATGCGTACCTCGGTGTCCCGGCCCAGTGGATGACCGTGGAGCGGAGCCATCCGGGCCCGCGTGGTCATGGCGTCGTCGTCGGGACGGGCGAAGTCGTCCGGCATGCCGTCGATCACGGCGGTCAGCAGGTCACTGGCCATCAGGCCGTCGGCTCGGGCCCCCGGAAGATCACGACGGGGCAGGCGGCGTGCGTCGCGCAGTGCTGGCTGACCGAGCCGAGCAGCACGCCGGCCAGCGCCCGGTGCCCGCGGTTGGCGACGACGAGGAGGCCGCCGTGCTTCGAGGCCTCGGTCAGGACATCGCCGGGGTTGCCCTCCACCACATGGGCGTGGACCTCCAGGTCGGGGTACTCGGCGTGGAGACGCTCGATGACGGGGTCGAGCATCGCCCGGGCGTCCTGGGCCGGGTCGTAGCCCGTCGGCAACGGGATGGTGTTGCCCCACGAGGTGGGGTACTCCCACGCCGTCACCAGGTCGAGGCGACCGCCGGTGCGCACCGCCTGCTCGGCGCCCCATCCCACGGCCCCGTCGGCGGACGCCGATCCGTCGTAGCCGACCACGACGCCGGTGGGGTGGTCCTGCGCGTCCGTCGTCATGGTCATCCTCCAGATGGGGTCGTCCGCCGTGCGGGTGCCGCGGTTGCGAGCGTAGTGGTCGTGGATCATGGGGCTGTGCCCGCTCGGTGTCATCGGTCCTCCTCCGCCGTTGCCGTGTCGTCCGGTGTCCTCGTGCGGCCTCAGCCGCGGTCCACTGCGTCGCGGTGGAGTGCCCCTGCAGTGTCGACCTGCTCCGACCCGGGCCCGCCCGAGGTCGGTGGCTCGTCGCCGGCTTCGGCCCCGACCAGGCGCCCGAGGGTGGCGGCCACGGAAGCCCGCAGGGCGTCGAGGTCGTAGCCGCCCTCGAGGAACAGGACGAGCCGACCGGGCCCGGGGGCGTACCCGGCCACGATCCCGGTCAGAGCGGCGAAGTCGCCGGCCGACAGGGCCAGGTCGGCCAGGGGGTCGGCCCGGTGGGCGTCGAAGCCGGCCGACACCAGCACCCAGGTGGGCGCGAACGCCTCGACGGCCGGAGTCACGATCTCGTCGAAGGCCCGCCGGACCACGTCGCCGGTGGCGCCCGGGGGCAGGGGGACGTTGAGGGTCGTCCCCCGCGCCGTCGGCCCGCCCACCTCGTCGGCCCGGCCCGTGCCCGGGTATGCGGGCCACTGGTGGGTCGAGACGTAGAGGACGTCGGGGTCGTCCCAGAACACTTCCTGGGTCCCGTTTCCGTGGTGGACGTCCCAGTCGACGATGAGCACCCGCTCGCCGACCTCGCGGAGGGCACCGGCGGTGACAGCGACGTTGTTGAGCAGGCAGAACCCCATGGCCCGGTCGGCGACGGCGTGGTGGCCGGGCGGGCGGGCGGGGACGAACGCCGGGGCACCGTGGGCCGTGGCGGCCTCGACGGCCACCAGCCCGGCGCCGGCGGCCATACGGGCGTCGTGCCACGACGTGTGGCTGGCGTAGGTGTCCTGGTCGATGGCACCGCCGCCGGCCGCACTCAGCCGCTCGAGCCGGTCGAGGTGGCCCGGTGTGTGGATCCGGACCAGGTGCTCGACCGGGGCGGGCTCGGCCTCGACAACCAGGAGATCCGTCCCGAGGTGCAGGTCGTCGACCCCGAGCATGGCGGCACCGATGCGGGCCGGGCGCTCGGGATGGCCCGGGTCGTCGTGCGACCCGGCCTCCAGCGGCTCGACGACGATCAGCACGCGGATGCCCGGGTCATGCCGCCGGCCCGTTCACGGCGTCGGCTTCTGGACCGACAGCCAGTCCCGGGCGTCGAGATAGGGGGTGAAAGCGGTGGCGATGGCGTCGATGTCGTCCGGGCCCTTCGGGCGCTGGACCTCGTAGACGTGGGGGAACTCGAGCCATCCCACGGTCAGGTCCCACAGGCGCACGGCCGCCTCGCCCGCCGGGGGGTCGACCAGGACCGGTCCGAACAGGGCCTGTCCGTCCTCGAAGAGCAGCGTCGGCACACCGAACCCGCCCGTGGCGACCACCAGCTCGTGTTCGGCCAGCACCTCGTCGCCGGTGGTGGGGTCGTCGACGGCGGCCCGGACGGTGCCGGGATCGAGCCCCATGCCGACGAGGATCTCCTCGGCCACCTCCGGGCGGTGGGGTTTGCGGCCGTCCACGTGCAGCGCCCTACCGGCCTCGGCATACCAGCGGTCGAGGAGGTCCATGTCCTGGCGTCGCAGCAGCGCCCCGATCCGCATCATCGACCACCCGTAGGACCACTCCCGTTCCCATGGGTGCTTCTTCCCCTCGGCGCGGTTGATCTCCTCGAGGCTGAAGAACCGCCATCGGATGTCGAGGCCCGTCTCCTCGCGGACGTTCCGGATCCACAGCGAGGTCTGGTAGGCGTAGGGGCACATGATGTCGAAGTGGAAGTCGACCGAGGTCGGTCGCACCGTGCGGGCGTCGTTCATGGCTGCACTCCTGCTCCGTGCCGGGGTCACGCCCCGTGCGCTACCAGGCACCGTACACTCGGCCCCTGATGGACCGGGTCCGGGCGGCGGGTCAGAAGTGGCCCAGCACCGGGTGGGGGGCGTAGGGCTCCTCGAGACGTTCCACTTCGGACGCATCGAGGGCGAGCTGCTCGGCGGCCAGCGCGTCGGCCAGGTGGCCGATCTTGGTGGCCCCGACGATCGGCGCCGTCACGCCCTGCTTCTGCAGCAGCCAGGCCAGCGCGATCTGTGCAGCCGGGACGTCCCGCCCGGCGGCGACCTCGGCCACCCGCTCCACGACGTCGAAGTCGGTGGCTTGGCTGTACAGGTAGTTGGTGAAGTCGTCGGACTCCGAGCGGGTGGTGCGCTTCTCGCCCGACCGGGTGCGGTTGCCGGCCAGCACGCCGCGGGCGAGCGGGCTCCACGGGATCACGCCGACGCCCATGTCGCGGCACTGCGGGATCATCTCCCGCTCCTCCTCGCGGTAGATCAGGTTGTAGTGGGGCTGCATGGACACGAACCGGGTCCACCCGTGAGCGTCCGCCGTGAACTGGGCCTTGGCGAACTGCCAGGCGAACATGCTCGAGGCGCCGATGTAGCGGGCCTTGCCGGACCGCACGACGTCGTGGAGTGCCTCCATCGTCTCCTCGATCGGCGTCCGGTTGTCCCACCGGTGGATCTGGTAGAGGTCGACGTAGTCCATCCCCAGGCGGGTGAGCGAGGCGTCGATGGCCGACAGGATGTGCTTGCGGGAGAGGCCGCCGCCGTTCTCGCCGGGGTCCATCGGCATAAAGACCTTGGTGGCGACCACCAGCTCCTCCCGACCCAGGTACTTCGGGAGGATGCGTCCGGTGGCCACCTCGCTCGCGCCGGCCGAGTAGGTGTCGGCGGTGTCGAAGAAGGTAATCCCACCCTCGACAGCTGCCCGCACGATGGGCTCTGCCGTGTCCTCGTCGAGGACCCACGGTCGCTCGGAGTCGTTGCCGAAGCTCATCATGCCCAGGCACACGCGGGACACGCGGAGACCGGTGCGGCCGAGGTTGACGTACTTCATAAGGGCCTCCGGGGTTCGAGGGGCTGGGCGCCACCACCCTAGACAGGCACGCCTCGGGGCGGCACCGGCACATCGCCGGCGTTCGTTCCCTCGGGCTCCTCGACCCGGTCTCGGCTTGTCCTCCCCCTCCGGTGTCCGATCGTTCCGCCGAAGGCCCGGGTCGGGCCGGATGTGGACCGAACGGGAAGGACAGGTGGCTACTGCCGAGGCGGCGGCGGCTGAACCGCCGGATCGGACCGGGGTAGCGTCGCCGGGATGGTCGACGACGAACAGGTGACCGAGGCGGTGCACGACACCGGGATCCGCCGGCTGCAGCACGCGTATGCCGACGTGGTGAACCGCCGGGCATGGCCCGAGCTCGAAGCGCTGTTCCGGCCCGACGCCGAGGTCGTGATCGACCGGCGTGCCGGCGAGCCGCTGCGACTGGTCGGCGGCGCCGAGGTCGGGGCGTTCATCGGTTCGGCCATCGAGCACTTCACGTTCTTCGAGTTCGTCGTCCTGAACGCGCACATCGCCTTCCCCGAAGGGGCCGGTTCGGGCCGGGCGGTCTGCCGCCTCTTCATGTGCGAGCTCCGCCAGGACGGCGCCACCGGTGCGTTCACCACCGCGTTCGGGCTCTACCACGACCGCTACAGCCTCGACGGCGGCCGGTGGCGGTTCGCCGAGCGGCGCTACCACTCGCTGGCCCGCCACGGCGGTGTCCTGGACGTCTTCCCACTCCCCGACGCGCCCGGGATCGACGTCCCCGGCGCCGGCGCCTGACCAACGCCCGTCACCCGGGTCCGGGACGGCCTGCGGCGCCGGTCCGGGCACCCGCATCATCCACCGGCACCGCCATGCGTGGGAGCATCGTCCCCATGCCGCTCCTGGTGGTCCGTCACGCCCGTGCCGGTCGTCGCGCCGCGTATGCCGGGGACGACCTCGAGCGCCCGCTGTCGCCCCGCGGTCGCGTCCAGGCCGAGGCGCTCGTCCCCCTGCTCGCCACGTACCGACCCCGGCGGGTCCTCTCCAGCCCGGCGGTCCGGTGCTTCGAGACGGTCCGCCCGCTGGCCGAGGCGCTGGGTCTGCCGATCGAGTCGGTGGGTGAGCTGGGCGAGGGGCACGGGCGCGCCGCCCTGCGCCTCCTCGAGCGCATGGCGGGGGAGACCGCAGTCCTGTGCACCCACCGGGACGTGGCCACCGAACTGCTCGAGGTGCTGGCAGCCGATCGTGGGGCCAAGGGCCGCCACCAGCTGCGCCTGTTGAAGGGTGAGGTGTGGGTGGTGCAGTCGACGGGTTCGTCGCTCGAGATCGTCGACCATCTCCACCAGGAGCCCCGACGATGAGCCGGGAGGTCGGCGCCGCCGGTCGGCGCCGACGGGCCGGCGGCGGGCGGCCACTACGCTGACCGCCCGATGAGCACACCCGCCCGATTCGCGCCGGAGTCGTTCCGGGCCTTCCGGGCCACGGGCCGGGGGTACGACCCCGGCTCCCGCACGGTCACCCTCCGCTACGCACTCGACGACCGGGTCGAGTTCGTCGAGACGCTCACGTTCGAGCCCGGCGCCGAGGGCTCCTCCGACCTCGCCCCGCACCATGCCCCGGACCCGTCCGGTCCGGGGTTCGACCGGGCCCTGCTGCACCTCCACATCGCTGCGGGGACGAGCTACTACAAGACGGCGGCGCCACCCGAGGTGGTGGTCGAAGGCGTGTCGATGACCGCGGCGGAACTGGCGTTCCACCACCACCTCTACGACGACGGACTCCGTGAGTTCGCCGTGGCCAACGGGCTGCCGGTCCCGCGACCGGTCTCCGTCGCCGCCGACGGGTCGGGTAACGTCCCCGGTCCGCCGCCGGCGGGGGCGCTGCGACCGGGCCTCGTCGTGCCGATCGGCGGCGGAAAGGACTCCATGGTCCTGATCGAGTCGGTCCGCCACCTCGGGCCGCGGCTGTTCGCCGTCAACCCGCACCCGCTGGTGGTCGAGCTCGCCGCCGAGGCCGGGCTCGAGCTCCTCGTGGTGCGCCGGCGGCTCGACCCGGGACTGGCCGGACTGCACCGGACCGGAGCTCTGAACGGCCACGTGCCGATCACCGCCATCATCTCGCTCGCCGCCGCCGTGGGCGGGTTCGTCCACGGCTACGACACGGTGGCCATGGCCGTCGAGCGGTCGGCCAGCGAGGAGACGGTCTCGGTGGGCGGCGTTCCCGTCAACCACCAGTACTCGAAGAGCCGGGAGCTGGAACTGCTCCTGGCCGACCTGCTCACCACGACGGTGTCGCCCGACCTCGTCTACGGATCGGCCCTGCGTCCCTACTCCGAGCTCGCCATCTCGCGCGTGTTCGCACGACTGACCCGCTATCACCAGACGTTCTGCAGCTGCAACACCGCCTTCCGCCAGGATGCGGCCCCGGGCGACCGGTGGTGCGGGGACTGCCCGAAGTGCCGCTTCGTCGGACTGATGCTGGCCCCGTTCGTCGGGCGCAGCGAGCTCACCGCCGTCATCGGGCGGGACCTGTTCGCCGACCCGGACCAGGTGCCGGGCTTCGCCGCCCTGATGAGCGATGTCGACAAGCCGTTCGAATGCGTGGGGGAGCGGCGCGAGTCCGCCGCCGCACTCCATCTCCTGGCCGGACGGGACGAGTGGAGCGACGCCCCCGTGGTGGCCGCTCTGGCCCCGGTGGCCGGGACCCTGGTCACCGAAGCCGACATCGCCGACCTGCTCGCGTCCCGGCCCGCCCTGGCCTTTCCGGACCCGGTGGTGGCCGCCGCGGTCGACGCCCTGCTGACCGGGGGCCGATGACCCTCGACGAGGTTCTCGGGCTGCGGGTGGCGGTCTGGGGAATGGGCGCCGAAGGTTCGGCGTTCGTGGCACTGGCCCGCCGGCGGGGGGTCGAGCCGCTGCTGGTCGACGACCACCCGGCCGGGCCGGCCGGGGTCTACGGAGCGCCGGTCCTGCTCCCGGCCGACGTGGCGTGGTCCGAGGTGGACGCCGTGGTGCGGGCTCCCGGAGTCAGCCGGTACCGTCCCGAGCTGGCCGCCGCCGAGGCGGCTGGGGCGCGCGTGACGACGGCGATGGCCCTGTGGCTGGAGGACCACGCCGATGCCCCGGTGCTGGCCATCACCGGCACGAAGGGCAAGAGCACCACGGCGGCACTGGCCGCGGCGATCCTCCGGAGCGACGGTCTCGAGGTGGCGCTGATCGGCAACATCGGCGTGCCGGTCCTCGACACCTACGGGAGGCCGCCGGCCGACGCCTACGTCGTGGAGGTCTCCTCGTACCAGGCGGCTGACGTCACGACGACTCCCCGTGTCGTGGTGCTCACCAGTCTGGCCCCGGACCACCTCGACTGGCACGGAGGCATCGAGGCCTACTACCGGGACAAGCTGCGGCTGGTCGGGACGGGCCCCCTGGCGGTCAGTGCCGGGAACGCCGAGGCGGTGCGCCGGACGGCGTGGCACCCGGACCGCACACTCTACGGACCCGAAGGCCGGGTCCGGGTCGGCGACGACGGATGGGTCGTGGTGGACGGGGCGCGGGTGGTCGACGCCGGGCGGCTGCGGGTTCCCGGCCGGCACAACGCCTGGAACCTGTGCGGTGCCGTGGCCGGCGCACTGCTCCTCACCGGCCGACCTCCGACCACGGATGCAGCGGCCACAGCGGTCGACGGGTTCGCGGGGCTCCCGTCACGTTGCCACCTCCTCGGTGAGCGACACGGGCGGGCCTACGTGGACGACGCACTCGCCTCCAACCCGTTCGCCGCGGCCGCCTCCGTCGAGACGTTCGCCGGCCGGCCCCTCACCGTCATCGTGGGCGGCGCCGACCGCGGGGTGGACCCGACGCCCCTGGTGGAGGCGGTGCGCTCCCACCGCCCTGCGGCCTCGGTGGTCGTCGTGGCGCCGGGCGCCGACCGGCTGGCCACGGCGCTGACCGAGGGCGGCGTCCCGCCCGACACGGTGTTGACGGCCGACGACGTGGCCGGAGCCGTCGAGGTCGCAACCGGTCGCACGCCGCCCGGGGGGGTGGTCCTGTTCTCGCCGGGGGCCCCCACCCCCGAGGGTGGCGGCGGCTACGGGGCCCGCAGCCGCCAGTTCGCCGTGGCGGCAGGCTTCGCGCCGAGGGACTGACGGGGGCACGCCCGGCCGGACCGGAGGCCACGGCGCCACGGGTTGACAGTCCTCCGGTGCGGGGCAACGGTTAGGGGGCAACGGTACGGGGAGGGCCAAAGGAGGACGTGTTGCGCCAGATCACCATCATCACGGACCGAGTGGCGCACGTTGACGCCGAACCCGGCCCGGGGCGTGGCACGTTCCTGATCGACCCCGGCGACCTGCCTCGGGCGCTCGGCTGGGAGCTGAAGCCGTCCGGGCTGTGCCGCGACGGTGTGTGCGTGCCCGTTCGGGACCTGGGTGCCGTCCGCGTCGGCGAACTGCTCGACGTGGCCGCCGTGGCCGCCGTGGTCTGTCGGCCGTCCGTGGTCGACGTGGACGCCGGCATCGTGGCCGTGGCGCTCCCGGCTGAGCTGCGCCGCGGGGCGCTGGGCGACCTCGACGCCCCGGACTTCACGCTGCCCGACCTCGACGACACGCTCCACTCGCTCGAGGAGTGGTCCGGCAGCAAGAAGCTGCTCGTGGCCTTCTCGAGCTGGTGCGGCTGCCGCTACGACCTGCCGGGATGGCAGGCGCTCCACGACGAGCTGTCCCCGGACGGGTTCACCGTGGTGGCAGTGGCCATCGACCAGAGCGCCGACGACGTGCGCCCGTTCACCGAGGGTGTCACCATGCCGGTGCTGTACGACCCGCACCACGTGCTGACCGAGCTGTACGCCATCTCCAACGTTCCGACCGTCGTGTGGATCGACGAGGAGGACCGGATCGTCCGGCCGAACGGTGAAGCGTTCGGGACCGACACGTTCGCCGACTTCACCGGGGTGACCTCGTCGCCCCACATGGAGATGGTCCGGCGGTGGGTCCGCCGGGGCGAACTCCCGATGGACGAAGACGAGGCACGCAACGCGGTGGCCGACCTGTCCGACGACGAGGTGCTCGCCCGGCTCCACTTCCGAGTCGCCGCCGAGGCCCACCGGCAGGGGGACGCCACGACCACCCGCACCCACCTGCTGCGGGCCGCCGAGCTGGCCCCCGACGACCTCACCGTGTGGCGTGCCGGGATGCCGCTGCTCGGCGAGGACCCCTTCGGTCAGGGATTCCTGGACCGCTACGACGCGTGGCGGGCCAAGGGAAGTCCGGCCCACAGCATGCCGTCGGTGCGGAGCGCCGTCCGGATCCCCTGACCGATGCCGTCCGAAGGATCAGCGAAGCCGCCAGTCGACGCGTGCTCCCGAGGCGAAGCGCTCCTGGCCCTCGGCCAGTGACTCGTCGCTGTTGCCCAGCCCGACGAAGGCGTAGCCGAGCGCGAGGGCCTGGCCCCGGGTGAGGTCCCGACCTGCCCACAGCGCACGCAGCGATCCCTGCACCGCGAGAGGAGGCGCATCGGCAATCTGCCGGGCCGCCCATCCGGCCCGCTCCCGCAGCTCGGGCACGTCGGCCGCCAGCTCGGACACCAGGCCGACCTGGTGGGCCCGCTGGGCGCTCATGCGCTCGGACGCTCCCAGCAGGGTCATGCGGGCGAGCTCGCCGAACGGCATCCGGCCGGTCATCTGCAGCGGCTCGAACGCGGCGGCCATGCCGTAGGTGACGTGGGGGTCGAAGAACGTGGCCTGCTCGGTGGCGATGACGAAGTCGACTTCGCCCAGCAGGTAGAAGGCGCCACCGCAGGCCATCCCGTTGACGGCACCGATGACCGGCTTCCAGAGGTCGCACGTCTTCGGCCCGAGGTCCTCACCCGGGTCGTCGAACATGAACGGCGTGGTTCCGGCGCCGACGTGGACAGCCTCGCCGCCCTCGCCGACGGTGTCGTCGCCCGCATCGCCACCCAGGGCCTCGTTGCGGTCGATGCCCGTGCAGAACGCCCGGTCGCCGGCCCCGGTCAGCACGACCACCCGCACGTCGTCGTGGCGACGGAGGGCGCGCCACAGCGTCCGCAGCTCTCGCTGCATGACCGCGTTGAAGGCGTTGTACACCTCGGGCCGGTCGAGGGTGACCCACGCCACACCGTCGTCCTCCTCGTAGCCGAGGGTCTCGAAGGAGGGGATGGCGGCCATGGGTGGTCTCCGATCTGGCTCGGCGCGGTCCGGGCCGGGACCCGGGCTTGCGCGGTAGCGTGCGCAGCGGGCACCCTAGCGCCCACCCGGCGAGCCCCGCGAGGGTCCGGCGCCGGACGACGAGTGACACCAGCCACGACCGCGGCAGCGCGCCGTGTACGACCGCAGCGACGACACAGGGGGAACCCCAGATGGCCGACGACATCCTCAGCACGATCATCGGTACGCCGACGGGGACCACCGTGGTCACCGTGGAGCGGGGGCAGCTGGCGCTGTTCGCCGACGCGGTCAAGGATGCGGACCCCGTCTACCGCGACCCGCGGGCCGCCGCCGACGCCGGACTGCCGGGGATCCCGGCGCCCCCCACCTACCCCTTCGTCATGGGCAACTTCGGGGCCTACCCCGAACTCCAGACCGACGAGGCGCCGAGCGCCAATCCGATGGGAGCGGTCCTCGGGCCGCTCCTGGCCAAGGGTGGGCTCATCCTCCACGGCGAGCAGGAATTCACCTACCACCGCCCGGTCTTCGCCGGCGATGTCCTGGAGGGCAAGGGCATGGTGGTCGACGCCTACCAGAAGGAGTCGAAGGGCAAGACGATGACCTTCGTGGTCGTCGAGACGGCGTGGAGCGACGCCGCCACGGGCGATCCGGTGTGCACGTCGCGGATGAACATCATCCACCGCATCTGATGGCCGCCGACGCTGCCGGGGCCGCTCCCGACGACGCCGTCCTGCGTCGGGTCGAGGAGGGTGTGGCCTGGATCACCCTCAATCGGCCCGATGCCGGCAACGCCATCACCGCTGCGATGCGCGACCAGGTCGTCGTGTGGCTGGAGGAGGCCTCGGCCGACCTCGCCGTGCGGGTCGTCGTCCTCACCGGCGCCGGGGAGAAGGGCTTCTGCACCGGCGCCGACCTGCGTTCGTCGGGGCCGGGGCTGCCCCGGCCCGAGGGCGCGCCGGACCGGGCGGCGGGCGACGCCGCCCGCCTCATCCGCACGGGCTGGCAGCGCCTGGTGAGCGCGGTCCTCGACTGCGAGAAGCCGGTCATCGCTGCCGTCAACGCCACCGCAGCGGGGGGCGGCATGCACCTCGCCCTCGCCTGCGACCTGGTGCTGGCGGCAGAGGAGGCCAAGTTCATCGAGGTCTTCATCCGGCGGGGCATCGCCCCTGACGCCGGCGGTGCCTACCTGCTCGCCCGGCTCATCGGCCCGCAGAAGGCCAAGGAGCTCTTCTTCTTCGGGGACGACGTCCCGGCCCGGGAGGCCGAGCGGCTGGGTCTCGTCAACAAGGTCGTCCCCCGGACCGAGCTGCTCGCCGAGGCGGGCGCGTGGGCGGCTCGTCTGGCAGTCGCCCCGACGAAGGCCATCGGCGTGGCCAAGTACCTGACCAACCGGGCGCTCGACACCGACCGGGCCACCGCCCTGTGGGACGAGGCCGTGGGCCAGGAGCTGGTGACGGGCACCGAAGACTGCAGGGAGGGGCTCGCCGCCTTCGCCGAGCGCCGGCCGCCGGTCTTCCGGGGCTGGTAGGGGCCCAGCCCACCGACCGGGTCGGCGGGCTGGGCCGCGCACCTGCCGGAACACCCACCCGGAACCTCGTGCGCGGATAGAACGGGTTCTGTTTCCGAGCCCCGAGATGCTAGAAACGAGCCGTGCACCTCACTGCCGCATCGCCCGATCTGCTCACCGCCACGCAGTACGCCTACTGGATGGCCGTGCTCCGCATCGGCCTGGGCGCCTGGTGGCTCAAGAGCTTCGCCCACAAGGACCTCGGCGGCTGGCTCAAGCGGGGGTCGGGCATCGAGTGGGGCGGCTCGGTCGCCGAGAAGCACAAGTGGGGCTTCGTCAAGACGGGATTCGACAAGGTCGTCCGGCCCCATCCGATCCCGATGGCCTATGTCGTCGTCTTCTCCGAACTGGCCCTCGGCCTCGGCCTCGTCCTCGGGTTCCTCACGCCGATCGCCCTGGTGGCCGGCATCCTCCTCAACCTCCTCTACTTCGTGCTCATGATCAGTGACTGGGCCGAGCAGGGCCAGAACCTGATGATGGTTCTCGCCGCCGTCGTGGCGTTCGGCACCAAGTCGTGGGCCGTGCTCTCGCTCGATCACGTCCTCCACCTCTTCGGAGCCTGACGTCGTGGCCATCGGGATCCGGGACGAGCACGAGGAGCTGCGCGCCGCGGTGCAGGGCTGGGCCGAGGCACGCGACGTCGCCGGTGCGGTGCGCACGGCGCTCGACGCCTCGACCGATTCGATCCCGCCCTACTGGGGGGATCTGGCCCGGCAGGGACATCTCTCCATCCACCTCGCCGAGGAGTTCGGCGGCCAGGGTGCCGGTCTGGTCGAGCTCGCCGTCGTGGCCGAGGAACTCGGCCGGGCCGCCTCCGTCGGCCCCTGGGACACGACGGCCGTCGTCGCCGGCGTGGTCGCCTCCGTCGGTGAGTCCGGACTGGCGAAGCGGATCCTGCCCGGACTGTCCGACGGGACGCTGACCGCGGGGCTCACCTTCCCGACGGCGGCAGCCGACGGTTCACCCGTCGCCCCGCCGGGCCTCACCGGCACCCGGGAGGAAGACGGGACCCTGGTCGTGTCCGGAACCGTGCGCCCACTCGTGCACGGCGCCGTCGTCACCCACGTGCTGGCGGCGGTCCGTGTCGACGGCGCCGACCACTGGGTGCTGCTCGAGCGGGACGACGCCACCTCGGTGGCGGCGCTCCCCTCCTTCGACCCCACCCGCCCGTGCGCGGCGTGGTCGGTGGCGGGGGCCCGGGTGGCGCCCGATCGGGTGCTCGACGATGCGACGACGGGCCTCGTCCGCGACCTCGCCCTCGTGGTGGTGTCGGCCGCCGCCGTCGGCGGGGCGCGCTGGTGCGTCGAGGCCGGGGCCGAGCACGCCCGCACCCGCGAGCAGTTCGGGCGGCCGATCGGTCAATTCCAGGGGGTCAAGCACCGCCTGGCGAACATGCTCGTCTCCGTGGAGCAGGGGGTCGCCGCCACGTGGGACGCCGCCCTGGCGCTCGGAGCGGAGCAGGGCCCGGTTGACGGGGGCGAGACCGACCAGGGCAGTCTGAGCGTGCAGCTGGCCGCGGCGCTGGCCCTGGACGGCTACCTCGAGGCGGCCAAGGGGGCCATCCAGGTCCTGGGCGGCATGGGCTTCACGTGGGAGCACGACGCCCACATCCACCTCCGCCGCGCCACCACGCTGCGCCAGCTCGTCGGGGGCACCGCCCCGCTGCGCGCCGAGTCGGCGCGCCTGGCGCTCGCCGGCTGGCGTCGCCGGCTGACGATCGAATTGCCGCCCGAGGCCGAGGCACTGCGGTCCGAGCTCGGTGCCCTCGTCGCCGGGATCGCCGCCATCGCCGACCCGGCCGAGCAGCACCGTGCGCTGGCCGACCACGGCCTCCTGGCCCCGCACTGGCCCGCACCGTGGGGCCGCGACGCCGGGGCGGTCGAGCAGCTGGTGATCGACCAGGTGTGCACCGAGGCCGGCCTGAAGCGCCCGAACCTGTCGGTGGCCGCCTGGGCCCTCCCGACGATCATGGCCCACGGCACGCCGGAGCAGACCGAGCGGTGGGTGGGCCCGACGCTCCGGGGCGAGTACATCTGGTGTCAGCTGTTCAGCGAGCCGGGCGCCGGATCGGACCTGGCCTCGTTGTCGACGCGGGCGACCCGTGTCGACGGCGGGTGGACGCTGACCGGCCAGAAGGTGTGGACGTCGGTGGCCCAGCGGGCCCATTGGGGCATCTGCCTGGCCCGGACCGACCCGGACGTGCCGAAGCACCGTGGCATCACCTACTTCCTGGTCGACATGTCGTCACCCGGGATCGAGATCCGCCCCCTGCGGGAGATCACCGGCGCGGCGCTGTTCAACGAGGTCTTCTTCGACGACTGCTTCGTACCCGACGAGTGCGTGGTGGGCGAGGTCGACGGGGGCTGGAAGCTGGCCCGTACCACGCTGGCCAACGAGCGCGTGTCGCTCTCGTCGGACTCGGCATTCGGTGGAGCGCTCGAGGGCGTGCTGTCCCGGGTGGCGGCGGACCCCGGGCTCCAGGACCCGGTGACGCTGGATCGCCTCGGCCACCTCCTGGCCGAGGCCCAGTCGCTCGCCCAGCTCGGCATGCGGGCCACACTTCGCTCGGTCGGCGGGCTCCAGCCCGGGTCCGAGTCGAGCGTCCGCAAGCTGGTGGGTGCCGAGTTCGATCAGCGGGTGCACGAGTTCGGGCTGGACCTCTGCGGCCCCGAGGGGGCCGTCACCGAGGGCGACGCAGCCTTCTCCGCCTACATGGTGCTGCAGTCGAAGTGCATGACGATCGCCGGCGGGACGAGTGAGGTCCAGCGCAACGTCATCGGGGAGCGCCTGCTCGGCCTGCCCCGCGACCCCGAGCCGGGGCGCTGACCATGGTGGGGCCCGTTGCCGTACGCCCTGCGGTTCCATGTGCCCGGACTGGGCGGGTCGTGCCGGTGCGTGCGATCGTGGACACCGGAAATCGGACCGGGCCGAGCCCGGGAGAGGGAGGACGAGGGAATGCCTGACGCAGCGCTCTACTACGAGGACGTGACTGAGGGGGACGAGGCGCCGACCCTGACCCACACCCTGACCCGGACCGACCTGGTGGCCTACGCCGGGGCGTCGGGCGACTACAACCCGATGCACCACGACGAGGTCAAGGCCACGGCCGCCGGCCAGCCGAGCGTGTTCGGCCACGGGATGTTCTCGATGGGCCTGCTCGGCACGGCCGTCACGGACTACGTGGGCCCCGGCAACGTCACGCGGTTCACGGTGCGCTTCGCCCGTCAGACCTGGCCCGACGAGGAGCTCCGGTCCTCCGTCGTGGTCACCGGGAAGCGCACCGAGGGCGACCTCCACCTGATCGACCTCGACGTGCGGCTCCGCAACGCCGACGGTGAGGAGAAGGTCGTCGGCGAGGCGACCGCGAAGGTGCCCTCGAAGACCTGAGCCCCGTAGCGGACCCGCTCCCGGCACCCGGCGGCCGGCCCGCGGGCGCTGGTCCCGCGCTGCGGGGGTTCCGGTGCACCCGCCGGTTCGCCGGTTGCGTCACACGACCGGCCGCGCCCGGGCGGTAGTGTCGACATCGGTCGGGTCCCGTCGCCGCAGGTCGCCCGGATCGGGGGACACGGGGACGTGCGGCGTGAGCACCGGGGAGGGCTGTGGATCGACGGCGTCGTCTTGCGCACCGGGCGCCCCGTGTGCCCGCCAGCGCGGTGGCCCTGGTCGCCCTGGCGCTGACCGGCCCAGCCCTGCTGTCGTCCTGCGCGAACGTCACCGTCCTGACCGTCTCCCATACCGGCGACACCGACGGGGTGACGCCGACCTCGATCCGGGTGGGCGCCATGGGGTCGTTCAGCGGGTTCGCCGCGTCGAGCTTCGCCCCCGTCACGACCGGTGCGGCCGTCTACTTCGACCAGCTCAACGCGTCCGGCGGGGTGAACGGTCGCAGGATCATCTACTCACCGCTGGTGGACGACGGGACGTCTCCGTCGGGTGACACCGCCGCCGCCCAGCGACTGGTGCAGTCGAAGGTATTCGCCGTCGTCGGGGTCGGGACGCCATTCTTCACGGGGTCGTCGATCCTGCGCTCGCAGGCGGTGCCGACCTTCGGGATCCAGGAGAACACCAACACCCAGTGGTCGGGCCCGGCCATGTTCGGCGCCGGGGGCTCCTACATCGCCTCCACCCTGCCCATGCCCCAGGTGGCGTACGTGGCCCAGCAGACCCACAGCCGGTCGGCCGCCGTCGTGGCCTACAACGTGGCGCAGTCGTCCGGAGGTTGCATCAGCGTGGTCAAGGCGTTGTCCAAGTTCCACATCCACACCCCGGTGGTCGACTTCTCGATCCCCTACGGAGCAGCCACGCTCGATGCCGATGTCACTCGAATGCAGCAGGCCGGCGTGGACTTCGTCGCCTCGTGCATGGATTCCACCGGCAACATCAAGCTGTCCCAGACCCTGCAGCAGCACGGGATGGGCGGCACGGTGCAGTACTGGCTCGACGGCTATGACCGAGGCATCCTCGCCAACAACGAGCCGGCCTACCAGGGGGTCTACTTCCTCCTCCAACAGACCCCGTTCGAAGTCACCGCCCTCCATCGGGGCGTCTATCCGGGAATCGACGCCTTCAACGCGGCGTTGCGGCGTTACGCGCCCGGCACCACCCCGTCCGGCACGGCGCTGGCGGGTTGGGTCAGCGCCGACCTGTTCGTGCAGGGGCTGCGTGCCGTCGGCAACGACGTGACCCGCACGGCGCTGGTGAACGCCATCAACCGGCTGACGGCGTTCACGGCGAACGGCGCCTACCCACCGGTCAACTGGAAGATCGCCCACACAGGTGTGAACGATCTCGACTGCACCACCTACGTCCGTGCCCGGGGATCCGGATTCGTTCCGGTGTTCACCACACCGGCCAGCGTGTACTCCTGTTACGACCAGACCGGCAGTGCGCGGACATCCTCGGTGACGGTGACCACGCTGCCACTGCAGCCGGGGGTACCCGGCCGGTGACCCAGTTCCTCAACTACGCGGTTCCCGGCGTGCCGTTCGGCTGCGTGTTCGCGCTGATGGCCGTGGGCCTCGTCCTCACCTACAAGGCATCGGGCGTGTTCAACCTGGCCTTCGGCGCCCAGGCGTTCGTGTCGGCGCTCGCCTACGTGTCGCTGATCCAGGACGACTGGCCCCGGTGGGCGGCCGGCGTCATCGCCGTGCTGGTCATCGGCCCGTTCGTGGGCGTGGTGCTCGACCGACTCCTGTTCCGCCGGATCCGCACCGCGTCGCCGCTCGTGAAGCTGGTCCCCTCGCTCGGACTCCTCGTCGCACTCCCGCAGGTGGCACTGATGATCGCGGGGTCGGAGCCGGTGATCCCGCCGCCGGCCATCGTGGGCAACGCCCAGCGGGTGTACCTGCACCTCGGGTCCGTGCCGATCAGCGGCCTCGAGCTGTCGATCAGCGCCTGCACCGTGGTGGTGGTGGGGGCGTTGGTCGTCCTGTTCCGGTTCAGCCCGGTGGGCCTCGAGATGCGGGCGGTGGTCGAGAGTCCCCGGATGACCGAGCTCGCCGGGGTCAACGCCGGCCGGGTCAGCGCGTTCGCCTGGATCCTGTCGAGCATCATGGCCGCGCTGGCCGGTGTGCTCCTGGCGCCGCTGTACTCGCAGCTCGACCCGCAGAACTTCACCGTCCTCCTGGTGTGGGGCGTCGCCGGGGCGGTCATCGGACGGTTCTCGAGCCTCCCGCTGGCCCTGGCCGGGGGCCTGGCCCTGGGTATCGCCCAGCAGGTGGTCGCCGGCTACATGCCAGCGGGCGTGATCGCCAACGGACTGCGTCCCTCCCTGCCGTTCGTGGTGCTGCTCGTCTTCCTCCCGCTGGCCCGGCAACGACAGCTCGACGACCCGCTCTCCGGCTGCGACCCGCCGTCCTCGGCCGTCGAGCAAGCCACGTCGGGCTACCGCTCGGCCTCCACGCTCGCCGCAGCTGACGGGACCGTGCGCAGCGTCGGCCTGTGGCACCAACGGCTGGTGGTCGACACGGGCGACGGCCCCCCCGGACTCCTCGCTCGACGGCCGACGGCCACCATGGCATGGGCCGTGGGGGCGCTCGCCGTGCTGTCTGCGCTGACGTGGGTGCCGCCCGACTGGCTGTCGACCATGAACCAGGGAGTGGCGTTCGCCATCATCTTCCTGTCACTCACCCTGCTCACCGGGATGACCGGGCAGATCTCGCTGTGCCAGGCAACATTCGCGGGGCTCGGCGGCTTCGTCGCCGGGCAGCTCGCCAACCACGTCGGCCTGCCGGTGGTCCTGGGCATGGTGGCCGGCGGGCTCCTGGCCGCCGGGCTCGGCGTGCTGGTGGCCCTACCCACACTGCGCCTGGCCGGCCTGCCCCTCGCCTTGGCCACGCTCGCATTCGCGCTGCTGGCCGACAACATCCTGTTCCCGAATTCGTGGATCGGGAACGGCGCCGGCGGCGTCACGGTGCCCCGGCCGTCCGCCGGGCCGGTCAGCTTCGCCTCGGCCAAGCCGTTCTTCCTCCTCTCCCTGGTGATCCTGGCCGTGGCCGCCGGCGTCGTGAAGCTGGTGGGGGACGGGACGATGGGGCGCTACCTGGCAGCCGTGCGCGGGAGCGAGCTCGCTGCCAACTCCGTCGGGGTGGACGTCTACCGGCTCCGGGTCCTCGTGTTCGCCCTGTCCGCCTCCCTGGCGGGCGTGGGCGGCGCCCTGTACGGCTCGCTCGAGGGATCGCTGTCTCCGGACGGGTTCGGCTACCAGGTCTCCGCCGTGCTGCTCGTGGTGGTGGCCATCGTCGGCCTGAGATCGATCAGCGGGGCGGTCGTGGCCGGTGTGGTGTACGCGACGCTGCAGGTGGCGGTCACCACTCTGCCCAGCCGGTTCGCCGGATTGGTGGCCGTCCTGTTCGGGCTGGCGACCCTCAGCTACACCCGGCACCCCGAGGGATTCCTGGACTACCTGGCGGCCAGGACCCAGCAGGCCATCGCCCGGCGGCGGGCCGGCCGGATCGGTGCCCGCACCCCGACGGCCGGGCCGGGCGAAGGCGGCGTCTCCTCTGGCGTGGCCGGGGCCGCCGTGGCCCCGGTGGGCGAGGGGGCGGGATGAGCTCTGGCGCACTCCTGGTGGCTTCAGGTATCACGAAGCGGTTCGGCGGGATCATGGCCCTCGACCATGTCGGGCTCGAGGTGGCCCCGGGTGAGGCCGTCGGGATCGTCGGGCCGAACGGAGCCGGCAAGACCACGTTCTTCAATTGCCTGTTCGGCCTGGAGGAGCCGGACGAGGGGACTGTCGTGTTCGCCGGCCGGCGCATCGACCGGCTGCCGGTGTGGAAGCGGAGCCGGCTCGGCATCGGGCGCACCTTCCAGCGCATGGAACTCTTCGAGGGGATGACCGTCGCCGACCACCTCCTGGTGGCGGAGCAGGCGGCCAGTGGGACGGTGCGGATCTGGCGCGACTTCCTCCATCGCGGCGGTCCGGCCCCCGACGAGTTGCGCCATGTGGAGGAGGTCCTGGACCTACTCGGCCTCGCCGGCCTGGCCGGGCGTCCGGTCGACACCCTCGACCTCGGCCACGCCCGTCTGGTCGAGCTCGGCCGGGCCATGATGGGCGCGCCGCGGCTGCTCATGCTGGACGAGCCGTCGTCGGGGCTCGACGCCGACGACACGGCCCGCCTGGCCCGGATCCTGGACGAGACCCGACGGGGCACCGGGGTGGCTGTTGTCCTGGTCGAGCACGACCTGGCGCTGGTCGAGTCGACGGTCGACAGGCTGGTGGTCCTCAATTTCGGGAAGGTCCTGGCCACCGGCGGCGTCGCCGACGTCCTGGGCGACCCGGATGTCCGCCGGGCCTACCTCGGGATCACGGCATGACCGTCCCGTTCGGACCGGCCGGGGAGAGCGACCCGCTCCTGGAGCTGCGCGGCGTGAGCGCCGCCTACGGGCCCTACGAGGCGCTGTTCGACGTGTCGATGCAGGTCCGCCCCGGCCGGGCGTTGGCCCTTGTCGGGGCGAACGGGGCCGGCAAGTCCACCGTGGCGCGGGTGGTGTCCGGACTGGTTCCCACGACCCGGGGTTCGGTCCGGTTCGACGGCCGGGACGTCACCGGTCGACCCGCCTACGAGATCGCCCGCCTCGGGCTGTCGCAGCTGACCGAGGGGCGCTCGGTGTTCGCGTCGCTCTCGGTCGAGGAGAACCTCGCCCTGGCGTTCCGGCGGGCGCTCGGGCGTCGTGGGGTGCCGGACGCGCTCGCCCGTGCCTACGGGGCGTTCCCGCGGCTCGGTGAGCGCCGGACCCAGTCAGCGGGGACGCTCTCTGGGGGGGAGCAGCGGATGCTGGCGCTGGCCCGGATGCTGGTCCTCCACCAGAAGCTCCTGGTGGTCGACGAGCTGTCCTTCGGCCTCGCCCCGGCGGTGGTCGACGAGGTCTACGGCGCCCTCGAACAGGTACTGGCCTCGGGCACCGCACTGCTGCTCATCGAGCAGCACGTGGACCGGGCGCTGGTGCTGGCCGACGACGTGGTCGTGCTCAGCAAGGGGCGCGTCGTCTATGACGGGGACGTGGCCGGCGTGGAAGGGCGGGTCGCCGACCTCATACTCGGTCGGCCGCTGTAGCGATCGGGCCCGATCGCCGTGCGTCGGGGGTCACGCCGCCCGGCGGTCACGCCAGGCTGAAGGGCGGCACGCCGGACGAGGCGTTCTTGAACAGCTCGCCCTTGGCCGCGGCGAGCTCGCCCAGCGTCCACATCGAGTCGCGGTGCAGCTCACCGACGGGGTGGAAGCCGCCCATGGCCCAGATGTCGCCCCCGTAGACGATGAAGTTCTGGCCGCTGATGTCGGCAGCGTCATCGGTGGCGAGGAACGTCACCAGCTGGGCGACGTTGCGCGGGTCGAACTTGTCGAAGCCGTCGTCGGCCTTCGCCATCTCGCCGAAGATGTTCTCGGTCATCCGGGTCCGGGCACGTGGCGAAATCGAATTGCAGGTGATCCCGTAGCGTCCCAGCTCGCGGGCGAGCACCCAGGTGAGGGAGGCGATGCCAGCCTTGGCCGAGGAGTAGTTGGCCTGCCCTGCGTTTCCGAACAGTCCGGCTTCGGACGACGTATTGATGATGCGCCCTGTCACCTCGTCACCGGCCTTGGCCCGGCCCCGCCAGTAGACGGCGGCGTGGTGCGCAGGCGCGAAGTGGCCCTTGAGGTGAACGCGGATCACGTCGTCCCAGTCGGACTCCTCCATGTTGAAGCACATCTTGTCGCGCAGGATGCCGGCGTTGTTCACCAGGATGTCGAGTTGGCCGAAGGTGTCGACGGCCTGGTCGACGAGGGCCTTGGCCCCCTCCCACGAGCTGACGTCGGACGAGTTGACCGCGCCGTCGCTACCGCCGGCCTTTATCAGTTCCACGACCTCCTCGGCCGGGTGCTTGTCGCCACCTTCGCCCTGGAGGGATGCGCCGATGTCGTTGACGATGACCTTGGCGCCCTCGGATGCGAGTAGCAGGGCCTCCTCGCGTCCGATGCCCCGGCCCGCGCCGGTGACAATGGCAACCTTGCCGTCGAGCATTCCCATGGATGTCCTCCTGATGTGGATCCGACTGGTGTGGATCTGACTGGTGTGGATCTGACTGGTGTGGATATGACTGGTGTGGATCTGAACGATCTGGATCTGCGCTGTCGCCGATCTGCGATCGGTCATCGGGCCGTACCCCGTTGACGATGTGGCGGAACCGGGGAAGCATGGCCGAAACCCACTCCCTCCGCAAGACAGGACACCTCCGTGAGCGCACGCCTGACTCCCGCCGCCGCCGCCGTATCCGACACCCCACTGGCGGGCCGCACGGCCCTGGTCACGGGTGGGGGACGGGGGATCGGACGCGCCATCGCGCTCGCCCTGGCCGCCGACGGGTGCGACGTGGCGGTCAACTACCGGCGTGACGCCGGGTCGGCGGCCGCCACCGTCACCGACATCGAATCGCTCGGTCGGCACAGCGCCGCGTTCCAGGCGTCGGTCGACGACCCCGAGGCCGCCATCGGCCTGGCGGAGTCGGTCGTGGCCGAATTCGGTCCGGTGGACCTGCTTGTCTGCAACGCGGGGATCGCCAGCCGGGGGGGCACGGTGGCCGACACCCCGCTTTCCGAAGTGGACCGGCTGATGCGGACCCACGTGTACAGCGCCTTCCAGCTGTGCGGGGCACTGCTCCCGGCCATGCGAGAGCGGCCCCGGGGCGACCTCGTATTCATCTCGTCGGTGGCGGCCCGGCACGTGGCGGCGCGGTCCGCTCCCTACACGATGGCCAAGGTGGCGCTCGAGGCGCTCGCCCTGACCCTCGCCAAGGAGGAGCGACCCCACGGGATACACGCCAACGTGGTCGCGCCGGGCCTGGTCGACACCGAGATGGGGCGTCGCCTGGTGAAAGGGATGATGGGGGTGGACGACATCTCCTCGCTCGACGCCTCCTCACCCTTCGGCCGGGTGTGCCGTCCCGAGGACATCGCCGACATGGTGCGGTTCCTGGTGTCGCCGGCAGCCGGTTACGTGACCGGGCAGGTCGTCTCGGTCGACGGCGGCGGCTGAGCCCGTCCTCGGGTGGCCGGGGCCCGGCCACGGCCGCTGGTAGGTTGCGGGAGCGCACGGACCGAGGCACGGGTGTGAGGAGACGGCGTGGGAGCACGAGGAGGCGGAATCGGGGACGGCGCCCCGTTCGACCTTCGTTCCAGGGCGTCCCACCAATGGGCCCGTCTCGACGGCAGAGTGCGCCGGGAAGCCACCCACCGCGCCGGGCTGTCCTTCGCTCGACTGGACCCGCACGACGCGGTGCGCATGGCCTACAACGTCCTGCTACGCCGTGATCCCGACCCTGATGCCTGGACGCAGTACACCGAGGCCCTCGAGGCCCGGCTGATGACCTCCGACGACCTCGTCGACCGGATCCGCTGCTCCGTCGAGTTCCGCAACATCGTCCGGTTGCACGAGTCGGCCCTGCACGCGTCCCTCCACGCCAGCCGGTGCGAGTTCATCGTCGGCCTGCCCCGGGCGCGCCGGATCGTCGACCTCGGCGGCGGGCACACCACCGACGAGCGGGGTGCCCTGGTGGCCCTCGGCTATCCCTATGACTTCGATGACCTGGTGATCGTCGACCTGCCGCCCGACGACCGCCACCCGCTCTACCACTCGGAGAAGTTCCTCGTCGCGGAGACGGAGCGTGGGCGGGTGACCTACGAGTACCGGTCGATGGTCGACCTGTCGTTCCTCGATGACGGGTCGGTCGACCTCGTCTACAGCGGCCAGTCGATCGAGCACGTCAGCGAGGCCGAGGGCGACGAGGTGCTGCGCCACGTGGCACGGATCCTTCGGCCCGGCGGGCATATGGCCCTCGACACCCCGAACGGCCGCCTCACCCGGCTGCAGCAGGACGAATTCATCGACCCCGACCACGAGGTCGAATACACGCTCGACGAGCTGCGCTCCAAACTGGAGGCCGCCGGCCTCGACGTGGTGTCCGAGCGCGGCCTCAACTGGGGCGGTACCGCCGTCGACGAGGGCCGGTTCGACCCGGCGGCGTGCGCCGCAAACTACGGCATCTTCCACGAGGCCGACGAGTGCTACCTGCTGGCACTGCTCGCCCGCAGACCCGGCTGAGTCACGAGCCGCCTGGCGCCGCCGGGCTCCACACATCGGACGTCCCGTCGGGCAGGCGCATCAGGGGGAGGCGTCCTCGGCCACCAGGACGGGGATGACCCGTGCGGTCCGCTCCTGGTACTCGGCATACGGCGGGTAGGCCGCGACGGCTCGCTCCCACCATCGGGCCCGCTCGTCGCCCTCGACCTGGCGGACGACCCGGTCCCGCCGCACCGGCCCGTCCTGCAACTCGATGTGGGGGTCGGCCACGAGGTTGGCGTACCAGTGGGGGTGGGTGGGTGCTCCGCCCTGCGAGGCCACGAGCGCATAGACGCCGTCGTGTTCGACCCGCATCAGGGGCGTCTTGCGCAGCTTTCCCGTCGTCGCTCCCCGGTGGGTGACGATGACGACCGGCATCCCCGTGTCGAGGAGCGTCGTTCCCTCGGTCCCCCCGGACGACTCGTACTGTTCGACCTGGTCGCGGACCCACTGGGCCGCGCTCGGCTCGTACTCACCGGTCATGGGCATGGACCCAGTGAACACCCGTGGGCGCGTCCGTGCCAGCCTGTCGGTCCTCGGGCGGGACCCGGCCCGCAGCACCCGTTCCGCCGGGTGCGGCACGTGTGGCGGCACCGGGGCCGGAACCCGGTGCCCGGTGCGCTCGGTGCGGGCGAGAGGATTCGAACCTCCACCCCCGAAGGGACCGGGACCTAAACCCGGCGCGTCTGCCGATTCCGCCACACCCGCGTGGACGCAGCCTACCGAGCGGTGGTTCCGAGCACGGAGCGGCTCACGGGCCCGGTGGGACCCCCTGGCTATAGTCGCCCTGTGCCGACCTCGTCCTCCATCCCGTCGCCCGTGACGCCCGACGCCCCCGGGGCGGCCGAGGACGCCGCTTCAGACTCGACGGAGCGCATCCGCTACCTCGACGAGGTGATGGCGGAGATCGACGCAGAGGTCCGCCGACGCCGTGCCTCGGGCGACCTGCCCGCCGGGCTCGAAGCCGAGCTCGACGAGCTGTTCCTGGAGTTCTCGCCGGTCGGGCTGCAGGGACGGGCCCGCCTGCGTGAGACGCTCGCTCTCGTGGACGGGTCGGCCTACGTCGACATCGCCGTGCCGACCGCGTCCAACAAGGCCGTCGGCAGCTACGTCAAGCGGCTCATCCGCAAGGGTCTCGGCTGGTACATGAACTTCGTGGTCGCCCAGATCGTCAAGTTCGCCTGGTCGGTCTCGCGCATGTTCCACGTCGTCGTCGACCACGTGGAGGCCCTCGAGGCGGCCGTGGAGACCCACCGGTCGCCCGATCTCCCCGCCGATGCGGTCCCCTCCGCAGACCCCGCCGCCGGCTGGTGGGCGCCGGCCGCGGTGGACGCCGTCCGCGGCGTGTCCGACCGGGTGCTGGTCGCCGACTGCGGTGACGGCACGCTGCTCGACGCCCTGGCGGCCGCCGGAGTCGATGCCTACGGTGTGGATCCCACCGACCTCGTGCTCGAGCCGGCTCTCGCACGGGGGCTGGACGTCCGGGCGGAGGGGATCGTCGACCACCTCCGGGTCGTCGCCGGCGAGGCCCTCGGCGCCATCGTTCTCACCGGTTCGTTGCAGTGGCTGCGGCCCAACGAGCGCGAGCACCTGCTCGAGCTGGTCGCCACCCGCCTGGCCGTTGGTGGGACCCTCGTCCTGCACTCGACGACGCCGGAGGGCTGGGCGGCCTCGGTCCCACCGGTCGTCCGGGACCTGGCCCCGGGCCGACCGCTGCACGCAGAGACGTGGGCCCATCTGCTGGGGTCCCGTGGCTTCGTCGTGGCGGACGCCGTCCGGGGCGGCGACGACCGAACGCTGATGCACGTGGATTCGAGGACGGCGGACGCCGACCCGGTCAATGCCGCCATCGACGCCCTCAACGAGCTCCTGCTCGGACCGACGGAGTACCTCGTGGTCGCCACGCGTGAGCGGTGACCGCGGTCCATCAGTTCGTGCCCGCGCTCCTGCCCCGGGACGCGAACAGGGGACCACACCCTGGCCCTGCGTGACGCATTCCGCTCCGTGGGATGGGACTCCGACATCTACGTCGAGGCCGCCCACGACGAACTCCGGGACGAGGCCACCTACTTCGAGTTGTACCCGGTCCGGGCCCGCCCCGGCGACATCTTGCTGTACCAGCTGGGCACGTCGTCACCGGTGGCCGAGTTCCTGCTCGGCCGGAGCGAGCCCTTGGTGCTCGACTACCACAACGTGACCCCCGAGTCGTTCTACGTCGGGTGGGAGGAGCACACCACGGACAAGGTCGCGCTGGCCCGCAGGCAGGTGGCGGCCCTCGCCCCGCACGCCGTACTCGGGATCGCCGACTCGGCGTTCAACGCCCGCGAGCTCGACGACCTCGGCTGCCCGGCCACCGAAGTCGTGCCCATCCTGGTCGACCTGGACGCGAACGGCGCCACGGTCGACCGGGCCGAGCGGGAGCGGTTGGCCGCGCGTCACGGGGACGCCACCGTGCTCCTCTTCGTCGGTCGGATCTCGCCGAACAAGTGCCACGAGCGCCTCGTCGGGGCGTTGTGGGTCTACCGCCGCCTCTACGACCCGGATGCCCGGCTCCACCTGGTGGGCCCGTCGGTCACCCCGGACTACACCGCCGCCGTCCTCGCCTTCGCCGCCGAGCTCGGCCTGGCCGACGCCGTCCACCACGGCGAGGGGCTGACCGACGGGGAGCTGGCGGCCTGGTACGCGGACGCCGACGTGTTCGTCTGCCTGTCGCTCCACGAGGGGTTCTGCATCCCGCTGCTCGAGGCGATGCAGGCGGGCACGCCGATCGTGGCGCTCGACGCCGGGGCGGTGGGGGAGACCCTGGCCGATGCCGGCATCCTGCTGCGGACGGCCCGACCGGCCACCGTGGCTGCCGCCATCGACCGGGTCCGCCGCGACCCGGTGCTGGCCGGGCGACTGGTGGCCGCGGGCCACCGGCGGCTCAGCGACTTCGCCGCGACGAGGACCCGGCAGCGCTTCGTGGAGGTGCTCGGTCGGGTGGCCGACCGCGGGCAGGTGGTGGTGTGAAGCTGGCGTTCGTCACCCCCCGGTACGGGACCGAGGTGATCGGCGGCGCCGAGACGGCGGCGCGCATGCTGGCCGAGCGGCTGTGCGTGCGCCCCGGCTGGGAGGTCGAGGTGCTCACCAGCTGTGCACTCGACCACCTCACCTGGGCGAACACCGAGCCTCCGGGCACGTCGGTCGTCAACGGGGTCACCGTGCGCCGGTTCCCGACGGCCTCGCCCCGCACGCTCGAGTACTTCGAGCTCGACGGCAGGTTGCGGGTCGCCCCGCAGACGGCGTCGCTCGCCGACTCGCGGCGGTGGGTCGCCCTCAACGGCCCGATGTGCCCGGATCTGGTCGATGCCGTGGCCGCGTCCGACGCTGACGTGATCGCCTGCTACCCCTACCTCTTCGCTACGACGGTGGACGCCATCGCCGTGGCCCGGACGCCCGTGGTGCTCCACCCGGCCGCCCACGACGAGCCGGCCCTCTACCTGTCGGCGTTCCGCCGCAGCTTCCGGGACATCGACGGGCTCGTCTATCACACGCGCGCCGAGCGGGACCTCATGGAGGACGTGTTCCGGGTCGGCGCCCGGCCACAGACCGTGCTCGGCCTGGGGGTCAACGACCCGGCCGGCGCCGGACGCCCCGGCGGTGGGATCCTGGGCCTGGGCGACCGCCCCTACCTCTGCTACCTGGGACGGGTGGACGAGCACAAGGGCTGCGGGATGCTGGCGGACTACTTCGCCGAGTACAAGGCCCGTCATCCGGGCGACCTGGCACTCGCCTTCGTCGGTCCGGTGTCGTCCACGACTCCCGATCATCCGGACGTCGTGGTGACGGGCACGGTGTCCGAGGCCGACAAGTGGGACATCCTGGCCGGCGCGCAGGTGATGGTGACACCATCGGCCTACGAGTCGTTCTCCCTCGTCGTGCTCGAGGCGTGGACGCTTGGGGTGCCCGTGCTGGTCAACGGGTCGTGCGCCGCGACGATGGAGCACTGCACCCGGTCGGGCGGAGGTCTGTGGTTCGACTCCTTCCGGAGCTTCGAGGCGACGGTCGGCCGGCTGACGGGCGACGCCGGACTGCGGGATGCACTGGGCGAGGCAGGCCGCGACTATACGGTCCGCAACTACTCGTGGCCGGCCATCATCGACCGGTACACGGCGTTCCTCACCGAGGTGGCGGCTCGCGGCCCGACGGCCCCGATGCGCACGGTGCGGCTTGCGGTCCCGACGGGCGGGACCCCCTACGTGCGGGAGGGCGGTGGTCATGACTGAAGCCGATGACGCGACCGGGGCCGGCGATACGGTCGGCGGGGACGGCGGGCTGTCCGACGGCGAGCGCGAGCTCCTCGAGGCCTTCGAGCGGCTCGCGCCCGAGGGCTCGGTGCAGTGGGGGTTCGACGACGCCATGCGCCGGCTGTCGTCCCCGGGGGACCGGGGGACCTGGGTCGAGCCCTGGCACGGGCTACCGGCCGGACTGTGGGACCGGGGACGGGGGGCCAAGGCCAGCGAGCGGGTGCTCGGGGACGTGATCACGGCGCTGGCCCAGGAACTGACCGAGTACGCGCAGCGCATCGTCGACGACGTGCGGCGGACGGTGCCGGCGGACGAGGCCGTGTTCGACGCGTTCCGGTACCTGTCGGCCCGGGTGGAGCGCCTGGAGGCGGCCGGCGACCCACTGGGTATCCGTCCGGCCGACCTGGTGCTGCCGGTGCCGGACGGCTCGGAGTGGGCGGACGCGGTCCCGTCGTGGCTGGGGGACCCGGGTGGAACTCCGGTGGTGGTCGGCGAGCTCGGCGAGCGGAGTGTGCTCGACGCCGTCGCCGGGACCGGCGCCGGCGTGGACGCCGTCGATCCCCGGGCGACGCTGGCCTGGGCGGTCCGTGACGCGTGACCAGGGCGCCCGGGTCAGGTCCGGGTGTCCGTCGGCGACCTGGTGGAGCACCTCGGGCGGCTCCCCGTGGCCAGCCGGTCCGGAATCGTGCTGTCGGGGTGCGTGGACCGCGCCTCCCTCGTCGGGAAGGTCGAACTGGTGACGGCTGCAGCCCGGTCCCTGGTCTCGGGGGGCACCCTGGTGCTCCTGGTCTCCGACCAGGGGGCGTGGGATGCAGCGCTCGAGCCGACCGTGCGCGACCTGCTGCCCGGCCGCCCGCTCCATCCGGACACATGGGCGGTGGTGCTGGACCGGTTCGGGTTGGTCGACCCCGAAGTCCACCGCGGCGGCGACCGACAGGTGCACGCCGTCGTCGCCCGGAGGTCCCGGTGACCCCCCGGGGGGCCGGCGCGGACGAGCCGGGGGGCCATCCGGCGCCCGGCATCCACCTGATGGTGCCCATGCTGCACCGGCGCGACGCGGTGGGGGAGCACACCCGCACCTTGCGGGACCTGCTGCTCGCCGCCGGCGTGCCGTCGAGCGTCTACACCGAGTTACCCGATCCCGACACGGTCGACGAGACCCGGCCCTACCGCGACTACGAGCGTGATGCCGTCCCCGGCGACGTCCTCGTCTACCAGGTCGCCACCCGTTCCGACATGACCCGCTGGCTGGCCCGGCGTCCTGAGCCCGTGGTGCTCAACTACCACAGCATCACCCCGGCGCCGTTCTTCGCCCGGTGGAACAACGGCATCGCCCGCATGCAGGAGGCGGCCGTGCGGGACCTGGCTGAGCTCGCCCCGCGGTGCGCCCTCGGGATCGGGGTGTCCGAGTTCGACGTGGCCGAACTGCACGCCGCCGGATGCCCGGCCACGCGGGTGGTTCCGGTCGCCAACGTGCCCCTGCCTCCGGCGGCCCCCGACCCCGCCGCCGCGGCCGTGCTGGCCCGCCGGGCGGCCGGCGGCGGCCCGTGGTGGCTGTCGGTGGGGCGGCTGGCCCCGAACAAGGCCCACCAGGACACCATCGCCGCCCTGTTCGTGGCCCGGGCGACGACCGCTCCCGACGCCCACCTCACCATCGTCGGCGGCCCGACCGAGCCCCACTACGCCGCCGCCCTCCGGCGCTACGCCGCCGACCTGGGCCTGTCCGGGGCGGTGGAATTCACCACCCAGCTGACCCCCGGCGAGCTGGCGGCCCGGTACGGAGCGGCCGACGTGCTCGTGATGCTCTCGGAGCACGAGGGCTTCGGCGTCCCCCTGGTAGAGGCCATGTCCCAGGGTCTCCCGGTGGTGGCCTACGACGCCGGTGCCGTGGCCGAGGTGATGGGCGGTGCGGGTGTCCTCCTCGACCGGAAAGGCCCCCGGGCGGTGGCCGACGCGGTCGCCGCCCTCCTCGGCGACCCGGCCCGCCGAGACGCGCTCGGTGGCCGCCGGCCGGGCCCGGCTCGGCGCGCTCGGGCTCGAGCACGCCGGGTCCGACCTGGTCAGGGTGTTGCAGGAGGTCGCCTCCGGTGCGCAGGCGGCTGTCGCCCGGTCCGGACCGGGTGCCCACGTGCGTCCCGGCTGACCCACCACCCACTAGGCTCATCCCTCATGGATTCCCCTCACTACCCGTCACCCGTCACCCTGTCCGCCGTGTCCCCCGGCGCGGTCGAGATGAAGTCGGGTGCCGACGTCGGGCCGAGCTCCGACATCTTCCAGCGCCTGCTGAAGGAGCGCATCGTCTTCATCGGTTCGGCCATCGACCAGAACACCGCCAACCTGGTCTGCTCGCAGCTGATCCTGCTCGAGGCCGAGAACCAGGAGCGGGACATCTCGGTGTACATCAACTCGCCCGGCGGCTCGGTCACCGACGGCCTGGCCATCTACGACACCATGCAGTACGTGCGCTGCGACGTGCGCACCATCTGCGTTGGCCTGGCCGCCTCGATGGGCCAATTCCTGCTGTGCGCCGGTACCCCGGGCAAGCGGTTCGCACTGCCCCACAGCCGCATCCTCATGCACCAGCCGTCCGGCGGCATGCAGGGCCAGGCCTCCGACATCGCCATCCAGGCCGAGCAGATCATCTACCTGAAGCGCATGCTGGCTGAGCGGATCGCCTTCCACACCGGCCAGCCGGTGGAGCGGATCGAGGCCGACTCCGACCGCGACCGGTGGTTCACCGCGGAGGAGGCCCGCGAGTACGGCTTCATCGACGAGGTGATCCAGAAGGACACCATGCCGGCGCCGACGGCCGGCTCGGGGTCCGCCACCTGATGAGCCTCGGCATCGACGAGCCGGCCTCGGCCGACTCCGAGCCCGAGCGACCCACGGTCATTGGCGGTAGTACCCGGTTCGTCCCCGGTCAGAGCAACGACCGCATCACGGTCGTCAACGGCAAGGTCCAGCTGGGCCAGCGCCTGAAGGACCTGTGGACCAACCGGGACTTGCTGGTACTGCTGACGCGCACCGAGCTCAAGGTCAAGTACAAGAATTCGGTGCTCGGCTACCTGTGGTCGATGCTCAACCCGGCGCTCGTGCTGCTGATCTACTACGTCGTCTTCAAGATCATCGCCCGGAGCGGCCAGCCGAACTTCGCCATCTGGCTGTTCGCCGGGCTGCTGGTCTGGAACCTGTTCAACGGCGCGGCCATGGCGGCGACGTCGGTGGTGGTGGGCAAGGCCGGCATCGTCAAGAAGGTGGCCTTCCCTCGCGAGCTGCTGGCGCTTTCGGTGGTGGGCGTGGCCATCGTGATGTTCGTCATCCAGGTGGTGGTCCTGGTCCTGGCCCTGCTCCTCGTCGGCGTCGCCCCGGACTGGACGTACGTGCTCCTCCTGCCGCTGGCGCTGGTGACCCTGATCGTGTTCACCGGGGCGGTGTCGATCTTCCTCTCGGCGGTCAACGTCTACCTGCGGGACACCCAGCACCTGACAGAGGTACTGCTGATGGCATGGTTCTGGGGCACGCCCATCGTCTACACGTTCGGGCAGATCTCGGGGCAGATCGCAAAGTACCCGTCCCTGCTGTGGATGAAGTACGTGTACCTGGCCAATCCGGTGACTCCGATCGTCATGACGTTCCAGCGAGCCATCTACGGGAAGACCCAGTACACCTCCAACGGGATCGTGTACCACATCCTCCCCAACTGGGGACCGGGGCAGTACGGTGCCCTCCTCGGCGTCGTGCTCGCCATCAGCGTCGCCCTGTTCCTCCTGGCGCTGATCGTGTTCGGCCGCCTCGAGGGCAACTTCGCCGAGGAGCTCTGAGCCGTGACCGTCGCCATCGAGATTCGTGAGATCTCCAAGCAGTTCAAGCTGTACAACGAGAAGCACACGTCGCTCAAGGAGCGGGTCATTCACGGCGGCAAGATGCCCTACACCCCGTTCTGGGCCCTGAAGGACGTGAACGTCGACATCATGCAGGGCGAGACGTTCGGGATCCTGGGGCGTAACGGCTGCGGCAAGTCGACCCTGCTCAAGTGCGTTGCCGGCATCCTCAAGCCGACGTCGGGCGAGATCCGGGTGCGAGGAAGCCTGGCGGCGATGCTGGAGCTCGGGGCCGGCTTCCAGCCCGAACTTTCGGGGCGCGACAACATCTACCTGAACGGCTCGTTGCTCGGGCTCTCGCACGCCGACATCGAGAAGCGCTTCGACGAGATCGTGGCGTTCGCCGAACTCGAGGACTTCATCGACAACCAGGTCAAGTTCTACTCTTCGGGCATGTACGTCCGGCTCGGGTTCGCGGTGGCCGTCAACGTCGAGCCCGACGTGCTGCTGGTCGACGAGGTGCTGGCCGTCGGCGACGCCTCGTTCCAGCGCAAGTGCATGGACCACGTGAAGCGGTTCCAACGCGAGGGGCGGACCATCGTGGTGGTGAGCCACGCCACCGACGTCATGCGGCAGAACTGCGGCCGGGTCATGGTGATGAACCATGGCAAGGTGATCACCATCGACGAGCCGGGCGAAGGCATCCGGGTCTTCCTGGCCGACCTGCTCGGTGTCGGCACCCTCGAGGGGTCCGAGTCCGGGGGGATCGAAGGCAACGTCCTCGCCATCGGCACCGTGCACGCCGAGCACGGGGGCAGCGGTGACCGCCTGCACCTCTACCCAGGTGAGTCGCTGACCATCACCGCCGACCTCGACAGCCTGGCCCCCGTGCCGAACGCCATGGCCACCATCGCCATCCACGACGACGCCAACGAGCTGGTGTTCGCGTCGGATCCCGACGACCCGATGTGCGCAATCGAGGTGCCCGAGGGCGGCGGCATCGTGCGGTTCCACTTCCCCGAGGTCCCGCTCCTCGACGGCACGTACTCGGTGAGCGTCGGCGTCCGCAGTGCCACGGAGACGGCCATCTTCGACTGGAAGGACCAGGTCACCAAATTCGAGGTCGCCAACCCCGGTCGCTCGACCGGACGCGTCCGGCTGCCTCTCGATGTCAGTTTCCGGCACCGCTCCACCGGTCAGACCGGCGAGGTGCCGTCGGTAGGCGCCGAGTTCTCGCCGCTGGCGCTCCCGGGCTGGGAGGAGTCGACGGCGTGACCGCCGTCACCAGGATCGACCAGGTCATTCCGACGCTGGCCAGTCGGGACGCCATCGGGGGCCACGTCATGCAGTTGCGGGACCTTCTGCGTTCCCGCGGGTACCGGTCGGACATCTTCTACGGCAACGCCTCCGCCGACCGGTTCGATGAGGGGTACCCGATCACCCGCATCGGTGACAGTCCCCCGGCGGGTCGGGTACTCCTGTACCACCTGTCGATCGGGAGCGGCGTGGCGGACATCTTCCGCGACCGGCCCGAGCGCAAGTTCGTGAACTACCACAACATCACCCCGGCGGCCCTCCTCGAGGCCTGGATCCCTGCCGTGGGGGAGGAAGTCCGGTGGGGGCGGGCCCAGCTCCGTGATCTGGCCCCGGTGACCGAGTTCGCCATCGCCGACTCGGGCTTCAACGAGCGCGAGTTGCGCGACGCCGGCTACCGCTCGACGACCACCGTCCCGCTGCTCATCGACCCCGAGGACTTCACCGGTTTGCCCGATCCCGCACTGGCCGCGCGGCTGGCCCGCCAGCGTGCCGCCGGCGGCGCCGACCTGCTGTTCGTCGGGAAGGTCTCGCCGCACAAGGGACAGCACGACCTGGTCAAGGCACTGGCCGCCTACCGCCGCCTCTACGACCCGCAGGCCCGCCTCCACATCGTCGGCGGCGCCATCAGCGAGGAGTACCGCGACGCCGTCGTGCGCTTCGCCGACGAGCTCGGCCTGGCCGACGCGGTCGAGATGGCCGGGTCGGTCACCCATGAGGAGCTCATCGCCTACTACGCCGGGTGCGATGTCTTCCTGTGCCTGTCGAACCACGAGGGCTTCTGCGTGCCTCTGCTCGAGTCGATGTACCACCGGCTCCCGATCGTGTCCTGGGAGAGCACGGCCGTGCCCGGGACTGTGGAGCAGGCCGGACTGATCCTGCCCGACAAGGAGCCGGCCCGGGTGGCCGCGGCGATCCACCGGGTGGTCGACGATGCACGGCTACGGGAGGCGCTGGCAGCGGCGGCCGCCGAGCGGGTCGACTGGTTCGCCCTGTCGAGGGTCCAGGACGGGTTCGTCGCCGCCCTCGAGGCCGCCTGCGCAGCGTGACGACACCCGACGCCCGGCGAGGCGCGGCCGATCACGGGACGAGGACGGCGTGCGTGCGGCCACGATGAGGGTCGCCTTTGTCGTGCCCCGCTACGGACCAGCCATCATCGGGGGTGCCGAGACGGCAGCCCGACTCCTGGCCGAACACCTCGTGGCCCAGCGTGGCTGGCAGGTGGACGTGCTCACCTCGTGCGCCGAGGACTTCGTCACGTGGGAGGACGTCTACCCCGAGGGCGAGTCGTGGGTCCACGGGGTGCGGGTCGTCCGCTTCCGCTCGGACGCCGGACGGGACCCGTCCTTCCACCCGCTGTCCGCGGCACTTCTCGCCGACCCCAGCGCCGCGTCACCGGCCGAGGCCGAGCGTTGGATCGACCTGCAGGGTCCGGTGACCGTCGACCTGGCCGCCGCCGCCGCCGGGTGGGAGGCCGATGCCATGGTCTTCTACCCGTACCTGTACTACCCGACGGTGCGGATCATCGACCGGGTGGCCGCCCCTACGATCCTGCACCCCGCCGCCCACGACGAGCCCGCCCTCCACCTGCCGGTCTTCCCCCGGGTGTTCGCGGCGGCCGACGCGCTGGTGTTCCAGACCGAGGCCGAGCGGCACCTGGTCGAGCGGACGTTCCCGGTGGCCAGCCACCACCAGCTCCTCCTCGGTCTGGGGGTCGACGACCCCGAGGTGGGCGGGTCGGGCGTCCGCCCGGTACCCGACCCGCCCGCGACCCACACCCCCTACCTGGTGTGCCTCGGTCGGGTGGACAGCCACAAGGGCACCTCGCTCCTGGCCGGCTACTTCGCCCGATACAAGGAGCGTCGCCCCGGGCCGCTCCGCCTGGTCCTGGCCGGCCCGGTGGTGGACGCCCCGCCGGCGCACCCCGACACGGACGTCCTCGGGCCCGTGTCCGACGACGAGAAATGGGGGCTCCTGTCCGGTGCGGCGGCCCTGGTGTCGCCATCGCCGTGGGAGGCGTTCTCGCTGGTGGTCGCCGAGGCCTGGAGCGCCCGCACCCCCGTGCTCGTGAACGCCGGCTGTGCAGCGACCGTCGAGCACTGCCGGCGGTCGGGCGGTGGCGTGACCTTCGACGGCTACGGCGAGTTCGAGGTGGCCGTCGACCGGCTGGTCGCCGACGGCGAGTTCGGGCGGGTGCTGGGGGAGCAGGGACGCGTCTACGTCGACGCCCGTTTCCGGTGGCCCCACGTCATCGACCGCTATGCGAGCTTCATCGAGGCGGTCGTGGGCCGGGCGGGGCGCCGGCGTCCGCCCGGCGCGTCGCCCCCCGCCCCGGGCTGAGACCGACGCGGGCAGCCGGACGGGCACCGGCGAGCTCGAAGTGGGGTATCGATGGCGGCCCCGGGTTCGGTACGCGGGCCGGCGGCGGACCGGTCATCCACCCAGGCCCGAGCCGAGCGGCCTGGGGCCCGGCTGCACCACGACTCGGACCCCGAGCACCTGTGCGCCCGGGGAGACCCGCCAGACCAGGTAGGCACCGATCGGTCGGGCCAGATGCACCTGGACGGCCTGGGCCCGCTCGGTGAGTTGGGCCAGCCCGGGCAGGTTGGGCGGCGCGATCAGGTAGACGGCGCCGCCCGGTCCGACCGGGACCTTCGGGGTGAACGTGTAGTACAGGGAGCCGAGCTGCTCGTTGTAGATGGCGGCACCCGGGACGACCAGCGTTACGCGGTCGAGCGGTAGCGCCCACCCCGCGTTGCGGTAGAAGGTCGTCCCCCCGTCGACCGAATCGATGACCACGACGTCCCGGGCCGGGTGGATCCGAGGGCCGAGGGCGGTGAGTGCGGCATCCAGCGCGTCGGCCGAGCGGATGGCCGCCCGCGTGTCCGGATAGGGGGCCTGGTAGCGGGCCTGGGTCAGCCACGGCCCGTGCGCCGACGACGTCTGCGCCACCGGAAGGACCCCGGTGCCGGCGAGGAAGCGCTGGGCACCCGCCACGGCGATCGCCGCCACGGCGAAGGATGCCACGGCCAGCCACACCCCGGTGGCGACTGAGGTGCGGGAGGTGGATGCGGTGCGGACCGTGCCGGGGGAGCGGGGCCCCAGGAGGGCGGCGGGTACGAGTAGGAGGGCGATCACGGCACCCGGCAGGTAGGCGAGCAGATAGCCGCCCTTGGCGAACTGCACGAAGGTCACGATGGCCAGCGGTGGGGCGATCGCGGCAGCCAGGACGGCGGCCCGGGTCTGATACCACGGCCGGGTCCACGCCGCGACGTCGTCGCGGGCGGCGGAGGGAGTGGCGGAGGTAGTGGCGGTCCCTCCCGCGGCGCCGGTCGAGTGGATGCGGGCGTCCGCCGAGGGCGGGGCGGCGACCGGACGCCGGACGGCGCGCACACGTGCCCGGACGCCGAGCACGCCGGCGGACACCAGGGCGAGCACGGCCAACGGGGTGAGGGCCACGGTCGTGTAGCCGGCCATCGTGCCGATGTTGGTCCCCCCTCCCGCTGCGTGGTCGAGGACCGACGTGGCCCGGATGGCGCCCAGGGTCTCGAGGCGAGTGGCCCGGGCCCACGCCGACACGCCGCCCGGTTGGGTGAGCACCATGGGGACGAACCAGACGGCCACGGCCACGGCGATGGCCAGGACGGCCGTGACCGCCTCGCGGACCCGGCGGACGGAACCGGCGACGGCGATGAGGGCGAGCAGCGCGAATGCCTGCAGGGCGGACTGCCGGAACCCGGTCGCCAGCCCCAGCGAAGCCAGGGCGGCGGCACCGTGCCACGAATGGGGGCGGGCCCGCCATGCCAGGATGATGAGGAGCGGGGCAATCGCCAGGTCGAACGAGTACGTGGTCACGACCGAGCCGCTGAACCAGGCGAACGGCGAGGTGGCGACGAGCAGCCCTGCCGCCAGCCCGACCCACCGGCCACCGAGGTCCCGGCCGGCCACGACCACCAACCCGGCGGCCAGGGCCGACGCCACCGCCGAGACGAGCACGAGCGACCCGATCGTCCCGATCCCGATGCCGTGGACGAGCCGTCCGGCCACTACGTAGAGAAAGTAACCGGGCGGCTGAGGGCGTCCGTGGGTGACGTCGAAGCGGCTGACGGCGGCACCGTACTGGGCGGCGTCCCAGTCGGTGGGACCGGCGGCCGCTGTGGCGAGCCGGGCGGCCAGGGTGGCCAGGGCGACCGCCCACGGGAGCACCCGGTCGGCCGCGTCGCGGCCGACCGTCCCCGCCCGGTCCGACGCCACCCGGCCCGGGCGGGGGCCGACCGGCGACGGGACGACCCCCGTGCCGGGGGCGAGCAGGTCGGTAGGCATGCCTCAGGGTACCGAGCGCGGTCGCCGGCGCCGGGTACGGTCGGGTGGCTGGCCGGCCCCGTGCGGGAGGGAGGGCCTCGGAATCACTCAGGTTTGCGACCCCGGTGCCGATACCAACGTGAACGACTCCCGGGCTGGGCCGTGTCGCGCCATCGCACCGACAGGCGACATGAGGCGCTACCGTCCCGGGTCACAGGCACGAGGCAAGGGGCACCATGGACCAGGGTTCGACCACCGGATCGATGCAGATGGGCGGGTCAGCCGACCCGCTGACCAGGCTGGACGGGAGATGTCCGGCGGGACGTGGCACCCGGTCCCACCGGCGCGCCCCGTCGCGGATCGCGGTGCTCGCCACCCTCGTCGTCGGATTGGCCCCGGTCCTGGTGGCGACCACCCCGGGGCGGTCCGGCGCCGCCGTGGCCCCCCGCATGACGAACATCGCCCTCGCCTGGCAGCAGGTCCTGCCGGATGCCGGCGGACCCATCGCCCAGAGCTCGCCCAACGTGGCCACCCTGGACGGCGGTGGCCCGTCGGTGGTCGTGGGGGACCGGGCCGGCAGCGTCTACGCCTTCCACCTGTCGGACGGCTCCGGCGTGGCCGGCTGGCCGGCCCACGTGGGTGCCGCCGTCGATTCGACCCCGTCGGCCGGTCCGAACGGCTCGGGCACTGACTCCGTGTATGTGGGAACCGGCAACGCCGCCAACCCGAACACCGGAGGGTACGTCGGACTGAACAACGCCGGCGCGCCGATGTGGTACCGGCCGGGCACCGACCCCAATGCCAACTACGGCGTCCAGGCCTCGTTGGCGGTAGGGCCGCTGCAGGGGGTCCAGGCCGTGGTCGCCCCGACCCTCGGCCAGACCTCCTACGCCCTCGACGCCGGGAGCGGGGCCACGCTCCCGGGCTGGCCGTTCTTCACTGCCGACAGCGGGTTCACCACCCCGTCGCTGGCCGACGTCTACGGCAACGGGCAGACCGAGGTCGTACAGGGCGGGGACTCGACGGCCGGTAACGCCATGGGCCATCAGTACGGCAACGGCGGACACCTGCGGGTGCTCGGCGCGGGTGGCAACCAGATCTGCAACTACGACACCAACCAGACGGTCGATTCGTCGACCGCCGTCGGCAACTTCCTCGGCGGTGGCGCCGTCGGGATCGCGTTCGGCACCGGTTCCTACTGGCCGGGAGCGTCCGACACGAACACGCTGTTCGCCTCCGACTCCCACTGCAACATCGCATGGAGGGACAACCTCGGCGGCAACACGGTCAGCAGCCCGGCCATCGGGGACGTGCTGGGCAACAGCGGGGAACAGGTCGTCGAAGGAGTCGACACCGGCACCGGCGGACTGGTGTGGGCCCTCGACGGGTCGAACGGTGCCGCGCTCCCGGGCTGGCCCGTCGCCACTCCGGGCCGTGTGATCGGCGGCGTGACCCTCGCCGACCTGACCGGTGGTGGCTACAACGACGTGCTCGTCCCGACTACGGCCGGACTCGAGATCTTCGACGGCAGGAGTGCGCAGCTGGTCGCCACCCTGGGAGTGGGCACCGTGGCGCTGCAGAACTCGCCGCTGGTGACGATCGACCCGGGCGGCTCGATCGGCATCACCATCGCCGGCTACGGCGCCGGCAACGAGGGCATCATCCAGCACTACTCGATCGTCGGTTCGGCCGGCCAGACGCTCGGCCTGCGCTCGTGGCCGATGTTCCACCACGACCCGCAGCTGACCGGGTGGCTGGGCGCCGGAGCGCCCGGCCACCTCAACTCGCCGATCGTGGCCATGGCCGCCACCGCTGACGGCCGGGGCTACTGGAACTCGGCCTCCGACGGGGGCATCTTCGCCTTCGGCGACGCCGGCTTCCACGGCTCGATGGGTGGTCATCCGCTCAACCGGCCCGTGGTGGGCATGGCCGCGACCCGGGACGGCGGCGGCTACTGGGAGGTGGCCTCCGACGGCGGGATCTTCGCGTTCGGGAACGCTCCCTTCTACGGCTCCATGGGGGGTCAGCCGCTGACCCGGCCGGTCGTCGGTCTCGCCGCGACGCCGGACGGCGGCGGCTACTGGGAGGTGGCCTCCGACGGCGGACTGTTCGCCTTCGGCGACGCCGGGTTCTACGGGTCGACGGGCGCCATCCACCTGAATCAGCCCGTGGTGGCGATGGCGCCCACCACCGACGGCCACGGCTACTGGCTGGTGGCGTCCGACGGCGGGATCTTCGCCTTCGGGGACGCCGCCTTCTACGGCTCCATGGGGGGTCAGCCGCTGAACCGGCCCATCGTGTCGATGGCGGCCAACGGGGCGCAGGGCTACTGGCTGACGGCCGCCGACGGCGGGGTGTTCAGCTTCGGATCGGCACCGTTCTGGGGATCCACCGGCAACCTCACGCTCGTCCTCCCGATCGTGGGCATGGCCCCGGCCGTCCGTGGAGGCGGGTACTGGATGGTGGCCGCGGACGGCGGGATCTTCGCCTTCGGCTCGGCCGGCTTCTACGGCTCGATGCCGCAGGTGCTGGCTCCTCCCCCCGGCCCGGATTGAGATCCGATGGGTACCAGGGGCCCCGGGAGCGTCCACCGGACCGGTGGCCGGCCGTCGTATCGTTGGACGGCGTGGCGGTAGAACGAGGCAGGGCGACGACGGCCGGTCCCACGCGTGGTCGACGGACCGCGGGCTGCCTCCGTGCGCTCGTAGCTGTCGCCATGGTCGCCCTGGGCTCGGGTGCGGGGGTCGCCGCCGTGGCCTCCCCGGCCTCGGCGTACCCGGCGGCCGACGTGACCCTGATCGGCCACGGCTACGGCCACGGCCGGGGGATGGGGCAGTGGGGCGCATTCGGGTACGCCCTGGCCGGCCTGTCCTGGCAGCAGATCGTCGGGCACTACTACTCGACCGCCGTCCCGGCGCCGACCACCCCGCAGCAGGAGGGCACCGACGTCCGCGTCGCCCTGACCGAGAACAACGGGAACGACGTGATCGTGACCTCCCAGAGCGGCTACTCCGTGGCCGGCCACGCCGTGACCCCGGGCCAGGCCGTCCTCATGCACCCCGAGGGCACGACCTGGCTGCTCGAGCTGGCATCGGGGTGCGCCGGCCCGTGGGCGCCGTTGGCCGACGGGGTGGTCAACCCGGTGGCGGTCCCGAACCACAATTCGAACCTCGGCGACGCCGACTCCGCCGCCTCCGCCATGCAGCTCTGCCAGGCCGGCGGGAACCTCTCGGTGCGGGGTTCGATCACGGCCACCTACAACAGTGACGGGGCGGCCCGGACGGTCAACGTGGTGCCCCTCGAGGAGTACGTCGCCGGCGTGGTCCCGAACGAGTCGCCCGCCTACTGGGGCACCCTCGGACCCCCGGGGCTGCAGAGCCGATTCGCGGGCTACCAGGAGCTCGAGGCGCAGGCGGTGGCGGTGCGCTCGTACGTGATGGCGGCGTTGGGCAGCTACGGCGGCTACGCCGACACCTGCGACCTCAGCTGTCAGACCTACCGGGGCCTAGCCAACGAGAACCCCCTGACTGACGCCGCCACCCTGGACACGCTCGGCTACGTGATGGAGTCGGCCCCCGGCGGCGTGCCAAACGGCGTCCCACTCACCACCGAATACTCGGCGTCGACCGGTGGCTACACGGCGCCGGGGAACTTCCCAGCCGTACCCGATGACGGTGACGCCGTCTGCCCCCCCGGGGTCAACGGAGCGTGCAACGCGAACCACAGCTGGAAGGTCAGCATCCCGGTGTCGACCGTCGAGGCGAACTGGCCGCAGCTCGGCTCCCTCGAGTCCGTATCCGTCACGGCACGCAACGGCTTCGGGGACTGGGGCGGCCGGGTCACCTCGATGACACTCGTCGGCTCGGCGCAGAGCGTCGTGCTGACGGGAGACCAGTTCGCGGCGGCGTGCAACCTCCTGTCGGACTGGTTCACTGTGGCCAACTCGCTGTCCAGCACGGCCGTGGGCATCGCCGCCACGCCCGGCGGCGGCGGCTACTGGCTCGATGGCTCGGACGGCTCCATGGTGGGATTCGGCGACGGCCGGCTCTTCGGCTCACCAGTCGGCCACCCGCTGGCAGCTCCGGTGGTGGGGATGGCGGCCACACCGGACGGGCAGGGCTACTGGGAGGTCGCGGCGGACGGCGGCATCTTCTCGTACGGTGACGCCCGGTTCGCCGGATCGACCGGGGCGATCCACCTCAACCAGCCGATCGTTGGCATGGCCCGCACCCCGGACGGGAGCGGGTACTGGCTGGTCGCGGCCGACGGCGGGGTCTTCGCCTTCGGCGACGCCCGGTTCGTCGGGTCGACCGGCGCCATGCGCCTCAACCAGCCGGTGGTAGGCATGGCCCCCACCCCCGACGGCGGGGGCTACTGGCTGGTGGCCTCCGACGGCGGCATCTTCGCCTTCGGTGACGCCGCCTTCGCCGGCTCCATGGGCGCCCACCCGCTCAACCGGCCCATCGTGGGCATGGCGGCCGCACCCGGCGGCACCGGCTACTGGCTGGTGGCCTCCGACGGCGGCATCTTCGCCTTCGGCAGCGCGCCGTTCCGCGGCTCGGCGGGTGCCACACCGCTGGTGCAGCCCGTCGTGGGCATGGCCCGCACGGCAACCGGAAACGGCTACTGGCTCGCCGCCGCCGACGGCGGGATCTTCAGCTACGGGGACGCCGCCTTCTACGGCTCAGCCGCGGGCTGACGGCGGTCGGGGCCGCTGCGGACCGTAGGTCCCACGAACGGGGCACGACCGCCGGGTCGGACCGCAGTCCCCGGCATCGACCCGCGGGTGGCGACGTGACCAGCTAGGGGACGAACGTCACCGTGGACGTGTCCGCCGTCCAGCCCATCGGCAACTGGATGGGGCAATGGGCAAAGGTGAGGTTGCCGCCCCCGCTCACGCCCCACACCGCGGTCGTGGGAGGCCAGAGCCCGACCTTTCGGGCGATGGCCACCCCGGTGAACGTCATCGAGGCGCCGTTCAGGCGGATGCACGCCACCGGGTCCCTCCACCTGCAGATCATGGAGCCGCCCACGAAGCTGACCGGTGGACCACCGTGCCGGCCGAAGTAGTGGACGCGGTGGAATCCGGTGCAGTTGACGACCGAGATCGGACCCGTGAGGTACTCGACGATGTTGAACCCGCGGTTGTCGGTGCAGTTGGTGATGGTCACGTCGCCGGACCCGAGGTTCGGGAGGTCGGACTCGAAGTCGAAACCGGCGTCCGCGGCGCTGACGATGTTCACGTGGTCGAGCACGGAGGACGCCACCTCGGCCAAGGTGACGGCCTGCCGGCCGGCATTGACGATGGTGTAGCCGTGGACCGTGAGCCGCGTCACCGGGATGTGGGACGCGTCAGCCACCAGTTCGAGTCCATCGCCGAAGGTGTTCCGGGCGGTGATGTCCGTGAGTGTCACGTCGGTCGCCGACTTGATCTTGATGCCGGCCTGGCCGACCAGGTGGGCGTGATAGGTGCCGTCGGTGTTCACCCCGAGGATGCTGACGCCGGAGAGCGTCACGTTGGAGGTGTCCCTGATCAGGATGATCGGCTGCGGCGCCGTGGAGCCGGGCCCGCTCTTCGGGGTGTTGGTCGGGTCGAAGAAGGTACCGCCGATGATCGTGATCGGCTTCGTGACCACGATGCCGACGGGGACCAGGTAGCACGCCGTCGTCGACGACTGGAAGGTCGACCCGGCGGGCAGCGAGTCCAGATACGTCTGGAGGTCCGGCGTGGCCGGCTGGGTGCAGGTCGAGTCGATGGTGGCCGAAGCAGGCGTGGTGGGAGCCGGGAGGGCGCCCGGGACGGGGGCTGGGGGGCTCCCGGTCCGGCGGTGACGGTCGGAGAGGCGGGGACCGTCGTGGTTGGGGGCGTCGTGGTGGGGGGTGTCGGAACCGTCGTCGTGGTACTGGTGGTGGAGGACTTCGGAGGCACGGTGGTCGACGACCCGGTGGTCGGCGTCGTAGGTGTGACCGTGGTGACCGTCGTCGTGGTGACCGACCCGGGGTCCGACGTCCTCGTCGTGGTGGTGGTCGTGACCGAAGTCGGCCGGGTCGTCGTTGTCACCGTCGTCGTCGGCGAGACCACGATGGTGGTGCTCGACCGCGGAGCCGACCCGGGGGACGGGTGCAGCGACGGTGCGGCCGACGCCGACGCCGACGCCGACGCCGACGCCGACGCAGGTGCCTGGGTCGTGGTCACCCCGATGCCGACGGACGTGATCGCCACCAGCGCGGCGATGCCGAGCACCGCCCTGGGCCCCCGTCCCGGACGCGCACTCCTGGCGCAGTTCCTGCCGTCATGCTGCCCCTGATGCATCGGTGCCCCTCCGTCCACCCCCTGGGGTCCGGAGTCGCGTGACAGGTCGCGAGTGCGCACCTGCTCCGGCAACCCGGCTGACTCGGGGAGTCCCGTGGTGTTGCGTCCCCTCCTCGCGGAGGGTTTGCCCTGTACTCCTGCAGGCGTTGCAGCTGTCCGCCGCGTCACCTGACACACATCGTACTGCCGTGTTCCGAATTTCACAATGGGTGGTGATATAAACGCGGAGCGTGATGTAGCCGGACTCGCGCCTGCCGCGTCGAACGTCCCGGTGCTCTGGCGCCGTCCCGCCCCGGATCGACGAACTCCGCCCTCGCTCCACCTAGTGTCGGATCGCGATGGGGGACGAATCGACAGAGGCACCCGTGACGACGGTGCCCGGGGACCCTGAACCGGCGGCGGGACCGCCGGCGCGCCAAGGCCGGTGGGTCGGCGGGGCCTGGCGATCGCTCCTGTTCGCCCCGATCGGCGACGGGCAGACCCGACGGCGGGGGAGCGACGGCTTCCGGGTGGGGATGTCGCTGCTCGTGATCCTGGTGTGCTGGCTCGCCACCCGGGTCAACTCATCGAGCGAGCGGGCGATCATCAACGCCCTCACCCCGCCACCCAACGGCATCCGGTGGCTCGTGACCTCGGTGTGGTGGATCGGCTCGGTGGGTCTGATCGTGGTCGTCGTGGTGCTGGCCCTCGTGTCGCGGCGGTGGTCGGTCATCCGCGACTGCCTGCTCTCCGGCCTCGGCGCCTGGCTCGTCTGCGTGGCCCTGGGCCAGGTGCTCGGGGCGGACGGCGGGCGGCCGCCGCAGGGGGTGCCAGCCGGATTCGCCGCGACCTTCCCGGTGGCGCGGGTGGCGGCGACCGTGGCTGTCGCAAGCGCCGCGCTCCCATACCTGAGCCGGTGGCTGCAGCAAGGCATCCGGATCACGTTGGTCCTGCTCGCTCTCTCCACCGTGGTCTCCGAGTCGGGGCTCCCCGTCGCCGTGTTGGCCGGCCTGGCCGTGGGCGTGCTGCTCACCGCCGTCGTGCATCTGGTCTACGGCTCCCCGCTCGGTCTGGTGTCCGCCTCGGAGGTCACGGTCCTGATCGAGGACCTCGGGATCCCGGTCACCGATGTCGCGCCGGCCGGCGTGCAGGAATGGGGTGTCGGTCGGTTCGCGGCTCGGTCGGGCGGCGAGCAGATCGACGTGGCCGTCTACGGGCGCGACGCCTCGGACGCCCAGCTCCTGTCCAAGACGGCCCGCTTCCTTCTCTACCGGGACTCGGGACCGACCCTGACCCTCACCCGTCGGCAACAGGTCGAGCACGAGGCATACCTGACCCTGCTGGCAGACCGGGCCGGCGTCCGGGTGGCGCGCGTCCTCGCCGCCGGCCCCGCCGGCCCTGCCCGCGACGCGCTCCTGGTGACCTGCCCGCCGGCCGGCCGGCCCTTGTCGGCGCTTCCCGCATACGTGGTCCCGGCGGACTCGTCGGATCCCGGGGCCGGCACGGACGCCACAGCCGGCACGGACGCCACGGCCGGCACGGCCGGCACCACGGCCGGCACCGCGGCCGGTGACGCCGCGGAGCCGGGCGCCACCTCAGCGTCGGAACCGGACCTCGACGCCGCCGCCCTCGACGACCTCTTCGGTCAGGTCCTGCGCCTGCGCCGGGCGGGCATCGCCCACGGCGCGCTCTCCGTCGAGACCATCCTCGTGGACGATGCGGGCCGGTGCGGGCTCGTCGACATGCGCGCCGCATCGACCGTGGCCCGGCCCGAGCAGCTCGACCGGGATGTGGCCGCCGCCCTGGCCACGGCGGCGACGGTCGTGGGACCCGAGAGGACCGTAGCGTCCGCAGCCCGGGTGCTTCCCGCGGACGCACTCGTCGCCGCGCTGCCGTTCCTCCTGCGGGCGGCGCTCAACCCCGCGGCGTCGCGGTCGCTGCGCAAGAAGAAAGTGCTCCTCACCGGCTTGCGCGAGCAGGGGGCCGGAGCCGCCGGCGTCGAGGTCCCGAAGCTCATGGAGCCGCGGCGGATCAGCTGGGTCGACCTGGCACTCGTGGTCGGGACCCTCATCGGCGGGTGGGCGCTCATCGGCGTGCTGGTCAACGTGACCAAGTCGTGGAGCACGATCACCGGCGCAAAGTGGGGCTGGGTCGCCGCCACCTTCGTCCTCGCCCAGGCGGTCTACCCGGCCCTGGCCATGACCACCGTCGGCTCCGTCACCGACACCATGCCCTACGGCCGTACCGTCGTGCTCGAAGTCGCCAACACGTTCGTCTCGCTGGCCGGCGGGTCGATGGGTGCGCTGGCCACGCGCGTCCGGTACTTCCAGCAGCAGGGCTACGACGCCACCCTCGCGGTGAGCTCGGGCGTCCTCGTCTCGACCGCCAGCTGGATCGTCAAGGGCGGGCTCTTCCTCCTCGCCCTCCCGATCGCCCTGTCGCAGTTCCACTTCGCGACGCCGACCGACACGGGCGGCGGGTCGGGCAGCAGCACGGCGCGGCTCGTGTGGCTGCTGGTCATCGCCATCATCGTCGTCGGCGTCGTGGTCGGGCTCCTGCTGGCCGTGCCCCGCTGGCGCCGCTTGGCCACGGCGAAGTTGCGGCCCAAGACCTCCGAGGTCTGGGGTCACCTGAAGGTCCTCTCCACCCACCCGCGCAACTTGGTCGAGATCTTCGGCGGGGAGATCCTCGGCCAGCTCCTCGTCGCCATGGCGCTCGGGACGTCCCTCCACGCCTTCGGCCAGCGGCTGAGCCTCGCCGCGCTCCTCATCGTGCTGACCCTGGGATCGATGCTCGGCGGGATCTCACCGGTGCCCGGGGGCATGGGGGTCGTGGAGGCCGGCATGATCATCGGACTCACGGCGGCGGGAATCCCGGAGTCCCAGGCCGTGGCCGCCGTGTTCGTCCAGCGGCTCTTCACCGCCTACCTGCCGCCCATCTGGGGTTGGTTCTGCCTCGTCTGGATGCGGAAGAACGAATACCTGTAGCGGGAGGGCCGGGCGAGCGCCGGTGCCGGCGGGCCCTCAGCCGTCGAGCCGCAGCGGCCCGGTCTGGTCGAGGCCCTTGAAGTCGCGGAGCCGGCCGAACCTCCCCAGGCGCCCGACGTCGACCCCGGTGTCGGCCGCACGCAGCATGCGCAGGTCGCCGCGGCTGTTGCCGTAGGCCCAGAGGCGGGCGCCCTCGAGGCCGGCGTCGGTCATCCACAGCCGGAGCCGTCGGATCTTCTCCTCCCCCCGACAGTTGGCGCCGTCATAGCGGCCGGTGAGCCGGCCGTCGTCGTCGATCTCCAGCCTGGTGGCGATGGTCGCGTCCGCCGCCAGGCGGTCGGCGGCCATGGCCACGTAGACATCAGGGGACGCCGAGACCACGACGACCCGGTCGCCCCGCCCCCGGTGCCAATCGAGGCGGCGGCGCACTTCGGGTCGGACGTGGGCGGCGAGGTGCCCGACCGCGAACTCGCCCGCCACCTGGACCAGGTACGCGGCATCGACCCCGGCCAGCACCCGGGTGAAGAGCTCCTCCTTGGTCTCGTCGGCGACTGTGCCGCCGGCCACGGCGGCCCGGGCCAGTCGGGGGGCGAGCCCGACCGCGGCCCGCAGCACCGGGCGGCGACCGGCTACGGCGGTCAGGAAGTCGAACACGCTCCCGCCGTCGGTGAGGGTGCCGTCGAAGTCGAAGGCGGCGACGTCCGTCATGCCCACACCGTTCAGGCGCACGGGGCCGGCGCGGTCGCCCCGCCCCGCCCCGCCCCGCCGGCGAACCGGGCGGCACCCTCGAGGGCCTCGCCCGACCGGAGGCTGGCGAGGCCAAGCCGGGTCTCGTGCACCAGGGCGTCCGGCACGGACAGGGCCCATTGGTCGATCGACGAGCGTCGGTCGTTGCGCAGGCACACCTGGGGCAGGGCTGCGAGCTCGACGGCCAAAGCGACGGCCGCCTGGCGCGCCGTCCCCGACGGCACCACCCGGTTGACCAGGCCCATGGCCAGCGCCTCGTCGGCCCCCACACCCCGACCGGTAAGGATCAGGTCGAGGGCGCGGCCCTCGCCCACCAGGCGCGGTAGGCGGACCGTGCCGCCGTCGACCAGGGGGACGCCGAAGCGCCGGCAGTACACCCCGAAGGTGGCGTCGGCGGCCGCCACCCGCAGGTCGCACCAGACGGCCAACTCCAACCCGCCGGCAACCGCGAAGCCCTCGACGGCGGCGATGACTGGCTTGGCCAGCGCCAGGCGGGTGGGTCCCATGGGTCCGGCCCCGTCCTCGGCGACCCGGTTGCCGGTGCCTGCGGCGATGGCCTGCAGGTCGGCCCCGGCGCAGAAGGTTCCGCCGGCGCCGGTGAGTACCGCCACCGACGCGTCGGCATCGGCGTCGAAATCCTCGAACGCCTCGAGCAGCGCGTCGGCCGTCACCCGGTCGACGGCGTTGCGACGCTCGGGCCGGTCGATGGTCACCACGGTCACCGGGCCGTGCCGGTCCACTCGGAGGGGAGGTTGCATCGTCTCAGCATGGCGGAGGGAGGACGCCGGGGCCAGTACCGGACCACCACGGCACCGCCCGGGCATGGGCCGTTGCCAATACCTGACGTTTCCGGTCGACAATTGGCCGGGACCCGGCTACTGTGATCTCCCGTAGAGACCGGGCCCACCGCAGTCGCAACGGCACATCCGGCAATCAGGGACATCGAGCAAGGAGCTTCACATGGCAATCCGTCTGGGCGACGAGGCCCCCGACTTCACGGCCGACACGACCGAGGGCACGATCAGCTTCCACGAGTACCTCGGGGACAGCTGGGGCGTGCTGTTCTCCCACCCCAAGGACTTCACGCCGGTCTGCACGACCGAGTTGGGCGCGTTCTCGGCCGCCAAGGCGAAGTTCGACGAGCGCAACACCAAGCTGATCGGTCTGTCCGTCGACGACGTCACCTCCCACGGCAAGTGGGCCGGAGACATCGAGGAGACCCAGGGCACGGCCCTCAACTTCCCGCTGATCGGCGACGAGGACCGCAAGGTCGCCGACCTGTACGACATGATCCACCCGAACGCCAGCGACACCCTCACGGTGCGCTCGGTCTTCATCGTCGGCCCGGACAAGAAGGTCAAGCTCACGCTGACCTACCCGGCCTCCACCGGCCGCAATGTGGACGAGATCCTGCGGGTCCTCGACTCGCTGCAGCTGACCGCCGACTACAAGGTCGCCACCCCGGTGAACTGGAAGGACGGCGAGGACGTGATCGTCGTCCCGGCGCTGTCGGACGAAGAGGCGAAGGAGCGGTTCCCCAAGGGGTTCACGACCCTCAAGCCCTACCTGCGGGTCACCCCCCAGCCCAACAGGTAGCTGACGCCCAGCCATCCGGTCACCCGTGGGCGGGGTGCACCCGGCGCGCACCGGACCCGGCCCCGAGGCCCGGTCCGGCCGCGCCCGTGCCGCGCGTCCCCAGGTGCGTAGGGGTGCGTAGGGGTGCGGCTCAGCGTCCGCCGTGCCACATGGCCCATGCGCATGCCCGATGACGGGTGGGCGGGTGGGCAGTGTCCCGGACACCGAAGACCGCCCCCCATGGGCGGCTTCCTGCTAGCATTGTGCGGTCGACGTGTTCCGTCCGTCGGCCGTCACCACGATTCCAGAGGTCTACTTCCCACATGCCAGACAAGCAGGCAACCATCGCCGAGAACCGCCTCCACGAGACGGACACCGGCTCCCCCGAGGTGCAGATCGCCATCCTGAGCGAGCGCATCGTCCACCTGACCGAGCACCTGAAGGTGCACAAGGGCGACCACCACACCCGTCGTGGCCTGCTCAAGCTCATCGGTAGGCGCCGTCGGCTCCTCGACTACGTCCGCAACAACGACGTCGAGCGTTACCGCGAGATCATCAACAAGCTCGGCCTCCGCCGCTAGGCGGACCAGACGCTCCGCCCGGCTCCGGCCGGGCGGTCGCAATTCTTCCACCGGTTCCGTGCCGGCGGATCACAGGGAAGCTCCCCGCCTCCCTGCAGCAGGAGCGGCCCCCGCACCGTGGGCGGCCGTCGTGACAACACACCGACCGGGCCCACATCGAGGTCAGTCACCAGTTGCCGGTTACCGGGCCCCGAGCGGGCGGGGTGGCCGACAACTGGGAACTGGCTCGGGGAGCCCCCGAACCACAAGGAGCGTCATGTCCGACGCCATTTCCGTATCGTCGCCCATCAGCGGCACCGAAAAGACACTCAGCTTCGAGGCCGGCAAGCTGGCCCAACTGGCCGACGGCGCCGTCGTCGGCCGCATCGGCGACACCGTCCTCCTGGCCACGGCCACCGCAGCCCGCTCAGTGCGCGAGGGGGCGGACTTCTTCCCGCTCACCGTCGACATCGAGGAGCGGACCTATGCGGCCGGCAGGATCCCCGGCTCGTTCTTCCGGCGGGAGGGCAAGTCCTCCGACCAGGCCATCCTCACCTGCCGCTTGATCGACCGTCCGCTTCGCCCGTCCTTCCCGAAGGGCTTCCGCAACGAGGTCCACATCGTCGGCACCATCTTCGGAGCCGACCAGGTGAACCCCCACGACGTCCTCGCCATCAACTCGGCCTCCGCCGCCCTGATGCTGTCGGGCATCCCCTTCGAGGGCCCCATCGGTGCCGTCCGGGTCGCCTACTCGACCGACGGGCAGTGGATCCCGCACCCGACCTTCGAAGAGGGCGAGGAGTCCACCTTCGAGCTGGTGGTGGCCGGACGGGCGCTGGACGACAGCGCCGACACCGACATCGCCATCATGATGGTCGAGGCCGGCGGCTCCGAGCGCTCGTTCCAGTACTACGAGGAGGGCGCTCCTCAGGTCACCGAGGAGGTCCTGGCCAGCGGTCTCGAGGCTGCCAAGACGTGGATCCGCGAGTCCATCGTGCTCCAGCGCGAACTGGTCGCCGCCTATGTGGCCGCCCGCGGTCCGATCGAGGCGATCGCCTACTCCACGCTGGCCGACTACGGCGACGACGTGTGGGAGCGGGTGGAGGCCGCCGGCACCGCCGGCCTGGCCGCCGCCAATGTCCTGACCCCCAAGGCCGAGCGCAACGCCGGTCTGGCCGAGGTCACGGCGTCGCTCGTCGCCGACCTGGGCCAGGAGTTCCCGGGCCGCGAGGGCGAGATCAAGGCCGCCGTGCGCAGCCTGACCAAGAAGCTGGTCCGCAAGCGGATCGTCGAGGAGGGCCTCCGGATCGACGGTCGGACCACCACCGACATCCGCCCGCTGTCGGCCGAGGTCGACCTCTTCCCGACCGCCCACGGTTCGGCGCTCTTCCAGCGTGGCGAGACCCAGGTGCTCAACGTGACGACGCTCGGCATGCCCCGGATGAACCAGCTGCTCGACACCATCACCCCGGTCGACTCGAAGCGGTACATGCACCACTACAACTTCCCGCCCTTCTCGACCGGTGAGACCGGCTTCATGCGTGGCCCGAAGCGCCGTGAGATCGGCCACGGCCTGCTGGCCGAGCGGGCGCTCCTGCCCGTCGTCCCCTACGAGGAGGACTTCCCCTACACCTTCCGCCTGGTGTCCGACGTCCTGTCGTCCAACGGCTCGACGTCGATGGCGTCGGTGTGCGGCTCGACCCTGTCGATGATGGCCGCCGGCGTGCCGCTCAAGGCCCCCGTGGCCGGGATCGCCATGGGCCTCGTCTACGACGGCGGGACCTACGTCACGCTCACCGACATCCTCGGTGCGGAGGACGCCTTCGGCGACATGGACTTCAAGGTGGCCGGCACCCGCGACGTGGTGACCGCACTGCAGCTCGACACCAAGATCGACGGGCTGCCCCTCGACGTCCTCACCAAGGCGCTCATGCAGGCCAAGGACGCCCGTCTCGCCATCCTCGACGTCATGGCCGACGCCATCGCCGAGCCCCGCGCCGAGGTCGCTGCGTCGGCGCCGAAGATCATCTCGTTCGAGATCCCGATGGACAAGATCGGGGAGGTCATCGGCCCGAAGGGCAAGGTCATCAACGCCCTGCAGCAGGAGACCGGGGCCGACATCGCCGTCGACGACGACGGCATGGTCGGGACCGTGACCATCGGTGCCAAGGACGGCACTGCCGTGGAGGAGGCCCGCCGGAGGATCTCGACGATCCTCGACCCGCCGCTCGCCGAAGTCGGCGCCATCTACCCGGGCAAGGTCGTGAACATCACCAAGTTCGGTGCCTTCGTCAACATCCTGCCGGGACGCGACGGCCTGCTGCACATCTCCAAGATGGGCCAGGGCAAGCGCATCGACCGGGTGGAGGACGTCTTCGAACTCGGCCAGCCGGTGGAGGTCAAGGTGGACGACATCGACCCGCAGGGGAAGGTCTCCCTGTCGCTGGCCGGCGAGGCGCCGGCATCCTCGGGCTCCTCGGGTTCCTCGGCATCTCCTCGGGTTCCTCGGGTTCGAACGGTGGCCGTGGCGCGTCCCGTGGGGACCACGCCGACCCGGACGCCGGCGACGACCGGGGGCCCCGCCGTCAGACGGGTGCTCCCGCAGGTGCCGCCTCTTTCGAGGACGCCTTCGCGGAGGAGCTGGTCCAGGAGTTCGGGGACCTCGGCCCCGCGACCGCTGAGTCGGCCGACCGGCCCAGCGGCGGCGGAGGCGGCCGGGGCGGTCGTCGGCGCCGTTGAGCACGTACGCCGGACGTGGGTCGGCCCTCGGGGCCGGCCCACGGCGGTGGCTGCCGGCCGTTCGACCGCAGGTGTCCCGGCCGATCGCGGCTGCGGCTGCGGTCGGAGTGTCGGCTGAGTCAGCCGCGCCGGTCCCGCACGTCGCTCGCGGATGATCCGCACCGACCGTCGGCCGTCGGGACTGACGCTCGTCACCGAGGCGATGGGGGAGGCCCGGTCGGTCTGCATCGGGTTCTGGGTGGGAACCGGCTCGCGTGACGAGTCGGACGACCTCGCCGGCGCCAGCCACTTCCTCGAGCACCTGTTGTTCAAGGGGACCGACGACCGCTCGGCGTCGGCCATCGCCGAGGCGGTCGACGAGGTGGGCGGCGACTTCAACGCCTTCACCACCAAGGAGTACACGTCCTTCTACATCCGGCTCCTGGCCGAGCACGTCGAGCTCGGGCTCGACATCCTGTCGGACATCATGTGGCGCCCCGCACTGCGTGCCGACGACCTCGAGGCCGAGCGCCAGGTCATCCTCGACGAGATCCTGATGCACGCCGACGAGCCTGCGGACGAGGCGGCGGAGCAGAGTTCGGCCATCCTCTTCCCCGATCACCCGCTCGGCCGGGAGGTCCTGGGCACCGAGGCGTCGGTGGCGGCCATGACCCCCGAGCGGATCCGCGCCTTCTTCGACACCCACTACCTGCCAGGCAACATGGTGGTGGCAGTGGCCGGCGACCTCGACCACGACGCCGTGGTCTCGGGGCTGACGGACCGGTTCGGCGATGTGGCGGGAGGGGCGACGCCCTCCCGGACGGCCCCCGGGGGGCGCGTCGAGCCGCTCCGGGTCACCCGGCGCCCCTCCGAGCAGGCCCACGTCGTCGTGGCGTCGCGCTCGGTCGACCGCAACCACCCGAGTCGCTATGCGCTCGCCGTCCTCAACCACGTCCTGGGAGGCGGGCTGTCCAGCCGGCTGTTCCAGGAGATCCGTGAGCGACGGGGCCTGGCCTACTCGGTGTGGTCGGAGCGAGTGGCGTACCACGACACGGGGTTCCTCAGCGTGGGCCTCGGGACCGCTCCGGAGCACGTGCCCGAGGTGCTGCGCATCGTCACCGACGAACTCGCCGCACTCGGCGCCGACGGGGTGACCGAGCGAGAGCTCACCATCGCCAAGGGGAACCTCCGGGCGGAGACGCTGCTCGCCTGCGAGGACTCAGGTGCCCGGATGAGCCGGATCGGTGCCGGCATGCTCCTGCACGGCGAGGTGCTGTCGGTCGACGAGGTGCTGGCCCGGGTGGACGCCCTCACCCTGGAGGATGTGCACGCAGCGGCGCGGGAACTGGCCGCCGCGCCGAGGACGCTCTCGGTCGTCGGTCCGTTCGACGGGTCGGAGTTCGACGACGCCACCCTGTCGCTCGGATAGGACGGGTGGAGCTACGGCGACGAGGTCACCCGGAACGGCTGGGTCGTGGCGATCCTCTCCTGCGGCTGCCGCCGCCTTGGCTAGGGTGGCCGCCATGCGAGTCGGGGTGGTCGGCGCCGGTGGGCGCATGGGTCGGGAGGTCTGCCGCACGGTGCTGTCCCGTCCGGGCCTCGAGTTGACGGCCGCCGTCGATCCCCGATACGCCGGCACCCGGGTGGGGGAGCTGATCGGCATCGGTACGGGCGGCGTCCCGGACGGCGGGATCTCGGTGGCCGCGTCGACGGACGCGTTGGTCGAGGCCGGGGTCGAGGTGGCCGTCGACTTCACCCAGCTGGAGGTGTCGCGGGCGACAATCGCCTTGTGCGCCGACGCCGGGATCCACACCGTGGTGGGGAGCACCGGGTTCACCGGGGCCGACCTCGCCGAGCTGGGGCGCAGGTTCGAACCGTCGACCGGCACGCGGGCCAACTGCGTCATCGCCGCGAACTTCGCCATCGGGGCCGTGCTCATGATGCGGTTCGCGGCCCTGGCCGCCCCGTGGTTCGAGGGCGCCGAGATCATCGAGCTCCATCACGAGGGCAAGCGGGACGCTCCGTCGGGAACGTCGATGCGGACAGCGGAAGGGATGGCGGCGGCCCGCGCTGCCGCGTCGCGCGACGAGTTCCCACCCGACGTCACCAGTGACGTGGTAATCGAGGGGGCACGTGGCGGGTCCGGCCCCGGCGGCGTGCGCATGCACGCCGTCCGGCTGCCCGGCCTGGTCGCCCACCAGGAGGTCCTCCTCGGCGCGCCGGGTCAGGGCCTCACCATCCGCCACGACTCCTACGACCGGGCCTCGTTCATGGACGGCGTCGTCCTGGCCGTGCAGTCGGTCGCGTCGCTCCCGGGGCTCACCGTGGGCATCGAACCCCTGCTCGGGATCTGACGGGGCCCGCATGGACGACAGCCGCCAGCGGATCGTCGAGGCAGCCTATGCGTGCGTGGCCCGCCGCGGCGTGGCCAAGACGACGATCGAGGACGTCGCCCGTGAGGCGGGCATGTCCCGGGCCACGGTCTACCGGACGTTCCCCGGAGGTCGGGACGAGGTGATCAACGCCACCGTCGCCTGGGCCACCCTCGACTTCTTCGGCCGCCTGTACGAGCACATCCAGGGGGCCGGCAGCCTGGAGGAGATGATGGAGCGGGGCGTCATGTTCGCCTACAGATCCATCGTCGAGCACGAGGTCCTCCAGCGGGTCATGCAGACCGAGCCGGACAAGCTCCTCCCAATCCTCACCGTCGAGAGCAACCGGATCCGGGACGGCATCGCCGTCGTGCTCGCCCCCTATCTCAAGGAGCGGGGTCTGGCCCCCGGGGTCGACCTCCAGGACGCAGCCGACTTCCTCGCCCGGATGATCCTCTCGTACATCTCCGCCCCGGGCCGCTGGGACCTCGACGACCCGGGGCAGGTCGCCCGGTTGGTCCGCTCGGAACTCCTGGCCGGCGTGGTGACGCACGCTCGCACCGGCTGACGACCGTTCGGACGGCGTACCCGTCGCGGCACCGGTGGTGATTGACGCTGAGACAATACGTGACCTACTGTTCCAGGCGTGGAGCGGTCGAGGGGAGCCCTTCGGGTGGTGGCGGCGGACGTCGCTGTGCCGACCGCGCCCTCGCCCGCATCGCCTCCGGCGTCGGCGGCGGACTCGCCGCACCGCGTGCGCATCATCGACGGTGCCCTGGTGTGCCTCGCCCGCCACGGCACGATCAAGACGACCGTCGACGACGTCGCCCGTGAGTCGGGTGTGTCCCGCGCTACCGTCTATCGGGCGTTCCCTGGGGGACGCGACGAGATCCTCGGAGCAGTCGTCGATACCGAGATGGCCCGACTGTTCTCTGCCCTCGGGGTCCGGCTCGGCACCGCCGAGGATCTGACCGAGGCCCTCGTAGGCGGCATCGTCGAGGCATCGGTCCGCCTGCGCGACCACGCCGCTCTCCACTTCCTCGTCGAGCACGAGCCCGGGATGATCCTGGGCCACCTCGCCTTCGCCGACTCGGATCGGCTGTTGGCCACGGCGTCCCGGTTCACGGCGCCGTTCCTGGCCCGGTGGATGCCACCGCCCGAGGCCGAGCGGGTCGCCGAGTGGGCCGCCCGGATCGTCCTGTCCTATGCCATCGCGCCGTCCGACCGGACCGACCCGTGCGATCCCGTGCAGGCGACCCACCTGGTGACCACCTTCATGCTCCCGGGCATCGACGCGCTGCACTCCTCAGCCGCGGTCCCCATCGACATCAGCCCGTTCCACGGGAGCCGACCAGCTGCGGCAGAGCCCGTCCCCGCCCCGTGAACCGAACCGCTCCGAAGGCCCGGCGGACGCCGCCGCCCCGGTCCGCGGCGTCCGATCCCGCCATCATCCGCACCGCCGTCCCATCCGCACACCGTCAACCGACCATCACCAGGGGGAACCAGACATGACCACCGAGATGAGCAGCACCGAGGACATCATCGGCCGCAAGGAGGTCGACGACCTGGAGGCAATCCTGTCCGTCGTCGGGACCGAGGAGTCCGACGGTCGCCACGTCGTCCATTCGGAGTACGACTCGATCTTCACCTGGGATTACGAGAAGGGTGCACGGCCGAAGCTCAACAAGCTCTACGAGAAGGCCAAGAACGCCCAGTGGAACGGCGAGACCGACCTCCCATGGGAGACCGACGTCGACCAGGAGAAGCTCGTGATCGAGGCGGCCGCGGCCCAGGGCGGCCACGCCGCGGGCTTCGACATCGCCGGCACCCCGCTCGAGAAGTGGAGCGAGAAGGAGTGGGTCGCCTTCGGCGTGGAGAGCCAGAACTGGACCCTGTCGCAGTTCCTCCACGGCGAGCAGGGAGCGCTCATCTGCACGGCCAAGATCGTGGAGTCGGTCCCGTGGATCGACGCCAAGTACTACGCGTCCACCCAGGTGATGGACGAGGCCCGCCACGTCGAGGTCTTCGCCAAGTACCTGGACGAGAAGCTCTCCGGCCACTACGCCGTGAACGCCCACCTGCGCATGCTCCTCGACGACATCATCGCCGACTCGCGCTGGGATATGACGTACCTGGGAATGCAGATCATGATCGAGGGGCTGGCACTCGCCGCCTTCGGCTTCATGCACTCGATGACGCCCGACCCTCTGCTCAAGAAGCTCCTCCGCTACGTCATGGCCGACGAGGCCCGTCACGTCGCCTTCGGCGTACTGAGCCTCCAGGAGTACTACGCCGACCTGAGCTCCGCCGAGTTGCGGGAGAGGCAGGAGTTCGCCTTCGAGGCCGCCGTGCGCATGCGCGACCGGTTCCTCCAGCAGGAGGTGTGGGACCGCATGGGCGTCGACCCGAAGGCCATCCTCCCGGTCGTCCTGTCCGCCCCCGACCGCAACGAGTTCCAGGCGCTGCTCTTCTCCAAGATCGTCCCGAACTGCCGGAAGCTCGGACTCCTCGACGCCGCCGACGGCTGGCTCCGCACCAAGTTCACCGAGCTGGGCGTCATCGAGTTCGAGTCGGCCGTGGACACCAGTGAGGAGTACGACGCCATGGCCGCCGTCCCTCCGACTCAGCGCGAGCTGGTCTGAGGCGGACAGCCGACTGCGGAAGGCCGACTGCGGAAGGCCGAGTTCGGAAGGCCGACTGCTGACGGGGGTGCTCGGCCGGGGCGAACCGGGACGGGGGCACGCCCCGTGCTCCGGTCGGGGCTGACGGAGCCGGTCCCGGTGCCGACGCCGCTCGGTCGCCAGGGCAGTTGCCGTCGGTGCTGCTGGTAGCCTGCGATGCTGTGATCCCTCATCCGACAGTCCTGACTGCGAGCGCCCGGTGAGCACCGCGCCCCGATTCGGATCGGTCGTGACCGCCATGGTCACCCCCTTCGCTCCCAACGGCGACCTGGACCTCGACGCCGCCACCGCCCTCGCTCGCCACCTGGCGGCCAACGGGAGCGACGGACTGGTCGTCGCCGGCACCACCGGCGAGGGTCCCGTGCTGAGCGACCCCGAGCGGATCTCGCTCTTCCGGGCCGTCGTCGAGTCGGTCACCATCCCGGTGATCGCCACCTCGGGCACCAACGACACAGCCCACTCGATCATGATGACGAAGGAGGCCGAGGCCGCCGGCGCCGCCGGCGTCCTGGTCGTCACCCCGTACTACAACCGGCCGTCCGCAGCCGGACTGTCGGCGCACTTCCGAGCCGTAGCCGGGTCGAGCGCGCTGCCGGTGGTCCTGTACGACATCCCGGTGCGGTCAGGACGCCGGATCGGGCCGGACCTCACCGTCCAGCTCGCCAGGGAGGTCCCGAACATCGTGGCCGTGAAGGATGCCACCGGTGACGTCGCCGGAGGAGCGCGGGTGGTGGCCGAGGCCCCGGACGGCTTCGAGCTCTACTCGGGTGACGACTCGCTGACCCTGCCGTTCGCCGCCGTCGGCGGCGTGGGCGTCATCAGCGTCGCCTCCCACTGGGCCGCTCCGGTCTTCGGCGCCATGCTCGACGCCCACCGGTCCGGCGACGTCGGTACCGCCGCCGAGCTGAACCGCAGCCTGCTCGAGTCCTACCGGTTCGAGTCCTCGGCTGAGTACCCGAACCCAGTCCCCGCCAAGGCGGCGTGCCGGGCCCTCGGGCTCGCCGTCGGCCAGTGCCGGCTCCCGAACGCCCCCGCACCCCAGTCCCTCGACGACCAGGCACGCTCGGTCGTAGCCGGGGTCGCACCGCACTCGCAGACACGGCAGTCGGTTGCCTGAGCGCCAGGGATCCGGCCGGGGTAACGGGGACGACGGGGCCTCCTCAGGCTCGTCCGGTCGGCGGCGGAAGTCGACGGCGTCCGCCACCACCAAGGAGACCACCGCCCCGTTGGCGGCGAAGGCGAAGGGGCGGGGCGGTTCCACGTCCTCCGGCGCTGCGTCAGGGGGTTCCGCCCGTCCCGCGAAGTCGACCGCGAAGTCGACCGCGAAGTCGTCGGCCAAGGGGTCCGGCTCGGGTTCGTCGGTGCGGGTCGTGTTCCTAGGCGGGCTCGGCGAGATCGGGCGCAATTCGCGCGTGCATCGAAGTCGACGGCCGGATCCTCGTACTCGATGTCGGGATCATGTTCCCCGACCCGGACATGCCGGGCGTGGACCTGGTCCTGCCGGACTTCACCTACCTGCGGGAGAACGCAGCGCGGGTCGACGGCGTCATCCTGACCCACGGGCACGAGGACCACACCGGTGGGCTCGCCTACCTCCTGCGTGACTTCCCGGTCGACGTCTATGGCTCCGAGCTCACGCTGTCCCTCGCCCGCAGCCGGGTGGACGAGGCCGGCATGGCCAGCCGGGCCAAGTTCATCCCGGTGCGGGACCACGAGCGCCGGCGGATCGGCCCGTGTGACGTGGAGTTCATCCCCGTCACGCACTCGGTGCCCCATGCCTTCGCCACCGCATTCCACACGCCGCAGGGGATCATCCTCCACTCCGGCGACTTCAAGATCGACCTCCATCCGGTCGACGGGCGTCGCACCGACCTGGCCCGGATGGGCGCCCTCGCCTCCGACCCGGGTATCCGGCTCCTGCTGGTGGACTCCACCAACGCCGAGGAGCCGGGCTTTACCGCCTCGGAGTCGACCGTCGGCGCAACCCTGGAGAAGGTCTTCCTCGCACGCCCCGACCGTCGGTTCATCGTGACCTCGTTCGCGAGCCACATCCACCGGATCCAGCAGGTCGCCGACGCCGCCATCGGCGGGGGCCGGGTGATCGCCACCCTGGGCCGGTCGATGCAGAAGAACGTGGCACTCGCCCGCAAGCTCGACCTCCTCCACATCCCTGACAGCGCCCTCGTCGACATCGAGAAGGTCGACGACTACCCACCCGGTCGGGTCTGCGTGATCTCGACCGGCTCCCAGGGCGAGCCGATGTCGGCGCTGTCCCGCCTGGCCGTCGGGGAGAACCGGTTCTTCAAGCTGCACGAGGACGACGTGGTGGTCATCAGCGCCCACCCGATCCCGGGCAACGAGTGGTCCGTGGGTCGCGTCATCGACAGTCTCCACCGCCTCGGCGTGGAGGTCATCCACTCGGGGGTCGAGAACGTCCACGTGAGCGGGCATGCCAAGCAGGGTGAGCTGGCCATGCTCATGTCCGTCACCCAGCCCGAATTCCTCGTCCCCGTCCACGGTGAGTACCGCCACATGGCCAACCAGGTGCGTCTGGCCGCAAGCATGGGGATCGACGGAGACCGGGTCCTGCTGTGCGAGGACGGCGACGCCATCCGTCTGGACGACGCCGGCATGCGTCGGGACGGCACCGTGCCCGGGGGCTACCTGTTCGTCGACGGAAGCTCGGTCGGCGACATCGGCCACGGTGTGCTGCGCGACCGGATGGTCCTGGCCGAGGAGGGCGTGGTCATGGCCGTCGCCACCGTCGACCTGAAGCAGGGCGAGGTCGTCGGCATCCCCCAGATCGTCACCCGCGGCTGGGCCTACGACCAGGACACCGACGCACTGCTCGACGAGGCCCGCACCCAAGTCACCCGGGCGCTCGAGCAGGCCCTCTCGGGGGGCCACACCGACCACGAGACCCTCAACCGGGTGGCCCGCAAGGCACTGGGCAAGCTCGTGGGCGAGCGGACCCGTCAGCGGCCCATGATCGTCCCCGTCATCGTCACGGTCTGAGGGACCGCCGCCAGGGGTCGGTGGTGAGCCGGGCGCCGCGGTGGCCCCGGTGCTGGCCCGTCCGGCTTCGAGGCAGGTGTCGTAACGGGAAGCGGCGAGGCGCCCTGCCGGGGCCGGCCGAGCCCTCTGGGCCCGGGGGTGTCCCACTGGCCGGCACATCCCGGCAGTAGCGTGGTAGCCACTGTGACGACCGCCACCAAGCGTCCGGCGGGTCGATCCGGGGCATCGCGGCCCAAGGGCAAGTCGACACCCCCGTCTCGATCGAGCCGGAACGTCCCCACGAAGAAGAACCAGGCCGGCAAGGGCGGGGGGCGCAACGGACGGTCCGGGACCCATGCCAGGGAGTCGGGCGGACTGTTGGCGTCGATGGGCTCGGTCGCCGCCGAACACGCCACCGATCTGTGGGGCGTCGTCCTGGTCACACTGGGCATCCTGTGCGCCGTCGCCTTCTACGGCGGAGATCATGCGCTCGGCCCGGCCGGCCACGATGCCCGGGTGGGCATGGGCGACCTGCTGGGCTGGGGACGCTTCCTCCTCCCGCCCGTGCTGATCGCCGTGGGTGTCCGCATGCTGATGGGCCGGGGCGAGGACCCGTCCGATGACGGGCGTACCCGCCGCGAGCCGGCCAGGGCAGTGATCGGTGGGACGCTCCTCCTGCTGGCGGTCTCCGGCCTGGCCGCCCTGGCCGGGGGCTCTCCGGCAGTGAGCGCTTCGACCGCCGCGCTCGCCTCGTCCGGGGGATGGGTGGGCGCCGTGCTCGCCGACCCGCTGGGGTCGGCGCTGGGCGGGTTCGGCGCGGCCGTCGTGTTCGTGATGGTGGTCGCCGTCGCCCTCCTCGTGTTCACCGGGGTGACCGTGCGCTCGGTCGCCTCCGCGGTAGCCCGTGCCGCCCGCTGGACGGTCGCGCTCGCCATGGGCGAACGAGCCTCAGACGCCGCGGCCGAGGACGAGGGGCAGGACGAGCCGACCGACCCGTTCGGTCGGGCGCTCGCCGAGGGGCGCCAGCCGTCGATGGCCGCGGTCGCCGCGGCGCCCCCGGGTGTTGCGGTCGACCCGGACCCCGGACAGGACGATCCCGTCGACCCACGCGATGCGCACCCCGGGATCGACGATGCCGGACTGGAGTCGGTCGTGCTGCCCGAGGCGGCAACGAAACCGGGCAAGGGCGAGCAGCTCGAACTCAGGATGGGGGCGCCGCTCGGCGACTGGAAGCTCCCGCCCGCCAACCTGCTCAAGCGGGCCAAGGCCCAGGTCATCGATGAGACGGAGGTCGACGCCGCCGGCGCCGCACTGGTGCACGCCCTGGCCGCACACGGTGTCGAGACCCGGCTGGTTGGCCGGACGGTCGGTCCATCGGTCACCCGCTACGAGCTCGAGCTGGGCGCCGGGGTCAAGGTGGCCCGGGTGACCTCCCTCTCCAAGGACATCGCCTACGCCTTGGCCTCGCCCGACGTGCGGATCCTGGCCCCCATCCCGGGCAAGTCGGCCATCGGCGTCGAGGTGCCGAACCGCCGCCGCCAGCTCGTCGCCCTGGGCGACATCCTCGCCTCGCCGGAGGCGGCCCGGGCCACCCACCCGCTCGAGGTGGCCCTCGGTCGGGACATCGCCGGCCGTGCGGTCGTGGCGAACTTGGCCGAGATGCCCCACGTGCTGGTTTCGGGCTCGACCGGGTCGGGTAAGTCGTCCTGCATCAACTCGGTCCTGACGTCGATCCTGACCCGGTCCACGCCCGATCAGGTCCGCTTGATCCTCATCGACCCCAAGCGCGTCGAGCTCGGCCAGTACAACGACCTCCCGCACCTCCTCACCCAGGTCGTGGTCGACCCGAAGAAGGCCGCCAACGCGCTCAGCTGGGCGGTGACGGAGATGGAGCGCCGATACGACCTGCTCGCCGAGGTCGGCCAGCGGGACATCACGGGTTACAACCAGGCCTTCGACTCCGGCGATCTGACCGAGTACGAGGAGGCGCACCGCCTCCGCATGCAGGGGACCGACTCCGAGGTCGACGAGGACGACGACTCGCAGATCCGGTTCCCGCGCCTGCCGTTCATCCTGATCGTGGTGGACGAGCTCAACGACCTGATGATGGTGGCCGCCCGCGACGTGGAGGAGTCGGTCTGCCGGATCGCCCAGATGGCCCGGGCCGTGGGCATCCACCTGGTGTTGGCCACCCAGCGCCCGTCGGTCGACGTGATCACCGGCGTCATCAAGGCAAACGTCCCGTCGCGGATGGCGTTCTCGGTGTCGTCCCTGGCCGACAGCCGGGTCATCCTCGACCAGCCTGGTGCCGAGCGCCTGATCGGAAAGGGCGACATGCTGCTGCTGACGGCGTCGTCCTCCAACCCGCAGCGCATCCAGGGGCCGTGGGTCAGCGAGGAGGAGGTCAGGTCGGTCGTCGCCCACTGGAAGCGGCAGCGACCGATGGAGATCGTGGCCGGAATCGAGGAGATCGTCAGTGCGGAGGGCCCGCGGTCCGGTGGCGGCGAGGACGGGGACGACGACCTGCTCGAGCAGGCGATGGAGCTGGTCGTGCGATCGCAGTTGGGCTCGACGTCGATGCTCCAGCGCAAGCTGCGTGTCGGATTCGCCCGGGCTGGCCGGTTGATGGACCTGATGGAGCGGCGTGGAGTCGTCGGCCCGTCCGAAGGCTCGAAGGCCCGCACCGTTCTCATGACACCCGAGGAACTGGACGCCCGCTGACCGAGTGGGCCCAGCACACGTCGAACGAATGACCACGACCGAGGGTGACACCCCCGCACCTGTGCCCGTACCCGTGACCGGACCGATTCTCGCCGGTTCGAACGACGGGGGACGACGAGGCCGGAAGGGACGGCGTAGGTCCTCCCGGGTCCACCGGCACTCGGCAGGACACGCCGAGGGTGCCACCGAAGGGACGGGAGTCGACGTCGGCCGCACGCGGCGACGTCGGTGGCCGTGGGTGCTGGGCGCGGTCCTCCTGCTGCTGGCGGGCACCGGGTCCTGGGCGGCTGCCCACCGGATCTCCACGCCGCTCGGTCGGCCGGTCCCGCACGCGGCGACGGTGGCGGCGGTCGTCGTGCCCGGTGCACCACCGTCCCTGCCCTGGCCAGCCAAGGGCCAGGGCGCCGTCGCCGTCCCGTCGATCCGGTACACCGCTCAGTCGGGAGCCGAGTCGCCCGTCCCCATAGCGTCGCTGACCAAGATGACCACGGCGGTGGTCGTGCTACGGGACCATCCGCTGCCGCCGGGGACTGACGGTCCGACGATCACCGTGACCGCGGCCGACGCCGCCGAGTACCAGGCCGAGCTGCACAACGACGAGTCGAGTGTGTCCATCCAGGCGGGGGAGACCCTGACCGAGCGCCAGATGCTGGAAGCACTGCTGACCCAGTCGGCCAACGACATCGCCTTCAGCCTCGCCGTGTGGGACGCCGGGTCGGTCCCTGCATTCGTCGACAAGATGAATGCACTGGCGACTTCGCTCGGCACCACCGACACCCACTACGTCGATGCCAGCGGCTACGACCCGCACTCGGTGTCGTCGGCCTCCGACGTGCTGCGGGTGGCCTCTGCCGGCATGGCAATTCCTGCCTTTGCCCAGATCGCGGCCCTGACCACGGTGGACCTCCCACTCGTCGGGAGCCTGCACAACATCCTGTCCGAGGTGGGCGCCCACGGTGTCGTCGGTATCAAGTCGGGGTACACGTCGGTGGCCGGTGCCTGCATGGTGCTGGCAGCGAACCGGATGGTCCGAGGCCGTGCCGTCCTGGTGCTGGTGGCCGTGCTCGGCCAGCCGACACCGCCCCCGACATTGCCCAAGTCGACGACCACGACGACCACGAGGCCGCCCGCCCCGGCGCCGACGACCACGACGACCACGGCGACCACGGCACCGGGAACGCCGCCGACCACCACGCCGCCACCACCGCCGCCGACCACCACCAACGCACCACCGCCTGCCCCCACGACGACCACGACGTCGATCCCGCTGAACGACCTGCCTATCGCCGACCCGTTCAAGTTCGCCCGTCCGACCACCGACGCACTGCTGGCCGCCACCGAGGCAGCGGTCACCCCGGTGACGGTGGCCTCGGCCGGCCAGGTGGTCGGGGCGGTGACATCGGTCTGGGGCGGGGTACCCCATCCGGCCACCGTTGTCGTCGCGACCAACGCATGGCTACCTGGCTGGCCGGGCCAGCAAGTGGAGTCGATGACCCGGTTCGTGGCCGTTGCTCCCGGGAGCCGCGCCGGTACCCGGGTCGGAACGCGCCTGTTCGCCGTCGGCTCGCAGTTCCAGGCCGTGGCGCTGCGTCTGGGGGAGTCGGTGCCGGAGCCGTCGACGTGGTGGAGGCTGGTGCACGCCTAGCGACGGGTGTCTCCCGAGACGGTCGGTCGGTCGGTCGGTCGGGAGATCAGGGGACAAGGGGATGTTGCGGGTGGTGTGCTGCGGGTGGAGCTACCGGCCGGGGTGGTCCCGGTGGCACGACGATGGCTGGGCCGGGCAAGTGCTTCGATAGGCCGGTCGGTCGGTCGATCGGCCTATCGGCCGGTCGACCACGGGGTCCAGTCCCGCCCGGGAAGGGACGCCGGGGGTACCGTGTGGACGTGCGAGCACGTGTACCAGCATCGTCGGCAAATCTCGGACCCGGCTTCGACACTCTCGGCCTCGCCCTGAACCGTTACGTCGTCGTCGACGTCGAGCCTGCGTCCAAGTTGATCGTGCGCTCGGTCGGCGAGGGCGAAGGGCTGGCCGACGACTCGTCCCACCTTGCCGCCCGGGTGGCCATCGACGTCGCCGGGACCGACCGACTGGCCATCACGGTGCGGTCCGAGATCCCGATCGCCCGCGGGCTCGGCTCGTCAGCCGCCCTGGCCGTGGCGGCGGCGGCGGCGGCCGGTGCCGACGACCCGCTTTCGGTTGCCACGGCAATGGACGGCCATCCGGACAACGCCGCGGCGTCGATGGTGGGTGGCTTCGTGGCCGCCGCCGTCGTGAAGGGTGGGGTCCACGTCGTCCGGCTCCCGCTCGATGTGAGCCTTGCCTTCGTCGTCATCGTGCCCGACGTGCAACTGTCGACGGCCCGGGCGCGCCAAGCGCTCCCGTTGGAGGTCAGTCGGGAGAGTGCAGCGTTCAACCTTTCCCGCATGGCGCTGCTCATGGCCGGGATGGCCGACTGCCGCCTACTGATCCCGGAGGCGGCTGACGACCGGCTCCATCAGGATTATAGGAGCCCCCTGTTTCCGGCGGCGCCCAAGTTGCTGGCAGCGATGGTGGCCGGCGGTGCCCTCGCCTCGTGCTGGTCCGGCGCCGGACCGTCGCTGCTCGGCATCTGCCGCGGTGTCGACGCTCCCGCGGTGCAGGTGGCGGGGGAGCAGGCACTGGGCGAGGCGGGCCTACCGGGTGAGGTCCTCGTACTCCACGCAGACATGGACGGGCTCATCCTCGACAAGGACGGGTCGGCGGGGCTCTACGACGCTGAGCAGTAGCCTCGTCGAGGTCATGCCCAGCCAACCCAGCAAAGACCTCCAGGCCGTCGCCAACCCGCATCCGGGTCGCGACTACCTCGTCACCTGCGACACCCCCGAATTCACCTGCCTGTGCCCGCTCACTGGCCAGCCGGACTTCGCAACGGTGCGTGTCGCCTACGTGCCCGATCGGTCGTTGGTGGAGCTCAAGTCGCTCAAGCTCTACCTGTGGAGCTACCGGAACGAGGGTGGATTCCACGAGGACATGACGAACCGGATCCTCGACGACCTGGTGGCCGCCATCGCACCACGCCGGATGACCGTGACCACCGACTGGCTCGTCCGCGGGGGGATCCACACGGTGGTGGAGGCGTCGCACCCGCCTGCGGGTTGAACTCTCCAGGGCTCGACCGACCCCCGCCTCAGGTCCGGGGCACCGGCTCCGGTGGCCGGTCGAGCCCGAGGTCGGGCTCCTGGCCGAAGGGCGGCAGCGGGGTGAAGGTCCAGCCGGGGTCCTCGTCGGTGGCACCGGTGCGCTCGAGCACCCACCCGTCGTAGGTCTTCATCCGGTGGTGGTGGCGACAGAGCAGGGCCAGGTTGGCGAGTTCCGTCCTCCCGCCGGACTCGAGGGGACGTACGTGGTCGATCTCGAGTGAGTAGGCCACCCCGCAGCCCGGCACCACGCAGCGGCGGTCCCGCAGGGCCAGGGCGGTGCGCAGGTGGGCGTTGATGGTCCGCCCCAGGTGGGCGACGGCACGGATGTCGCCGGCCTCGGTGAACACCAGGGCCAGGAAGGCGTCGTCGACCAGGCTGCGCACCACCGGGAGGGGGACCGGGCCGTGTCCCTCCAGCTCGCACAGCTCGCCGGGCAGGGCCCGGCCCCGCTTCAGGGCGGCCAGGTCCACCCGCACGATGACGGTGGCCGGGGGTGCGGCGGTGACCAGGTCGTCGACACCCCCGAGGTCGGCCGGATCGGCCAGTGCGGCCGGGTCGGGCCCGGGGCCGGGGTCGGGGTCGCGGGTGGAGCCGGGGTCGAGAGGCCGGACGACGCCGGGGGCCCCGGTCGTCGGTTCCGTCGTCGGTCCGGCGGGGCCTGATCGTCCCGTGGTCCCCGTGGCACCGCTGGTCCCCGTGGCACCGCTGGTCCCCGTGGCACCGCCGGACGGTGCACCGGTGGGCGGTTCGGGACGCCTGCCGGTCACCAGCAGGAAGAAGGCGTCGGCCCGCAGGGCCGCCTCGGACTCGGGCGGCGGTGCCGGTGGCGCCGGGGTGCCCTTCGGGCGCCCGGTGGCCGCAGCGGCGGTGTCCGCCCGGCGGTCGTGGCGCAGGCGGTTGGCCACGGGGACCAGCCGGGCCAGCAGCTTCGCCCCCCGTTCGGCACTGTCGCGTCCCTGGAAGCAGAACGCCCCTTCGGCGTCGGTCCAGGTGGCAAAGGAGCGCAGTGCGTGGATCCGGGCCAGCGTGCCCTCGGGGTCCCCACCGGCTGCGGTGGCCCGCACCTCCTGGCACCGCTCCTTGACCACGTGGAGGGGCTCGGCGTCCGAGCCGGCCAGCAGCCGTCCCTCGGCCGAGGGGTCCAAGGAGGCGGCCTGGGTGATCTCGACCAGCTTCGGGCCCGACAGGGCTCCCTTGCGCACCGCCTCTTCGCACCCGGGCAGGCCCGACAGCCGCTGTCCGGCCTCCAAGGTGCGCCTGGCCTGCCCGGCCGATCCCCCCTCCAAGGAGGCGAGCAGGCCGACAGGCGAACGGTGGCCCTGCTCCTCCCAGTGGCCGGAGTCGGCGATCCGGGGGGCGAGGAGCGTCTTGCCCGCCACCACCAGGCGCTCCAGGCGACAGAAGCCGGCATACAGCGAGGCCGCGTCACGCCCGAGCAGGAGCCCGGGGTCGAGGTCGGCCAGGAGCGAGCCCAGGGCGGCGTCCAGCGAGGACATCCGGGCCGACAGGCCGGGCCGGCCACCGGACGCCACGGGGTCGGACGGCACAGGGACGGACGGCACCACGGGGACGGACGCACAGGGTCGGACGGCACGGGGACCCCGGGAAGTGCGTCGGAACAGGTGGCCAGCGCCATGGGGACAGCCTCGCCGGTGGGTGTGACAGCGACGGTGGGGAGCGGGTGCGTGGCGGAGCCGTATCCTGGTGCCGTGACCGAGCAGCGCCCCCGGACCTTCCACATCCGCACCTTCGGGTGCCAGATGAACGAGCACGACTCCGAGCGGCTGGCGGGCGCCCTCGTGGCGGACGGGCTCGTGGCCACCGGCGACATGGAGACGGCCGACGTCGTCGTCTTCAACACCTGCTGCATCCGGGAGAACGCCGACAACAAGTTCTACGGCCACCTGGGCAACCTGAAGACCCTCCGGGAATCGCGGCCGGACATGCAGATCGCGGTGGGCGGGTGCCTGGCTCAGATGGCCAAGGAGGAGGTCCGGGAGCGGGCCGGGCACGTCGACGTCGTCTTCGGCACCCACAACCTGACCTCCGCCCCCGCCCTCCTCCGCCGGGCGTCCGTGGAGGGGCCGATCGTGGAGATCCTGGACGAGCCCGTTCCCGTGGGCGGACCGACCGCCGCCGACCAGCAGACAGCGGCCCTGGAGGCGGTGCGGGACCTGCCGTACGCGGCGTGGGTGACGATCCAGATGGGGTGCGACAACAGCTGCGCCTACTGCATCGTCCCGGCGGTACGGGGACCCGAGGTGTCGAGGACCATGGACGATCTCGTCGGCGAGGTGGAGGAGCTGGCCCGCCGCGGCGTGACCGAGGTCACGCTGCTCGGTCAGAACGTGAACTCGTACGGCCGGGACCTGACGAAGCGAAGCCCCCTCTTCGGCGACCTGCTGCGGGTCACCGGTGCCGTGGAGGGGATCCGCAGGGTCCGCTTCACCAGCCCCCACCCGAAGGACCTGCGGCCCGAGGTGATCGCCGCCATGGCCGAGACGCCGGAAGTCTGCAACCACCTCCACCTCCCCCTGCAGTCGGGCAGCGACCCGGTGCTGGTGGCCATGCGCCGCGGCTACACCGCCGAGCGCTACCTCGACCGGCTGTCGGCCGCCCGTGCCGGGATCCCCGACCTGGCCGTGACGACCGACCTGATCGTGGGCTTCCCCGGTGAGACCGAGGACGACTTCGAGCGCACCCTCGAGGTCGCCGCCGAGGCGCAGTTCGACAGTGCCTACACCTTCGTCTTCTCGCCCCGGCCGGGCACCCGGGCGGCGGCGATGACCGAGCGGTTCCTTCCCGTCGAGGTCACGGCCGAACGGATGGAGCGGCTCCGCAACGTCGTCGAGCGGTCGGCGCTGGTGAAGCACGGGGCCCGGGTGGGGCGGCTCGAAGAGGTCGTCGTCGAGGGCCCGTCCAAGCGGGACCCGTCGGTGACCACCGGCCGCACAGGCCAGAACAAGCTGGTCCACTTCGCCGCCCCGGACCCGGGTCGGCCGATCGCCAACGGGACCTATGCCTGCGTGCGGGTGACCGACGCGGCGCGCCACCACCTGACGGGCGACCTGGTGGAGATCACAGCCCGGCCGTCCCACCGGGTCCGCATCCCCGTCTCCGCCGGCTGAGAACGTGGACGTCGCCGTGGTCGGGCCCACGGCCTCGGGGAAGTCCCAGGTCGCGCTGGAGGTCGTGCGGACGGTGCGGGCGCAGTGCGCCGGGGGCACCGAGGGCACCGGGGGCGCCGGGGGTCCGGTCTCCGACGTCGAACTCGTGTCGGTCGACTCCATGGCCGTCTACCGGGGCATGGACCTCGGGACGACCAAGCCGCCGCCCGAGGTGCGCGCCGAGGTCCGCTACCACCTGGTCGACCTGGTCGACCCCGGCGAGGAGTTCACCGTCACCCGGTTCCAGGCGGCTGCACGCGCCGCGGTCGACGGAATCGCCGCCCGGGGTAACCGGACCGTGCTCGTGGGAGGAACCGGCCTCTACCTGCGTGCGGTCACGGACGGCCTCGAGTTCCCGGGGCGGTTCGAGGCCGTGGCCGCCGAGCTGCGTGCCGATCTGGACGGCAGGGGCCCGGTGGGCAGTCCCGGACGGGCGGCAGCCGTGGGCGGGCTGCACGACCGGCTCGTGACCCTCGACCCGGTGGCGGCGTCCCGGATCGAGGCGGGCAACGAGCGCCGCCTGGTTCGGGCGCTCGAGGTGACGCTCGGGTCGGGGCGCCCGTTCTCGAGCTTCGGCCCCGGTCTCGATCGCTACCCGCCCACCGACGTGGCCCTGGTCGGTGTCCGCCCTGATCCAGCCGACGCTGATCGACGGATCGGCGAGCGCTTCGCCCGGCTGATGGACGCCGGGCTCCTCGACGAGGTCCGGGCCCTGGCGGCGCTGTCCCGGCGGACTGTCGCGGACGGCCCGGCAGGCCCTCGGCTACCGGGAGCTCCTCGCCCACGTGGAGGGCGGCGTGCCCTTGGCGGAGGCCGTGGACGAGGCGGTGCGGCGGACACGGCAGTTCGCGCGGCGGCAGTGGGCCTGGTTCCGCCGTGACCCGCGGATCGAGTGGGTGCGGCCTGACGATGACCCGGTGGCGGTGGTCGTTGCCCGGCTGCAGGGGAGCGCACGCCCCCCGCACCGGTGAGAGACTGTGGGTCGACGCCATGACCACCACCCCGCCCGCCTCCCCGCTGATCCGGTTCACCAAGCACCACGGTGCCGGCAATGACTTCCTGGTCCTGATCGATCCGGCCTCATCCGGTCCGCTGCCCGGCGACCTCGTGCGCGCCCTGTGCGACCGCCGCTTCGGGGTGGGCGCCGACGGGGTGATCCAGGTCGTGGACGGTGGAGGACTCGCCGACGTCGGCATGGTCCTGCAGAACGCCGACGGTCGGGAGGCCGAGATGAGCGGCAACGGGATGCGCTGCCTGGCCCAGGCGGCCGTCCTGAGCGCCCTGGTGTCGCCCCCGACCTTCACCGTGGCTACGGCAGCCGGCGTGAAGACGGTCGAGTACGCCGAGGGCGACGAGGTCCACACCGCCGAGGCGTCGGTCGACCTCGGGACCGTCGCCCTGGGCCCGGACCAGCGCCAGAAGTTCCCCGACCGAAAGGTGCGGACGGTCGACATGGGCAACCCTCACGTCGTCATGTTCGGCCCGACGCTGGACGACATCGACGTCGCCGGCATCGGGGCCCACCTCCAGACCGTCTACGACGGAGGAATCAACGTCGAGTTCATCGCCTCGGGCGACGAGCCCGACAACCTGCTCCTACGCGTGTTCGAGCGGGGCGTCGGGGAGACCCAGGCGTGCGGTACCGGCAGCGCGGCCGCCGCCGCAGCGGCCCACAGCTGGGGTCTGGTGGGCGATCGGGTCACGGTGCACAACCCCGGCGGGCCCCTCGAGGTGACCCTCGACGGCGACGCGGCCCGGCTGCGGGGTCCGGTCCACCGGGTGGCCTCGATCGTGGTCGACCCCGTGGCAGTGCTCGACGGCGCCCGGCCGGTTCCCTCGACGGCCCGATGAGCCCGTCCGACTCCGCGTTCACCGACACCCTCATCTCCCGGGAGGTCCGGGAGCGCATCGTCCTCGTCGGGGTGACGTTCCCCCACGGGACCCAGGCGGCTACCGAGGCGGGGCTGGACGAGCTCGCGCTCCTGGTGGACACTGCCGGCGCCGACGTGGCCGGTCGGATCATGCAGCGCCGGACGGCCCCGGACGCGGCCACGTACCTCGGTAAGGGCAAAGCGGAGGAGCTCCTCGCCGTCTGCCTCGACGTCGACGCCGATACCGTCGTGTTCGACGACGATCTGTCGCCGGCCCAACAGCGGAACCTCGAGAAGATCCTGGGCCGCACCGCCATCGACCGAACGGCGGTGATTCTCGACATCTTCGCCCAGAACGCCCGCACACCCGAAGGCCGGGCCCAGGTGGAGCTGGCGCTGCTCCGCTACCGGCTGCCCCGGTTGCGGGGCCGGGGCCACTCGTTGAGCCAGCAGGCCGGTGGGATCGGGACGAGGGGCCCGGGCGAGACCCAGCTCGAGGTGGATCGACGGCGCCTGGTGCAGCGCATGTCGCGCCTGGAGGCCGACCTGCGCCAGCTGGACCGGACCCGCCGGGTCCAGCGACGCGGCCGCCAGCGCGGCCGCCAGCGCACGGTGTCGCTGGTGGGCTACACGAACGCCGGTAAGTCAACCCTCCTGAACCGGCTGTGCGCGTCCGACGTGCTGGTCGAGAACCGGCTCTTCTCGACGCTCGACCCACGCACTCGCCGGTTCGACCTGCCCGGAGGTGAGCTCGTCCTCCTGACCGACACCGTCGGTTTCGTCCGCAAGCTGCCCCACCAGGTGGTCGAGGCCTTCCGGTCCACGCTCGAGGTCGTGCTCGAGTCGGACCTGATCGTCCACGTCGTCGACGGCTCGGCGCCCGACCTGCAGGGCCAGATCGACGCAGTCCACTCGGTCCTGACCGAGATCGGCGCGGACGACATGCCAGAGCTCCTGGTGGTCAACAAGGCGGACGCGCTCGGCAGCGGGGACGACCGCTCCGGGGAGGAGGCACGACGACTGCTGGCGGCGCACCCTGGATCGGTGCTGGTGTCGGCGCGGACGGGCGCCGGCATCGACGAGCTGCTGGTGACGATCGGCGACCGGCTGCGGGTCGGGGACCGAGTGGTCGAACTCGAGATCCCATGGGCCCGCGGGGACGTCCTCGCCGCAGTGCACCGCGAGGGCGAGATCGTCGGCGAGGAGGTGGGGGAGGCAGCCACCCGGATCCAGGTCGTGCTGGACGAGGCCGGAAAGGCCCGATTCGCGGAGTTCCTGGCCTCGTGAGCGCCACCCCGGCCACCGGGACCCCGGGAGGCTTCGCCCCGCCGCCCTATCCCTACGATCGACTCAACGGGGCCAAGGCCCGGGCCGCCGAGCGGTTCGCCGCCTGGGGAGGCCTGGTCGACTGCTCGATCGGCACCCCGTGCGACCCGCCGCCAGACGCCGTCCTGGCCGCCATGGCGTCGTCGGGGGCCGAGCGGGGCTATCCGACCTCGCCGGGCTCGCCCGCCTACCGCCGGGCCGCGGCCGATTGGATCCGGCGGCGCTTCGGTGCGGACGTGGATCCCGAGCGGCAGGTGGCGGCATGTGTCGGGACCAAGGAGTTCGTGGCCACAGCCGCCCAGTTCCTGCACCTGCGCTCGCCGGACCGCGACACCGTGCTCTACCCGTCGGTGTCGTACCCGACGTACGCGATGGGTGCGACGTTGGCGGGGAGCCGGGCCGTCCCGGTGCCGGAGCTGCCGACCGGGGGCCTCGACCTCGATGCCGTCGACCCGGCCGACGCGGAGCGCGCCCTGCTGCTGTGGGTCAACTCTCCGTCCAACCCGACAGGGCTCCTCACCGACCTCGACCGGTCGGCGGCGTGGGGCCGGGAGTGGGGCGTCCCCGTCTTCAGCGACGAGTGCTACGCCGAGTTCACCTGGCAGGGGCGTGCCCGAAGCGTCCTCGAGTCGGGCGCCGCCGGAGTGGTCGCCGTCCACTCGCTGTCGAAGCGGTCGAACCTGGCGGGGGTGCGGGCCGGGTTCTACGCAGGGGACGAGGACCTGGTGACCTACCTCCTCGACGTCCGGCGGCACGCGGGCCTCATGGTGCCGGGTCCGGTACAGGCCGGGGTGGTGGTGGCACTCGACGACGACACCCACGTCCAGCTGCAACGGGAGCGGTACCGCGAGCGGCTCGGCTTCCTGGCCGCCGCGCTCACCGACGCCGGGCTGCCCGTCGCCCTGCCGGCGGGCGGGTTCTACCTGTGGGTACCCGTGCCCGAGGCGTATGCAGACGGCTGGGCGCTGTGCGAGCAGCTGGCCGACGTCGCCGGACTGCTGGTCAGCCCCGGTGAGCTCTACGGCGAACGGGGGCGCGGCCACGTGCGGGTGGCCGTCGTGCAGCCAATGGACCGGCTCGGTCTCGTGGCTGAGCGGCTCGCAGCCGCCGGCTGACCAGTCGGCGCCCGTCCGGCGCACCCGGCCCGGCCGGGGCCGACAGGGGAGCGGGAGCCGGCCGTGGGGACCGGAGGTGTCGGACCCGGGCGGTAACGTCTCCCCCCATGGCAGACCTCGCAGACCGGATCGAAGCGCTGTGGGACCGCGCCGCCGACCTCACCCCGTCCGATACCGAGGCGCTCGCCGTGGTGACCGAGGCGGTCGACCTGCTCGACTCGGGCGAAGCGAGGGTGGCCGAGGTCGACCCGACCACGGACCGGGTGGTGGTGCACCAGTGGTTGAAGCACGCCATCCTGCTGCTGTTCCGGTTGCGGTCGATGGAGACGATCGAGGTCGGCCCGTTCGAGTTCGCCGACAAGCTGCCGCTGAAGCACGACTTCGCCGAGGCGGGCGTGCGCGTCGTGCCCGGCGCGTCGGCCCGATGGGGCTCGTACCTGGCCCCCGGCGTCATCTGTATGCCCAGCTACGTCAACATCGGTGCCCGGGTGGGGGCGGGGACCATGGTCGACACGTGGGCCACCGTCGGGTCCTGTGCCCAGATCGGCGAGCAGGTGCACCTGTCCGGCGGCGTCGGCATCGGCGGTGTGCTCGAGCCGGCTCAGGCCGCCCCGGTGGTCATCGAGGACGAGGTCATGATCGGCAGTCGTGCCATGATCACCCAGGGCGCCCGGGTCGGCCGGGGCTCGGTGATCGGCGAAGGGACCATTCTCAACCCGACCATCCCGGTCATCGACGCCGAGACCGGTGACGAGCTCGGCCGGGGCCACGTGCCGCCGTGGTCGGTCGCCGTCCAGGCCAGCCGGCGCCGCGACTTCCCGGGCGGCGAGTTCTACCTGCCGTGCGTGCTGGTGCTGAAGCACCTCACCGAGGGCCAGCGGCACGACAAGGCCCAGCTGAACGACATCCTCCGGACGCACGGGGTGTCGATGTGAGTCGGGACCGGCCGGCGTGACCGGCGGAGACGCACGCAGGGGGTCGGCTGCCGGGCGGGAGGACCCGGGGGCGGGCGCGCCTGCCGGAGCGGGCCTTCCGGTCCCCGACGGGCTCCTCGGGTTGGCCGCGGCACTGGTGGGCATCCCGTCGGTAAGCCACCATGAGGGGCCCGTGGCCGACGCCGTCGAGGCCGCGCTCGGCCTGTGCCCGTGGCTCACGGTGGAGCGGGTGGACGACAACGTCGTGGCCCGGACCGACCTCGACCGGAACCGGCGGGTGCTCCTCGCCGGGCACCTCGACACCGTGCCTGCCGCGGAGGGCAACGACCGGCCCCGGGTCGAGGGCGACACGCTCCACGGGTTGGGGAGCACCGACATGAAGGGCGGGCTCGCCGTCTTCCTGCACCTGGCCGGGAGCCTCGACACCCCACCGGTGGACCTCACCTGGTGCTTCTACACCGGCGAGGAAGTGGCCCGCGAGCACAACGGGCTGCTCCGGCTGTGGGACGTACGACCGGACCTGCTGGCTGCGGACGTCGCCGTCCTCGGTGAGCCGACCGACGGGGCGGTGGAGGCGGGGTGTCAGGGGACGATGCGCCTGCGGGTGACGCTGGCCGGCCTGCGTGCGCACACGGCGCGCCCCCACGCCGGCCGGAACGCCATCCACCGGCTCGCCGGCGTCCTGACCGCCGTCGACGGCTACGAAGGTCGCCGCCCGGTCATCGACGGCTGTGAATATGCCGAGCAGCTCCAGGTCGTGTCGGTCGAGGGCGGCGTGGCCGGGAACGTCGTCCCGGACCGGGCCATCCTGGTCCTCAACCACCGATTTGCCCCGGACCGCACCGCCGCCCAGGCCGAGTCGACGGTGCGCGAGCTCCTCGCCCCGCACCTCGAGCCGGGCGACCACTGGGAGCTGGTCGAGGCCGCCCCGCCCGCGCCGCCGTCGCTCGACGACCCGGTGCTCGCCGCGCTGGTGGCGGCCTCCGGGATGCCGCCCCGAGCCAAAGTGGGCTGGACTGACGTGGCCTTCTTCGCCGAACGGGGGGTGCCGGCGGCCAACTTCGGGCCGGGTGATCCGTTGCTCGCCCACACCCCGGGGGAGCACGTGAGCGCCACCGAGCTGGCTCGGGCCGCGTCGGTCCTCGACAGGGTCCTGCGCACCGAGCTGTAGGCGTGGAGGTGCGCCAGGCGTGGAGGTGCGCCAGGCGTGGCGGTGCGCCAGTCGGCAGCACAGGGTCACCGCTAGCGGCCCTGGCGGTGGACGGGGCGCCGGCGCGTCCGGCGGCGGCGCCCCGGGGGGTCGAGAGACGACTCCCGTGTCGGTCGGCGGGAGAGGTGGGTAGGGTCGGCACATGACCCTCACCACGCGGACACTCGGTACGTCCGGACTCGTCGTCTCGTCGCAGGGGCTCGGCTGCATGGGCATGAGCGAGTTCTACGGTCCCGGCGACGAGGCGGAGTCCGTCGCCACCATCCACCGGGCACTGGACCTCGGCGTCACGCTCCTCGACACGGCCGACATGTACGGCCCGTTCCTGAACGAGGAGCTGGTCGGGCGGGCCATTGCCGGGCATCGGGGCGACGTCGTACTCGCCACCAAGTTCGGGATCGTGCGGAGCGCCGACCCGGCCGTACGATCGATCCGGGGCGACGCCGCCTATGTGCGCCAGGCCTGTGAGGCGTCACTCGGCCGGCTCGGGGTCGACCACATCGATCTCTACTACCAGCACCGGAGCGACGCCGGCATCCCCATCGAGGAGACGGTGGGCGCGATGGCAGAGCTCGTCGCCGAGGGCAAGGTCCGGTACCTCGGGCTCTCGGAGGCGGGGCCCGACACCCTGCGCCGTGCGAGCGCCGTCCACCCGATCACCGCACTGCAGAGCGAGTGGTCGCTGTGGAGCCGGGACATCGAGGCCCAAGTGGTCCCCACCGCCCGCGAGCTGGGGATCGGCATCGTCGCCTACAGCCCGCTCGGACGGGGGTTCCTGACCGGGCAGATCTCCTCACCGGACGACTTCCCCGAGGGTGACTTCCGCAAGTTCCTCCCGAGGTTCACCGGGACGAACTTCACCCACAATCTCGCCCTCGTCGACACGGTGCGGGAGCTGGCGGCGGCGAAGGACTGCACGCCCGGACAACTGGCCCTGGCCTGGGTGCTCGGCCGGGGCGACGATGTCGTGCCGATTCCGGGAACCAAGCGGCGCAGCTACCTCGAGGAGAACGTGGCCGCTGCAGACGTGGTCCTGGATGCAGCCGACATGGTCGCGATCGATGAGGCCTTCCCGGCTGACGTCACTGCAGGCAGCCGCTACCCGGACATGAGCTCGATCGGGGCACCCACGCCGGAGGCCTGACGGTTCTGGCAGGTCGCGCCACGTCCATGCGCCGGACGACTCGACCGGCCGGCACGGCGGCGCGGTCGGCGACCGTGCGTCGCCGCAGGCCGCAGGCCGGACGGCGGACGCAGAGGCGTCAGAGGCGTCAGAGGCGTCAGAGGCGCCGCAGGACGGTGACGACCTTTCCGAAGATGGTCACCTCGGCCGGATCGAACACCATGGGCTCGAGCCGCGGATTGGCCGGTGTGAGCACGACCGTGCCGTTCCGGGTCGAGAAGGTCTTCACCGTGGCCTCCTCGTCCGGGATGCCCGCCACCACGATGTCGCCCTGTTCGGCGTCAGGTTGCTGGCGCACCACGACGAAGTCCCCCTCGACGATGCCGGCGTCGATCATCGAGTCGCCCTTTACGCGCAGCATGAACAGGGTGCCGGTGCCGGTGAAGTCCTCGGGCAGGGGGTAGAGCTCCTCCACGTTCTCCTGGGCCAGGACGCCGGTGCCGGCGGCCACGTCGCCGACCAGGGGAACGTGGCGGATGGGCCGCGAGTCCATGATCACCTTGGACGACGGGTCGTAGCAGACCTCCATGGCCCGGGGCTTGGTCGGGTCACGGCGCAGGTAGCCCTCGCGCTGGAGCACGGCGAGGTGCGCGTGCACGGTGGACGAGGAGGTCAGTCCGACCGCCTCGCCGATCTCGCGCACTGACGGCGGGTAGCCGCGGTCGCGGACCGACTCGGAGATGCAGTCGAGGATCTGCTTCCGCTTGGTGCTCAGTACCTGGGCCATGGGTCCCTCCGCTGTCCGGTTCGCCGTGTCGTCGCACCGCGCCGGTCAGGCCCGGCTGCGAACGTCTGTTTGCATGAACGTAGCCCGCACGGACCCCAGAAGCAAACATCTGTTCGAGAAAGTCGTTGACACCGAACATGTGTTCGTGGTGGGATGGCCCCATGACGAACACAGGTTCGACGCACGATCCCGGCTGCGGGACCGGCGACCGGCTCGAGGGGTGCGGAGCGGGCATCCCGATGGTGCGGGTCCCGGGTGGCGACACGGCCGGAACGGCCGACACCACCGCCTCGGCCGACACGACCGCCACAACCACCTCCGCCGAACCCACCGAACCGGTGTCACACCCGGTGCGTACAACGGTGGCGACGGCAACGACAGGAAGGAACTCCCGATGACAGCGCTTCTCACGGCATCCCTGCCGGAACACCTCGGGGACGAGTCGGTCCGCCCGGCTCGTCCCGAGCTCCGGTTGGTGCAGGCGCCGACGTACCGGGGTCCGCGGCTCCGGCCGCGGTTGGAGCCGGGTGACGGGACGGACGGGGCGCGTGTCCGTCCGTCCCGTCTCAGGGTCCCGCTCGAAGTGCGCCGGCGGCGCACCCTCCTCGCGATGATGGGCCTGGCGCTGGCCCTCCTCGCGCTTCCGCTGGGCGGATTCGGTGGCGCCTCCCACACCACCGAATCCGCCTTTGCGGCCAACGGCCACCCCGTGACGTACACGGTCCGCGCCGGCGACACCCTGTGGTCGATCGCCCATCGGGTCGATCCGTCCGGGGACCCGAGGCCCATCGTGTCGCAGCTGGCCGCCGAGCTCGGCACCGACACGGTCGTCCCGGGTGAGCAGCTCGCACTTCCCTGACACGGGCCGTTGCCGGCCGTGACTCCCACGGCGGAGTGGCGACGGCTGAACGGGCTGCGTCGTACGGAATCGGTGGGTCCGTGACGCAGTCGCCGGGCGACGGGGGGCTCTGTGACGGGGAGCCGAGGGGCACTAGCCTCGTATCCGTGCGTTGTCCCTGGTGTCTGGCCGACGACGATCGGGTCGTGGATTCGAGGGTGGCCGAGGACGGGGCCGCCATCCGGCGCCGGCGTGAGTGCTCGGGGTGCGGGCACCGGTACACGACCTTCGAGCGGATCGACGAGATCCCGCTGATCGTGGTCAAGCGGTCGGGGATGCGCCAGCCCTTCGACCGGGGCAAGCTGATCGACGGGCTCCGGTCGGCCACCAAGAACCGCCCGGTCACCGAGGAGCAGCTCGACGTCGTCGCCCGCGAGGTGGAGGACGAGCTGCGGGACGAGGGGTGGGAGGCGACGTCCGAGCAGGTCGGACTGGCCGTGCTCGAGCACCTGCGGGTGGTCGACGAGGTCGCCTACCTCCGGTTCGCCAGTGTCTACAAGGGCTTCGAGGGGGTCGACGACTTCCGCCGTGAGGTGGGCCTCCTGACCAAGACCACCGCGCCGAAGCGGCCCGAGGCCTGATCGATGGCCGAGCTGCTGGGAGAGGTGCCGCGCCGGGCCCTCGCCATCTACGCGCACCCCGACGACCCGGACGTCTCGTGCGGGGGCACGTTGGCCGCGTGGTCCGCGGCCGGGTGCGAGGTCCACACCCTGATCTGCACCGACGGCGGCAAGGGAACCGCTGACCCGGCCATCGAGCCGAAGGAGCTCATCGCCGTGCGCGCCGAGGAAGCCGCAGCCGCAGCCGCGGTGATCGGAGTGTCAGGGCAGGCGTTCCTGGGGGTCCCCGACGGCGAGCTCGACGACGTGGCGTGGTTCCGCGAGGCCCTCGTCGTCGCCGTTCGCCGCCTGCGGCCCGACGTCGTCCTGTGCCCCGACCCGACGGCCGTCTTCTTCGGCCAGGACTACTTCAACCACCGGGACCACCGCGTTGCCGGGTTCGCAGTGCTGGACGCGGTGTCACCAGCAGCCGCAATGCCCCTCTATTTCCCCGACGCCGGGCCGGCCCACCAGGTCTCGACGGTGCTGCTGTCGGGGACCCTCGATCCCGAGGTCTGGGTAGACATCACCCACACGGTGGAGGTCAAGGGCGCGGCCGTCGGCTGCCACCGGAGCCAGTTCCCCGACGGCGGCGAGTGGGCGGTCACCGCCATGCGCCTTGCCGCCGAGGATGCCGGGCGCCACGCCGGGGTCCCGTGCGCCGAGGGCTTCCGGAGACTGCGCCTCGGAGGGTGAGCGCAACGGCAGCACCCGAACCCGCCGACCCGGGGCGCCCGGTGCCGGGGTCCCCGTCCACCGGACGGGTGATCCTCCACGTGGACATGGACTCGTTCTTCGCGTCGGTGGAAGTCCTGGACGACCCGTCGCTGACCGGCAAGCCGGTGATCGTCGGCGGGAGCGGCCAGCGTGGCGTGGTTGCCGCATGCACCTACGAGGCGCGCATGTTCGGCGTGCACTCGGCGATGGCGTCGTCGATGGCCCGACGGCTCTGCCCCGACGCCATCTTCCTCGACGGTCGGTTCCACCGGTACACCGAGGAGAGCGGACGCCTACACGGCATCCTCGGATCGTTCACGCCGTTCGTCGAGGGCATCTCGCTCGACGAGGCCTTCCTCGACGTGACGGGCGTGGTCCACCTGTTCGGAGACGGGACCTGTATCGGGGAGGCCATCCGCGACCGGGTGCACCACGAGATGTCGCTGCCGTGCTCGATCGGGGTGGGCCGGTCCAAGCTGATGGCGAAGCTGGCCTCGAAGGCGGCCAAGCCTCGCGCCTCGCGTTCGGGGATCGAACCGGGCCTCGGCGTGGTCGAGGTCCGGGCCGAGGACGAGCTGACCTTCCTCCACCCGTTGCCGGTCCGGGCCCTGTGGGGCATCGGGCCTGTGACCGAGAGGCGGTTGATGGCGCTAGGCGTCACCACTGTCGGGGAGCTGGCGGGCGTGCCCCCCGACGCCCTGGTGCGGTACCTCGGCACGTCGGCCGGCCGCCACCTGTCCGAACTTGCCCGGGGGATCGACGACCGGCCCGTCGTGCCAGAGCAGGAGGCGAAGTCGACCGGGCACGAGGAGACCTTCTCGGTCGATGTGTGGGACCGTGACGACCTCCACCGGCGACTCCACCGGATGGTCGACGCGTCGGCCTCCGCCCTCCGCCGGACCGAGCGAGCGGCACGCACCGTCACCGTGAAGCTCCGGTTCGGCGACTTCACCCAGATCACCCGGTCCCACACGCTGGACGGCCCTGTCGATGCCGCCCCGGCCATCGCCGCCGTGGCCACTGCGCTGCTCGACGGTGTCGACGTGGCCAAGGGGGTGCGCCTGCTCGGGGTGAGCCTGTCCGGGCTGTCCGATCCCGGCGGTGGCACGCAGCTGCGGCTCGATCTCGACGCCGGTGGTGCACCCGACGGAGGGGATCCCCGGTCCGGGCCGGACGGCGCTCCCGCTGCGGGTGACGGGGCCGGGCCGGACCCGGTGGCCGACCGCGAGGACGCCGCCGTCGCCGCGGCCCGTCTGCAGGAGACGTGGGGTCCGGTGACCGACGCCGTCGACGCCATCCGCGCCCGGTACGGGGGCGAGGCGGTGGGCCCGGCCTCGCTCGTCACCCCTGGGGGGCTGCGCGGTGCGCACACGAGGTGAGGCCCAGTGGGGGCCGATGGCCCCGCGGGGAGGAGGCGGGATCCGGACGGCCGGAAAGGCGGGCCGATCCTCCTCTAGATCTGGGGACAACGGGCCGACAACCTGTAACATGCGGATGGTGGCAGTTCGACCTGGATCCGAGTCGTCCCGAGAGCCCCGTGGTGCCGTGCGCCAGGGGGTCCGGTGCGCGAGGATGGTGTCGGTGGTGACCGCCGAGGCTGAGAACAGGTGGAGGGGACGAGCAAGTGCCGCTCTCTGAGCACGAACAACGGATACTGCACGAGCTGGAGCAGTCGCTGTACCAGGAGGATCCGGACTTCGCCGAGCGTGTCCGCTCCGAGACGGTCTACCGCCACGCCGGCCGCTACTGCATCTGGTCCGCCCTCGTCTTCATCGCCGCCCTCGTCTTCATGTTCTTCACCTTCGCCACGTCCCTCGCCCTCGGATTCGTCGGCGTGGTCGTGATGTTCCTGTCGGGCGTCGTCTTCGCAAACAACGCCCGGCGCATGGGCAAGGCGGGCATCGACGACATCTCACGGTCGCTCCACACCCGCAGCATCAACAATCCGGTCCACGATCCGCGTGACTGGATCCGTGGACGCTTCCACCGGGACGACTGACCCACCGGCAGGCGGTGTCGGCCGGTGGGCGGCGGACGACCTCCTGCGACGCGGCACCGTGACCTCCGTGCCCGCAACCCCGATCCCGGCGCCGGATCGCTCCGGCCCCTTCGTGTTGGCCGTCGACATCGGCGGCACCAAGATGGAGGTCGGCATCGTCGACGGCGACGGGCGGATACTCGTTCGGGAACGGACCGCCACCCCGGTGTCGACCGATCCCGAGCGGATCTTCGCCGCACTCCGCCGCACCGTGACCGACGTGCTGGCCGCGTCGCCCGTGCCGCCGTCCACCTGCGGGGTGGGGTGCGGCGGTCCGATGGCCGCCGGCGGCGAGGACGTGTCGCCCCTCAACATCCACGGGTGGCGCCGGTTCCCCCTGCGGGCCCGGCTCGCCGACCTGGTGGGGGTCGACGTGGCCGTCGACAATGACGCCAAGGCGCTCGCTCTCGGCGAGGGCTGGACGGGGGCGGCACGAGGCGCCGCCGACTACCTGGCTCTGGTGGTGTCCACCGGCGTCGGAGGGGGCGTCGTGCTCGACGGGCGCCTCCTCGACGGCTCGGGCGGGAACGCCGGCCACATCGGGCACGTGGTGGTGGAGCCCGACGGACGCCCGTGCGCGTGCGGAGGACGGGGCTGCCTCGAGGCGGAGGTCTCGGGCACGGCCATCGCCGCAGTCACCGGGCGCCCGGCAGCCGAGGCCGGCACGGTGGTGCGCCAGAGGTGCGGGACCCTCGTGGGCCGGGCCGTGGCGTCGGTGGCCAACCTGCTCGACCTGCAGCTCGCCGTGGTGGCCGGGTCGGTCGCCCTCGGCTTCGGGGACGACTTCTTCGACGCCGCCCAGGAGGAGATCGGCCGGCGGTGCGGTCTCGAGTACGCGCGTCCACGCGGATCCGTCCCGGCGGCCTGGGTGCTGACGGTCCCCTGGTCGGCGCGGCCGCCGTCGCTCTCCACCGCACCGGTGTGGTGGCCGGTGCCGGCGTGGTGGAGGATGGTGGGCGATGAGTACGTCGGCCCCCGCATCGCCGCCCGGAACACCGACGAACCAGGTGTCGTCAGCCGGACCGGGTCCGGCGGATCCCGCGCCGACGGCTCCCAGGGAACCCGCGCCGGCGGGTCCGGTACCCCGGCCGAGGGGCCGGGGTACCGCCGTCCTGGTATCGGCCGTGCTCATGCGCCCGGACCTGTGGTGGACCGCCCTGGGCGAGCTCCGGCGCATGGCCCCGCGCCTGTGGTGGCGCTCGCCACCCCACCTGCCGCTCCCGGACCGGCGGCTCTGGGAGTTCCGCATGACCACCGCCTACGGCCGGCCCGACGCCGTGCCGGACCGGGCCGACGTCGTCTCGTTCCTCGAGTGGTGCCGGGCGGCCTCGGCCTCGGTGTCGACACGCCCGGGCGGGCACGGGTAGCGGCGGGCCGATGGATCGTCCGGCACGGCCAGGAGGTGCGGCGGCTTCCCCCGTCCCGTCCGCGATGGGCGGTGCCACGCCGGTCCGGTCGCCGATGTCGCCCACACGGCGGGCCCTCGTCCTGAACGCCACGTTCGAACCGCTCGGGATCGTGTCGTCGCGCCGGGCCGTGCTGCTCGTGCTCGACACCAAGGCCGAGTTGATCCACGCCACGGAGCGGGTGTTCCGTGCGGAGCGGGTGAGTGTGCCCGAGCCGTCGGTCGTCCGGCTCGTCCGCTACGTCAAGGTCCCCTACAACTACCGGGTGGCGGTCAACCGCCGCACCGTGTTCGCCCGCGACGGCGGGCGGTGCCAGTACTGCGGCGCATCGGCCGAGAACCTCGACCACGTGATCCCCCGCAGCAAGGGCGGGCCCCACACGTGGGAGAACGTGGTGGCCGCCTGTCGGCCCTGCAACACCCGCAAGGAGGATCGGCTGCCCCACGAGGCCGGCATGGTGCTCCGGTCCACCCCGGCCGCCCCCCGCCACCGTGTCCAGCTGCTGGCCCTGTGCGGGAGCACCAGTGAGGACTGGGCCGACTACCTCGGCTCCGGCGTGGTCGGCGGGCGCCAGATGAGCGCCTGAACCCGGCCCGGCGCCGTCGCGCGACCGGCCCGGGTGGCGGCCCACCGGTGCCAGACTGGACGCGTGCCGGACGGATGGCGGATCGAGGAACGTGTCGCCCCGGCCGGCGAACTGCACGCCTCCTGGCCTTCGGTCGGAGCGCGACCCGTTGACCCGGGCGGTGGCCCGGTGCCGCCCGACCGCCTCGGCAGTGGTGCTCGGCTCCACCCAGCGACCCGACGTGGTCGCCGCGGGGGCCGGCGGCCTCGACGTGGCGCGGCGACGGTCCGGCGGGGGGGCGGTCCTCGTGTCCCCGGACGACCCGGTGTGGATGGACGTGTGGGTGCCGGTGGGGGACCCCCTGTGGACCGCGGACGTCACCCGGGCGTTCGACTGGCTCGGACGTGCGTGGGGCACGGCGTTGACGAGTCTCGGGCTGACCGACGTCGAAGTCCAGGGCCCGCGACCGGGGGCGTGCACACGATGGTCCTCACTGGTCTGCTTCGGCGGGGTCGCGGCGGGCGAGGTGACCGTGGACGGGCGCAAGGTGGTGGGGCTGGCCCAGCGGCGTGACCGCCACGGCGCCCTGTTCCACGGCGCCTGCGTCGTCCGGTGGGAGTCGACCGCCCTGTTGGGCGCACTCGCCCTCGACGGGGACGGGCGGTCCTCTGCCGCCGCCGATCTGGCCGTTGCCGCCGGCGGCGTGGCCGACGTCGTCGAGGCCCAGGGGCGTGCCCCGGTGCCGACGGCGGACGGTGTCGTCGACGCGTTCCTCGCCTCGTTGCCCTAGTGGTGCCCCTGCGGTCCGGCCCCGGGGCGCCCACGGGCCGGCGCAGTTCCCCAACGGGCGGGCCCGGCTCCGACGAGGCGGCCGATGGCCTGGCCGTCCACCCGACCGACTGACTCGGACGAGGTGAACCACGCGACGGAGGACGGCGCCGGCAACCCCTTCCGGAGCACGTCGGACGGGTAGCCGGGACCGCAGCATCCGATCCAGTGGGCCTCCCGGGTCTCGACGGCCACCACGCGGGCCCCGGTAGGCACGCCCGACCGGAGTGAGCGCAGGGCCGCCATGATCACCCGTCCGGATCGCCACCGTCGCCCGGTGCCGGCCAGGCGGGTCCCGTCCCGGCACAGGCCGTCAGCAGCCCTGCCAGCGCGCGGACGGCGAGTCGCGGGCTGCGTGGCGGAGCACCGGGGCAGTCCGCCGGCGTTCCCGGCCCTCCACTCCGCTCCACCTTCCGGGACGCTGGTGCCCGGAGCGTTGCCCTCCGTGGCGACACCCCAGGTCAGGTGCTGTTCATGCACCCGCCGCGCCCGGGCGGGCCCCAGGGCGGGAGTTGGCGCGAAGTGGTTGACTGGTGGAGGCAAGGGGTTTACGGTGGAGCGAAGTGGTGTGAAAGGGAGGGACCCGAAACAGGCGGGTACCGGGCACTGCGGGGAGCGTTGTGGGAGCAAGGTCCAGTGGCACGGTTCTTCGGCAGACACGAGCACTCGCTCGACGACAAGGGAAGGGTCATCCTGCCGGCCAAGTTCCGCCCCCACTTCGAGCACGGCGGATACCTGGCTCCCGAGCAGGACGGCTGTCTGTCGCTGTGGACACCCGACCAGTTCGAGCTGCAGATGGACGCCATGATGGAGCGGTCCTCGGCCAGCCGGAGCGACCGCAACCTGGTGCGGCTGTGGGCCTCGACGTCGCACGAGCTGGAGATCGACCGGCAGGGGCGGATGGCGATCCCGGCCAGGCTGCGGGAGTACGCCGACCTGGAGTCCGAGGTGCTCGTGCTCGGGGCGATCGACCGGGTGGAGCTGTGGGACCGGCAGACGTGGGACGAGAAGGTGCTCCCCGAGGAGGCGCGTCTGACCAGGGCGACGACGGCTGAGTGTCGCGATGCGACTCCACCTCGTCCGCCACGGCCGCCCGACCAGGATCGACGCAGCCCCGGCACCCGCCGGCCCCGTCGCGGTACGGCGGTACTCACGGCCGTCGCCGACCTCTCCGAAGCGCCGACCGGTGACGACGCTGCCGGTGACCCGTCGACCGGTGTCCCCACGCCGCCGACCGCCCCGGCCCCCTCGCCCGGGAGCGACGTCGTCGCCGTGCGCCGGATCACGACGTCGTCGCTCGCCCTGTCCGCCGCCCAGCTGGCCGAGCGGGTGGGCCACCCTGCGGCGCTGCCCCGCCTCACCCCGCTGCAGTCCGGACTGGCCGCGGTGGCCCGCGCCACGACGTCCACATCGAGCGTGTCTGGCCCATGCGCAGTCCCTCGACCGGACCACTGGGGGAGTCCTCCTCCGCCTCCTCCCGGCCGGACCGTCGCGGTGCTCCACCCGCACGGTCCGGCCCGGCCGAGGGGCTGCGGATGAGCGAGGCCTTCCCCCACGAGCCGGTCATGGCCACCGAGGTCGTCGACCTCCTGTCCGCCGTCCCCGACGGGCTGGTGCTCGACGCCACACTGGGCGGCGCCGGTCACGCCCGGGCCCTGCTCGAGGTCCAACCCCGGCATCCGGCTTCTGGGGATCGACCGCGACCCGATCGCCGTGGCCGCCGCCACCGGCGAGCTCGCCGTCTTCGGCGACCGGGCGATGATCCGCCGGGCGCGGTTCGACTCCCTGGCCGACGTCGTGCGAAACGTGCAGGACGAGCTCGGGACGCCTGACGACCAGCGGGGTCTCACCGGGCGTCCTCTTCGACCTCGGGGTGAGCTCGCCCCAGCTCGACGTGGCCGAGCGCGGGTTCTCCTACCGGCGCGACGCCCCCCTCGACATGCGCATGGACCCGACGGTGGGCCGCACCGGTGCCGACGTGGTGAACGAGTCGAGCGAGGACACCCTCGTCGAGCTGTTCGTCGACAACGGCGAGACCCGGTTCGCCCGGCGCATCGCCCGGGCGATCGTCGCCGCCCGGCCGATCACCACCACGGGCCAGCTGGCCGACGTCGTGCGCGAGGCGATCCCCGCCGCCACCCGACGCACCGGCGGCCACCCGGCGCGCCGCGTGTTCCAGGCCGTCCGGATCGCCGTCAACGAGGAGCTCGACCAGCTCCGACCGGGCTCGACGCCGCCCTCGGGCTGCTGCGCCCCGGTGGCCGCTGCGTCGTGATCTCCTACCATTCGGGTGAGGACCGCCTGGTCAAGACGATGTTCACCCGGGTCGTCACGGACGACTGCCACTGCCCCCCTGGCCTGCCCTGCGTGTGCGGTGCCGACCCTCGGTTCCGGCTCGTCGCACCGCGGTCACGCCGGCCCAGCGACGAGGAGGTCGTCCGGAACCGCCGGGCCGAGGCAGCCCGCCTCCGCGTGGTGGAGCGGCTGCCGAACGCGGGATCGCCTGCCGCCAGCGACCGGGGAGGTCGCCTGATGGCCCCGCCCGCCGACCGGTGCCGCACGGCGGGCCGCCGCCGCCCCCCAGCCGCGGCCGTCCACCCGACGGCCGCCGCTCCGGGTCTTCGAGCCCCAGCCCCGGCGCAGCGCCCGTCGGCGACGCGCCCCGCCGCGCCCACGTGTGGCTCGCCGTGGCCGTCGTCGTGGGGAGCCTGCTCGTCGTCGTGGTCGGTGACACGATGGTGGCGCAGGGCCAGGTGCGGCTGGCCGAGGCTCCAGCTCGCCATCAGTTCGAGCAGGCCGCCCAGAAGGCGATGCAGACCGAGGTGGCCCAGCTCGCCGCCCCCGACCGGGTGGTGGCCCAGGGGATCGCACTCGGTCTGACGGCCCCCGCCCAGGTCGTGGACCTCCCCGAAGTCCCGCTCGGTGTCCCGCTCCCGGTGCCGAACACGACCCCGCTCCCGTCGGCGCGCACCGCCCCCGGCGACCAGGACGCCGCCGCCACGACCCGCCCAGCGGCACGACGTCGACCACCACCAGCCGCCCCGGCCCCCGACCGCCCCAGCGGCGACGACGGCACCCGCCCGGTGAGCCCCGCCGTCCTCCTCAGCCGGCGCACCCGGGCGATGCGCCTGCTGCTCGTGGCCGTGTTCGTCGGTGATGGTCCTGCGCCTCGTCCAAGTCCAGGAGTTCGGCAATCAGCACTACGCGGCCCTGTCCAGGGCCCAGCTCACCCAGTCCGTGACGGTGCCCGCCGGTGCGCGGCGGCATCTACGACCGAAACGGCGAGGTCCTCGCCGAGACGGTGACCCGCCAGACGGTCGTGGCCGACCCGCAGATCATCGCCAAGCCGGCCGCCGTGGCCGCCGCGCTCTGGCACCGCTGCTCGGCATCCCATCGACGCACTGCGGTCGAAGCTGACCGCGCCGTCGGGCTTCGTCTACCTGGCCCACCGGGTGCCCGACCCGGTGGCCGCCGCCATCACCAAGTTGAACCTCAACGGGATCAACCTGGTGCCCGAGTCGCAGCGCGTGGTGCCGGTCGGTCGGCTGGCCGAACCCGTGGTCGGCACCGTCGGGTGGGACGGCAACGGCACGTCGGGGATGGAGTACCAGCTGCAGTCGCTGCTCGCCGGCAAGTCGGGGACGACCGACATCCTCCGCTCCCCGGACGGCGTCGCGCTCCCGAGCGGGAACCGGTCGACCCCGGCCCAGCCGGGCACGGGGGTCGAGCTCACCCTCGACGAGTCGGTCCAGTACGTGGCCGAGCAGGCACTGGCCGCCGAGATCGTGGCGTCCCATGCCACAGGTGGCACCGCGGTGGTGATGGACGTCAAGACGGGCGACATCCTGGCCATGGCCAACCTGACGTCCGACGAAGGCGCGGGTCGACGCCCGAGCGCGGCGACCCCCGCCGCCACCGGGTCGGCGACTCTCGCCGCCAAGGTGGCGTCCACGCCCGACACCTCGGGGGCGACGCTGGTCGCCCGGTCCGACACCCTTCCCGCCGGCGTGGTCGAGGCGCCCGTCCAACTCGGCGGTCACCCAGGTCTACGAGCCCGGTTCCGTGTTCAAGCTCGTGACCTTCTCGGCCGCCCTGGCCGACGGCGTGATCACGCCCAACACGGCACGCTGTCGGTTCCGGCCGCACTGCCGATGGGCAAGTACACGTTCCACGACGCCGAGCAGCACGGCACGGAGTCGCTGACGGCCACGCAGATCCTGGCCCAGTCGTCCAACATCGGGACGATCGAGGTGGCCCAGGGCCTGGGCGAGACGCGTCTGCTCGACCAGATCTCCCACCTCGGGTTCGGCAAGCCGACCGGGCTCGGGATCCCCGGAGAGTCGCAGGGTCTCGTGCCCGGTGCCTCGCCAGTGGACCGGGACCTCGATCGGATCGACGCCGATCGGCCAGGACGACGCCGTCACCGCCCAGCAGGTGCTCGACGCCTACAACGCCGTGGCCGACGGCGGCGTCTTCGTGTCGCCCCGGCTCGTCCGGGCCACGGTGGCCGCGACGGGACCGTCACCGGCACAGCGGCCTCGGCCGGCGCACCGGGTCATCGACCCGACCACGAACGCCGCGCTCACGAGCATGCTCGAGTCGGTGGTGGCCAACGGGACCGGCACCAGCGCCGCCGATCGACGGCTACACCGTGGCCGGCAAGACCGGGAACCGCCCAGATCCCCAGCCCGGACCACCTGGGCTACATCCCCGGCGCCTACATCGGCTCGTTCGCCGGGTTCGCCCCGGCCCAGCACCCGGTGCTGTCGGCCATCGTCGTCCTGGACCACCCCACACCGATCTACGGTGGTGCCGTGGCTGCTCCCGGTGTTCTCCACGATCATGGCTTACGCCCTCCACCACTACGGCATCCCCACCACCGCCGCGGCCACGACGGCCGCATCGACGACGGCCGTGGGCGGCACGGGCAGTGTCACCGTGCCCGCCGGAGCGGTCACGGAAGGGCCCTAGGTGGGCCCGGGTCCGCTCGAGCACCCCTGCCACCCCGCCGCTGACCTCACCGGATGCTCGACGTGGTGACGGTCGCCGACCTCCTCGACGACGTCGCCGTGCCGCGACGTCCGGGGCGACCCGTCGTCGACCCCGGTCACGGCGGTCGAATTCGACAGCCGCCGGGTGGGGGAGGGGGCGCTCTTCTGCTGTGTCCCGGGCGAGCGCACCGACGGCCACGACCACGCCGCCGAGGCGGTGGAGCGGGGGGCGGCGTCGCTCCTGTGCGAGCACTTGCTCGACCTCGGCGTCACCCAGGTCCGGCGTGGCACCGGGCGGGGTCCGCCCGGCCATGGCATCGGTGGCCGCCGCCTTCTGGGGCCATCCGGCCCGCGCGCTGGAGACGGTGGGCGTCACCGGCACCAACGGCAAGACCACGGTGACCCAGCTGGTGGCGATCGATCCTCGAGGCCGACGGGCGGCCGACCGGGGTGATCGGCACGCTGGGCGGGGCCCGGACCACCCCGGAGGCGCCCGACCTGCAGCGGTACCTGGCCGAGATGGTGGCCGAGGGACGGCGGGCCGTCGCCATGGAGGTGTCGTCCCATGCCCTCTCCCAGCACCGGGTGGACGGCATCCGCTTCGACGTCGCCGCGTTCACCAACCTGAGCCGGGACCACCTCGACCACCACGGCACGATGGAGGCGTACTTCGAGGCCAAGGCGTCGCTCTTCACCCCGGAGCGGTGCCGCCATGCCGTGGTGTTGGCCGACGACCCGTGGGGCGCCCGCCTGCTCGAGCGGCTGGGGCGCACCCGGCGCCGAGGGCACGCGTGACCGCCGTGACCGCCGACGAGGCCGCCGACGTCGAGCTCGCCGTGGGCGGATCGCGGTTCACCTGGCGGGGCGCACGGGTCGCACCTGCCCTGTCGGGCCGGTTCAACGTGGACAACGCCCTGGTGGCCGCGGCCGTGGCCGTGGCCCTCGGGGTCGACGGGCAGCGGGTGGCCGACGGGCTGGCCGCCGCCGCCCCGGTCGCCCGGCCGCATGGAGGTCGTCGGAGCGCGGGTCCCCGGTGGCGGTGCTGGTCGACTACGCCCATACGCCGGCCGGGCTCGAGGTGGCGCTCGACGCCGCCCGGGCCCTGGCCGGCGACGGTCGGGTGCTGTGCGTGTTCGGCTGCGGCGGCGACCGCGACGCCGGCAAGCGGCCCGCAGATGGGGGCGGTGGCCACGGCGCGGCCGACGTGGTGGTGCTCACGTCCGACAACCCCCGTTCCGAGGACCCGGCTGGCCATCATCGACGCAGGTGCGGTCCGGAGCAGTGGCGGGGCCGCGGACGTGGTGGTCGAGCCCGACCGCGCCGCGGCCATCCGTGGCGCCGTGGGCCGGGCCCGGCCCGGTGACGTCGTCCTCGTGGCGGGCAAGGGACACGAGTCGACCCAGGACCGGGGCGTACGTCGTGCCCTTCGACGACAGCGTGGAGGCGCGCGCGGCCCTGGCCGAGCGGTTCGGCCCGGGGGGCGGACCGGTGATCTCCCTCATGACGTCGGGCGGCATCGCCCTGTGGGTGGCGGTCCTGACCACGCCGATCCTCATCCGGTGGCTGCTCAAGAACAACATCGGCCAGCAGATCCGCGAGGACGGGCCGCAGGTCCACATCGCCAAGGCGGGCACGCCGACGATGGGCGGCATCTGCATCGTCGGCCGCCGTGGTGATCGGGTTCCTGGTCGCCCACGTCATCCCCGGGGTCGACGTGGTCCCGGTCGGGGGTCCTCGTCCTGCTGGCCATCGTCGGTGCGGCGGCCATCGGCTTCGCCGACGACTGGATCAAGGTGCGTCACCGGCGCAGCCTCGGGCTGAACAAGCGGGCCAAGTTCGGCTCGCAGATGGCCTCGGACGTGGCCTTCTCGATCCTGGCCGTCTACTGGGCCCACGCGTCGACCACGCTGTCCTTCACCCGGTACAACTCGATCGGCCTGCACATGGGCACGGCCGTGTGGGTGGTCTGGGCCACGCTCATCATCGCCGCGGCGGCCAACGCCGTGAACCTCACCGACGGCCTCGACGGCCTGGCCGCCGGGTCCGCGACCTTCTGCTTCGCCTGCCCTGGCCATCATCGGCTACTGGCAGTACCGGCACTTCACCATCTACCACGTGGGCGACGCCCTGGACCTGGCCCTGGCCGCGGTGGCCCTGGCCGGGGCCTGCCTCGGCTTCCTGTGGTGGAACGCGGCCCCGGCCAAGATCTTCATGGGCGACACCGGGTCGCTGGCGATCGGGTCGGGACTGGCCGCGCTCTGCCTGCTGATGAACCTCGACCTCCTGCTGGTGATCATCGGTGGGCTCTTCGTGATCGTCACGCTGTCGGTGGTCATCCAGGTGATCAGCTTCCGGGTGTTCCACCGGCGGGTCTTCCTGATGGCGCCGCTGCACCACCACTTCGAGCTCATGGGCTGGCCCGAGACGACCGTCATCGTCCGGTTCTGGATCCTGGCCGGACTGTTCGCCGCCCTCGGCCTCGGCATCTTCTACGGCGACTTCCTGTCGGTCGGGCAAGCTATTGAGCCGCACGGCACGTCGCCACGGGTTCCACCACATGGGCGTGCCCATCGGCGAGGCTGGGGCGCCGACCGGCCACGGGCGCGATCCGACCGGCCCGGCGTCGGCGCACCGTCCCGGGGAGACCCCCCGTGGCTGAGCGGACGACGACGGCACGCGCCGTGCGCCGTGGCGCGAGGCCACCCCGCCCGCGGTCGCTCGACGCCGTCGGCCCGCGAGCTGGCCCCGCGATGGCCCGCAGGCCGGTCCCGTCGGCGGTGAAGGCGGCCCCGTCCGGTCGCGAGGGGCCGGCCGTGGTGCGCTGGCTCACCGGTGTTCCCACCGCCGCCGCGCTGGGCGTGCTGGTGACCGCCCTGTGCGTGATCGGCCTGGTGATGGTGGGCTCGGCGTCGCCGGTGGTGTCGATGGTCACGTACCACTCCCCGTGGACGATCTTCATCCGCCAGGTGCTCTGGATGGTGGTGGGCGTCGGTGCACTTCTGATCTTCGCCCGCATCGACTACCGGACGTGGCGCAAGGTGGTCGGTCCCCCTGATGGTCGGCACCCTGTGTCTGCTGGTGGCCGTGCTGGTGCCCGGGCTCGGCGTGACTGCCGGCGGGTCGTCGCGGTGGATCGGTGTCGGCCTGCTGCGTCTCCAGCCGTCCGAGCTCATGAAGCTCGCCATGGTGGTGTTCGCGGCGGACATCGTGGTCAAGCGGTCGGACCGGTCGGCGCCGTCGAAGCAGGTGATCGCACCGGTGCTGGGCGCGCTCATCGTGTCCGCCGCCCTCATCATCAAGCAGCCCGACATGGGCACGGCCATGGTGCTCAGCTGTATCGCATTCGGCATCCTGTTCATGTGCGGGGTGTCGCTCGCCCCGCTGACCAAGGTACTCGTGGCCTTCGGCCTCGTCGCCGTCGTCTTCGCCCTGGGTGACTCCTACCGCCGGGACCGGATCCTGTCGTTCATCAACCCCGGGGCCCATCAGTCGGGATCCGGCTACCAGGTATGGCAGTCGCTGATCGGCCTCGGATCCGGCCACCTGTTCGGCCTCGGGCTGGGCGGTGGTCGCGAGAAGTGGGGCACCCTCCCGAACGCCCACACCGACTTCATCTTCTCGGTGGTGGGGGAGGAGCTCGGCCTGGTCGGTGCCGTGGTGATCCTCGTCCTGTTCTTCGCCCTCGCCTGGTACGGGTTCCGGGTCGCCGGGCGCGCCCCGGACCGCTTCGGCTCGCTCATGGCTGTAGGCGTGACCGTGTGGATCACGAGCCAGGCGGTCATCAACATCGGCGCGGTCATCGGGGTGCTGCCGGTCACCGGGATCCCGTTGCCGTTCATCTCGTTCGGCGGCTCCTCGCTGGTGATCACCCTGGCCGCCATGGGGATCCTCCTCAACATCGCCATGCAGGAGCGCTCCGGCCCTCGTGCCCGCCCCCAGCGCCGCCGCCCCGTCCGGGCGTGACCGCCCCGGTCCGCGTGACCGAACAGGACGTCTCCGCCGACCGTCGCTACGCCCTCGTGGCAGGTGGGGGCACCGCCGGCCACCTGCAGCCCGCCCTGGCCATCGCCGAGGCCCTGGTGGCCCGCGGCCATGACAGGGACACCATCGGGTTCCTCGGGTCGGCACGGGGCCAGGACGCCGCCACGCTGGCGGGTCGGGGCTTCCCGGTGACGCTGCTCCCCGGACGGGGCATCGTGCGCAGCCTGGCCCCCCGGGACCTGGTGCGCAACCTGCGTTCCGTCGTGGAGCTCGTGGTGGCCGCACTGCGTGCTGTCGGCACGGTGGGCCGGGCGCGGCCCCGGGTGGTGGTGGCGGTCGGCGGCTACGCCAGCCTCGCCGGTGCCGTCGGTGCCCTGGCGCACCGGGTACCGCTCGTGCTCGTGAACGTGGACGCCGTGCCCGGCGCCGCCAACCGCCTGTTCGGTCGGTTCGCCCGGGCCAGCGCCGTGGGCTGGGAGGGCACCCCGCTGCCGCGTGCCGTGGTGACGGGGACGCCGGTCCGGCCGGACATTGCCGCGGCCGACCGGACGCCCGCCGGCCGGGCCGCGGCCCGACGCCGATTGGGACTGCCCGGGGATCGGGCCGTCGTGGTCGTGTTCGGGGGGTCGCTCGGGGCCCGCCGGATCAATGGCGCCGTGGACGGGATGGTCGAGCGATGGGCCAACCGGGACGACCTGGCCATCTATCACATCGTCGGACGTCGGGACTGGGGCGCCTACGGTTACGACCCCGACGTGGAGCGGGTTCCGGCGGTGGCTGCCACCGCTGCGTCGGCCGGGACCGATCATGGCGCCGGTGGTGACGGCGGCCTCGCCCTCGTCCGGGTGGCCTACGAGGAGCGCATGGCCGATGTCTACGCCGCGGCCGACGTCGTGGTCTGCCGGGCCGGGGCCATGACCGTCGCCGAGCTGGCCGTGGCGGGCGTGCCGGCCGTGCTCGTGCCCCTGCCGGGGGCCCCGGGTGACCACCAGACGGCCAATGCCCGGGTGCTCGAGCGCGTCGGGGCCGCCGTGCTGCTGGCCGACCCCGACTGCACTCCCGCCGGGCTGGCGGGGATCGTGGAAGGCCTGCTGGCCGACCCCGAGCAGCTGGGGGCCATGGGACGCGCCGCCAGGTCGGTGGGCCGGCCCGATGCGGCCGACGCCGGCGCCGCGCTCGTCGAGGCCAGCGCCCGACCGGTCGACGGCGGCCGAGGGCCCGCGGCCGACGGACGGGGGGCGCCATGAGCGGGACGGCGGCCGGCGCTGGTGCCTCGGGGATCGGCGACCCGGTGGCGCTGCGCCGTGTCCACGTGGTGGGGATCGGCGGGGCGGGCATGAGCGCGATCGCCACCGTGCTGCGGGCCATGGGCCACGAGGTGACCGGCAGCGACCTCCGCGAGTCGGGGGTGACTGAGCGGTTGCGCTCGCTCGGGATCGCCGTCGCCATCGGTCACGACGCGGCCAATGTCGGTGACGCCGACCTCCTGACCCAGTCGACGGCCGTCCGTGCCGACAACCCCGAGGTGGTCGAGGCCCGGGATCGGGGGATCCCCGTGCTGGCCCGGGCGGAGACGCTGGCGGCCGTGGCCGCCCGAAAGCGGTGCATCGCCGTGGCCGGGACCCACGGAAAGACGACCACGGCGTCGATGCTCTCGCTCATCCTGGTGGAGTCCGGGCTGCGGCCGTCGTTCCTCATCGGGGGCGAGGTCAACGAGATCGGGACCAACGCCGCGTGGGACGTCGGCGAGTGGATCGTGGTCGAGGCCGACGAGAGCGATGGCACGTTCCTCCACCTGGTCCCCGACATCGCCGTGGTCACCAACGTGGAGGCCGACCACCTCGACCACTACGGGACCTTCGATGCGGTGCGCAGCGCGTTCGCCGAGTTCCTGGCATCCGCCGGGCACCGGGTGGTGGGGGCGGACGACGCCGAGGCGCTGGCCATCGGTCGCGCCGCAGGGGCCGACCTCGTGGGGCTCTCCGACGACGCCACGTTCACGATGACCGCGGTTGCAACGGCGCGCAGCTCGGTCGCATTCGACCTGCTCGGCCCGGACGGGGAGCGGATCGCCCGCGTGCGGGTGGCCGTCCCCGGACTCCACAACGCCCGCAATGCGGCGGTGGCCACGGTGGCCGCCCTGGCCGCCGGGGCGCCAGCCGAGGCCGCGGAGCGGGCGCTCGCCCGTTTCGGTGGCGTGGCCCGTCGGTTCGAGTTCCGCGGGGACCACGGCGGTGTGACCTACGTCGACGACTACGCCCACCTCCCTACCGAGGTCCGCGCCGCCCTGGCGGCCGCCCGGAACGGCGACTGGGAGCGGGTGGTGGCCGTCTTCCAACCCCACCGGTACTCGCGGACCGCCGAGGTGGGGGAGGCGTTCGGCACGGCGTTCGACGACGCCGACGTCGTGGTGGTGACCGACGTCTACAGCGCGGGCGAAGCCCCGGTGCCGGGGGTGTCCGGCCGTCTCGTGGCCGAGGCCGTCCGGGCCCGGCGGCCCGACGTGGAACTGCACTACGTGGCCGGGCGGACCGACCTGGTGGCCGCCGTGGCCGCACTGCTGCGCCCGGGGGACCTGTGCCTGACCCTCGGGGCCGGCGACCTGACATCCCTGCCCGACGAGCTGATGGCGGCCGACGGGGACGGGGCGGACGGGGACGGCCCCGATCCGGACATGCGTGGGACACCGGCATGAGCGCGTCGGGCGACCTCGACACCCTTGCGGAGCGCCTCGGGCCCCGGGCCCGGCACGACGCCCCACTCGGCACCCGGACGACCTACCGGGTGGGCGGTCGGGCCGCCCTCTCGGTGGAAGCGGACGACGAGGCGGAGCTGCTGGAGGTGGCCACCGAGCTGGACGGCCTCGACGTGGACGTGCTCGTGCTCGGGAACGGGTCCAACCTGCTGGTCGCCGACGCCGGGTTCGCCGGTCTCGTGGTGCACCTGGGAGCCGGGTTCGAGGTGCTCGGGATCGACGGCACAGAGGTCCGTGCCGGGGGTTCGTTCGCGCTGCCGACCCTCGCCCGGCGCACGGCCGCCGCCGGGCTGACCGGTCTCGAGTGGGCCGTGGGCGTTCCGGGGTCGGTCGGCGGGGCGGTACGGATGAACGCCGGCGGCCACGGGTCGGACACCGCGGCCACGCTGGTCCGCTACCGGGTCATCGATCTGGCCACGGGGGCCGTAGCCGACCATCCGGTGGCGGACCTGGCCGCCACCTACCGGCACACGTCGATCGGGCCCACCGACGTGGTGGTCTCGGCCACCCACCGGCTGCGTCCGGGCGACCCGGCAGCGGGTCGTGCGGCGATCAGCGAGATCGTGCGCTGGCGCCGCGCCAACCAGCCCGGGGGGGCCAACGCCGGCTCGGTGTTCACCAATCCGCCGGGGGACTCGGCGGGACGGCTGATCGACGCCTGCGGGTGCAAGGGCCTGCGCATCGGGACGGCCGAGGTCTCGCCGAAGCACGCCAACTTCATCCAGGCCGACAAGGGCGGGTCGGCGGACGACGTCCGCCGGGTGATGTACGCCGTCCGCTCCGCCGTGCGTGCCGCCACCGGCACGGACCTCTCGACCGAGGTCCGCATGGTCGGCTTCGTCGACGGCGACGGCGAAGGCAGCGCCGTGACCCCGCCGTCCGACCGCGGGGCGTCGATCGACCCCCGGATCCGCCAGCGCCGCGAGCAGGTCGAGCGCAGCCGGACCCATCGGCGTCTGCGACGGCTGGCCGTCGCCGGCGCGGTGGTCGCTCTGGTGGTCCTGGGCGCCCTGCTGCTCCATACGCCGCTGTTCGAGGCCAAGGTGGTCACGGTCACCGGTGCGCACCCGAACACCCCCACGACCGCCATCGAGGCCGCCGCAGGCGTGCTCCACCATCCGCCGATGATCAGCGTGGACCCCGGTCCGACGGCCGCCCGGGTGGAGTCGCTGCCCTTCATCGCCTCGGCCCGGGTCACCCGGCACTGGCCGGATGCCCTGACCATCGCCGTGACCGAGCGGGAGCCGGTGACCGCCATGGACGGCCCTGCGGCCTCCTGGTCGACCCTGGACGGCAACGGGCGGACCCTGGCCGTGTCCCCGGGCAAGCCGGCCCTGCCCGCACTCGTGGTGCACGCGGCGTCGGGCCCGGTGCCGGCGGCACCCCTCGGGGGCACGGTGGCGCCGGCCGCCGCGCCCGGGCTCCTCGTCGCCCGCAGTCTCCCGGCGGCGTTCGCCGGCCAGGTCACCACGATCACGGTGGCAGCCGACGGAACGGTGTCGCTGGCGCTGAACTCGGGCCTCACCGTCCTGATGGGTACGGTGAGCGACCTCACGGCCAAGTACGAGGACGTGGCGGCGATCATCGCCCATGCACCGCTGCGGGGTGCCCGCACGATCGACGTCACCGTGCCCCAGTCGCCGACGGTCGGCCCGTGACCCTCGGCGGGACGGGGCGTGCCCGTTGGCCACCCGCAGGTGGCGGAGCCGGGCCTGACCCCCGTCCACGGTGCTTGACCCTGGACGGTGTGAACCGTATCGTTGGCGCGAACTCGCAGGTTGGAACGGTTTCAACCTTTGGTCGAGGGTGAGGAACTTCATGACCGTTCCGGCACAGAGCAACTACTTCGCCGTCATCAAGGTGGTCGGCGTCGGCGGGGGCGGCGTCAACGCTGTCAACAGGATGATCGAATCCGGGCTGCGGGGTGTCGAGTTCATCGCGACCAACACGGACGCACAGGCGCTGCTGATGAGCGACGCCGACCTCAAACTGGACATCGGGCGCCAGCTCACCCGGGGCCTCGGCGCCGGCAGCGACCCCGAGGTCGGCCGTCTGGCCGCCGAGGAGCACCGCTCCGAGATCGAGGAGGCCCTGAAGGGCGCTGACATGGTCTTCATCACCGCCGGCAAGGGTGGTGGCACGGGAACGGGCGCCGCCCCGGTCGTGGCCGAGATCGCCAAGGGCCTCGGCGCCCTCACCATCGGAGTGGTGACCCGGCCGTTCACCTTCGAGGGACGCCGCCGGTCGGTCCAGGCCGAGCAGGGCATCCAGAACCTCAAGGAGAAGGTCGACACCCTCATCATCATCCCGAACGACCGGCTCCTGACCGTGTCGAACGAGAAGACCTCCATGGTCAACGCCTTCAAGATGGCCGACGAGGTCCTCATGCAGGGCGTCCAGGGCATCACCAGCCTGATCACCATCCCCGGCCTCATCAACACCGACTTCGCCGACGTGAAGATGATCATGTCCAACGCCGGCACCGCCATCATGGGCATCGGCTCGGCCACCGGCGAGGGGCGGGCGGTCAACGCCGCCCGGGCCGCCATCACCAGCCCGCTGCTCGAGGCCTCCATCGAGGAGCGCGGGGCATCCTGCTCAACATCGCCGGCGGACCCGACCTCGGTCTGTTCGAGGTCAACGAGGCCGCCGAGATCATCCACGGCGTGGCTCACCCGGACGCCAACATCATCTTCGGCAGCGTCATCGACGAGGCCATGGGCGAGGAGGTGCGGGTGACCGTCATCGCCGCCGGCTTCGAGCGGTGGGAGGCCCAGGCCCCCCTCCGTCCCGGCGCCGCCGTGACCGAGTCGACCGGGCGCGACGAGTCCCGCAGCCGGGTCCTCGGTGCCGAGACTTCCCACGAGGACATCTTCGCCACCCCGGCAGACGACGATCTCGACCTGGGCGACGACGACTTCGACGTGCCCTCGTTCCTGCGCTGACCCAGTCCATGGCGCTGGTGGCCGGCGCACGCACCGTCGAACTCCCCGGATCCGTCCGCGCCGCCTGGTCGGACGCGTCCCGGGGTGATCTGCGCCCCCGTGGCCACGAGCACGGGGGCGGTCCCCGTGACGGGCCCGAGCTGTCGGCATTCGCCGCGGATGCAGCCTCTGCAACCGGCACCCGGGTGGCCGACGTGTTCTGGGCGAACCAGGTCCACGGCTCCCGGGTGCTCGACATCCGTGTCGGGCCGGCCCCCACCTCCGACGGCGCCGCGCCGTCCCTCATGCGGTCGGGCGCCGGCGACGCCCTGGTGTCGGACCGCACGGGGATCGCCCTGTGCGTTCTGACGGCGGACTGCGGCGCACTGGCGCTGGCCAGCCCCGAAGGGGTGTACGCCGCCGTGCACGCCGGCTGGCGCGGCCTGCTGGACGGTGCAGTCGAGGCGGCCGTGGTCCGCATGCGTACCTGGGGAGCCACTGAAGTCGTCGGCGCTCTGGGTCCGTGCATCCACGCCGAGTGCTACGAATTCGCGGGACCCGACCTCGACGCCGTGGCCGCCGTCTACGGCGATACGGTGCGGGGTCGCACGACCGAGGGCCGTCCGGCGCTCGACGTTCCCGCCGGGATCGCCGCCGCCCTGGCACGGGTCGGGGCGCGGAGCGTCGAGGGCGTCGACGTCTGCACCTCGTGCGGCGACGGGTACTTCTCCCACCGGGCCCGTCACGACACGGGGCGCCAGGCACTGCTGGTATGGTCCACCGCCGGGTCGGGATCGTGACCGGCCCGGCGGACGCCTTCCCGGGGTTCGCCGGGCGACTCGTGGGCATCCGGGCCCGGATCGAGGCGGCCGCACCCGACCCGGCGGCGGTCACCCTGCTGGCAGTCACCAAGGGGTTCGGTCCCGAGGCGGTGCGCACGGCCGTGGCCGCCGGCCTGATGGCGGTAGGGGAGAACTACGCCGACGAGCTGGTGGCCAAGGCCGCCGCCGTGGCCGGCGATCCCGGCCCCGCTCCCGAATGGCACTTCCTCGGGGCGATCCAGCGCAACAAGGTGCCCCGCCTGGCGCCCGTGGTGGCGTGCTGGCAGGCCGTGGCCCGGCTCGAGGAGGGGCAGGCCGTCGCCCGGCGGCACCCCGGGGCCCGGGTGCTGGTCCAGGTCGACGTGGCCGGGCTGCCGGGCCGGGGGGGTGTCCCGCCGGCCGAGGTGCCCGGTCTGGTCGCCTCCCTGCGGGGGGAGGACCTGGACGTGGCCGGGCTGATGGCCGTGGGCTCCCCGGGGCCGCCCGAGGCGGCCCGCGCCGGGTTCCGGGAGGTCCGCCGGCTGGCGGACGCCCTCGACCTGGGGGTCCGGTCGATGGGCATGACCGACGACCTCGAGGTCGCCCTGTCCGAGGGCTCGACGATGGTCCGCCTCGGCCGGGCCCTGTTCGGCGAGCGCCCGCCCCGGCACCCCTCCTGACGCACCCGCCGCCGGCAACGGCCGGCCGCGGCGAGCCACGTGGCCACCCCTGGTCCGGTGCGGGCCCGGCCCGTCGGCCGACCTGCCCACGGGCCCCGTCATGCGCCCGTCGAGCGTGCCACCCGGCCCCCGGGCCACGCACTACGCTGTCGCTGGGAGGAACAAATGGCAACTTCGTTCATCAAAAAGTCCATGGCCTACCTCGGCCTCGTCGACGACTATGACGACTATGACGACTATGACCGCCCTGCGCCGGTGAGCACCCGGCCGCGGGCCGCCGCCGTGGAGCCCGAGGACGAGGCGCCTCCCGCCCCGACCGGCCGCATCCGGGTGACGCCCGCCGGTGGCACCTCCGGCGCCGTCGCCGCCATGGCCCCGCAGCCCGCAGCCCGGCCGGCCACCTCCCCCTCCGTCAAGATCTCGACGCCCGACGCCGGCGCACGGGTCCACATCGTCGCCCCTGCCCGGTTCGCCGACGCCGTCGAGATCGCCAACCGGCTCATGAGCAACCAGCCGGTCATCGTGAACATGCAGACCGCCGACCGCGACCTGCAGCGCCGGATGATCGACTTCTGCAGCGGCGCGACGTATGCCCTCTCGGGCGGGATGGAGCGGGTGGCCGACGAGGTGTTCCTGCTCACCCCCTCGAACGTGAAGGTGTCCGAGGAGGAGCGCCAGCGCCTGGCCGACCACGGCCTGGTCTCCTCCTGACGACGCGACCGGTCGCGTCCCCGCAGCCCGTAGGCTGAGTCGTCATGCTCACGCTCATCGGCGATGTCCTCTATCTGTTCCTCCTGGTCCTGTTCGCCTACGCCATCCTGAGCTGGCTGACGTACTCGGGCCGGATGGACTACGACTCGCCGGTGGTCAAGGTCCAGCGCGTGCTGGGCAAGATCTGCGAGCCGGTCCTGAGCCCGGTGCGCCGCCTGATCCCGCCCGTCCGGGTGGGCGGCGTGGGCCTCGACCTGTCGGTCCTCATCGTCTTCCTGGTCATCGAGGTGCTGATCAACACCGTCTTCTGACCTCCACCGGCACCACCGGCACCTCCGACGCCAAGGGCGGGATGGTGGCGGGCCGGATGCCGGTGCCGTTGCCCTCGGACGTCGGTCGGACGCCGACCACCCCTGATCAGGGATGACGGACGGGGACAGGCGATCCCTGGATTCCGCCCGACGCGACGCTACGATTGCACCATGGACGCTTCCCAATCTGCACTCGACTCGCTTCGTACCGTGGAGTTCCGGGAGACCCTCAAGGGCTACCACCGGGACGACGTCGACGAGTACCTGGAGAAGGCGGCCGTCGAGGCCGAGGGACTGCAGGAGCAGCTGCGGCAGAACGCCGAGCGCCTGCGCAAGGCCGCCGAGACGATCGCCCAGCTCGAGACCGAACTCGCGGCCAAGCCCGAGGCCCCGGCTCCGGTGGTGGTCGCACCGGCCGAGCCGGTGATCGCCGACGACACCCTGCAGCGGACGCTGCTGCTGGCCCAGAAGTTCGTCGACGAGACGAAGGCAGAAGCCGAGGTGGAGGCCAAGCGCGTGGTGGCCGACGCCGAGGCCCAGGCCCGAAGGGTCCAGGCCGAGTCGGAGCAGCGTCTCCGCGAGGAGATCGCCCGGCTCGAGTCCAGCCGGGGTCAGCTCTCGCACGAGGTGGAGACCATGGCCCGCCAGCTCGAGACGGAGCGAGAGCGCCTGCGCTCGGCCCTGTCCGAGATGCTCAGCTGGGTGGACGGCCACCTGCAAGCCCCGGCCCAGGACGGGGCGGCGGTGACGCACATCACCGAGGCCCAACGTTCGGCGGGCGCCGCCGGGGAGGTCACCCAGCTGCGCCCGTCAGGCTCGCTGCCGCTCTGAGCCTGACCGGCGGCCGCCCCGTCGCCCGGGGCTGACCCGTCGGCGCCGAGCGCATCGCGGCCCTCTCGGCGTGGTCTCGGGGCCCCGCCCGGTCCCGGCGCATCGACCCGTGCGTCCGGAGGCCCGCCCACCACGACTAGGGTGCCAGGGACATTCGGCCGGGTTCTCTGGATTGCCGTGCCCATCCGGTCACGGTAGGGTCACCCGCTCGTCGATGTCGGTGGCACGGCTGTGCCACAGTGCCCGGGCGCCGACGGCGGCGTGGCGGGCAGATCCCTCAAGGAGGTCGAATTGACCGCAGTGAAGAAGTCGTCGGCGGGCACCACCAAGGCCGCCCCGACGAAGAAGGCGGCACCGGCGAAGAAGGCGGCACCGGCGAAGAAGGCCACCACCAAGGTGACGTCGAAGGTCTCGGGCGCCAAGCCCAACGCCACGAAGCCGACGGGCAAGTCGGCGTCCGCCCCGAAGGCGGCACCGGCGAAGAAGCCAGCCACCAAGGCGACGTCCACGTCGGCCAAGGCACCTGCGGCCACCAAGGCCACCAAGGCACCTGCGGCCACCAAGGCCACCAAGGCACCTGCGGCCAAGGCACCCGCCACCAAGGCACCTGTAGCCAAGGCCCCGGCGGTCAAGGCACCTGCAGCCAAGGCACCTGTAGCCAAGGCCCCGGCGAAGAAGGTAGTTCCCGAAGCCCCGAAGCGCCCGACGGTCGGTCCGTACGCCAAGGAGACCAAGTTCCTGGATGCCCAGCGGGTGCTCCTGCTCGAGGAGCGGACCATCTACTCCGGCCAGGCCGTCGACCTGCGGGCCGAGGCCGACTCGTTGGCGCTCGAGCGCGAGCCGGGTGACGTGCAGTTCGACGAGGAGTCCGGTGAGGGCGGCACGGTCACGGTCGACCGCGAACGCAACCTGGCGCTGTCGGCCCAGGCGGTCGCCGCCGTCGAGGAGATCGACGACGCCCTGACCAAGCTCGACCGCAAGACGTACGGGTACTGCGAGCGCTGCTTCCAGCCGATCCCCAAGGCCCGGCTCCAGGCACTGCCCTTCGCCCGGCTCTGCGTCGCCTGCAAGAGCGGTGGCCTGTCGCGACGCTGACCGGTGAGCCGGATACGGTGACCGGGGAGACCGGTCCGGCCGCGACGTCGTCCTCCGGGGCGGTCCGTCTGGTGGTGGCGGTGGGCGTGGTGGCCGTCGTCCTCGTCGCCGACCAGCTGACCAAGTGGTGGGCGGTCGACCGCCTGGCCACTGGCCCGGTCCACGTCGTGTGGCGGCTCGACCTGGCACTGTCGCTCAACCGGGGGTCGGCGTTCAGCCTCTTCCAGGGTGCGACCCCGGTGATCGTGGCGGTTGCCGTGGGCCTCATGGGCGTGCTGTTGGTCATGGTCTGGCGGGCACCGACGCTGGGGCGTGCCGCGGTCCTCGGCCTGATCCTGGGTGGCGCACTGGGCAACCTGGCGGACCGGTTCTTCCGGAGCGACCACGGGGCCGTGGTCGACTTCGTCGACTTCCACTTCTGGCCGACCTTCAACGTTGCCGACGCCTGCATCACGGTGGGCTGCATCCTGCTGGCCGTCTCACTCCTCACGGGAACGTCGCGCCGGTGAGCGCGATCTCCGTGACGGTCCCTGCCTCGCTCGACGGCGTGCGCGTGGACCGGGCCGTGGCACTGCTGGCCGATGTGTCGCGTGCGGCGGTAGACGACCTCGTGGCCGACGGGCGGGTGGCGGTCGACGGCAGGGTCGTCACCAGCCGCAGTACGAAGCTGGTCGAGGGTCAGACGCTCGATGTGGACCGCCCCGACGTCGTGGTCGTCGCCGGGCCCGAGGGCGACCCGTCAGTCGAGTTCGTCGTCGTCCACGCCGACGACGACGTGGTCGTGGTGGACAAGCCGGCCGGACTGGTCGTCCACCCTGGCGCCGGGCACAGCTCGGGAACTCTGGTCCATGGTCTGATCGCCCGGTTTCCCGACGTGGCGGGCCTGCCCGGCCTGGTGGGATCCGAGCCGGACCGGCCGGGAATCGTCCACCGGCTCGACCGGGGCACGTCCGGCCTCATGGTCGTGGCCCGCACCCCCGACGCCTACCACTCGTTGGTGGGCCAGCTGTCGGCCCGTGAGGTCGCCCGCACCTATCGGGCCCTGGTGCTCGGGACCGTCGAAGGGGAGTCGGGGGTCGTCGACGCCCCCATCGGCCGCTCGGTGAGCACGCCGACCAGGATGGCCATCTCGCGCAAGGGCAAGGAGGCCCGAACCCGGTACCGGGTCGAGGAGCGCTTCGCCCTGCCGGCACCGACCACGCTGGTTCGTGTGTCCCTCGAAACAGGACGGACCCACCAGATCCGGGTGCACCTGTCGGCCATCGGTCACCCGGTGGTGGGTGACGACCCCTACAGCCAGGGACGGTCGCTGCCCGGGGCCACGGTCACCAGGCCGTTCCTCCACGCCTACGCGCTGGCCTTCGACCATCCGCGGACAGGCGAGCGCATGTCGTGGACGTCCGAACTCCCCGAGGATCTCGCGTCCCAGCTGGCGGCGCTGGAGCACTGAAGTCAGGCCGGCAGGGTCGGTCGCCCGGCTCAGGCTGCCTCGTGGGCGGCCTCGAGCACGTCGTTCACCGACAGGAGCTCGAGCGCCTCGGCCTCCGCCTGGCGCACCTTGCGGACGCCGATGCCCATGCGCTCGGCAGTGGTCTGGAGCGACGCCGGATCGCTGCCGTCGAAGCCGAAGCGGTGCCGGATGACCTCTCGCTGGAGGTCGGAGAGTCGGTCGACGGCCTGGCGCACCAGGTCGAGCGTGAGTTCGATGGCGACCTCGTCCCCGAAGTCGCTCTGGTCGGTCGACACCAGATCCCCCAGGGTGGCGGTCGAGTCGGTGGCGGCCGGCTGGTCGAGACTGGCCACTACCCGTGCTGCCCGGGACAGGTCGGACCGGACCGGCGCGGTGGTGTTGGTGGCCTCGTCGAGCTCGTCATCGGTGGGCGGGCGCTGCAGCCGGTGGGTCAGCTCCCACAGGGCGGCATCGACCTGCTGGTTGCGCTCGGCGACCTCCATGGGGAGGCGAATGGTGCGTCCGTGTTGCTGGACGGCCCGCTGGAGGGCCTGGCGGATCCACCAGGTGGCGTAGGTGGAGAATCGGAAGCCCCGCTCCCAGTCGAACTTGTCCACGGCCCGCATCAGGCCGAACGTGCCCTCCTGGATGAGGTCGGGCAGGTCCACGCCGCGGTCCTGGTAGCGGCGGGCCCAGTGGACGACCAGACGGAGGTTGGCGGCCACCATCTCCCGGCGCGCCTCGTCGTCGCCCGCGGCCACCCGCTTGGCGAGCTCCGTCTGGGCGTCGTGATCGGGCAGCGGGTGGTAGTCGAGGTCACGCAGGAACAGGCCGAGGCTGTCGGCGTCCGATCCCCGGTTGCGGTTGGCGGCGGCCTTCGCCGAGGCGGCCGGGGACCCGCCGGCAGGGGCCGTGCGGCCCGCGGCAGGGGCTGCGGCTGCCTGGTTCTTCGCTGATGCCGTGCGGGTCGTCATCCCTCTCCTCGTCCTGATCGATGGACCTTCTCCGCTTTCAACCCCTGAATGCTCCTGTCCATTCCAGCCCGGACCGGGGAATCCGCGTGACGGGCGGTTTGCGCAACCGGTATTCGTAGTGCTCGGCTGCACGGATGACCGCTGACGAGCCCCGCATGGTCCTGGTCCGCCACGGCGAGACGGCGTGGAGCCGCGACCGTCGCCACACCGGGCGGACGGACATCCCGCTGACCCTCCTCGGAGAGTCCCAGGCCGCCGGTCTGGCTTCCCGGCTGGCCGGGTGGGAGTTCTCCCGGGCGCTCGTCAGCCCGCTGGCCCGCGCCCGCCGGACGGCTGAGCTGGCCGGGCTGGAGGGTCCGGAGACCACCGAGGACCTCGTGGAGTGGGACTACGGCGACTACGAGGGCCGCACGACCGCTGCCATCCGCGAGGACCGCCCGGGCTGGGAGCTGTTCGCCGACGGCGTCCCCGGCGGGGAGACGATCCACCAGGTGGCGACCCGGGCGGACCGGGTCATCGCCGGGGCCCGGACGGCCACCGGTGACGTGGTGGTCGTGGCCCACGCCCACCTGTTGCGGGTCCTGGCCGTCCGGTGGCTGGGAGTGGAGCCGACAGCCGCGCGGTACCTGGTGCTCGGCCCGGCCTCGCTCAGTGTCCTCGGGTGGGAGCGTGAGCAGCCGGTGCTCGAGCACTGGAATACCTGAGGCACCTCGTCCGCCGCCACCGGTCCGACCGATCCGGCGACGGTGCCGGAGGGACGGCAACAGGCGCCCCGACAGGTCAACCCTGATGCCCACCCGGCTCGGGAGGCGGCTCGGGGTCCGTGTCGTGGACCAGCTCGGGCCGGGGCTCGGCTACGTGCTGGCGCCGGATCGTGCCGTGCCCCCCGGGCACGCCCTCCGGCCGGCGGTCGACGGGACGGGTGGGCTCGATCGACTCGCCGCGGAAGAGTCGGCGGGGGCCGGTCCACATGGCCGGGGGCGCGTTGAACCTGGCCGCAACGGCGTAGCCCACCGCCTCGTAGTTGACCCGCCAGCCCCGGAAGTGGGCCCATGCCTCCTCCTCGGGCCGGGAGGTGGCGAATCCGGCGGCTACCAGGCGCGCCCGGGCGTCGTCGAACTGCGCCCGGGGCAGGGCGACAGGGTCATCGGGCTGCGGGTCGGGGTCGAAGGGGATGCTGGTGGCCAGGGCGATGTCCCGCAGGCAGGTGAAGCCCATCCGGATGCACATGCGGGCCTCGATCGGGGCACCTTCGGGATCGATGGCCAGAAGCAGAGCGGCGGCGTCCATTACGGCGATGAGGCTGACGATCCAGGAGTTCTTGGTGCGCGGCGAGCGCAGGTACAGCAACGACGGGTAGGTGGAGTGGCTCTCGGCCACGTCGGCGGCCCACCGCTCCCACTCGGCGAACAGGTTGGCGAGGTTGTCGACCGTACCCACCAGCTGGTGTCGGATCAGCAGCTCCGGGCCCCATGCGGGGGCGCCTGCCCGGCTCTCGAGCAGGGTGACGAGGGTCTCACGACGGTTGTAGGCCGCGTAGAGGGTGGGGAGGTAGGCGATCTGCAGCGCCACCAGCACCATGCCGGTGCCGGCGGCCACGAAGTCGACCACCTTGGAACTCTCGGCGTGGGAGAGGGCGAATCCGAGGGTGAAGACCGACGATCCGGCCTCGGAGAACGCCGCCACGAAGCTCTGGCTCCCGATGCCCCAGTTGACGAGGGTGAACCCGAGGACGGCGAGGAGGAGCCAGGAGGCCAGCAGGGTGATGAGGGCGACCGGCTCGCTGAGGGCCAGGATCCGGTCCTGGGTCTCGTAGGCGCGCGACCGGCGGGCGGTGGCCCGGAAGGCGTACCGGGTCAACACCATCGGATAGGTGAGCCGGCTCGACGCGGCCCGGGGCACGATCAGCACGGTCAGCACGCTGTAGGCGTCGGCGACCAGCGCAGCGATGCCGGCCACGAGTACGACCAGGCGCAGTGCGGTCACGGGAGCAGGTTCGTCACGGTGGCAGGGGGTGCCTGATCAGACGGCGGCGTCGCGGCACGGCGGGCGTTCGGCCCTGGGCGCGTGCAACCATGTCCGCCAAGTTGAAGGAGTCGAGGTGGGTCCGCATGTGCTCGCCGACGTCGGCCCACACCGCGAGCAGGACGCACTGGCCCTCGTGGTCGCAGGCACCGTTCTCATGGGGAAGGCCGAAGTCCCCCGCCACGATGGGCCCGTCCACCGCGGACACGATCTGGGAGAGCGTGATCTCCTCCGGCCGCCGGGCGAGGACGTACCCGCCTCCGACACCCCGTTTCGACCGGACCAGTCCGGCACCCTTCAGGGCCAGCAGGATCTGCTCCAGGTAGGGCTGGGGGAGGCCGGTGCGCTCGGCGATGTCGCGGACCGCGGTGGGGCTGCCATCACCACCCCCGTCGGCGTGGAGCGCCAGGGACAGGAGGGCCCGGCTGGCGTAGTCCCCACGGGTCGATACCTTCACAGGCCCATGCTATTGCCTGCGCCCCGACCCGGGGCCGTGTGCGCCGCCCCCGGACGGGGTGCGGACGCTCCCCGGCTCAGCGTCCGCCGAGCTTGCCGGCGGCGAGGTCCTCGGCCATGGCCCACCCGAAGGTGACCAGGCGTCCACCGCCCGACACGTCCACTGCTTCGAAGAAGGCGCAATACTCCACGGTCGGCTCGGACTTGTGGCTGGCGAAGTCGAACCCGCCGGACTCGCAGCCGTCACTCACCACCACGAAGGTGCGGTCGTCGATGCGGCCGTCGGCGCCGAAGCGCTTGGCCAGCCGTCGGCCCCAGGCCCGCTCCTCGCCGGTGGCCTTCTGGCTGGGGGCCGGGACCACGTCGGTCAGTCCGGCGAAGGCCTTGAAGCCGTCGGGGCCGAGGAGCCGCGTGCCGACCAGGACGTCCTCGTCGGGGAAGGCCAGCAGCGCACGGCGGTACTTGTCGCCCATCATGGCCCGCAGCACCGTGTCGGAACGGGAGGTGCGGTCGACCGTCGCCAGCCCGATCAGGAGGGACGGCGTGCCGCCGATCCGCTCGAGGGTGGAGAAGGAGTAGCCACGGAGCTTGGCGCCCTCGCGGGCACGGGTGACGAGCACCCACTCCTCCCGCTGTTTCGACAGGAACCCGATATCGAAGCGAGGCTCCCGCTCGGCGCACAGGTCGGCCATCTCGGCCAACTCGGCGTCACTGATCGACGTGCAATCCTTGGTCTCCACCTGGATGGACATAAGTCGTTCCGTACTCCTCTATCTCCCTGCGACTGTCCCCCGCACCTGGTCGGCCGTGGGTGCCGGGACGTGCCGCCGCAGGGCTGGGGCCTCGTCACGGATCATCCACGCCAGGAGCCGTCCGACGATTTTACGGGATTTTGGAGGGTCTGTCGTATCCGGCCCCTTCCGGCGGCACCGCGACGCCCTGACCAGGGACGCAGCCGCGCCGCTCGGACACGCCGGAGGATCGGCCGGCCTCCACGCACCTGTCGGGCTGTCAGGACTGGATGGCGTGGGGGCCGAGCAGCACCCGCAGTTCGCCCATGAGTCCGCGGCTCGAGTCGACGTTGAACTCCGAGGGGAGGCGGAGCACCTTGTCTCCCACGTGGAGCAGCACAGGGGAGTGGCCGGGGTGTTCGGACAGGAGGCGCTTGAGGTCGTCGACGGTGCGGTCGGTGAGCGTGCCCAGCGGCAGGGAGATCCGCAGGTCGCGCAGCCCGTCGGCCACCAGTTCGGGGCGGGAGACCTCCATGGCCACCAACTTCAGGCGCTCGTCGCGCATGTCGAGCCGGGCCTTGACCACCACGATGGCGTCGTCGTCGAGCAGGGCGCCGAAGTCGGCCATCGACTTCGGGAAGACGAACGTCTCGATCGAGGCGTTGAGGTCTTCCAGCACGAAGGTGGCCATCAGGTCGCCCTTCTTCGTGTAGCGGCGCTGGAGCTCGGTGATGACACCGCCGACCACCTTGACCCCGCCGCCGTCGTAGCCGGTGGCCGCCATGGCTTCGGGGTCGTAGTCGCGCAGCTCGGCGAGCGTGCAGTCGGTGAGCCGGGACAGCGAGCCCTCGAGGCCCATCAGCGGGTGGTCGCTGATGTAGAGCCCGAGCATCTCCTTCTCGAAGGCGAGGCGGAGCGACTTGTCGAACTCGGTGTCGGGGATCGGGATCCGGGTGTCGGCGAACCCGGTGATCTGGCCCTCGGCCGGTTCCTCCAGCGTGGCGAAGAGCGACATCACGCCGGCGTCGTGCTCGCGGCGGCGCTCCAAGGTGCGGTCGACGACCTCCTCGAACGTGAGGAACAGGCCCTGGCGGGCGTGGCCCATCGAGTCGAAGGCGCCGGCCTTGATCAGTGACTCGATGGTCCGCTTGTTGAGCACCTGGGGGTCGACCCGTTGGCAGAAGTCGTAGAAATCGACGAAGGGTCCGGCGGCCTCGCGCTCGGCGACGATGAGGGCAACGAGGGCCTCGCCCACGTTGCGCACGGCAGCCAGGCCGAAGGTGATGGCCCCGGCGCTGTCGCCCGACGTGCCGATGGCGCCCTCGCCGGCGGTGAAGTCGGGGGTGAACTCGGCCAGTGAGCGGTTGACGTCGGGGACCTGGACCTCGATACCGAGCGAGCGGCACTCGCCGAGGTAGATGGCGGTCTTGTCCTTGTTGTCCTTGACCGAGGTGAGGAGGCTGGCCAGGTACTCGACCGGGTAGTGGGCCTTCAGCCACGCCGTCTGGTAGGCGATGAACCCGTAGCCGTAGGAGTGCGACTTGTTGAAGGCGTAGTCGGCGAAGGGCTCGATGATGTCGAACAGCTGGGTGCCGAGCTCCTCGCCGTAGCCCTCGGTGACGCACCCGGCCACGAACTTCTCCCGCTCGGCCTGGATGAGGGCGCGGATCTTCTTGCCGCACGCCTTGCGCAGGTTGTCGGCCTCGGACAGCGTGTACCCGGCGAACTTCTGGGCGACCCGCATGACCGACTCCTGGTAGATCATCAGTCCGTAGGTGTCGGCCAGGATCGCCTCGAGGTCGGGGTGCTCGTAGGTGACGGGCTGGCGGCCGTTCTTGCGGTCCGCGTAGTCCCTGTGCATGTTGGCCGCCATCGGGCCGGGGCGGTACAACGCGACAAGGGCGGCGATGTCGTCGAAGGTGGTCGGGGCCAGCGAGCGCATGAGCGAGCGCATCGGGCCGCCCTCGAGCTGGAAGACCCCCATCGAGTCGCCCCGTCGGAGCATGGCGAAGGTCGGCTCGTCGTCGAGGGGGATGGCGTCGATGTCGGGACGGTTGCTGGTCGAGATCTCGATGAGGTCGAGCGCCCGCTCGATCACCGACAGGTTGCGCAGGCCGAGGAAGTCCATCTTCAGCAGGCCGAGCTCCTCGACCCCGTGCATCTCGTACTGCGTGACGATCGGCGCGTCGTCCGGGTTGGCGTTGTCAGGCTTGCGCTGGATCGGGACGTACTCGGTGAGCGGCAGGTCGGTGATGACCACGGCCGCGGCGTGGATACCGTCGCCCCGACGGAGGCCCTCGAGGCCCTTGGCGACGTCGATGACCCGCTTGGCCTCGGGGTCGGTCTCGTACATGGTCCGCAGCTCGGCCGCCAGCTGGAACCCTTCCTCGAACCCCTCGGTCTTGGCCAGGCAGGCGGCCAGCGGGGTGTCACGGCCCATCAGGAGCGGCGGCATGGCCTTGGCGATCTTGTCGCCCACGATGTAGGGGAGGCCCAGCACGCGGGACGCGTCGCGTACGGCGGCCCGTGCCTTGATGGTCGAGAACGTGACGATCTGGGCGACGTGGTCCGACCCGTAGCGCTCGGCTGCGTACTTGATCATGTCGCCGCGGTAGCGCTCGTCGAAGTCCATGTCGATGTCGGGCATCTGGATGCGGCCCGGGTTGAGGAAGCGCTCGAACAGGAGGTCGTACTTGATCGGGTCGAGGTCGACGATCTGGAGGCAGTAGGCCACGCAGCAGCCGGCGGCCGATCCCCGGCCGGGTCCGACCCGGATGCGCTGCGAGCGGGCGAAGCGGATCAGGTCCCACACGACGAGGAAGTAGGCGCTGAACCCCATGTTGGCGATCACGTCGAGCTCATAGTCGAGGCGCTCCATGACCTCGGCCGGGATCGGCATGCCGTAGCGCTCCTTCGCCCCCTCGACGCTGAGGTGGCGGAGGTAGGCGGCGGCCCGGACCTCGTAGGTCCCGCCGGTGAACTCGTCGGGGACGGGGAACTGGGGGAGCGACGGCTTGCCGAAGTCGATCTCGACGTTGGCCCGTTCGGCGATGAGCAGCGTGTTGTCGCAGGCCTCGGGCAGCTCGCGGAAGAGGTGGCGCATCTCCGCCGCGGACTTCAGGTAGTGCTCCTCGCCCTCGAACTTGAACCGCTTCGGATCGTCGATGAGGGCACCGGTCTGCACGCACAGGAGTGCGTCGTGGGCGACGTGGTCCTCGCGGTGGGTGTAGTGGCTGTCGTTGGTGGCGAGCAGTGGCGCCCCGATGCGTTGGGCGATCTCGACGAGGGCCGGGTTGGTCTTGTGCTGCTCGGGCAGGCCGTGGTCCTGGATCTCGACGAAGAGGTTTCCCCGGCCGAAGATGTCCTGGAGGCGGCCGGCCAGCATCTCGGCCTTGACCTGGTCGTCGGCCAGCAGGGCCTGGAGCACGACGCCGCCGAGGCATCCGGTCGTGGCGATCAGGCCCTTGGCGTGGCGCTCGAGGAGCTCCCAGTCGAGGCGGGGCTTGTAGTAGTAGCCCTCGAGGTAGGCGGCCGACGAGAGCTTGAGCAGGTTGCGGTAGCCCTCGTTCGACTCGGCCAGGAGGGTGAGGTGGTAGTAGAGCTTCTCCCCGCCGCCGGTGTCGCCGCCGGTGTCGTCGACCTTGCCCCGGCGCACCGGGCGCTCGAGGCGGGACTCGGCGGCCATGTAGGCCTCGGTGCCGATGACCGGGTTGATGCCGGCCTTGCGGCACGCGGCGTAGAAGTCCAGGACGCCGTACATGTTGCCGTGGTCGGTGATTCCGAGGGCGGGCTGTCCGTCGGCGACCGCCGCCTCCACCAGGTCGCTCACCCGCGCCGCCCCGTCCAGCATCGAGAACTCGGTGTGGGTGTGGAGGTGGGTGAACGACCGTGCTGCCAACGTCTCTGCGTGCCTTCCTCGGATAGGTCGCCATGGCCCGTGGACGGTGCCCCGGGGGCTGTCCACAGGCTGTGGACGAGTTACAGCGGTGTGATTCCGACGATAGCGCGACGTGACCACCGGGTACGGGGTGCCCGGTTGACCTGGGACGCGGCCCGGTCGGGAGGCCCGGCCGGCGGGCTCGGGAGGGGAACGCAGCCGGACCTCGTCGACGGCGGGGAGGTCGGACCCGGGGACATGGTCCATGCACCGTTCCCCGAGGTGAGCGCCCGGCGGTCATCTGCGACCGTCGGCCGGCCCGCCGATGTCGGGGTCTACAGCTCCCGGATGACGCGGGCCGGAGTGCCGACCGCCAGCACGCCGGCGGGCAGGCCGCGGCTGACCACCGCCCCGGCGCCGACAACGGTGTCGTCACCGATGGTCACCCCCGGGAGGACGGTGACCCCGCCCCCGAGCCACACGTTGTCTCCGAGGGTGATGGGCGAGGCCTGCTCCCACCTGTCCGTCGGAGTCCGGCGTCGAGCGGGTGGATCGGGGTGAGGAGCTGGACGTTCGGGCCGAGCTGGCAGTCGGCGCCGATGGTGACGCGGGCCACGTCGAGGGCGACCAGTCCGAAGTTGACGAACGTGCGGTCGCCGATGGCGAGGTGGGAGCCGAAGTCGCAGTAGAGCGGGGCGCGCACCACGGCGCCGTCCCCGAGCGATCCCAGGAGTCGGCGGAGGAGCCCGTCCCGGCCGGCTCGGTCACCCGCCGGTGTGGAGTTGAACGCCTCCATGAGACGGTGTGCCTCGGCCTGCTCGTCGACGATCCGAGGGTCGTCGGCCAGGTAGAGCTCGCCGGCCAACATCCGGTCGTAGTGGGACCGTCCCCCGTCGGCGGGTCCGGGAACCGGATCAGGGGCGGGGGCGGGGTGGTTGGCCATCGGCGCCCATTGTCGCCTGCCGACGGGAGCAGCGTGGCCACCGCCGTCCGGCCCCGGATCGGGCACGACTACGACTACGTCCTGGAACCCCTCGAGGTCGGTACGTAGGTGACCTCCTGCCACGACTGGTCCTCGATCGACCCGGTGTGGCGGGACGCAGGCATCTTCCCCATCCCGCAGGAAGGGGAAGATGCCTGCGTCCCTGGGATCCTGGCCCGCACCCGCGGCCGCGCCGGCACCCCGACCGGATGGTACCGGGCGGAGTGAGGGCCCTACAGGTAGGTGACCGGGCCGACCGTCGGACGGGCCGCCCCCACCGGTCAGTGACCGCTGGCGCATCTCGTCGAGCTGGGCCCGGGCCGCCACCTGCTGGGCCACCAGAGTGGCCTGGATCCCGTGGAAGAGGCCCTCCAGCCAGCCGACCAGTTGCGCGTGGGCGATGCGGAGCTCGGCGTCGGACGGGGTCTCGGTGTCGAAGGGGATGGAGACCCGGTCGAGCTCGGCCGCCAGATCGGCGAGAGGCCGTCGGCCAGTTCGCGGATCGACTGCTCGTAGATCTCGCGGAGCGGCCGCGGCTCGCCTCGTCGAGCGGGGCCTGCCGGACCTCCTCGAGGAGTTGCTTGACCATGGATCCGATGCGGAGCAGCTTGGCCGGCTGCTCGATCGACTCCAGCCGGTCCTCGGGCGCGACGTCCTCGGTGCCGTCGCCGTCGGCGGCCGCGCCGTCGGGCGACCCCGGGTCGAGGACCTCGGGTCGGAGCGCATCGGTCGTCCCGGGTGCGGTGGTCTGCGGGGTGTCATCGGTCACAGTCGGTCTCCTCCGAGTGCCACGAGGGGCACCAGCATCTCGTCAGTGGTCAGCGAACCGTGGCGACTGGCCAGGCGGTTCTCGCCCGGGTCGGCGGGGTCCATGAAGGCGATGGGCTCGAACGGGATGAGGGCGACGTCGCCGAGGCGGCCGGCGAACCCGTCGGACAGCGGCCCGCCGAACCAGCCTTCGTCGACCAGCTGGTCCCGGGTCCGGACCCAGGTGGAACGGCCGTAGCGCTCGTCCAGCAGCGCGGCCAGGTCGGCGGCGGCACCGGGGAGGGCGTGGACCCACCGGAACCGGCCCTCGCCCGACAGGAAGCGGACCATCCCCATCGCCTCGCGTCCGAACATCTCGACCCGGTTGCCCACGTCGATCTGGCCGTGGTCGGCCGTCACCAGCAGGACGGCACCCGGCGGGAGCGCGGCGACCAGATCCCCGACGATGCGGTCGACGGCGACCAGCTCGGCGTCGTAGTGGTCGCCGAGTCCGTAGGCATGGGCCACCTTGTCGATTCCGTCGTAGTAGGCGTACACGAACGGGGCGCCGTCGCGGAGCCGCCGGCCCACCTCGAGGGCCAGGGAGGAGGGCACCCGGTAGTCGACGAGCGGTGAGTCGCCGAGGTGGGCGGCGGTGAACCCTGTGCCGCCGAAGTCGACCTTGGACACGACCGGGACGGGCCCGGCGCCCCGGGAAGGGGGCGATCGGCTGGAAGGCCCGCACCGGGACGGTGCGCCGGGCGTCGCTGTCGGTGCCGTGCGTCCACCGCAGCATGTTGAGGATCCGGTCACCATCGGCCAGGCGGTAGCCGAGGATGCCGTGCTCGGCCGGGGGGCGCCCGGTGGTGATCGACGTGAGGGCGGCCGCCGTGGTGGTGGGTGCCACCGAAGTGATGGCCCGGTCGATGCCGGCGGCCTCGGAAAGGGTCGGGGCCAGCGCGGCACGATTGCGGAGTTGGCCCCAGCCGAGTCCGTCGACGACCAGCAGGACGATCTGTCGGGCGTGCTCGGCGGCCTCGGGAAGCCAGTCGTGGCCGTCGGTGGGAGCGCCGGTCCGCCGAGCAGTCGGGGGACCACGTTGGCGATGCAGGCGCCCCGGTAGTCGGGCAGGACGGGCGACGGGCACGGTCGCGGCCGGGCGCTCCGGGATCGGCTGCGCGGTCATGACCACCGACTGTAGGCCAGGCCAGGCCGGCTCCGGATCCCGTCCGCGGGCGGCGGGCCGGGCCGGAGGCCGTCGGACCGTGGCCGCAACGCCGTCGGCGCGTGGCCGGCGTGCAGGCTCAACTGCGGGGCAGCAGCGCCCGGACGGTCTTGTAGCAGTGCCCGTCCCGCGGGGTGCTCACCGCCGCCACCAGATAGTGGGGTTTGAAGCCGAGGGCGGAGGCGAGGTCCTTGCCCTGCAGCCGGTCGCGACGGGCCACGTCCAGCGCCCGCTCGAGCCGTGGGTCCTCGACGGGGAGCCAGTTGTCGCTGCGGCCCCAACCGAAGCGGACCCAGGCCGACCGGTCGCCGATCCGGCGGAACAGGACCGGACCCTTGGTCGGCTCGATCAGCGCCAGCGAGGGGCGGAAGCCCTTGAATTCCCAGTAGGGAGCGGAGGCCCCCGGGAACCCGAGGACGTGTTCCTCGACCGGCGCGGCCAGCTGGTGGAGCAGGTGGCGGACCCTGCGGCCGTGGAGCGTGCCCAGATGTCGGGGAAGCCCGGTGGCGGTGACTGCCTCGGGTTGGGCCAGGTCGTCGCGCTCGGGCTCGTCGGCCAGCTGTGTCTCGACGACGTCGAACGGGGCGAGGTCGGGGCCGTGCTCGTCGGGCCAGTCCACCCGGACCCGCACCAGTGCGCCGGAGGCCAGGTCGACCCCCGTGGTGTCCTCGGCGTGGCAGGCGAGGACCAGCAGGGTCAGGGATGTGCCTCCGGCGACGGCGATCTGGTCCCGGTGCTTGACGGCGCGGGCGATGTCGCGTGCGGTGCCGCTGCGCGGGGTGCGTGCGGAATGTGCTGCCATCACCCGGCCCTGTCTATCAGGTCACCTCGGCGAGCTGACCGGCCAGTTGGGCGATCGTCGGCGGCCGGCACCCGGCAGGCGTAATCGCGGCACACGTAGGCGAGTTCGGGGGCACGACCGGCCCACAGGGGCGAGTCGGTCGGCTCGCCCCAGGCGAGCACGGCGTCGGGCGCCAGACGCGCCGGTACTCGGCCACCAGGTCGGTCCGGTCGCCGGTGATGACGACCTCGGTGCACCCGCGGGCCACCAGGTCGGCGGTCAGGACCGTGTGGGCGAAGGCGGTCGGGTGGCGGGTGAGCAGGCCGCCGACGAGTTCGACGGTCCGGCGGGCGTGCTCCGTGTACGTCGTCGTCCCGGTCAGCGCGCCCAGCCGGGCGAGGGCGAGGGCGGCGACGGCGTTGGCCGACGGGGTCGCACCGTCGAACACGTCCTTGGTCCGCACGATCAGCTGCTCCGCGTCCGAGGCGGTGGTGAAGAAGCCACCCCGCTCCCGGTCGGCGAACCGCTCGATCAGTGCGTCTGCCGTGGCGGTGGCCCGGTCCAGCCAGTCCGCCTCACCGGTCAGCTCCGCCAGGCGGGTGAAGCAGTCGACCAGCCAGGCGTGGTCGGCGGCGTAGGCGAGGTGGCGGCCGCCGCCTTCGGGCTGCCAGCTGCGCAGCCACCGTCCCTCGGCGTCGACCAGTCGGGAGCAGAGGAACTCGCCGATCCCGACCGCGGTGGAAGCCCACGCCGTGGAACCGACCGCGGCGGCCGCCTCGGCCAGGGCCGAGGCATACATGGCGTTCCATTCGGTGAGGACCTTGTCGTCGAGGCCGGGCCGGACCCGGAGGCTCCGGGAGGCGAGCAGGCGACGACGCCCTTCCTCCACGGCCTCGGACCCGGAGAGGGCTGCCCCGACGGGGCGGCGTAGGATGGTGGCCCCCTCGAAGTTCCCCCCCGGCGCGACGTCGAACCACGATGTCACGCCGGCGGCAACGTCCGGTGAGCTGCCGTCCAACGCCTCGGCGACCTGCTCGGGCGTCCACACGTAGAACTTCCCCTCCACGCCCTCGGAGTCGGCGTCCTCGGCCGAGAAGACACCGCCCCCGGGGGCCGTCAGGTCGCGGGCGACGTAACTGACGATGCCGTCCATGACCTGCCGGTACCGGGTGTCGCCGGTGACCTGCCAGCCGTGGAGGAAGGCGCGCAGCAGGCCCGCCTGGTCGTAGAGCATCTTCTCGAAGTGGGGGACGAGCCATTCGGTGTCGGTCGCGTAGCGGGCGAACCCTCCACCGAGGTGGTCGTGGATCCCACCCGCGGCCATGGCGTCGAGTGTGCGCACGGCCATGGCCTCGGCAGCGGTGCCCACCTCGGTGCCGCGGTGTCGCTCGGCCTGGCGGAGCGCAAGGTCCACGAGCGACGGCTGGGGGAACTTCGGCGCGCCTGCGAAGCCACCCCACTCGGGGTCGAACCGCGTGGCGAGTTCGGCCACCGCCGGGGTCAGTACGTCGGGTGTCTCGCCGCCGAGCCCGTCGAGCAGCGACGGGGCGTCGGGGCGTACCTCGACGACCGAGCGGGCGGCGATCGCCTCGGACAGCTCGTCCGCCTGCTCCTCGACCTCGGGGCGGCGGTTGTCCCAGATGTCGCGGATGGCGCCGAGCACGGTGGTGAACGACGGCCGTCCCGGCAGGTCCCGGGGCGGGAAGTAGGTACCGCCGAAGAAGGGGCGACGGTCAGGGGTGAGGAAGACGCTCATCGGCCAGCCGCCGGATCCGGTCATGGCCTGAACCGCCTCCATGTAGACGGCGTCGACATCGGGACGCTCCTCGCGGTCGACCTTGACGCAGACGAAGCCGGCGTTGAGCCGCTCGGCCACCGTCGTGTCCTCGAAGGACTCATGGGCCATGACGTGGCACCAGTGGCAGGCCGAGTACCCGACGGAGAGGAAGATCGGCCGGTCCTCGGCCTCGGCCCGGGCGAAGGCCTCCTCGCCCCACGGGTACCAGTCGACCGGATTGTCGGCGTGTTGGCGCAGGTAGGGACTGGTCTCTCCGGTCAGGCGGTTGGGTGTCACCCGATGAAGCGTACTCAGGCCATATCCTGGATCGGCCGGCCCGGGCGTCGGCCGGTGTGCCGACACGACGACCCAGGCGATCGGAGTCCGACGTGAGCGCACCACCGGGGGTGAGGGGAACTCCGCTGGTCCCCGCGGTGCGGGTCGCTGCCCTGATGACCGTTGTCACCATCGCCGTGGGTCTGGGGGCCTGTGGGGACCAGTCCAGGTCGTCGGCTCCTTCGACGACTGCGCCGCTCGTCTACGGGAAGGGCGAGCTCCGCAACGTCCACTGCACGCGTGCCTCCGGTCCGGCACTGGTTTGCGGCGGTCTGCTCCCGCCGCCCAAGGGGGTCTCGGACGAGCTCGTTCTCGACACGACAGTCGCCCGGGCCGGGACGACCGTGCACGGTGACCTCGTGGTCACGAACGCCAGCGGATCGGTCATCGAGCTACGAGACCCGCACGGGTGCACCCCGGACTTCGCCGTCGGTCTCACCAACGCCACGCTCCCTGCCGTCAACGCCCCGGGATTCGCGGCCGTGTGCGGGTCAGCAGCGCTCGTCCTGCCGCCGGGAACGACGACGTTCCCCGTCGACGTGATCACGACCTACACGGGCTGCACGAACGGTCCGACGCTGGGCGGTCGATACCGGCTCCCACGGTGCGTGCCACACGGCGGCCCGCCGTCCCTGCCGGCCGGACGCTATGTCGCCGTGCTGTACGGCTCGTCGCTCGCCCTACCCCCTGCGACCACCCCGGTGACACTGACCAGAGGATCGTAGGGGGACCCGTCGCACCTCCGGGCCCCGGGCCCGACTCGGCTCCCGTCCGGACCGACGCCCGCCGGTAGGGTAGTGCGCCATGGAACTGCGACTCGACGGCAAGACGGCGCTGGTCACGGGGGGCTCGCGGGGGATCGGTCGGGCCATCGCCCGGGCGTTCGTCGACGCGGGGGCGTCGGTGATGCTCTCCTCCCGACGGGCCGACGGCCTCAGCGAGTCGACGGCGGCCATCGAGGCCACCCGCACCGACCGGTCGGGCGAGGTGGCGTGGACCGTCGCCAACGCCGGCGACCCCGAACAGGCCGCCGCCTGCGCCGCCGCCACGGTCGACCGCTTCGGCTCGGTCGACATCCTGGTCAACAACGCGGCGACCAACCCGTACTACGGGCCGATCATCGACATCGACCGGGGACGGGCGGACAAGACCGTACGGGTCAACCAGTCGGGCTACCTCGAGTGGACCCAGGCCGTGTGGCACGCCGGCATGTCCGAGCACGGCGGGGCCGTGCTCAACATCGCCTCGATCGGCGGGCTCACCGTCGAGGGCGGCATCGGCTGGTACAACGTGACAAAGGCGGCCGTCATCCATCTCACCAGTCAGCTCGCCGGCGAACTCGGCCCGAAGGTCCGTGTCAACGCCGTCGCCCCCGGCCTCGTGAAGACGCAGCTCGCCCAGGCACTGTGGGAGGCCGGCGAGGAGAAGATCAGCGCCCGCCTCCCGACCCGGCGCCTGGGCGAGCCCGAGGACATCGCCAACGCCGCGCTGTTCCTCTGCTCGGACGCCGCCTCGTGGATCACCGGCGCGACCCTGGTGGTCGACGGCGGTTCGCTGTGCATCGCCAGCGGCTCCCTGTCCTGACGCCCGGACCTCCCCCGTGATCGGAGGGTGGCGGACCCACGTCGCCCGATCCCCCGACCGGTGACGTGCGGGGGACACAGGGCCGGCGCCACACTGAGCCGGACGCGCCTCGGGGCTTCACCGGGCGGGACCGGCTACTGGCCTCCGGCGGGGGATTTCCGCGTTCGGCGCCGCCGCGTACTTCGGCCCGCTCGGCGAGCGGGACCGGACCGGGCGATCGAGTGGTTCGTCGGTGATTCCTCCCATGGGAGGATCGGTCGATGCCAGAGGCCACTTCGTCACCGTCGCCGGTGAACGGGCGGACCACGGACGGAGTGGGCCGGTCCCACGAGGCTGTTCGTGCCGCGTCGCTCCTCGTCGGGGTGGCTGCCGGCACCGTCATGGTCGGCATCGTCGTCGGAGCCGTCATCGTCGGTCGCAACGGGGGAGGCCCGATACAGGGCTGGGACGATTCCATCGGTCGCTGGTACCTCCACCACCGCGGGCCACTCGTGGGCATCTCGAAGTTCATCGCCACGTACTTCGACGCGCTCCCGCTGGGCATCATCTGTGTCGTCTTCACCGCAGTCCTGGCCGTGACGCTGCGAACCGTCCGTTCGTTGATTCCTGTCATCGCCTATTTCGGCGCTGAGTTCGAGGTGTTCGCCATCCGCGCCGTCATCCACCGGCATCGACCACCGACTGCCGACTATCCGGCGTCCGGAGCCGTGAGTGGCGTGCACGAGGCGAGCTACTCGTTCCCTTCCGGACATGCTGCGGCCGTGACCGCCGTGCTCGTCGCTCTCTTGGGGTGCATCGCTCTCACGTACCGGATCTGGTGGCCGTGGCTCGTCGCCGTGGCCGGCTCGGCGTTCGTCATCGACACCCGGCTCGTGCTCGGCGTCCACTGGTCCAGCGATGTCACCTTCGGCCTCCTGATGGGGTGCGCATGGGGCGTAACCGTGGCGTGTGCGGCTCGGCGAGTCGAGTGGGCCGACCTGCGGGCCGTGGCTCGGACCGGGCGGTAGCGACCGGCGGCACGTGCACCTCGCTCGAGGTCGTGCCCCCCACACGATGACGGGTGGGGGGCACGGACCTAGGCCAGGTCCGTCCGACGCACCTTGCCACCTGCGGTGCGGGGAAGGGACGTGATCACGACGACCTCGCGGGGTGCGGCCCACCGGGCGAGCCGGCCGGCCACGAGGTCGCGCAACTCGTCCAGCCCGGGTGTCGGCGTGCCGGCCGCCGGGACCACCCACGCCACCACCCGCTCGCCCCATACGGGGTCCGGCCGCTTCCACACTGCCACCTCGGCGATCCCGGGGTGGGTGGCGAGCACGTCCTCGACCGGCGCCGGCCACACCTTCTCGGCGCCGGTGATGATGACCTCGGCCATCCGGCCGAGCACCGACAAAGTGCCATCCTCCCCGAGGCGGCCGGCATCGCCCGTCGGGAGCCAGCCGTCGCCGACCCGGGGGTCGGAGCCGTCACGGTAGGCACGCAGCAGCATGGGCCCGCGCACCAGCACCTCGCCCTCGGCCCCCAGGGACCCGTCGCCGATGCGTAGCTCGACCCCGGCGAGGGGGCGACCGTCGTAGACGCACCCGGACCCGGTTTCGGTCATGCCGTAGGTGGTGACGACGTTGGCGGGCAGCCGCGCCGGGGGAGGCGCCCCGCCGAGCAGCACCGACCGGTAGCCCGAGACATCGGTCCGTCCGAGCACGGTGGCGACGAGCGACACCAGGGAGGCGCCCCGACGGGCCTCGTCCTCGACGGAGCGCGGGTCGAAGCGCTCGAGCACCGTGCAGGGTGTCCCGGTCACGAGGGACCGGGTGATGACCGAGAGTCCGCCGATGTGGGCGAGTGGCAGGCAGGCGACCCAGCGGTCCCGTCCCGGGTCGACGCCCAGGCCGGCCGAGGTCATCCGGGCAGAGGCCTCGACCGAGGCGTGCGTGTGCACCACTCCCTTGGGCTCGCCGGTGGTGCCGCTGGTCGCAACCACCAGGGCGTCGCCCGGCTCGGTCGGGACACCGCCCGGGCGGGTGTGGACACCGTCGACGGAGACCACTCGGGAGGGCCGGAGCACGTCCAGGAGGAGGTCGGTGGCTGCCGTCGGCAGCCTCGGGTCGACGGGCAGGACGGCGTCACCGGCGTCCCATACCGCCCGGAGGGCGTCGACGAAGCCGGGACCTGCCGGCAGGTCCAGCGCTACCAGCTCACCCATGCGGGTAGCCTAGGCGACCGTACGAGCAGCGACTCTAGGAGTGAATGGTCGAATGGTTGCAGGCGAGCAGGACGACGGGGGAGCAGGCACGGTGGAACCGCAGGTGGAGACCGTCGTCACCGGCCCCCCGACCGATCCGGTCGATCGGTTCCGGGGGCTGCCGCTTCCGGCCTGGACGTCTCGCGGCGACTACCGGGACATCCGGATGGACGTGGCCGACGGGATCGCCAAGCTCACCATCTGCCGGCCCGAGGTGCGCAACGCCTTCCGGCCCCAGACGCTGTTCGAGCTGAGCGACGCCTTCAACGTGGCCCGGGACGACCCGTCCGTGGGCGTGATCGTCCTGACCGGCCAGGGCCCGGACGCCTTCTGCTCGGGCGGCGACCAGAAGATCCGGGGCGACGACGGCTACATCGGTGACGACGAGGTGGCCCGACAGGGCATCGGCCGGCTCAACGTGCTCGACCTCCAGATCCAGATCCGGCGCCTGCCGAAGCCGGTGGTCGCCATGGTGGCCGGCTACGCCATCGGCGGCGGGCACATCCTCCACCTGGTGTGCGACCTGACGATCGCCGCCGACAACGCCCGGTTCGGCCAGACCGGTCCCAAGGTGGGCAGCTTCGACGGCGGGTACGGTGCCAGCCTGCTCGCCCGGTCCATCGGGCTCAAGCGGGCCAAGGAGGTGTGGTTCCTGTGCCGTCAGTACGACGCAGCCACGGCCAAGTCGTGGGGCCTGGTTAACGAGGTGGTGCCGTTGGCCGAGCTCGAGGCCGAGACCGTTGCGTGGTGCCGCCAGATGCTGTCGCTGTCGCCCCTCGCGCTGCGGATGCTGAAGGGCGGGCTGCACGCGGCTGACGACGGGCTCGCCGGTCTCCAGCAGTTCGCCGGCGACGCCACCATGCTCTTCTACATGAGTGAGGAGGGCCAGGAGGGGCGCAACGCCTTCCAGGAGCACCGTCCGCCGGACTTCGCCCGTTTCCCCCGCCGCCCATGACCACCGGCGGCCTGCCGGGGGCGCCGCCGGTGCCGGGTCCGGTTGCCAAGTGGTGGCTCGGGGCACGGCCCCGGACGCTGCCTGCTGCCGTCGTCCCCGTCCTGGTGGGCACTGCGGCAGCCCACGCGAAGCACGCGACGACGGTCGTCGTCCGCACCTTACGCGGCGGCGACAGCACCGCCTACTCGTCGACGGTCACCCTCCACCTTCCTGTGCACGGGCCCGAGGTGAACGCGTGGTGGTGCGCGCTCGGCGCGCTCGTCGTCGCCCTCGCCATCCAGGTGGGGACCAACTATGCCAACGACTACTCGGACGGCATCCGGGGGACCGACGACGCCCGGGTGGGCCCGGTGCGCCTGACGGCGACCGGGCTGGCGTCGCCCGGTGCGGTCAGGCGGGCCGCCTTCCTCGCCTTCGGCGTCGCCGGGGTGGTCGGGCTCGGCCTGGCCTGGGCCACGTCGTGGTGGGTCCTGCTGGTGGGTGCGGCCTGCCTGCTGGCCGGGTGGTTCTACACTGGCGGGCCCCGCCCGTACGGTTACGCCGGACTGGGCGAGGTCTTCGTGTTCGTGTTCTTCGGCCTGGTGGCGACGGTCGGCACCTACTACGTCCAGACCCTGCGCCTCGACGTGTGGCAGGTGTGGGCGGCGGCGGCGATGGTCGGCCTGCTGGCCACCGCGCTGCTCCTGGCCAACAACCTCCGCGACATCGCCTCCGACCGGGGGTCGGGCAAGCGCACCCTGGCCGTGCGCGTCGGGCGGCGCGCCGGGGGATGGTGCTACGCCGCCTGCGTCGGCGTGCCGTTCGGCGCCGTGGCGCTGTGGGGCCTCCTGGCTGTCACGGGTGCGGTCCACTGCCCGTGGCCGGCGGCACTGTTCCTGCCGCTGGCCGCGGTCCCGCTGGCGGTGCCGCCGGCCCGGATCGCGCTCGGCGATGCCGAGGGGCGGGCCCTCCTGCCCGTCCTGGCCGCCACCGGCCGGCTGCAACTGGCGTTCGGCGCCCTCCTCGCCGTCGCCCTGTGGTCGACGCTGGCGGTCGTCCCGGGGTTGGTGTGATGCGGCACCGTTCAGCGGGCTCCGTCCACCGGCGTGCCGTCCAGGAACGCCCGCACCGCGGATGCCACCTCGCGGGGGTGCTGGAGGTGCGGCGCATGGTCGGCACCGTCAATCACCACGTGGGTGGCCGGACCGCCGACCGACGCCACCAGCCGCCTCCCGAGGTCGGTGAACTTGGCGTCCCGGCCACCGGTCACGACCAGCACCGGCAGGGTCAGCCCGGCCAGAAGGCCCCACAGCGGTTCCTGGGTGCCGGTGCCGGCGAGGCGCAGGCTCGAGGCCAGGCCGGCCGCGGTGTTGGTGCACCGTTCGTCGACGGCGCTGGCCCGGGCCGGGACATCGCCGAACATGGGGTTGGCCACCCACCGTCCGACGAACTCGGCCACGGTGTCCTCGGGCGTCCTTCCGCCGACGGGATCGAGTCGGGCGGCCAGCGCCTCGTCGGAACGCCGGCGGTCGGCCCGTTCGGTGTCGTCTTCGATGCCGGCGGTGCCCGACACGAGGACGAGGCGGTGCACGAGGTCGGGTCGGGCCAGGGCCAGGTGGAGGCAGAACCGGGCGCCCATCGAGTACCCGAGGTAGTCGCCCGCCCCGCCCGCTGCGCCCAGGAGCGCGGCGCCGGCCACCAGGTCGGCAACCACTTCTACCGAGCGGCCGTGGCCGGGCAGGTCCACCGCCACCACGGTGTGGTCCCTGGCCAGATCGGCGTCGAGGCCGCCCCAGACGCGGTGGGTCTGGGTGAAGCCGTGGACCAGCACGAGCGACGGGCCGGTGCCCCGGCGGGCGGCGTGGAGCGCGCCGGCGGCGGCTCGGTCTCGGGTCTCGGATCGGGGCATAGGAGGCTGTGGTGAGCGTAGCGACCGGTCCGGTAGCGGCCAGCGACGGTGACCGGCAGGCGGCGTTCGCGGCGACGCTGGTCGACGAGTGGGCACGGGCCGGGGTCACCGATGCCGTGGTCTGCCCCGGGTCCCGGTCGACCCCTCTGGCGCTGGCCGTCGCCGCCGAGTCCCGGCTCCGGCTCCACATCCGACTCGACGAGCGCTCGGCCGGGTTCACCGCGCTCGGGATCGGGCTGGACACCGGCATGCCCGCCGTCGTGGTGGTGACCAGCGGGACGGCCGCCGCCGAGCTTCATGCGGCCGTGGTCGAGGCCGACCTCGCCCACGTGCCGATGGTCGTGTGCACGGCCGACCGCCCGCCGGAGCTGCGCGACGTCGGGGCGCCCCAGACCATCGACCAGACCCACCTCTACGGCCGTGCTGTCCGCTGGTCCGTCGACCCCGGTGTCCCCGACGAGGCGTCCCGGCCGTCGTGGCGCTCGATCGGTTCGCGTGCCGTGGCCGAGGCGGTGGCCGGACCGCTCGGGCCGGGTCCGGTCCACCTCAACCTTCCGTTCCGCGAGCCGCTGCTGGGTGACGCCGGTGCCGGTGGGGTCCCCGTCGGGCGGTCGGGAGGTGCGCCCTGGCACCTCGTCGACGCAGCTCCGGTGCAGCCGGCCGGCTCGGTGGCGGAGGACCTGGTGAGGTCGGCCGGGATCGTCCCGGGGTCCCGCGGCCTCATCGTGGCCGGGGCGGGCTGCGGTGACCCGACCGCGGTCCGTCGGCTGGCCGAGGCACTGGGGTGGCCGGTGCTGGCCGACCCCCGGTCGGGGCTGCGGTGCCCCGGCGCCGGGACCGTGGTGGCTGCGGCCGACGGGATCCTGCGCGCCCCTGCCTTCGCCGCCGCCCACCGACCGGACACCGTGTTCGTGCTGGGGGGGCGATGGGCCTCCAAGGTGGTCACGACCTTCCTTTCGGGTGCGACTCGGGTGGTCGTCGACCCGGCCGGCGCGTGGCCCGATCCCGAGCGGTCGGCGGTCCGATTGGTGCGTTGCGATCCGACACTGCTGTGCGAGGCGCTGGTCGAGGCGGTGGGGCGGCACGGCGGCGCGGCCGGACCGTGGTCGGCCGAGTGGGGGAAGGCCGAGGCCCGGGCGAGGGCCGTCATCGACGGGTCGCTCGGGGGGAACGCCGGATGGTCCGAGCCGGCCCTCGCCCACCGGCTGGTGCGGGACCTGCCCGAGGGGTCCCGGCTCGTGGTCTCGTCGTCCATGCCCGTACGGGACGTCGAGGCGTTCGGCGCACCCCGGGCCGATCATCCGATCGTGTACGCCAACCGGGGCGCCAACGGCATCGACGGCGTGGTGTCCACCGCGCTCGGCGTGGCCCTGGCCACCGGACCGACGGTCGCACTGGTCGGGGACCTCGCCTTCCTGCACGACGTGTCGGCCCTGGTGGGGCCCGTCGGCGAGGTCGCCCCGCTCACCGTGGTGGTGGCCGACAACGGCGGCGGTGGGATCTTCTCGTTCCTCCCGCCGGCGACCGGCCTCGACGACGGCACCTTCGAGCGGCTGTTCGGGACGCCCCAGGGCCCGGACGTCGCCTCGGTGGCCGCCGGGTTCGGGTGGGCCGTCGAGGAGATCGACGAAGACGCCGGCAGCGACGCGCTCGCTTCCGCACTGGGACGCGCCGCGGCGCAGGGCGGCCGGACGGTCGTACGGGTGCGGCTGCCCGACCGGGCGGCGAACGTGGCCGCCCACGACCGGATCAACGCCGCCGTCGTAGCTGCCGTCGACGGCTGAGGGCGCTACTACGGCTTGCGATGCTACGTAATACGTAGTAACTTCACGGCATGGCGAATCCCCGGCAGGCCGGCCTCCGTCGGCCCAACGACCCACCCGTCCTGATCCTGACCAGCCTGGCGGCCGGCGCCAAACACGGTCATGCACTGGCCAAGGACATCGAGTCGTTCGCTGGGGTCCACCTCGGGCCCGGCGCCCTGTACGGCGCCATCACGCGGCTGGAGGAACGCGGGCTGATCGAGCCGCTCGACGCCGAGGAGCGGCGCCGCCCCTACCGGATCACCGGGGCGGGGACTGCGGCGCTGGCCGATGCGGTGGCCGACATGCGCCGGATCGCCGACGTCGGAGCGGCACGCCTCGGCACCCGGCTGGGGACGGTCGGGTGACGGACGGTCGGGATGGCGGTCGGGAGGACGGGCGCCGGGGCGTGGCGCGGCTGCTCCGGTGGTACCCGGACGCGTGGCGCCGGCGCTATGGCGACGAGTTCGCGGCATTCGTCGAGGACGAGCTCGACGGGGCGCGACCGACCGTGCGGCTGCGCGTGTCGCTGGCCCGGGCGGGACTGGCGGAGCGGGCCAGGGACGGCGGACTGGTGGGCGAATCCCGTCCGGCGTCGGACCGGGTCCGGGCCGGGGCGCTGGTCGTGCTCGCAGCGTGGGGGGCGGCCGTCGTGGCCGGCGCCGGATTCGCCAAGACCTCGGAGCACTTCGCCGGGGCGGCACCTACAGGTACCCTGGCCACGGCCCGCGGTGCGTTCGCCGCCGTAGTCGTGCTGGGGACGATGGGCGCCGCATCGATGGTCGCCGGTGTGGTGGCGGCGCTCCCCGCTGCGGTGACACACCTCTGGAGCGGAGGGTGGGCGTCGGTCCGGGGACTACTTGTCCGGGCCGTCGTGGTCACCGGGATCACCGCCGCTGCGATGGCGCCCCTGGCCGCTTGGGCCCACCATCTCGACGCGGCCCAGCGCAACGGTGCCGACGGCGCCTACACGGGTGCCTTCGCCACCTGGGCCGTGCTCGCCGTGGTGAGCCTCACCCTGTGGACGGCCGCGGGGATCGGGTGGGCCCGCCGGCTCGAGCTGGGGCCTCGGGTGCTGCGGTTCGAGGCGGCGCTGGCCGTGGTCGTGGCCGCAGTGACAGCGTCCCTCGCCGTCGCGGTCGCCGTGTGGTGGGGTGCGATGGCGCGGGTCGCACCGTCGTACCTGGTCGGGACCGCCCCCGGCACGCACCCCTCGCCGTGGCCGCGCACTCTGGTCACCGTCGAGTCACTGCTGGTGGCGGCCTCCGTCGTGGCCGGGTGGGGGGTCGTGCGCCTGGCCCGGTCGTGGCGGTCGATCTCGACGCCCTGAGTCGACTGGCCCCCGGGCCGTTGGCGCGGTTCAGCAGGGGGTCGGGTCGTAGGACGGTGTTGCGGTACCAGGAGTGGCCGCCGGGGTCGTGCCGCGCGACGCCGACCCCGGCGAGGCGGCCGGCGTCGCGGCTGCCACCGGCACGGTGGTCGTCGTCGTCGGGACCGTCAGGGTGAGCGGGTTGCCGTACTGGTTGACGGGAGGCGTCACGATCGTCCCGAACGGTCCGCCGAGGAACTGGCTGATCGTGGCCGCGGCGGCATCGGGCTGGACGACCTCGACGTCACCGGCGTAGGAGGACACCGCCCCGGCCGTGGGAAGCGTGTACGACAGCAGCGACGACCCGGAGAAGGCGTGGTAGCGCTCGGCCAGTCCCAGCAGGTCCGAGGCCGACAGGTTGTCGTCCTTCGAGAAGTCGTGGACCACGGAGGACAGGAGCGAATTGAGGCGCAGCGGGTTGTAGGTCGACTTGGCCCTGTTGAGGGCGGCGGCGATCACCAGGTTCTGGCGCTGGATCCGCCCGAGGTCCGAGGTCGGGTCCGAGTGCCAGGAGCCGTTCGCGTAGTACTGGTAGTAGCGGGACCGCGACAGATTGAGGGCCATCGAGCCGCTCAGTACCTGGCAGCCGGCGGTCGGGATGTCGAGGCCGGAGTTGTTGTAGCAGGTGCCGGTGGAGCAGTCGCGGTCCCGCGCCGGATACGGGAAGTCGAGCGAGATCCCGCCGAGCGCGTTGACCGCGTCCTGCACGCCGAAGAAGTTGATGACGATGTAGTGGGCGATCGGGATGCCGAACGTGTTCTCGACCGTCTGGACCACGGCGTCGGGCCCGCCCGAGAAGGCGGCGTTGATCTTGTTCCGCGTGGCGAGCTGCGAATTGGCCGGCAGCCCGGTGATGGTGACGAACGTGTCGCGGGGGATCGACAGGGTCGAGGCGGTGCCGGCGCCGGGGTCGACGTGGACGATCTTCAGGGTGTCCGAGCGCTGGCCCCCGGCCGCCTGGACGGACCCGAACTGCTGCGCCTGGGCGGCGCTCTCACCGGAGCGGCTGTCCGAGCCGATGAGCAGGATGTTGTAGGGGGCGCCGCTGGCCGCGGCCACGCACGTGGCGCACGGGGCCGAGGCCACCTGGGCCCACAGGTAGCGGTAGTAGCCGTAGGCGCCCACGACGACCACGAGGAGGACGGCCACCAGGATCACCAGCCACCGCAGGATCCGCTGGCCCGCGCTGCGACGTCTCCTGCGGGACCTGCGGAGCTCGCGACGGGAGGGGATGGCGACCTCGCCGCCGAGGATCGGACCGGAGAAGGGCATGGATCCCCGGCTCGATCCCGGGGTGGTCCCCCGCGGGCGGCCGGTCGCGTGTGGCGCGGGCCGGCCGGTCGGGCGGGGCGGGCGCGGTGTGGTGTCGTCTGGTGCCAAGGTCGTCGGGTCAGGCGGTGCTGTCGGGGTGCGGGCGCCCCGGGCGTTCGGCCCGGCCGGCGGAGCCGGGGTCCTGTGCCCCGGTGGTGCGCCACCAGTTTTCCACGGACGGACGGAGACCTGGTGTCACCCCGGTGGCTCGGGATCCCGGGTGCCCGCACCGTGGAGGTGCCCGGTGGACGACGCTCAGGAGTCGGACGGGACCCACGAACCGTGGAACCCGAACGGTACCCGGGCCGGCAGATGCACGGTCGCCACCGGCGGGCCGGCGAAGGACGTGGCGTCGAGGATCACCAGGTCGCTCGCGCCCCGGGTGGCGTCGAAGACGACCGACAGCACCCAGCCCTCGTCCTCGGCTGCGCCGTCGGCGGCGCGCACGAAGACCGGCTCACCGGGCATCCGTCCCGGGCCCGGGACGAAGCGGACGGCCTCGTCGCGGGCAAGGTCGTACTTGACGAGACCCTCGTAGGCCGGCCGCTCGGGGTCCTTCCCGATCTGCACGGTGTACGCGTAGCGGTGGGGCAGGCCGGCGACGGCCGGATCGATCCGCGGGAACTCGACCGGGATGTCGTCGAGGCGCTGCTCGAGGACCCGGTTGCCTGCCGGGTCGATCGTCCAACGATGGAGCGAGGGGAGCGACCGGGTGAGGACCTCCCCGGGCTCGGTGTCGAAGACCGAGTCGTAGCGGACGACGTCGATGACGGTCCGGTCGGCGTCGTCGAAGGCGTTGACCACGTGGAAGACGTAGCTCGGGTCCATCGAGATCCACCGGACGTCCGAGCCCCGCCCGCCCCGGGGCAGCACGCCGACCCTCGATCCGGCCCCCGGCGCCCACCGGAAGGGCATCGACCGGCCCTCGGACGCCAGGGCGAGGTCGAAGACGACGGGCTGGTCGAGGAAGACGGCCCGGGAGGCCGTCAGTCCGAAGTCGTGCATCATCGTGGCCCGAGGGACGTCGATCGCCTCGGTAGTGGTCAGCTGCCCTGCGGCGTCGACGACGTGGTAGCGGAGGAACGGCGGCCCGAAGAGATCGACCCCGAAGAACACCAGCTCGCCGGTGTCGGGATCCAGCTTCGGGTGGGCGGTCATGGGCGACGACAGCGAACCGTCGAAGTCGTGCACCCGGGCCCGGTCGAGGTCCGGGGAGAGTGCGTGGGGGAAGCCGGACTCGACCAGGGCGAGCGTGGTGCCGGCGTGGCGGATCACGTGGGTGTTGGCCGGCCCGTCGATCGGCTCGATCGGACCGCGGGGTGGCACGGTCGCCACCTCGGTGGCCAGGTGGCGGGTGCGCACCCAGCGGTTGCGGTAGCCGGTGGCCCTGCCCCCACCGAGACCGATTGCGTGGATCATCCCGTCGCCGGTGAACCAGTGGTAGTCGGCCGGGTCGGCGGGTGTCGTCACCGGGTTCGGCCCGTTGCGGAGCAGACGACCCTCGAGGTCGGGTGGCACGACCCCGGTGACCTCGAGGTCGTGGTCGTCGGTCCGCTCCTCGAGAACGGGCGCGAAGTTGCCTTCGAGATACGGGTTCACCATGGGTCCTCACCCTTGCCCCGGCGGCCGCGGTGGCAGCCGGTGCGGCGATCGTAGCGTCAGGCTGCGGGCCGACGGCATGGCAGGCTGTGGCATGGCCGACTTCGTCGAGGACCTCCGCTTCCGGGGGTTGATCCACCAGATGACCGACCCGGCGCTCGCCGACCGCCTCGCCGCCGGGCACGTCACCCTGTATTCCGGCTTCGATCCGACGGCCGACAGCCTCCACGTCGGCAGCCTCCTGCAGCTGTGCACGCTCCGCCGGTTCCAGGATGCCGGGCACCGTCCCATCGCGCTGGCCGGCGGTGGCACCGGCTTCGTCGGCGACCCCGGCGGCAAGTCCGAGGAGCGCTCGCTGCTCACCGAGGAGCAGCTCGGGGCGAACCTGGCCGGCATCCGGAGCCAGCTCGCCCGCTTCGTCGACTTCGGGGGCGCCAGGGGCGACTCGGGCGCCGTCCTCGTCGACAACGCCGACTGGCTGAGGCCCATGTCGCTGTTCACGTTCCTGCGCGACGTGGGCAAGCACTTCACGGTCAACCAGATGGTGGCGAAGGACTCGGTGAGGTCCCGGCTGACGCGGGCCGATCAGGGCATCTCGTACACCGAGTTCAGCTACATGCTCCTGCAGGCCTACGACTTCCTCCAGCTCCACGACGAATTCGGCTGCACACTCCAGATCGGCGGGAGCGACCAGTGGGGCAACATCACCATGGGCATCGAACTGATCCGGAAGGTGCGCCGGGCCGAGGCCTTCGGGCTGACCTCGCCGCTGGTCCTGAAGTCCGACGGCACCAAGTTCGGCAAGACCGAGTCGGGCACGGTGTGGCTCGACGCCACCCGCACGTCGCCGTACCAGCTCCACCAGTTCTTCCTGCGCAGCGAGGACGCCATGGTCGGCACCTACCTCCGCTACTTCACCTTCCTGCCCCACGAGGAGCTGAACGCCCTCGACGAGGCGACGGCCGAGCACCCCGAGCGCCGGGAGGCCCACCGGGTCCTGGCCCGTGAGGTCTGCACGCTCGTGCACGGGGCAGACGAGACGGCGCGGGCCGAGCACGCCGCGGCCGCCCTCTTCGGCGGTGCGCTCGCCGGGCTCGACGAGCGCACCCTGCTCGACGTCTTCGCCGACGCGCCGTCGACCGACCTGGCCCGCACCCGGCTGGAGGGCGGGGGCGCGCTCCTGGTCGACCTCCTGGCCGAGACGGGCCTCGTCGGCTCGAGGAGCCAGGCCCGGACCACGGTCGGCCAGGGTGGGGCCTACGTGAACAACGCCCGGGAGGACGACGTGACCCGCCGGCTCACGCCGGCCGACGTCATCGCCGACCGCTACCTCGTGCTGCGCCGGGGCAAGAAGGACCACCACCTCGTCCGGTTCGGCTGAGGGCGGCCCTCTCGTCCCACGCGGGACAGTGCCGGCATCGACCACGACCACGGCATCGGCGGCGGCGGCCCCGCTGCGGTCCCGTGGCACGATGGGCCCGTGCGCTTCCGGGTCGACCGCCGCTTCGCCGCATCGCGCGCCGCGATCGTCGACCTCCTGGCCGATCCGTCGTTCTACCTGGGCCTGGACCTGCCCGATCTGGGTCGTCCCGAGGTGCTCGGCACCCGGATCGAGGGCCGGCGAGCCGTCGTGCGGCTCCGTTACACCTTCGAGGGGAGCGTGGACCCGGCCGCCGTGCGGTTGCTCGGACGGGACCGCCTGACCTGGACCCAGGAGCTCGAGGTCGACCGGGACACCGCCGCCGGGACGTTCCGGTTCGAGGCCGACGTCGACCCGAGGCACCTTCACGGCCGGGGGACGTTCGCCCTCGAGGACGCCGGCGGCCCCACCCTGCTGCGCTTCGACGGCGAGTTCACCGTGGCCGTGCCCGGGCTCGGACGCCTGATCGAGCGTGCCGTGCTGCCACGCCTCCTTCACCTGCTCGAAGTCGAGGCCCAGGCAGCCGACCGCCAGTTGCGGGGACCGGCCCCAGGGAAGGCCGGGACACCTTCCGGCACGTCCGGGCGCGAGGGAGGCGCGCCGGGCGGGTCCTACACTGACGGCCATGAGCGCTCCCGGTGACCACGCCGACGTGTCCGCGGTCCGGCTGACCACCGGGCTCCCCGAGACGGTCCTCGGGGACGAGCCGGACGCCGTCCGCACGGCCCTGAGCGACGCGCTCGCCCAGCCGGGGGAGCGCCGCCGGCACGCCGTGTCCGACGTGGTCCGGGCCCACCCGACCTCGCTCGACGCGTGGGCCGCCCTCGGCTCGCTGGCCCGGGACGACGTCGAGGCCTACGCCTGCTTCCGCGTGGGCTACCACCGGGGTCTCGACGCCCTGCGGGGCAGCGGCTGGAAGGGCTCGGGCCTGGTGCGGTGGTCCCACGCGTCGAACCGCGGGTTCCTGCGGTGCCTGGACGGCCTGCGCTCGGCGGCCGGGTCCATCGGCGAGCACGCCGAGGAGGAGCGCTGCGCCCAGTTCCTGCGTCAGCTCGACCCGGCGTGGCGCCCTGACTGGACCGGCTACCCCGCCTGATGACCGGCGCCCGGCGGCGGGCCCCCGCTCCGCAGCGCCTGTGCAGTACCGGACGGGTGCTCGTGGCCGGTCTGGCCGTGGTGACCGTTGCGACGCTCGGTGGATGCGCCGGCCAGGAGCAGTCCGGCACTCCTGCCCAACGGGTGACGACGTGGATGAACGGTGGCGGGGGCTCGGGCATCGGTAACGTGGAAGTCGCGTCGCGCAACGTGGACCTGGCGATCGGGAAGCACAATTCGGCCGCCGCCATCCGCGAGGTGTGCGCGCTGCTCAGCAACGAGGCACAGTCCGCCATCGGCAACCTGCCGGCCCCCGACGAACAGCTGACCAACGAGCTGAACTCGGCCTACATGGATGCCACCGCCGCGGGCGACGACTGCTACAACGGGGCGTCTGGCGATGCCCGGCTCCTGGCCCGGTCGGCCGCCGAGCGCACCAAGCTGGTCGACCTGCTGGCCACCGCCGTCCAGCACGTCGAGTCGGTGACGGGGCACACGCCGACGACGGCGACCACCGCCCCCCAGGGCAACGGCGATCCGTTCGGAGGGGGCTCGTGAGCAGGGTAGGGGTGGACCCGGACGTCGGCGACGCCGACGGGTTCGACCGGCTGCGCCGCCGCGTCCTGTGGGCGATGCCCACCGGCCTCTTCATCGTGGGCAGCCGGGCCGGCGACCAGCGCAACCTCATGACGTGCAACTGGGTGATGCAGGTGGCCACGTCGCCCAAGCTCGTAGCGGTCGGCGTCGAGTCCGACTCCCTGACCCGCCGGCTGGTCGAGGAGGGCGGCTCGTTCTCGGTGTCGTTGCTCGCCCGCTCCGAGCGCGCCCTCGTGCGACGGTTCGTGAGGCCGGTCCGCGATGTCGAGGTCGATGACGCCGGTGTCGTGCGGTCCCTCCAGGGGGAGCCCGTCGTCGAGGTGGCCGGCGGGCTGCCGGTCCTGGTGGCCGCCGTGGCCTGGCTGGCCTGCTCGGTACGGTCGGTGCAGCAGTGGGACGCCGACGGGGCATCGGGTGCGGCGAGCCACGTGCTGGTGGTGGGCGAGGTGGTCGCCGTCGGCGAGTCGGAGCGGATGACGGCCCCGACCGGTGGGGACGACGCCGTCCTGTCGATGGAGGACACCCGGATGAACTACGGGGGCTGACCGGGTCGCGCCTCGGGGCCGGGCCGAAGGGTCGGGGGTGTTCCCACCCGGAGTGCTCAGGCGTCGGCGTCGGCGGATGGCGGTCGCAGGTCGACCCGGAAGACGAGCACACCGTCCTCGATCGACGCCTCGGAATCGCCCAGCATGGCGTAGTCCATGAAGTCGACCTGGGCCTGCTCGATGAACCGCTGGCGGTCGGGCCCCTCGATGGGCGGCAGCCCCCGGTTGCGGACCGCCTCGGCCCGGGCCCTGAAGCGGGCGACCATCTCCTGGGGATCGAATTCTTCGGGCACGGTTTCGACTGTAGCTGTCCTGTCCGCAGGCGCAGGTGGTGCCACGACCGCGGAGAGGTGGCACTACACTCGGTGCATCGTTCTCTGGTGGTGACCCGGCCGCGCCGTGCGCCGGGAACAGTCCACCCTGGTGGGGCAAGGAGTTGGTCTCGTGAAGAAGGGACGCCATCGCCGCTTCGAGGAGGCGCGCAGCCTGAAACGGTCCGTTGCGACCGCCAGCAGGCGGTGCCCCGAGTGCGGTGCGGAGCCGGAGGACAAGCACGCCTCCTGGTGCCTCGCAACCGAGGACGACTACGACGAGATCCTGGGCACCGCTCCGCCCACCGCGTCGGCCGACGAGGACGACCCGCTGGCCGAGTAGGCGGCGCCCCGGTTCACCGCCTGACGGTCGGGTGGGGGAGCAGCGCCACCCGGACCGAGGTCCCCGTGCGCTCGTCGAGGTAGGCGGCCAGGCGCTTGTAGACCTTCCTGCCCGCCATCGTCTCGAGTTCGGTCCGCATGGTCCGGTACACCGGGTCGTGGCCGGTGAAGGCCTCGGGCGCCTCGGTGCACCACCAGTGGAACTCCGCACCGCCGTCACCCCAGTGACGCCGGTCCCACTGCCGCACGACCGATGTGACCCGGCCGTCGGGTGCCGTCTCGTCCTCGCGCCGCAAGGGAAGCTGCCAGCAGACCTCGGGCTTGAGCTCGACATGGCTCACCCCGCGCGCCTCGGCCTCGATATGGAGGGCGCAACCGGCGCCGGCGCCGAATCCGGGGCGGTTGAGGAAGATGCAGGCCCCGTCGACCAGGCGCGTGCCGAGGTCACCGTCGGACAGTTTCTTGACGACGCCCTTGCGGCCCTTGGCGTGGAATTGCCAGACGTCGGGTCCGAGGGTCTTGGCCACGGCCGCCACCTTGTCGGCATCCGCCTGGTCGGTGAAGTGCGCCCCGTAGGAGCAGCATCCCTGGACGAGCTCCTCGGCCGGGCCGGTCAGAACGCCCTGGCAGCCGTTGCCGAAGATGCACGTCCATCCGCTGGCCAGGAAGGTCACGTCGAACAGCCAGGTGCGCTCCTCGTCGGGGTCGTCGAAGCTGACCCACTCGTGGGCGTCGTCGGGCACGTGCTTGTGGGAGGGGGACACGCCCTTATGATGACAGGCATGAGTGAAGACCGTGAGGACATCGCCCCCGTGCTGACGATCACCCCTGAGGCCCGCGCCACGGTGCTCGAGGTGCTGGCCAACGAGGCCGAGTCGGACACGCTCGCCCTGTGGCTCGAGATCTCCGGCGAGACCGATGGTGCCTACGCCTACGACATGTACTTCCAGGCGATCTCCGACGCCGGGGACGGAGACGTGGTGCAGCCCGACGCCCAGCTCCCGGTCGTCATCCCGTCGACCAGCGTAGGCAAGCTCCAGGGCGCCAGCCTCGACTTCGTGACCGATGCATCGGGCGAGGGAGGCCTGGTCGTCGTCAACCCGAACACGCCGACGGCCCCGACGCTCGCCGGACTGGCCTCCGTCCCCGAGGTCGACCTGTCCGACCCGTTCGCCGCCCGGGTGGTGTCCGTGCTCGAGGAGCAGGTGAACCCCAGCATCGCCTCCCACGGTGGACGTGCCGACCTGGTGGCCGTCGAGGACCTCTCGGTCTACCTCCGCCTGAGCGGGGGGTGCCAGGGATGCGGCATGGCCAAGGCCACCCTGTCCCAGGGCATCGAGGTCATCCTCCGCGAGGCCATCCCCGAGATCGCCAACGTGGTGGACGTCACCGATCACGCCGACGGGACCAACCCCTACTACCAGCCGGCCTGAGCCGGTCCATCGGGACGCAGCACGCGGCTCCCGATGCGCGAGTACCTGGTCCGCGACGCGTCGCTGGCCGACGCAGCCGAGCTCGCCAGTCTGTTCCGGAGCGCGTCGCTGTCCAACGACGACGACCGGGCGGCCCTGCTGGCCCATCCGGATGCGCTCGAGTGGTCGGGCCCGCCCGGAGCACCCGCCCGTTGCCGGGTGGCCGTGGACGGTCGGGACGGAACGGCACTCGGGTTCGCCACCACGGTCCCTTCCGGTCCGGACCTCGAACTCGAGGACCTGTTCGTCGGCCCGGACTCGATGCGTCGGGGCATCGGGCGACTGCTGATCGACGACGTCCTCGCCTTCGCCCTGTCCACCAGAGCCGGTCGGGTCATGGTCGACGCCAACCCGCACGCCCTCGCCTTCTACGAGGCGGTCGGGTTCGCCGTAGACGCTGGCACGGTCACCGAGCTCGGACCCGGCCTCCGCATGCACCGGGAGGTCTGAACCCAGGTCGTCGCCCGCAGGCGCCTCGGCCGGCTCACCCGGCGGGGGCCAGGTGGCCGTCGAGCCAGCCGAGCGTGCGCGCCCAGGCGTCGGTGGCGGCGGCCTCGTCGTAGGAGGCCCGGGCGTCGCAGTGGAACCCGTGCTCGGCGCCGGGGTAGCGGACGATCGCCGTGTCGACGTGGGCGCCGGCAGTGAGCTCGTCCCGCAGCTGCTCGACCTCGTCGACGGGGATGCCCGGGTCGGCGTCGCCGAAGAGCCCCAGCCACGGCGTGCGCATCCCAGTGACGAGCGGTAGGAGTGACGGCATCGTCTCCGTGCGTCCCTTCACGATCCCTCCGCCGTAGAAGCCGACCGCCGCCCCGAGGGGGAGGCTCCCGGCCACCAGGAACGTGACCCGGCCTCCCATGCAGAATCCGACGACCCCGATCTGGCGGTCCGACCACCCGGCACCGTGGAGATGGGTGACGGCCCCCTCGACGTCGGACAGCAGGTCCGTGTCGCTGAGGGCCATGACGTGGGGGACCACGACGGCGAAGTCCTCGTAGCCGAAGGCGGGCGAGCCCGTGCGGTGGAACAGGTGGGGGGCGACGGCGTGGTAGCCGGCTTCGGCGAACCGTCGGGTGACGTCCTCGATGTGCCCGTTGACGCCGAACGCCTCCTGAATGACGACGACCGCGCCCCGGGCCGTGCCGTCGGGCCGGGCCTCGTAGAGCGGCATCGAACCGCCGGGGACGTCGAGTGCAAGCGTCCTGGTGTCCATGGTCGACCACGATGCCCCGTCCGGCGCAGCCCGTCCAGTACGTTGCACGGCGTGCACGCCCTTTTCGTCGATGCCGGCACCGCCGTCGGGATCGCCGCGGGCATCGTTCTCGACCCGGTGGGTCAGCGGCTGGCCAGCCGGAGTCGGGTGGCGGAGGAGCGGCGCCGACTCGAGCGGGCGGCGCGCCGTGCCGACGAGGCGACCGGGCCGGCGACGGTGGACGCGACCAGACGGGGGTCGGCGCCGCTGCCCGTGCCCGAACTCGACGCCGTCACTGCGACTCCGGTCGCCGACGCGGACCAGGAGGCGGCGCCCGACGGGGCCGCACCGGTTCGTCACCTCCTGCCCGAAGGGCGCTCGCTGCCCCGGATGATCGGTGCGGGCGTGATCACCGGGATCCTGTTCGGCCTGGCCGCCGACCGGCTCACCGTGCACGGCCACGAGGCGAGCCTGCTACTGGTCCTGCCCTACTGGGTGTTCCTGGCCGCAGCCGTCACCGTGTCGGTGACCGACCTGACCCACCGACTGGTGCCCCGCCAGATCCTCTACGGCGCCCTGGCACTCATCGTGCCGCTGCTGGTACTCGTCTCGGCCCACCTCGGCGCCTGGCGCCCCCTGGTCGATGCAGCCGGCGCCGGGCTCGGTGCCTTCGCCGTGTTCTTCGCCATCTGGTTCTTCGTGCCGCGGGGGATGGGCTTCGGCGACGTGCGCCTGGCCGGGGTCATCGGCGTCACCGTCGGCTACCTGGGCCTCCTCGAAGCGTACCTGGCCTTCCTGGTGGGCTTCGTCCTCGGGCTCGTGTTCGGACTGGTCCTGATGGTGGGCTCGGGATCGGGCCGGAAGACCCGGATCCCTTTCGCCCCCGCACTCTGCGTCGGCGCGACAGTCGCCATCCTGTGGGGTGCACCCCTGGTCCGGCACGTCTTCCATGTGTCCGGCTGAGCCGACCCGACCCGTCACCAGCGGGGCCTGCGGGCACGCCGAGTAGATTTGACCGGATGCTGCGCTACCTGACCGCCGGAGAGTCCCACGGACGCGCCCTCGTGGTGATCCTCGAGGGTGTGCCGGCCGGCCTGCTGGTCACCGCCGAGGACATCCAACGGGGGCTCGCCCGTCGCCGGCTCGGGTTCGGGCGCGGACCGCGCATGCGCTTCGAGGTCGACGAGATCAGCCTGCTGGGTGGGATCCGCCACGGCCGTACCCTCGGGTCCCCGATCGCCATCGAGATCCTGAACACGGAGTGGCCGAAGTGGGAGGTGGAGATGTCACCCGCCCCCGGGCTCCCCTCCAAGGTCCTGACCCAGCCGCGACCCGGGCACGCCGACCTGGCCGGAATGCTGAAGTACGGCCTCGACGACGCACGGGACGTGCTGGAGCGGGCCTCGGCACGCGAGACGGCGGCACGGGTGGCCGCCGGCACGGTGGCCAAGCTCCTACTCGGCCAGATCGGCGTCGACGTTCTGAGCCACATCGTCCAGGTGGGCGGGGCCAAGGCGGAGCCCGGGACGCTGCCCGTCATCGCCGACCTGGCCCGGATCGACGGGTCGCAGGTGCGATGCGCCGACCCGAAGGCCGAACGGGAGATGATCGGGGCGATCAAGGCGGCCGCCAAGGCCGGCGACTCGCTCGGCGGGGTGGCCGAGGTGGTGGCACACGGCGTGCCGGTCGGGCTCGGCAGCCATGTCCACTGGGACCGGCGGCTCGACGCGCTCCTGGCCCAGGCGCTGATGAGCATCCAGGCCGTCAAGGCCGTGGAGATCGGCGAGGGTACCGAGGTGGCCGGCCTGCTCGGCTCCGAGGCCCACGACGCCATCCGCGTGGTCGACCCGGCGGCCGACGAGTCGGAGCGGGCCACCGCGCTGATGGGCGGCGGTTACGTCCGCGACACCCACCGGGCCGGCGGTATCGAAGGTGGCATGAGCACAGGGTCGCCGATCGTGGCCCGGCTCTCGATGAAGCCGCTCGCCTCGCTCAACCGGCCCACCCTCGGCACGGTCGACGTGGTGACCAAGGAGTCGACCGTGTCGTTCAAGGAGCGCACCGATGTGACGGCAGTGCCGGCCATGGGCGTCGTCGCCGAGACGATGACGGCCCTCGTGCTCGCCTCCGAGGCGTTGCGCAAGTTCGGTGGCGACTCGGTCGACGAATTCCGGCGCAACTACGCCTCCTACCTGGCGTCGCTCGGCGAGACCCCCTCTGCGGTCCGTCCGCTGACCGATGGCTGACCGGGTGGTACTGGTCGGCATGATGGGCGCCGGAAAGACGACGGTGGGACGGCAGCTGGCGGCCCGCCTGGGCTGGCGGTTCCTCGACTCGGACGCCATGGTGGAGGCCACGACCGGATCGAGCGTTGCCGAGCTGTTCGCCGCCCGCGGCGAGGAGGCGTTCCGGGCCGAGGAGTCCCGTGCGCTGGCCGATGCACTGTCCGCCGGCGACCCGGCGGTGGTGTCGGCCGCCGGCGGCTCCGTCCTGGACCCGGCGAACCGCCGGCTGCTCGCCACGGCCGGCGCGGTGGTGTGGCTGCGGGCCGAACCGGGCACTCTGGCCGCCCGGGTGGGGGACGGGGCGGGACGGCCACTGATCGGGGACGACCCGGCTGCGGCGCTGGCCGAGCTCGACGCCGTCCGGCGCCCGCTCTACGGCGAGGTGGCGGACGTGGTCGTCGACGTCGACGACCTCGATTCGTCCACCGTCGTCGACCGGATCCTGGCCGCCACCGCGTTCGCCCGGAGCCGACCGTGACGGCGTGCCCGACGGGGTGCACGGCGTGACCCGCGTCGTGCCCGTCGAACTGGCCGACCGCTCCTACGAGGTGCTGGTCGGAGACGGCGTGCGCCACGAGCTCGCTCGCGTCGTCGCCGAGACGGTCCCCGGTGCCCGCCGCGCCGTGGTGGTGACGCAGCAGGGCATCGACGTCGCCGTCGACCCCGGTCTCGACCACGAGGTCGTCACCGTCCCCGACGGCGAGTCGGCAAAGTCGCTCGCCGTGGTCGAAGAGCTGTGCCGCCGGTTCGCGCGATCAGGGTTGAGCCGGGCCGACGTGGTCGTCGCCGTGGGTGGGGGCGTGGTCACCGATCTCGCAGGCTTTGCCGCCGCGTCGTTCCACCGGGGCACCGCCTACCTCAATGTGGCGACCTCGCTACTCGGCCAGGTCGACGCCGCCATCGGGGGTAAGACGGGCGTCAACATCCCCGAGGGCAAGAACCTGGTGGGCGCCTTCTGGCAGCCGAGCGCCGTGCTGTGCGACACGGCGGTCCTGGCCACCCTGCCGCCCCGCGAGTGGGCGTCCGGCCGGGGCGAAGTGGCCAAGTACGCGCTCCTCGGGATCTCGACCGCGCTCGGTGGCCCGCCCACGGCCGACCTGGCGATCGAGGACCAGGTGGCCCGGTGTGCCGCCATCAAGTCGTCGGTCGTGTCCGCCGACGAGCGTGAGGGCGACCGCCGCATGCTCCTCAATTACGGTCACACCCTGGCCCACGCCCTCGAGGCCTCGGCCTTCGACGACGGGGGCCCCGACCTGCGCCACGGCGAGGCCGTTGCCGTCGGCCTCGTCTACGCCGCGCTGCTCGCCCGGCGACTCGGCCGGATCGACGACACCCGCGTGGCCCACCACCGCCGGGTGGTGGGGGAGTTCGACCTGGCGACCGGCCTGCCCGGGGGAGTCGACCCCGAGCGGCTCCTCGGGTTCATGGGCCGGGACAAGAAGGCCCAGGGCGACCTGACCTTCGTGCTGGACGGCCCGGCCGGTGTCGAGGTCGTGCGTGGCGTCGACCGGGCCGACGTGGTCGCTACCCTGGCGGACATGGAGCCGACACCCGACGGCGGGTCGGCATGAGGCAGTCCGGAGGACGGTCATGAGTGCGAACGGGCTGCTGCTGCTGATCTCGGGGCCGAACCTCGACCTCCTGGGTGAGCGGGAGCCGGACGTCTACGGCCGGGAGACCCTGGACGACCACGTGGCCGCTGCCCGGGCCACGGCCGAGGCCCTCGGGTACGACCTCGAGCACGTCCAGTCGAACCACGAAGGCGACCTGATCGAGGCGGTCCACGGCGCCCGGGGCCGCACCGTGGCCATCGTGATCAACGCTGCGGCGTTGACCCATACGTCGTGGTCGCTTCACGACGCGCTGGCCGCCTACGACGGCGTGGTCGTCGAGCTCCACCTCTCCAACCCGGCGGCCCGCGAGCCGTTCCGGCATACCTCGACCATCGCACCGGTGGCCGACGGCTGCATCGCCGGGTTCAAGGGACTCGGCTACCCCCTGGCGGTGGAGGCAGCGGCGCGGCTGCTCGCCGGCCGCCAGTGAGCACCGCGATGCGCGGGGCGCCGGGTACCGAGGCGCTGCCGCCGCTCGCCGTGACCGGTCGAATCGACCGGACCCGAGCCGCGCTCGAGGCGGTGGAGACCGACGAGGGGCGACCGGACGGGCTGCTCGTCACCGATCCGGCCAACATCCGCTGGCTGACCGGATTCACCGGATCGGCCGGGGTGCTGCTGGTGACGGGGCAGCGCGCCCTGCTCACGTCCGACGGCCGGTACCGGACCCAGGCCGCCGAGCAGCTGGCTGCGGCCGGTGCCGGCGACGTGGACATCCGCATCGGCGGGGTGAGCACCCAGCGCGAGGCCCTGGCCGAGGCGGCCGGGGACGCCGGGGTGCTCGGACTGGAGGCGGTGCACGTCAGCTGGTCCGCCGTGCGGTCGTGGGAGACGGCCTTCGCCCCCCGGCGCCTGGTGCCGACCCACGGGGTGGTCGAGGCCCTGCGTGAGGTGAAGGACGCCGGCGAGGTGGCCCGGATGGAGCGGGCGGCCGCCATCGCCGACGCCGCGCTCGGTTCGGTGTTGCACCTGCTGGCCGACGCCGGATCCGGGCGGGGGGAGCAGCTCACCGAGGCCGGGTTCGCCGCCGCCCTCGACCACGCCATGCGGGTGCTCGGCGCCGAGGACCGGGCGTTCGAGACCATCGTCGCATCGGGGGACAATTCGGCCAAGCCGCACGCCCGACCCGGACCACGGGTGCTGCGTCCCGGCGACCCGGTGGTGGTCGACTTCGGGGCCGTGTACGACGGCTACCGGTCGGACATGACCCGGACGTTCTGCCTCGGAGGCGACCCGACCGGCGAGCTCGCCACCGTGTTCGAGGTGGTGGCGGCGTCCCAGGCGGCGGGAGTGGCCGCGGTGGGGCCCGGGGTGGCGGCCGGCGACATCGACTCGGTGTGCCGCGACGTGATCGCCGAGGCGGGGTGGGCCGAGCGGTTCGAGCACGGCACCGGCCACGGGGTGGGCCTGGACATCCACGAGGGGCCCTCGGTGGGGGCGGGATCGACTGCTATCCTGCAACCCGGCACCGTGGTGACCGTCGAACCCGGCGTGTACCTCCCTGCCCTCGGCGGCGTCCGCATCGAGGACACGCTCGTCGTGACCGGTTCCGGTTGCCGCCCGCTGACCCGTTTCCCGAAAGAAGTGGCCGTCTGATGTCCGTCTCCACCAACGATCTCCGCAACGGGATGACGCTGAACCTGCCCGAGGGACTGTTCAACGTCATCGAATTCCAGCACGTCAAGCCGGGCAAGGGTGGCGCCTTCGTGCGCACCAAGCTCAAGAACCAGCGCACGGGCGCGGTCATCGAGCGCACCTACCGTGCCGACGAGAAGCTCGAGCAGGCGATCATCGACAAGAGGGAGATGCAGTTCCTCTACCGGGACGGCGGTGACTACGTCTTCATGGACACCACCTCCTACGACCAGCTCCAGGTGGAGACCGGTCTCCTCGGGGACGCCGCCAATTTCCTGAAGGAGGGTGACGACGCCGTCATCCAGTTCTTCGGGACCGAGATCGTCGGCGTCGAGCTGCCGGCAGCCGTGGAGCTCACCATCGCCGAGACCGAGCCGGGCCTCCAGGGGGACCGCGTATCCGGCGCCCGCAAGCCGGCCACACTCGAGACCGGCCTGGTCATCCAGGTGCCGCTGTTCGTCAACCCGGGCGAGAAGGTCAAGGTCGATACCCGGACGGCCGAGTACCTGACCCGGGCCTGAGCCAGCAGCGCCGGTCCGCACCTGCGGACGACGCCCCCTCCCCATGACCGCCGACCCCGCACCCCGCCACCAGTCCCGCGAGCGAGCGCTCACGCTGCTGTACGAGGCGGAGCTGAAGGGAGAGTCCCCGGCCGCCGTGCTGGCGGCCCAGTCCGTGCCTCCCGACCCCTATGTCACGACCCTGCTGGCGGAGGTGACCGACCGCAAGGGCGAGATCGACGCGCTGGTCGGCGACGCCGCCATCGGCTGGGACCTCGACCGGATGGCCGTGGTCGACCGCAACGTCCTGCGCATCGCCACCGCCGAGCTCCTCGCCTGTGACGACGTGCCCACCGCCGTGATCCTCAACGAGGCGGTCGAGCTGGCCTCCGCGTTCTCGACCGACGACTCGGGGCGGTTCGTCAACGGCGTTCTGGCCACCGTCGCCACGGAGGTCCGCGGCTGATCGGAACGGCCCCGCCGGTCCGTGGTGCCGGGCGCGGCGCCCGCCCCGCACCGGTCTCCAGGGGACAGGCACCCGTCGGCGGTGGCCAGCCGACATACTGTGCGTGTCCGACGGGGGAGGTCGTGCATGTCGAGTGCCGGGACACAGCCGAAGAATCTGGTCCTGGCGGCGATGATCTTCGCCGTCTCGATGACCTTCATCGACCAGACGATCGTGTCGATCGCCGTCCCCCAGATCCAGCGGGAGCTCGGACTGTCCTCGACCGGGGTCCAGTGGGCGGTCAACGCCTACCTCATCGCCCTGGCCGCGTTCTTCGCCTACGGCGGCCGGCTGGCCGACACGATCGGTCACCGGAGGGTCGCCGTCCTCGGGGTCGTCATCTTCGCCGCGAGCTCGACGCTGTGCGGGCTCACGCCGAAGGGGAACCTGGCCGAGGCGTGGATCGTCACCTTCCGCGCCGTCCAGGGATTCGGCGGCGCGCTGATGTTCCCGGCGGCGCTGGCCATCGTCGTCCAGACGTTCCCGTTGCGAGAGCGAGGCAAGGCCCTGGCCACCTTCTTCGGGATCGCCGGCGGCCTGACCGCTGTCGGCCCGCTGCTCGGCGGCTACCTCACCCAGTGGACCTGGCGGGCGATCTTCTGGGTCAACGTGCCGGTAGCGATCGTCGCGCTGGTGCTCATCGCCATCGCCAGGCCGGTCACCACGTACCAGGCGGCCCGGATGGACTATCGGGGACTGGCGCTCATCGTCTCCGGTGTGGCGGTCAGCGTCTTCGGGTTCCAGCAGGCGGCGCTGTGGGGGTGGTCCAACCCGGCGATCGGCGGGTGCATCGGCGTCGGCGTCGTACTGCTTGTGGTCTTCGCCCGGGTCGAACTCCGCACCGAGTCCCCGCTCATGCAGGTCCGGATCTTCCGTATCCGGCCGTTCCTGGTCGAGAACCTGGTGCTCGGGGTCTCGATGCTCGCATTCGTGCCCGTCTTCTTCTTCGCCAGTGAGTACGCGCAGATCTCGCTGGGGAAGTCGGCATCCGGGGCAGGGCTCTTCCTGCTCTACTTCTTCATCGGCTTCGTCGTCGCCGCCCAGATCGGCGGCCGGATGCTCGACAGGGGCGGGGCGAAGCGGCCCGTGGTCCTGGGGTGCGTCCTGGCGGCGGTCGGCTTCTCCCTGTGGGCCGGCCATGTCACCAGCCTCAGCTTCGAGCGTCAGCAGTGGTACGTGGTGCTCGCCGGCGCCGGCATGGGGTTCATGCTCGGGCCGGCCAGCACGGATGCCGTCAACCGCGCGTCGACGCTCTCATACGGCGAGGCCACCGGCATCACCCAGACGGTCCGCAACTACGCGGCCAGCCTGGGGCTCGCCATCCTCGGGACGGTCCTGCTCACGCAGATGCGCTCGCACCTGACCACCTCGTTCGAGGCGATGGGGATGCCGGCCGCCCGGGCCGCCGCCGCCGCCGCCAATCTGGCCCAGAACCATGCGGGCACCGGCAGCCCCGGCTCCATTCCGCGCTTCGTCCGGCTCGACTTCGCCTACGCAACGCGCGGCGTCCTCCACGGCATGGCCCTGGTGATGGCGGTCGCCGCTGTCGTCGGGCTGGTCGGTCTCCGCAGCGGCGCCCAGGAGGTCCTTGCGGAGGCAGCACCGGTCCCCGTCCCGGGGGCCGAGGGCTGAGTCGCTCCGTCCCCGACGGGCTCCGGCCGTTGACACACCTGCGCCCCCCCGCTAGAAGTGCCCGATGACGACCAAACGTGCGCTGGTGACGGGATGCTCGACCGGGATCGGCCGGGCCACGGCCGTCGAGTTGACGGCGCGGGGATGGGAGGTGGTGGCGACGGCCCGCCGACCCGAGTCGATCGCCGATCTGGGCGTGGCCCGCACGCTCGCACTCGACGTGGACTCGGACGAGTCGGTGGCAGCTGCCCTGGCTGCGGTCGGCCCGGTCGATCTCCTGGTCAACAACGCCGGCTTCGGCGTCGAGGGGCCCGTCGAGGAGGTCCCGCTGGACGAGGTCCGCCGGGCCATGGAGACCAACTTCTTCGGCGCGGCACGGATGATCCAGGCGTTCCTGCCCGCCATGCGCGAGCGGGGCTCGGGATGGATCGTCAACGTGACCTCGGTGGCCGGTGTCGTGGCGCCGCCGCTCGGCGGGTTCTATGCGGCGACGAAGTTCGCGCTCGAGGCGCTGTCGGAGGCGCTCCACCTCGAGGTCGGCCACTTCGGCGTTCGCGTGCTGATCGTCGAGCCCGGGGGCATCGCCACGGCGTTCGGCCCGAACATGGCCGACTTCCGTGGTCGGCCCGGCCCCTACGAGGAGTTGGCCGGCCAGTGGGACGGCGCCATGGACACCCTGCGCAGTGGCGCGGACACACCGGGCCCCGAGCTCGTGGCCACGGCCATCTGCGAGGCCCTCGGGTCCGAGGACCCACCGCTGCGGGTACCGGTCGGGTCCGACGCCCAGTTGATCACCGCGACCCGGGAACGGTCGACGTACCCGGACTTCGAGGCGGCGATGCGCCAGGTGCTCCGACTCGACTGGTGACGGACGTCCCGGAATGCCGAGCGGGGTCATGTGCTGCGAACCGGACACGGCGACCGCGGGGCTGCGAGGGCCCCGACCGGCACAAGTACCCTAGGGGGTATATACTCAGGGAGTACACGAGTCCCGTCACGGAGGTCGAGATGGCAGTGCGAGAAGACGTCACGTCGGTGCAGGTGCAGGGGGTGCCTCGGACCAGGTGGCCGATGGAACGGATACTGTTCGCCATGGCCGGAACCATGACGCTCGTCAGTGCCCTGCTCGCCGCGGTCGCCAGTCCCTGGTTCCTGCTGCTCGCCGCGTTCGTGGGCGTGAGCCAGTTGCTCTTCGTCACCGTCGGGGCATGCCCGGCGTCGCTGGTACTCCGACGGCTGGGCGTCCGGGCGTCGTGCGAGTGGTGACGGCACCGGTCGCCTGACCGCCATCAGCAGTCCGCCGGCCCGAGCAGCTACCCCCGGGCGAAGTGGCCGGCGAGTTCGGCGACGAACCGGTCGGTCAGCTCCGGCGGCAGTTCATGGCCCATCCCGGGTACGAGTTCGAGGCGGGCGCCTGGGACGGCGGCCGCTGTCGCCTTCCCTCCCGACGGGTCCACCAACGGGTCGGCCTCGCCGTGGACCACCAGGGTGGGCACGGTGACGCCGGCCAGCGCCGCGGTGCGGTCGGGCTGGGTGACGATGGCCGCCAGTTGGCGGGAATTGCCCGCCGGGTGGAACGCCCGGTCGTAGAAGGACGCCGCACGCTCGCGCACACCGGCCTCGTCGAAGGGGAACCCGGGCGATCCGATCGTCCTCCACGTCACGACCCCCTGGTCCATGGCCTCCTCGCGTGAGGTCGGGGGCGGGGGCACCAGTGCGGCGAGCGCCTCGGGGTGCGGCTGGCCGACCGTGGGGTCGCCGGTGGTCGACATGATCGACGTGAGGGTTCGTGTCCGCTCCGGGTACCCGAGCGTGAACGTCTGGGCGATCATCCCGCCCATGGAGACGCCCACGATGTGGGCGGACGTCAGGGCCAGGGCGTCGAGGAGCCCGGCGGCGTCCGCCGCCATGTCGGCCAGCGAGTACGGCGCCGTCGCCGTACCGCTCAGGAGATCGACGAGGTCCGGCTCGCCGGCGTCGTCGAACCAGGTGGACAGGCCGACGTCCCGGTTGTCGTAGCGGATGACGTAGAGGCCCCTGTCGGCGAGCGCCGCACAGAAGTCCGGGTCCCACAGCGTGAGCTGGCCGCCGAAGCCCATGATCAACAGGACGGGCTGCGCCCCCGGGTCCCCGAACGTCTCGTACTCGATGGTGATCCCGTTGGCGGAGGCGGCTGGCATGGGCCGACCGTACCCCGGACCGGTCGGGGTCGCCGGCCGGCCACCCGGATCCGGAATACGAGCGCCGGATGCCGTGTTGGGCCTGGGGACGGCACCGGGCCACGCGTCCTGGCGTACGGTCGGAGGTGCCCGCCGATCGATCCCGAGGACGACAGTGACCACCCGCGACACGGCCGACAGCACGCCCGACGTGCCGCCCGACGTGCCGGCCGGCACGTCGGTGCCGGCCCCCGGTGACACCGGGGCCAAGGGGGTCCTGGCCGGCCTGGACCCGCACCTGAGGCGCCTCGCTCTCGTCGTGGTGCTCGGCAGCATCATGTCGATCCTCGACACGACGATCGTCAACGTGGCCATCCCGACGTTCGCCCGGGACTTCCGGGCCCCGCTCTCGTCGGTGCAGTGGGTGTCCACCGGCTACCTGCTCGCCCTGGCCATGACCATCCCGCTCACGGGCTGGGCCGTCGAACGCTTCGGGGCGAAGCGGATGTGGATCGCGTCGCTCGTCCTGTTCCTCATCGGCTCCGCGCTGTCCGGCGCGGCATGGTCGATCCAGAGCCTGATCGTCTTCCGGATCCTGCAGGGCGTCGGAGGCGGCATGATCATGCCCATCGGCCAGTCGATCATGGCCACGGCGGCCGGCCCCCAGCGGATGGGCCGGGTCATGAGCCTGTTGGGCGTGCCGATGCTCCTCGGGCCCGTCCTCGGTCCCGTAATCGGCGGCCTGATCGTCGACAGCGTCTCGTGGCGCTGGATCTTCTACGTCAACATCCCGATCGGCATCGTGGCCGTAGCCCTGGCCGTGCGGTACCTGCCCGGGCACGAGCGCACGGACCGGGACCACAGGCTCGACGTGGTCGGCCTCGCCCTGCTGTCGCCGGGGCTCGGGCTGTTCGTCTACGGACTGTCCCAGGCGGGCCAGGGCTCGGCCGCCAGCGTGTTCGTGCCATCGGTCGCCGGGACCGTCCTCATCGCCGCGTTCGTCCTGCACGCATTGAAGACGAAGATCACCCCGCTCATCGAGGTGGTCCTGTTCAAGGACCGGCAGTTCTCGGCGGCGGCCGTCACCACCTTCAGCTTCGGCGCCGCCCTCTTCGGCGGGATGTTCCTACTGCCCATCTACTACCAGGTGGTCCGGGGCCAGTCGGCGCTGACCGCCGGGCTGTTGATGGCGCCGCAGGGAATCGGGGCCGCCCTGGTGATGCCGCTCGCCGGAAGGTTCACCGACCGCTACGGCGCCGGCCGGGTCGTGCCCGCCGGGCTGGTGGTGGCGACCCTCGGGACCGTCGCCTACACGCAGCTCGGGGCGCACACCAGCTTCGGCTTCCTGGCCGTGTCGCTCTTCGTGCGGGGGATCGGCTTCGGCTTCGTGATGATGCCGGCGATCTCCGCCGCCTACCAGGCACTGGCCGCACCCCAGGTGCCCCGGGCCTCGACCGCCATCAACATCGTCCAGCGGGTCGGCGGGTCGATCGGGACGGCACTGGTGGCCGTGGTGCTCGAGCACCAGATCTCGGTGCAGGCCCGCGGACTGGCCGGAGGCCTGTCCGCAGCCGACACCGCGCCACCCTCGGTCGTGGCCAAGGCGGCCCAGCCCCTCGCCACGGCCTTCGGGAACACGTTCTGGTGGGTGCTGGCACTGACCGTGTTCGCCCTGGTCCCCGCGCTCCTGCTGTCCCGGGCGCCGGCCGGACGCGTCCCGGGCGCCACGCCGGCACCGGTCGACTGACCGCCGCCGACGGTGTCCGGCGCCGGTTCCGGCCCGGCGGCACCGGGGTGGGCCGCGATACACTCGGTGCCTGACCGTGAAGCGGGTCCCGTGAGGCCCGTACGGACAGGAGGACGCAGTGGCCGAACGAGAGCGCAGTCATACCCGCCCGCGGGGTGCCGTCTTCGTTCCCCGGGTCCAGGTCATGTCCGCCGATGACGTGCGTCGCGCCGTCACCCGGATGGCCCACGAGATCGCCGAGCGCAACCGCGGGCTCCACGACGTCGTCCTGGTCGGCCTGCAGACCGGCGGGGTGGGCATCGCCCGCCGGCTGGCCCAGACGCTCGCCGAGGTGGAGGGCGCCGACGTCCCCGTGGGCACCCTGGACGTCGCCTTCTACCGCGACGACATCGGACTCCGTCCCGTGCTGCCCGAAGCCACCACCGACATCACCGCCGACCTGACCGGTGCGACGGTGGTACTGGTCGATGACGTGCTGTTCACCGGGCGGACGATCCGCGCCGCTCTCAACGCCCTGGGCGAGTACGGGCGGGCCCAGGTGGTCGAACTGGCCGTGATGGTCGACCGTGGTCACCGGGAGCTGCCGATCCGGCCCGACTACGTGGGCAAGAACCTCCCCACCAGCCGGGACGAGATGGTCGACGTCTCCGACGAGGGCGTGTCGCTCGGCGAGTTGGTGAGCAGATGAGCCCTTTCCCGACCCACCTCCTGAGCATGGACGACCTCGACGCCGACACGATCGCCGAGGTCCTGCGGGTGACCGACTCCTTCGCCGAGGTGGGTCGGCGGGCCAACCCCAAGGTGCCCGCCCTGCGCGGCCGCACCGTCGCCACCCTCTTCTTCGAGGATTCGACCCGCACCCGCATGTCGTTCGAGACGGCGGCCAAACGGATGTCGGCCGACGTGCTCTCGTTTTCGGCCGGGTCGTCGTCGGTCAAGAAGGGCGAGTCCCTGCGCGACACGATCGAGACCATCCAGGCCATCGGGATGGACGCGGTGATCATCCGCCACAGCTCGTCCGGGGTGCCGGCGCGGGTGGCCGAGTGGGTGGACCACTGCGCGGTGGTCAACGCGGGCGACGGTTGGCACCAGCACCCCACCCAGGCGCTCCTCGACCTCTACACGGTGCGACAGACGCTCGGCGGCGGCCCGGAGGGCACGGAACGCTTCCGCGGCCTGCGGGTGACGATCGTCGGCGACATCCGCCACAGCCGGGTGGCCAGGTCCCAGATCACCGCATACGCCGCGCTCGGGCGCCGAGGTCACGCTGGTGGCGCCGGCCACGCTCCTGCCCCCGTCGCTCGAGGGATGGCCCGTCGCCGGGGTCTCCCACGACCTCGACGGCGTGCTGGCCACGACGGACGTGATCTCCTTGCTGCGGCTCCAGGCCGAACGGGGGAGCGGGGCCTACGTCCCGACCATGCGCGAGTACTCGGCCGGCTACGCCCTCACCGCCCGCCGGCGCCCTGCTGCTCCCGCCTGAGGCGATCATCCTCCACCCCGGACCCATGGTGCGCGGTGTCGAGATCGCCTCCGAGGTGGCCGAGCTGCCCTCGGCCCGCATCACCGACCAGGTCGGTAACGGGGTGGCCGTGCGCATGGCCGTCCTGTTCCTACTGCTCGGGCAGGGCTCGCTCGACGGAGCGTCCACGTGCGACCGCGCCGTCCGAGTTGGTCGTCCGCGGCGGCATCGTGGTGGACGCCACCGGCGAGCGGCGGGCCGACGTCCGGGTGGCCGACGGCCGGGTGGTGGAGGTGGCCGGGTCCCTCGACGTCCCGACGGGGTCCACGGTCCTCGACGCCGGGGGCTGCGTGGTGGCACCCGGACTGGTCGACCTGCACACCCACCTCCGCGAGCCCGGGCGCGAAGAGGCCGAGACCGTCGAGACCGGCACACGGGCCGCCGCCCTCGGTGGCTTCACCGCCGTCGTGGCCATGCCCAACACCGACCCGCCGCTCGACTCGGCCGAGTCGGTGCGCAACGTCTACGCCCTGGCCGAGGGGGCCATGGCCCAGGTCGCCGTGGCCGGGTGCCATCACCGTCGGGCGGGCCGGCGAACGGCTGGCGCCGATGGCCGAGCTGGCGGCCCTCGGGGTGCGGCTCTTCACCGACGACGGCGACGGCGTGCAGTCGGCGGGCCTGATGCGCCGGGCGCTGCAGTACGCGACGGGACTCGGGGTGATCCTGGGCCAGCACTGCGAGGACCGCAGCCTGGCCTGCCGGGGCACCATGCACGAGGGGGCCTGGTCGAGCCGGCTCGGGCTCCCCGGCATGCCGGCCGAGGCCGAGGAGGTCATGGTCGCCCGCGGACATCGCCCTGGCCCGGGCGACGGGCGGGCGGGTCCACTTCCTCCACCTCTCGACGGCCGGTTCGGTCGACCTGGTCCGCCGGGCCCGGGCGGACGGCGTGCCGGTGACCGCCGAGGTCGCCCCGCACCACTTCACCCTCACCGACGGGTGCACGTCCGGCTACGACCCGGTGTTCAAGGTCAATCCGCCGCTGCGACCCCAGGCCGACGTCGACGCCGTCAAGGCGGCGCTGGCCGACGGGACGGCCGACGCCATCGCCACCGACCACGCCCCGCACGCCCCCGAGCTGAAGGACCTGCCCTTCGACCTGGCTCCGCCCGGGATGCTCGGGCCTGCAGACGGCCCTGGCCCTGGCCGTCGACCGAGCTCGACCTGCCGCTCGAGCGCATCCTGGCCCTGCTCAGCTGGCAGCCCGCCGCGCATCGCCGGCCTCGACCCGGCGCCACGGCGGGACCCAGGGCGGCCCGGTCGCTCCCGGGTCGGTCGCCAACCTGTGTGTGATCGACCCGACGGCGGCCTGGACCGTCGACCCGACCGCCCTGGCATCTCGCAGCCGCAACACGCCCTACGCCGGTCGCACCCTGACCGGGCGGGTGCGCCACACCGTGCTGGCCGGCGAGCCCGTCGTGATCGACGCCGAGGCCCAGCGGTGAGCGCCCGCACGGGAACCGTGCACCGGGACCCGGCCCTCCTGGTGCTCGCCGACGGCGCCGTCTTCGAGGGCGAGGCCTTCGGCGCCGTTCCCGACGGACGGCGTGTCGACCGGCGAGGCGGTGTTCAACACCGTGCTGTCCGGGTACCAGGAGGTGATCACCGACCCGTCGTACGCGCGGGCAGGTGATCGCCTTCACCTACCCCCACATCGGCAACTACGGGGTGAACCCGACCGACGACGAGGCGACCCGGCCCCACTGCAGCGGCGTCATCGTCCGCGACCTGGCCGACGCCCCGTCCAGCTGCCGGTCCGACGGGCACCCTCGAGGGGTTCCTGGCCGGCCACGGCGTGTCGGGCATCACCGGGATCGACACCCGGCGCCTCACCCGCCACCTGCGCGTCCACGGCTCGGTGCCGTGCGCCTTCGGTACTGCGACCGGAGGCCGACCTGGTGGCCGCCGCCCGCTCGGCCGCGCCCGACCGACGGGCGCGACCTGGTATCCACGGTCACGACGACGACCACGGTCACCCGCGGCAGCGGCCCCTACCGGGTGGTCGCCTACGACTTCGGCATCAAGGAGGCCATGCTCCGCCAGCTCGGCGACCTGGCCACCGTCACCGTCGTGCCCGCCGCCACGCCGGCCGACGTCGTGCTCGACCTCGGGCCCGACGGCATCTTCCTGTCCAACGGACCGGGCGACCCGGCCGCCCTGCCCGGGATCATCGGCGAGGTCCGTCGCCTGGTCGACCACGGCGCCGTGCCGATCTTCGGGATCTGCCTCGGTCACCAGCTGCTGGCGAGCGCGCTTGGGCGCCACCACCTACAAGCTGCCCTTCGGCCACCACGGCGGGAACCACCCCGTGCAGCGGGCGGCCACCGGCCGGGTCGAGATCACGTCGCAGAACCACAACTACGCCGTGGCCGCCGACTCGCTGGGGGCGACCGAGGTCACCCACGTCAACCTCAACGACGGGGTGATCGAGGGGCTGCGCAGTACCGAGGTCCCGGCCTTCAGCGTGCAGTACCACCCCGAGGCCGGCCCCGGACCCCACGACGCCCGCTACCTGTTCGAGGAGTTCCGGATCCTGATGGACGCCCACGGCGGGCCCGGCGGCCGGGTCGCCCGGGGAGGGGACGTCTGATGCCCCGCCGCGACGACCTCGAGTCGATCCTGGTCATCGGGTCGGGCCCGATCGTGATCGGCCAGGCCTGCGAGTTCGACTACTCGGGCACCCAGGCCTGCCGGGTACTGGCCGAGGAGGGGTACCGGGTCGTCCTCGCCAACTCCAACCCGGCCACGATCATGACCGACCCGGGCATGGCCGACCGCACGTACGTCGAGCCGCTCGACCCCGACGTCCTGACCGCCATCATCGAGCGAGAACGGCCCGACGCCCTGCTGCCGACCCTCGGAGGCCAGACCGCGCTCAACCTGACCATGGCGCTGTCGGAGCGTGGCGTGCTCGAGGCCAACGGCGTCGAGGTGATCGGCGCCAACCCCGAGGCCATCGCCACCGCCGAGGACCGCGAGCGTTTCAAGGAGGCCATGGAGGAGATCGGCCTGTCGACGCCGGCGTCGGGCTTCGCCCACTCGCTCGACGAGGCCATGGCCATCGGCGCCACCATCGGCTACCCGATCATGGTGCGACCGAGCTACATCCTGGGTGGGGCCGGCACCGGCATCGCCCGCGACGCCGACGCGCTCGTCCGACTGGCCGCCGAGGGCCTCGACGCCTCGCCGGTCACCGAGGTGCTGATCGAGCGGTCCATCGCCGGCCAGAAGGAGTACGAGCTCGAGGTCATGCGCGACCACGCAGACAACTGCGTCGTCATCTGCTCGATCGAGAACTTCGACCCGATGGGCGTGCACACCGGTGACTCGATCACCGTGGCACCGGCCCAGACGCTGACCGACGTCGAGTACCAGACGATGCGCGACGCCGCGTTCGCGTGCATCCGCCGGGTCGGCGTCGAGACGGGCGGCTCCAACGTCCAGTTCGCCGTCGACCCCCGGACGGGCCACCAGACGGTCATCGAGATGAACCCCCGGGTGTCCCGGTCGTCCGCGCTCGCATCCAAGGCCACCGGGTTCCCGATCGCCAAGATCGCAGCCCGCCTGGCCGTCGGCTACCGCCTCGACGAGATCCCCAACGACATCACCGGGGCCACCCCGGCCTCGTTCGAGCCGGTCATCGACTACGTGGTCACCAAGATCCCGCGTTGGGCGTTCGAGAAGCTACCCGGGGCCACCGACGAACTCGGCACCCGGATGCAGTCGGTGGGGGAGGTCATGGGCATCGGCCGGACGTTCCCCGAGTCGCTGCAGAAGGCGGTGCGCTCGCTCGAACAGGGCCGCTCGGGGCTCAACGGCGACCCGTCGGAGGCCGCTGTGGACGAGGTCCCGGTCGAGCGCCTGCTCGAGGAGGTGGCCACGGCCACCCCCGAGCGCCTCTACCAGCTCGAGTCGCTGTTGCGCCGAGGGGTGTCGGTGGGGGAGCTCGGCGACGTCACCGGCATCGACCCGTGGTTCCTGTCCGAGCTGGGCAAGATCACCGACGCCCGCATGGCACTCGACCTCCAGGTGACCCTGGGGGTCACCGTCGCCGACCTCGACCGGCGGGAGTGGCGCCGCCTCAAACGGCTCGGCTTCGCCGACGCGCAGTTGGCCCACCTGCTGGGCGGTCCGGTGACGGCCGCCGACGTGCGCGCCGCCCGGCGCGGCGACCGGGGCGACGGTGACCTTCAAGACGGTCGACACCTGCGCCGCCGAGTTCGAGGCGCACACGCCGTACCACTACTCGACCTACGAGGACGAGGACGAGATCCGCACCTCCGACCGGCCCCGGGTGATCATCCTGGGCTCGGGGCCCAATCGGATCGGCCAGGGCATCGAGTTCGACTACTGCTGCGTCCACGCGTCGATGGCCCTGCGGGCGGCCGGGTTCGAGACCGTCATGCTCAACTGCAACCCCGAGACGGTCTCGACCGACTACGACACGTCCGACCGCCTCTACTTCGAGCCGCTGACCGACGAGGACCTGGCCAACGTGATCGAAGCCGAGCAGGCCGCCTCGGTGGACGGCGGCCGGCTGGTCGGCATCATCGTGAGCCTCGGGGGGCAGACCCCGCTCAAGCTCGCCTCCGGCATCCCGGAGGACCTGGTGCTCGGGACGTCGCCGGCCTCGATCGACCTGGCCGAGGACCGCGAGCGGTGGAACGATCTGTGCGGGCGACTGGGGATCCCCCAGCCCCCCGGCGGCACGGCCACCACGCCGGCCGAGGCGGTGGTGGTCGCCGGCCGCGTCGGGTACCCGGTGCTGGTCCGCCCGTCCTACGTGCTCGGCGGCCGGGCCATGGAGATCGTCTACGACGACCAGCGTTTGATCGCCGCAGTCGAGGCCATGTCGGGCGTCGGCGGCTCGCTCGGCCGGGAGGGCGGTGTCACCGCCGACCGACCCGTGCTGGTCGACCGGTTCCTGGAGGACGCAGTCGAGGTCGACGTCGACGCCGTCCGCGACGCCACCGGTGAGGTGGTCATCTGCGGGGTCATGGAGCACGTGGAGGAGGCCGGGGTCCACTCGGGCGACTCGGCGTGCGCCCTGCCGCCCCAGACGCTGTCGCCCGAGGTGCTGGCCGAGCTGGAGCGCCACGTCCGGGTCATCTGCGAGGCGCTGCAGGTCCGCGGGCTGTGCAATGTGCAGTTCGCGGTCAAGGACGACCGGGCCTACGTACTCGAGGCCAACCCGCGGGCCAGCCGAACCGTGCCGTTCGTGGCCAAGGCCACCGGCGTGCCCGTCGCCATGGTGGCGGCCCGGGTGATGGTGGGGGCCACGCTGACCGAGCTTCGGGCCGAGGGCCTGCTGGTCGAGCCGGTCGGCGACCACGTCTCGGTCAAGGAGGCGGTCCTGCCCTTCAACCGGTTCCCGGGGGTCGACACCCTGCTCGGACCGGAGATGCGCTCGACCGGCGAGGTGATGGGGATCGGCGCCACCTTCGGGCTGGCCTTCGCCAAGAGCCAGATCGCCGCGGGCAACCGCCTGCCCACCGGCGGCACCGTGTTCCTCTCGCTGGCCGACCGGGACAAGGCGGGTGGCATCGGGGCGGCCCGGCAGTTCGCGGCCCTGGGCTTCGAGCTGGCCGCCACCGCCGGCACCGCCGCCCTGCTCGAGTCCGAGGGCATCGCCGTCGCCACCGTCGTGGCCAAGGTGGGGGAGTCCCACCCCGGCCGAGTCGACGCCGCCGAGCTCATCGCCGGGGGCAAGGTCCAGCTGGTCGTGAACACGCCGCGGGGCCGCGGCCCCCGGGCCGACGGGCTCCATATCCGGGCCACCGCCCTCGCCCACCTGGTGCCGTGCCTGACCACCGTGGCCGCGGCCAAGGCCGCCGCCGCCGGGATCGCCGACTGGGTGAGCCACCCGCTGTCGGTGCGGTCACTGCAGGAGTACCACGAGCGATGAGCCGGTGAGCGACCCGTCCGCCGCCACCGGTCGGCACGGCAGGGTGGGCCGGGCGTGGCGGGCCGCCACCCGCGGCGACGTCGACCTGTCGGTGCCGGTGGGCTCGCTGACCCTTGCGAACCCGGTGATGACGGCGTCGGGCACGGCGGGGCACGCCGACGAGCTCGAGGCCTACGGGCCGCTGGCGGCCCTCGGCGCCGTCGTGGTGAAGTCGCTCTCGGTCGACCCGTGGCCCGGCAACCCGGCGCCCCGGGTGCACCAGGCCGGCGCCGGCATGCTCAACAGCGTGGGCCTGCAGGGCCCGGGCATCGAGGCGTGGGCGCGGGACGACCTGCCCCGCCTGGCCCACGCCGGGGCCCGGACCGTGGTCAGCATCTGGGGCCAGCGGGTGGCCGACTACGCCGGGGCGGCCGCGCTGCTTGCCGGCATCGACGGCCTGACGGCGGTCGAGGTCAACGTGAGCTGTCCCAACATCGAGGACCGGCGCCACATGTTCGCCCATTCCCCGACGGCAACGGCGGAGGTCATGTCGGCGGTGTCCGAGCGACTTGGCGGCGTGCCGCTGTGGGCCAAGCTCAGTCCCACCGTGTCCGACCTGGCCGAGGTGGCCGGGGCCGCGCTCGGCAACGGCGCCGAGGCGGTGACCCTGGTCAATACCGCCCTCGGCATGGCCATCGACCTGGAGCGCCGGGCCCCGGCACTCGGGTCGGGCCCGGCCGGCGGCGGGCTGTCCGGTCCGTCGATCCACCCCATCGCCGTCGCGCGCCGTCTTCGACGTGCGGGCCGCCCACCCCGACGCCACCATCATCGGCGTCGGCGGGGTGATGACCGGACGGGACGCCGTCGAGCTCCTGCTCGCCGGTGCGGACGCGGTGCAGGTCGGGACGGCGACCTTCCGCGACCCGCGGGCGGCGTGGCGGGTGCTCGACGAGGTCGGGGCGTGGTGCGCCTCCCACGGGGTGCGGGCGGTGCGCACGCTGCGGGGACAGGCCCACGGATGACGGTCGGCGCGGGGCGGCCCGTTGCCGGACGTCCGGGAGCCACCGAGCCGGGGATGGGAGACTGGACGTGACGAGGAGGAGCGCATGACCGAGGGATTCGCCGACCGGGTCGCCGGGGCGGTGTCCGCCACCGGACCCCTGTGCGCGGGCATCGACCCCTCGTCCGACCTGCTCGGCCACTGGGGACTCGGGGACACGCCCGAGGGCCTCCGGACGTTCGGGCTGCGCTGCGTGGAGGCCTTCGCCGGTGTGGTGCCGGTGGTGAAGCCCCAGGTAGCGTTTTTCGAACGGATGGGGTCGGCCGGGCTGGCCGTGCTCGAAGAGGTCCTGGCCGCATGCCGCGACGCCGGCCTGCTCGCCATCGCCGACGCCAAACGCGGTGACATCGGCTCGACCATGGAGGCGTACGCGACCGCCTGGCTCCACCCGGCCAGTCCGCTGGTCGCCGATGCCATGACCGCCCTGGCCTACCTCGGCATGGGTGCCCTGCAGCCGGCGTTCGATCTGGCGGCCTCCGGCGGAAAGGGCGTGATCGTGGTGGTCCGCAGCTCCAACCCCGAGGGCCGCTCTCTCCAGCTGGCCCGCACGGTGGGCGCCGGCGGCGACCCGTCGGGCCCGGCGGTCGAGGACATGCTGCTCGGGGACATCGCCGTGCTGAACCACGGTGGGCTGCCGGTGCCGGGCACGGTCGGTGCGGTGGTCGGGGCGACCCGGTCCCCGTCGGACTTCGACCTGGCCGGACTGGGCGGGGTGATCCTCGCCCCCGGGGTCGGGTTCCAGGGCGGCACCGCCGAGGACGCGGGCCGGCTGTTCGCCGGGTGCGCCCGCGGAACCGTCCTTCCCAACGTGTCCCGCTCGCTCCTCGTGGCCGGGCCGGACGTCGTCGCCCTGCGCGAGGCGGCCGCCAAGGAGTGCGCCACCCTGGGGTCGGCACTCCGCTGACCAGGCGCCGCTGGATCCCCTATGCGTGCATCGCCTTGGCGGTGCTGGTGGCGAACGCCCCTGGCCTGCTCCGCCTGGTCGACACCAACCCGCTGAACCTCGACGCCTTCCTGGTCACCACCGTGCCCCGCTGGCTGCCCGGGGCACCGACGGCCGACCCCAACGCCGGCTTCCTCATGCAGGCGCTCGGTCATCTGGTCACGCACGACTGGCTGTCGGGGCACGTCCCGTGGTGGAACCCGTACGAGGGGATCGGCACCCCGCTGGCCGGCGACATGCAGAGCGGTGCCTTCTTCCCACCGACGCTGCTCTTCGGATTCGGCAACGGCCTGGTCTGGTTCCAGGTGCTCCTCGAGCTGGTGGCGGGGTGGAGCACGTACGCGCTCCTCGGCCGGTTCGGCGTCGGGCGGACCCTGGCCACCGCGGGCGGGATCGCCTTCGCCCTGTGCGGCACCTTCGCCTGGTTCGCAATCGAGCCGATCCGGGTGCTCTGCCTCCTGCCCCTCTGCCTACTGGGAGTGGAGCGGGTGCTGTCGGCGGCGACCGCCGACCGCCCGTGGGGGTGGCGGCTCCTGGCCGTCGGCCTGGCCGGGTCGGTCCTCGGCGGGTTCCCCGAGACCTTCGCCATCGACGCGCTGTTCGTCGTGGTGTGGGCGGCCGCCCGGATGGCCGGACCGGGCCGCCGCCACGCCCGGGCCATGGCCGCCAAGCTGGCGCTGGGCGCCGGAGCGGCCGTCGCCCTCGCCCTGCCCCTCGTGGTCGCCTTCCTCGGGTACCTGCGGTTCGCCGACACCGGCGGCCACGGTGGCGGTGGCTTCGCCCACGCCACCCTGCAGGCCCGTGGCCTGGCCCAGCTACTCCTGCCGTACTCGGTCGGTCCGGTCGACGCCTTCCACGCCGTCGGCCCCGTCGACACCATCTCGGCGTTCTGGGGGAGCGTGGGTGGGTACCTGGACGCCACGCTGGTGGCAGCCGCCCTGGTCGGTGCGGTGGGCCGCCGGAACCGGATCCTGAGGCTGACCCTCGTGGCCTGGGTGGCAGTGTGCCTGGCCCGCACCTACGGGCTCACCCCGGTGGTGGACGTGCTGGCCCACGTGCCCGGGCTTCGGATGACGGCGTTCTACCGCTACGCCACACCGACGTGGGAGCTGGCCGTCGTGGTGCTCGCCGCCTTCGGCCTCGACGACATCGCCCGCCGGAGGACGCCGTTCCGGGCCCTGGCGCTCGCCGTGGCCGCCGTGGGTGTGGCCTGCGTCGCTGCCGCCTGGACCGGCTACCGGGACCTGACGACAGCGGTGGGGCCGACCGGGTCGGCCCTGCTCCATCGTCACCGGTTCGCCACCGGCAGCCTGGCCTTCGCCCTGGCGGCCCTGGCTCTCCTGCTGCTGGGCGGATGGCTGGCCGCCGGACGGCCCGGGGCGGCGGTCCCCCGGCTCGGCACCGGGTCGCGGCGGCGGTGGGGGCGGGTGGCGATGGCCGCCGCCGTCTCGATCGAGGCCGTGGCGCTCCTGGGCGTCACCTACCTGTCCGCACCCCGGCCGACGACGGCCGACACCGGCGCGGTCAGTTGGCTCCAGGCCCACCTCGGCGTCTACCGGTTCGCGACGCTCGGTCCGATCCAGCCCAACTACGGGTCGTACTACCGGATCGCCGAGGTCAACGTGAACGAGCTGCCCCTGCCGAAGGCGTGGACCACCTACGTGGCCACACAGCTCGACACCAACACGGTGCCCTTCGAGTTCACGGGCGGCTACTCGTCCGACCCGGCCGGGCCCTCTCCGGCCGAGGAGTTCAGCCGGCACCTGGCCGCCTTCGAGGCGGTGGGCGTGCGCTACGTGGTGGTGGCCGCCTCGGGACTCGATCCGACCGGCAGCCGGTTCCCCGCGTCGGGAACGCCGGCGTGGCCCGCCGGGCCCCGCCGGGTCCACCGGGACCGGTGGGCCGAGATCTGGGAGCTGCCGGGACCCGCCCCGGCATTCTCGCTGACCGATGCCCCCGGGTGCACGGTGACGGTGCTCGGCTGGGACGCCGCCCGGGTCACCTGCCCGCACCCGTCGGTGCTGGTGCGCCGGGTCCAGTCGGCGCCGGGGTGGACGGCCGACCTGGGTGGCCGCACGGTGGTGGTGGGAGGGTCGTCCTCCGGACCCCCGGGCCTGTTCCAGGCGGTGGTGGTCCCGGCCGGGACGACGACGGTGCGGTTCACGTACCTGCCGCCGGGGGAGCGGTGGGCGGTCCCGGTGGCCGTGCTGGCCTGGCTGGGACTGGCCGCCTCGGGAGCGGTGACGTGGCGACGGCACCGACGGGGGGACCCGGCCGACGGGGTCGCGGCCGGCGGCGCTACCGCTCGGCGGTCGGCAGGTCCTCGGCGAAGGTGACGAACGGTGCCGGGGGCAGGTACTGCGCGGGGATGGCGTCCGGCGACCCGTACCAGTCGACGTCGAACACGTTGGACACCCCATTGGTCTCCACGGTGCCGCTCAGGCCGGCGTCGTGTGCGGCCAGGAACGCCCCGCGACCGTCGATGGCGCCGTTCACCAGGGCCTGCCACGTGGGCAGGTCGACCCGGGCGACCAGGCTGTAGACGCAGCCGTCGGCAGTGGCACCGACCCGGCGTCCGATCATGCAGTGGTGGGGGCCGTCGTCGATGGCGTAGACCCGCCCGTCCTCGTGGCCGGCGTGCGCCCGGATCCGCGCCGGGTGGCCGAAGAGGTGGACGCTGCCGTGGGCCCGCTCCTTCATGGCCCACAGGGGGCTCGCCGGGATGGTGCCCTCGGGCTCGTCCTCGCTCAGCGGCGTGGCGTTCTCCGGTGCGGCGACGGGGAAGGTGTTGGCCGCCGTCCCGGGCTCGAAGTGGAGCTGGCCGTCGGCCCGCGACCGGAAGGGGCTGTCCTCGTCCTGTCCGGTGTCGCTCATCGCTCGCTCCTCTCGTCCGGGGCCGTCGCGTCCGATCGGACGCCGCACCCGGTGTTCCGGTCCCCCATCGTGCCACGGCTCGCCGGACGTGCCGGTACGAGGGCGCGTCCGGTGGCGCTCATGTGGCGGCGGTGGTCGGGTACCAACCGGACACCGCCGCCCACGGAGCCGCCCGTGCCCGCACCAGCGCCGCGGTGGCGGTGGACCGGTCCACGGCAACGAAGGCGACCGTGTCCCCGGGGACGAGCTGCCCGAGGCGCCAGAGGTCGGCCGTCACGACACAGGCGACCACCGGGTAGCCGCCCACCGTGGCGTGGTCGGGGAGGAGGACGATCGGACGCCCGTCGGGGGGCAGCTGCACCGCACCGGTCACCATCGGCGTCGAGGTGACGGCCGGTCCGCCGGTCGACTCCTCCCCGTCGGGGGCCTCCAGGCGCAGACCGACCCGGTCGGCGTCGGCCCCGACCCGCCAGCGGATGGAGACCAGGCTGTCGAACCGCCCGTCGGTCCATCCGTGGTCGGAGGCGTCCGGTCCCGGCAGGACACGGAGGGCGACGACACCGCCCCGGGGGCCCGCCGCCGGGAGGTGGAGCCGGCCCCGGACCCGACCGGGCACCCCGCGGGCCAGGCGGTCGCCGGCGCGCAGCGCTCCGACGCCGAGGCCGGACAGGACATCGGAGGAGCGTGAGCCGAGCACGAGCGGGGTGGCGAGCCCGCCGGCGACGCCGACGTAGGCGCGCAGCCCGTGGCGGACCGTTCCCACCGACACCACCTGGCCGTCCCGGACGGGGACCACGGCGGCATCGGGAACGGAGCGTCGGTCGACCCGCACGTCGACGGCGCCGGCGGCGGCACCGAGGACGGCGATGTGACCGTCGCCGGCGACCCGCAGCGACGGGCCGGTCCCCGTGCACTCGACCCCGGCGGCGGCGGGGTCGTTTCCGAGCAGCAGGTTGACGACGGCCAGGGCCCGGGGGTCGGCCGCCCCCGAGCGGGGAACGCCCAGGCCCGCGGCACCCGGTCGACCGTCGTCCTGGACCAGATCCAGCAGCCCGGGGTCGACGACCTCGAGACCCGCCCTGCCGACCGCCGAGAGCAGGGGCCTGCTGGCCGGCGCCGCGGCCGGGGTCGACGATGCCGTCGTGGACGGGGTACCGGCGACGACGAAACGGACGCGGTCGCCCGGCTTCGCCCGGGAGTGCGGGGGGACGTCCGGATCGAAGAGCACTTCGCCGGTGCGGCCGAGCAGGTGCCAGCCGCCCGGGGTGGACCGGGGGTAGACGGAGGCGAAGCCCCCGGCCACGGCGACCGACCCGGCCGGCACCGAGGTCCGTGGCGTGGCCCGTCGGGGGAGTGCGGCGAGCTCGGGTGGGAGTCCGGTGAGGTAGGGGAAGCCCGGGGCGAAGCCGACGAAGGCCACTCGGAGGTCGGCGCCCACGAGGAGTTCCACGACCCGCCCGGGCCGGAGCCCGGTCATCACCGACACCTCGGTCAGATCGGGGCCGTCGAAGGCGACGGGCAGGACGTGGGTGACCGCCGGACCTCCCGCCGGCATCCCGCCGGCCGTCTCCCCGGACACCCGGGCCAGCCAGTCGGCGAACCGGTCGAGGTCGGCCGAGACCGGGTCGGGCCCGAGGACCACCAGGACGCTGGCGAAGCCGACCACGACCTCCTCGATGCGCCCGGGCGCCCGGTCGGTCGCCGGCCGGGCGCCCTCGTCGCCGGTGCCCACCGTGCCCACCGCCCGCCGCTCGTCGATGAGCTTGGCCAGCGCGTGGGCGGCGCCGACGTCGCCGGTCCGGACGAGCAGGGCCCTGTCGCCGAAGGGGACGATCCGCGGAGTGGTCGTGGTCACCGGCTCACGGGGCGCCCGGTCCGGCGAAGCTGTGGACCGCCACGCCTGCAGCAGCCAGGGCAGCGCGCACGGCCCGGGCCCGGGTGCTCGCCCCGGGGTGGTCGCCGTGGACGCACAGCGTCTCGACCTCGAGCGCGACCCAGGCGCCATCGACCGAGGCCACACGGCCCTCGACGGCCAACGACCGGGCCCGACCGGCAGCCACGCCCGGGTCGTCGACCAGTGCGCCGTCGTGGTCGCGGGGGAGGAGCAGACCCCGAGCGTCGTAGCCTCGGTCGCAGAATGCCTCGGCCACGACGCGGACCCCGGCAGAGCGGGCCGGAGTCGTCACCGCGGTCACCGGAGCCGACACCAGCACGTCGCAGCGACCCGCCAGTGCGTCGACGATCACGGCGGCCACGGCGGGGTCCGTGGACATCCGGTGGTAGAGGGCACCGTGCGGCTTCGCGTAGGTGACTACGCCGCCGACCGCGGCGGCCTCGACTGCGAGTGCCTCCCACTGCTCGATGACGTCGGCGGCCAGTCGGTCGGGCGGCACGTCGAGGGTGCGCCGGCCGAACCCCTCGCGGTCGCGGTAGGAGACGTGGGCGCCGATGGTCACGCCCCGCACCACGCACGCCTCGGCCGCGGCACGCATCACCGCACGACTGCCGGCGTGGAACCCGCAGGCCAGACTGGCGCTCGTCACCTGGTCGAGCAGCGCGAGGTCCTCGTCGGTCAGCACGTCGTACTCGGCCAGGTCGGCGTTGAGGTCGATCACCGGCACGCCCCCAGTATCCGTCACGGTCGGAGCGACCGCCGGGAGCCGGGTGGCACGACCGCCGGGAGCCGGGTGGCACGACCGCCGGGAGCCGGGTGGCACGACCTGAGCGCGTCACAGGTGACCGGCCGCCGCGGAGGCGCTATCGTTCCCGCCATGCCGCAACCGCCTGCACTCACGCCCGAACAGCGCCAGGCCGCACTGGCCAAGGCCGCCAAGGTCCGCCGCGAGCGGGCCGAGGTCAAGGAGAAGCTGAAGCTGGGCTCGATCAACCTGTCGGAGCTCCTCACCATGGCCGACGGCAACGAGACCGTCGGCAAGATGAAGGTGCTGTCCGTGCTCGAGTCGTTGCCCGGACTGGGCAAGGTCAAGGCCCGGCGCCTGATGGAGACGGTGGGCATCTCGGAGAGCCGTCGACTGCAGGGACTGGGCTCCAACCAGCGCGAGTCGCTCCTGCGCGAGACCGCCCGCTGACCGGAGCCGAACCGGGACCCGACGGGCCCGCCGAAGACTCCCGCATCATCGTCCTGTTCGGCCCCGGGGGGGCCGGCAAGGGCACAATCGCCGCCCGGCTCGTAGCGGGAGACCCGCGCCTGTGGCTCAGCCGGTCGTGGACGACCCGTCCCCGCCGCCCGGGTGAGGCCGAGGACGCCTATGTCTTCGTGGACCGTGCCGCCTTCGAGGACCGGGTGGCAGCCGACGGCTTCTTCGAGTGGGCCGAATTCCTCGGCAACCTCTACGGGACCCCTGTGGCCGACCCCGTCGCCGGCCGGGACGTCCTCCTCGAGATCGACCTGCAGGGCGCCCGCCAGGTGCGGCGGCTCCGCCCGGACGCCACGCTGGTCCTCCTCCTCCCGCCCTCGCCGGAGGTCCAGGCCGAGCGGCTCCGGGGCCGGGGAGACGACGAGGGGCACATCGCCCGGCGTCTTGCCGAGGGCGCCGACGAGGAGCGCCAGGGGCGCGAGCTGGCCGACTTCGTGGTGGTCAACGACACGGTCGCACAGGCGACCGCCGACGTGGCCTCTATACTGGAGGATCGTCGCTCGGGTGCCTGCTAGGTCCCCGGCGGCACCGCACGCCCCGGCACACGTGCCGGCACCCGCCCCCGACATGCCCGAAGGAACGTGATGGCCCAGAACCCGATCACCCTGATGGACCCGCCGATCGAGGACCTCCTCGAAAAGGTGGACTCGAAGTTCACCCTGGTGGCACTGGCATCGCGTCGGGCCCGGCAGGTCAACAGCTACTACAACTCGCTGGGTGAGGGCATCGGTGTGGTGGTACCGCCCCAGGTGGCGTCGGCCTCGGGCAAGCCCTTGTCGATCGCCTTCGAAGAGGTGGCGGAGGGCAAGTGCACCTACTCGCGTCCCGATCCCGAGGAGATCGCCGCCGCCGAGGCCGCCGAGGCCGCTGCGCTGGCGCTGATCGAGGGCGCGGTCGAGCTGGCCGTCGAGGAGGCCGTGGCCGAGGCCATCGCCGCCGACAAGGACGGGTCCACCGAGTGACGAGCCGCCCCGGCCGCCGAGCCGGGGTCGGGCGTGCGGGGGGAGTTCCGTGGGACAGGTGACAACGGACGGTGCCCGCGCCGAACAGGACGAGCGACCCTTCGTGGTGCTCGGTGTGTCCGCCGGCATCGCCGCCTACAAGGCCGTCGAGGTCTGCCGCCGACTGGTCGACGCCGGGCTGCACGTCGCCCCCGTACTGACCGAGCGCGCTACCCGCTTCGTGGGTCGGGCCACCTTCGACGCCCTGGGCTCCGAGCCCACTCAGACCACGGTGTTCGACGAGGTCTCGCCGATCCCCCACACCCGGCTCGGCCAGTCTGCCGATGTCGTGGTGGTCGCCCCGGCGACCGCCGATCTGCTGGCCCGCTATGCCGCAGGACTGGCCGACGACCTGCTGACCACGACCCTCGTGGCCACGGCCGCCCCGGTGGTCGTGTGCCCGGCGATGCACACCGAGATGTGGGAGCACCCGGCGGTCCGGGCGAACCTGGCCACGTTGACGGCCCGAGGCGTGACGGTGGTCCCGCCCGAGGAGGGTCGGCTGGCCGGCGGCGACGTCGGCTCCGGTCGGATGGCCGAGCCGGCCACCATCGTCGACGCCGTCCTGGCCCTGCTCGAACGGCGCCCGCACGGCGCGGTGTCCGCCGACCTCGCCGGGTTGCGGGTCCTGGTGTCGGCGGGAGGCACGCGTGAGGCCATCGACCCGGTCCGATTCATCACCAACCGGTCGTCGGGCAAGCAGGGCCACGCCCTGGCCGCAGCCGCGCTGCGTCGGGGGGCGGACGTCGTCCTGGTGACGACGAGCAGCCAGCCGCGGCCGCCGGGTGCCGAGGTGGTCGAGGTCGAGACGGCGGCCCAGATGGAGGACGCCATGCTGGTCCGTGCGGTGGACGCCGACGTGGTGGTGATGGCTGCCGCCGTGGCCGACTTCCGGCCCAAGGTGATCACCGGATCCAAACTGCACAAGGCGGACGGCATCCCCGAACTGGTCCTCGAGGCCACCAACGACATCCTGGCCGAGCTGGGGCGCCGTCGCCGGCCCGGCCAGGTGCTGGTCGGGTTCGCAGCGGAGACGGACGACGTGCCCGAGCGGGCGCGCTCCAAGCTCGTGGCCAAAGGGGTGGACCTCATGGTTGCCAACGACGTGTCGGCGCCGCAGGTCGGCTTCGACCACGACACCAACGCCGTCACCGTCTTCGGCGCCGACGGGACCGTCACCTCCGTGTCCCTGTCGGCCAAGGACGCGGTGGCCGACGCCGTGCTCGACCGGGTGGTCCCGCTGGCAGCGGGGCCGCCCCACTGATCGGGGCGCACCGGTCGTAGCGTCGGTGCGCTGCTCGGGGGTAGCGTGGTCTGCCCGGCCCGGAGCCGGCCCGAGGGCGGCACCGCACTACCGGCCCGGGGGCCACCTGCCCTCGCTCCGCCTCAGCACCAGCAGCACCGACCGTCGGCGCCGCCCGGGTGCCCGACGACCAGACAACCAAGGATGGAACCAGACGTGAGCAGCCGATACACCTTCACCTCGGAGTCCGTGACCGAGGGGCACCCAGACAAGATGGCCGACCAGATCTCGGACTCGGTGCTGGACGCCCTGCTCACCGACGACCCCGACAGCCGGGTCGCCTGCGAGACCCTCCTGACCACGGGCCTGGTCCTGGTGGCGGGAGAGATCACGACGACGACCTACGTCGACATCCCGAAGCTGGTGCGCCAGACCGTCCTCGACATCGGATACGACGACGACGCCTACGGCATCGACGGCAACACCTGCGGTGTCATCGTCTCACTCGACGAGCAGTCGCCCAACATCGGCCAGGGCGTCGACAAGGCGTTCGAGGTGCGTGCGGGCACCGGTGGCGAGGACCAGCTGAACTCCCAGGGCGCGGGCGACCAGGGGATGATGTTCGGCTACGCCTGCGACGAGACCCCCGACCTCATGCCCATGCCCATCTGGCTGGCCCACCGGCTCGCCCAGCGACTCGCCCAGGTGCGCCGGGTCGGGACACTTCCCTATCTGCGTCCCGACGGCAAGACCCAGGTCAGCGTCACCTACGAGGACGGCCGGCCGATCGCCCTCGAGACCGTCCTGATCTCGACCCAGCACGACCCGGGTATCGACCTCGAGACCCTGCTGCTGCCGGACCTCACCTCCAACGTGATCACCCCGCTGCTCCCGCCGGAGCTCGACTCCTCGAACCTGCGGGTGCTGGCCAACCCGACCGGTGTGTTCGAGCTGGGAGGCCCGCACGCCGACACCGGACTCACCGGCCGCAAGATCATCGTCGACACCTACGGCGGCATGGCCCGCCACGGCGGCGGCGCCTTCTCGGGCAAGGACCCGTCCAAGGTCGACCGCTCGGCCGCCTACGCGGCGCGCTGGGTGGCCAAGAACGTCGTCGCCGCCGGTGCCGCCGGCCGGTGCGAGGTCCAGGTGGCCTACGCCATCGGCGTCGCCCGTCCCGTATCCCTCCTCGTCGAGACGTTCGGCACCGAGAAGGTCGACCCTGCAGCCATCGCCACGGCCGTCGACGAGATCTTCGACCTCCGCCCGGCGGCCATCGTGCGCGATCTCGACCTCAAGCGGCCGATCTACCGGAAGACCGCCGCCTACGGCCACTTCGGTCGGTCCGAAAAGGACTTCACCTGGGAAGGGACCTCCCGGGCGGACGACCTGAAGCAGGCGCTCGGACTCTGAGCGGCACAACCCGCCCTTCGGGCGCCGCCGCCGGCGATGCCACGGTGGGCGAGGCCCGCACCCGGGTCGTCCGGGTCGTCCCCGACGTCCCGGCCATCCACCGGCGTTTCGACTACTCGGTGCCGGCCGGACTAGCCGCCACCATCGCGGTGGGCAGCCGCGTCCGGGTACCACTTCACGGACGTCGGGTCGGCGCCTGGGTGGTCGAGGACGACGTCATGCCCGACCCGGGTGTCCATCCCCTGGACCTGGCTGCCTCGAGCGGACTCGGCCCGCCCCGGTCGGTGGTGGACCTCACCGGGTGGGCAGCATGGCGGTGGGCCGGACCGCAGTCGTCGTTCCTCGGCACGGCGTCCCCGCCTCGCGTGGTCCGGGCCCTGCCGCTCCCGTCGGCACCGGTCGGCCCGGCCCCCGTCTCGCCCGGTGGTGGCTCGGTGGCACTTGTGGATGCCGCCCTGGCCGCCGGTGGGGCAACGGTCGTCCGCCTGGCCCCCGCGCTCGACGCCACGCTGCTCATCCTCGAACTGGTCCACCGGTGCGGCCCCGACGGCATCCTGGCCGTGGTCGCCGCCCGCAGCCGTGCCGACCACCTGGCGGCCCGGGTGCGGGCGGCCGGCATCCCCGTCGCCCTGCTCCCCGACGAGTGGGCTGCGGCCCGGTCCGGCGGCCGGGTCGTCATCGGTACCCGGGCCGGGGCCTGGGCCCCGGTCGAGCGCCTACGCGCCGCCGTGGTGCTGGACGCCCACGACGAGGCTCACCGCGAGGAGCGCTCGCCGACATGGTCGGCCGTGGACGTCGTGGTCGAGCGCGGTCGGCGGGATGCGGCGCCGGTGCTGCTGGTCAGCCCGTGCCCGCCGCTGGCGTTGACCGAGGGACGGCCCTTGGTCACGACCGACCGGGCGATCGAGCGCCGCGGCTGGCCGGTGGTCGAGGTGGTCGACCGGACGGGTGACGACCCCCGGACCGGCCTGTTCGGCGACCGGATGACCACCGCCGCCCACGCCGAGCTCGACCGGCCGGACGGCCGGGTGGTCTGCGTGCTCCACCGCAGCGGACGGGTCCGGGTCCTGGCCTGCAAGGCGTGTGGGAACCTCGCCCGGTGCACCCGGTGTGGCGGATCAGTCGGACAGGCCGAGGCGATGGGTACGCTCATCTGTGGGCGGTGCGGCGAGTCCCGACCGGCCATCTGCGCCGTGTGCGACTCCACCAAGCTCAAGGTGCTGCGGATCGGGGTGTCGCGTGCGACCGATGAGGTCGCCGCCCTGCTGGGCACACCGGCCGTCGAACTGACGGCGGAGACGGGCACCGCCGACGCGGTCGCCTCGGCCCGACTGGTCGTGGGGACCGAGGCCGCCCTGCACCGGGTCGATCATGCCGGCCTGGTGGTCTTCCTCGACTTCGACCAGCACCTGCTGGCCCCGAGGTTCGGGGCAGGGGAGGAGGCACTGGCGCTGCTGGCCCGGGCGGCCCGCCTGGTCGGCACCCGGGACGGGGGCGGCCGGGTCCTGGTCCAGACCCGCATCCCGGGCCACGAGGCGCTGGCCGCGGCGGTCCACGCCGACCCCGGCATACTCGGTGCGGCCGAAGGACCGGTGCGACGCCAACTGGGCCTGCCCCCCTTCGGTGCCCTGGCGCTTGTGCGTGGACCGGGCGCAGCCGCCTTCGCCGAGGGACTCGGGAACGTCGCCGGCCTCGAGGTGTCCGGGGTCGACGCCGACCGGTTCCTGGTCCGGGCCGGGGACCACACGGCCCTGTGCGACGGGCTCGCCGCCACCGCCAGGCCGGCGGAGCGGCTGCGGGTCGAGGTGGACCCCACGGACGCCTGATCGACGGGGGACGGTCGCCCGCATCGGCGGCCCCGCAACGTCCGGGGCAGTTCGGATCAGGCATCGTGTGCCGTAGACTCGGAGCATGTCCACCTACGCGGTCCGCACCTACGGCGACCCCGTGCTCCGTCAGGTCGCCAAACCGGTCGAGAATGTCGACGGCGCCCTGGTGAAGCTGGTCGACGACATGGTGGAGACCATGTACGAGGCGGTCGGCGCCGGGTTGGCCGCACCCCAGGTCGGCGTGCAACGCCGTCTGTTCGTGTACGAGCTCGACGACGGGCCGAAGGCCATCGTCAACCCCGAGATCGTGGAGTCCTCCGGCGAGCTCTGGTACGACGAGGCCTGCCTGTCGATCCCGGGCCTCCGCATCGGCATCCTCCGTCCCGAGAAGGTCCTGCTCAAGGGCTACGACCTCGACGGCAATGAACTGACCATCGAGGCCGACGACTTCATGGGCCGGATGTTCCAACACGAGGTCGACCACCTGAACGGCGTCCTCATGGTGGAGCGCCTCGACGACGAGATGCGCAAGCAGGCACTCAGGATCCTGCGCGACCGGGCCATGGGCCTCGACACGTCGGCCCTCGAGGCCAAGCTGGTGTCGGCCGGCAACGAGCGCGACGTCTGAGCGGGCGTCACCGGCGCGGTCGTCCGTGACCGGGGCCACGTGTGCCGGCCGTCCGGACCGCTAGCGTCACCTCTGTGGCCCGCCTGGTCTATCTCGGTACCCCCGACGCCGCCGTCCCGCCACTGCGCACACTGGTGGCGGCCGGCCACGACGTGGCACTGGTGGTGTCCCGACCCGACAAGCGTCGCGGACGGGGGGGTGCATCGACCCCCAGCCCGGTCAAGGCCGCCGCACTCGAGCTCGGCCTGGCGGTGACCGATGACCTGGCCGAGGCGACCGGGGTCGGCGCCGAGCTGGGTGTCGTCGTCGCCTACGGCCGGATCGTTCCAGTAGTTGTGCTGGACCAGCTGCCGATGGTGAACCTGCACTTCTCGCTCCTGCCACGGTGGCGCGGGGCGGCGCCGGTCGAGCGGGCCCTGCTCGAGGGCGACTCGGAAACGGGAGTGTGTCTCATGGCCGTCGAAGCCGGACTCGACACCGGCGCCGTGTACGCCGTCGAGGCGACCGAGATCGATCCGGATGAGACGGTCGACGAGCTGCGCGGCCGCCTGGTGGCCATCGGATGCCGGATGCTCGAGGAACACCTGGCCGCCGGACGGGCCGGACTGCCGATCCCGATGGACCAGGCCGGCAATCCCACCTACGCCGAGAAGCTCCTGTCCCACGAGCTCGAGCTCGACTGGCGACGTCCGGCCGTCCAGCTGCGTCGTGTGGTTCGCCTCGGCCGGGCGTGGACGACGTTCCGGAGCAGGCGGGTGCGGGTGCTGGCCGCCGACAGGGCCGAGGACCACGCCGAACCGCTGGGGCCCGGCGAACTGCGGGGCACCGTCGTCGGTGCGGGTGACGGCACGGCCATGGTGCTCGTCACGGTCCAGCCCGAGGGCAAGCGGCCGATGGCGGCGACAGACTGGCTCAACGGTGTGCACCCGGGAGCCGGGGACCGCCTCGGCGCCTGAGGGTCAGTGCCGGGGGCCAGGGTCGACCCGGACGGTGCCGGAACGCGCGGTTCCCGTCGTAGTGCTCCTCATGCCCCGGTCGGGATGGTCACGACCGTCGCCCCCGCGGGCAGCTCGAAGTCGCTCGCCGGTGGCGAGGTGGTGAAGCTCGTCAGCTCGAAGTTCGAACTACCCGCCGACGAACTGCCGCCACCGGAGGTCTCGACCTTCGCCAGGACCCCGCCGGTGGTCACACAGTAGGTGGCGGTCGAGCCCTGGTAGCTCCACTTGGCGCACCGGACCGCCTGGCCGGCGAGGGTCGTGTTCGAGAACGTGAGGGAGACACCCGTGAGGTGTGCGGCCACGATCGACTCCCAACCGTTGATCACGGACAGCGCCGCCGATCCGTTGTAGACGCCGATCAGTGCCGACAGGGCACCGGATCCACCCGCTGCGGCCATCGAGGTGCACGTCGGCGTCGACCCCGAGCTCGAATCGCACGCGTACGTCCCCGTCCCGGTGTTGAGCAAGGTGCTGACGTTGCCGGAGCTGTCCGTCGTCGAGAAGACCTGCTTCGGCGGTGACTGCTCCAGGGTGATCGTCTGTGTCCCGCCACCGGACGAGGTAGAGGTGTAGACCGCCTTGAACGTGGCGTTCTTGGCTGCTGCGATGGATCCGCCCAACGACTTCAGCTGGTTCGAACTGCCGCCGGCTCCTGACGTGGAACTCGGGCTCGTCGTCGTGGTCGACGACGACGACGATCCGCCGCAGCCAGCCGCCAGCGTGCCCGCTGCGACGAGTGGGACGACGAGCGCCCACCGAACTCGGATGTGCTGCTCGGGATTCCTGAACATTGTCGTCCTCTCGGGAGGTGGTGCGGGCCTGACCTCGTGCCCATGGCTCGTTCTCGACACTAGATATACGGCGGGGATTCGACCAGGGCCATTGGCCCCTGGTCGTCGACGGGACTCCTCACCGTCGTGCGGAAGGGGAACTCTCGGAGGGTGCCCCACCGAAGGGCGGCAATGACCACGCTGCACGATACGCGTCGTCAGGTGGGCCCGACGGGACTCCTCCGTGTCAAGCGGCCGACGAGTCGACGGCGGCGAGCCCGCGACGCACACAGCCCGGCCATGTCCTCGGACGACTCACATGCCGAAGCCCGGGTCCCATACCTGGCAGGTCGAGATTGCGACTCCGGTGCTGACGGAGGTAGGTGCAGCGAGCCATCCATGCGGATGTGTCGAATCCGTCGCCGAGCAGCCTCCTTCCCACGCCGACGATGATCCGGTGACTCCGGCTCCGGCACCCATCAGCCGCGGGGCGGAGGTAGGGAGCCTCGAGCACGTGCGGCGCCCACCCATTCGGCCCGTCGTCTATCTTTAGTAGCAGCTAGAAAAACAACGAGTGGGTGGGTGCGCCGTGTCCGAGGGAAGAGCCGTTGATCCACCGACACCTGACCGGCGATGCTTGAGTTCACCGGCCGACCGAGCGACCCCTGTTCGCCCCGACCTGGATTCCCGCAGTCAGATTCACCATGCTGTCGTCAGCTTCTACCGGGAACTCGTCATGGACGATCTCCTGGGTCCGGTGTTCGAGGAGGTTGCCGAGGTCGACTGGAGCCTTCATATTCCGCTGCTCATCGACTACTGGTGCCGGGTACTGCTCGGCCACCGGACCTATCAGGGGGCGATCCTGGTCGCTCACCGACACGTGCACGAGCTCCGGGCGCTGACGGCGGACGACTTCGATCGATGGTACGGACTGTGGGTGATGACCATCGACCAGGAGTGGGCCGGTCCATCGGCAGACAAGGCCAAGGCCCACGCGGCCAGGATCGCGACCTCGCTCGCCCGTCAGCTTCCCCGCATCATCTGGACTGCGGGCGACCCCGTCCTGGCCCCGGATCAGGGGGCAGTCCCGTCCCCGGCGATCCCGCCCGACGATCGTCGAAGGATCAACCTGCACCCGGCGCGATGAGGGTCCTTCGCCACGAGCCGCTCGACGGACAGGCTCCCCAGTCCCTCCGCCAGTCCCTCGGCCAGTCCGAGGTGGAGCTGGCAGATCGTCTCCGGGTCATCGCTGGCAACGTCGGCGAAGGGGCAGCGATGGAGCACGAAGTCGAGCCGACGGCCTCGTTCTGCCCGGGATGGCCGAAAGCCGCGCCGCGTCCAGGTCTCCCTCGAGCAGATCACTCGGGTCACCGCGTCCGAGCAGATCGGCAGCACTGCGCCGTCCGTCGATGCGCCCGACCTGCCGAGGGCTCAACCGTCGGCTGAGCGCTGTGCTGAGTTGCCCCGCCAGCCACGAATAGGGGCCCGGGATCGCCCATCTTCCGGCCGCCTCCGGGTGCATGCGATAGAGCAGCCTGGGCCGTCCCGGTCGGACGCGGATCTCACGCTCCTCCGCAACGAGATCGGCTCCCTTGAGGATGGCGAGATGCTGGCGGACCGCATTGTGGTTGAGCTGTACGAACTCGGTGAGTTCGCCAACACCCACCGGCCGGTCGGCGTCGGCAATGTAGCGGAAGAGGCGATGGCGGGTCGGGTCGCCAAGCGCACGGGCTTCGGCCAGGGGTATCTCGCCGGCAGCAGGGGGGCTCGTTGATTTGATTCTCTAGTGTAGGACAGAACTACCTGAGCGGACGACAGCGCCTCGGGTCGGCGGGGGAACGGGGGCGCGCCGACCGATCGAGCCGTTACTCTTGGGCTGTGGAGCGAGCAATCACGGGGTTCCACCTCGACGAGGAAGGCGACTGGGTCGCCGAACTCTCGTGCGGGCACAACCAGCACGTCCGGCACCGGCCTCCCTTCCAGGTTCGCCCATGGGTCCTGGACGAGGACACTCGTAGTGAACGGGTCGGGACGAGGCTCTCCTGCCCGCTGTGCGCACGCTTCGAGTTGCCGGACAACCTCCGCTTCGTACGCTCCAGCCCCGAGTGGACCGAAACGACTGTCCCACCCGCCCTGCTCGGTTCCCACCGGGTGGGTCATGGCACGTGGGGACTGCTCCGGGTGAGGGAGGGGAATCTGCGTTTTGCGCCGTTGACCGAACCGAATCGTGAGGTCGCACTCGGTCCCGGCTCAGAGCAAGCGATACCCCCCGATCTCCCGCACCACGTCCTGGCGCTCGGTCCCGTTCGATTCGCCATCGACTTCCTCGCGGTCGATCGGTCCGAGGCTCGTGTCGTGACGTCGGCCACTGCACGCGGGGAGCATCGTGCGCCGGATCCGGAGGTGTCGCACGAGGGAGGAGATCCGGCGTGCTGGTCGGGACAGGTCTGCTTCGCTTGTGGCGTGGTCCTCGACGGAGGAGACCATCGACCGGGCTGTCGAGGTGAGCCAGATGGATGACGGATCGCGTCGACTGCCGCAGCACTACCTCGCCACCGACTGGTCGCGTACGGTCGGACTCTCGGCGCCGATCCTGAATGCGCCGATGGGCGGTGTTGCCGGAGGGAGGCTGGCATCCGCGGTGTCCGCAGCAGGCGGGCTCGGGATGATCGGAGTGGGCAGCGCGGGATCCGTGAGCCTCCTGAAACGGGAGGTGGCGTTCCCGCAAGGCTCGGGTCAGCGATTCGGCATCGGCATCCTGGACTGGGCACTGGCCGATGATCCCCAGTTGCTCGAGGCTGCCCTGACCGCCTCACCGGCGATGATCTCGGTGAGCTTCGGCGATGACTGGGCATGGACGAGGCGTGTCCATGACGCCGGAATCGTTGCGATGACGCAAGTATCGAGCGTAGAGGAGGCGCGACAGGCGGCCGATGCCGGAGTCGAGGTGTTGGTCGCACGCGGGGCCGAGGGGGGCGGACACGGAGCGCCGATGGTCGGCACGCTCCCGCTACTCGAAGGCGTCCTCGACGCCGTTTCCGTCCCGGTCCTGGCCGCAGGAGGCATCTCGACGGCACGAGGGCTGGCGGCAGTATTGGCCGCTGGTGCCTCCGGCGCGTGGATGGGAACGGCCTTTGCCGCCTGCCCGGAGTCACTGACGTCGGACGTCGCCCGTTCGGAACTGGTCGCAGCCACCGCGACCGACACCACGACAACCCGGGTGTTCGACATCGCACTCGGCTATCCGTGGCCCGCCCGATTTCCGGAGCGGGTCATCCGGAACGAGTTCTGGGCGAAATGGGCGGGGAACGAAGAAGCACTGATGGCAGATCGGGAGGCGATGTCCGCATACGTGGCCGCCCGAGCCAGTGGAGAACGCGGTGCTGCACACGTGGATGCGGGACAGGGTGTGGGTGCAATCACCAGGTCCCGTTCGGCCGCGGATGTCGTGGAACTCCTGTGTTCCGGCGCCATCGACCTCCTGCACGTCTGGGCACCCGGCCCGGCCCCAGGTCGTCGGGACTAGGCCTGTCGGTCGGTGTGACCGAGGTTCGCCGCGGCCGTCCGACGACAGTCGAGGGCGGCCAACCTCGCCGCATTCCGTCATCGCGCCATGCCGGGTGCGGGGACGGCGTGGCCACGGACACGCCGGTAGGCTCACCACCGATGGCCGCTCCCTCGACTCGGACACCTGAACTGCGCGTCGCCCCCTCGATCCTGTCCGCCGACTTCGGCAGCCTGGCCGATGCCGTGGCGCGGGTCGCCCCGGGAACCGACTGGCTCCATGTCGACGTCATGGACGGCCACTTCGTACCCAACCTCACCATCGGGCCGCCGGTGGTGTCGTCCCTGCGGGCCCACAGCGACCTGTTCTTCGACACCCACCTCATGATCACCGACCCCGACCGGTATCTGGAGCCGTTCCGCGACGCCGGGGCGAACGGGTGCACGGTGCACGTGGAGGTGGGGGAGACCACGGCGCTGATCGCCCAGATGCGCGCCCTCGGCCTGCGGGTGGGCCTGGCCGCCAACCCTGACACGCCGTTCGAGGCGCTCGAGCCCTTCCTCGATCAGGTGGACCTGATCCTGTGCATGACCGTCTTCCCCGGGTTCGGAGGCCAGTCGTTCATCGCCGACGTGCTCCCGAAGATCGCCCGGGTGCGGGCTGCGGCCGACGCCGCCGGCCTCGACCTCGACGTGGAGGTGGACGGCGGGATCGACGAGCGCACCGTGGTGCAGGTTGCCCGGGCCGGGGCCAACGTGTTCGTGGCCGGCTCCGCCGTGTTCAACCGGGACGACCCGCTCGCCGCCGTCGAGGGGATCCTGGCCGCGGCCGAAGGCGTCCGGGCCGGAGTGCCATCCTGAGCGCCGCTGGCCCCACCCCGGGCGGACGACTCCGACGCAGGGTGGATGCTCCGGGCCGTCGAGGCGGCCGAGCGGGTCCACGGGCGCACCTCGCCGAATCCTTGGGTCGGCGCCGTCCTGGTACCGCAGCAGGTCGAGGGCCTCCCGTCGGCGTGGTTCACCGGGGCGACCGCCCCACCCGGCGGCCCGCACGCCGAGGTGGTCGCCCTCGACGCGGCGGGCGACCGGGCACGCGCCGGCACCCTCTACGTGACCCTCGAGCCGTGCTCGCACCACGGGCGGACCGCGCCGTGCGTCGACGCCATCACGGCCGCCGGTGTCGGCCGGGTCGTCGTCGGTGTCACCGACCCGGATCCGAAGGTGGACGGCCGGGGGATCGCCGCGTTGCGAGCGGCCGGTGTCGAGGTGGAGGTCGGTGTGGCCGCTGACCTGGTGGCCGAGCAGCTCGCGCCCTACGTCACCCATCGCCGCACCGGCCGTCCCTGGGTCGTGCTCAAGCTGGCCGCCACGCTCGACGGGCGGATCGCGGCCCCCGACGGCACCAGCCGGTGGATCACCGGTGACGAGGCCCGTCTGGACGCCCACCGGCTCCGGGCCGTGTCCGACGCCGTCGTGGTGGGCGCGGGCACCGTGCGGGCCGACGACCCCTCGCTCACCGTCCGCCTTCCCGAGGGCGACCCCTGCTTCCGCGGCCCCGGCGAGCAGCCGTCCCGTGTGGTGCTCGGCACGGCGCCCGACGGTGCTGCGGTGTTGCCCGCCCTCGAGCTGTCTGGCCCGCTCGAGGAGGTGCTCGACGATCTCGGGGCCCGGGGTCTGGTCCAGATCCTGGTGGAAGGAGGGAGCGGGGTCGCCCACGACTTCCACGTCGCCGGCCTGGTGGACCGGTACGTGCTGTACCTGGCGCCGGCCCTCTTCGGGGGCGACGACGCCCGGCCCCTCTTCGCAGGAGCGGGGGCCGCCACCATCGGCGACCTGTGGCGGGGGGAGGTGCGCTCGGTGACTAGCCTGGGAGGCGACATGCGGGTGGAGTTGGCTCCGTCCGTGTCGGTCAGACGCCCGGGAGGCAGCGCGCCGTAGGACCCGGTCGACCCATGGCCGCACCACCACGGTGTACACCCGGGGCCGGCCCCGGGGCCGGCCCGTCAAGAACGACACAGGACCGGACGACAGAGGAAGTACCGGACGGCGCCGGCCGGTCCGGATGACACGAGGGAGACCCAGGGCGATGCCCTTCTCAGCAGTCGAGGACGCGATCGAGGCAGTCGGACGGGGCGAGATCGTCATCGTCGTCGACGACGAGGACCGCGAGAACGAGGGCGACCTCATCATGGCCGCCGACGCGGTCACGCCGGAGAAGATCGCCTTCTTCCTCGCCCACACCTCGGGCCTGATCTGCGTGCCGCTCACTCCGGAACGGGTGGAGCAGCTCGACCTCCCGCTCATGGTCACCGCCAACACCGAGGTCCAGCGCACGGCGTTCACGGTGAGCGTGGACGTCCGGCAGGGCACCTCCACGGGGATTTCGGCCGCCGACCGCTCGGCCACCATCCGGGCCCTGGTCGACCCCCATACCCGACCCATCGACCTCAACAAGCCGGGCCACATCTTCCCCTTGCGCTACCGACCGGGCGGGGTGCTCAAGCGGGCCGGCCACACCGAGGCCGCCGTCGACCTGGCCCGGGCCGCGGGCCGCTCCCCGGCCGGCGTCCTGTGCGAGGTGGTGAGCGAGGACAAGGCCACCATGGCCCGGCTGCCCGAACTCGAGGCCTTCGCCCGGAAGCACGGTCTCCACCTCATCTCCATCGCCGACCTCATCCGGTACCGGCGGCACAAGGACAAGCTGGTGCGTCGCATCGCGGACGCCCGCATCCCGACCGAATTCGGCGAGTTCACCGTCTTCGCCTACGAGTCCGTCCTCGACGGCGAACACCACGTCGCCCTGGTCAAGGGAGACATCCGGGGCCAGGAGAACACGCTGGTCCGCGTGCACAGCGAGTGCCTGACGGGCGACGTGTTCGGCTCGCTCCGGTGCGACTGTGGGCCGCAACTGCACGGTGCCATGTCGGCCATCAGCGACAACGGCAGCGGCGTACTCGTCTACCTGCGCGGCCACGAGGGCCGGGGCATCGGCCTCGCCCACAAGCTCCGCGCGTACAACCTCCAGGAGGAGGGCTTCGACACCGTCGACGCCAACCTCGAATTGGGCCTGCCAGCCGACTCCCGTGAATACGGCATCGGCGCCCAGATCCTCGTCGACCTGGGCGTCACCACCATGCGTCTGATGACCAACAACCCGACCAAGTACGGCGGACTCGAGGGTTTCGGCCTCGACATCGTCGAGCGGGTCAACATCCAGCCCGTCCCCACGCCGGAGAACATCGAGTACCTCCGCACCAAGCGCGAGCGCATGGGGCACCTGCTCGAGGGCCTCGATGACGTCCTCTGACCTGACCGAACTGCCCGTCGGCGCCAAGGCCCGTGCCGCGGCCCGGGTGGGATCCTCCCTCGATCCGGACGAACTGGCCCCCGCCACGGCGGGTCGGGTCCGGGTCGGCCTCGCTTGCGCCGAGTTCAACGGCGGGATCACCGACCGCATGCTGACGGCCGCCCTCGACGAGCTCGAACAACAGGGGTGCGACCTCGCCGACACCGTCGTGGCCTGGGTGCCGGGAGCCTTCGAGCTGCCGCTGGTGGCACGGGGCATGGCCGCGACCGGGCGGGTGGACGCCGTGATCGCCCTGGGGGCGGTCATCCGGGGTGACACCGGCCACTACGACTTCGTGGCCGGCGAGTGCGCGTCCGGGCTCCAGCGGGTGCAGCTCGACACCGGCCTGCCCGTCGTCTTCGGCGTGCTGACCACCGACACCGTCGACCAGGCGCTGGTCCGGTCGCTGCCCGACGAGACCAACAAGGGCGCCGAGGCGGCCCGTACCGCCCTCGAGACCGTGTCGGTGCTGCGTGGTCTCGAGGACCTGCCCAGCGCGAACCGGGTCGGCTTCGCCGTGGGAGGTCGCTGACCGTGCTGCGGCTGGTACTGCCCAAGGGCTCCCTGGAGAAGGCCACCCTCGACCTGTTCGCCGATGCCGACCTCACGGTCAGCCGCTCGTCGAACGTCGACTACCGGGCGTCCATCGACGACCCGCGGGTCGACGACGTGCGCATCCTGCGCCCTCAGGAGATCCCCCTGTACGTGGCCGACGGTCTGTTCGACATCGGGATAACCGGGCGCGACTGGATCGAGGAGCGGGGGAGCGAGGTCACCTCGCTCGGCACCCTGCCGTACTCCAAGGCAACGGCCAATCCGATCCGGGTGGTGCTGGCCGTGCCCGCCGACTCCCCGGTGTCGTCCGTCGCCGACCTGGCCGCCTCGGCCACAGGCTCCGGCGGCGCTCTGCGGGTCTCCACCGAGTACCCCGAGCTCACCCGTCGCTACCTCGAGACCCACGGGGTACCCGCCGAGGTGAGCCTCTCCTACGGGGCCACCGAGGCCAAGGTGCCCGATATCGCCGACTGCGTGGTCGAGATCACCGAGACCGGACGGGCCCTGCGGGCCGCCGGCCTGAAGATCGTGGAGACGCTGCTCGTCTCCCACACCGAGCTCATCGCCAACCCGACCGCCGCCGCCGACCCGGACAAGCACCACGCCATGCAGCAGCTGCTCACCCTCCTGCAGGGCTCGCTCGAGGCCCGGGGCAAGGTGCTGGTGAAGCTGAACGTGGCCGCCCACCAGCTCGACGGCGTGATCGAGGTGCTGCCGTCCCTGCGGTCACCCACCGTGTCGGAGCTCTTCGGCGGGGGAGGCTTCGCCGTGGAGACCGTGGTCCCGAAGTCGGAGATCAACGTCCTGATCCCGGCGTTGCGTGACCGCGGGGCGACGGACATCATCGAGCTCGCACTCTCCAAGATCGTCCATTGAGGCGCCCGAGATGACGTCCCCGGCAGAACCCGGGCTCGTTCCCGTGGGGGACACCACCCTGATCGGGACCGTCGTGGAGTTCGACGACTCCCGGGGCATCGGGACCATCGGGTGCGGCGACCGCTCGGTGCCGTTCCACTGCACGGCCATCACCGACGGCTCCCGTCACATCGAGGTCGGAACGGTGGTGGCCGTGCGGATCCGGGCGGCCCGGCTCGGTCGGATCGAGGCGGGCGCGGTCCATCCGATCCCCGGCGTGCCCGCCGCCGGATCCGACGATGCGGTGGAAGCCGGGCGACCGGGGGCTCACAGCCCGCGGTCGCCCGAGACCTACTCCCCAGTGCCGTCGCTGACCGTGGATCCGTCGCCGCCGACGCCCGTCGTGGTGTCGGAGCCGGTCGTCGAGTCGAGGGTCGAGCCCGTCGTCGGGCCCCCGGGGCCGCCCGAGCCAGCGTCACCTCCGGAGACCTCCGATGGTGCAGGCTCGGAGTCGTCGACCTCGTCGTGGCCGGTGGACGCGTCGGCGACGCCGGTGGTCGGCACGCCACCGGTCCCACCGGTCCCCACCAGCCCGTCAACCGCCGAACCGTTGGTCCCGTGGCCGGTGGCCGAAGGCGTCGAGGGGGCGGCGGACGATGACGAGTCGGCCCCTCGCCCGAACTTCTGGTCGCCGTTCTCGAGTTCACCGGCTGGGCCGCCCCCGACCTGGTCCACGCCGGTCACGCCGAAGGAGCCCCCGACCGATCCGTCCTGACCGGTTGCTGTCCCGCCCGGGTCACCGGCGTCCAGCTCTGGCGGTGCACCGTCGTCGTCCTCATACGGGTTGCCTAGGATGTTGCGGGCCATGTCGACCACGACGGCGCTGTCGGCGTCCTCCTCGGTCACGACCCCGAGCAGTGGGGCGGCCAACAGGCCGGTGACGATGCCTGTCTCCGCCATGGACTCGGCCTGCACGACGGCCCACTCCCACAGGCGCTTGACCATGTCCGGGCTGGTGGACTTCCGGGCCGGGTACTTGAGACGGGTGTTGACGGCCGCATGGGCCAGGCCGGTGGCGGCCGGGAACAGCCAGATCAGTCGGTAGTTGCCGGTGGCGTCGACGGTGACGGCGGCCACGTAGGCCAGGAGCACGCTGACCAGGTTGAAGGGCGACAGCAGCGCGCCGAGGCGCTCGCCGAGGCCGCCCGCCCGGGGTAGCAGCCGCAGGAGCAGCGGGGCCATGACGATCAGGTAGGCGCCCACGAACGGCGCGCCGATGTAGCTCAGGACCACGGCCTGCCACAGGTGGGTGTCGAAGTACTGGACCCCGGCCAGCACGGCGCCGATCAGGGGGCCGCCCACGGCGAGCTGCATCGGGGTGAGCCAGCGGCTGAGCGGTACGCCGAGGGCGATCCCGATGATGAACACGGGGAAGCCGGTGGCCAGCCCGGCGACGGTCTGGGCGCTGGCCCCGGCGTGGAGCACCCGCTGGAAGAACAGGATGGCGACGTAGGCGGTCGACCCGGCACCGGCCCAGAACAGCAGGGACCCGGTGACCAGGACCTTGGCATTGGGCCCGGCCAGGATGTCGCGCAACTCGTCACGGGCGGGGCGGGCACGCTTGGTCCGGTCCGCCTCGGCGCCGACGCCGGCGCTCGGCGACTCGCGGACCAACACCAGCACGGCCAGTCCGGTCAGCGCCATGATCACGGCGGCCAGCTGGAACGGCAGGTTCCACGTCGCCGGGTCGGACTGCTTCCAGGTGGCGATCACGGTGCCCTTGATGGTGAAGCTGGCCAGGGTCCCGAGGACGGTCGTGAGCAGGAGCGCCTTCAGCCACCTGCTCCGGCCGAACACCTCGGGTACCACGGCCACGTTGGTCAAGGTGAACACGGCGGCCGCCTGGCGGGCGATGACGATGAACACCACAAGGGCCCAGTAGCCGCTCACCACGGTGAACATCCAGGTGGCACCGCCCATGACGATGAGGCTGAACGCCATGTACGGCGTGCGGCGGCCCACCCGGGTCTGCGTACGGTCGCTCAGGCGGCCGGCTACCGGATAGGTGATCCAGCTCAGCAGCCGGTTGGCGGTCAGGGCGAAGGTGACGGCCAGGGCCCCCGACGCCCGCTGCTGGACGAACAGCGTGATGAGGACGCCGGACACGGCCAGGTTCGCCGCGGGGCCCGACCAGTCCGACCGACAGCCCGATGAAGCTCCGGACCCGGGATGCGTCCACACCGCCGGGACCAGCCGGCTCGGGTGACGCCGTCGCGTCGACCGGGTCGCTCACCCGCCGTCGTCGGAGTCGGCGTCGTCGGCCGCGGCGGACTCCGCGTCGACCCCGACCACGGCGTCGATCTGGGCCCCGGCCCGCTCGGCCCCGTCGATCTGGACCCAGGCCAGCTGCAGGCTGGCCCGGCCCTCCTTGAGCACGGTCTCGCTCTCGCCCAGGCGGCCTTCGAGGCCGTCGACCAGGCATCCGAGGGCGTCGATGGCCAGACGGGCCTCGGGCAGGTGCGGGGGCTGCTGGCTCAGGTGGAGGGCGGCCAGCTCGAAGAGGGCGTAGCAGTGGTTGCCCACCACGACCTCGACCGGAGCGTCGGCCAATTCGGCCCGCATGGCCTCCACCTGTGCGGCCAGCGCGTCGTCGTCGGCATCCCCACCGGGTCCGTCGAAGGGGTCGGGCGGCGGTCCGGCGGGGCCGGCACCGGACGGAGTGCCGGGCCTCCCCACGGGTCGTTCGCCGTCAGGTGTCCACAGTGAGCTCACGACTGGTAGCCTAAAGCAACTGATAGACGAGGAAGCGGGGCTTCGCGATGCGAATCCCCCACCCGGCCACCACGACCCGCCCCGGCGGGACGAGCGTGCGACGGGTCCATGGGACCGGAGGCCGGCAGATGTCGGTCGGTCCGGTGCTGGCTCCGCTCCTTCATCGTCGGCCACGGTCCACCGTGGCCATGAGACAGGGAGTGCAGTCGAATAGCAACACCCACCACCACCGATCCTCGCATCAATGACCGCATCCGCGCCCGCGAGGTGCGCCTGGTCGACCCCGACGGGGAACAGCTCGGCATCAAGCTCCTGCCCGAGGCGCTGGCCATCGCCCGCGACCTCGACCTCGACCTCGTCGAGGTGGCGCCCGGGGCCAACCCGCCGGTCTGCCGCATCATGGATTTCGGCAAGCACAAGTTCGACGAGGCCCAGCGGGCCAAGGAGTCCAAGCGCAAGGCCGTCCATGTAGGGATCAAGGAGATGAAGTACCGGCCCAAGATCGGGCCCGGCGACTTCGACACCAAGACCCGGCAGGTGGCCAAGTTCCTCGAGGAGGGCCACAAGGTCAAGATCACGATCATGTTCCGCGGGCGTGAGGTCTTCCATCCGGAACTCGGCAAGAAGATCCTCGACCGGATCGCCGACCAGATGGACGGCCTCGGCAAGTCCGAGTCGGTCCCGCGGCTCGACGGCCGGAACATGGTCATGGTGCTCGCACCGGAGAAGCGGGCCAAGCCGGCCGGCTCGCGGTCGGGGGGATCGAAGGGCGGGGCGCCGGCCGCAGCGGCGGATACGGCAGCACCTGCAGCAGTGACAGCACCGGCGGGCGACCAGCCCGCACCGGTCGACGGGACACCGGTGGTCACAGTGGCCGCGGAAGCCCCCGAGCCGGAGGCGGCACCGGCCGCCACGGCAGGGGACGCGTCCCCGGCCGCCGAGTCGAGTGAAGGATAGGGAGAGACACGATGCCCAAGATGAAGACGGACAGTGGCGCCAAGAAGCGCGTGAAGGTGACCGGGTCGGGGCGGCTCCGCCGCCGCAAGGCGTTCAAGTCGCATCTGCTCGAGCACAAGTCGGCGGAGCGCAAGCGCCGCCTCGGCCGTGAGACGGACTTCGCCCCCGGCGACGAGAAGCAGATCAAGAGGATGCTCGGGATGTAGCCGGGGGCGGCACCGGCCGCTCCACCCGTCACCTCCACCGGCGCTCCGCCGGGACCGCCCTCCCGGGGCTGGGCCCGCAGCACCGGGCTGGCCCGGATCCCACCCCGTCGAGGGGTCGTCCGGGACCGCAGACCGACCACACACGACCGGCCGACCACCCCAGGCCACACACACAAAGGAGTTCACTCATGGCCCGAGTCAAAGGCGCCGTCCACGCCAAGAAGCACCACCGCGCCATCCTCGAGCAGGCACAGGGCTACTACGGCAACAAGAGCCGTTCCTTCCGCGCCGCCAACGAGCAGGTCATGCACTCGATGCAGTACGCCTACCGGGACCGGCGGGCGCGCAAGGGCGACTTCCGGCAGCTGTGGATCCAGCGGATCAACGCTGCGGCCCGGCTGAACGGCATGAGCTACAGCCGCTTCATCGCCGGCCTGCACCGGGCCGAGGTGGAGGTCGACCGCAAGGTCCTGGCCGACCTGGCCGTCACCGCGCCCGAGGCCTTCGCCTCTCTCGTACAAGTGGCCAACGACGCCCTGGCCACGGCGGCCCCGAGCACCGGGGCCGGTTCCTGACCCAGTCGGGCCTGGCCTTCACCCACCAACGGGTCCGGAGGCTGCGCCAGCTCCTGCGCAAGGGCGGCGCACGCTCCGCCGAGCAGGTAGTGGTCGTCGAGGGCGCGGAGCTGCTGTCGGTGGCCATCGCCGCCGGCGCCGACGTCGAGGCCGTGTATGTCGACCCCGCTGGTGCCGGCACGCCCTCGGTCGTCGAGGTCACCGCCGGCGTCGTGGCCGCGGGCGGTCGGGTCTTCGACCTGGCCCCGGGGGTCATGGAGCGGGTCGCCTCCACGGTGACCCCCCAACCACTGCTGGCCGTGGTGTCCTACGCGCCGGCCCCGCTCGAATGCCTCGACGGAGCCACCCTGGTCGTGGTGTGCATCGACGTAAGGGACCCGGGCAACCTCGGCACGGTGATCCGCACGGCGGACGCCGCCGGGGTCGATGCCGTGGTGTGCTGCGACGGCACCGTCGACCCGACCAACCCCAAGACGGTGCGGGCCACCGCCGGCTCGCTCTTCCACGTGCCGGTGGTCCACGGAGGCTCCACGACGGCGGCCCTGGCCGAATTGGCATCCGCGGTTTCACCACCGTGGCCACCATGGTCCGCGGCGGCACCGACTATGTCGGCTTCGACTGGACCAGCCCGGTGGCGCTCGTGCTGGGCAACGAGGCCACCGGCCTAGACGCCGCCCTTGCCGCCGGCCTGGACGCGGGGGTGACGATCCCCATGGCCGGGCGGTCCGAATCGCTCAACGTGGGCGTGTCGGCCGCTGTCCTTTGCTTCGAGGCCCTGCGCCAGCGACGCACGGGTCACTCGCCGGGTGAAGTCCCGGCCCGCTCTACGATGTCGGCCATGGACGAGTCGGCAACTCTCGAAGCGCCGCCGACCGCGGGCGGCTGCGGGACCGCCGACGCGGGGCGCCGGCATGACCGGGGGATTCGACGTCGCCGACCTGGTGGCCGAGGCCCGCGGCGCCATCGACGCGGCGGCCACCACCGAGCAGATCCGCCACGTGGCGGCCACCGTCTCCGGCAAGAAGTCGGCGCTGGCCGAGGCGTCCCGCGCCCTCGGGTCGATGGACCCCGAGGCCCGCAAGGAGCTGGGCCGCCAACTCCACGAGGCCCGCACGGAGGTCGAGGCGCTTCTCGAGGCCAAGCGCAGCGACATCCGCTTCGGCGAGTTGTCGGCCGAGCTGGCGGCGTCGCGGGTCGACCTGACGGAGTACGTGCCCGGCTCCGTGGCCGGGCCGGCAACCCGGGGTCACCTCCACCTGGTGTCCCAGACCCGAGACTCACTCGAGGACGTCTTCGTCGGCATGGGCTTCGAGGTGGCCGAGGGCCCCGAGATCGAGACCGACTGGTACAACTTCGGCGCCCTGAACATCCCGCCGGCCCACCCGGCTCGGGGCATGTGGGACACCTTCTACCTCGACCTCGGCGAGCCCGAGACGACGCTGCTTCGTACCCACACGTCGCCGGTGCAGATCCACCTCATGGAGCGCGCCGTGCTGGACGGGACCCTGCCGATCCACTCGGTCATGCCCGGCCGCTGCTATCGCCGCGACACCCCCGATGCCCGCCACCTGGCCGTCTTCCACCAGATCGAGGGCCTGGTCGTCGACCGGGGGATCACCTTCGCCGACCTGGCCGGGACCATCGAGACGTTCACGGCCGCCTACTTCGGCCCCGACATCCATACGCGCCTTCGACCCGCCTACTTCCCGTTCACCGAGCCGTCGGCCGAGTTCGAGGTGACCTGTGCCATCTGCCGGGGCGAGGGGTGCCGGACCTGCTCGCAGACCGGGTGGATCGAGCTCGGTGGGTGCGGCATGGTCGACCCGGCAGTGTTCGCCTCGGTCGGCATCGACGCCGACGAGTGGACCGGGTTCGCCTTCGGCTTCGGCATCGACCGGTGCGCGCAGATGCGACACCAGATCGCCGACATGCGGGCCCTCACCGAGAACGACGTCCGTTTCCTGCGCCAGTTCTGAGGCGCGAACCCCGAGAGGACAGCAGTTGCGCGTTCCCCTTTCCTGGCTCCGAGACTTCGCACCCTTCCCGGGTGACGCCGGCGGTCGTCGCCGCCACCCTGGACGACCTCGGCCTGGTGGTCGAGGGCATCGAGGTCGTGGGCGACGGCCTGAATGACGTGGTCGTGGCCCGGATCGAGGAGGTCACCGCCATCGAGGGTGCCGACAAGATCCGCCGGGTAGTGGTGACCGATGGCTCCGACCTCGTGGAGGTGGTCTGCGGAGCGATGAATTTCGCCGTCGGCGATCTGGTGCCCTTCGCCCCCGTGGGCGCGGTCCTTCCCGGGGGCTTCGCCATCGGACGCCGGAAGATGCGGGGCATGGTGTCGAACGGGATGCTGTGCTCGGGCAGCGAGCTGCGGCTGTCCGACGACCGGGCCGGCATCCTGATCCTGAACGACGTCGAGGGTGCCGGACCCGGGTGCCGCGCTCGACGGAGGTGCTCGGCATCGAGCCCGACGTGGTGTTCGATGTCGCCGTCGAGGCCAACCGTCCGGACGCCTGGTGCATGGCCGGCGTGGCCCGCGACCTGGCCGCCCGCATGGGCCTGAGTTCCGGTGCCCGGGACCGGCGACCTGGTGGCCCGGCGTCCGACCCGTCCGCCGACGCGACCCTCGCCGGCGCCGGCTGCGGGCCCGCCGGTCGGGTCGTCGGCCACGTGGTGGTGGACGACCTCGAACTGTGCCCTCGGTTCACCGCCCGGGTGCTGACCGGCGTCCAGGTGGGTGACTCGCCGGCGTGGCTCGCCCGTCGACTCACGGCGGCCGGGATGCGCCCGATCAACAACGTGGTCGACGCCTCGAACTACGTGATGCTCGAACTCGGCCAGCCCACCCATCCCTACGACCTCGACCTGCTGGCCGGCGGCGGTCTTCTGGTGCGCCGGGCGGCGGCGGGGGAGACGGTCACCACCCTCGACGACGTGGTGCGCACGCTGGGCCGTCCGGGGCCGGGTCTGGGTGACACCGGTCAGGACTGCCTCATCTGCGACGCCACGGGGTCGCCGGTCGGCATCGGCGGCATCATGGGCGGCGCGTCGTCGGAGATCGGTCCGGGCACCACCCGTGTCCTGCTCGAGGCCGCCTACTTCGTGCCGATGGCCATCGCCCGCACGTCCAAGCGGCTCAACCTGCGAACCGAGGCAGCGCCCGGTTCGAGCGGGGCTGCGACCCGGCCGGGATCGACCGAGCCGCCGAGCGCTTCTGCGAGCTCCTGGCCCTCACCGCCGGGACCGACCTGGCCCTGGCCGAGGGCGTCATCGACGTGGCCGGTGAGCGTGCCCGGGCCGCTCGAGGTCACCGTCCGCCCGGCCCGGGTCAACGGCCTGCTCGGCACCGAGCTGTCAGCCACGGCGATCGCCGAGCTGCTGGCGCCTCTCGGCATGGCAGTGGCGGCGACGGGCGGCGACGAAGACCCGGTGGCGGTGGTCGTCCCGACGTTCCGGCCCGACATCCGGCCCCGCCCATGGGCGAGGCCGACCTGGCCGAGGAGGTGGCCCGCACCTACGGCTACGCCCGCCTGCCCCGCCGGACACCGGCCGTGGCCCCAGCCGGGCCGGCTGACCGACCACCAACGGGGCGGCGGCGGCTGAAGGACGTGCTGTGCGGCCTGGGTGCCTCCGAGGCGTGGACTGCCGCCTTCGTCACCGAGTCCGACCAGTTGGCCGCCGGGTTCGCCCCGCCGCACATCGAGGTCACCAATCCGCTGGTCGACGCCGAGCGGTTCCTGCGGTCGTCCATGGCGCCGGGGCTGCTCCGGGCCCTGCTCTACAACGCCGAGCGCCGCCAGGGCGACGTCCGGCTCTTCGAGGTCGGCTCGGTGTTCCACCGTGCTCGAGGTTCCGACCGGTGACGGTCCCGCCGGCCGGCGTAGACCGAGCGCATGTGCGCCGTGTTCGCTGGCGAGGGAGACGACGCCTGGTCGGCCGTGGCCGCGTGGCGCACCGTGGCCGAGGCGCTGGGCCTGGCGGACTGGGTGCATGGAGCAGGGTCCCCATCGCGGCGCCGGCGCCACCCGGGTACTGCACGAGTACCGGTCGGGCACCCTGTTGTCCGGCGGCTCGCCGGCGTGGCCGATGACGGGCGTCGGGCGGTGCTCGGCGAGGTGGGCGAGCTCGACCCGACCTTCATCGAAACCTTCGGCCTCGTCGGGACGGACGGCCGGCCCCGACGGGTCGGCTGGCTCGACCTCGACCTCGGCGTGCTGCTCGACCCGCGAGAAGGCGGCCCGGCAAGCCGCTCGAATCGGCGCCGATCAGCCGGTTCCCGTCGTCGGACATCGACCTCGCCTTCGTCGTGCCCGAGGAAGTCCCGGCCGGCCTGGTGCAGTCCACGCTCTCGTCGGCCGGTGGCGACCTGCTCGAGTCGGTCCAGCTGTTCGACGTCTACCGCGGGGAGTCCCTCGGCGACGGGGTCCGGAGTCTCGCCTACCGCCTTCGGTTCTGTGCGCTCGACCGGACGCTCACCGACGAGGAGATCGGGCGGATGCGGGGGTCGTGCATCGCTGCCGTGGAGAGGGCTCACCGGGCCGTGCTCCGCTGAGCCGTGCTTCCGGGCTGACCGAAGGACCGGAGCCGGGCGATCCGACATCCCCTGCGCCGCACGTCGGGGACGGTGGCGTGTCGTGGCTCGTCCTGCCCGGAACGTCAAAGGAGGCGGGGCCGAAGCCCCGCCTCCTTTGCAGACATGGTGCTGGTTCGGACTAGCCGAGCGTCAGGGACGAGGGCGTCGTCTGGCCCACGTTGCCGCTCACCATGGTGATCGACTTGATGCCCTTGCTCTTGGGTGCGGTGACGATGCCCGTGAGTGCGGACACGGTCTGGCCGCTCTCGGCGTACAGCGCAGTGTTGGCGCCGGCATCCCCGCCGGTGAAGTCACCCGCGGTGGATGCACTGCCCGCGGTGATCGCCAGCGAGGCGTACCCGTCGGACGGGGTTCCACCGGTGAAGGCGGTCACCGTGACGGTGCTCATCTTGCTGGTGAGCTTCACGTTGCTCGTCCACTTGATGTTGACCTGACCGGTGACGGCCGTGGAACCGAGGAGTCCGGCCACACCGTTGCTGGCGCTGTGGAGCACGCCGGCTCCCTTGCCGGCGGACACGGTCACGCCGGCTGCCCCGGTCACCGTGCAGCCACTGACGGCGAGCTTGACGTTGGTGTTCTCCGGGCTGCCCCCGGCCAGTGTCAGCGCAGGTGCGAACTTCAGCGTGCCGGTCACAGTGGTGCAGGTGATCGACGCATTGGACACGTCGGTCTTGGGTGCACCGGCTCCGGCGACACCGGCAGTGGCGGCGATCATGCCGACCGGCATGGCGACCGCAGCTGCGGCCAGTACGAGCTTCTTCATGTGTTGCTCCTTGGTTGATCGTGCGGACGGACTGCCCGGACTGCCGAGCACCACGGTCGTGGTGCCCGCTGGGTAGAACGGAGCGCCCGTCGATGCGTTACACGAGTGATTCTGCATATGTAGCCACGAGTTACATAGGGAGGCGCCATTGACGGAGAACGGTTGCTGGCAACAGGTGTCGTAACGGTTTCGACACCGGGAACGTTTCTCGGGCAGCGAGGGTTGGAACCGGAGGATCCTGGTGTTTGCACGAGAGCGACGGCTGAAGCGTCGGATGGGGATCCCGGCGGAGTTGGTACTGCGTTGTTGGGCGCTGGCCGAGTACCGGGGAATGCAGGTCCCGGACCCGCCGCTACCGGGCGTGAGGTACACCCCGCCCTACCTGGCGCTCACCGACGGTGCACTGTGGTTGACCAGGGCCGGCGCAACGCGGCGGTATCCGGTGGAGGACATCGTCATGGTGGCGACGGAGCACCCGGCGACAGACCGGATACGGGTTGACTTCATGGAGGGGGAACCGCTGCTGATCCGAGTGAATGACGGCGGCCGGTTCGCCTCAACGGTCGAGGCAGCGATTCAGGAGTACGACAAGCGACTCCAGTTGGACGCGACGTCGGCACTGGGCCTGCCGGAGCCCGCACCGGAGTTGGTGGCGAAGGCCAAGCAGGCGCGAACTCGCTCGGACCAGCTGATGGCTGCGGCAGGAGGTGATCAGGTCGCGAGGCGGGCGGCCGAGGGCCACTTGGCTGAAGAGCGGGCGCTGTGGCACGAGGCACAGGTGGACGCACTGCGTCAGTTGCGCCGGGCCCTGTGGGCAACGCAGGTGGGGGCGGAGTCCGGGAACCGGCGGAACGCCCATGATCTGGGCCTCCCGTGTCCCGGTCAGCGACCGCGTGGGAGCACCCACTCCTCAGAGTGAGAGCGACCCGGTCACGGTGAAGGCCGAGAACACCGGGCCGGTCGGACAGGCATCACCTGGGGCAGGGGGGTCGGTGGTGAGCGACACACTCGCTGCGCCCGCGGCGAACGAACCGGTGGCGGTGCCCGGCCCGAAGTCGGGGTTGTCGGTCCCGACACCCGAGACGGACCCTGCGGACGTACCGAACACGACCTTCGTCTTGCCGATGCATACGGTGCTCGACCACTTGATGGTGAGTGCCATCTGTCCGAGGTAGTCGGTGCCGTCGAAGCGATGAGCCCACCCTGCGTGAAGGACTCGGCACGAGCAGCGAGCGTTCCCGGCCCAAGGAGCGGTTGCCCATTGACGGATGAATCCGGAAGTCCGTACCGTGGGTGGACGGCGGGGTCTGAGCAGCTGGCACATGACCGTTCGCGCCGTCGACAGAGGGGTCGTACATGGGCAAGTCGGGAGTTCTGCGGTCGGCGTGCGTGGTTGGTCTGCTCGGTGGACTCGGCGTGATCGTTTCCGTGCCCGCCGGGGCGGCGCACGCACACGGGACGGGCGTGTCATCGACCTGCACCGGCACCCCGGCATCGCCAGGGGTGCTCACCGGGACGTACGCCACCGACGTGGTCGTCACCGGATACTGCGACGTGGACGGCGGGGCAGCGGTCGTCGAGGGCAGTCTCACGCTCGCCGCCGGTGCCACGTTGAATGCGACGTTCGCATCAAACGACGTGTCGGGGCCGGGACCGAGCAGTCTCGCAGTGTCCGGCAACCTGAAGGTCGGGCGAGGATCCACGCTCGCCATGGGATGCGAGCCGGATCACATGACGTGCGCCGACGACCCGACCAACACGCTGTCGGGAAGCGACCGGGTCGGGGGGAACCTCATCGGCTCGCACACGCTCGGCATCGTCGTGCACGACAGCACGGTGGTCGGGAGCATCACCGAGGTGCGGGGCGGCGGTGGACTGAACTGCGTGCCACCGGCCAGCGGCTATTTCGCGCAGATCGGCAACCCGGTGTACAGCGACTTCGAGGACAACTCCGTCGGTGGCAACCTGCGGATCGCCGGACTCCAGACGTGCTGGATCGGGATGCTCCGCAACACCGTGCAGGGGAGCCTGATCGACAGCTCCAACTCCTTTGCCGACGTGGACGCCAACGAGACACTCACCAACACCGTGCACAAGAACATGAAGTGTTCAGGGAACAGTCCGGTCGTCCACTACGGAGACTCGGGTGGGTCCCCCAACCTGGTGCACGGACATGCATCGGGCGAGTGCAGCTTCACCGCGGTGACGGGGGGCCAGATCGCCGAGAAGTTCTAGCCGACCCAGGTGATGTTCGCCGTGGGGCCTCGGAGGCCGATCGGCACCACGTGGGCGGCGGCAGGTTTCCCCTGGCACCGGTGGGGCAGGTGCCTCCGCACTGCGATCGGAAGCTCCAGCCGGTCATTCCGGGGACGGCTGACCCAGACGTGGAGATGATCCGCCCACTGTTTCGGGGGCACCCGTCGCCCAGAGGCTGTCGTGGTGGCCGACGTCCCCGCACACCGTCGACCCGCGCTCGACGTCGCGAGGATTCATGACCCCGGATCCCTGGTCCGAGATGCGCCCGAGTCGTCGGCGAGGGAGAGGTAGTTCTCGTCCTCCTGGGCGGTGTGGAGTTTGAGGATGGCATGGAGTCCGTAGAGCAGGCTGCGCACCTCGGTGACGTCGACGTCGTCCATGCCTGCTGGATCGATGTCGGCCAGGAGCTGGCCCAGGCGCCGGATCTGGTGGGTGATCTCGATGTGGGCCCGGCTCATGGTGGCCATGGGGTCGCTGCCGCCGAAGTAGCGGCCGAGGGCCGGGTAGAGGACCTGCTCCTCGGCGTCCTCGTGGGGTTGGACCTCGTCGACCAGCATCCGGTGCACGTCCTGCACCTGGGCCAGGGCCGCTGCGGGATCGAGGGCGTCGAGCGCGTCGGCGACGTCGTGCAGCCGGTCGATGTCGGTGCGGATGGCCAGGTGCTCGTCCTGGAAGCGCCGGGTGAGCTGCGATCCTCCGGGCCCAGGCGGGCCTCGGACGCTCCGGAGCGCAGCGCCCGCAGTGCGTTGAGGATCACGGCGACGTCGATCACCTCCTGGAGGATCGCGCCCCACACCGCGGGCAGGAGCCCTGCTGCGGCGAAGCCCATCGCCGTCAACGACAGGCCCATGCCCACCACCATCGACTCGACGGCGATCCGGCGGGTGCGGCGGGCGATGGCCGCGGCCTCGCCCAGCCGGTCGAGGCGATCGACGGTCAGCACCACGTCGGCCGCCTCCGATGCTGCGGTCGCCCCCCGGGCCCCGAGGGCGACGCCTACGTCGGCGAGGGCCAGTGCCGGTGCGTCGTTGATGCCGTCCCCGACCATCATGGTCGGCGCCTGTCGGGTCTCGAGCTTCACGACGTCGAGCTTCTCGGCCGGTGAGCGCTCGGCCAGCACCTCGTCGACGCCGATCACCGCCCCGACCGTCTCCGCCACCTCCGTGCGGTCCCCGGTGACCATGACGATGCGGCTCACGCCGTTCTTGCGCAGCGAGCGCAGCGTGCGAGCGGCGTCGGGCCGGAGCGGGTCGTCGAAGACCAGGACACCGGCGGGGGTCCCGTCGATACCGACGAATACGGTCAGGGCGCCGTCGAGTTGGGCCTTGCGACGTGCCGATCTCGCCCAGGCCGGGGTTCCGGTGACCCCGCACCACGCAGCCTTGCCCACGGCCACGAGCCGGCCGGTGACAGCTCCCGCGGATGCCCTGACCGGCGATCTCCTCCACGTCGTCGGGCAGTTCGAGTGCGCAACCCTGCTCGAGGGCGGCGCGGACGACGGCGCTGGCGAGGACGTGCGGAGACACCTGGTCGAGCGACGCTGCGAGCTGGAGGATCCGATCGGCCGGGACCTGGTCCGGCGCAGACCACCTCGGTGAGCACCGGATGACCGACGGTCATGGTCCCCGTCTTGTCGATCAGCAGCGTCGTGCACGTGGCCAGTCGCTCGAGCACGGCGCCCCCCTTGACCACCACGCCTCGGCGGGCGGCGCGGGACAGCCCGGCGACGAGGGCCACTGGCGCAGCCAGGATGAGTGGGCAGGGCGTGGCCACGACCAGCACCGCCACCGCCCGGGTCGCGCCCCCGACCGCCCAAGCGGCGGCGGCGGTCGCCAGCGTCACGGCGAGGAAGCCCAGTGCATAGCGGTCGGCGAGCCGGACCACCGGGGCCTGGGAGCGCTCGGCTTCGGCCACCAGGCGGATGATCCCCGCATACGTGCTGTCCGCGGCGCTGGTCGTGGCCCGAAGGTCGACCGGTGCACCTGCGTTGACCACCCCGCTGCGGACCCGGTCACCCGACACTCGCTCGACCGGGAGCGGCTCGCCCGTGAGCGCGGACTCGTCGAGGACCGCCGACGGCGACACCAACGATCCGTCGACCGGTACCACCTCGCCGGAGGGCACGAGAAGCAGGTCACCGGGAGAGACCTGTTCGAGATCGACGACCGTCAGCCCTCCGTCGTCGTAGCGGTGGGCGGTCCTCGGTGCCCGCTCGAGAAGGGCCTGGAGCTCGCGCCTGGCCTGCCCGGCCGCCCACCCCTCGAGTGCCCGGCCGCTGGCCAGCATGACGCTGATGACGGCCCCGGCCAGGTACTCGCCGACGGCGACCGCACCGACCAGGGCGAGCAAGGCGATGACGTCGACGCCGAGCCGCCCGGCCGCCAGGCTCTCGAGCGTCGAGTAGAGGGAGAGCGCGATGCCGCAACCGGCGACGACGATCCAGAGCAGGTTTCCCGGCCGCCCCCAGTCCCGCCCAGTGGAGGAGGCCGCCGACCACGAGTCCGGCGGCGGTGAGCGACAAGGGCACGACGCTCCCCAGCGGGGACGCCATCCACTTCGCTCCGAACGGTGGGGTGTGCTCCACGGGACCATGGTGGTTCTTCCCTCGCCCGAGGCGTAGGGCCGAAAGTCAGGGCGGTCCACCGCGTCCCGGGAGGGTGGGGGGGAGTAAGGCGCATCGGCACCAGGCAGGGCACGGCCTGCGGACGATGAGGCGGGTCGTGTGTGTCCTCCTGCGGGGCAGGCCGGCCCCGGTTGACGCCTTGCCGCAATCGGCTAGGAGTCGAAACCGAGCCCGACCGAGTCGAGGGCCCGCAGCCACAGGTTCCGCCTGCCCCCGTGGGCATCGGACCGGGCCATGGACCACCGTGTCAGGTTGATCCCCATCGAGCGCAACGGTTCGGGCGGGAACGGGATCGGCTTGCGGTGCACGAACTTGAGGCGGGTGAGTTCGGTGTCGACTCCCGACACGAGATCGAGGGCGACCCTGGCCCCGAAGCGCGACGCCCCGACCCCGAGCCCGGTGTAGCCCGCCACCGAGGCCACTCGGCCGTCGAACGAGCGGTCGAAGAAGGCGCAGAACCGCGAGCAGGTGTCGATGGCTCCGGACCACGAGTGGGTGAACCGCACGTCCTCGAGCTGTGGGAAGATCTCGGCAAACTTGGTCGACAGGAGTGCGAACGTCGCCGGCCGCTGTTCGAGCGCCGGGCCCATGGCGTTGCCGTAGTGGTAGACGGCGTCATAGCCGCCGATCAGGATCCGGTGGTCGGACGTCTGGCGGAAGTAGAGGAACTGGTTGCCGGTGCTGGCGATGCCCTGGCGTCGCTTCCAGCCCACCGCCTCCCGTTGGCCCGGGTCGAGCGGCTCGGTCATCAGCACGTAGTCATAGACGGGAACCACGTACTTGCGCAGGCGCCTGACCGGCGACGGCGAGGCATTGGTGGCGAGGACCACCTTGGCGGCGGACACCCGACCGTGGGCGGTGTGGATGAGCATGGGAGCGTGGTGCCCGGTTCCGTCCGACCCGATGCCGTCGACCCGGCTGTGCTCGTAGAGGCGCACACCGGCCTTCTCGCACGCCGCCCGCAGGCCCCAGGCCAGGCGGGCAGGGTTGACCAGTGCGCACGAGTCCTCGTCCCACAGTCCGGCCAGGAAGGAGGGGGAGTGGATGTCCGACCGGAGCTCATCGCCGTCCAGGAAGACCGGCGACGCCCCATGGGCGCGGGCCTGGGCCTCGGCCTCGCGCAGCCACGCCACCTGGTGGGGCTCGGTGGCGACGTCGAGCTCGCCGGTGCGCTCGAAGTCGCACTCGATCCCGAGCCGGACGACCGTCGACTCGATGGCGTCGAGGTTCTCGGCACCGAGGCGTTCGAGGGTGGCGATCTCGTCGGGGAAGCGGTCGGCCCCGTTGGCGAGGCCGTGCGTCAGGCTGGCCGCGGAGAACCCGCCGTTGCGTCCCGACGCCGCCCACCCGCACCGGTCTCCCTCGAGCAGCACCACGTCGATGGACGGGTCATCCTGTTTGGCCAGGAGCGCGGCCCACAGCCCGGTGTAGCCACCGCCCACGACGACCAGGTCGGCCCGCTCGGGCCCCACCAGCGGCGGGAGCGGGTGGGGGGCGGCCGGGTCGTCCAGCCAGTAGGAAAGTGGACGGGCGTCGGCGAACGCCGCGGTGCGGTCCATGGGGCAAACCTACCTGCGACCACAACTGGCGATCGTCCGGGGGTTGCATATTCATGCGAAGATATGCATAGACTTGCAGGATGTCGGGAACGCCCAGAACCGTGGGAATCGTCGGCGCCTCCGGGTACGGGGGCGCCGAGCTGCTGCGTCTGTGCGCCGGCCATCCGGACCTCGCCGTGGCCGTGGCCCAGGCCGGGACCAACGCCGGCCAGTCGGTGGCCGCCCACACCCCGTCGCTCGCCGCGGCCTACCCGGAGCTCGCCTACGGGCCGACGGACGCCACCGCTCTCGACGGGCTCGACCTGGTCTTCCTCGCCCTGCCACACGGCCAGTCGCAGTCCCTTGTGCCGGACCTCCTGGACCGCGTGGGCGTGGTCGTGGACCTGGCCGCCGACTACCGGCTCCGGGACCCGGGGGCGTATCCCACCTGGTATGGCGAGGCGCACACGTCGCCCGACCTGCTCGCCACGTTCACCTACGGGCTGCCCGAGCTCCACCGTCCCGAGCTCGTCGGCGCCACCCGGATCGCCGCGCCCGGCTGTTACCCGACGGCCGCCCTGCTCGCCCTGGCGCCCCTGGTCGAGGCCGGTGTGCTGGAGGCGCCCGTCGCCGGGGGCACGCCCGCACTCATCGTCGACGCCGCCAGCGGCACTTCCGGAGCCGGCCGGGCCCCGAGGGAGAACCTGCACTTCGCCGCGGTGGACGAGGACTTCATCGCCTACGGCCTGCTCGACCACCGCCACACCGCCGAGATGGAGCAGGGCCTCGGCACGACCGTCCTGTTCACGCCGCACTTGGCTCCCATGGTCCGGGGCATCCTGGCCACCTGTTACGCCAGACCCGCCGAACCCGGCGAATTCACCACGGAGGACGCCATGCAGCTCCTGCGCGACCGGTATGCCGACGAGCCGTTCGTCGTCGTGTCCGACGCCCCGCCCTCGACCAAGTCGGCCAGCGGCTCCAACACCGCTCACCTGTCGGTCCGTGTGGACCCCCGCACCGGCTGGGTGATCGTGCTGTCGGCCATCGACAACCTGATCAAAGGTGCCGCCGGCCAGGCAGTGCAGTGCGCCAACCTGGCGCTCGGGCTCCCCGAGGCTGTCGGCCTGCCGGTCGTGGGGGTCTACCCATGAGCATCACCACACCGAACGGCTTCGTGGCCGCCGGGTTGGCCGCCGGCATCAAGGCCTCCGGCGCCCTGGACCTGGCCCTCGTGGCCACCGACGACGGGGGAGCGGTGCCGACGGCGGCCACCTTCACCTCGAACCTGGCGGCGGCTGCCCCGGTGCAGGTGAGCCGGGCACACCTGGCCGCCACCGGGGGCCGTGCGTCCGCCGTGCTGGTCTCCAGCGGGAACGCCAACGCCGCCACGGGCGACCATGGCCGTGCCGACGCCTCGGCCATGTGTGCGCTGGCCGCCGACGGCCTCGGCGTGCCGGCCGACCAGGTTCTGGTGTGCTCGACCGGCCTGATCGGCATCCCGCTGCCGATGGGACCCATCACGGACGGCATCCCCCGGCTGATGGCGGCACGCTCCAGTGGGCACGCCGCAGCCAAGGACGCCGCCACCGGCATCCTGACCACCGACTCGGGCCGCAAGGAGGTGCTCGTCGAGTACCCGGGGTTCACCGTGGCCGGCATGGCCAAGGGTGCGGGCATGCTCGCCCCCAACATGGCGACGATGCTCGCCTTCCTCACTACGGATGCGGCGGTCGAACCCGGACCACTGGCCGACATCCTGCGGGCAGCGGTGGCCGACTCGTTCAACTCGATGTCGGTCGACGGGTGCACCTCGACCAACGACACCGTGGTCCTCATGGCGTCGGGACGGGCCGGACGGGGCGACCCCACGCTGGTGGCCGACGCCGTGGCCGAAGCATGCGCCGACCTCGCCGGCCAGATGGCGGCCGACGCCGAGGGAGCGGACACCATCTTCCAGGTCCAGGTGACCGGGGCCCGCACGGACGCCGAGGCCCACCGGGCGGCCCGCAAGGTGGCCGACTCGCTGCTGGTGAAGTGCTCGATCAACGGGAAGGACCCCTACTGGGGCCGGGTGGCCAGCGAGCTCGGCTCGGCCGGGGTCGACTTCGACATGGACCGCCTCACCATCGCCTACGGCGGAACCACGGTGTGCCGGGGTGGGGTCCAGGTCCCCCATGACGAGGCGGCGGTGACGGCCCACATGGCCGGGTCGCCGGTCATGATCGAGTGCGGTCTCGGCCTGGCCGACGGGACCGGCGTGGTCCTGGGCGTGGAGCTCGGCTACGGCTACATCGACGAGAACCGGACGACCTCGTGAGCGGGCCGGCGGGAGCGGGGCCGGCGGGCGGCGCAGGGGGTCCCGAAGTGAAGGCCGCCGTCCTGGTCGAGTCGCTGCCGTACATCCGGCGGTTCCTGGGCAAGGTCGTCGTGGTCAAGTACGGGGGCAACGTCCTGGCCGCCAAGCCGGGCCAGGACGCCGTCGACGAGGAGGAGGCGCTGGCCAGCTTCGCCGAGGACATCGTGCTGATGCGCTCGGTCGGCATGCTGCCGGTGGTGGTCCACGGTGGTGGGCCCCAGATCGGAGCGTTGATGGAGCGGGTCGGCAAGGAGGTCGAGTTCCAGGACGGGTTCCGGGTGACCGACGCCGACACCATCGACCTGGTTCGCATGGTGCTGGTCGGCAAGGTGAACCGGGATATCGTCCGCACCGTCAACGTCCACGGGGCTCTCGCCGTCGGGCTGTCGGGGGAGGACGCCAACCTGATCAACGCCACCGCCCGGTCTGAGGCGCTCGGGTTCGTGGGCGACGTGGCGGGCGTCGATCCGACCATCGTCCACCAGCTGCTGGCCCAGGGGCTCATCCCCGTCGTCGCCACCATCGGCACGGACGACTCGGGGCAGGCGTTCAACATCAACGCCGACACGGCGGCGGGTGCCATCGCCTCGGCGCTCAAGGCCGAGAAGCTGGTCTTCCTCACCGACGTGGCCGGACTGCGGTCCGTCCCCGACGACCCGTCCACGCTGCTGCACCGCGTGACGGCCGAGGAGCTCGACGCCATGTTGGTCTCGGGGGCAGCCAACGGCGGGATGATCCCGAAGGTCGAGGCGTGTGCGCGGGCCGTCCGCCACGGGGTGCGGCGCGCCCACATCCTGGACGGCCGGACTCCGCACGCGCTGTTGCTCGAGCTGTTCACCGACGAAGGTGTGGGCACGATGATCGGGGTCGACCTGTGACGACGCACCGCCCGACGGACCGGTCGGCGCTCATGCACACCTACGCCGAGCCGGCGGTGACGTTCGTGCGGGGCGAGGGGAGCATCCTGTACGACACCGAGGACCGTCCCTACCTCGACTTCCTGTCCGGCCTGGCGGTGACCTCCCTCGGGCATGCCCACCCGGCGGTGGCCGAGGCGATCGCCACCCAGGCCCGCACCCTCAGCCACGTCTCCAACCTGTTCGGCAACACGGTCGGGCCCGGGGTGGCCGTGACCCTGGACCGCCTCGTCGGCGGAGGGGTCGAGCGGGCCGGCGGGCAGGTCTTCTTCGCCAACTCGGGGGCCGAGGCCAACGAGTGCGCCATCAAGCTGGCCCGCCGGTGGGCCGGGCCCGACCGCTTCGCCGTCGTCGCGACCACCGACGCGTTCCACGGCCGCACCCTGGCCGCCCTGGCCGCTACCGGCCAATTCGAGAAGCAGGCCGCCTTCACCCCGATGCCCGAGGGGTTCGCCCACGTCCCCTACGGCGACATCGACGCCATGGACGCGGCACTGGACCCGGCCCGCGCCGCCGCCGTCCTGGTCGAGCCGATCCAGGGCGAGGCCGGCGTCGTCGTGCCGTCCTCGGACTACCTGGGTGCCCTTCGCCAGCTGTGCACCGAGCGGGACGTCCTGCTCATGGTCGACGAGATCCAGACCGGCCTCGGCCGAACGGGCCGGTGGTTCGCCTTCCAGCACCTCGGGATCGAGCCCGACGTGGTCACCATGGCCAAGGCCCTGGGCAACGGCATGCCGGTCGGCGCATGCTGGGCGCGGGCCGAGGTGGCTGCCGCCTTCGTGCCCGGCGACCACGGCAGTACCTTCGGCGGACAGCCGTTGGCCATGTCTGCGGTCAGGGCCACACTCGAAGTCATGGAGGCCGAGCACGTGCCGGAACGTGCGTCTGCTGCCGGCGCCCGCCTGCGCGACGGGCTCTCCCGTCTGCCCGGGGTGGCCGAAGTCCGCGGCGAGGGCCTGCTGCTGGCGGCCGTGCTGGTGAACGACTTCGCCGGACCGGCGTGTGCCGAGGCACTGCAGGGCGGTCTCGTGATCAACGCGCCGAGGCCGGACGTGCTGCGCTTCGCCCCGTCGCTGCTGGTGTCCGACGCCGACATCGACCGGGCCGTCACCAGCCTGTCGCGCATCCTGGCCCGGCTGCTGGCCGCCTTCGGGACCAGCGACGTGCCCGCTGGAGGAACCGGAGGTGCCCACCGTGAGGACTGACCCGACCACCGGGGTGACCCGACACGTGCTCGAGATCGACGACCTCGGCCCCGACGGCCTCGAGGCCGTCCTGGCCCTGGCCGAGCGCGACCCGGCCACGCTGCCCCGGAACCTCGTGGGCGAGGGCGTTGCCCTGGTGTTCGAGAAGCCCTCGGCCCGGACCCGCAACAGCTCGGAGCTGGCCGTGGTGGCTCTCGGCGGCCACCCCGTCTACATCCAGGGTGCCGAGGTCGGCATCGACACGCGGGAGACGGCCGAGGACGTGGCCCGCACCCTGGCCTGCTACCACAGGGTCCTGTGCGCCCGGGTCATGGATCACGCCAGTCTCGAGCGGATGGCCGCCGCCCTGGATGCAGCCGGCGTGGCCGTTCCCGTGGTCAACCTCTTGTCGGACAGGGCCCACCCGTGCCAGGCGCTGGCCGACCTGTTGACCCTGCGCCAATCGTTCGGCACCGATGGCGCCCGCGACCGGACGGTGGCCTACATCGGTGACGCCAACAACGTGTGGCGGTCGCTGGCCATCGCCGCGTCGATGGCCGGTATCCCGACCCGGGTGGCCTCGCCCGACGGCTACGGCCCCTCCGACGACGACGTGGCACTGGTCCGGTCCTTCGGCGGGGACGTGCTGGTCACCGACGACCCGGCCGAGGCGGCGGCCGGTGCCGGCGCCCTCTACACCGACGTGTGGACGTCGATGGGCCAGGAGGACGAGGCAGCCGCCCGCACCTCCGCCTTCGCCGGCTTCTGCGTGGACGAGGCACTGGTCGCCCGTGCCGCGCCGGACGCCCTCGTCATGCACTGTCTGCCCGCCCACCGGGGTGAGGAGGTCAGCGCCGCGGTGGTGGACGGCCCCCACAGCGTGGTGTGGCAGCAGGCGGCCAACCGGATGCATGCCATGCGGGGCCTACTGGCCTGGGTCACGGCCGGGGGCGTGTCCGGGGGCGGGGCGTGACCCGGGTGACGAAGCACCAGCGCCAGCATCGGATCACCCGGCTCCTCGAGTCGAGCGCGGTGGGCAGTCAGACCGAACTGGTCGAGCTGCTGGCGGCCGAGGGGGTCGAGGCCACCCAGACCACGGTCTCGCGCGACCTGGAGGAGTTGGGCGCGGTGAAGGTGCGCCTGCCGGGGGGAGAGACGGCCTACGCCCTCCCCGAGCTGCCGTCCCACCAGTTGGCCCCCGAGGACCATCTGCGGCGGGTCCTGGGCGAGTGGGTGGTCGAGGCCGATCGTTCGGGCAACCTGATCGTCCTGCGCACCCCGCCGGGCTCCGCCCATGTCGTAGGCTCGGCGCTCGACCGGAGCGGGCTCCCCGGGGTCATCGGCACCGTGGCCGGCGACGACACAGTGCTGGTGGTGGCCTCCGAGGACACCGGGGGCGCGGCCGTCGCCCACCGCCTGGCCATGCTGTCGGGGCTCGAGGCGCCCGGTGGCGACGGGTCCCGCGGGGCGGGCGCCGCGGCAGCCGAGGGTGATCTCCCATCCGACGAGACGACGAGCAGAGAGACAAGGGGTACGAGATGACCGAGCGAGTGGTACTGGCCTACAGCGGGGGTCTCGACACCTCCATTGCCGTGCGGTGGCTGATGGAGAACCACGGGGTCGAGGTGGTCGCCGTGGCCGTGGACGTCGGTCAGGCTGCAGAGTCCGGGGGCGAGGACTGGGACGCCATCCGCAACCGGGCGCTCGCCGCCGGGGCCGTCGAGGCCACCGTGATCGACGCCCGGGCCGAGATGGCGGAGGACTTCTGCATGCCCGCCCTGCTGGCCAACGCCAAGTACGAGGGCAAGTACCCGCTGGTGTCCGCTCTGTCGCGCCCGGTCATCGTGAAGCACCTGGTGGCGGAGGCACGCCGCCACGGCGCCACCTCCGTGGCCCACGGCTGCACCGGCAAGGGCAACGACCAGGTCCGGTTCGAGGTGGGGACCCGGGCGCTGGCCCCCGACCTCGACGTCCTGGCTCCGGCCCGCGTGTGGGGACTGACCCGCGAGGAGTCCATCGAGTACGCGGCCAAGTGGGACATCCCGCTGACCGTGACCAAGGAGAAGCTCTACTCGATCGACGAGAACCTGTGGGGCAAGGCAATCGAGTGCGGCGTCATCGAGGACCCGTGGAACCGGCCACCCGAGGACGTCTACACGATGACCGTGCCGACGGCCACGGAGCCGACCGAGGTCGTCATCGCCTTCGAGTCCGGGCTGCCGGTGTCGCTCGACGGCCGTGCCCTCTCGCCCGAGCCGCTCATCGCCGAGCTGAACAAGCTGGTCGGCTCCTACGGCTACGGTCGCCTCGACATGGTGGAGAACCGCCGGGTGGGCATCAAGAGCCGTGAGACCTACGAATGCCCGGGCGCGCTGGCGCTGCTGTTGGCCCACGCCGATCTGGAGGACCTGACCCTCGAACGCGATCTCCACCACGAGAAGCTCCGCCTCGAGCCGCGGTGGTCCGAGCTGGTCTACGACGGCCTGTGGTTCTCGCCGCTCAAGCAGGCCCTCGACGCCTTCTTCCTCGAGTCCCAGAAGCACGTGACCGGGGAGGTGCGCCTGCGCCTCGACCAGGGGCGGTGCTGGGTGGTGGGCCGGCGCAGCCCGGTAAGCCTCTACGACCACGGCCTCGCCACCTACGACGCCTCCGACACGTTCCGACACCAGGACGCCGAGGGTTTCGTGCGCCTCTGGGGTCTGGGTGTGGCCACCTGGTCCGCGGTCCAGGAGGGGCGCGGCGATCCGGCCGCGGGGCGATGACGCTCTGGCACGGCCGCCTCAGCGGCGGGACCGCGGACGTGGTGATGGAGTACTCGGTCTCGATTCAATTCGACCAGCGCCTGGCCCGGGACGACCTCGTCGGTTCGCGGGCCCATGTCCGCGGGCTGGGACGCGGTGGCCTGCTGACGGACGACGAGGTGGCGGTTCTGCTCGGGACCCTCGACGCCGTCGAGGCCGAACTCGACGCCGGCACGTTCGCCTTCGTGCCCGACGACGAGGACATCCACACCGCCGTCGAGCGACGGGTGACCGAGTTGGCCGGCGACGTGGGGGCGAAGCTCCACACCGGCCGCAGCCGCAACGACCAGATCGCCACCGACCTCCGGCTCTACGCCAAGCGGGAGCTGGCCGCCGTGGCCGCGCAGATCCTCGGGTTCCAGGAGGTGCTGGTGGACCGGGCCAAGGAGGCCGGTGATACCTACCTGCCCGGGTACACCCACCTGCAACGGGCCCAGCCGGTGTTGTTGGCCCACCATCTGCTGGCCCATGGCTGGGCGCTGGCCCGCGACGTCGACCGGCTGGTGGCCACCGTTGTCCGCCTCGACGTGTCGCCGCTGGGGGCCGGGGCACTCGCCGGCTCCTCGCTGCCCCTCGACCCCGACGGCACCGGCACCGACCTCGGGTTCGCCGGCCGGTTCGAGAACTCTCTGGACGCGGTGTCCGACCGCGACTTCGTGGCCGAGGCCCTCTTCGACCTGGCCCTACTGGGCGTGCACCTGTCGCGCATCGGCGAGGAACTGGTGCTGTGGTGCACCGAGGAGTTCGGGTTCGCCGTGCTGGACGACGCGTTCGCCACCGGTTCGTCGATGCTGCCGCAGAAGAAGAACCCCGACGTGGCCGAGCTGGCCCGGGGCAAGAGCGGCCGGCTCATCGGCAACCTGACCGGGCTGCTCGTGACCTTGAAGGGCCTCCCGCTCGCCTACAACCGGGACCTGCAGGAGGACAAGGAACCGCTGTTCGACTCGGTCGACCAGTCGCGCCTGGCCCTGGCCGCCTTGTCCGGGCTGCTCGCCACCGTGACCTTCGACGCCGGCCGGATGCAGGACGCGGCGAACGGATCGTCGGTGGCCGCCGTCGACCTGGCCGAGTGGCTGGTCGAGCAGGGGATGCCGTTCCGTCAGGCCCACAGCGTGGTCGGCGGGCTGGTCCACGACTCCCTCGAGCGCCACGTCCCGCTGGCCGAGCTGGTGGAGGCCCACCCCTCCCTCGGGACCGAGGCCGTCGGCCTGCTCGAGCCCGGCGTGGCCGTGACCCGGCGCACGACCCCGGGCAGTGCCGGCCCGGCCGCCGTGGCCGTACAACTGGGTCGGTTCGCCCACCGGCTCGAGGCCGACCGGATCCGGGTGGCGGCGCTGGGCTGACGCCCGCAGCCGCTGGCCCGTGACCGCCCGGGACGGGCAGTGGGCAGCCGTCGGGACGCGGGTGTGACGCACGACCGGCCCCGGGTGACGGGGGAGTGTGGACCCCATCCACACCGCCGTCCCTGCATACGCCCCCTGCGGACGGGTCTCCCTGCGGACGGTCCCGGACGTTCGGGACCCTTGCGGACACGCCCTGGGGGTCGGTCCCCGTGGGCGTCCCGCCCGGCGACAGCCGGGCCTTTGGAGCGAGGCTCACTCCGTGATCGTGCTGCTCGCCGTCGTCGGACTGGGCCTCGGCAGCGTCTTCGTCCAATGTGCGGGGCCGGTGCGCGCCACCGTGGCCGGGGTCGGAAGCGATCTCCACACCGGCTGGTCGGCGGCGCTCCTCACCGCCTCCTTCGCCGCAGGGGTGGCGATCCCACTCCTGCTGGCGGCACTGGCCGGCCGTTCCCCGGCTACGAGGATGCGGACCGCGCTGGCCCACGCGGCCGCGTCCCGCCGGGTGCTCGGGGCCGTACCGCTGGTTGCCGCCGTGGTGCTCGCCTCCAGCCCACCCGGCGGGATCCAGCGGAGCGTGCCCGGCGACAGCGACGGCCCGACGACGCACATCGAGGCCAACTCCTCGGCCACTCGGGCGCTCGCCGGGGTGATGGGCCTTCCGGTCGGCGGGTCCCCGGCCTGCTGCACCGACGCCAGCCCAGTGCTGCAGGAGTGCGGCCCGGCGCCGATCGGCCTCGCCGACACGATGAGCAGCGGACCCTCCGTTGACATGGCAGAGGTCGGGGCGTAAGACGGTGCACGACCCCGGCGAGAGGCAGAGCATGACCGAGTCCACACCAAGCGTGCCGTCACCAGAGGGGAGTCGCCGTCCGCCCCGGCGCCGAGCGCTCACTACGGGTACGGTTGCCGCGGTCGCCATCCTCGCAGCGGCCTGTGGCTCCTCGAGTTCGTCGTCAGGCACGACGGCGACGTCGGCCGCGACCGGCGCCACTGTCGGGTCGACCACGTCGACCACGTCGACGACGTCTGCGACGAAGCCGACCGGGACCCCGGGGCCGGTCGTCATCGCCGCCGCGACCCGGGGCACGGTGGGGGTGGTGCTGACCGACGGGATCGGCGGCCCGACGCTCTACCGGTACACCCCGGACGGGACGGGACTGCCCAGCTGCACGGCAGCCTGTGCCCGGGCGTGGCCGCCCCTGACCACCGGCTCGGCGTCCGGCGTCTCCGCCGGCACCGGCGTGGCGGCGTCGAACCTCGGTACGGCGATCCGAGCCGGGGACATCCTGCAGGTCACCTTCAAGGGCATGCCGCTCTACACGTTCTCCGGCGACACCCAGCCCGCCCAGACGAGCGGGCAGGGCGTTGGCGGCGTCTGGTACGTGGTCCACCCGGCCGACCCGGCCCAGGCCTCGACGTCGACGACCTCGTCCACCAAGATCGCCCCGTACTAGCGACCGACCCGTGACCGCCGGGCACCGTCCCCGCTCGAAACGGCCGGCGGACCGTGCAACGGGGGACCGGCACCGTCGTCCGGACGGGATGCAGCGACGGGTAGCGCACCGCTACGGTCCAGGACCCGTCCGGATCGTCGGAGTTGTGCCACACGGAAGCGCGGAATCGTGTAGGGTTGACTTCCTCGCACGGGGTCGCCCTTCTCGGCCCGGAAGCATCCGGCCCGATTGACATGCCGGTCCCGATGCGATAATGTAACTAGTCCCGGTGAACGCCCCTCGGGGTGGCGCCAGGCAACTGCGGTTCCGAGGTCTTGCCTCTGTCTGCGGTCATTCCGGCACCAACGCCGTTTCGGTGCGTGCCCGGTTGCTCCTTGAAAACGGAATAGTGATAGCCAAAAGTCAGTGCGGGCGATCGCGGGGAAACTCGAGATCGCCAGTCAATTCAAAGCATTGA
>CAWIFO010000007.1:640000-1014610 GCA_963835445.1 uncultured Actinomycetota bacterium
CGTGGCCAGACGACCACGTTGATAGGCCGGAAGTGTACGTGCGGCAACGCATTCAGCTGACCGGTACTAATCGGCCGAGGGCTTGGGAACTTGCTCGTGCTCGCTATGGAACGCTCAGGGTGACCCTCGTGGTCACACCGGGCCTCGAGGTCGACCCGTCCGGGGTCTCGCACCTCGGCCCGAGGGCGCACAGTTTCCGGTGGCCATGGCGGCGGAGATACACCCGTTCCCATTCCGAACACGGCAGTTAAGCCCGCCAGCGCCGATGGTACTTGGGGGGTAGCTCCCTGGGAGAGTAGGACGCCGCCGGGATTTCTCTGAAGAAGCCCCCCGCTCAGCGGGGGGCTTCTTCGCGTTCCTCCTGAGAAATGCGACTCTTCGGACCTGATCGGGGTGGGATGTTCGCGAGCGCCACGCACGTGGGTGTGCGCCAGAGGTCGGGTACGCCACCCACCCGGTGCGGGTACCTCCGACCCCGCCGAGCGGTGAGCGCGGGAGTCGTGGCTCGATCACTCCGCCCAGCGCTCAGTGATCAGCGGCGGCTATGCAGAATTCGTTGCCTTCGGGGTCAGCCATCACCTTCCACGTGAAGCCGCCCATGTCATGAGACTCCACCAACGAGCCCCCTAGCTCCTCGATGCGGGCCAGAGCGGTGGCCAGGTCGTCGACGCCGGTATCGAGATGCAGGCGGTTGCGTCCGACCTTGGGCTCGCGTGTCTTCTGGAGCGCAACCGACACCCCGCCAGGGTGCTGAGGCGTGAGCCAGACGAAGGCCCCCGGAATGGTGCGAGCCGGTTCGACGTCGAGGACGGCGGACCAGAACGCCTGCTCCCGCTCGAGGTCGACCACGTTGATCACCACGGAACCCACTGTGCACGTTGCCATCGCCGCTCCTCCTCTGTCGGCCCAATCGTTGCGCAGGCCAGCGATCACCAGTAGGGCCGAAAGTCGGTTGCCCGGCCAAGCGCCCCGGAGGGCGTCGAGGAGCCGCCGGCGTGACAGGTCGGCCGGCGCCCGGAACCACCTGGTCGGCCCCCGTTAGTCGGAGGCCGACCTCGGCGCGGCCGGCGCGGCCGGCGCGGCCGGCGTGGGTGGCCGGTCCCGGGTCCGGGGTCACGTGGGCGTGTTCCCCAGCCGCCCACCCCGTGCCGGATGTCAGCCATGGGAGCCATTGGATCCCCAGAGGGGCACGTCCGGCCGGGTCGGTCGGCTCCAATGGAGGCAGTCGACCGGCTGCACGTCAACCCCTGACGGTGTGACGAGGGAGGACGCCGGGAACTCAGACCAGTCCGTGGCCCCACGACTGGCCAGGGGACGTGCCCGGTGGGCAGGCGAAGATCCCGCTGCCCGTGTGGACCAGGTAGGCGCTGAGCGCGTCCTGCCCGGCCAGGCGACGTTGGATCGGGACGAACTGGTCGGCCGGCCGCTTCTGGAAGCAGACGAAGAACAGCCCGGCGTCGAGCTCGCCCGACGCCGGATCCACGCCGTCGACGAAGCTGTAGCCCCGCCGGAGGATGGCCGCCCCGTGGTTGGTCGACGGCGCTGCCACCCGGATGTGGGCGCTCTGCGGCACGAGTGGGTTGCCGAAGGTGTCGAGCGCGTGCAGGTCGACCGGGTCGCGCTCATGGGCCGCCCCGATGGGCGCACCGGTGCCCTTCACCCGCCCGATGGTCCGCTGCTGGTCGCCCAGTGTGCTGCGGTCCCACGCCTCGAGCTGGATGCGGATCCGCCGGGCCACCAGATACGAGCCGCCCCGGATCCAGGCCTGGTCCCTGTCCTCGGCCCACACGAAGGTGTCCATCGACCGGGCACTCGTCGTCACGAGGTTGTCGGTCCCGTCCTTGAACCCGAGGAGGTTCCGTGGAGTGGCAGCGGCGCCTCCGGCTGAGGCCGTCCGCCCGAAGCCGTTCTGCAGGTAGCGCAGCGTGGCCGATCCGAGGGCCAGGCGGGTCAGGTTGCGGATGGCGTGGAAGGCCACCTGGGGGTCGTCGGCGCAGGCCTGAACGCACAGATCACCGCCCGACCGCGCCGGATCGAGCCGGTCCCCGCGAACGGGGGGAGGTCGATCAGTGCCTCCGGCCGCAGCGAAGCGAGGCCGAACCGGTCGTCGAACAGCGACGGTCCGAAGCCCACGGTCAGGGTCAGGCGTGACGGCGGCAGGTCGAGGGCCTCGCCGGTGTCGGCAGGCGGGGCGAACGGTCCCGTCGAGCCCTGGACCTGCCGCCCCTGGGTCATGCGCTCGGCCGCTGCCGTCCATGTGGCGAGGAGCGCCCCCAGGCCCGCCCGGTCGGCGGCGGTCACGTCGAACGCGGCGAAGACCATCCGGGCCTGCTCGGGCGTGGCGATCCCGCCCTGGTGGGCACCGTGGAAGGGCACGGTCACGCCGTCCGGGCCCGCCGCAGCCACGTCCGTCGACCCGGTCGCGGCGGCGAGGGCGGCGGCCGTGGCCAGACCAGATCCGGCGAGGAGCTGGCGGCGGCTGAACGAGGGGCCCCGGTGGCCCGTCACGACGGTGCCCCGTGCGTGCCGTACGGGGTCAGGGTCGCAGCCAGCCGGGCGAGCACGCTGGCGGTGGCGTCGAGCTGCCGGGAGAGCGCCAGTCGGGCGGTCGGCGGGACCGACCCGTCGGGAACGGTCGTCGGGTCGCCGAGGGCCGCCACCTCGGCGTCGAGGACGGCGAACTCCTCGTTCACCGTCGTCGTCAGCGACGGATCGACCAGGCCGGCCAGTGGCTGGATGTCCGAGAACGTCCGGTGGGCGGCCTGCTCGGTGGCGGCCACGTCCACCAGGCCCAGGTGTGCGTACTGCTCCTGGCTCACCGGCAGGGCGGTGTCGACCACCCAGTTCAGCTGGTCGACGGCGACCAGGCCGACGGCCTCGGGGCCGAGGCGTTCCCGTCCGAGCAGGAACTGGGCGACAGGGGCCTGGGCGGCCAGCCCGGACACGTCGGCGGCCAGGGGCCCGACGGTCCACAGGTCGCGCTCGACGGCGTGCAGCCCGCCGAACGACTCGAGGGCACCGACGTCGGTCGACAGCTCGTCCAACGTGGATCCGTTGACGGCGTTTGAGGACTCGAGGGCCCGGAAGGCGTCGTAGTCGGCCTGGGCGGCGAGCTCGTCGGAGCGGGCCGCCATGGTGGCACCCGCCCCGGTGTCGGCCTGCAGCGCGCCCACGGCGCCGACGAAGGCGGCGGTGGCGGCGTCGACCTGGGCGCCGAACGCCCGGGTCGACGCCTGTGCCGCCAGCGCCGTGGAGCTGCCCGTCGGACCGGACCCGTGGGCGGACGTCGCCCCGATGGCGCCGGCCGTTCCGGTGGTGGCCGCGGGCCCGGCGGCCGGTGTGCACCCGGCGGCGAAGGCGGCGAAGGCGGTGACCAGGGCCAAGGCCGTGGCCGAACGGACGCGGCGGCCCCGGCGAGGGCGGATCGGGGCGGCGTGTGGCGGGTCGGGGTCATGGGTTGACGCGGCGCCGCCGGCTGCGCGGCGGGTCACCAGGGTAGAGGACACGACCGCCGCCCGGTCGGCAGTGGGGGAGGCCACCGGGGCAGCCGACCCGGGCCCCGGGAGCGGCACCTGTCCCAGGTAGACTGGGGCCATGTCGCCGAGCACCCCTTCTGGTCCGCCGCGCCCGCGCACGCCCGGTGGTGGGTCGGCGGGCGGAAGGCCGGGAAAGCGGCCCGCCGGCACCGGGTCGTCCGCGGGAGGCTCCGGCCGTGGCGGGGCGACCGGCCGTCCCGCCGGGTCGGGCTCGGGCCGGGAGGCGACGGGCGGCGCGTCCCGATCCGGCTCCGGCCGTCCGCCGGGTCCGGGAGCCGCACCGGCGGCAGCTCGGGACGGACCGGCAGCCCGGGTTCGGGTTCGCCCAGCGGTCGTCCGCCCCGGCGCGACGGGACGTCCTCGGGGTATCCAGGCACCCGCGACGACGGGGGCGGGGCACCCGCACCGGCCGACCGCCGGCACGTCGTGGCGCGGCCTGCAGGCCGCGCCTAGGGCCGCCCGTCCGACCGACCTGACGAGGGCCCGGCCGTGGCCAGGTCGTGCGCAAGGGCTGGGGCAGCGTCGCCCGTCGTGGGGCCTCCCAGGTCCGCGACGGTGTCGACCACGGTCCCGACGAGGACACACCCGAGGGGCGGCGCCGCTCGCGCACGAGGACCGACGAGTTCATCCCCGAGGGATTCGTGCGGGTCGACGACCGGAGCGGGCGCGCCCGCCGACGGCCACGGCCACCGGCCCACCGGCCCGTACGGGAGCCCGACGAGCTGTCGGCGGACATCGCCCAGGAACTGGCGACCGCCGCCGGTCCCGACTGGAATTTCCTGCGTACCCGCATCAGCGAGCGGATGGCCGCCGGCATCGGGGCCTACGAGCGCGAGCGCTACCGGGACGCGGCCCGCATCCTGCGCACCGTGGTCGACGCGGTGCCGAACGCCCCGTCGGCCCGCGAGCTGCTCGGCCTGTCCCAGTACCACCAGGGGAACTGGAAGGCCGCCCTGCCCCATCTCGAGATGTTCGCCACCCTGACCGGCTCCGTCGACCAGCACCCGGTGCGGATGGACTGTCAGCGGGCCCTCGGCCGGCCGAAGCGGGTGCAGGCCCTGTTCGAGGAGTTGCGCAAGGGCTCGCCCGACCCCGAGGTCCTCACCGAGGGCCGACTCGTGCTGGCCGGCACCCGTGCCGACCAGGGCGACCTCGAGGGCGCGGTGTCGCTGCTGGTCGAGGCCGGCGCCGGCCGCCTGGTGCGGAACCCTGCCGAACGGCACGTGCGCCAGTGGTACGTGCTGGCCGACCTGACCGAGCGTTCCGGCGATCTGGCCCGTGCCCGGGAGCTGTTCCTGAGGGTCCAGGCCGCCGACCCGGACGCCTACGACGTGGCCGACCGGCTCGAATCACTCGGGCCGCCCACCGGGCGCGCCGGACGCCGAACCGCACCCGCGGGGCCCGTTAGGCTCTGCGCCCATGAGCCTCGAACAACTCCTGGGTGACGAAGCGGGATCCCTGCTGGAACACGCCGCCACCGCCTTCCCGTCCGACCTGCTGACCCTGCCCGGGCCCGACGGTCATCGACGACGTGTTCCGCGACTCCGACCGGTCGCCCACCGTGCTGCGCAACCTCGGCACGCTGTACAACACGGGCAGGTTGGCCGGCACCGGCTACGTGTCGATCCTCCCCGTCGACCAGGGCATCGAGCACTCGGCGGCCGCCAGCTTCGCCAAGTTCCCCGCCTACTTCGACCCGGCCCGCCTGTGCGACCTGGCCATAGCGGCGGACTGCAACGCCATCGCCACCACGCTCGGCGGACTCGGCATCGTGGCGCGCCGCTACGTGCACCGGATCCCGTTCATCGTGAAGCTGAACCACAACGACTTCCTGAACTACCCGAACACCTACGACCAGGTCCTGTTCGCCGGGGTCCAGCAGGCAGCCGACCTCGGGGCCGTGGGCGTCGGGGCCACCGTCTATTTCGGGTCGGATGGGGCCGACCGCCAGATCGTCGAGGTGTCCCGGGCGTTCGCCGAGGCCCACCGGCTCGGGATGTTCACCGTCTTGTGGTGCTACCTGCGAAACCCGGGGTTCAAACAGGGGGACACCGACTACCACGTGTCGGCCGACCTCACCGGTCAGGCCAACCACCTGGGCGTCACCATCGAGGCCGACATCATCAAGCAGAAGCAGCCGGAGAACAACGGCGGCTACAACGCGCTGGCGTTCGGTAAGACCGACCCGCTGGTGTACTCGGACCTCACCACCGACCACCCGATCGACCTCACCCGTTGGCAGGTCGTCAACTGCTACGGCGGACGGATCCCGCTCATCAACTCAGGCGGCGAGTCCAAGGGGGCCGACGACCTGGCCCAAGCCGTCCGAACCGCCGTGGTCAACAAGCGGGCGGGCGGTGCCGGTCTGATCGTGGGGCGCAAGGCCTTCCAGCGGCCGACCGACGAGGGCGCCGCCCTCATCCATGCCATCCAGGACGTCTACCTGGATCCCGAGGTCACCATCGCCTGAGGCGCGGCCGGGGCCGCCGCAGGGACCGGTTCTGCACCCCCCGTGGACGATCGCCTGGGTACCCGGTGGGCGGCGGTAGTGTCGTGGAGGACCCGCCGCGTGCCCGCGGCGGGCGTCCTGGACCGGAGCGCCTCCGAGCGGGTGCCGGTCCACGGGAGGGACGTCGGCCACCGACGCCCGTGAGCGCTCGAGCAGCACGAAGAGGAGCAAGGTGTCCGACACCACCATCGACCCGAAGTCCCCCCACCTGATCGACCGCGTCGTCATCCGGTTCGCCGGCGACTCGGGGGACGGGATGCAGCTGGCGGGCGACCGATTCACCACCTCGTCGGCCCTGCTGGGCAACGACCTGGCGACGTTCCCGGACTTCCCGGCCGAGATCCGGGCCCCGGCCGGCACCCTGGCCGGCGTGTCGGCCTTCCAGGTCCACATCTCCGACCACACCATCTCCACACCGGGCGACTCGCCCAACGTTCTGGTGGCCATGAACCCGGCCGCGTTGCTGGCCAACCTCGGCGCGTTGCCCCAGGGTGCCACCATCATCGTCAACTCCGACGCCTTCGACGAGCGGAACCTCCACAAGGCCGGCTACGAGGGGGACCCGTTGGCCGACGGCTCGCTGTCCGCCTTCACCGTCTACGAGGTCCCGATGACCTCGATCACCACCGAGTCGTCGAAGGAGCTGGGGGTCAAGCCCCGGGACGCCGAGCGCTCCAAGAACTTCTTCGCCCTCGGCCTGATCAGCTGGCTCTACACGCGGCCCGTGGAGCCGACCCTCCTCTGGATCGCCGAGAAGTACGCCGGCAAGGAGCTGGTGAAGGAGGCCAACCTCCGCGGCCTTCAAGGCCGGCTACCACTTCGGCGAGACGGCCGAGCTGTTCGAGTCGTCCTACGAGGTGAAGCCGGCCGTCCTCGAGCCGGGCGAGTACGCCAACGTCACCGGGAACACGGCCGCGGCCTGGGGCCTGGTGGCCGCGTCGTTGCGGAGCGGCCTCCCGCTGTTCCTCGGCACCTACCCGATCACCCCGGCCTCGGACATCCTCCACGAGCTGTCCAAGCACAAGCAGTTCGGCGTGCGGACCTTCCAGGCCGAGGACGAGATCTCCGGTATCGGCGCCGCCCTGGGCGCCGCCTTCGGCGGTGCGCTCGGCGTCACCACGACCTCGGGACCGGGCATCGACCTGAAGTCGGAGATGATGGGCCTGGCCATCAGCCTCGAGCTGCCCCTTGCTGATCATCGACATCCAGCGGGGCGGACCGTCGACCGGTCTGCCGACCAAGACCGAGCAGGCCGACCTGCTGCACGCGATGTACGGACGCCACGGCGAGGCGCCCATGCCGATCATCGCCGCCAAGACCCCCTCGCACTGCTTCGACGCGGTGTTCGAGGCCGTCCGGATCGCCGTCACGTACCGGACCCCGGTCATGCTCCTGTCCGACGGCTACCTGGCCAACGGCACCGAGCCGTGGAAGCTGCCCGTCCTCGAGGACCTGCCCGCCATCGACCCCGACTTCGCCACCGGCCCCAACCACACCGAGGAGGACGGGACCGAGGTGTTCTGGCCCTACCTCCGTGATCCGCGAGACCCTGGCCCGGCCGTGGGCGCCGCCCGGCCTCGCCGGCCTGGAGCACCGCATCGGCGGCCTCGAGAAGTCCGACGGCCCGGGCAACGTGGCCTACGACGGTGCCAACCACGAGCGCATGACCCGCCTGCGGGCGGCCAAGATCGCCGGAATCGCCGCCGACATCCCCCCCACCGAGGTCGACCACGAGGACGGCGCCAAGGTGCTGGTGATCGGCTGGGGCTCCACCTACGGGGCGATCGCCGCCGGCGTCCAGCGGGTCCGGGCCAGGGGCCACAAGGTGGACCAGGCCCACCTGGTCCACCTCAATCCTTTCCCGGCCGACCTCGGCGAGGTGCTCCGGCGCTACGACCGGGTGCTGGTGCCCGAGGTGAACCTGGGTCAGCTCAACCGGCTCCTGCGGGCCGAGTACCTGGTGGATGCCGTGTCGCTGACCCAGGTGTCCGGCATCCCGTTCCGGGCCGCCGCCATGGAGACCGCCATCCTGCAACTGATCGACGAGACGGCCGACGGCTCGGCCGGCAGAGGGGACCGACCGATGACCGACGTTTCCGAGGCCGTGCCCGTCCCGCTCACCACCCGCAAGGACTGGTCCTCGGACCAGGAGGTGCGGTGGTGTCCCGGGTGCGGTGACTACTCCATCCTCTCCGCCGTCCAGATGCTCATGCCCGACCTCGGCGTCCGTCGCGAGTCGACCGTCTTCCTGTCCGGCATCGGCTGCGCTGCCCGGTTCCCGTACTACATGAGCACCTACGGCATGCACTCGATCCACGGGCGGGCCCCGGCCATCGCCACGGGCCTCGCCACCACCCGGCCCGACCTCGACGTGTGGGTCGTCACCGGCGACGGTGATGCCCTTTCGATCGGCGGCAACCACCTGATCCACGCTCTGCGCCGCAACGTCGATATCACCATCCTGCTGTTCAACAACCAGATCTACGGGCTGACCAAGGGCCAGTACTCGCCGACGTCGGAGATGGCCAAGGTGACCAAGTCGACACCGTTCGGCTCGTTGGAACACCCCTTCAACCCGCTCAGCCTGGCACTCGGTGCCGAGGCCGGCTTCGTGGCCCGCACCCACGACATGGACCGCAAGCACATGATGGAGACGTTCCGCCGGGCCCACGCGCACAAGGGCGCGTCGTTCGTCGAGATCTACCAGAACTGCAACGTCTTCAACGACGGCGCCTTCGAGGGGATCACCGGCAAGGAGCACCGGGCTGACATGCTGATCCCGCTGGTCCACGGCGAGCCCATCCGCTTCGGGTCCGAGGGTCAATTCGGCGTGATCATGGACCCCGACGGCTCGGTCGAGGTGGTCGAGGTGGCGACCGTGGGCGAGGGCGCGCTGCTCGTCCACGACGAGCACAAGGAGAACCCCGGCCTGGCCTTCCAGCTGAGCCGCCTGTCGCGGGGCCCGTACGAGCCCACGCCGATCGGGGTGTTCCGCGACGTCGAGCACGAGGAGTACGGCGAGCAGATGGCCGAGCAGATCACCACGGCCACCGAGCGCCGCGGCACGGGCGACTTCGCCGCTCTGCTGCGGTCCGGGTCGTCCTGGACCGTCTCGTAGGAGTCGCCAGACCGCAGGTCCGGGTGTCACGGGTGGCGGGTCTCGAGGCGCAGGCCGGGGAGTTCTCCCCCGACCGATTCGCCGTCGCCGGGCCCGACGTGTTCCTGCACCTCCCCGACGGCTACGCCGGGAGCCTGTTGCAGAATGGCCTGCTCGAGAAGCGCCTCGGCCAGGTGGCCACCACCCGGAACTGGCGGACGGTGAGGGGTCTCGCCGACCTGGCAGGCCTGGCGTAGCGGCGCGGTGGCGCGGGGCCGCTCAGGCGCCGGCCGGCAGCGACGTGGCCGGCACGGTGACCGTGCCGGCCGACGGGGACGCCCCCTGATACGTGGCGTAGTCGCCGTCGCCGGTCAGCACCAGGCAGAACTGCTCGGACGGGCACGAGAGGCTGGTGCCGTCACCGGTGTAGGCGACGGGCGTCGGGACGACCTTGACAGGTGGACCCCATGCGCCGCCGACCGACCGCAACACGTCGCCCGAGGCATCCGCGGCGACGCAGACGGCCGACGAGGGGCATGCCACCGCGTCGAGGCCACCGTCGGCGTCTACCGTCCGGGGTGCGGACCAGCCGGACCCCGCGGTGCGCGTGGACACCGAGGTCCCGTGGACGGCGGTGCAGGTGCCGGGAGCGGGGCACGACAGGGCCGTGTCCCCTGCACCGGCGGACGCCCCCCACGGCGCCGCCGACTGCGTCCACGACGTGCCGTCCCAGTCGAGGGCGGCCCCACCCACGAGGGCCGTGCACGACGAAGCCGTGGCGCACGCCACTGCCACCCGGCCGGTCTGGAACAGGTCGACCGTCGCCGAACCGGCCCCGGCGGTGAACACCTGGGGGGGTGACCACGTCGTGCCCAGCATGGTGGCCACGTGCCCGGTGTTGTCGACGTAGGCGCAGAACGTCGAGGTCGGGCATGCCACCGCCGCCGTCCGCGACCCCGCGTGGCCGGGTCCCGGGTCGGCCGGGTCGGGTGCTGGTGCGGGGACGGTGGCCAGCGGCAACGGGGGCCACCAGTTGGTGCCGTCGCCCAACGACGTGTGGCCGGAGCCGTCGACGACGGCGCACAGCGGGCCGTCCGTGCAGGCGATGGCCGGCAGCCACGGCGGCGGGGCGGCACCGGGGGACGCGGTGAAGTACGTGACCGGAGCGCCCCAGGTGGCGCCGTCCCACGCCGCCACGGCCCCGGGGCCGGTGGAGCCGGCTGCATCGGCCTCGTCGGACCCACCGCCGGCGGCGAGGCAGAAGACGTCGGAGATGCACGACAGCGAGGTGAACCCGCCGACCGGCGGCAGCGCCGTCGCCGGTCGGCTCCAGCCCGGGGCGGCGACGACCGGGGTGGGCACAGTGGTCGGGACGGCTGGGGGGAGGGTGGTCGTAGGGGCCGACGTGGTGGTGGGGGTCCCTGTGGTCGGAACGACGTTGCGGACCGGCGTCGATGCCGTCGGCGCACAGCCGGCTGCCAGCACGGCAGCACCCAGGGCCACGGCCAAGGCGGCGGTCCTCGCCCCATGTCGCGCTGCTGTCACTGCCCCTCCGAGCCGGTCCGTCCCCCGTACCGCCGGGTAAGGCTAGCGGCGCCCCAGGGGTCCCGTCGGATCGGGCCGGAGCCCACACCGTCGGGCAGGTTCAGGGCGGGTCGAGCGGCCGGAACACCATACCGGTGCGGGGCTTCGGGAAGAAGAACGTGCTCTTCGGGGGCATCCGGCGGCGGGCGCGGGCCCAGTCACCGATCTGGTCGATCCGCACCGGCGGAAGGAGCACGGCGGCCTGGGCCTCCTCGGCCACCACGGCGGCGACGGCGGTCTGCCAGCTGTTGGCGAAGGTCAACTCGTGGTGGGGCAGTTCGGCGATGGCAAGGGCGACCATCGACGAATACAGGTCGGACCCGGCGGCCTCGGCCGTCCCGTCCTTCGGGTGCAGCAGCCAGCAGCCCGACGCCATGACCAGCGCCAGTGCGGAGGTCCCACCGAGCGCGGACGTGGTGCGGTCGTCGCACTCGCCGGCACGGGCCACGTCGAACCACGAGGCGAACACGTCGACCAGGTCGAGCCCGTCGGGCAGCCCGGACAGCAGACGGTGGATGGGGCCGACGGACACCACGTCGTCGGCGAGCTCGACGATGAAGGCCAGGACCCCGTCGGCCCCGGGCGTTCCGGCACCGGCGCCGGCCAGGTAGGAGGAGGCGACGGCCAGGCGGTGGTGCCCGTCGGCCACGACGACCGGGGCGGCACCGACGAGCTCCCCCACGGCGGCCACCGCGGTGGGGTCGTCGAACGCCCAGAGCTCGTGAAGCACGCCGTCGTCGTCTACGGCGGAGGCCAGGGGCACGCCGGTGGTGTCGAGCAGCGCGGTCAGCCCAGGGGCGAGGGATAGGCCCCAGATGGGCGAGAGGTTGACCCGGGTGGCGGTCAGCAGGTCGAGTCGGTCGGTCCTGGCCTTCGGGAGCGTCTCTTCATGGGGGAGGACCTCCGCCGCGCTCGCCTCCTCGAGGCCGAGGACGCCCAGGACGCCGAGCGTGACCGAGCCGTCGGGGGCGGTCATCCGGTAGGGATAGAAGGACGGGGTCGGGTCGCGGAGCAGGACGCCCTGGACCACCCATTGGGCCAGGCGGGCAGCGGCGCCGTCGTAGCGGTCGGCACGGGTGCGGGGATCGGGCTCGGGGAGCTCCACCAGTATCGAGTTCGCGCTGTGCCGGGCGACCAGTGCGGCTCGCTCGTCGGGGCCCACCACGTCGTAGGGCGGGGCCACCACCTTGGCGACCTCGACCCGGGCCGGGTCGTACCTCAGGCCGGCGAATGGGGCGAAGCGGGGCATGGGCACTGACTACCACATGAGGCCGTGCCAACCGTGGGAACCCGGCGGTCCGGCGTACGATCCACCCGTGGACGACGACGACGACGACGACGACGACGGATACGAAGATCCGAGGCTCCGGTGCACACCGATCGGGATCGACGTACGCGGCTACTACGTCCCGTGGGGGACGAAACACATCGACTACACCGCCATCCGTTCGCTGGAGCGGGTGGCGGTGTCGGCGGTGCGGGGCCGGGGACGCATCTGGGGGACGGCCAACCCCGGCTACTGGGCCAACTTCGATCCGGGTCGGCCCCACAAGTCGACGGGCTTCGTGCTCGACCTCGGCAGGCGGGTCAAGCCGTTCCTGACCCCGGACGACCCGGAGGCGTTCGACGCCGTGGTGCGGGCGCGGTCGGGGCTCGGGCCCGCTGCCGACGGGGGCGCACGTCGTGGCCCCGTGATCTGAGCCCTGGGGCCGGTTCGCTCCCGATCAGCCGACACGCCGGACCGATGCCAGTGGGAGCATGACGGCGTGGTGACCACGTCGGTTGTGCGCACCGTTACCGTGGGGATCCGCGAGGGCCGGGCGGGCGTCGGCTCCGGAGCGGGCGTCCTCCGGATGTCGTGTGCGTCCCCGACGACATGGGCGTGCACCGAGGGGTCGGGGTTCCGTCTTCAGGCGTTCTGGGCGATGAGCGTGGCGAGGGCCGTGGCCCCGGCCGGGTTCAGGTGGACCTGGTCTGCAGTGAACCACTCGGGGTGCGGAGTGGACAGCGCGTTCCAGTCGACCAGGACGGCGAGACCCGGGTAGCGGGCCACGCCGGCGGCCAGCACGGCGTTGTCGCCTGCGGTCCAGTACCGGGGCACGTTGACGTTCACGAAGACGACCCGGCGCACGCCCTGGGCCGCCTGCATCATGGCGTCGACGTCCGACGGAGCGATCGCCCCGTTGGTGCCGAGCTCGACCACCAGGACCTTGCCCAGGGTGCCGGCGGCACGGTCGGACTGGACGAGGCCGATGCCGGCCTGGAATTGGCGGCTGACCAGGCCGTCGACCGACACACCGGGCAGGTCGGCGGTCAATTCGGGCTGGATGTCCAACATGATCGAGTCGCCGATTGCCGTCACCGGACCCTCGACCGGCGGCACCGGCGGGGGTGTGGGCGCCGGAGCGCCGCCGACGGGCCCCGGGGCCGTGGTGGTGGTCGGCACCGGCGCCGACACGGTGGTCGGCGACGGACCGACCCCGGCCAGTGTGGTCGGCGACGACAGCGGCCCCGCAGCCGACGGGGTCGAGGCCCGGGAGTTGTCGGAAAGGCCGAGGCCGACGAGTGCGACGAGCACGCCCACCAGCACGATCCCGATGACCCGGTCGACCCGGTCGATCCCCGACACCCCACCAGTGTGACGCACCCACCAGGGCGAACGGAGTCACACGGCTGGGATCAGGGGCACCGCACCGATGGTCCCGACCCGACCGGGCGTCCTCGTAGACTCGGCCGTGTGGACGGCGTCGACGCGAGGCCTGTGACTACGACCGGCGGCAAGGGATCGCCGGGGGCCGCGCCCGGCGACCAGGAGGGCCTCGACCGCGTCCTCACCGTGCCCAACCTGGTCACGATGGTACGCCTCGCCTGCATCCCCCTCTACGTGTGGCTGCTCTTCGGTGCCGACCGGCAGACCGGGGCCGCGGTGCTGCTCGCCGTCCTCGGCGCCACCGACTGGGTCGACGGCTACGTCGCCCGGCGCTTCCACCAGGTCTCGACACTCGGCAAGGTGCTCGACCCGGTTGCCGACCGGGTCCTCGTGGCCACGGCGGTCCTCACCATCATGATCCAGGGGGCGGTCCCGGTCTGGTTCGGCGTGGCCACGCTGCTGCGCGAGGTCGTGGTGTCCGGGGCCGTACTGCTGCTGGCCTCGCTCGGTGCGGCCAGGATCGACGTGCTGTGGGTGGGCAAGGCGGGCACGTTCGCGTTGATGACCGCGTACCCGCTCTTCCTGGCCGCGCACGGCCCGGCCGGCTGGCAGACCGTGCTCCATGTCGCCGCCTGGGTGATCGGCCTCCTGGGCCTGGCGCTGGCCTGGGTGGCCGCCGCGTCCTACGTCCCGGTGGCCCGTAGGGCCCTGGCCGACGGCCGACGGCCGACGGCACGACACGACTCCGACGACGAGGGGATGACCCGATGAAGGCAGTGATCATGGCCGGCGGCGAGGGCACGCGATTGCGGCCCCTCACCTCCAACCAGCCCAAGCCCATGCTGCCGATGGCGAATATCCCGATGATGGAGCATGTGGTGAACCTGCTCCGCACCCACGGCTTCGAGGACATCGTGGTCACCGTGGCGTTCATGGCCAACGCCATCCGCACCTACTTCGGCGACGGCTCCGAATTCGGCGTCCGCATGGTCTACGCCACGGAGTCGACCCCCCTCGGCACGGCCGGCTCGGTCCGCAACGCCATGGACGAGCTCGACGAGCGGTTCCTGGTCATTTCGGGGGACGTGCTCACCGACATCGACCTCGGCAAGGTCGTCGACTTCCACGACGCCCACGGCGGGTTGGCCACCCTGGCCCTCAAGGCCGTGGAGAACCCGCTCGAGTTCGGGATCGTGATCACCAACGAGGACGGCTCCATCGAGCGCTTCCTCGAGAAGCCGACATGGGGCCAGGTGTTCAGCGACACCATCAACACCGGCATCTACGTGCTGGAGCCCGAGATCTTCGACTTCATCCCCGAGGGCCAGGCCGTGGACTTCTCGGGCGAGTCGTTCCCAGCCGCCCTGGCCGCGGGCAAGGGTCTCTACGGCTACGTGTGCGACGGCTACTGGGAGGACGTGGGCACCCTCGAGGCCTACCTCAGTTCCCACCAGGACATCCTCGACCGCAAGGTCCAGGTTGACATCGCCGGATTCCCCCTGCGGCCGGGGGTCTGGGTGGGCAAGGGCGCCGAGATCGACCCGAGCGTCGAGGTGACCGGACCCGCCGTCATCGGCGACAACTGCGTGGTAGGCCCCGGGGCCCACCTCGGGGCCTACGTGACCCTCGGCCGCAACGTCCGCATCGGCGACAACGCCGTGGTCGAGCGCTCGGTCGTCCACGACAACACCTACCTCGGGTCCGGGGTGCGGGTCGAGGGCAGCGTGCTCGGCCGCGGCTCGGACCTCCGCCAGGGGGTCCGGTGCGAAGAGGGCGTGGTGCTGGGCGACGAGTGCTTCGTGGGCGCCCACGCCGAGATCAGCGCCGGGGTGAAGATCTACCCGTTCAAGACGGTCGAGGCGGGGGCCATCGTCAACTCCTCGATCGTGTGGGAGTCCCGGGGCGCCCGGTCGCTCTTCGGTCGCGACGGCGTCCGGGGCCTGGCCAACGTGGACATCAGTCCCGAGCTGGCTGTCCGCCTGTCGATGGCGTGGGCTTCGACCCTCGAGAAGGGCGCCACGGTCACCAGCTCGCGCGACACCAGTCGGGCCGCCCGCGTGCTCAAGCGGGCGATCATGGTCGGCTGCAACGCCGCCGGCGTCAACGTGGACGACCTCGAGGCCGCCACCGTGCCGGTGACCAGGTTCCAGATCACGTCGTCGGCGTCCACGGCCGGCGTCACCGTGCGTCTCGACCCCGGGGACCCCCAGTCCGTCGTGCTGCGGTTCTTCGACGAGGACGGGATCGACGTCGACGAGGCGACTCAGCGGAAGATCGAGCGCTTGTACCACCGTGAGGACTTCCGCCGGGTGCTGGCCCGCGAAATCGGCGACCTCGGCTTCCCTCCCCGGACCCTCGAGCACTACACGGCCGCCCTCATCGACTCGGTCGATCTGTCGGCGGCGCGGTCCGCCGGCCTGAAGCTCGTGCTCGATTACTCCTTCGGGACGGCCAGCTTCGTCATGCCCACACTGCTGGCCAAGCTCGAGGCAGAAGTCCTGGTGGTCAACCCGTATGCCAACACGGCCAACGTGCTCACCTTCGACCGCCAGGCCGCCGCCGCCCGGGTGTCCGAGCTGGTGCGGGCGTCCGGGGCCCAGATCGGCGCGGTGGTCGACCCCGGCGGCGAGTTCGTGGACATCGTCGACGACGTCGGCCACACCCTCAGCCACGACGAGGCCCTGCTGGTCCTCGTCACCCTGGTCACCGAGGCCGTACCCGGAGCACGCATCGCCCTGCCGGTGGCGGCCAGCCGAGCAGCCGAGCGGATCTGCCACGATGCCGGGGCCGAGATCGTCTGGACCAAGCTGTCGGCCTCGAGCCTCATGGAGGTGGCGCGATCCGAAAAGGTGACCCTCGCCGCCAGCCAGTCCGGCGGGTTCATCTTCCCCCGGTTCCTGCCCGCCTTCGACGGGGCCGCCACGCTGGTCAACCTCATCGCCCTGCTGACGTCGACCGGGCGCAGGCTGTCGGAGCTGGTGGCGGCCATGCCCCCCGTGCGAATCGCCCACCAGTCCGTACACACCCCGTGGGACCAGAAGGGGATGCTGATGCGTACCCTGGTGGAGCGCTCCCAGGGGCGCGAGCTGGTCCTGGTCGACGGCGTCAAGGTCCTGGAGGACGACGGATGGGCGCTGGTCCTGCCCGACCCCGAGGAGCCCCTGACCCACGTGTGGGCCGAGGCGCCGAGCGCCTCCCAGGCCGAGGCCCGGGCACAGGAGTACGCCACCCGGCTCGAGCACCTGCTGCACTGAGCACGGACCCGACCCCCGGGGTGCCGTCCGGGGCTGTCGGGGAACCCCGACACCAGGAGGCGCACCCGTCGCCGGTCCGGTAGGGTCCGGACCCATGAACGTGCCTGAGGATCTGCGCTATTCGAGCGACCACGAGTGGGCCCGGTCGTCGGGCGACCGGATCCGCGTCGGCATCACCGACTTCGCCCAGGACGCCCTCGGCGACATCGTCTTCGTGGACCTGCCCGGACCCGGTTCCACGGTGGAGCCCGGCGGGCTCATCGGCGAGGTCGAGTCGACCAAGTCGGTCTCCGAGATCTACGCGCCCGTCGGCGGCGAGGTCGTGGCCGTCAACACGGTTCTGGCGGACGCTCCCGAGCGCATGAACAGCGATCCCTACGGTGACGGCTGGATCTGCGAGATCGTCCCCGGCGACCCGACCGCGGTCGAAGCGCTCCTCGATGCCGCCGGCTACCGCCAGCTGACGGAAGGTTGAGCCCCCCCGCCGGGGCGCCACTCGGGAGCGGAACGGCCGGAGCGGCTACGTTGGATCACGTGTTCTGCCACAACTGCGGTCATCGCAATCCCGAGGGTGTGAACTTCTGCTCCTCGTGCGGTGCGTCGATGGTGACGTCGGCTCCCGACACCTCGGTGGGCGTCAGCCCGGTCGACGAGTTCACCGACGCCGGCGACGGCGCCGCACCCGTCGGCCAGCTCGAGCTCCCCCGCGGCGTGGGCCTCCTGGTCGTGCGGCGGGGCAACGACGAAGGTGCCCGGTTCCCCCTCGAGATCCCGGAGACCACAGTCGGCCGCCACCCGGACAGCGACGTGTTCCTCGACGACATCACCGTGTCGCGCAAGCACGCCGTGTTCGTGACCGAGGGCCAGGTCACCAGCGTCCGCGACGCCGGATCGCTGAACGGGACCTACGTCAACCGGACCCGGATCGACGAGGCCGTCCTGGCCAGTGGCGACGAAGTGCAGGTGGGCAAGTTCAAGCTCGTCTACCTCCGCGGGGCGGCCGAGTGAGCACCCGCTCCTACCTGTCGATCGGCGATGTCCTGACGTTGCTCCGCCAGGAGTTCCCGGACGTCACCATCTCCAAGATCCGCTTCCTGGAGAGCCAGGGCCTGGTCAACCCGGAGCGGACGCCGTCGGGCTACCGCAAGTTCTACGAGCACGACGTCGAGCGTCTCCGATGGGTGCTGCGCCAGCAGCGCGAGCACTTCCTGCCGCTCAAGGTGATCAAGGATCGCCTCGACGAGGACGCCAACGGGGTGGAGCCGACTGTCGAGGCGGCGCCGGCGGCGAAGCGGACGCCCGCACCCACCGCACCTGCTGTTGAGGCACCTGCCGTGGCGACCGCCGACATGTCTGCCGACCCGACCGCGGAGGCGTCCGAACCACCGGTCGAGGAGCCGGCTCCCGAGCCGGCCACGGCCGAGCCGGTGCTGGTCGGCCACGGGGCGTCGTCGTCGCACCGGTCCGCCGAGTCCGGGTCCGTCGCAGCGGACCCGTCGTCGGCCCTACCGGGCATCGAGTCGGCCCCCGCCCGTTCCACGGCGTCGACGGCCACCATCGCCACCCCTGCCGCCACCCCAGGCACCACTCCACCGGCCGCCCGCGCCCACCGGGCGAGTCTTGCCGCTCCGCCGCACCGCGCCGCCGAAGCGCCGGCCGACAACTCGGGCAACGGGACGGGGGGGCACGCCGCCGCGAGTGCGGCCACCACCGGGGACAAGCCGGCCCCTCGCAGCTCCCGGGCTGCCGTTCCGGCGGCCGCTCCGGATCCTGTTGCGGAACGCGAGGCCGCGCCGGACGCTGGCTCGGGATCCATGGACTCCATGGGCGGCGCCAGCCTCTCGCTCGACGAACTGTGCGCGGCGAGCGGGCTGAGCGCCGAGTACGTCGGTCAGCTGCAGGAGTACGGGCTCGTGCGCGCCTCGCTGGTCGGTGGTATCGAGTACTTCGACGAGGAGGCGCTGACCGTCGCCAACGTGGCCGCCAAGTTCGCGGCGTTCGGGATCGAGGCCCGGCATCTGCGCCTGTACAAGAACGCCGCCGACCGCGAGGCCGGCTTCATCGAGCAGATCGTCATCCCCATGGTGCGCCAACGCAATCCTGAGGCCCGGGCCCGGGCCGGTCGGACGGCGGGCGACCTCGCCGGACTGGGCCAGCAGCTGAAGGGCTCGCTACTCCGCTCGGCGCTCCGGGACCTGCTCAACGGGTGAACCCGCCGCCGCCGACGCCTCCGCGACGGCGTCCGGGCCGGCCGCGCGCCGTCGCGGCCTGCGGCCCCGGCGAGTAGGTTTGGGGGCATGGTCGAGGTGCGGCTCCGAGCAGTTCGGGTGGATCTCCAGTCGAACACGCCGGTCCTGCTGCTCCAGGAGTCCGAGGGGCTCGGCCGCACGTTGCCGATCTTCATCGGGGCACCCGAGGCCACGGCCATCGCCTTCGCGCTGCAGGGGATGGACACGCCCCGGCCGATGACCCACGACCTGATCCGCGACCTCTTGGAGGCGCTCGACGCCGACGTGGTCCGCGTGGTCGTCACCGAGCTGCGGACGAGCACGTACTACGCCGAGATCGTCCTGCTCCAGGACGGGAGCGAGGTGGCAGTCTCCTCGAGGCCGTCCGACGCTGTCGCCGTCGCCGTCCGAACCGGTGCACCGCTGTTCGTGGCCGACGACCTCATGGATGCCGAGGGGATCATGCTCGCAGTCGACGAGGAGGACGAGGAGGAGGAGACCGAGGGGGAGCCGGTCGACGGCGAGGGCAATCCCGAGGAGATCGTCGGAGAGTTCCGCAGTTTCCTCGACAGCATCCGGCCGGAGGACTTCTCCTCGTAGCGCCCCGTCCCGAGCTAGGAGGGTCTGGATTCGACCAGCAGCTCGATCCGGCGGGCCAGGTTGACGGCGTGGTCGCCGAGTCGTTCGTAGAACCGGGCCAGCAACGTCACCTGTGCGGCGATCGAAGCCGGCATCTCCTCGGCGCCGACCTCGAGGGTCAGCCGGGCGTGGAGGATGTCCATCTCCTCGTCGACGGTGGCGAGGTGGTCGGCCACCCGGATCCGCTCCCCGAAGGCGTCGGCCGCCTGCCCCCACATCTCGTTGGCCACCTCGGTCATCAACTGGACGATGCCGCGGCTCCGCGGGCTCATCGATGTCCCCAGGTGCTCGACGGCGCGCTGGGCCACGTGCTCGGCGAGGTCGGCACTGCGTTCGAGCTCCGGGATGATGAGGAGGAGTCCCACCAGGTAGCGGAGCTCGTTCCCCTGGACCGGCCGCTCCTGGAGCTCGTCCCAGATGAGCAGCTCCACCTCGGCGGTCAGCGCCGTCGACGTCCTGGTCGCCGTCGATGACCGTCTGCCCGAGCTGCGCGTCGCCACTGAGCAGGGCGTGGGTGGCGCGTGACAGCGCCTCCGACACGAGGGCGAAGAGCTGGATGACCTTCAGGTCGATGGTGGCATGGCCGTCGGAGGGGGTTGGCATGTCACACAGAGATTACCCACGACGAGGGCGTTCTCCCTGGACATCGCCGGTTCCCGCGGTGGCCACCGTGCGTTTGCCCGGGGGTTACCGGTCGGTCACGTCAGGTGGGCGCAGTCGTGGTCATGACTCTGAGCGGCCCGGGGACCGGCGACGAGGGAGTGCCCTCCGGTCGTCCTCGGTGGGTTACCTCCCGGACGAGGCACTCCTGGGCACCTTCGGTCGGCGGCACGTGCTCGGGTCCGGTGCCGGCCGCCCGACGACGTTCCGGTCCACTTGGTGATCGGCACCGTCTCGCCTGTCGCCGGGGTGAGTCGTCGCCCGGCGCTCCGGCGCTCCGGCGCTCCGGCGCTCCCGTCACGTCAGCCGCCCGGACGGACGAGCATCCGCCCCCGGACCCGGCCGGCCAGGATCGAGTCGAGAACCGGGGCCAGTCCTTCCAGTCCCACCTCCCCCTCGACGAGCGAGTCCAGCACGTCAGGTGGGAACGACGTCGCCATCTCGACCCAGACCGACCGGCGCTCGTCGATGGGCGTCATGACGGTGTCGACGCCCAGCAGGGCGGCGCTGCGCACGATGAACGGGTAGACGTTCGTCTCGAGACCCGAGCCCCCGGTCAGCCCACTGGCCGCCACCGCCGCGCCGTAGCGAAGTGTCCGGAGCACGGCGGCGAGCGTCGGCCCGCCGACGCAGTCGATCGCTCCGGCCCACCGCTCGGGACCCAGCGAACGCCCGGGCGCCACCACCAGGTCCTCCCGTCCGATGACCTCGGTGGCACCGAGGCCTACGAGGTAGGCACGCTCGGACGTACGGCCCGTACTGGCCACCACCTCGTAGCCGCGTGCCGCGCACAGGGCCACGGCCATGCCCCCGACCCCGCCGGACGCCCCGGTCACGAGCACAGGTCCGCCCCCGGGCCGCAGGCCATGGTGCTCCAACCGGTGGAGCGACAGGGCGGCGGTGAACCCGGCCGTTCCGAGGGCGGCCGCCCGGCGGGCGGTGAGACCGTCCGGCAGGGGCACCACCCACCCGGACGGGACACGGGCGAAGCGGGCGAACCCGCCGTGGCGGGCGACGCCCAGGTCGTAGCCGTGGACGACCACCTCGGTGCCGACGGCCACGGCGGGGGCCTGCGAGGCGACGACGGTGCCGACGAGGTCGACGCCGGGGACCAGTGGGGTCGTGCGGGCCACCCGGTTGCCGGGCCGCGTGACCATCCCGTCCTTGTAATTGACGGCCGACCAGGACACCTCGACGACGACATCACCCCCGGGCAGGTCGTCCAGGGTCAAGGTGGCGACCCCGGCGCGGAGGTCGTCGCCCGTGCCGGTGACCACGAAGGCGGGGAAGGGACTGCCCGGCCCGGTGGTCCCGGTCCCGCCGGACGGCGCCAGCGGGGGGGGAGACGGAGTGGGCGAGGTCATTACGGGTACCGTACAGATTCCATGACGACCGAGGACGCCACCGGGACCCGACCGCCGTCGGCGGAGCCGTCCCAGGCCCCCCCGGCGCCCCCGGCGGCCGGATGGTGGCCCTCGCCGTGGTCGGCCGCCCAGGTGGCGGCGGGCAAGGTATCGCGGGGCGGGCTCCGGTCGACGAGGGGAACGTGTTCTGGACCGAGTCGCGCCCCGACGAGGGTGGCCGCCAGGTCGTGGTGCGGTGCGAACCCGGCGGGCCACCGGGGGCCGGCCCCGTCGAGGTGTCGCCGCCCGGGGTGAGTGTGCGCAGCAGGGTCCACGAGTACGGCGGGGGTGCGGCCACCGTGGCCGGTGGCGTGCTCTTCTACGTGGACCAGGACGACCAAGCCTGGCACCGGCTCGACCTGGCACCGGGCGCCGTGCCCGCACGGCTCGGCGGCGACCCCGGACCGGGCGGTGCCGTCCGCCACGCCGACGGCCGCCGGAGCCCCGACGGACGCTGGCTGGTCTCGGTGGAGGAGCGGGTCGGTCCCGACGCCACCAGCCACCGGCTGGTGGCCGTGCCGGCCGACGGCCCGGGCCCGTCGGCGGTGCTCGCAGCGACCGGGGACTTCGTCGCCGCGCCGAGGCCGTCCCCTGACGGGCGCTGGCTGGCCTGGCTGACCTGGGACCACCCGGACATGCCGTGGGACGCCGCACGACTGCAGGTGGCCCCGCTGACCGCCGGCACCGGGACGCCCGTCGCCGGCCCTCCCGTGACGGTCGCCGGCGGACCGGGCACCTCGGTGGGCCAGCCCCGGTGGGGCGCCGAGGGCTCCCTGTTCTTCGTCGACGACCGGACGGGCTGGTGGCTGCCGTACCGGGTGCCGGCCGGGTCGTTCGTCGGCGGCGGGCCGGCTCCGGGTGACGCCGTGGTCCTGGTCGTGGACGAGGCCGAGTACCACGGCCCGGACTGGGTGTTCGGGCAGCACACGTTCGACGAGCTGGCCGACGGCTCCCTCGTGGCGGTCCGAGGGCCGACTGCCGGGACCGTCTGGTCGTCCTGCGCCCGCCGCCCGCCGGCCCCGACGCCGCGGGCTGGTCGAGCAGCGACGTCGACCAGCCGTGCGTGAGCCTGTCCGGGGTCGTCTCCCCGGACGGCCGGACCGCGGTCGTGCTCGGCTCCACGCCCACCGAGGCCCAGGCGGTGTTCGCCGTCGACCCGATGGGCACCACCCGCGCCCGGCGGCTCGGCCGCGGCCCCGGCGGTGGCGGTGGCACCGGACCGGTCCTCGGCTTCCGTGCCCCGGGTCGGCTCGACGGGGGTCGCCGGGTGCCGGGGCTGTTCTTCCCGCCGGTGAACCCGGACGTCGCCCCCGGCGGCACCCCGCCGCCCCTGGTGGTCTTCTGCCACGGAGGTCCGACGTCGAGCGTCGAGGCGGGATACGACCCGGTGGTCCAGTTCCTCACCAGTCGGGGCATCGCCGTGGCCGCCGTCGACTACCGGGGGAGCTCCGGGCACGGTCGGGCCTACCGGGACCTGCTGCGCGGCGCCTGGGGCGAGGGCGACGTCGACGACTGCGTTGCCTACGCCGAGTCCCTGGCCGCCGACGGATTGGTCGACGGCGACCGCATGGCCATCCGGGGCACCAGCGCCGGGGGGCTGACCGCCCTGACCGCCCTCATCCGGGCACGCTGCTTCGCCGGGGCGGTCGCCTGGTACGGGGTGACCGACCTGCTGGCCCTGGCCGCCGACACCCACGACTTCGAGTCCCGCTACCTTGACTCGCTCGTCGGCCCGCTGCCCGGGGCAGAGGCCGCCTACCGCAGCCGGTCCCCGATCCGCCACGCCGACCGGCTGGTCGGGCGGGTGCTCCTGCTGCAGGGCTCCGCCGACCCGGTCGTGCCGGCGTCCCAGGCCGAACAGTTCGCCGACGAACTGCGCGGCAGGCGGGGCCGAATGCCGACTCGTCGTCTTCGAAGGGGAGTCCCACGGGTTCCGCCGGGCCGACACGATCGAGGCCGCCCTGACCGCCGAGCTCGACTTCTACCGGGGGCTGTTCGCCCCGGGGCGGCCCTGATGGCCGCTGACCGGCGGTCCCGGTTGCACGGATCGGAGCGAGGGGCGCTGGACCGGCTCCGAGCGTTGACACCCGAGGGGCGGGACGCCTTCCTGTACGGCGTGTCCGCGCTGTTCGCCGGGGTGACGGCGCTGGCGATGCGGATCCCGCTCTACCGCGAGTGGGGCCGTCTGGCGGTGGGCCCCTATGCAGCGGCCACGCTGCTGATGGTCGTCGTCACCCTGGTAGCCGCTCCCGTGTGGCCCGGACCGGCGCCGGGCGGGGGGCTGCCGCCACTCCGTTTCCGGGGCGCACGGCGGGCCGCCCGCCTGGTGGCCTTCGTCGTCGTCCTGCTGGGCGCCACCGTGGTGCCTCTCGCCCTCGAGGTGGTGTGGGCGCTCGAGGCGACGCCTCGCTCCACGTCCAGCCCGAAGTGCTGGTCGTCGAGCGGGCCGGCGTCCGGGCCGCCCACGGCCACGACCCGTACCAGGTGGTCGACCGCAACGGCCACATCCTGATCCGCCAGAGCGCCATCCCCGTCTACGAGCTCTACTACCCGTACCTGCCGGGCATGGTGGTGTTCGGCTTCTCCAGCGGCAGCCGGGTGGAGGCCCGGTTGACCGACGCCCGGATCCAGTTCCTCCTGTTCACGGTCGTCGTCACCGTGCTGGCCCTCAGCCGGGTGCGGCCCCGGTCCGACGCCCGCTACCGGTCGCTGCAGGCGCTGACCGTTTTGCCGACGGCCGCGCTCCCGCTCGCCACGGGCGGGGACGACATGCCTGTGGTCGCGCTCATGCTGCTCGGGCTCGTGGCCCTGCAGCGGCGACGACCGGTCCTGGCCGGACTGGCGCTCGGGGCGGCGAGCACCCTGAAGTTCACGGCGTGGCCGCTGGTGTTCCTGGCCCTGTTCGCGGCGTCGGACCTGAAGGGCCGCCGGGCCGTCGGCCGCTACCTCGTGGCCGTGCTCGCCCTGGTCGTCCCGGTGGTACTGCCCGTCGCGCTGCACAACCCGTCGGCGTTCATCGACAACGTCATCCGGTTCCCGCTCGGGCTGGCCGGGGTGGCGTCACCGGCGGCCAGCGCGCTTCCCGGGCACGTCCTGGTGGCGACCTTCCCGGCGATCCACCGCGCCTACGTGGTGGTGGCCGCGGCCATCGGGCTTGCTGTGCTCGCCCGCCGTCTGCGCCGCGATCCGCCGAGGGGCGCGGCAGAGGTGGCCAGGCTGACCGGATGGGTGATGCTCATCGCCATCCTGCTGGCCCCTGCCACCCGGGTGGGCTATCTGTTGTACCCGATCAACCTGTTCCTGTGGTCCTGGATGTTCCGGCGGTCGACGGACCCGATGGACGAGGAGGACGCTCCCGGCCGGGGTCGGGGGCGACGAGGGTCAGTTGCCGTCGGGGGTCTCGAGTACCTCCACCGAGTACGGCGTGCTGCCTGCCGGGGTGGTGGGGGAGACGACCACGCCGGTCTCCCAGTAGAAGCCGTCCCCGCTGCCCCGCTTGGCCAGGACCTCGGTGGCGCCGGGCACGCCCTGGGGGGCCGCTCCGTCGTAGATGACCTGCCAGCCGACGGCCCGGAGCAGGCGGCCGTAGGCGTCGACCACCTGGGCCTGGGCGAGCTGGCTGTGGAGCTGAGCGGTCCGGTCGAACTGGGCGGCGTGCTGGTCCGAGTCGAGCACCCCGGTGACGACGGACTCCTTCGGGACCCCGAGGTTACCGATGATGTCGGCCGGCGGTTCGTCGTTGTTGACGATGGCGTGCAGCTTGGTCGCCGCCGGGGCGAGGGCGACGGTAGAGCCGTCGGCGAGCGTCACCTGACGGAGGGTGAAGGTCGGGTCGGAGCCACTGCTGACCGCCGAGGCGACCACGCCGCCGATGAGCAGGAAGGCGGCGAGCCCGAGCACGATGAGGGCGGGGCCCCGGACCGACATCGGCTCGTAGCCCCGTCCGACCGGCTCGACCTCGTCCGGGGTACCGTCGTCACCGGTGACGGGCCCGTGGGCGGACCCGTCGGACGTGATGGTGTCCGACGGCGAGGTCATTCTCACATGGTACCGGTGCCCCCGGTTCCGGTCCCCGCGCCCGCACCGGCCCGTCGGCGCCGGATCAGGAGGGTCCGTCGAGGGGAACGCCTCCGGCAGGTGTCGGGTCGGACGGGGGTTCGAACGTCAGGGCCACCCGGAACGAGACTACGGCGGCCCCGAGGGTGGAGGCCAGGACGGCCCAGCGGCCCAGGGCGGGCAGGCGGCGGAATGCTAGGAGGGTGACGGCGGCGTCCACGGCGTCGGCCATGCCGGCCAGCGCCACCCAGGGACGGGCCTCGGCATCGGCGACGCCCAGTGCCCGCAGGGTCCCGATCCCGAGCGCCAGGTCGCGGCCGCCCATCGTGCGGGCCAGGAGCCGAGCGTCGGCGGACCCGGCGGCGTCCCCGATCCACGGCCGGGTCATGAGGGTCGGGGCAGCCAGGGCCGTGCAGCCGATGCCGATCCTCCCGACAGCGACGACCTGGGCCAGGCGGCGGGGGACCGGTGACGTCATGCCCCAACGGTACCGGCCGGGACCCGCGCGCCCGTCCGGGGCGGCCCGGGTTCGTATTCCGGCTGGTGGCAACCGTGTACTCACGGAGAGAGGTCATCCGACCGCTACTGGTGAAAACCGTTCACCAGATGTTTACATTGGGGGCTCGATACCTCACAATGCGCAGATCGATGACAGCGGTACGCCGTGGTCATGAGGAGGGGGGTCGCCCGGTCGCACGTGACCGGGCAGCACCTGTGGTACCGGGGGATTCCGGGGGGGGGCAGAGGCCGGGTCGCGAGGCCCGGCCTCTGTCGCGCCCGGGCACCGGTCGCTCGTTCGGAGCGGCAGGCTACCGGGAGGACCAGCCGAACGGGTCCAGCGGGCCGTGGCCCCGGCCGAGCACCCACTCAGCCGATCCGACCAGGGCGTCGTGGACGAAGCGCTTCGCACCGGCGACCGCCTCGGGCACGTCGGCCCCGCGGGCCAGAAGGGCGGCGGTGGCGGACGCCAGGGTGCACCCGGTCCCGTGGTTGTTGCGGGTGACCACGCGGGTGTCCTCCAGCACGAGGACGTCGGTGCCGCCGACCAGAACATCGGCGACCCGGTCCGGAGCGGGCCCCGGCCCGGCCGCGTGCACGCCGGGCAGGTGCCCGCCCTTCACCAGCACCCAACCGGGGCCGATGGCGTGGATACGCCGGGCCAGCTCCACCATGGTGTCGACATCGGGGTCCTCCACCAGGTCCACGCCGGCGAGGATCGCCGCCTCGAACAGGTTGGGGGTCACGAGCAGCGCGTGCGGGACGAGCAAGCGGCGGTAGGTGTCGACGGCAGCGGCGTCCAGCAGACGGCGCCCGCTCGATGCGACCATGACGGGGTCGACCACGAGCGACGGCAAGTCGCCGGTCGCCGCCCGGTCGGCGACCAGGCGGACCGTGGCGGCGGTGGCCAGCATGCCGGTCTTGACCACCGTCGGCGCGAGGTCGTCGAGCACGGCGTCCAACTGGGCGGCGACGACCTCGGTCGGCACCGGGTGGACGGCGGTGACCGCAGCGGTGTTCTGGGCGGTGACGGCAGTGACCACGGTGGTGGCGAAGACCCCGAGCGCGCTCATCGCCTTCAGGTCGGCCTGCAGGCCCGCCCCCGCCCCCGAGTCGGAGCCGGCGATCGTGAGCGCCACCGGGGGCGTGGCCCCGCTCCGGGGCCCTTCCCCGGCGGCCGACCAGGTCACCGGCCGACCAGGCCCTCGGACGGGGAGGACGCCTGGGCCACGAAGCGCCGGGTGATGCGACCGGCGCGCCGTGCGGCCCGCCCGGCCAGGACCGCGTCGCGCATGGCGCCCGCCATCAGCCCGGGGTCCTCGGCCCGGGTGACGGCCGAAGCCACCAGGACGGCGCTGCACCCGAGCTCCATGGCCAGGCAGGCGTCCGAGGCGGTCCCGATCCCGGCGTCGAGCACCACCGGCACCCCGGCCCGCTCGACGATCAGTTCGATGTTGTGCGGGTTGCGGATGCCCAGCCCGCTGCCGATGGGGGCACCGAGGGGCATGACCGCGGCACACCCGACCTGCTCGAGGCGCCGGGCGACCACGGGGTCGTCGCCGCAGTAGGGGAGGACGGTGAACCCGTCCTCGACGAGCTGCTCGGCGGCGTCGAGGAGCTCGACCGGGTCCGGCAGCAGAGTCCGGTCGTCCCCGACGACCTCGAGCTTGACCCAGTCGGTGGCGAACGCCTCGCGGCCCAGCCGGGCCGTCAGGACGGCGTCCGCCGCAGTGAGGCATCCGGCGGTGTTGGGCAGGATGCGGATCCCGAGCCCGTCGAGCAGGTCGACCAGCGAGTGCCGGGTGGTCGGGTCGACCCGGCGCACGGCCACGGTGGCGAGCACCGTGCCCGAGGCCACCAGCGCCCGCGCCAGCGACTCGGGGCTGGTCATGCCACCGGTGCCGAGCAGCAGCCGGGAGCCGAGCTCGGTGCCGGCGATCACGAAGGGGTCCGGAGCGGCGTCTGCGGTCATCGACCGCCACGGTACCCCCGTGCCACCGGGGCGGTGACGGTCGACGCCGCGCCCTGGCCCGGGCGCCTGTCCGGCCACCGGCGGGGATGCCGGTAGGAGAGTGTCAGCCCCCGGCAGCGGCCGTGACGATCTCGACCGCGGCGCCGGGGGCGATCACGGTCGACTCCCACGTGCTGCGCGGCACGACGGCGCCGTCGATGGCGACGGCCACGCCCCGTGGCGACGGGCACCACTCGGATACGAGCTGGGCGACCGTGGTGCCGCCGGCCCGGTCGTGCGCCGTGCCGTTGACCGTGGTGACGGATGCACCGCCCGCCCCGGCGCTCACCTGCGCACTCCTGCGGCAGCCGGGGCCACCTCGAAGCGGTCGGGTCGGAAGGCGGCGAAGGGGCCCTCGTCGTGGGCGCCGCGACCCACCAGGGTCCGGACGACCTCGTCGGCGGTCAGCGGGGCGAGAAGGATGCCGTTTCGGAAGTGGCCGGTGGCGACCACCAGTCCGGCGGTCGCCGTGGCTCCGACCACGGGGCCGTTGTCCGGAGACCCGGGCCGCAGTCCCGAGGTCGTCTCGACCACGGTGTACTCGTCGAGGGCGGGAACCACCCGCCGGGCATCGTCGAGAAGGTCGATCAGCCCGCCGAGCGGGACCGACCCGTCGGTGCCGCGCTCCTCCATGGTCGCCCCGACCACGAGGCCGCCGTCGTCCCGGGGGACCAGGTAACAGGAGCGTCCGTGCACCAGTGCGCGCACGGTTCGCCGCAGCCGGAGCACTCCGGCCGGGGCACGGAGCCGGACGGTCACGCCCCGCACCGGTCGGACCGGGGGTCGGGAGTCGTCGGGCAGCCCCCCGAGGTCGCCGGACCGGCTGCCTGCAGCCACGACGACCGCACGCGCGCCGAGCCGCCCACCCCCGGCCAGCACGACCCCCCGGGCCCGTCCGTCGGCCACATCCACGTGCTCGACCTCGTCGGCCACGAAGGTCACGCCGCCGGCGCGGCACGCCGCCAGCAGGGCCGTGGCCGTCGCCCTGTTGTCGACCTGGTGGTCGTCAGGCAGGTCGGCGCCTCCGCTGATCCCGGGGGCGAGGAGTGGCTCGGCCTCCCGGCAGGCCCGGGCGCCGAGCCGCTCGGCCGCCAGTCCGACCGCCCGGTGGAAGGCGAGCACCCGGTCGGTAGCGGCGCGGTCGGACGGGTCGCCCGCCACCAGCAGGGTCCCGTCGGCCCGGAAGTGCACGAGCTGGCCCGAGGCAGCCTCGAGCCGGGCGGCGAACCCGGGCCAGGCCTGGACGGCGGCCAGGTTGAGGGCGGACAGCGCCTCCTCGCCGAAGTGGGCCTCGGCCACCGGCGCCAGCATTCCCGCGGCCGCCCACGTGGCGCCCCGTGCGGGTGCGGGGTCCACGACGGTGACGTCGAGGCCGGCCCCGGCCGCGGCCCAGGCGACAGCCAGGCCGATGATCCCCCCGCCCACCACCACGGCGTCGCGGCGATCGGTCGGAGCCATCCCGCCATGCTACGACCGGGTGCACACCCACCCGGTCGTCCCCACACCCACCCGCCCTGTCCCGGTGGCGGACGGGCGTACCGGCACGCCTGTCCGGGTGGGACACCGTGTACACTTGACGGACCACGCAAGGGCCAACGTCGTCCCGCGCGGGGAGATCCACAGTCCCACCTGGAGCGACCCGATGACGACAATTGCACCTGCACCCGACGGCGGCACCGTGCCCGCGCGGCCCGTCCCCGTCGCCGTCGCCGCCCGGCCACGGCGCGTCACCCACGCCCCGACCACGGGTCTCTACGATCCCCGGTTCGAGCACGACGCCTGCGGCGTCGCCTTCGTGGCCGACCTTCGGGGTCGCCCGTCACATGCGCTGGTCCTCCAGGCCGTCAGCGCCCTCGAGCACCTGGCCCACCGTGGTGCCACCGGCAGCGAGGAGGACAGCGGCGACGGCGCCGGCATCCTGATCCAGGTCCCTGACTCCTTCTATCGCCAGGTGGTCGACTTCCCCCTGCCCGATCGAGGCCGCTACGCCACCGGCATCGCCTTCTTGTCCCGCGACGAGGACGAGGCCGCCCTGGCCCGGGCCCGTATCGGCACGCTGGCCGCCGAGGAGGGTCTCGACGTCCTCGGGTGGCGCACCCTGCCTGTGGCCAACGACTCGCTGGGTTCGATCGCCGAGGCGGCCCGGCCGTCGATGCACCAGTTGTTCGTGGCACCCGCGGCGGGCACCCCCCTGAGCCCCGGCGACCCGGCGCTGGCCGTGGACCGCCTCACCTTCGTGCTGCGCAAGCGGGCCGAGCACGAGGTGGAGGCCTGCTACTTCGCCTCGCTGTCGGCCCGGACGGTGACCTACAAGGGCATGCTGACGTCCCACCAGTTGGCCGAGTTCTACCCGGACCTGGCCGACGAGCGGCTGGAGAGTGGCCTGGCCCTGGTGCACTCCCGGTTCTCGACGAATACGTTCCCGTCGTGGCCGCTGGCCCATCCCTACCGCTACATGGCGCACAACGGCGAGATCAACACGTTGGCCGGCAACCGGAACTGGATGCGGGCCCGCGAGGCGCTGTGTGCCACCGGGCTCATGCCCGGCCTCGAGCGGGCGTTCCCGATCGTGACGCCCGGGGCGAGCGACTCGGCCTCGTTCGACGAGGTCCTGGAGCTGCTCCACCTGGGCGGCCGACCCATCCACCACGCCGTGCTCATGATGATCCCCGAGGCGTGGGAGAACCACCGGACGATGGAACCGGCACGGCGTGCCTTCTACCGCTACCACGCGTCGCTCATGGAGCCGTGGGACGGCCCGGCCGCCGTGGCCTTCACCGACGGCTCGGTCATCGGCGCCGTGCTCGACCGCAACGGCCTGCGCCCGGCCCGCTACTGGGTGACCGACGACGGCATGGTCGTGCTGGCCAGCGAGGTCGGCGTCCTCGACGTTCCGCCTTCCAAGGTGGTCCGCAAGGGCCGTCTGCAGCCCGGGCGTATGTTCCTGGTGGACACCGAGGCCGGCCGCATCGTCGACGACGCCGAGATCAAGGACACGCTGGCCGCCGAGCACCCCTACGGCACATGGCTCGAACAGGGCCAGATCGACCTCGACGACCTGCCGCCCCGCACCATGCTCACCCCACAGCACGCATCGGTGGTCGGCCGCCAGCAGCTGTTCGGGTACACCAACGAGGAGCTGCGGCTGATCCTGGCCCCGATGGCGAAGACCGGGGCCGAGCCGATCGGCTCGATGGGCTCCGACACGGCCATCGCCGTCCTGTCGGAGAGGTCGCGCCTCCTCTACGACTACTTCACCCAGCTGTTCGCCCAGGTGACCAATCCACCGCTCGACGCCATCCGCGAGGAGCTGGTCACCTCGCTGCTGTCGACCCTCGGCCCGGAGTCGAACCTCCTCGACCCCACGGCCGAGTCGTGCCGCCAGATCGTCCTGCCCATGCCGGTCATCGACAACGACGACCTGGCCAAGCTCGTCTACGTCAACGAGGACGGCAGCACCCCGGGATTCCGGGCCTTCGCCATCGACGGCCTGTTCGAGGTGGCCGGCGGCGGCGACGCCCTGCGGGCCGCAATCGACGACGTGCGCGCCAAGGTGAGCGGGGCCATCGACGACGGGGCCGATGTGATCATCCTGTCCGACCGCAACTCGACCGCCGAGTTGGCGCCCATCCCGTCGCTGCTGCTGGTGTCCGCCGTCCACCATCACCTGGTCCGCACCAAGGCCCGCACCCGGGTGGGCCTGGTGGTCGAATCGGGCGACGCCCGCGAGGTCCACCACATGGCGCTGCTCAAGGGCTTCGGTGCCGCCGCCGTCAACCCGTACCTGGCGTTCGAGACCATCGACGACATGATCGCCTCGGGCCTCCTCACCGGGGTCACCCCGCGCCAGGCGCAGAAGAACTACATCAAGGCCGCCTCGAAAGGGATCGTGAAGGTGATGTCCAAGATGGGCATCTCGACGGTGGCTTCCTATACCGGTGCCCAGGTGTTCGAGGCAGTCGGGCTGGCCCACGACGTCGTCGAGGAGTACTTCACCGGCACCGTGTCGCGGATCGGCGGGGTGGGCCTCGACGTGCTGGCCGGGGAGGTCGCCCAGCGTCACCGGCTCGCGCACCTCGACCGCCCGGCCGAGCGGGCCCACCGGGAGCGGGAGGTCGGCGGGGAGTACCAGTGGCGCCGCGAGGGCGAGATCCACCTCTTCAATCCGAGGACCGTCTTCAAGCTGCAGCACGCCACCCGGACGAAGCGCTACGGCGTGTTCAAGGAGTACACCCAGGCGGTCGACGACCAGTCGACGGCGCTCGCCACCCTGCGCGGCCTGATGACGCTGCGCACCGGCGTGCTCCCGCCCGTGCCCATCGAGGAGGTCGAGCCGGTCTCGGCAATCGTGGCGCGCTTCTCCACCGGGGCGATGTCCTACGGTTCGATCTCGGCCGAGGCCCACGAGACACTGGCCATCGCCATGAACCGCCTGGGCGGCAAGTCCAACACGGGCGAGGGCGGCGAGGACCCGGACCGGTTCACCCCCGACGAGGACGGCACGCTCCGGCGCAGCGCCATCAAGCAGGTGGCCTCGGGTCGCTTCGGCGTGACGTCGGAGTACCTGGTCAACGCCGACGACATCCAGATCAAGATCGCCCAAGGGGCGAAGCCCGGCGAGGGCGGCCAGCTACCCGGCCACAAGGTGTACCCGTGGATCGCCAAGACCCGGTTCTCCACCCCGGGCGTCGGGCTCATCTCGCCGCCGCCCCACCACGACATCTACTCGATCGAGGACATCGCCCAGCTGATTCACGACCTCAAGTCGGCCAACCCCCGGGCCCGGGTCCACGTGAAGCTGGTGGCGGAGGTCGGAGTCGGCACGGTGGCGGCCGGGGTGGCCAAGGCCCACTCCGACGTCGTGCTCATCTCCGGCCACGACGGGGGCACCGGTGCCACGCCGCTCACCTCCCAGAAGCACGCCGGGATCCCGTGGGAGCTCGGACTGGCCGAGACCCAGCAGACCCTCATGGCCAACGACCTCCGTGACCGCATCGTGGTCCAGGTCGACGGACAGATGAAGACCGGCCGCGACGTCGTCATCGGGGCGCTGCTCGGCGCCGAGGAGTACGGCTTCGCCACCGCCCCGCTGGTGGTGTCGGGTTGCATCATGATGCGCGTCTGCCACCTCGACACCTGTCCGGTCGGGATCGCCACGCAGAACCCTGTGCTGCGGGCCCGCTTCACGGGCACGCCCGAGTTCGTCGAGACCTTCTTCGAGTACATCGCCGAGGAGGTCCGGGAGTACCTCGCCTCACTCGGACTGCGCTCACTCGAGGAAGCCGTCGGTCGGGTCGACCTGCTCGACGCGGCCGCCGCCGTCGACCACTGGAAGGCGTCGGGACTCGACCTCGCCCCGGTCCTGCAGCCACCGGACGCACCCGAGGGCGCCGCCCGTCACCGGGTCGCCGACCAGGACCACGGGCTCGAGAAGGCACTCGACCACGCCTTCCTGGAAGCGTGCCGGCCGGCCATCGAGGACGGCACGCGGGTCACCGCCGAGCTGGCGGTGACCAACGTCGACCGGACCGTGGGCACGCTGCTCGGCTACGAGATCACCAGGCGCCACGGCGGGAGCGGACTGCCTGACGGCACCATCGACCTCACGTTCCGGGGTTCGGCGGGCCAGAGCTTCGGCGCCTTCGTGCCGAGGGGTGTCACCATGCGCCTGTTCGGCGACACCAACGACTACCTCGGCAAGGGCCTGTCCGGCGGTCGGATCATCGTGCGCCCGGCTGAGGACGCTCCGTTCGCCGCCGAGGAGAACATCATCGCCGGCAACGTGATCCTCTACGGGGCCACGTCCGGCGAGGTCTTCCTGCGGGGCCAGGTGGGGGAGCGGTTCTGCGTCCGCAACTCGGGGGCCGTGGCCGTCGTCGAGGGCGTGGGCGACCACGCGTGCGAGTACATGACCGGTGGCCGCGTGGTGGTGCTCGGCCCGACCGGGCGCAATTTCGGCGCCGGCATGTCGGGCGGCATCGCCTACGTCTACGACCCGCACGGCGAGCTGTCCCGGGTCGTCAACAACGAGATGGTCGACCTGGAGCCGCTCGGCCACGACGACCGGATGTGGCTGCGCGACCGGGTCCACCTGCACGAGCTGGAGACCGGGTCCGAGGTGGCGGCGCGGCTGCTGGCCGACTGGGCCGTCGAATCCGAGCAGTTCGTGACGGTGATGCCCCGGGACTACCGGCGGGTCCTGGAGGCGACCGAGCGGGCCGTGGCCGAGGGCCGGTCGGTGGACGAGGCGGTCATGGAGGTGTCCCGTGGGTGACGTGACCGGGTTCTTGAAGTTCGACCGGGAGCTCCCACCGCGCCGCCCGGTGCCGGTGCGGCTCCGGGACTGGAAGGAGGTCTACGAGGCGTTCGAGCCCGAGGCCGCCTCGCGGCAGGGTGCGCGGTGCATGGACTGCGGCATCCCCTTCTGTCACGAGGGCTGCCCACTCGGCAATCTCATCCCCGAGTGGAACGACCTCGTCTACCGCGACGACTGGTCGGACGCGGTGGAGCGCCTGCACGCCACGAACAACTTCCCCGAATTTACGGGGCGGCTGTGTCCGGCACCGTGCGAGGGGGCGTGCGTACTCGGCATCAACGCCGAACCGGTCGCCATCGAGCGCATCGAGTACGAGATCATCGAGCGCGCCTGGTCCGAGGGCTGGGTGGCACCGGTGCTCGCCGGTGCCTCCACCGGCAAGCGCGTGGCAGTTGTCGGCTCCGGGCCGGCCGGCCTGGCCGCCGCGCAGCAGCTATGCCGTGCCGGGCACGGCGTCGTCGTCTACGAGCGGGCGGAGCGCCCCGGAGGCCTGCTCCGCTACGGCATCCCCGAGTTCAAGATGGAGAAGTCGGTTCTCGACCGTCGCCTGGAGCAGCTCGAGGCCGAGGGCGTCGAGTTCAGGTGCGGCATCTCGGTCGGTGCCCCGTCGCCCGATGTCTCCCGGGCAGTGGCCGAGGGGGCGACCGTCGTGTCCGGCACCGACCTGGTCTCCGGGTACGACGCCGTGGTGCTGGCCGGCGGGGCCACACTGCCCCGCGACCTCCCCGTGCCCGGCCGCGGACTGGGCGGGATCCACCGCGCCATGGACTACCTGAAGCCCTCCAACCTGGTGCAGGAGGGGGTGCTGGCCGCCCCCGCGGTCACTGCCGAGGGCAAGCACGTGGTCATCATCGGCGGCGGCGACACCGGTGCCGACTGCCTGGGCACCGCCCACCGCCAGGGGGCGCGCAGCGTGCACCAGCTGGAGATCATGCCGATGCCGGCGTCGGAGCGGACCGAGGACAACCCGTGGCCGACGTGGCCCCTCGTGCTGCGGACCTCCTCGGCCCTCGAAGAGGGCGGTGAGCGCCTGTTCTCGGTGACCACCGACGAATTCGTCGACGACGGGACCGGTCGGGTGGCCGGACTGCGCGGCCACGAGGTCGAGCTCACGTCCGGTCCCGACGGGCGCCCGACGTTCGTCCCTGTGGAAGGGAGCGAGTTCGAGCTGCCCTGCCAGCTCGTGCTGCTGGCCATGGGCTTCCTCGGCGCCGAGCCCGACGGCGTGGTCGCCGACCTCGGCCTCGAGCTCGACGTGCGGGGGAGCGTGGCTGCCGACGCCGACTGGGCCACCAACGTGGAGCACGTCTTCGTGTGCGGCGACATGACCCGGGGCCAGAGCCTGATCGTGTGGGCCATCGCCGAGGGGCGCTCGGCCGCCGCTGCCGTCGACCGGCACCTGATGGGTACCACGTCACTGCCGGCACCGCTCGTGCCCGGTCAGCTCGCCCTGCGGTAGGCGGGGCAGCCCCTGGGCCGCCCAGCCGCCCAGCCGACCTGCCGCCCCGGTCGCCGCTCCGGCGGTGGCCCGGCATCGGGCAGACTTCTCCCATGGACGCACGACCCGTCACACCGGCCGGCGTGCCCGCAGTGGCCGCCACCCTGGCCGGCGCCTTCCTCGGCGACCCGGTCTGGTCATGGGTGTTCGCCGACCCGGACCGTCGCGAGGCCCAGCTCGAGTCCGTGTGGTCGCTCCTGATCGAAGGCGCGCCCGACTCCGGTTGGGTGTGGGCCACCCCGGGCGCCATGGCGGCCACCCTATGGATCCCGCCGGGTATGCCCGAGCTCGTCGAACCCCAGGTGGGTCGCATCCGGCCGCTCTTCCACGAGCTTCTGGGGGGTCGGACGGCCCGGGTCGACGCTCTGATGGAAGCGTTCGTGTCGGCCCGTCCGGTGGCACCCGACCACTTCTACCTGAGCCTGTTCGGCACCCGGCCCGACGCCCGCGGCGGCGGGGTGGGGATGGCGCTACTGGTCGACAACCTGGCCCGGATCGACACCGAGCACCGGCCCGCCTACCTGGAGTCGACCAACCCCGCCAACCTGGAGCGATACCGGTCGGTGGGCTTCGTGGTCCATGGCACCTTCGCCCTGCCCGACTGCGGCCCGACCGTCACCACCATGTGGCGGGATGCCCGCTGAGCGGCCCGGGGTCGGCCGCTTCCCCGACGACGAGCCACCACCGGAAGGGGGGGCGCGCCACTCGACCGAGTGGTACCGCCAACGCTTCGGCGTGGACCCGATGCGTCCCGGGGCCCAGCTGATGATCCCGTGCGACGGCGGTCCTTCCCGGGTGGCGCTCGAGACGTATCCGCCCCGGATCGAGATCGAGGCGCGGGGCGGGGTGTACGTTCTGGCCGACGACGGTCCCGTTCACGCCTGGTGGTACCACTTCGTGTCCCTCCTCGGGTGAGCGTCGGCGCCCGGCGATGTCCGGTGCGAGGTTGGCGGCCGTGGGATCGAGAAGCAGCCGCAGGCGGGTGAAGTAGTCCGGGAGCGGGCACGGCATCCACTCGCGCCACGCCGTGCCGATGGGTGATCCGGTGCCCCCGGTCATGTGGCCCGACGCCGGCTCGGGATCCGAGGCCGATCGGTCCGGCCCCGCCGGCCAAGTGCAGGGCGAGGCGAGGCTCCTCCCGGGGATGTCGGCCGACGGCGGGGCGGGGGCGCCGGACGGCCTGCCCTGTGGGCGCCTGTGGGCGGACGTGGGCGGACGTGGGCGGACGTGGGCGGACGTGGGCATCTTCGGCATCGTGGTTCGCCCGCGGTCACGTACCTGGTTCACCGCCACTGATCCGCCCGGCCGTCCCGGCCATCTCTCGATGGCTCGGTGGGATCTCCTGGGCTCGCGAGCTGTCGCCTCGTTGTCGTGGCGCAAGGACGGACACATCCGGACTGCCCGGTCCCGTTGCCGTATGACGTGACGCCCCGTCCGGTCTCACTCCCGGGGGACGGGCTCGGGCCGGTCGGTGTTGCCGGGCCGGTCGAGCCCGAGGTCGGGCTCCTGGCCGAAGGGCGGCAGCGGGGTGAAGGTCCAGCCGGGGTCCTGGTCGGTGGCACCGGTGCGCTCGAGGACCCACCCGTCGTAGGTCTTCATCCGGTGGTGGTGGCGACAGAGCAACGCCAGGTTGGCGAGTTCCGTCCTCCCGCCGGACTCGAGGGGACGTACGTGGTCGATCTCGAGTGAGTAGGCCACCCCGCAGCCCGGCACCACGCAGCGGCGGTCCCGCAGTGCCAGGGCGGTGCGCAGGTGGGCGTTGATGGTCCGCCCCAGGTGGGCGACGGCACGGATGTCGCCGGCCTCGGTGAACACCAGGGCCAGGAAGGCGTCGTCGACCAGGCTGCGCACCACCGGGAGGGGGACCGGGCCGTGTCCCTCCAGCTCGCACAGCTCGCCGGGCAGGGCCCGGCCCCGCTTCAGGGCGGCCAGGTCCACCCGCACGATGACGGTGGCCGGGGGTGCGGCGGTGACCAGGTCGTCGACACCCCCGAGGTCGGCCGGATCGGCCAGTGCGGCCGGGTCGGGGCCGCGGGGTCGGAGCCGGTGGTTCCGTCGGACCCGGTGGTTCCGTCGGGCCGGGTGGCGGGGCCGGACCGGGTGGTGGGGCCGGTGAGCAGCAGGAACAGGGCGTCGGCCCGCAGCGCGGCCTCGGACTCGGGTGGCGCGGTCGGGGTGCCCTCGACCGCGTTCTTGGCCGCCTCGGATGCCGCCGCCCGCCTGTCGCTCCGCAGGCGGGCGGCCACCGGGACGAGCCGGGCCAGCAGCTTCGCCCCCCGTTCGGCACTGTCGCGGCCCTGGAAGCAGAACGCCCCTTCGGCGTCGGTCCAGGTGGCAAAGGAGCGCTCGGCGTGGATCCGGGCCAGAGCGGCCGTGGGGTCGTTGGACGCCGCCGTGGTGCGGATCTGCCGGCACCGCTCCTTCGTGATGTGGAGGGGCTCGGACTCCGACCCGGCCAGCAGCTGTCCCTCGACCGAGGGGTCCAGTGCCGCCGCCTGGGTGATCTCGGTCAGTTTCGGCCCCGACAGCCTGCCGCCACGCAGTGCCTCCTCACACCCGGGCAGGTCGACCAGGCGTCGCCCGGCGTCCAAGGTGCGCCTGGCCTGCCCGGCGGATCCACCTTCCAGGATCGCCAGCAGGCCGGCAGGGGAGCGGTGGCCCTCCTCCTCCCAGTGACCGGACTCGGCGACCCGGGGAGCGAGGAGGGTCTTGCCGGCAACCACCAGGCGTTCCAGGCGACAGAAGTCGGCATACAGCGAGGCTGCGTCACGGCCCAGGAGGAGCCCGGGATCCAGGTCGGCCAGGAGCGAGCCGAGTGCCGCGTGCAGGGAGGTCATCCGGGCCGACAGGCCAGGCGGCTCCGGCCTCGCAGACGGCGTGGGGGAGGCGGCGGGGAGTGCGTCGAACAAGGTGGCCAGCGCCATGGGCACATCCTTGCCGGGGGTGTGACTCGGCACCGGTGGTGGAGGTGCCGTGCGACGAACGCACATCGCCCGTTGCTGGCTGGCGCGACCCGGTAGACTGGGTACGAAGGGGAGTCACGTCCTCGTCCTGAACGAGAAGAGCCCAGTTGACCCGATCTCCCTCGGTCGCCACCGGCGCTGTGGAGCCCACTGCTTCGCCCACCACCCTCAAGCCCGTAATCGACGCCCTCCCGGACTCGGTGTACGACAACCCGACCTGGCGGGGGATGGCGTACTTCGCACGCGACGTCGCCATGTACGCAGGGCTCCTCGCAGCACTGGTCCTGGTGAGCAACGTGGTCGCCGTCCTTGCGCTCGAGGTGGTCATGGCGCTCGTCGTATCGGCGCTGTTCGTGGTGGGCCACGACGCCGCTCACGGCGCACTCTTCTCGTCGAAGCGAATGAACTCGACGGTCGCCCATCTGGCCTTCCTTCCCAGCTTCCACGTCTACGAAGGCTGGATCCTCGGCCACAACCGGGTGCACCATCCCTATACGGTGCGCCAGGGCTACGACTTCGTGTGGCACCCCACCACTCCTGAGCAGTTTGCGGCGTTGGGCCGATGGCGCCGCGTGGTGCACCGGTTCGAATGGTCGTGGGCCGGTGCCGGTGCCTACTACATCCACCAGGTGTGGTGGAAGAAGATGATGGTCGGGCCGAACCCGGCCAGGTGGGTCAAAGCGATCCGACGGGACAGGTGGATCGTCACCGCGTACATCGTCGGGATGCTCGCCCTGTTCACCGTGGTCGGGATGGCCTCGAGTGACTCGATCGCCGGGATCCTCTGGCTCGACGCCCGCACCGTCGTGCTCCCGTTCGTCGGGTTCGCCTGGTTCATCGGCACCATGGTCCACGTCCACCACATCGCCCCCGACATCCGGTGGTGGAAGAAGGCGGAGTGGAACAAGTTCAAGGCCCAGATGGAGGGCACCACCGTCCTGCGTGCGCCCAGGGGGTTCAACTTCTTCTTCCACTGGATCATGGTCCACGTCCCGCACCACGTGGACATGCGTGTCCCGATGTACCACCTCGAGGAGGCGGCCGCCGCCATCGAAGCCGCGTTCCCCGGGACCGTGATCGACAAGCCGCTCCGCTTCCGTGACTTCATCGCCAACTCCCGGGCCTGCAAGCTCTACGACTTCGACGACGGGCGCTGGCTCACCTACGCGGAGGGCCGCCGCCACCTGGCGACTGCCTGAGTCGGCCCCGGGGACCGGCCCGCCGGCGACCCTCTGCATCGCGGCCGCAGCGCGCGGCTCGCCCTCGACGGCGGGCGGCCACGGGCTCACGGTGCATGCGGGCCCCGGCGTCAAGGCGATGCCGGCGCTCACCGGCGCCGGCACTTCCCCGACCTCCCGCACCGAGGACCCACCGACCACCTCGACGGCCGGCTGACCCGTCCCGACGGACGTCCGGGTCACCCCGGCCGGGTGGCCCCGACGAACCCGCTCCAATCGGCGGGTTCCACGCGGACGACCGCACCGGTGTGGGGTGCGTCCACCATGAGGCCGGCGCCCACGTAGATCCCCACGTGGTCGACAGCCGACGGCCCCGAGCCGAAGAAGACCAGATCGCCGGGCCGGACCGCTGTGCCGTCGGGAATCGCCGGACCGGCGGCGAACTGTGCTTGGGCGACCCTTGGGAGCGGGACCCCTGCAGCGTCGTAGGCGGCCCGCGACAGCCCGGAGCAGTCGAAGCCGCCGGCCCCGTTACCACCCCACAGGTACGGGGTGCCGAGTTGTCCGGCGGCGAAGGCGATGGCGGCCACGACGGTGTCGTCCGCTGTGGGGTCGTCGGCGTAGGCGAGCGAGAGGGTCAGCACCGTGTCGGCGTAGGGCGTCGAGTGGTCGTAGGCATACACGGCCGCCCGCAACCCGGTCGACGACCCCCCGCCGTCGGCGCACAGCAAGGCGGCGGCCGTGTAGACGGCGTCGACCGAGTCATACGGGCTGGCCGGTGCGGCACCGCCAGGTCCGACGGTGGCGTAGGCGGCGAACGTGGCTGGCTCGAACTGCATCGGCCCCTCGGCCCCGGCGGCGTTGGCCCCGGAGGCGACCCCGGGCGCCGTGGAGCGTCCGCTGTCGGACTCGACCGTCCCGATGGCGGCGAGGACGGACCACGGCAGCCCCGGACAGGTGGCCGCCGCTCCCTGATCGAGGGCCGCCCAACCCGGCGGCAGCGCCGGCTGCGTCGTGGTCGGTGGGCCGCCGGGGGCCACGACGGCGGCCGGGGCGGATCCCCCTCCACCGACGGCGGCGGCCAGGACGGCCGTTCCCAGGACCAGGACCAGGACGGAGACGATCAGGGCGCCGAGGCCCACCAGCTTGCCCACGGGTACTCCTCGGGGGGAGTCGGGGGACGGAGGTGAGCGACGGGCTCAGAGTGCGCCGGGCGACGCCGCCCCGGCGGTGGCGGACGACCCAGCGCCACGCACGCGCCACCAGTGAACCACCGGACCGGAGGCGGCACAAGGGCCCTGCCCGTCACCTCGCGACCGCGGAGACGGACGGCTGCGCCGTTCAGGCCGCAGGGCCGGCCGGGGCCGACTGGCGCTCCCGGACGACGAAGGCACCGTTGGGACAGGCGGCCGCGGCCCTCCGGGCCCGGCGGACGTCCCGGGGCGACGCGGCGACCGTGACGGCGACCTTGCCGAACCCCCACTGGTCGAGGTCCACGCCGTCGGCGAAGAAGAGCGCGCAAATGGCGTGACCCCGGCAGAGGATCGGGTCGATGCGAATCTCGACACTCACCTCCACGCCCTCGTGTCGTCGCGTCCGACGGTGCGCCCGGCCGCGGGCACGGCGAATACCGGCGGGTGGTCCGATCCTCGACAGGGATGCCCCGCCAGGTGGCCGACCACATCGTCCTCGAACACGGCGAGCGTGGAGCGGATCAGCCGGACCACGGCGTCCGGGTGCGCACACGCCCCACTGCCCAGCACGGTGTCTCCCAGGGCGCCCATCCTGCGCACGCCCCGGCGCCGCAGGGTGCCGACGGCCAGGGCCTCGCAGGCATCGGCGAGGTGCGGCAGCCCGGCCACGCAGGTGCCGCACTGGCCGGCCGACTCCCCGGCCAGGTACCGGACGATGCGGGCGGTCTCGACCAGTGCACAGGCGCCGTGGGGCAGCACGCCCAGGAGCCCGCAGCCCGGCTCGGCGCCGACGCAGCGCAGCGAGTCCCTCGTGAACGGCGTCTGCCATATCTCGTCCCCATGTACCCAGGTGCCGGCGAACCCGCCGACCAGCACGGCCGCCGGCGGTGCAGGATGCCCCTCGGTGACCAGGACGTCGCCGACGGTCACCGGCCCGGTCAGCTCGAGCACCCGTCCGGGACGGGTCACTGCTCCGGTCACGGTCACGAGCCGCGGCCCCGGCGACGAGGGAACGCCGAGGGCCGCCCACACGTCGGGCCCGATCCGGGCGAGCACCGCCAGATGGGCCACGGTCTCGGCGTTGCTGATCACCGTGGGACGTCCCGACGGGCCCTCGACGGCCAGTGGGAGGGTGGTGAACAGCGGGCGGGCTTCCCCGCCGTCGACGTAGGAGGCGACGGCCGACGACTCGCCCGAGACATAGCGGTCTGGGCCGGCGGAGATGCGCCACCGAGGGTCGGCGACCCCCCGACTGCGCCGTTCGGCGATGGCCGACTCCAGTGCGGGGGCGGGTGAGCCGGGCGACCGGTGGACGTGGATGACGGCCTCGTCGACCCCGAGCGCCGCCGCTACCAGTGCGGCACCGTCGAGCACGAGGTGGGGCCGCTCGCCGCACAGGACCCGGTCCTTGCGGCTCACCGGTTCGCTCTCGCTGGCGTTGACGACCAGGAGCGGACGGCCACCGGCGAACCGGGCCGTCTCGACCTTGCGGGCGAGGGGGAAACCCCCGCCGCCGCGGCCATCGAGGCCGCTGGCCCGTAGCAGGGCGCGCGCCCCGGCGCCGTCCAACGCGGGGAGCCCGCCCCAGGTCCGGAGGTGGCCGTCGAGGCCGTCCCCGCCTGCACCTGCCGGTGGCCCGGCGAGCAGCAGGGTCCCCGGGTCACCGAGGGCGCCGATCCGGGGACCGGGCGGTGCCACCGGAGTCACCGGAGTCACCGGGGCCGCCGGGGCCACCGGGGCGACGCCGGGGGACCCGAAGCCCGCGCCGGTCTCCGGTGCGACCGTCGGGCCGGACCCGGGAGCCGTGAGCGCCATGGGCCCGGTCATGCGTCCACCACCGCGGGCCCATGGCCGAGGGTGCCGACGAGCCAGCGGGTGAACTGCAGGAGCAGCACGACGGACCCGGAGGCCACGTAGAGCCATCGGAGGGCGACGCTGTCGCTGCCGGCCAGCACCCCGTGAACCAGACACATGCAGAACACGACGACCGACACCGAGTGCACGGGGAACCAGACGGCACGGCCGATCGACCCGGCCAGGGCGGCCGTCCCCACCACCAGCAGCACGAGGTAGAGGGCAAGCGTTCCGATGGCCACCCCGGTGGGCTTGAACTGGGCTCCCCAGGGCACGAACACCCCGGTCCAGCCCACGCCGGCATACCGGTCGAGTGCGAGGGCGGTGAGGTGGCCGGCCAGCAGCGCGACGGTGCAGGCGGCGAGGGTGACGTGGCCCCACAGGATCGACTCGGGCCGGGGGCGGCCGAACGCGGGCCCGCCAGGGGTGACGGAGCCACAGCCCGAGCACCACCATGGCGGTGAGCGCGACATAGGCGCCGATCCCGAGGCTGCGCCCGAGGATCCACGGGAGCATCCTGTTGTGGACGAGGGCCCGTCCCGGGGTGCCGGTCAGGCGCCCGACGAGCACCGATACGCCGAGCACGAGGGCGAGTGTGACGACCCGCGCCTGCCGGCGGTGCCCGACCGGTCCGTCCGACCGGGCGCGGCCCGAAGGGCGGGCGCCGGGGACGCCGTGGGTGCGACACCAGGTCGGGGGACCACGACTCCCTCGTGCACGGGGACCAGCTCCGGCACCGGTCGGGGCTTGCCGGGTGTACCCACCACCACCGGCGCCGTCGTCATCGTGGTGTCGGTGGTCACGACGACTGCCACACGACGTAGGGGTCCATCGCCGCACTGGTGGCCACCCCGCCCCGCCCGGTCACCCACAGGGCGGCGACGCCCCGGTCCCGGGCCGCGTGGGCCACGGTGTCGGCACCGGTCAGGAACAGTGCCTTGGCCGCCACTTCGGCGTCGGCGGCGTCGCCGGCCACGACTGTGACCGCGACCAGGCCCTCGCCCCCCGGCAGTCCGGTCCCGGGGTCGATCAGGTGGTGGACGGGACGGTCGCCCGCCCGCCAGCGGCGCAACCGGGTGGACGACGTGGCGCAGGCGCGGTCGCGCAGGGCGAGCACGGCCACGGGACGGTCGCCGCCCACCGGGTCCTCCACGCCGACGCGCCACCCGTCGTCCTCCGGCCCCGTCCCGTCGCAGTGGCAGTCACCCCCGGCGTCGACGAGGAAGTCCTCCCGGGAGTCGCGGGAGCACGCGGGAGGCCCAGCGGACGGCCAGTCCCTTGCCGATGCCGCCGAGGTCGACCGGGGCTCCCCCGAGGTGGAGGGCGGGGTCCCGCCCGGCGCGGAAGCGGGGCTGCCATGCGTCCGGCGCCCGGCGCGGCCCGCCCTCGGCCGGCGGGGTCTCGACCCCGTCGCCGAACGGGAGTGACCGGTCGTAGCCGAGGCGGACGAGGTCGGTCAGCACGCGGGGGTCGAATGCGCCTCCGGTCTCCTCGTAGGCGGCGTAGGCGGCCCGAACGGCCTCGAACAGCACGGGCGGCACCGCATGCCAGTCGCCCGGCCGGGCGTTGACCCGCATCAGCGGGCTGGTGGGGTCGAAGCGCGTGCAGGTCTCGTCGACGACGCGGAAGACGTCCAACGCATGTCGAACGGCGGCGTCGACCACGGCCCCGCCGTCGGCCGCCCGCCCGTGGACTGCGACGGTGCCGGCCATCGCCCGGACGGTGCCGAGCACGGTGACGGGAGCGGTGGTGCGGGTCGGCGTCACGCAGACGAGGCGCGGGTCGTCGTGGTCACCGGAGGCGGGGGCGCCGTGACGGGAGGCGACGTCGCCGGGGGGGCGGTGACCGGAGGCGACGCCGGCGGCGGGGACGCGGCCGGAGCGGGACCCGTCCCGGCGGGTGCCGGGGAGGGGCCACCTCCCGACTGCGAGTTGACGGAGGAGGCCGGCCCGGCGCCGCCGGACGGACCACCGGCGGCGGCAACCGGGACGACGGTGGTCGAGCCGCCCCCGCCCGAGGCGCCCCCACCCGAGGCGCCCCCGCCCGGGCCCGTGGCCGCCGCTCCGGGGACGGATCCGGCGGACGTTGCGCCGGGGGTGCCCGGGGCACCGACGCCGTCGGTGGTGGCGGTCGAGGTGGTGCCTCCGGCGCCGAGGGCCGACAGCTGGCCCTTCGTGTCGACGATCGACTGGCGGAGCTGTGCCATGGCGGCCTTGTCCGCAGCAATCTGCTGGGAGACCTGGGCGGCGGCCCCGGCGGCGCTCCCCGAGCTCGGCGTCGAGGTGACCGCCCACGCCATGGTGATCCCCGTGACGCCGGCCGTGGCCGCCGCGGCCACGGACGAGGAGAGGACGTTGCGCTTCCGGCGCCCAGATGTGGCGGGGGAGTCGGATCTAGTCATCGCCGCCGCCGCCCGCCACCGTCCCCGCCCCGGTGGGGGGCGGTGGTCGAGGTCGTGGATGTCGGAGGAGTGGTGGTGGTGGTGGTGTCCTGCGCCGGGGCGGTCGTCGTCGGGGTGTCGTCAGGATCCGCGGTCGATCCCGTCGTCTGCCCGGCGGATGGACCGTCCGGCACGGTGTCGGCGGTCGGACCGGGAACCGGCCCGCTCGCCGGGACCGTCCCGCCCGGCGCCGACGGGACGGTTGGTGAGCGGACCACGGCCGCCGGCGCCAGCCCTGCGGCCGGTGCCGGGGCGTCGACGTGCGCCGCCCGGGCGCTCCGGCGGGCGGCGAGCACCGCCTCGAGCTGATGCTCGGTCACCGTGAGTCCGGCGATCGACGTGTGGAGCTGCTGCTCCTCGACGGACGCCGCCGTCACCCTCTGGACCACGTCATTGCCCCGCGGCGGCGCGGCGCCCGCCACCCCGGTGGCCAGGCCGCCCACGGCGATCGACGTCACGACGACGGTCTTCAGCGACAGGAACATGCCCCTCTTCCTCCTCCGCTCGAGCAACACACAGAGTGATATAGCAACTGCAAGGAGTGATATTAACAAGGGTGCTTGTCACGTGTCCACCGGACACGGCCGGTGGCGACAGCCACCGGCCGTGTCCGGCCCGCACCGGCCCTGGCCGGGGTCGACTCGGTACACTCGGGCGTCAGCCGATCGGGCCGACACGGGAGGGAGCACCATGCAGAGCACCATGCAGGACGGCCCGCTTCTGGTCGGGGGGATCCTCCGTCACGGGCAGCAGGTCTACGGCGACAGCCTCGTCCGGACGATCGTCGGGCCCGAGGGTGAGTCGGTCGTGGCCACGTTCGCCGAGGTCGCCACGCGGGCCGAGCGACTGGCCAAGGCGCTCGGCCGGCTCGGCGTCGGCGACTCCGACCGCGTCGGGACGTTCCTGTGGAACAACCAGGCCCACCTCGAGGCCTACCTCGGCGTCCCGGCCATGGGCGCGGTGCTCCACACCCTCAACCTCCGCCTCTTCCCCGAGCAGCTCGCCTACATCATCAACCACGCCGAGGACCAGGTGATCGTGTGCGACGCCTCGATCGCCGGCCTGCTGGCCCGGGTGCGCGACGAGATCCCGACGGTCCGTCACATCGTGGTCGTGGGGGAGGGGGACACGAGCGCCCTCGGCGAGACCCTCGCCTACGAGGACCTGCTGGCGGCGGAGGAGCCGGGTTACGACTGGCCGCAGTTCGACGAGCGCCAGGCCGCGGCCATGTGCTACACGTCGGGGACCACCGGCAACCCGAAGGGCGTCGTCTACAGCCACCGGTCGACGTTCCTCCACTCGATGGCCATCACCGCCGGCTCGTCACTCGGGATCAGCGAACGGGACAGCATCCTGTCGATCGTGCCGATGTTCCATGCCAACGCCTGGGGTACGCCGTACGGGGCGTTCATGACCGGGGCGGACATGATCATGCCCCAGCAGTACCTCCAGGCGGCCCCCCTGTCGGCCATCATCGGCCGCTACCGACCGACGATCTCCGCCGGGGTCCCGACCATCTGGAGTGACCTGTTGCGCCACGCCCAGTCCAACCCGGTGGACATGTCGTCCCTGCGGATGATCACCGCCGGCGGTGCCGCCGTGCCCCGCCAGCTGATCGAGCGGTTCCGCGACGAGCACGGCGTCCAGCTGGTCCAGGGCTGGGGCATGACGGAGACCAGCCCGCTGTGCGCACTGGCGACCCCGCCCCGCCAGGCCGCCCCCGACGAGGAGATCGAGTGGCGTGCGAAGACCGGGCGCATCGTGCCCGGGGTCGAGATCCGGATCTGCGCCGAGGACGGGACCGTGCTGGCGAACGACGGTGAGGCCGTCGGGGAGTTCGAGGTCCGTGGTCCGTGGATCACCGGCTCCTACTACGGCGATCCGTCGTCCGACCGGTTCCACGACGGCTGGCTCCGCACCGGCGACATCGGTTCGCTCGACCGGTACGGCTACATGCAGATCAGCGACCGGAGCAAGGACGTCATCAAGTCCGGTGGTGAGTGGATCTCGTCGGTCGAGCTGGAGAACGAGGTCATGGCTCATCCAGACGTGGTCGAGGCCGCCGTCATCGCCGTGCCCGATGAGCGGTGGAGCGAGCGGCCCCTGGTCGCCGTGGTCCTCGAGGAGGGGTCGGACACCTCGCCGGACGACCTGCTCGTGTTCCTGTCGGACCGGGTGTCGAAGTGGTGGCTGCCCGAACGGTGGTCGATCGTCGACGAGGTCCCCAAGACCAGCGTGGGCAAGTTCGACAAGAAGGTCCTCCGCGCCCGGCACGCCGAGGGCGACCTGGAGGTCATCGAGGTCGAGATCACCACCGGCCGCTGAGGGTGCCCGACCTCGAGGAGTTGGCCGACCGCCTCGGGGCGATCGCCGAGGAGCTGGCGGACGCCGCCCTGGACCGCCTGCGGCAGAGTGCGGACGCCGTGCGCACCGGAGGTGGGCCGGACCCGGCCCTCGTGGCCGAGGAGAAGCGGATCACCCGGGCCCGGCGATCCGTCGAGAAGGCCGCCGGTCTGTTGGGGGCGCGCGGCGTCACCGGATGGGACGACGGCCCGTGACACGGGCCGGACGGCGGAGGGAACCCTCGTGAGCGCCCCGCCACCCCCGGCGGCCTGGTACCCGGACCCGGACGGGACCGGCGGGCTCCGGTGGTGGGACGGGGCAATTGGACGTGGTACCGGTCGGGACCTCAGGTTCCACCGCCCCTGCCGCACGGGTCGTGGGTGGGGCCGACATGGAAGGGCGCCCGGCTCGGGCGCCCGTCGGACGGGCCCGGGTCGCTGGCGGAGCCGGGCCGCCGGCTCGCTGCCCGGTTGCTTGACCTACTGGTACTCATGCCCGTCTTCGTCGTGCTCCTGGCGATCACCCTGCTGATCGCCGCACCGCATTTCGGGCCCATCTTCCCCGACTTCCCGCAGATCCAGGACACCCCGACACCGACACCGACACCCGGCTTCGTCTGGTTGTACCTGGCTGTCCTCGGTGTCGCGCTGGTGGCCGGCCTGGTCATGGTGGCCTACGAGACGGTCCTGGTGGCGGCGTTCGGTCGGACCCTCGGGATGCGGTGGCTCCGCATCCGGCCCCTCCGCACCGGTGGCGGGACGATCGGGTGGGCGAGATCGTTCGTGCGGGCATTCGTCTACTGGGTGTTCAGCCTGGTCGGCTGGATCGGTCTGCTCAACGTGTTGTGGTGCCTGTGGGACGACGACCGACAGTGCCTGCACGACAAGGCGGCGGATACGATCGTCGTCGACGACCCGGTCGCCGGGGTCGGGATCCCCGCCTGAGGTCGCCGGACGCCGGCCTGGGCACCTCCGTCGGCATCAGGGTCCGGAGGGCACCGGTGGCTCGTCGCTGGCGGCGGTGCGCTCGGGCAGCAGCAGGATGGACGATCCCAGGAAGCAGAGCCCGCCGACGAAGGTCCCGATGGTCGTCCACGACGCACTGCGCAGTTCGCCCGACGACAGCACCTTGGAGGCCACGGCCGAGACGCCGAAGGCCACCGACCCGACGAGGTTCCCCACGGTGATCCACCAGGGCAGGCCGGTGGGCTTCCACCGGCCTGCACCGTGGCAGACCTCGGCGTAGGACAGGTAGCTCGACACGAGGAAACAGATCGAACCGAGGGTGTCGGGACGCCATACGCCGCTGTTCTCCGTGGCCGTGCTCGTGAAGGTCACCCACAGGGCACGACCAGTGCTCACGTTGAAGAAGACCGTCCCCACGCTCTGGATCACGGCGGCCAGCCAGTCGATCCGCTGCGGCCGGAGCACGAGCAACAGCCGGGCGCGGGCACCCACTCCGGTGACCCCCGGGGCGTCGACACCCGCCACCTGGGCGTAGAGGAGCAGGCCGGCGGTGGTGAAGAAGAGCGAACCCACGAAGTAGACCAGGTTGTCCGTCCGGGTGCCGACGGCACCGGCCAGCGTCGGCACGGCGGCCACGGCGAAGCACGTCGCGCCCACGGCGAACAGGACGGCGATCCACCACCCGAGCGCCCGGGGCGCCCACCACGTGGTCTCGCTGTCCGTGCGGGCCCGCTTGCGCTCGCGTCGGGAGTCCCACCGTGCCACGGTCCCGTCGGTGAACCGCAGGGTTCGCTCGGTCACGAACGGGCCCAGTCCGCGCGACGCGATCTCCTCCCCGTCACCCCGGGACGTCGTGCCGGTCGCCGTCATGGCGCCCATGATGGCCGACGGGACCCGACCCGGGGTCGTTCGGCCCTACCGGCAGCCGCCACGTGCCGGTCAGGGAGACTCGAACATGAACGGGACGTGTCCAAGATGAACGAAACATGACACGAAGATGAACATAAGGTAAACTGACCGGATGGAGCACGACCCTCACAACGCGCAGAATTGGTGCCCGGACCCTTTCGGGATGCACGAGGCGCGGTGGTTCTCCAACGGGACCCCGACGGCGCTCGTCCGCGACGGCGGCGTCGAGTCCCGGGACGACCCGCCCCGGCTGCTGGTCGACCGGTGCTGGGAGCTGCCTTCCATCGAGCCCCACGACCCCGCGCAGGGCGGGCCGTCCCACCGGTTCCGCCGACGCCGTTCGCAGGTGCGCTCCGGCTGAACGGGCGGCGCCGGCCGCCGGTGGCGCAACGGCCTCGATGTCGGATCAGGCGTCGACGAGTTCGTTGACGGCGTCGATGAGCCGGCGCAGCCGGCCGTAGTGCACCTTGTCGAACCGGAGCGCCAACCGCGGCAGGTCGACGACGTCGCCGTCGGATCGCTCGGGCGGCAGCGGGTCCACCCGTCGGATGACCCCCGAGGCGACGATGTCGGCGAACCGCCGGTTGAGCTCGGCCAGCTGCTCCTGGTCCGGCCCGACGGCCATCCGCAGCACCAGCAGGTCGCCCACCCACCGGCACGAGCGGTAGTTCCTGTAGAAGCCGAGCAGCTCGGCGGTGGCGACCGACACGTCGTCGGTGATGGTGAAGAACGCCCGGTCGTCGTCGGACACCAGCCCCCGGGGCTCGACCTCCTCGGCCAGGAACCGGCTCCACCCCTGCCAGAACGTGCCGCCGGGCACGTCGAGCAGCACCACCGGCGCCGGCTCCGCCTTGCCGGTCTGCAGCAGGGTCAGCAGTTCGAAGCCCTCGTCGAGCGTCCCGAACCCACCGGGCAGGACGATGAAGCCGTCCGACTCCTTCAGGAGCATGAGCTTGCGGGTGAAGAAGTAGCGCATCTCGACCAGCTTGGGGTCCTGGGCGATGAAGCGGTTGGCGCCCTGCTCGTGGGGGAGGCGGATGTTGACGCCGACGGACTGGTCGCGCCCCGCCCCCTCCATCCCGGCGGCCATGATCCCCGGACCGGCGCCGGTGACCACCATCCACCCGGCCCCGGACATGGCGGCGGCCAGGGACCGGGCCTGGCGGTAGGCGGGGTGATCGGCCTCGGTGCGGGCCGAGCCGAAGATGGTCACCTTCATGCGCCTGCGCAGCGGCTGGAAGACGCCGAAGGCCTCGGCCATCTCGGCGAGGGCACTGTCGGCCACCTTGAGGTCGATCACGTCGGTGCCCCGTTCGAGCAGGGTGGCGACGGTGTCGAGCATGGACCGGTAGAGGCGTCGCTCGGTGTGTGTGCGGGCGCCGTCGACACGCTCCTCGAGGGTGGGTCCGCTGCCGGCCCCCGTGGGCTCGGGCGAGCCGTCGATCGCCTCCTCGAGCCCCTCGCCTTCGAACGACGACCCGGTCACGTCAGTGGACGCCGGCGAGCACGGTGCCCTGGCCGTCGGGGTGGACGACCCGGCCGTACAGGGTGGTGCGCTGGACGAGGGTCCGCCCGAGGGGCGTGACGAGGGACCTGAACGCGTCGGCGTCCATCATCTGGCCGTGGCTGGCCCCTGCTGCCCGCGAGATGTTCTCGTCGATGAGGGTCCCTCCCAGGTCGTTGGCACCGGCCCGCAGCAGTTGGCGGGCACCGGCAGCCCCGAGCTTCACCCAGCTGAGCTGGATGTTGTCGATGGCCCCCCGGTAGGCGATGCGGCCGACGGCGTGCATGAGCAGCGTCTCGCGGAATGTCGGCCCCCGGCGGGACCGCTTCTGGATGTACAGCGGGGTGGCCATGTGCACGAAGGGCAGGGGGACGAACTCGGTGAACCCGCCGGTCTCGAGCTGGAGGGCCCGGGTGCGGACCAGGTGACGGGCCCACGACCGCGGCTGCTCGACGGCGCCGAACATGATGGTCACGTTGGAATTGAGCCCGACGGCGTGGGCGGTCCGGTGGGCCTCCAGCCACTGCTCGGTGTCGATCTTGTCGGGACACAGGATGGCGCGCACCTCGTCGTCGAGGATCTCGGCCGCCGTGCCCGGGATGGTGCGGAGCCCGGCGTCGCGCAGCAGCACGAGGTAGTCGGCCAGGGACACCTCCGAACGTCGGGCACCCTCGGTCACCTCGAGGGCGGTGAAGCCGTGGATGTGGATGGTCGGTGACGCCTCGCGCACGGCCCGGATCACGTGGAGGTAGTAGTCGCCGTCGAAGTCGGGGTGGATCCCGCCCTGCAAGCAGACCTCCGTGGCCCCCATGGACTCGGCCTCTGCCACGCGGTCGGTGATCTCACCGAGCTCGAGCAGGTAGGGAGCTCCCCGCAGGTTGAGTGACAGCGGGCCCTTGGAGAAGGCACAGAACTTGCACTTGAACGTGCAGACGTTGGTGTAGTTGATGTTCCGGTTGGCGACGAAGGTGACCTCGTCGCCAACGGTGTCGGCCCGCAGCCGGTCGGCAACGGCCGCTACGGCCCGGACCTCGGGCCCCCGGGCGCCGAACAGCGTGACGATCTCGTCCTCGCCGACGGTCTCACCGGCGAGGACGCCGGCGAGGACCTCGGCCACGGCGCCGCCGGCGGGCACCAGCCCGGGCTCGGCGGTTCGCGCCGGTGTTCCGGGCGTGGTGGCGACGAAGGGCGGGAGCAGGTCGGGTGGCAGGGACTCGCCCCCCGAGGCCCACGGGTGGTCGCGGCCGAGGCCTTCGGCGTCGGAGGCGTCCAGGACGGGGAAGCGGAGGGCGGGGTCCAGCCACCGGGCCGGGTCGAGGGCGAATTCGGGGTAGACGGGTGAGTCGTGGCGCCAGGGTGTGCCCGGCCGCCTCGGTGGCGGCCCGCAGGATCCCGAGGGCCGGCCACGCCCGCTCGGGGTTGACGTGGTCGGCGGTCACCGGGGACACGCCGCCCCAGTCGTCGATGCCGGCGGCCACCAGCGGTGCCGAGCTCGTCGGACAGGTTGGGCGGCGCCTGCAGGTGGATGTCGGGGGGTAGGAGGAGGCGCGGCGACGGCGATGGTCCAGAGGAACTCGTCGGTCGGGCAGGGCGGGTGCCGATGCATCGACGTCCCCGGCTTGGGCAGGAAGTTCTGGACGATCACCTCCTGGACGTGGCCGTGGCGGGCGTGGCCGGCGGCAATGGCTTCGAACGTGTCGAGGCGGTCCTCGCGCGACTCGCCGATGCCGACCAGCAGTCCGGTGGTGAAGGGGATGGCCAGCCGGCCGGCGTCCTCGAGGGTGGCGAGCCGACGGGCCGGCGCCTTGTCCGGCGCCGACGCGGTGGGCGTCGAGGTCGGGGTTCATCGACTCGAGCATCATCCCCTGGCTCGCCGACACGGTCCGGAGCACGGCGAGTTCGGCGCGTTCCGAGCGCCCCGGCGTTGGCGTGGGGAAGCAGGCCGGTCTCGGCTCGAGCACGGCGGCACAGGCGGCGGCCAGGTAGTCCACCGTCGAGTCGTAGCCGTGCGCCGCCAGCCACTCGGCGGCCGCCGGGTAGCGGTCCTCGGGACCTTCGCCCAGGGTGAACAGCGCCTCGTGGCACCCGGCGGCCCGCCCGGCCCGGGCGATCTCCAGGACCTCGTCGATCGGACAGGTACGGGGACTCGAGACGGGCCGGCGCCTTGGCGAACGTGCAGTAGCCGCACCGGTCGCGGCACAGCATGGTCAGCGGGATGAAGACCTTGGGCGAGAAGGTCATCCGGGTGCCGAAGGCGGCGTCGCGGGCGGCGGCGGCCCGGGCGAGCAGCTCCGGCAACGGCGCGGCCAGGAGCTCGGCGCGGGAGGCGTCGGCGGCGGAGGCCGGGGGGGCCGGGGGCGGCGGGCATCGGGGCCACCTTACCGGAGGCGTCTCCGGCGGCCCGCTCGGGCGAGGCGGACCGGCCGACGGGTGCCCGGTCACGCGACGGGTCGGGAGTCGAGGTCACCGAGGCCGTCGGCGTCGACCAGCCACACGACGTCGGCGCCGGCCAGCCGTCCGCCCGGCAGGTCCTCACCCGCCACGATGCGGGCCAGCGCGTCGTGCTTCGAGGCGCCCGCCACGGTGACGACCACGCTGCCGGGCCCGGGCGATGCCGGCGAAGGTCAGGGTGATGCCGCTCGTGCGGGTTGACGCCCGTTCGGGTCGGTGTTGGCCACGACCAGGTGGCCGGCGTCGGTGTCGTCCAGCGGCGTCCGACCCGGGGAAGAGGGAGGCGGTGTGGCCGTCGGGCCCGAGCCCGAGGTGGACGAGGTCGAGGTCGGCCGAGCTCTTCGACCAGTCGCTGGTAGGCGGCGGCGGCCTCGGCCGGTTCGCCGCCGGCGTACATCGGGTGGTCGGCGTGCACCGGCCCGACGGCGTCGAGCAGGACCTCGGCGACCATGCGGTGGTTGGAGTCGGGGTCGTCGGGCGGCACGCAGCGCTCGTCGCCCAGGTAGAGGTCGACCCGGTCCCACGGCAGCCCGGCCGGGCGGCCAGCGCGCGGTAGCACTCGGTGGCGGTGCCGCCCCCCGACAGGAACAGCGTGTAGCCGGCGGGCGCGGCGGTGGCCAGGTCCGTGGGCCACCAGGTCGGCGAAGGCACTCGGGCACCGACTCGACCAGGACGACGGTGCCGTTCATGCCGTCCGGACGCCGACACCGTTGCCCACGGCGTCACTGGTCGAGGTGCGGCCTGGCGACCGCCGCTCAGCTCGAGGTCGACGACCGGGTTGCGCCACTCGTCCCCCGACCGCTCGACCAGCAGGTCGGCCATGTGCGGCCCCCACGTGCCGGCCTCGTAGAAGTGGAGGCCGCCGCCGGGCTCGGACCACGCCTCGAGGTAGGGGTCGACGATCCGCCAGGCCTGCTCGACCTCGTCGGAGCGGATGAACAGGGTGGCGTCGCCCACCATGGCGTCGTGGATCAGCCGCTCGTAGCCGTCGGCCGCGTCGGCACCGGCGAACGCCTCGGCGTAGGAGAAGTCCATGGCCACCGAGCGCAGGTGGAACTTCTCGCCGGGGACCTTGGCGCCGAACTCCAGGCTGATGCCCTCGTCGGGCTGGATCCGCAGGATCAGGGTGTTCGGGCGCAGGTCGCGGCTGGACCGGTGGTCGAACAGGAGGAAGGGCACCTGGCGGAAGGTGAGGGCGACCTCGGTGACCCGGGCCGGCAGGCGCTTGCCGGTGCGCACGTAGATGGGCACGCCGGCCCACCGCCAGTTCTCGACCCGCAGGCGCAGGGCCAGGAAGGTCTCGGTCTGGCTGTCGGGTGCGACGTCCTCCTCCTCGCGGTAGCCGACCACGGGCTCCCCGTCGATGGTGCCCGCCGTGTACTGGCCACGCACCGACTTGTCGACGGCCTCGTCGGGGGTGGGGATGTCGATGGCCTGCAGCAGCTTGACCTTCTCGTCGCGGATGCGGTCGGCGTCGGTGCTGGTGGGCGACTCCATCAGGGTCAGCGCCAGGACCTGCATGACGTGGTTCTGGACGATGTCGCGGAGGGCGCCGGCGGTCTCGTAGAAGCCGCCCCGGTGCTCGACGCCGAGGCTCTCGGCCACGGTCACCTGGACCTGCTCGATGTACCGCCGGTTCCAGATCGGCTCGAAGATGGCGTTGGCGAACCGCAGGGCGAGGACGTTCTGGACGGTCTCCTTCCCCATGTAGTGGTCGATCCGGTAGATCTGGCTCTCGTCGAAGGCGGCGTGCATCTGGTCGTTGAGATCGAGCGCGCTCGCCAGGTCGTGGCCGAACGGCTTCTCCACGACCACCCGGGCGAAGGTCCCGCCGTCGCCCGGACCGCTGCAGCCGTGCTTGGCGAGGGCCCGGGCCACCAGGCCGAAGACGCTCGGGATGGTGGCCAGGTAGTAGAGGCGGTTGCCGTCGGTGCCGTCGACCTGGTCGGCCTCGTCGAGGTGGGTCTTGAGCTGGTCGAAGGTGTCCGGGTGGTCGTACTCGCCGGTGACGTACTTGAACCGCTCGGTGAGCGCCCGCCACTTCGGCCCGCCGTCGGGGGTGGACTCGGTCACGTGGGCCCGGAACTCGTCGTCGCTCCACTCGGTCCGGGCCACGCCGATGACGGTGAACCCGTCGTCGAGCACGCCCCGGTCGGCCAGCCGGGCCAGGGCGGGCAGGATCTTGCGGCCGGTGAGGTCGCCGGAGGCGCCGAAGATGACCATGGCCACCGGTGGCGCCTTGGACAGCACCGGCGGCAACGAGCGCCTCTTGCCCTTGGCCGCGCTGGGCGTGCCCGAGCCCGGGTCGCGCTCGGCGTCCATGGATGCGGCGATGGCCTTCGGGGCTGGTGGTCACGAGGGGGTCCCCGTCTCGCCCGCCGCCGTGCCGTCGGCGGTGGTGAAGGCGTGGCCGCCGAACTGGTTGCGCAGGGCGGACACCAGGCGGAGCCCGAAGGCGTCGTGCTTCTGCGAGGCGAATCGGGCGAACAGGGCCGAGGAGATGACCGGCGCCGACACGCCGCGGTCGATGGCCTCCTCGACCGTCCACCGGCCCTCGCCGGAGTCGACGACGACGCCCTCGATCTGCTCGAACCCGGAGTCCGGGCGCAGCGCCCGCTCGGCCAGTTCGAGGAGCCACGAGCGCACGACCGACCCGTAGCGCCAGATGGCGGCGATCTCGTGGAGGTCGAGGTCGAACTCGGGGGCCTCGGACATGATCTCGAATCCCTCGGCGTAGGCCTGCATGAGGCCGTACTCGATGCCGTTGTGGACCATCTTGACGAAGTGGCCGGCCCCGGGGGGCCCGACATGGGCGTAGCCGCCCTCGGGGGCGAGGGCGAGGAAGGCCGGCTCGCAGACGGCCACGGCCTCGGCGGTGCCGCCCACCATGAGGCAGTAGCCCTCCTTCAGCCCCCAGATGCCGCCCGACGTGCCGGCGTCGACCAGGGCGATGCCCTCGGGCGGCCAGTCTGCCCGACCAGGGGTGCGGTGTCCTTGTAGTTGGAGTTGCCGCCGTCGACGATCACGTCGCCGGCGTCGAACAGTCCGGCCAGCGTGGTGATGGTCGTCGTTGGTGGCCGCGCCGGCAGGCACCATGACCCAGGCCACCCGGGGCGGCTCGAGCGCGGCGGCCAGCTCCTCCAGGGTGGCGACCGGCTGGGCGCCGAAGGCGGCGGTGGCGGCGCGTGCCTCCTCGCTCAGGTCGAAGGCGACCACCTCGTGGCCGTGTTCGATCAGCCGCTGGGCCATGTTGGCGCCCATCTTGCCGAGTCCGACCATTGCGATCTTCATGGGTGCTCCTCCGAGTCGGGCGGTTGGGTGTGGTCGGGGTGCGGTGGTGCGGTGGTGCGGCGGACCCGGTCGGCCCGGCCCGGGGTGGTCAGGCCGGGCTCAGTGGTCGGGGTGGGCTCAGCGGGCTCCGAGCGCCTCGGCCTTGGCGGACAACGACGCCATCAGGTCGTCGAAGCGAAGCGGCGAACGAGGCGACGCCTTCCGTCTCGAGCACGGCGGCGACGTCCTCCATGTCGATGCCGGCGGCGGCCAGCCGGTCGATGACGGACCGGGCGGCCGCCGATGTCGGCATCGACGGTCCGGGCCACGGTGCCGTGGTCGAGGAAGTCGGCGACGGTGCCGTCGGGCATGGTGTTGACGGTGTCGGGGCCGATCAGGGTGTCGACGTAGGCGAGGTCGGGGTAGGCCGGGTTCTTGGTCGACGTCGAGGCCCACAGCGGACGCTGCACCCGGGCACCCCGGGCCGCCAGCGCCTCCCACCGTGGTCCCGCGAACCGGTCGGCGAACAGGGCGTAGGCCAGCTTGGCCTGGGCCACGGCCGCCGTGCCGCGCAGCGTGAGCAGGTCGGCGTCGGCACCGTCCGCCACCGCCGCCTCGATCCGCTTGTCGACCTCGGTGTCGACCCGGCTGACGAAGAACGAGGCGACGCTGGCCACGCCGGACAGGTCATCGACCCCGGACGCGGCCAGCGCCTCGAGCCCGGACAGGTAGGCCTCGATGACCTCGGCGTAGCGGGTGAGGGAGAAGATGAGGGTCACGTTGATGCTGCGTCCCTCGGCGATCATCTGGCGGATCGACGGCACGCACTCCGGCGTGGCCGGGATCTTGACCAGCACGTTGGGCCGGTCGATCCGCTCGTGCAGGTCCCGGGCGGCGGTGATCGTGCCGGCGGTGTCGTGGGCGAGGGACGGCGCCACTTCGACCGACACGAACCCGTCGCCGCCGCCGGACGAGTCGTAGACGGGGCGGAGGATGCTCCAGCGCGGCCAGGATGTCGTCGACGACCAGGTCCCAGTATGCGTCCTCGACCGAGGTCGTGGCCATGAGGGAGCCGAACTGACCGTCATAGGTGTCCTGGCCGCTGATGGCCTTGGCGAAGATGGTCGGGTTCGAGGTCACCCCGCGGATCCCCTGGGCGACGAGTCCGGCCAGCGTGCCGTCCCGGAGCCAGTCGCGCCGCAGGTTGTCGAGCCACGGGCTCTGGCCCTGCGGTCAGGTCGTGAGTGTGGTCATCGGTGGTCCTCTCGGATCGTGCGGGAGCGTCCGTCGGGCGCCCGTGGCGTGGCCCGGTGTCAGGTCAGTCGCCGGGTGAGCAGTTCGGGCCCGGGCGGCCACGTTCACGGGGTCGAAGCCGAACTCGCGCAGGACGACGTCACCGGGGGCCGACGCCCCGAAGTGGTCGATGCCCAGCGAGTCGTCCGCATAGCGCTCCCACCCGAAGGTGGACGCGGCTTCGACCGACAGCACGGGCACGCCCGGCGGGAGCACCTCGTCGCGGTAGGCGTCTCCCTGCTCGGCGAAGAGGTCCCACGACGGGAGGGACACCACCCGGGCGCGGGTGCCGGCCTCGGCCAGCAGGCGGGCGGCGTCCACGCACAGGGACACCTCGCTGCCGGTGGCCAGCAGGACGACCTGGGCGGGACCGTCACCGGGGTCGGCGAGGACGTAGGCGCCGCGGGGCACGCCCGACCCGGCCAGGGCGGCCGTGGCCTCGAGGACCGGGAGGTCCTGGCGAGTCAGGATGAGGGCGGTGGGGCCGTCCCGGTCGACGGCGAGGCGCCAGGCCTGGGCCGTCTCGTTGGCGTCGGCCGGCCGGATGACCCGCAGGCCGGGCATGGCCCGGATGGCCGCCAGCTGCTCGATGGGTTGGTGGGTCGGGCCGTCCGGGCCGAGACCGATCGAGTCGTGCGTCCACGAGTAGACGACGTGGGCCTGCGAAAGGGCCGCCACCCTCACCGCTCCGCGCATGTAGTCGGAGAACACGAAGAACGTCCCGCCGACGGGGATCGTCCCGCCGTGACAGGCCATGCCGGTCATCACCGCGCCCATGGCGTGCTCGCGGATGCCGTAGTGGACGAGGTTCCCGCCCGGGTCGGCGGCGGATTGGGCGGTGGCCCCGGCCAGCGCCATGCCGGTGTTGCCCGTGAGATCGGCGCTGCCGGGGATGAGGCCGGGAAGCCCGTCCTGGGTGGCGTCCAGTACGGACTTGATGGCCTTGCGGGTGGCCATCGGACCGTCCGCCGGGGCGAACGTCGGCAGGCGCGCCTCCCACCCGGGCACGCCGTGACCGGCCAGGGCGGCGTCGAACCGGGAGCGGTCGCCGTCCCAGCCGTCGAGGCGTGCCGCCCACTCGTCGCGCATGGCCCGGCCCCGGGGGATGGTCGACCGGTACATGGCCAGCACGTCGTCGGGCACCCAGAACGTCTGGTCGACGGGAAGTCCGAGGAGTGCCTTGGTCTTCGCCGTCTCCTCGTCGCCGAACGGGTCGCCGTGGGCCTTGGACGAGTCGGTCAGGTCCGGAGCCGGGTAGCCGATGTGGCTGCGCAGGATGATCAACGAGGGACGGTCCTCGTCAGCCCGGGCGCGGAGGAGCGCGGCCTCCAGGGCATCGAGGTCGTTGGCCGCCTCGCCGATGTCGTCCACGGCCCACCCGTAGGCGGCGAACCGCTCGGCGGGGTCGTCGTCCAGGGCGAGCTCGGTGGGGCCGTCGATGGTGATGTGGTTGTCGTCGTACACGTACACCAGGCGGCCGAGACCGAGGTGCCCGGCCAGGGAGGCGGCCTCGTGGGAGATGCCCTCCTCCAGGCACCCGTCGCCGGCCACCACGTACGTGTGGTGGTCGCACACCTCGGAGGAGAACCGAGCCCGCAGCCAGCGCTCGGCGATGCCCATGCCGACGCCGTTGGCGAAGCCCTGCCCCAGCGGACCGGTGGTGACCTCCACCCCGGCAGTGTGGCGGCGCTCGGGATGGCCCGGGGTGGCGCTGCCCCATTGGCGGAAGTGGCGGAGGTCGTCGAGTGTCAGCCCGTACCCGGTGAGGTGGAGCATCGAGTACAAGAGGATGGACGCGTGCCCGTTCGACAGCACGAACCGGTCGCGGTCGGGCCAGTCCGGGTCGGACGGGTCGTGGCGCAGGACCCGGGTGAAGAGCACGTGGGCCAGGGGGGCAAGGGCCATCGCCGTCCCCGGGTGTCCCGACCTGGCGGCCCGGGGGGCGTCCATGGCCAGGCCGCGGATGACGTCGACGCCACGCTGCTCGAGCCCGGCTGTGGGGACGGGGTCCAGTGGTGACGGTGGGGGAGTGGGCATCGGGCCAAACCCTACCGGCCGGGTACCGCTGCGGTGGACGTCCGGCGCTCCGGTCGACGCGACCGGAACAGGGCGAGCGAGGCGGCGAAGCTGTGCACGAAATTGCCGCCGCCGACCGGCCCGAACTCACCCGCCGCGAACATCCCGCCGAGCGGGACGGGGCCGAGGGCCCGCCCGACCACCGACGCGTCGTGGTCGGCCACGTCGAACAGCCGGGTGCCCCGGCCGTTGCAGGTGAAGAGCAGCGCGGCGTCGGCGTCGTGCCCGGCCAGTGACGCCGCCAGGTCGGCCCCGGCGGTGCGGGCGTCGCGGACGGCGAACTGCACGACGCTGCCGAGCGGCAGCCGGCCCTCCACGGCCAGCGCTCCCGAGGCCCGCTCGACGCCGACGAGCGGACGGAAGAGGAGGTCGGCCGGTCCGGGGTCGAGCACACGGGTGTCGACGCACCGGCCGAGGAGGAGGCCGTTGCCCTCGATGCCGGCGATGTCGGCCCGTCCGAGGTGCTCGGCGATCTCGTCGACCATGCGTTCCATGGCCGGACGGCCGGCGATCTCCCGGACCAGGTTCCGCTCGACCCCGGTGACGGTCAGGAGACGCCCGAACGGGCGACAGCCCTGGGACACCACGGGGACCACTTCGGTGGCGGGTCCGAGCAGCACGGCCACCGCCCCGGTCGTGCGCACCCGGGCGCCCAGCGCGAGCCGGGTGCCACCCGGGCCCGACGCCCCCGAGGCGAAGCCACCGATGACGGGGAGCCCGGGATGGACGGCGTCGAGGTGGGCGGCGAACTCGCCCATGGGGAAGGTGAACGGGTCGGCCAGGACCAGCAGGGCCGACGGCGCGAAGCCGACGCCGTCGGGCAGGCCGTCGAACCGCCAGTCGTCCTCGCCCAGGCGCGTTGCCGACAGCTCGAGTGGCACGAGCGGGCCCACCCGGCCGGCCCACACGCTGACCGCCGGGAGCTCCTCCACCTCCGACCCCTCGCCGACGACCGACTCGGCGGCACACCCGAGCAGGCCGAGCGGGTGGAGCACGGCGTCGACGGCGGTGACGACGTCCTCCAGCGCGCCGGCGTGGGGCCGGGTGACGGTCACCACCACCAGATCGGGTCGCTCGCCGACCTGCTCGAGCACCGCCCCGAGCGACTCGCCCAGCGCGTGGCTGGTCACCGGGTGCCGGGACAGCGCGCTGGCGAACTCCATCGGCGTCAGCCGCCCGATGCGGTGAATCGGATGTCGAGCGACCGCAGGTAGGTGTGGAGCCCGGCGTCCTGGACGGGCACCAGGTAGGCGGGTGCCCCCGACTCGTTGTGGTGGCTGTGCCAGAGCCCGGGCGGGGTCACGAAGGCCCCCGCGCTCTCCCAGTCCACCCGCACCGGGTCGACGATCCGACCGTCGTCGTCGATCTCGGAGCCGACCAGCGTGTAGCAGCCCGGCGCGCACGAGGTGATGAGGTCGAGGGCGACGCTCTGGTGGCGGTGGGGCCGTTGGACCCGGTCGGCGGGGAGGACGCCGAGCATGGCCCAGAGCGTGTGGGTCACGGTGAGGGTCCGGTGCTGGGCGGCGTTGCCCAGCAGGATGCTGACCCGGTTGCGGGTGGCGGCATCGGGATGGCGTTCCACCTCGGCCAGCCGCTCGCGGGACGTGGCGGCGTCGTAGCGGGTGGGGGCGAAGCGCGGGGCCCCGGGGGTGACGCCCAGGTAGGCGAGCAGGGGGGCGTCGGTCACCCGGTAGAGCAGTGCCCGCTCCGTGGGGGTCGCCGTGTGCTCGGTGGTGCACCCGGCGGGCAGCGTGACCACGTCGCCCCGGGCCCACGGGACGGTCCCCGTCACCGGTGACCCGCCGGGTGCGGTCCGGACGAACGTGCTCGACCCGCTCCCCTCGAGGCAGTAGTAGAGCTCGCTGGTGGCGTCGGGTGGCGTGGTCAGCGTGTCCCCCGGATCGAGCACCACGAAGGTGGCCAGCAGCGCCGGGCTCGTGGCCGGGTAGTCGACGCCGAGGGCGGCGGACAGGTCGAGCGGGACGAGGCGACTGCCCGGTCCGTGGTGCATGCTCGCAGGGAACCGCTCGAGGGGCACCCGGGGGACGGTGCCGGAGCCCACCGGGTCGGCGGCGGCCGAGTACTCGTGGTAGCGGGCATCGCCGGTCCAGTCCTCGGTGGCCTCGCCCACCAGGACGACCGGCCCCGGGGCGTCGTGCGCGTCGATGGCCATGCCCCAGTATCGCCGGTCCGGCCCCGGGAGCGACCACGCCCGACCGGCCCGGGGCTCACGAGGCCCGTCGGGGCTATCGTCGCCCGGTGGCCGACACGCGGATCCAGGTACCCCCGAACTGCGAGCTCACGCTCGGAATGACGTGTGTGGACAAGTCCGAGCCCGGGTGCACCGTGTGGCGCATGCGGGCCGACGAACGGTTCGCCAACCCGGCCGGCATCGTCCAGGGCGGGTTCCTCGGAGCGATGGCCGACTCCGCCATGGGCTCGGCGGCCATCACGTACGCGGCGGGCGCCGGGCGCAAGGTGTTCGCCTCCAACGTCGAGATGAAGACGAGCTTCCTGGCCGCGGCACGAGTCGGGACGGTGCTCGAGTGCACCGCCCGCATCGTGTCGGGGGGGAGCCGGGTGGCCTTCGCCGAGGCCGAGGTGGTCGACGACGGGGGACGGGTGGTGGCCCGGGCCAGCTCGACCTACCTCTACACCGAGCGCACGTGAGCAGCCGGGGCACCCGCGCTGACTAGAGTTGTGCCGTCCGGGCGCCGGGCCCGCCGTCGAGGCGGCGCCGAAGGCAGCGCCCGGCGGTGGCACCGGCACCCGCCGGGCCGCGGTCGAGTACCCGAGGAGGAACGTGGCGCAACGCCGCAGTGACGGTAGGCGGGGGGTCGGCGGCCTGCGCGACGAGGCGCAGGAGACCGTCCAGCTGATCGTCGCCTACGTCAAGCAGGAGACCCTCGACCCGGTCAAGGGTCTCGGTCGCTACGTCCTGTTCGGGGTGCTCGGCTCCGTGGCCCTCTCCATCGGCCTGGCCGTGCTGGCCGTGGGCCTCCTGCGCCTGCTCCAGGGCGAGACCGGCAGCACGTTCACCGGAAACCTGTCCTGGATCCCCTACGTCATCTGCTCGGTCGTCGTGGTCGTCGTGGCGGTGGCGGCGGTGCGGGCGGTCAGCCGGGGACAGACGTCGAACAGAACGAGCGACAAGGAGCAGGCATGAGCCCGGCCGACGAGAAGATCACCCGCGACCAGATCGAGGCCAAGCTCCGCGAGGTGACCGGCGGGGTGACGGACGAGGTCGAGGGGGCCAAGTCGCAGGCACTCGCCGTCGGCCTGGCCGTCGTCGTCGTGTCCGTCGCCGTCGTCTACCTGATCGGTCGCCGGCGCGGTCGCCGGCGTTCCACCATCGTCGAAGTCCGCCGGATCTGAGCCGATGGAGTCGATCCTCCGGTACTTCCAGCTCAAGGCCTTCGGCCGCGGGATGCGCGGCTACAACACCGCGTGGTTCGTGGTCGGCGCCGCCGTGTGGATGCTGCTGCGGGCCCGCAAGGGTGAGGGTGTCGTCTACCGAACCCAGCTGAACCCCGGGGAGCGCCTGGTCATCAGTTCGAGCGTGCCGGGCTCGTCGTCGAGTTCGAACTCCTGAGCGCCGTGGACCCCGACGGGGGTGTGGAGGGCGCGGACAGGAGCCTGCTGCGGGCCGGCGAGAAGGTCCTGCTCGTCGACGCCAAGAAGCGCCGCTACCTGCTGACGCTGCGTGCGGAAGCCGCCTTCCACACCCATGTCGGCATCGTCGCCCACGACGACCTGATCGGCGCCTATGAGGGATCGACCGTGTTGGGCAGCACGGGCCGGCGGTTCCTGGTGGTCCGCCCGACCCTCGCCGAGACCGTGCTGAAGATGCCGCGGGGCGCGCAGGTGATCTACCCCAAGGACCTCGCCGCCATCCTGATGGAGGCTGACATCGCCCCGGGGATGACCGTGCTGGAGGCCGGCGTCGGCTCGGGCGCCCTGTCCATGGCGATGCTGCGGGCCGGCGCCTCGGTGGTGGGCTACGAGCTGCGTGAGGACTTCGCCGACCGGGCCCGCAGCAACGTGGCCGCCACCGTCGGCGACACCGCCGACTACCGCGTCGAGCTGCGGGACGTCTACCAGGGGATCGAGGAGCGGGGGCTCGACCGGGTCGTGCTCGACCTGCCCGAGCCGTGGCGCGTGGTCGCCCATGCCGAGTCGGCTCTGCGGTCGGGCGGCATGATCTGCGCCTATCTGCCGACGATCAATCAGACGTCCCTCTTCCGCCAGTCACTGGACGACAGCGCGTTCGGCCTGGCCGGCACCCTGGAGGTGCTGCACCGCACGTGGCACATCGAGGACCGCTCGGTCCGGCCCGACCACCGCATGGTCGGGCACACGGGGTTCCTCACCACGGCCCGCCTCCTGCGTCCTGAGGAGCTCGGGAGCCGACCGGGGGTAGCGGGTCCGCCACGGGTGGGGCCGTCGCTGGTCGACGGGGGCCGGTTGGACGGGGACCGGTTCGACGGGGACCGGACCGACGTGGGCAGTGCGGACGCAGGGCGGCCCGACTGACGGGTGCCGCCGGGTCGGGCGGAGGAGTCCGCTCAGCTCTGCTCGATGAAGATGCACTCGCCGGGGCACTCTTCGGAGGCCTCGACGACCGCGTCCTCGAGATCGGCGGGGACGGCGGCCATCCCGGCGGAGCCGCCCGGCTCGTTGCGGACGGCGTCGCCCTCCTTGACGTAGGCGAGCCCGTCGTCGAGCAAGGTGAAGACCGCGGGTGCGATCTCCTCGCAGAGGCCATCTCCCGTGCAGAGATCTTGGTCGATCCAGACCTTCATCAGCTGTGTCTCTCCTACGTGTCTCTCGGCTCGAACGCGCGGCACCCGTGTCCACGGAGCACCGGGGGCCGACGGGTACGTCCTCCGCTGCGCCGTCCCTCGGCCCGGCGATCCCGTCGTGCCTCTCATGCTATCCGCGTCGCGGCATGCTCCGGCTGACGCCTCGTCCCGGACCGGCGGCCGCCCAGGTGTAGGGTCGCAGACGAGGCCCCAACTGCTCGAATGAGGTGAGTGCGACGGTTCATTTCGACGATGCCGACGGCCAGGACCGGGCGGCGGACGAGGACGATCTCGAGACGCTGCGGGCCCGTGCCCTCTCCGCCGAGGAGGAGGTCACCGTCCTGCGCCGGAGGCTCCAGGAGAGCCCGAGACGGGTGCAGACCCTCGAGGAGAAGCTCCTCGAGACCAAGGGCCAGCTGGCCCAGGCCGTCTCCCAGAACGAGAAGCTGACCTTTACGCTGCAGACGGCGAAGGAGCACGTCGCCAACCTGCGCGAGGAGGTCGAGAAGCTCACCCAGCCGCCCTCGGCCTACGGGACCTATCTCGGGGCCAACGACGACGGCACCGTCGACGTGTTCTCCGGTGGGCGCAAGATGCGGGTGACGCTGCACCCCGACATCGAGCCGGGTGACGTGCAGCGCGGCAACGAGGTCGTCCTCAACGAGTCGCTCAACGTGATCCTCGCCCGCGAGGGCGAGGGACAGGGCGAGGTCGTCGTGCTGAAGGAGCTCCTGGAGGGCGGCGCCCGCGCCCTCGTCTACGGGCGGGCCGACGAGGAGAGGGTCGCCGAGCTGTCCGACGCGCTCATCGGCGTGAAGCTGCGGGCCGGCGACAGCGTCCTCATGGAGTCGCGCACGGGACTGCTCATCGAGAAGCTGGACCGGCCCGAGGTGGAGGAACTCGTCCTCGAAGAGGTGCCGGACGTGACCTACGCCGACGTCGGTGGACTCGACGAGCAGATCGAGGCGATCACCGACGCGGTGGAGCTGCCCTACCTGTACCGGGAGCTCTACGCCGAGCACAAGCTGCCCGCACCGAAGGGGATCCTGCTGTACGGCCCGCCCGGGTGCGGCAAGACCCTGATCGCCAAGGCGGTGGCCAACTCGCTCGCCAAGAAGGTGGCCGAGGTGACCGGGAACACCAACACCCGCAGCTACTTCCTCAACATCAAGGGGCCCGAGCTGCTCAACAAGTACGTCGGCGAGACCGAGCGCCAGATCCGCCTGGTGTTCCAGCGGGCGCGCGAGAAGTCGGAGGAGGGCGTGCCGGTCATCGTCTTCTTCGACGAGATGGATTCGCTGTTCCGCACCCGGGGCACCGGCATCAGCTCGGACATGGAGTCGACGATCGTGCCCCAGCTGCTGGCGGAGATCGACGGGGTGGAGACCCTCAAGGACGTCATCGTCATCGGGGCCTCGAACCGCGAGGACCTGATCGACCCGGCCATCCTCCGACCCGGTCGCCTCGACGTGAAGATCCGCATCGAGCGACCGAACGAACAGGCTGCATCCCAGATCTTCGGCCGCTACCTCACCCCCGACCTGCCGCTCGACGCCGAGGAGGTGCGCACCCTCGGCGGGGGCGACCCGGCCAAGGCCACCCAGGCCATGATCGAGGCCACCGTCGCCGAGATGTACCGCGACGACGAGGAGAACCGGTTCCTCGAGGTGACCTATCAGAACGGCGACAAGGAGGTCCTGTACTACCGGGACTTCTCGTCGGGGGCCATGATCGAGAACATCGTGCGGCGGGCGAAGAAGTTGGCCATCAAGCGGGCCATCGCCGAGCAGGGTCGCGGCATCCGCACCCAGGACCTCCTCGAGTCGATCCGCCAGGAGTACAAGGAGAACGAGGACCTCCCGAACACCACCAACCCGGACGACTGGGCGAAGATCTCGGGCAAGAAGGGCGAGCGCATCGTCTACATCCGCACCCTGATCAGCGACCGGGAGGAGACGACCGGCGGCCGCTCCATCGAGCGGGTGGGGACGGGTCAGTACCTCTGAGCGGCCGGGGACCCCGCTCGCGCCCGGTGCGAGGGTAGGGTCGCCCGCATGGCGATCCCCAAGGTCTGCGGCATCGAGACCGAGTACGGCATCCAGGTCGTCGGCGGCGACCCCAACCCGATCGCCGCGTCCTCGGTGCTGGTCAACGCCTACGCCCGTGACGTGGCCCGCCAGCAGATCGGCTGGGACTTCGAGGACGAGGCGCCCGGCAACGACGCCCGGGGAATCGCCCGCGAGGGCTCGATGCCTCCGGTGGTCGAGACCCACCTGGTCAACACCGTCCTGACCAACGGGTCGCGGTACTACGTCGACCACGCCCATCCCGAGTACTCGTCGCCGGAGTGCCGGGACGCTCTCGAGGCCCTGCGCTACGACCGGGCGGGCGAGCAGATCGTCATCCGGTCGATGGAGGCCGCCGACCTCGCCGTCCACGACGGGTCCCGCCTGGTGGTCTACAAGAACAACTCGGACGGCAAGGGCAATTCGTACGGCTGCCACGAGAACTACCTCATGAACCGCGACACGCCCTTCAGCCGGATCGTGCACGGGATCACGCCGCACTTCGTGACCCGACAGCTCTTCTGCGGCAGTGGCAAGGTCGGCTCCGAGACGGGCGTCCACGAGCCGGGGGCGGTCGACTACCAGCTCAGCCAGCGGGCCGAGTTCTTCGAGGAGCAGGTCGGGCTGGAGACGACGCTCAAGCGCCCCATCGTGAACACCCGGGACGAGCCCCATGCCGACTCCCACCGGTACCGCCGGCTCCACGTCATCGTCGGCGACGCCAACCTGGCCGAGGTGGCCACCTTCTTGAAGGTGGGCACGACGTCGCTGGTGCTGGCGATGATCGAGGACGACGTCTCCGGCAGCCGTAGCCTCGAGCTGGCCGACCCGGTGCGGGCCATCCACGCCGTGGCCGTCGACCGCACCTTCACCCAACCGCTGCTGCTGGCCGACGGCTCGACGGCGACGGCCCTGGCCGTCCAGTGGGAGCTGTACTCGCTGGCGCGGAAGTACGCCGACGACCGCGGCCTCGAATGCCTGGGCGCAGCGGGGGTCGGCGCCACCGTGCTCGACCGGTGGGAGATGGTGCTGAACGGCCTCGAGACCGACCCGATGACCCTGGCCCGTCAAGTCGACTGGGTGGCCAAACTCCAGCTGCTCGAGGCCTACCGTGACCGGCACGGCCTGGACTGGGACGATCCCCGCCTGGCCGCCGTCGACCTCCAGTACCACGACCTGCGCCCGTCCCGCTCCCTCTTCGCCCGCCTCGACACCGAACGCCTGGTCGACGTGGTCGCGGTGGACGCGGCGGTGACGGACCCGCCGCGGGACACCCGTGCGTGGTTCCGGGGCGAGTGCTTGAAGCGCTGGCCGGCCTCGGTGGCCACCGCCAACTGGGACTCCCTGGTGTTCGACCTCGGATCGGACCCCTTGCGGCGTGTCCCTATGATGGACCCCCTGAAGGGAACGGCGGAACATGTCGAAGCATTACTGGACAGTTGCTCGAGCCCGGCCGAGCTGGTGGAGCGGTTGAGCAGTTGACCGACGGGGCGGCCCGCCCCGTCGGTGTGATTCGCCGATGCAGGACAGGACCGAGGAGTGGAGCGATGGCAGAGCGAGAGCTGAAGAAGAAGCAGCAGGCGACCGAGCGGACCGACGAGGCCGTCGCGGACGTGCCCGCCAACTCGGCGACGGGTGAGAAGCTGAAGGCCGAACTGGACGACCTGCTCGACGAGATCGACGAGGTCCTGGAGGACAACGCCGAGGAGTTCGTGCGCAACTACGTGCAGAAGGGCGGGGAGTGAACCGGTGACGCTTCCCCTCTTCTCGACGACCGAGGATCCGGGTCCGGACTTCGCCGGCCTCATGCGACGCCTGCGGGTGTCGGCCCACCCGTCGGTCGCCGGCGCCGCCCCGTCGGAAGGGTTCCGCCACGGCACCACCGTGGTGGCGCTGCGCTACGCCGACGGCGTCGTGATGGCCGGCGACCGCAGGGCCACCGAGGGTCATGCCATCGCCCATCGGGCCATGGAGAAGGTGTTCCCGGCCGACCGGTACTCGGCGGTGGCGATCGCCGGCGCCGCCGGCCCGGCCGTCGAGATGGTGCGGCTCTTCCAGACCCAGCTCGAGCACTACGAGAAGGTCGAGGGCGTGGTCCTCAGTCTCGAAGGCAAAGCCAACCAGCTCGGCCAGATGGTACGGGAGCACCTGCCCATGGCCATGCAGGGACTCGCCGTGGTCCCGCTGTTCGCCGGGTTCGACCTGGCCCGCCGGACCGGCCGGATCTTCACCTACGACGTGACCGGCGGCCACTACGAGGAGACCGAGTACAACGCCACCGGCTCCGGCGGACGCGACGCTCGCACCACGGTCAAGCTCGGCTATCGGGACGGGCTCGAGCGCGAGGCCGCCGTCGAACTGGCCATCCAGTCGCTCTACGAGGCGGCCGACGAGGACTCGGCCACCGGGGGCCCCGACCTCATCCGGGGCATCTACCCGCTGGTCGCCACCGTGACGGCCGACGGATTCACCGCCGTGCCCGAGGACGAAGTGGCCGCGCGGTTCGCCGCACTGATCGAGCGCCGGAGGACGGAGGGCCGCCAGCCATGACCATGCCGTACTACGTGGCTCCCGAGCAGGTGATGAAGGACCGGGCCGAGTACGCCCAGAAGGGCATCGCCCGTGGTCGCTCGCTGGTGGCCACCACCTACGACCAGGGCATCGTGATCGTCGCCGACAACCCGTCGCGGTCGCTGCACAAGATCAGCGAGATCTACGACCGGATCGCCTTCGCCGGGGTGGGCAAGTACAACGAGTTCGACCAACTGCGCGTCTCGGGGATCCGCCACACGGACACCAAGGGCTACGCCTACAGCCGCGAGGACGTCGAGGCCCGGTCGCTGGCCAATCTCTACGCCCAGTACCTGGGACAGGTCTTCACCCATGAGATGAAGCCCCTCGAGGTCGAGATCCTGGTGGCGGAGCTCGGCAACGGCCTGCGGCCGCCGCAGCTGTACCACATCGCCTACGAGGGGACCATCACCGACGAGGACCGGTTCGCCGTACTCGGCGGGGAGACCGAGGCCATCGTCGCCGCGCTGGACGAGGCGTGGTCGGCGACGTGGTCGTTGGCCGAGGCGCTCCGGGCCGCCGTGGGCGCGCTGGCCGGTCCCGACCGCACGCTGGGGGCGGGCGACCTCGAAGTGGCCGTTCTGGCCGAGGGGAACGGGCGGCGGGCCTTCCGTCGGCTGGTCGACGACGAGCTGGTCGCCCTCCTCGCCTGAAGTCCGTGGCCCTTCCGCGCGTCGCGGCGGCACATCGCTGCGTGTGACCGCAGTGTGACGCGCCGGTGACGGTCCGCGACGGTGGCCCCGGGTCGTGGCGCGGTCACGGTACCGTGCAGGTAATGGACAAGCGTATCTACGGCTTGGAGAACGAGTACGGCGTCACCTGCACGCTGCGCGGCCAGCGCCGGCTGAGCCCCGACGAGGTGGCCCGCTACCTGTTCCGACGGGTCGTCAGCTGGGGTCGCTCGTCGAACGTCTTCCTCGAGAACGGCGCCCGGCTGTACCTCGACGTGGGCAGCCATCCCGAGTACGCCACCCCTGAGTGTGACGACATCGCCGAGCTGGTGGCCCACGACAAGGCCGGGGAGTGGATCCTCGCGTCGCTGGTCGAGGGTGCGGAGGCCCGGATGCGCGAGGAGGGCATCCGCGGGGACATCTTCCTGTTCAAGAACAACACGGACTCGGCCGGCAACTCCTACGGGTGCCACGAGAACTACCTGACCAGCCGCCGTGACGACTTCGCCCACTACACGGAGGTCCTGATCCCGTTCCTGGTCAGCCGCCAGGCCTATGCCGGGGCCGGCAAGGTCCTCCAGACGGCCCGTGGCGCGATCTTCTGCCTCAGCCAGCGGGCCGAGCACATCTGGGAGGGCGTGTCGTCGGCCACCACCAGGAGTCGGCCGATCATCAACACCCGCGACGAGCCGCACGCCGACGCCGAGAAGTACCGCCGGCTCCACGTGATCGTGGGCGATTCCAACATGAGCGAGTACGCCACGTTCCTCAAGATCGGCGCCACCAGCATCGTGCTGCGCATGCTCGAGGACCCGTCGACCGTGATGCGGGACCTGACGCTCGAGAACCCGATCCGGGCCATCCGTGAGATCAGCCACGACATCACCTGCCGCAAGCCCGTGCGACTGGCGAACGGCCGCGAGATGAGCGCTCTCGACCTCCAGGGCGAGTACCTCCAGCGGGCGCTGCGGTTCCGGGACCGCCACGGGCTCTCGGCGCAGGAGGACCGGGCGCTCGACATGTGGGAGCACTGCCTGAAGGGGTTGGAGGCCGACCCGTTGTCGCTCCACCGGGAGTGTGACTGGGTGGCCAAGTACCGCCTCATCGAGGGCTACCGCGAGCGACACTCGCTGCCGCTGCACAGCCCGACGGTGTCGCTGCTCGACCTGCAGTACCACGACGTCGACCGAAACCGGGGCCTCTACTACCGGCTGCAGCGTCACGACCAGGTGGACCGGGTGTGCCGGGACGTGGACATCGCCGAGGCCATGACCACCCCGCCCCAGACCACGAGGGCCCGCCTGCGGGGCGAGTTCGTCAAGCGGGCCAAGGAGAAACGGCGGGACTTCACCGTGGACTGGGTCCACCTGAAGCTGAACGACCAGGCACAGCGCACGGTGCTCCTGAAGGACCCGTTCAAGTCCAAGGACGAGCGCGTCGAGAAGCTGATCGCCGGGCTGTGAGCCGGGCAGCGCGCCCCGGGGTGCCCCCGGTCGTGGGCTAGCGTCGTCTCACTGTGTCCACCGATCCGACCCTCCGCCCGTCTTCCGGGCCACCCGCCGCAGGTGTCGGTCCCGGTGCCGTCGCCACCGACGAGGCGCCCGACGACGGCGGCCTGACCGGCGGGAGTAGCAAGGGTGGTGGCTACCGCTGGGTCATCGAGTGGGCCGTCATCCTCATGGCGGTGCTCCTGTGCACGGTGCTGCTCCGCACCTACGTCATCCAGTCCTTCTACATCCCGTCGCCGTCCATGGTCCCGACACTCCAGGTGGGGGACCGGATCATGGTCAACAAGCTGAGCTACGACCTCCACGACGTCCACCGGGGTGACATCGTGGTGTTCAAGCGGCCTCCGCTCGAGATGCAGAACTTTCCCGACCTGGTCAAGCGGGTGATCGGCCTGCCCGGCGAGACGATCTCCACCAAGGACGGCCACGTCTACATCAACTGCAGGAGCCAGACCTTCACGGGCTGCAGTCCCCTGAGCGAGCCGTGGCTCCCGCCCGGACCGTCGAGTTACACCGGCGCGCTGCCCGACGACCAGCACCCGCAGTTCAACATGCCGGGGCCGGTGACGATCCCGGCCGGCGACTACTTCGTGATGGGGGACAACCGGACCGACTCGGAGGACAGCCGCTACTTCGGGCCCATCCCGAAGTCCCTGATCGTGGGCCGGGCCATGGCCGTCGTCTGGCCCCTCAGCCAGGTGAAGGGCGTCTGACCGTCCTCCGGCGCCCATTCGCGGGCCGGTGCCCGGCACCGGCCCGCCCGACGGACCGGCCCACCGGTACAGTGGACGGGTGACGATTCTCAGCCCGGCCAAGATCCTGGTCGTCCTGGTGGTGGCCGTCATCGTCCTCGGCCCCGACAAGCTCCCGAAGGTGGCGCGCCAGGTGGGCTCCCTGTGGGGCGACTTCCGGCGGATGCGCCAGCGCCTCGAGACCGACGTCCGCGGCAACTTTCCCGATCTCCCCTCCACGGAGCGGATCACCCAGGCAGTCCGGTCGCCGATCACGTTCCTGGACTCGCTGGCCGACTCCCACGCCGCTGACAACGAGGCGAACCCACCGGGTGGGGTCGGACCGCCGACCGACGCCGCAGCCGACGCCGGTGGATCGTCGGGTGTCCCGGGCTGGTCGGGGCCGTCCGGCGACGGTGTCACGGCCTCACCGGCGGCGAACCGGCCGCTCGGGGCGGTGCACGCCGACGAGGAGGCGTCGATCCCGGGTGTCTCGATCAGCGACCCCGAGGGTGCCGTCCACCGGGTGCGGGCCAACGGGCACGCCGTGCCCGACGACCCGTCGCTGAATTGAGCGTCGAGCCCGTGCTCGGCGGAGCCGGGGTCTAGTCGTGGCCCTCTCGCTGAAACGCAAGTCCGCCAAGCCGGCGCCCGATGCCATGACCCTCACGGAGCATCTCACCGAGCTCCGCCGCAGGGTCCTGGTTTCGGTGGCCGCCTTCCTCGTCGGAGCCACCGTCGCCTTCCTCGGCTACAACTGGATCCTCGGCGTCCTGAAGCACCCCTACTGTCAGGTGGCCCCGACCCACTGCGGCTTCTACGTCACCGGGCCGCTCGACGGGCTCGCCCTGCGGATCAAGATCGCCGCCTACGGGGGCATCTTCCTGGCGTCGCCCGTATGGCTGTGGGAACTGTGGCGGTTCATCACCCCTGGCCTCAACCCGCGGGAGAAGAGGTACGCCGTGCCCTTCATCGTGGCCACCATCGGGTTGTTCACCCTGGGGGCGACCGTCGCCTTCCTGATCTTCCCGCATGCCCTGGCGTGGCTGGACTCCATCGGCGGCCCGTCGCTCAACCAGATCCTCGACCCGAACAAGTACCTGAGCCTCATCATCCTGCTGATGGTGGCCTTCGGCGTGACCTTCGAGTTCCCGGTGCTGCTGGTCTCGCTCGAGCTGGCCGGGGTGATCACGCCCCAGCAGCTGGCGTCGTGGCGCCGGTGGGCCATCATCGGAATCGTGGTGCTGGCCGGCGTCATCACCCCGAGTTCGGACCCGTTCTCCATGCTCGCCATGGCCGTCCCGCTGTACGTCTTCTACGAGCTCTCGATCATCATCGGCAAGATCGTCCGTCGATGAGCCACGGGGCGCCCGCCCCGGGTGGGCACGGGGCGCCCGCCCCGGGTGCCGGAGCGGACGGGGCGAGGAGGCAGTTCGAGCGGGGGCTGGGCATCCGGCTCGACCCGTTCCAGCACCGGGCGATGGACGCCGTCGACCGGGGCGAGTCCGTCCTGGTGAGCGCGCCCACCGGGTCGGGCAAGACGCTGGTGGCCGACTACGCAGTGGCCCGGGCACTCGACGGGGGTGGCAAGGCGTTCTACACGACGCCCATCAAGGCACTGTCCAACCAGAAGTTCGCCGAGCTTTCGGCCCGCTACGGCGCCCACCGCGTCGGACTCCTGACCGGCGACATCTCCCACCAGCCCCGGGCCCCGGTCGTGGTCATGACCACCGAGGTACTCCGCAACATGCTGTTCGCCCGGTCTCCGCTGCTCGACGACCTCCACGTCGTGGTGCTGGACGAGGTCCACTACCTCCAGGACCCCTACAGGGGGTCGGTGTGGGAGGAGGTGCTGGTGCTCACGCCGCCCGGGGTCGCCTTCGTGAGCCTGTCGGCCACGGTGGCCAACGCGGCCGATTTCGGCAGGTGGTTGACGTCGGTCCGGGGCCCCACCCGGGTGGTGGTCGAGACCCATCGTCCGGTGACCCTGCACCACCACTACGCCGTGGCCGAACGAGGGCGCGACGGGGTGCACGTGCTGCCCCTGCTGCGCAACGGTGCCCCCAACCCCGACGGGCTCCGCCTCGACGACCGGCGCAGACGCTCGCCCCACCAGCGCCTGCGGGTTCCCCGGCGTACCGAGGTGATCGAGTACCTGGACGGGGCCGGCATGCTCCCGGCGATCACCTTCATCTTCTCGCGGGCCGCCTGTGACGACGCCACCCGCCAGTGCCTCCAGGACGGCGTCCGCCTCACCACCGAGGTGGAGCGGGCCCGGATCCGGTCCCTGGTCGAGGTGTCCGTCGAACGCCTGACCGACGACGACCTCCGCACCCTCGGGTACGGACCGTGGTCGGCGGCACTCGAGGCCGGCGTGGCCCCGCACCACGCCGGTCTGGTACCCGCGTTCCGCCAGGCCGTCGAGCGGTGCTTCTCGGAGGGCCTGCTGAAGGTCGTGTTCGCCACCGAGACCCTGGCGCTCGGGATCAACATGCCGGCCCGGACCGTTGTCGTCGAACGCTTCGCCAAGTTCCGGGGCTCGGACACGTCGGCGCTCACATCGGGGGAGTACCAGCAGCTGACCGGCCGGGCAGGTCGGCGCGGCATCGACACCGTCGGCCACGCGTTCGTGCTGTGGAACCAGGCCACCACGTTCGGACTCGTGGCCCGTACGGCCGTGGCCCCGCCGCCCGATCTGGTGTCCTCGTTCCACCCGACCTACAACCTGACCGTGAACCTGGTGCGACGGTGGACCCGGGAGGAGGCCCACGGACTCCTCGAGTCCTCCTACGGGCAGTGGCAGGCCCCCGAGGGCTCCGAGTCGCTGGTGGCCCAGCTCGACCGGCGCCTGGCCGTCCTGGACGAACGGGGATTCCTCGACGGGTGGTCCCTGACCGATGCCGGGCTCGGTCTGGCCGCGATCTATCACGAGTCGGACCTGCTGGTGGCCGAGGTCCTGCGGGCGGGGGTCCTGGACGGGCTCGAGCCCGCTCACCTGGCCGGGGTGGCCTCGGCGCTCAGCTTCGAGGCCCGGCGGGCCGGCGACGACCCCCCGGTACCCCGCCAGACCGTCGTGGTCGAGCGCGTGGCGGCCGTCGAGGCCCTGGCCGCCGGTCTCCGGAGCGACGAGCGCCGGGTGGGCCTGCGGCGGACCCGGCGGCCCGACGGGGGCCTGGCCCGGGCCGTGGTGGCCTGGGCGGCCGGAGGGACGCTCGATGCCGTGCTGCGGGACGCGGAGGTCGCCCCGGGGGACTTCGTCCGCAACGTCCGCCAGGTCATCGACCTGGTGCGACAGATCGCCCAGGTGGCCGAGGACCCGGGGACCCGATCGAGCGCCGAGCTGGCCACCGCACTCCTACGGCGCGGGGTGGTCGGCGCCGATGACCCGGCCGCACTGGGGTCCGCGCCTGGCGACCCGTCTCCGTCCTAGTGTCTGACAGGCATGTTCCCCTACGCCGTGGAATCGTTCAGTGCCGAGGAGACCGACATCCTGCGGCGCTACGTCACCAACCTCGACCGGCCGGTGTTCGCGCTCGTCAACCTCCCCGAGGTGGTGAAGGGCGCGCTCTTCGCCCGCTACTCCCGCTCCCACAAGAGCCTCCGGCGGCTCTTCCTCGACGAGTTCGTCGGTGAGCTGGACATCAGCGGCGACGCCGGCGTGGACGCCACGGTCGGCCTCCGGCGGGCCGAGGAGCTCTACGAGAAGGTCTTCTTCGAGTACGGCGACGACTCCGTCGCCCAGCTCGGTGGCGTGCACCTGGCCTGCGAGCAGGCGTCGAACGTCCTGACCAAGGTGCTCGAGTGGGGTCGGCTCATGGCCTACCTCGAGCAGTCCACCCGCTACATCGCCTACAACCAACGCCTGTCGACCGGTCACTACCGGTACTTCCGTGACCCCGGCCTCCTCGACTCGCCGCTCGGGGCCCGATACGTCGGCGACATGGACCGCATGTTCGACACCTACGGCGAGCTGCTGGGGGACGCCCAGGCCTGGTTGGCTGCCCGCCACCCGCGCCAGCCCGGCGACTCGGACTTCGTCCACCGCCAGGCGGTGCGGGCGAAGGGCCTGGACGCCCTGCGGGGCCTCCTGCCCGCCGGCTCCTTGTCCAACGTCGGGATCTACGGCACCGGACAGTCCTACGAGATGCTGCTGGTGCGGATGCGCTCCCACCCGTTGCCCGAGGCGCGCGTCTACGCCGACATGATGCTGGAGGAGCTGCGCAAGGTCATCCCCTCGTTCCTCCAGCGTGTGGACCGGGCCGACCGAGGGGGAGCCTGGGGTGCGTACCTCGATGCCACCCGCACCGACACGGCCCGGGTGGTGGGGGAGCTGTTCCCCGACCTGGTCGACCCGGGTACCGACCATCCCCACGGGCCGTCAGGACGCGCCACCGTTGAGCTGCTGGACTTCGATCCCGACGGCGAGGACAAGGTGGTGGCGGCGATCTGCGCGCCGCGGACGACCCGGCCCGAGTCGGAGGTGCTGGACCGGGTCCGCCTGCTCGGCGCCGAGGAGAAGAGGGTGATCCTGCGTGCCTACGTGGGGGACCGGTCCAACCGTCGGCACCGTCCGGGCCGGGCCTTCGAGCGGACCGACTACCGCTTCGACGTGGTCACCGACTACGGGGCGTTCCGCGACCTGCAGCGCCACCGCATCCTGACCATCGAGTGGCAGCCGCTCGGGGCCGCACTCGGCTACGACGTGCCCGAGGTGGTCGAGGAGGCGGGCCTCGGCGACCGCTACACGGCTTCGCTCGAGCGCTCGCGCGAGTTGTACGAGGCACTGGGGCCGTCCTTCCCGGACCAGGCGTCCTACGCCGTGGCCCTGGCCTTCCGGATCCGCTACACGATGCAGATGAACGCCCGGGAGGCGATGCACCTCCTGGAGCTGCGCTCCGGCCCCCAGGGGCACCCGAGCTACCGGTGGGTGGCCCAGGAGATGCACCGCCAGATCGCCCAGCGGGCCGGCCACGGGCTGCTGGCCGAGGCCATGTCCCACGTCGACTACGGCGCCCAGGACCTCGAACGGCTGGAGTCGGAGCGGCGCGCCGAGCAGCGGAGGAATTCGGTTCCGGCGGCGACAGAACCTGCAACGTCCTGAACAGGGATGATCTGGAAACGCCCAGGTCAGTACCTGACAAAGTCATTTGACGCCGCACCATCGACGTGGCCTATGGTGCGGCCAGTCCCAGTCGCCCCGTGGGCTGCAACCGGCGGTTACGGCCGCCGGAGTGGTCCAGGGGGGGGATGCTGTGAGAGGCGGAGGAAGGCCCAGGGGGTCGAGTAGAAAACACCTCCCCGAGGCCGTCGGCGTCAGCCGGGGGTGGCGGGGTGGTGGTGCCAAAGATCCCTTGGGCCCTACCGCCTGGCTCGCACCGCCGGGGCCGGGCACGGCGGTGCAGGTGGAATCCTGCGTCCCCCGCCGGGGCCGTCCCCACGCCCCGGTGGTCCGTCTCGGGCGGCCTTCGGCGGTCCCGTAGCGACATGCACCACAGCCGGGTCGATTCCTGGCATGATCCCCACCCAACAGCGGCGCGCGACGCCAGCCACGGACCCCTCGGCGGAGGGTGACGAACGAACGGAAGGCCGGGCCGTCTATGCTCCCGGCCAACTCACCACCGAAAGACCGACACCTACGCACATGGCAGACGACATCGACGAAGTCGAAGCACCCGACGAGCTCATCGAAGAGGACATCGACGAGCTGGTGGACGACGACGATCTGATCGCGGGCGATCCACTGCTCGACGATGACGACGACGACGAGGTCGTCGCCGTCATCGAGGTCGTGGAGGAGGAGCCCGACGTACCGACGGGCACCGCCAAGGCGGTGGCCAAGGCCGCCGGCGAGGAGACCGACGAGGAGGAGGAGGAGGAGCCCGACGACGAAGACGTCGAGGCCAGCCTCGATACCATCCTCAAGGAGCGGCTCGTCGTCGAAGAGGTCGAGGACGACGAGGAGACTCCCGAGCCCGAGGACCGCAGTGGAGACGGCGTGGAGCGGGTACTCCCCAAGCAGCCCGGCGAGTTCGTCTGCAGGTCGTGCTTCCTGGTGAAGCACGGCAACCAGCTGGCGGACAAGAAGAAGATGCTCTGCCGCGACTGCGTCTGACCGGAGGTGAGCATGGCCGACACCCCTGACGAGCACGACGACGACCAGCCGCTGAGCGAGCGGCTCCTCGACCTGTTCGTATTCCTGCCCACAGGTCTGGCGGTCACCCTGGCCGAGGAGTTGCCCCGGCTGGCCGAGCGTGGCCGCGAGCGCCTCGGCGTCCAGGTCAACTCGGCGCGGGCCGTGGGCAAGTTCGCCGTCCGGGCCGGGGGTCACGAGTTCAAGAAGCGTTCCGGAGGCCTGAATCGGCCGTCGGAGCCCGCCGGCGCAGGGTCCGCCCCGCCATCGCCCGCGGCGACCCCGTCCCCACGGGCGTCGATCCCGTCGTCGCCCCCCCGGCTCCGTTCGATCCCACGCCCACCGACGACCGGAGCCCCGGCGTCCGCGTCAACGGCTCCGGCCGCCACGGTGGACCCGGTTGCGGCGACTCCCTCGGCGACGGGCCCGGTGCAGTCGTCAGGGGTCGACGGGGATCGGGCCGCCGCGTCGACGTCCGCGGCAGCGCCACCTCAGCCCCGGCCCTCTGGAGGGCACGTGCCCGAGGTGGGTTCGCTGGCCATCCCGGGATTCGACACCCTGTCGGCGTCCCAGGTGGTGCAGCGGCTCGACGGGCTCAGCCGGTCCGAGCTCGTGGCCGCGCGGGCCTACGAGACCGCCAACCGGGGGCGCCGGACGATCCTCAGCCGGGTGGACCAGCTGCTCGACGAGCGGTCCTGACCCGGGTCGCCGGCGACGGTCGTTCGGGGATTCCGATGGAGCAGGTCCGGACGGCTGCCAGCGGCGACATCGACAGGCTGGTCGAGCTGACGGCGGAATTCCACGCCGCCACCGACGCCAAACGGGGTGGCGCGGACACCCGCCCGACCGACGACGGGGGGCACCCACCGGAAGCGGCGCGGGACGCCGTGGCCGCGTACGTGGCCGGCCCAGGGAGCACGGCGCTGGTCGGCCTGCTGGACGACTGGACGGCCGGCGTGGCCCTGTGCCGGGTGGACGACGACAACTGCCGTCGCGGCGTGCTCGACGTCTGCTTCGTGGAGCCCGGTGCACGCGAGGTGGGTCTCGGCCAGCTCCTACTCGAGCGATCAGTGGCGTGGTTCCGCACCCAGGGGTGTACCGGGGTTGACGGTACGGCCTTCCCCGGTGACCGGGAGGCGAAGCAGTTCTTCGAGTCGGCGGGCTTCAAGGCCCGGCTCCTCGTGATGCACCTGCGCCTCGACTGACGGCGGGGCACCGGCACACGTGCCCGGGACGACGGTGAGCGGGAGGGCCCCCTGGACGTCCCCTACGAGGCGCGGCGCCCAGCCGGGCGGGCAGGAACCGGGCGCCGGGGCCCCGGGGGCGGTGGGATCGGGATCCCGAGCAACCGGGCCAGCTCGGGCACCAGCCCAGCGGCCTTGCGGGCCTCGATCAACAGGGCCTCGTCCGCATCGGCGGGGAGCCCGGCGGGCTTGACCGTGCGACGCACCGGGCACTCGACGACGACTTCGAGAAGCGCCAGCCAGTCGGCCGGGGACGTGTCCGCGGACATGGCCTGCCCGGCGGCGTCCGACAGACGGACGGCCAGCTCGGCGGCCAGACGGGCCGACGGCTCGGGCGGCCGGATGGATGCCCGCACGGCGTCGGCCACGCGCCCTTCGTCGAGGGCGGAGGTGATGCGCTCCACCCAGCGCTCGCGCAGTGCGGTGATCCGTTCGGTGAGGCTGGCCCGCAGCGCTGTAATCATCTCCGTGCCCTCGTCGTCGAGTGTGACCGTGGAAGCCGACGCCACGATCGACCGGAGCTCGCGCAGCGGGGTGTCCTTGCCGGTGGTGCGGGCCGCCGAGGCCCGGTCCTTCCAGGTGGCCAGGTTGATGATCGGGCGGAGCTCCTCGGCCATGGCCATGAGTGGCGCCTCTGTCACCTCGGGGCGCCCTTCGGCTCGTGCCCTGGTGTTCTGTTCCTGAATGGCCTGGCGCACCGAGGGGATGCCGCCACGCAGGAGCTGCTCGGCAACGGGAAGCTGTTCGGGCCGCAGCTCGGCCAGGGCGGCGTTGCGGTAGACGGTCGACGCGGCGGGACGGCGGTCTCCGCGCTCACGACTGCCACCTTCGCGACCACCGGGACGGGCCGGACCTGAGCGTCGGGCGCCGCCGGGACCTGCGGTGCCGCCCTCTCGGCCGGGGCCTCCGGTGGCTCCTTCGCGGCTGCGCCCGTCGGCGCGGGGCCCACGCGCTCCGTCGCCCCGGGGGGCGCGGTCGCCGTCGGTGCGGGGTCCGCGTCCCGACGGGCGCCGGGAGCCGTCACGGTCGCCGTCGCCGCGGTCGCGGTCGTCACGACGACGCTTCCCCTTGCCGGCCAGCACGACGTTGACGTCCGGGCCCTTCTGCGGGGTGCCGATGATCTCGATCCGCTCGGCCGACTTGGGCTCGGTCTTGCCCTTCGGGGCCAGGAGCGCGGTGACGGTGGTGCCGTCGAGCGTCGTCTCCACCTCGGCCCGCAGCACGGTCCCGACGGACGTGCCGGGCGGGACGAGGTCGGACGCGACGGTGCCCCGGGGCAGCTTCGCCCCCGCGGCGCGCCACGTCCACGTGGTCTCGTCCGACTGACTGGTGAGTTCGACTTCGATTCGATGGCCCATACCGGGCGACAGGCTACTGCCGAAGCCACCTGCTCGCGGACGGTGGCCACGGAGCGCGGCGCCTGCCGTGCCCGGTGCACCGGTACGGTGGGTATTCTCCCTGTTCACACGTGCAGACCGCCGGTGGTGCGACCCGGCCGGTCACCCCCTACGCTGCCGGGCATGGAGGCAGCCGACCGCAGCGACCCTCCGGCCGCGGAGGGGGTCCCGGCGGCCGACCCCGTATATGTCGCGCGCCTTGCGGCGCTGCGCCCCGAGCCCCTGCCGGACGGGGAGCCGCCGACTGGTGCCGATCTGACCTCGATCCTCCGGACGGCGGTGACCGTCCCCGACCACGGCGACCTGACCCCGTGGCGCTTCGTCGTGTGCACCGGGGCGGGACGGGACCGGTTCGCCCGAGCACTGGTGGCCGGCCTGCACGAGCTGTCGGGCGCCGACCTGCCGGAGTCGGTCGTCGCCAAGATGGCGTCGAAGGCCCGTGCAGCCCCGTGCTCGGTGATGCTGATCGCCTCGCCCGACACGGGATCGAACGTCGAGGTATGGGAACAGGTGGCCTCGGCGTCGTGCACCGGGTACGCGATGGTCCTGGCCGCCACCGGCCTGGGCTACGGGGCGGTGTGGAAGAGTGCCGGTGTGCTCGCCACGGAGCCCGTCCGGGCACTGTTCGGCTGCACCACCGACGAGTCGCTGCTGGGCTGGGTCAACCTCGGCACGCCGGCGCCGCTCGGCCGCAAGGGCCTGGTCGGCCGGGGCGGGGACGTCAACCTCGATACCCGGGTGCGCCACCTGGACGCCTGACCGGCCGGACGGGCCGGTGGGTCGGCTACCAGCCGAACCGGGCCATGGGCGGCCCGATCCCGGCCTCGTCGGCACAGACGCCGCACAGGTCCATGCGGCGGGCCCCGGGCCGGTCGGACGCCGCCACCCGCCGCCAGCCGTAACGGCGGGCCTCCTCGAGGCAGGCGGACTCGGACCAGCGGGGCTGGGTGCGCGCCCCGCACCTCCCGCACGTGCGGTAGTGGGCGTCGTCGTCGTCGTAGAGGTCCTCGAGGGAGAACTCGTCGGGGTCGTGGTTCATGGCGGTCGCTCCGCGTCGAGGCTACCGGCACCGCCGCAGCCACGAGCGCTCTGCGCCGCGCCCGGCGACCGCTCCGCCTAGGGTCGGGTCGTGTCGTCGATCCTTGCCCGGGGAGGCCCCTTGTCCGACATGAGCGACTTCAATACCCAGGTCATCTCCGAGTTCCGTGCAAACGGTGGCAAGGTGGGCGGTCCGTTCGAGGGCGCCACGATCCTGTTGCTGACCACCACCGGGGCGAAGTCCGGCCTCGAGCGCGTCAACCCCGTGGTGTGCCGTGTCGACGGCGATGACGTCTACGTCTTCGCCTCCAAGGCCGGGGCGGCGACCGATCCGGACTGGTTCCACAACCTGGTGGCGAACCCCGAGGTCCGGGTCGAGTCCGGTACCGACACCTACCGGGCCCGCGCCGTCGTGGTCGAAGGCACGGCCCGTGACGAGGTCTACCAGGCCCACGCCGCCGAGTACCCGAACTTCGCCGAGTACCAGGCCGGCACCGACCGGGTCATCCCGGTGGTCCGGCTCGACCGGATCTGACCGTCGGGGTGGGACGGCCCATGACCCTGGCGACTGTGCGGCCGGGCCTGCCCTCGTCCCCGTGACAACCCTCCCCGGGACCGAGCGGTGCGGCTGGTGCCACCGACCCCTGACGCAGCGATCCGGAGCCGGCCGGCCCCGGCGCTTCTGCAGCCCGTCCCACCGCCAGCGGGCCTACGAGGCCCGTCGTCGGGCCGACGAGCTCCAGGTGCCGCCAGACCAGTGCATCGTGTCGACCGCCGACCTGGGCCGGCTCCACGACCGGCTGTACCGGCTCGAGGCCGCTGTCGAGGACGTCGCCGCCGACCTGTCCGTGTCCCATGGTGCCACCGCCTACCGCCAGGCCTATGAGCACCTGCTCGAGGCGGCAGCCGATCTGGTGGGCACGGTCATCGAACCGGTCAGGCGCTGACCCTTCCGCTCGCCGGTCGGTGGGGGAGGGGTCCGCTCGGCCTCGCCCGACAGGGATGGCACGATGGGTGCCCGCCGACCCGAGGAGACCGATGTCCGACGACGAACTGTTCGCTCGTCTGGGCCATGCACTCGAAGGCCGCGCCGGGTGGCACTACGAGCCGTCGACCACACCGGGCGGCCCGGCGTCGTGGTGCCTCGATCCGGGTGGGCACGTCATGCTGTCGGTCAACGTCGTCGATGGTGTGGTGACGGTCTATGCGCCCGAGGGCGACCGGGACGTGGCGGTGGGGGGTGTCGACGAACTGCTGGTGTGGCTCGACGCCTTCGGGGACAGCTACCTGGCCGGGTAGCTGTCGGCGGTCCGGGGACCGGCGATGCCCCGTGGAGTCGGCGGGGGCCGGAACGAAGGCCGCCGTCGCCCGGTGGCCCGAGCAGACGGCGCCCCCGATGTAGTCCGCAAGTGTCTCGGCAGCCCGCCCGCGCCATCGTGAGGCCGGTGCCGGTCCGTCCGGCATCGGCCCCGGGGGAGTCGGCGGAGAGCCGCCGTGGGTGAGCACGCCGGGGCGTCCCGACCCACCGGGCATCGAGTCCGTCGAGTCCGAGGGGATCCTGAAGGGGAGGCCGGTGATGGTGAGCCCTGATCGCCCTTGGGGCCTCCAGAACCGCGACCGGAACAGGGTCGAGACCGCGACGACCTGCCCGAGGTCGAGCTCGTCGATCATGGTGGGGGCATCGGTGACCGCGTGGTGGAAGGGTGCACCCGTCCGCCCACTCCGTGCCGGGGACCTCCGTCCGGCCGGGTGTCCCGGGCGCGTAGTGGGGCCGGACCGTAGGCTGGGGAGGTGCCGTCGCACCCGGTGTCCCGACGGATCGCCGCCCCGATCGGGAGTGTCTATGCCGCGCTGGTTGACCCGCGGGCCGTCGAGCGCTGGCGGGCTCCCGACGGGATGACGTGCCGGGTGCACGAGTTCGATGCCCGGGTGGGCGGAACGATCCGGGCGTCCGTCAACCATCGGGACGGTCGGGAAACGGGGAAGTCGGGGGTGGCTACGGACACCTACCAGGGGTGGTTCGTCGATCTGGACCCCGAGCGAAGGGTCGTGGAGGCCCTCGAGTTCGAGACCACCGACCCGGCGATGTCCGGCGGGTTCACCGTCACGACGACGCTGACCGACTTCGACGGGAGAACCGAGGTGACCGTCGTCTATACCGGATTGCCGGCCGGAATCGATCCGGTGGAGAACGGCGTCGGCACGGCGATGGCCCTGGCGAAGCTGGCCGCACTGGTCGAGTTACCAGGAGCGCTGTAGCCGGAGCCAGGTCCCCGGACCGGACCGGACCGAGGTCGGAGTCGGAGCGGGCCGGCGGCCCGGTGCGGACGTCGTGACGCCACGCCCTCATTCATTTGTATCCAGGATACACAACATGTGTGGCATTGGCCCAATGGGATACGTGTAAACATGTGTTGTAACTCTACGGGGCGACCATTCGTTGATCGTGTGGAAGAACGCGAAGAAGGAGGGGTCGCAATGGGTTTCCGGTCGAACAGGGTCAGGCGCATCTTGGGGGTTCCCCAGGACGTCGTCCTGCGGGCGTGGGCCTTGGCGGACTACCGGGGGATGCGGGTCCCTGGGCCGCCGCTGGTGGGGGTGGCCTATTCGGCGCCCTATGTGGGCCTGGCGGGCGGGCAACTGTGGCTCACGAAGGCAGGCGCGAGGCGTCAGTTCGCGCTGGAGGACATGGTGATGGTCTCGGCCGAGTTCCGTCCGAAGGGTGCGATCCGGGTCGACTTCCTGGAAGGTGAGCCCCTCGTCGTCCTGGTAGTCGATGATGGCCGATTTTGCGACAAACTTCAGGCGGAGATTTCCGCCTATGACCGGGAGCTCCAGATGGACGCCGAGGTGGCACTCGGTCTTCCCGACCGCTCACCGGAACTGGTGGCGAGAGCGGAGATCGCACGACGGCGGTCCGAGGACCTGACGCGGATGGCCGGCACCGACCGGTTCGTGAAGATGGTCGCCGAGGGATTCGTCGACGAGGAGCGGGAGCTCCTCCACGAGGCCCAGGTGAACGCGCTCCGCCAGTTGCGTCACGCGCTGCTGGCGACCCAGCTGGTCGACCGGGCGTCGAGCTGAGTCGAGGCGGTGTGCAGGACGGCGGCGAACGAGGTGGAAGCCGCACCGTCGAGTGCGACCGCGGTCCGGCGAGCACCCTAAGGGGCTCCGGGCCCGCCTCGCCATGTATCGCCCTAGTAGGCGCTGAGCAACCGTGGGACGAGTGCGGCCCGACCCCGTGGTCCCGTCACCGACTTCGGGCGGAGGACCGGCAGCCGGTCCGTATTCCGTCACCGTGACGGAATAGAGGGGACACTCACAGCCGAGGGGATCGTCGTGCAATTGTCGGCGAGATGCCACTCGGAGGCTCAGGTGCACCCCATGACAGATCCGCAACGAGTGGCGACCCGGATTGCCGACCGTTCGTCCGGCCGCGGAATGCCGAGGGGATCAGATCGACGGACCCAGGGTGATGCCGGGCACTGGCGAGGACCGGACAGGGACGACCGGTCGGATCCACGGAGGCACCTGGAGGACAGTCCTCAGCTCGACCGCCGATAATGTATATTATGTCAGGTAACGAATCACGTGAGGAACCCCAGGACTAGCTGACCTCCCTCGCTGCCTCCATGAGAGCCTTGTCAAGGTCGTCATGGGTCACCTTGAGGTTCTTCAGGACATGTCTCTCGGCTCCGAAGCCGCGAATGTCGAGCGTCTGCTCCAGCCTGTTCTCACCGGCCACGACGAGGGCCATGTCTCCGGCATCGATGAGCTCGCCGAGCTCCTTGACGTCGGATCTGGACATGCCTCGCCACAGATGACCGCTGACCGCACCGATGGCACCGCCGACGAGCGCGGTGCCGATGATCGCCGGCGGGAAGAGGAGCCCGACCAGGGCGCCGGCGACCACTCCACCCCATCCGGCATGTCGAGCTGCCATCTCGACCTTGACCGTATGGACGCGACCTTCGGCGTCCTTGGTCACGATTGCCGCGTCATAGGTCCCCACCGCCCCCGCCTCGTGCAGTTCCCTCACGACCTCGTAGTCCGCCAGCGCTGCCTCTTTGTCGGAGTAGGTACCGATGAAGATGAACAGGTTCCCAGGTTTCGCCATGTCTCCTCGCTTCATGCGTCACGGTGGATGGAACGGGCCGACGGTCCAGCTTGATCGCTTGGAAGGGACCATTCCCGCCTGGCGTTGCCGGACCCAGGGTAGTTGGTCACATCCACCGATGGCCCTCCGGTCGCTGCGACGTGTGACGTGAGACCCCTGGGGGCGTTGACAGACCACGTCGTCAGTCGGTCCCCTCCCGGCGCGAGCACGCCCGTCCCATGTGCCGCGCCGACGGAGTCCCACCAATCGGCTCAGCGCACAGCGGCCCTTCGCTGACGACGCTGGAAGCGAGTCAGGTGCGGCAGAGTTGGATTCGCTGGTTGGCGTCCACGTCGGCATCGGGCGTTCGATCGGGGCGGTGGGCCCCGCCGGTGTCGTTGTCGTGGGAAGCCGGCAATGAAGTCGGTGCGTCTCTGTTCGCCGCCACCGCATGCAGACCGACGTCCGACCGGGTGGCACACCGGCGGGCCACGGAGGAGCCGGTCCCACTCATGAGGAGTACGACAACGACGAACAGGAGGCCCGAGGTGAGGCATATCGCCATGATGACTCGACGTCGGGAGTCACCACTACTGCGGGGTCGGTGCACGGTGGTCGCTTCGGAGGTGTGGTGGCGAATCCCGCAATCTCGCACACGGCGTAGATGCATGGCGTCGGTCAGGGCCCGGTCCGGCTCAGAAGCCGGGGTGCTCCGAGTTCCGTGGGGTCGGACTGCTCGGCCCTGGTGCCGCCGTCCGGATGGGGATGCGGCCCGGCAAGGAGGTTCTACTGTCTGCCTCGGTCCCGGATCGGCTCAGGAGGCCATACCCTGGATCGGCCGATTGAGCGTCAGATTGCCGGCGGACCCGCCAAAGGGGGCGTCCCCATAGGCGAAGATTCCCCCGTCGGACGCCACCAGCCAGTAGCCGTTGCCGTCGAAGGTGGTCGCCATCCCCACCATCGGCTTGTTGAGGGTGATGTTGCCCGTCGAGCCGTAGAACTCCGATGCGCCGTAGGCGAAGATGCCGCCGTCCGAGGCGACCATCCAGTAGCCGCCGCCGTCCGGGTCGGCGGCCATCCCCACGATCGGCCTGTTGAGCGAGATGCTTCCCGTGGACCCGTAGAACGCTGCGTCGCCGAAGGCGAAGATGCCTCCATCGGACGCCACCAACCAGTAGCCACCGCCGTCCGGCGTGGCGGCCATCCCCACGACCGGCCTGTTGAGCGAGATGCTTCCCGTGGACCCGTAGAACGCTGCGTCGCCGAAGGCGAAGATGCCTCCATCGGACGCCACCAACCAGTAGCCGCCGCCGTCCGGCGTGGCGGCCATCCCCACGATCGGTCTGTTGAGCGAGATGCTTCCCGTGGACCCGAAGAACGCTGCGTCGCCGAAGGCGAAGATGCCCCCGTCACTGGCGACGAGCCAGTACCCGCTGCGATTGGGCTCGGTGGCGATGCCGACGACGGGCCTGTTCAGGGCGAGGTTGCCGGTGGACCCGTAGAACCCGGCGTTGCCGTAATTGAAGATCCCTCCGTCCGAGGCGACCATCCAATAGCCCGGAACCGACGACACGGACTGACCCCCGGAGATGCACGACTTCTTGAACCCTGCTTTCCACGTCAGTCGGAGTGAAACGGACTGGGGGGCTCTGAGTGGGCTGTCGAAGGTGAGGATGAACTCCGGCAGCGGGTCGCCGGAGAAGTCGATCCCCGTGAGGTCAACGACGCCGAACTCGTTGACGGGAAGGGCTGGGATCGGTTCGAGCACCCCTGCGGAGTCGGCGATCTGGACGTAGCCGGATGCATAGGAGCTGCGCGGCGGGCTGGTCAGCTGCAACGACTGGTACATCACCCCCTGGCCGGGCTGGGGATGGCACACCGGGCTGGCGCCCATGACCGAGCGGGCTAGCAAGCGGATCGGCCCTCCGCAGGGGCCCGCCGAGGTGGCGTCGAAGTTCTGGATGTAGTCGGCCCCGCCACCGGAGCTGACCCAGAGGCAGTTCGGCTGGATCGGGTCCTGGTTCACCGTGTAGAGACCCGTGAGATTGGTGAATCCCTTCGGGAAGTTCGCGCAACTGCTCGACGTCATGTAGTCGAAGCACTTGACGGTATCGGTGGACTGGTCGGCGACGTATACGGACGCTCCGAGTACAACCGCCGGACCGTTGCTAGTGCGATTCTGTCCGATCACGGACGCCAGGGAGCCCGGAGTGGCGACCGTCGCACCGGTGAAGTCGAAGCACGGGTCGCCGGCGACCGGCACGCAGACGCCCATGGGTGTGCCTGCGGTGCCGAGCAGGGGGAAGGGTGACCCGGCGAGCGCCGACAACGTGACCGGCCACGTACCGGCGCAACCGGCACCGGTGGCCGTGTCGAAGCAGCCCATCTGGACGGCCGGGCCGGAACTGTTCACGGGGATCAGGATGTCCGAGCCGGACGACCCGATGGGTGGGGCCGTACCGAACAGGCCCTGGACGGTGCCGGACAGTGGGACGATGGCGTTGGCGGTGGGGCAGGCCTGGAAGGTGGTGAGGCTGAAGCACATCAGCGTGTTCTCCGTGCCGAGACCACCGGCCGCGCCCACGCCGGCAGCTTCGTTGAAGGAGTACCAGTTGGTCCCGACCTGCACGGGTGCGGTCAGGCTCGCGTAAAACACGGAACCGTTGACGATTGGGGCATCGCCCGGCATGGTCAGGGGCGTGAACCCGCAGAACAGCGACTGACCACTGGCCGAGGCCGGCTTGGTGGTGTCGACGCAGACGACGCCGGCCTGGTTCCGGGCGGGGTCACCGTTCGTCTGGACGGCGAACGTGTACAGGTGACCACTGGCCTGGTCGAGGTAGTCGCCGGCGCCGACGGGCATGGAGTATCTGAAGGATCCGTTGGTGACCACCTTCGTCGGGGTCTGGGGCCAGCACGGCGAGCTGTCGCTCTGGTTGTGGCAGGTAACTTCGAGCGTCGGGACATGGTGGGTGACGTTGAATACCTGGGACGTACTGAGGGCGAGCGCCCACCCGTCGCTCTCTGCCGGAGCGCCGAACCTGCTCGGCAGGGTGGCCGACTGGATGGAGGTGGCCGAGTAGGTGACGGGCGGAGGGCCGACTTCGACAGGCGCGGCGGCGCTGGGGCTGACGGCCGTGCCGAAAGCGGCGAGCAGGGCGGCACCGACGGCCATGAGGGCAGTAGGGCGGTAGCGGTGTGCGGTGGTGGTCCGGTTCGACATCGATCACTCGCTCCCGGGGTGCAGTCGACCCCTGACCGTCCTGTCCGGGTCGACAGCCGCGGGGAGGCGCGGGCGGGCTGATCCGGCGCAACCGCACCGATCCCGGACCCGTGAACCTGCCTGCCCACGGGTGAACGCCCAGATGGTAGGGCACGGAATCCCCGTGTGGCCGCTGGATGCAGAAGTTGCAACCGAGTCCCCACCCATCGCGCCGAGACCACCACGCGCGGTGTGCACCACGGTCACGACCGACTCGGCCGGGCGATCGTGACCGGCGTAGTATCGCCGTCAGTACCGTCGCGGGCTCCCGCTGACGGCCGAGGAGGAGGACACTGTGCCGGAACTCATGCAGATCCCGCCCCAGATGACGTTCGACGATCCCGGGGACGAGCGTATCCACCGCAAGCAGCGCCTGGCCGCCGCCTTCCGGCTCTTCTCGAAGTTCGGGTTCGACGAAGGCGTGGCCGGCCACATCACGGCTCGGGACCCCGAGCGCCCCGATCACTTCTGGGTCAACCCGTTCGGCATGCACTTCGGTCACGTCACCGTGTCCGATCTCATCCTGGTGAACCACCGGGGCGAGGTGGTCGAGGGCGACCGGCCGGTCAACGTGGCCGCCTTCGCCATCCACTCCCAGGTCCACGCGGCGCGCCCCGACGTGATCGCCGCCGCCCACGCCCACTCCGTGTACGGCAAGTCGTGGTCGTCGCTCGGTCGCACCCTCGACCCGATCACCCAGGACGCATGCGCCTTCTACGAGGACCATGCCGTCTTCGACGACTACACCGGTGTTGTCGTCGATGTCGAGGAGGGCAAGCGCATCGCCCACGCCCTGGGCGAGCACAAGGCCGCCATCCTCCGCAACCACGGCCTCATGACCGTCGGACACTCCGTGGATGAGGCGGTCTGGTGGTTCGTCACCATGGAGCGCTCGTGTCACGCGCAGCTTCTGGCCGAGGCGGCGGGTACGCCGGTGCTGATCGACCCGGACATGGCCCGGCTCACCGCCGGCCAGGTGGGTAGCCACATGGCCGGGTGGTTCAGCTTCCAGCCCCTGTTCGACCGGATCGTGCGCGAGCAGCCCGACCTGCTCGACTGAGGGTCGCCCGGGGAACCCCCGGGTCCGATGCCCCTTGGGGCGGAAAGTCGTCGGTGCCGTCGTGACCCGTCGCGGTTGGATCCTCTTCGTCGCCATGTCGTTGATCTGGGGTTGCCCGTACCTGCTGATCCGGATCGCGGTGCGCGAGGTCTCCCCCGCCACCTTGATCTTCCTCCGCACGGCGCCGGCCGCCCTCGTACTTCTGCCCATGGCCCTGCACCGCCGGGCCATGGTCGGTCTCGTGGCACGCTGGCGGTGGCTCGTCGCCTTCACGTTGGCGGAGCTGGCCGTGCCCTGGCTCTTCGTCGGCCGGGCGGAGATCCATCTGACCAGCTCGGTGACCGGCCTGCTCATCGCGTCGGTCCCGCTCGTCGGTGCCGTCCTCTACCGCACCCTCGGGTACGACCACTTCTCGCGGCGGCGGATCGCCGGGCTCCTGATCGGGTTCGCCGGGGTTGCTGCACTGGTCGGGGTCGACCTGCAGGGCGCCGACGTCGGCCCGGTGCTGGAGGTCCTGGTGCCCGCGGTCGGTTACGCCATCGGCCCGCTGATCATCTCCCGGAAGCTGGACGACCTGGCCGGCATCGGTGTCATCACCGCCTCGCTGTTTATCGCGTCGGCGCTCTACGCCCCCTACGCCGCCGCCCACCTGCCCACGTCGGTCTCGCTCGAGGTGGTCGCCGCCGTCTGCGGGCTGGCCCTGGTGTGCACAGCGCTGGCATTCGTGCTGTTCTTCGAGCTGATCGTCGAGGTGGGCCCGGCCCGCAGCACGGTCATCACCTACGTCAACCCGGCAGTCGCCATCCTGCTCGGTGTGCTCGTCCTCGGCGAGCCGCTGACTGCGGGCATCGTGCTCGGGTTCCCGCTCATCCTGATCGGATCGTGGCTGGCCACCGCCCCGCCGGTGCCCGCCCGCAGCCCGCTGGCCGCCGAGCCGCCGTCGGGGTGAGCGGGGCCTGTCCGGAAGTCAGGCGGCGGGCCGGTCCGGCGAGATGACCACCACGGGGATGCGCCGGGTGGTGTGGCGCTGGTAGACGTCGTAGCGGCCGGTCACGCCAGGGTGGAAGATCCTGGACATCCCCCGGTTCATCCGGTTGACGTGCGGCCACAGGTGGCCCTGCTCCTCCACGGTGGCGACACGGGCGGTGGCGCCGAAGACGGCACGGCCCACCCGGACGGTCACCCGCGGGTCGGTCTGGATGTTGAGGAGCCACGCCGGGGGACGGTCGCTGCCGCCGTTGGAGGCCACGACGATCAGGTCGCCGCGGTCGCGGCAGTAGGTGAGGCCGTTGGTCCGGGCCAGTCCCGACCGGCGGCCCGTCGTGGTGAGCAGGAGCGCCGGCACCCGTCCCGAGTGCTTGCCGATCCGTCCGTCGGACCGCTCGTAGATGTACTTGTGGAACCGCAGGTACGGGCCGACGAAGCGGGTGGTGAAGATGCCGTCCACCGCTCCTCCTCGATCAGGGCCGCGCGTCGTAGGTGGAGATGAGCGACCGGGCCGCCCGTGCCTCGTCGACACGCCGCACCGGGGTGCCGTGGGGGTACTCGGCCATGGGCCCTTCCCCCGTGGCGCGGCCTTCGGCAGCGATCACCTCGAGGGACGCGGCGAGTGCCTCGAGGGTCTGGGGGCTCTCGGTCTCGGTGGGCTCGATCATGAGCGCTTCCTCGACGATGAGGGGGAAGTAGACGGTCGGCGCGTGGAAACCCTCCTCGAGGAGGCGCTTGGCCACGTCGAGGGCCCGCACCCCGTGCTCGGCCTTCAGCGTCTTGGTCGACAGCACCACCTCGTGCATGCACGGCCGGTCGAACGGGACGTCGTAGGCGACGTGCAGGCGCTGGCGGATCCAATTGGCGTTCAGCACGGCGATCTGGGCGATCCGCCTCAGGCCGTCGCCCCCGTTGGCCAGGATGTAGGCGAGTGCGCGGGCCAGGACCAGGGTATTGCCGTGCCAGGTGTGGACCCGGCCGATCGACTGCGGCGGGGTGGCCCAGTCGAACTCGCCGCCCGCGGTGCGCACCGGGCGCGGCCCGGGCAGGAACGGCACGAGGCGCTCCGACACGGCCACGGGGCCGGCGCCGGGCCCACCCCCGCCGTGTGGCGTGGCGAACGTCTTGTGGAGGTTCATGTGGACGATGTCGAAGCCCATGTCGCCCGGGCGGACCACGCCGAGGATGGCGTTCAGGTTGGCCCCGTCGTAGTACAGGAGCCCGCCCACCTCGTGCACGGCGGCGGCGATCTCCGCGATGTCCTCTTCGAAGAGGCCGAGCGTGTTCGGGTTGGTCAGCATGATGCCGGCCACGTCCTCGTCGAGCACCGACCGGAGCGCGGCCATGTCGACGCAGCCACGGTCGTCGCTCGGGACGGTCACGACCTGGTAGCCGCCGAGCGTGACCGAGGCCGGGTTGGTCCCATGGGCCGAGTCCGGGATGATGACCTTGGAGCGGGGTGCCCCCCGGGCGGCGTGCCATGCCCGCATGAGGAGCAGGCCGGTCAGCTCGCCGGCGGCGCCGGCGGCGGGCTGCAGGGTGGCAGCGGCCATGCCGGTCACCTCGCACAGGGTCTCCTCGAGCTCGACCATGAGCTCCAGCCACCCCTGGGTCAGCGACGCCGGGGCTGCCGGGTGCACGCCGGCCAGTCCGGGCAGGCCGGCCACGGTGTCGCACATCTTCGGGTTGTACTTCATGGTGCACGACCCGAGCGGGTAGGCGCCGAGGTCGACACTGAACTGGCGGTGCGACAGGCGAGTGAAGTGCGCGACAAGGTCGCGCTCGGACACCTCGGCGAGCTCGACCGGGGACTCGCGGCGGTGCCCGGCCGGGACGAGGTCGTCCACCGGGATCTCGGGGATCCCCGTCGTGCGGAAGGACCAGGCCCGGCGCCCGGTGTGGGAGAGCTCGAAGATCGTGGGCTCGGCGGCGCGCCCGAGGAGAGGGGCGGAGGAGGCCTTGCCGCCCGGTGCCCCGGTGTTCGTCGTGGTCATCGCGTCCTCGTCCGTCATGCGACCGCCTTGGCCAGGGCGGCGGCATAGGCGTCGATCTGCGCCGCCGTGCGCCTCTCGGTGGCGGCGATCAGGAGGCCGTGGGCCCCGCCGGCGACGGCGCCGGCGAGGGAGATCCCGGCCAGGAACCCGGCGTCCGCCATCCGTTCGATGACGGTCTCGGCCGGCACGGGCAGGCGCACCCCGAATTCGCGAAGCACCGGGGCGTCGGCCCACGGGGTCACCCCGTCGACCGCCAGCACGGCGTCCCGCGTGTACCGGGTGGCACGGGCGCAGCGCGTGGCCACCTCGACCAGACCCGAGTTGCCCAGCCATGCGAGCTGGATGGCGGCGGTCACGGCCATGAGGGTCTGGTTGGTGCAGACGTTCGAGGTCGCCTTCTCCCGTCGGATGTCCTGTTCCCGGGCCCGCAGCGTGGTGACGTAGGCGGTACGTCCCTCGACGTCCACCGTCTCACCCACCAGTCGGCCGGGCAGGCGCCGGAGGTGGGCCGAGCTGCAGGCGAAGAGCCCCAGGTAGGGTCCGCCGAACCCGAGCGGGGTACCGAACATCTGCCCCTCCCCCACCATGACGTCGGCACCCCACGAGCCGGCTGACCGCAGCAGTCCGGCGGCCAGCGGGTCGGCACCCACCACCATCAGGGCGCCGGTGGTGTCGCACAGCGAGCGGACTGCACCGAGGTCCTCCACGCACCCCAGGTAGTTGGGGTAGCCGACCAGGACCACGCCGGGCGCCTCGTCGGCGTCCGCCGGGTCCGGCCAGGCCGTAAGGCCGTCCACCAGCGGCACTGTGCGGATGACGTGCCCGGTGCCGATGGCGAAGGTGGCGAGCATCTGGCGCCAGTGCGGGTGGATCCCCTCGGATACCCACACTGTCTGGCGCCCGGTGGCGGTCACGCCCAGGTTGACGGCCTCCACGGCGGCGCTTCCACCGTCGTAGAGGGACGCGTTGGACACGGGCAGCCCGGCGATGCGGGCCACCATGGTCTGGTACTCGAATACCGCCTGCAGGACACCCTGGGCCACCTCTGGCTGGTACGGCGTGTACGAGGTCACGAACTCGCTGCGACCGGCCAGGGCGCGGGTCACCGACGGGGTCTCGTGGTCGTAGGCCCCGCCGCCGGCGAAGCAGATCATCCGGTCGGTGCGTGCTCGGTTCCGGTCAGCGAGTTCCTCCATGCGGTCGAGGACGTCGGGCTCGCCGACGCCATCGGCCAGTTCGAGAGCCCGCTGCAGCTTGACGGCCTCGGGCACGGCGGTGAACAACTCGTCGAGGGACGACAGGCCGAGGAACGCGAGCATGCTCTCGATCTCGTCGTCGGTGTGGGGGATGTACGTGCCCAACGTGCTCCTTCAGCGGTGCTCGGACGGTGAACGGTACTGCAGGTACCGGGCCCGACGCGACGGGATCATGAGGGCTGCGCCCACTGGCCGGCCGCGACGAAGGGCGTGGGCGTGACCGTGGCCTCCCGGGACCGGCCCCTCTGCTCGAGGCCGAGGACGCGCCCCGGGGCGACGTCGACGGCGGCATCGACCAGGGCCAGTGCGATTCCGTGCTCCAGCATGGGCGAGTAATTGCCGCTGGTGACCTCGCCGCACACGGCGCCGTCGGCCACCACGTCCGCACCCTCGCGTGGCGGTTGGCGCCCTTCGGTGGACAGGCCGACGAGCCGACGGGGTACGCCGCGGTCCCGCTCGGCGAGCAGGGCGGCCCGCCCGCGGAAGTCACCCTTGTCCCACCCGACGACCCAGCTCAGACCGGCCTGCAGCGGGGTGATCCCGGCGCCCAGCTCGTGACCGTGCAGGGGCAGGCCTGCCTCGAGGCGAAGGGTGTCGCGGGCGCCCAGTCCGGCCGGCACGACCCCCGTACCGGCCACGGCCTCCCACAGTTCGGCAGCGGTGCCGGCCGGCACCGCCACCTCGAAGCCGTCCTCGCCCGTGTAGCCGGTACCGGCCGCCACGCACTCGACGCCCCGCCAGGTGAACCGCTCCACTCCGAACCGGGGGACGGCGGCGGCCTCGGGGAGGACCGAGGCGGTCCGGGCCCGCGCATGGGGACCCTGGACGGCGATCACGGCCCGGGTGGCCGTGGTGTCGTCCCCGCCTATTGCGGCCACGACCCGGTCGGTGTTGGACGCGTTCGGCATCACGTCGAACACATCGGGTTCGACCCACCAGACGATGATGTCGTCGACCACAGAGGCGTCGGACTCGTCGAGGAGGTGGGTGTACTGGGCCCGTCCGGGGCGCACCTTGGTCAGGTCGTTGCTGAGGGCAGCCTGAAGACGGTCGTAGGAGTCCGGTCCTGAGACCCGGACCGTACCGAGGTGGCTGACGTCGAAGGCGACGGCGTCCCGACGACACGCCCGGTGCTCGGCGATGGTGCCCTGCCCGTAGGCGAGGGGCATCTCCCATCCCCCGAAGCCGACCAGCTTGGCTCCCAGTGCCCGGTGGACGTCGATCAGGGCGGTGTGCCGGAGCGCCCTGTCGGTCCCGGTGTCGGTCTCGGTCGCAGGGGAGGTGGCCACCCTGGCAGGCTATCGCCGGTCCAGATCAGGCGGAACGGGCCACGGAGCCGCGACGGACGTCGTTGCCGGCCAGGCCGTACTTGGCCAGCAGGGCGAGGGTGTCGCGCTGGTACAGCACGGTGACCCGCACGTCGGGGTACAGCTCGGCCATGCGTCGGACCTTGCCGTTCTTCTTCGTGACCAGGCGCTGGTTGAGCGTGGTCACCTCCACGAACAGCCCCGGTCGGGGCAGCCAGAAGTCCGGTCGAAACGCCGAGGTCGGGCGCCGGTCGGGACCCCACTCGAGCCCGAACTCCACCGGTTCGTACTCCCACGCCACCCCGTAGAAGTCGAGGATGCGGGCGAACCGCTGCTCGGACTCGTGCGCGAACCGCACCCCGGCGCGCCCGTCGACGGCCTCGAGGAGGACGGGGTCGGGTGTCAATTGCCGGCAGCCCCGCCCGCGGCCAGGTAGGCGCCCGCCGGGTGCCGCTCGTCGGGCGCGTTGTCGGTGGGCGTTCCGTCGGATGCCGACGCGGTGAGCTCGACGATGGCGGCCTCGAGCTCGGATACGACGCCCGAGAGCGGCAGCACGTTGAAGACACCCTGTCCCCCGGCGAGCAGGTCGACGAGCTCGCCGCCCGAGGTGGCGAGGATGGACCGGCCGTCGGCCAGGACGAGCTGCGCCGAGGAGAGGTCGATGCCGAGGTCGCCCCGCAGGCACTCGACGGCCTGACGGGCCTGCTGGAGCTTGAGCCCGGCATCGAGCAGGCGCTTGATGACCTTGAGCTCGACCACGTCGTTGTAGGAGTAGCGGCGCTTCGAGCCGGATCCCGTCGCGTCGGCGATCGACGGCCGCAGCAGGCCGGTTCGGGCCCAGTAGTCGAGTTGGCGGTAGGTGATGCCGACCACGGCGCAGACCTGTGTGCCGCGGAAGCCGTCGACCGGACCGGCGGCCGCCGGAGCCGCGGTCTCCCCGATTGTCTGCTCGGTGCGACGCTCCATGGTGATCCTCCACCTCGATGAAAGCCTTACGGTGACCTCAACCTCACGGTCAACCTGGGGTTTAACGGTATCACACTGCCGTAATTACGCGCATGTGACCGGTGCCGTCCAGCCGGGATTTGGTCGTGACGCCGCCTCGGGCCATGATCGTCCGATGCACCCGTCCAGCGTGCCCCTCCGAGGTCGTCCTTCGTGACCGCCGTTCCCCGTCCGGACGCGGGTGCGGTCGCGCTGCATCGGCGTGCCATCGACTTCGAGGTGTTCGGCGTCGAGGACGACCTCGTGATCGTGGGCCGCCTCCGCGACACCCGGCCGTGGGCAGCGGACGGCAGCGCGGTGGCGACCGTGCACGACATGGAGCTGCGGGTCCGCGTCCGGACGACTGACCTGACCATCGTCGGGGCGACCGCCGAGATGGTCACCTTCCCGCACGCGGAGTGCCCGGTCGTCGAGGAGGCGTTCGCCGGCCTGGTCGGCCTCAGTGTGGCGCGTGGCTACACGCGGGCCGTGCAGACCCGGTTCGGAGGGCCGAAGGGCTGCACCCACCTCGAGCAACTGGCCCGAGCGCTGGGGCCGGTGGTGATCCAGGCGGTCACGTCGCGCCGGGCGCTGTCGGTCAGCCGGGGCGAGTCGCAGGACCTGCTCGCAGGAGGCGGGGCGTCGGGAAGCCCGTGGGCCCGGGACTCCTGCCACATCTGGGCCGAGGGCGGCACTGCCGACCAGAAGTTGGCCGCCGGTTGGCGCCCGGGGGTCGGCCCCTACCCCTCCCCTACCCTGGTCACCTTCCTCGGCCGGGGCGACCCGTCGTGAGGCGCGCCATCCGTTCCCTGGCCGCCGCCGCGGCGTTCGCCACCGCCGCAGCGGGCACGGTCTCGTGTTCCAACGGCACGTCGGTGACGACCCCATTCGTGACGACGGCGCCGGTGCTCCGGCACGGACCGGAGTACGAGGTGACGACCGGCACCGTGGCGGGGCTCGGGACCGTACTCGTCGACGGCAAGGGCATCAGCCTCTACATGTACGCGACCGACGTGCGGGGCCAGCCGTCACGCTGCTACGACATCTGCGCCGTCCAGTGGCCACCGGTGGTCCTGCCACCGGGCGTGACCGCGCCCGTGGCCGGCCCCGGAGCGGTCCCCGCACTGGTGGGCACCGCTCCGCGCCGGGACGGGAGCGCGCAGGTCACCTACAACGGGTGGCCGCTCTACCTGTGGCCACCCGACCGGGCACCCGGGATGGCCACAGGGCAGGCGCTGACCAACGCCGGCGGCCTCTGGTACGTCCTCACCCCGGCGGGCAAGCCCGTCGTCACGCCCGCGGCCTAGGGCCGACGTTCGGACGTGACGACTCCGCCCCGACCGGGCAGGATGTCCAGCGTGCCCGATACCCGAACGCCCTCGTCCCGACGGGGATCCCTGTGGTCGATCAACTCGGCCGGGTCGATCCTGTCGATCAACTCGACCGGGTCGATCCTGTCCATCGGCTCGGTGGCGTCGATCGCCTCGGTCGGCTCGGTCTGCTCCCTCGCCTCGATCGGTAGCGCGGCCTGCGCGGCCTCGGTGCTTTCGGCGGCCTCGCGGTGGTCCGTGCTGTCGTTCCGGTCGCGGGGCGGACGGATGGCCTACCGGTCGCCCAGCCGTCGGAGGGACGCCCGGTAGCGGTGGCCGTTGGCCACGTACTGCTCGGCCGACAGCTGGATCATCCGCAGATCGGACTTCCCCTCGCGGATCTGGGCGGGGACTCCGACGGCCAGGGCCCCGGCCGGGACCTGCATGCGGTTGGGCACCACTGCATTGGCCCCGACGGTGGCGCCGGTGCCGACCACGGCGTGGTGGAGGACGACCGATCCCGAGCCCACCAGCGACTCGTCCTCCATGGTGCACCCCTCGAGGTGGGCCAGGTGTCCGATCACGCAACCGTCGCCGACGGTGGTCGGGAACCCGGGACCGGCGTGGATGACCGTGCCGTCCTGTACGGAGGTGCGGGCCCCGACGACGATGGTGCCGTAGTCGCCACGTAGCACGGCACCGGGCCAGACCGTTGACTCCGATCCGACGGTGACGTCCCCGATGAGGACCGCCTCAGGGTGGATGTAGGCGTCGGGGTGGATGTCCGGGACGAGGTCGTCCAATTGGTAGATCGGCATGGTCGGATCGTAGGGGTTCCTCGGGCACCGCTTCGTGCCCGGGCCCGGACGCGTCGCTGCTCGGCGCCGACCTACAGTGGTTCACGCCCGCCCGGGCCCGCCACGAGGAGACCGTCCATGAGCGATCACGAAGCACTCGGCCACCCGGTGTTCGATGCCGACAACCACTACTACGAGGCCCTCGACGCCTTCACCCGCCACCTCGACCCCGCACTCGGGCCGCGCGTCATCCAGTGGTCGGAGATCGACGGCCGCAAGTACCACGTGATCGGCGGCCGTGTCAGCCGGGCGGTGACCAACCCGACCTTCGACCCGATCGCCATGCCGGGGGCCATGTACGACTACTTCCGGGGCAACCCGGACAACCGCAACCCGATGGAGTTCCTGGCCCGGCGCGAGGCCATCCGCCCCGCCTACCGCGACCCCGACGCCCGCATCGAGACGCTCGATGCCCAAGGACTTGCCGGCTGCCTCCTCTTCCCGACGCTCGGCATGATCTACGAGGAGCCCCTCGCCCACGACCCCGAGGCCGTGTGCCACCTCTTCCGGGCCTTCAACCGGTGGCTGGTCGAGGACTGGGGCGTCGCCTACCGGGACCGGATCTATGCCGCCCCCTACCTGACGTTGGCCGACCCGGCCTGGGCCGTCGAGGAGCTCACCTGGGCGCTCGAGAACGGCGCCCGGACCATCGTGATGCGCCCGGCCGCCCCGGTCACCGCCCTCGGTCGCCGCTCGCCCTTCGACACCATGTTCGACGGGTTCTGGCAGCTGGCCAATGACGCCGGCATCACGGTGGTCGTCCACGCCGGCGACAGCGGGATCTCGTCGAACGGGTTTGCCGTCGACGGCTTCGCCGCCACCTTCAGCGGCGGGTGGAAGCCCTCGATCAAGTCGTTCGCCATCGAGCAGGCCATCCGGGACTACCTCTTGTCGATGGTGTTCGACAACATGTTCGAACGTTTCCCCAACCTGCGGGTGGCCTCCATCGAGAACGGGGCGCAGTACCTGCCCGACCTCATCGCCAAGATCCGGTCGACGGCGAACAAGATGCCCGGCTACTGGAAGGACGACCCGGTCGAGACTCTGCGCCGACACGTCTGGATCAACCCGTTCTGGGAGGACGACGTCAACCAGGTCGCCGACTGCATGGGTCCGGACCGGGTGATCTTCGGGTCCGACTGGCCGCACATCGAGGCCCTGCCCGAGCCGGTTGACTACGTGCGCGAACTCAAGGAGTTCGACGCCACCGAACGGCGCCAGATCCTTTTCGACAACGTCCAGGAACTGATCACACTCCGCCCGACCTGAGACCCGACCCCGGTCGAGGGCGCGGGTGTGACGCCTTGGGCCTCAATGGCCCCGGCCCCGGCCACGCGAGTTGCGGGCGCCCCGGCCGTGGTGGGTCGTCGCATGGCCGGCGTTCCGGGCGTTCCGCTCCGACCGACGGGCCCGGCGGCTGCGCTCGGCGAAGCCGCCGACGACGATGATCACCAGGCCGATCGCCATCACAATCCAGATGATCATCGCTCTACGTGCCCCGTTCCTCGCTCGACGTGTCCCGACCCGATGCCGGGTCGGCCGTTCCGTCCACTGCGGACCCGGCCACTGTAGGTCGGTAGCGGAACGCCGGGGGCCTTCGGGTCTGCCACCGGGTATCCGGAGTGTCACTGACTGTTGGCCGTCCGATCGTCGAACCGTGACGCCCCGTTCACGCGGGCGTTGGTAGAACGTCCCTGGTCCGGGAGCACGGGCGCAACCTCGCTCCATGGACTTCGGGCAGGGCGGCGGGCGGCGGCTGGCCGGTGGTCGCACAGGGGCGGACCGCCGGCCGGCCGGCGTTCCCCGGATGGATGACCGTGACTCTGGCGTCGTCCGCCCGCCCGTGCGTGCAGGGCGGAATGGCGCGCCGGACCTGGCCGCAGGTACCGCACGCAGCGGGTCGGGGCACCGTTCAGTTGGTGTTGAGTGCCGGGACCCCCTCGTCGTCCCGCCAGATGTGCCACCCATAGGATGCGAGCGGCGACAGGACGACGATCCCGACGATCAGCCACCCCCACCAGTAGAGGGACACCACCTCGTGGAGGATCAACGGCTGGTGCCCCATCGGTGCTCCCGTCGGTCGCGCCAGTGCGGCGGGCTGCACGTGCGAGACGCCCTGACCACTGGCGACGTGGAATGCGGCCGGCAGGACACCGGTGTTGACCACCGTCATCCGCAGCCAGTGGTCGTGCGACGGATCCGTCGTGGTGGCGATGACGGAGGCACTCACCAGCGGATGAAGGATCCAGACCGGGAGCACGGCGACCCCGACCATGCAGACGCGGTCCCAGGCGCGTCGCGCTCCCGCACCGATCCACATGCGCGTCACCACCCAGACCACGACCCCCACTGACAGGAGTGGAAGGGCCCGGAGCAACCAGCCGAGTCCCCACACGCTGAATACGCCTGCGCCCACGATGTCGCCCCTGGTGAGGAGCCACGGATCGTGGGCCGCGTTGTTGACGCCGCGGGTTTGGATCATCCCGTTCGGGAAGATGTGGGAGATCTCGTGCGTGTAGGTCTGGCCGGTGGAGTGCGGCGGGTGGAACGTGACCAGCTGGCCGACGTGGGGAGCCCCCTCGAGCGGTCGGTCGGCGACCAAGGAGCCCACGCAGACGGATGGGCACATGGAGGAGGTCTCCATCACCCGCAACTGCCCCCCGGACAGGTTCCATCCCACGACGGAAAGGACAGCCAGGACGACCGCGCCGACGATGACCAGGGACAGGAGCCCGCCGGTAGCCGGTCGTGCCCGAGCAGCGCCTGACGGCGCAGGCGCGTCCGGTACCCCCCCGAGCACCTGGTCGGCCGTGATGGCGGACGGGTGGTTCACAGCTGGGCCCACGCTGCCGGGTAGGAGATCTGCGCCGTCCACGACGTCGACGACCTGGTGGCTCCGAAACCGAAGTCCGGGAGCTCGTGCAGCCCGACCATGCCGGCGCCCGACACCGCCGACAGCCTCATGGTCACGGTGACGGTGACCGGGGTGCTCGACGTCGGTGCGGTCAGGGAACGGCTACCGAACCCGGTGACCAGGTACGCCGGCGTCGGCGGCGCGCAGGCTCCAGGCCCCGCGGGGTAGATGCAGCTGACGGCCGACCCGACCGTCTGCTGGACGGTGACCTCGGTGGTCCCGCAGCTCCCCGAGTCGGTGTCCTGGAGCGGCCAGTACGAGGTGGGTGCGAGCGCGCCGACGTCGGTGGTCAGTGACGCCGTGCTGGTGGCGGCGAAGAGCGTAGCGATCTGACCGGACGTCAACTGGTTGGGGACGACCGCCACCTCGCTCAACGCACCGTTCAGGTAGCTGACCGAAGGGGGGTCGGGCCACGAGTTCTCGACGCCCCAGCCCACGTGCCAGTATCCCGTGTAGTTCTGTGCCGTCGTGAACGCCGGGTTGCTGGCCACCTCCGATCCGTCCACCCACAGCTGCTGGCCCGCCGAACCGACCTCGGCCACGACCAGGTGCCACAGTCCGTCGTTGTACGTGCCCGGCGAGGTCACCTCCTGGGTGACGCCGTTGTACGTCCCGTAGACGAGGTGGCCGGCGTTGTCCAGCCATACGGTGCGGTCCCATGAACCGGGGGCGGCGGTGGACTGCTGGTCGGTGAACCCCAGCACGGTGCCACCGGAGGCGCCGGTCGCCTTGAACCAGGCAAGTTCCGAGATCCCCTGGGGGTCGACGTAGGAACGGGTCGTCTGCACGCTCCCGGACGAGCCGTCGAAACTGGCGCCCCAGGCTCCGGTTCCGAGCGTCGTCGGCCCGGGGGTGGCCAGCGTGACTCCGCCCGCGGACGTGCCCGTATTGCCATTCCCTGAGGCGTCGATAAGTGAGGCCGAGGTCGTCGCACCGGGAACGGTACCCAGGTACGGAACCGTCCCGGAGTCGTCGAGCGCCCAGGCGTCGGCCGGGGCAAGGGCTGCCACGCCGGAGGTGTACGCCGCCAGCGTCGAGGCGCCGGCCAGGCCGGACACCTGCAGTGGGGTCAGCTGCGCGGGGATCACGGCGAGCTGGGCCAGGGAGCCGTTGAAGTGGGCGTTCGACGGCGGGTCGGGCCATCCTCCGTGGAGCACGCCGGACAGGCCGATGCTCCACCACCCGGTGTACCCGGTCTGGGCGACGGTCGCTGCCGACGAACCCACGAGGGCCCCGTCGACGTAGAGCTTCTGTCCGCCGCTGCCGATCGACGCGGCCACGAAGTGCCAGGCACCGTTGGCGTAGGTCGAGCTGCTGGTGGCCTCGTAGGTCGTCCCGTTGTACACGCCCCACACCACGTGACCGGTGGGGTCGATCCAGAGCATCCGGTCATAGTTGCCGGCCGCCGGCGGCGCCGTCTGGTTGTTGGAGAAACCGAGGATGCTGCCCGAGGCCGAGGTGGTCCTGAACCACCCCAGGAGGGTGAAGCTCTGGGGGTTGGCGTATGCCGTGGTGGTCTCCGCCCATCCGGTCGATCCGTCCGTGGTGATGGCTCGGCCACCGAGGGGACCCGCCGACTGGTACGTCAGTCCGGCGAGCGTAAGTGCCGTGTCGGGGCCCGTCCCGGACCAGGTCGTGGCGGAGCGGGCGTCGGCGAGCTGGGCCACCCCGCACGTCGCCGAGGAGATGCTGGCGGCCGTGGCCGCGGTCGTCCCGGTCGACCGGAGGACTGTCGCGGCCGAAGTGGATGCGGTGGCCGACAGCGCCCCCGCCGGAATCGGCGATCCACTCGTACAACCGGTCGAATTGGTGGTGACCGTTCCGCCGGCGCCCGTTCCGGTCGAGTAGCAGGTGGTGCTGCCGGTCGTTCCCTTGAGCTGCAGCGTGCCGGTTGAGTAGGTAGTCCCGGAGGACAGCAGGCTGCTGCTGAACACCGCGGCGCCGGCCGTAGCCCCCATCACGAGGAGCGCCGGACCCACGAGTGCACCGATGACGAGCCCCCGGCGCACCCGGGGCAGGGAGGTGGATCGGTGGACTCGCATCGTGGTTCAGCGTGTCGGCGGCCGGCTCGGTGAGGCCAGGGCGTCGGACGTCCTGGCCTCACCGGGTGCCGGTCGGCTACTGGCTGATGCTCCAGGTGAAGGGCACGGTGGCGGCCAGGCCCTGGTCGGCGTTGGTGGCCGACGTGTCGAGCTGGACGCTGACCACGTAGGTGGCCGTCGCACCGGCGTTGAGCGTCGTCAACGGGACCGCGTTGAAGGTGGTCCCGGCCATGCCGGCCAGTGTGGAGGTGGCCGAGAGCGCCGGGCAGGCTGCAGCCTGCGTGGGGAAGACGCACTTGTCGGTGGCACCGGACGTGGTATTGGCCACCGTGACGTCGACCTTGCCGCAGAAGCCGACCGTGTCGGATCCCGTGTAGCCCCCGTTGTCGGCGGCCGCGGCGGCAGCACAGGCACCCGTCACCATGGATGCCACCGTGGCACTGCGGTTCCCGACGTTGGTGAAGGTGAGCGTGCTGGACAACGGCGAGCCGGCCGGCACCTGATCCAGTGTTCCCACGAGGGCGTTGATGGAGCAGCCGCTGTTGGTGTTCGACGCAGTGACCGATCCTCCCGTTCCCGTGCCGGTCGAATAGCAGGTCGTGGTCCCGTTGCTCTCTTCGAGCTGGACGGTGGCCGAGCTGAACGTGCTCGACGAGTTGGTGATTCCGGCACTGAAGCCACCCAGTGTGTAGGTGGCGGTTGTCGCCAGGGCGACTACCGCGGCCAGAGAGGCGATCAGGCCTCGCTTGTTGTTGCGGATTCGTTCGATCATGGAAGGTCCCGAGCTTTCTGAAGAGGTGTTACATCGCCGATAGTCCTCGGTGCATCGGACCGCACGGACGACAGCTTGAGCCCGAATCACACACATGTGACAAGAAATTGTTCTGGCCTGACGCGCCGGCGGCACGAGACTCCATCCCAGGTCAGAGGGGTCTGAGGGCCTGCCAACCGACCGCCGGATCCGGAATGTCAACACCAGTTACATAGGCTCTGGGCAGGCAATATGTCCACTCCGAGTACGTAACAGCCGACTCCGACCGACCGGCGGAACGGGTGGAGTTCCTCACCCTGGGGGCCCCGGGCCGGCCTATTCCTCGTACACCACTCGGGTGGCCTCAACTCTCGAGGCCATCTGGGCGGTCGGGGACCACACAACCAGAGGGCGGTCGCCAGCAACACGCCCCTCGTAGGATTCGGACATGGACTGCTCGACCTTCGCGGATCACCTGCAGGCCTCCACCACCCAATCCCTCGTCGACGAGCGCGCCGACACTCCTACGCGAACGGCGTCCGGAAGTCGGCGAGGTCCTCGCTTGCGATCTTCGACCCCGGCGCACCAACGCCGACCCGCGGCGGGGTGGCCGATGTCTCATCCCGGAACGTGAGCCAGTGGAGTCCCGGCGCGGGCTCTGTTCCGCCGTGGTCCCTGGCAATCGGAGCGATGTTCTCGGTCCAGCTCGGCTCGGCACTGTCGGTGCACATGATTTCGACGGTTGGCCCCGGTGGTATCGCGTGGCTGAGGCTGACCGCGGGAGCGTTCATCTTCCTGATGATCGCTCGTCCTCGGCTGTGCTCCCTCCGCTGGCATGACGCGCCAGTGCTTCTCGGCCTGGGCGTCACGACTGGCCTACAGACTGTGGCCTTCCTGGCAGCGATCGAGCGCATCCCACTGGGGACTTCGGTCGCCATCGAGTTCCTCGGCCCGATGACCGTGGCCGCAGTGCACAGCCACAGCCGCAGTGCGCTCATCTGGATTGGCGCTGCAGGGTTCGGTGTCGTGCTCGTCACCGAACCCTGGCGCGGCGACATCAGCTTGGTCGGCGTCGGATACGCCGGCGTGGCTGCAGTCGGCTGGGCCACGTACATCGTCCTCACCCAACGAGTCGGTGACCGCTTCTCGGGCCTCAGCGGCCTCGCCCTCACGGTTCCCATCGCCGCATGCACTGCTGCGATCATCGGCATTCCTCAGGCCGCAGGTCACCTCACACTCGCCGTTGTGGGTGCGGCCGTGGGATTGGCCATTCTGCTCCCCGTGGTGCCCTACTCGTTCGAGCTGCTCGCTCTTCGTCGGATGACGCCAACGGCTTTCGGCACCCTCATGGCTCTCGAACCGGCCATCGGTGCGGTCTTGGGAATTCTCGTGCTCCACCAGACGGTGTCAGGTTCCCAGCTGGCCGGCATCCTGCTCGTCGTCGCCGCCGGGGCGGCCGCACAGAGCGGCGGTCGGCGCCGGCCATCTGTCATCGACAGCGGAGATTCCCAACCCGGTACTGGCCCAGTGCCCTTCTGACCTCTGGGGCCCTTCGCGTCCGATTCGCCGCGGCGTGTGGTGCGCCGCGCACTGCCACAGGGGTGCCCGGAGTGGTCCACCCAGCCGGCATTGTGGTGCATACCGGGGCTTTCGGATTCCGAGCTCAGCAACCCATTCGACTGCATGCCTGAAGTGATGGCTTCAGTAGATCATCAGTGCCATCGACGCCGCGGATAGGGTCACCTGGTCAGGTCTCAGCTAGGCAACGGCGGAAGGGCGGGTCATGGACACAACTTCAACAACATTCCCAGGTTTCGGCACCGGGGGGACGGGGTTTCCCTCGTCGGGCACCTATGTCCCCACTCCGACCCCATACAACGGTTCGGGGCCGTTTGGGTCCACATTCGGGCTCGCATCTCTGGCCGGAACCCTCGTCCAGGTCCTTGCAGTGATGACGATGGTGGCACTGGTCGGCGTCATCATCATTGCAGTCGTAGCAAGTCGATCGGAGCCGGATCCCACCGGTCGTCGCCCTCAGTCCGTGTACTTCTTCGTGGTGTCGTTCGTCACCCTTGCGGTGGCAATCTTCGGATCTGCTCTCGCGGTCGGGGCAGTCCTTCTCCTGACGGCCAATGTCTCGGACAGCGCTAGCCATTCGCTCGATCGCCTTCTGCTCTTCAGCGTGCTCGCCACGGTCATTGGCGGAGTGCTACTTGCTTTCCATCTGCGCCGCGGACTTGCCAACGCCCGAGCGGAGTCACACGAGCCGAGCCCTTCGAAGCGAGTTGGTCAGACCTACGTTTCAGTGGTCGCATTCGTCTCCGTGCTCATCCTCCTGGGCACGACCGTCCTCTCGCTGTACTTGATCTTCGCCATCGCCGCCCCCGGCACCTTCGGTTCGTTCGGCGGAAGATCGTGGGCGACACGGATCTTGATCGAATCGGTGTATGTAGGCGCTGTGGCCGCATTCGTCAGCTGGCGGCATGGCTCGATGATCGATCCACCTCTTCGAGCCTGGGGTGCTTCCGACAATGGCAGCGGGCCACTGACGTCGGCGCCCGCCGACCAAGTTCCCGAATCTGATCGGAGTGCCGACGAAGGGCCGTGACGGGGGCGTTTCGCAATCAGGCTGACCAGGTGTCCCACCGAGCCGGCAGCGATAGGAGTTCAATTGGGAGCTGAAACCTTGAACCCCATGGACTTCGCCGCCGCCGCCATGCGCTCGTCGTAAGTGACGAGTTCGCCGAGATCGGCCCCGAGCCTCCCGGCGGCGGCCAGGTGAATGGCATCCAAGGATCGGAGTTCCAGTGGATCGAGTGTTCCCGCACTGTTGAGGACACGATCATTGAGGCGGATCAGATCAATGCGGGCGAGCACCCGTCTACCAGAGGCCAAAGCGGGGGCACCTCCGCCAAGGAGGGATCGAAGGACCTCGGTCCGTGCGAGGGCGCTCGACACCAAGGGACGACGGCGTCGAAGGTATCGGCGCAGGACATCCGACTCAGGCTCGCGTACAGCCAGCTTTACGATGGCCGAGGAGTCCAGGTACGTGGCCGCCACAGGTCAGCGTTCGTCGCTGCGCAGTCGACGTAGCGCAACACTCGGGATCTCCACACCGGAAGCCAACTCGAGCGGGTCGGGCAGTTCGTCGAGATCACCCGATCCTGGATCCACCTCGCCGGCGGAGCGCATCTGCTCAAGTGGGGTGCCCGCGGGAAGCGGGGTGAGTCGTGCCACCGGCCGGCCGCGATCGGTGATCTCGACGGTCTCCCCCTGCTCAACCAGCCGAAGCAGTTCACTTGCCCTCTGGCGAAGCTCGCGGACCCCAACGGAAGTCATGTGTTATTTGTAGCACATCAAGGCGCCAGAAACCAGAGCCGCGGAGTTGGCATCTAGCCGGTATGGGGAACTCTGGACGACATCGCTGTCAAGGCGGAGGTCAGGGTCTGGATGCAATGCCAACGATCGGGGCATCAAGCCGTTGGCCTGCAGCCGATCCCAGGAACGGTGCGTCGCCAAAGGCGAAGACGCCGCCGTCAAGGGCTACCGTCCAGTACCCGGATCCATCCGGATTGGCTGCGATGTCGACCATCGGTGCATTCAGGGGCTTCCCTGCCATGGAGCCGGAGAACACTGCGTCACCAAATGCGAAGATCCCTCCGTCCAATGCGACGAGCCAGTAACCCTTGCCGTCGGGAGTCGGGGCAATTCCCGTAACCGGTTGGTTCAGTGGCGTGCTGCCCATCGACCCGTAGAACGCAGCATCCCCGAAGCCGAAGACCCCGCCGTCGGCGGCTACCAGCCAGTATCCCTTCCCATCCGGGGTGGCTGCCATTCCCACAACTGGCTGATTGAGTTGAGTTGTATCCAGTGATCCAAAGAATGGCGCATGACAAAGATCGATCACGGCGCCATTGGGATCGACCATCCACGCACCGACAGGTGCTGCGGCGATCCCGACCAAGCGTGTCGTGCTGTAGCTCGGCATGAGGGCTGGGGAGTTGCAGGTGCCGGTGGCACCTTGGGGGTAGCCCCGGCCATTGAACAGAAGCTGATTCTGCTCGTCGATGTAGCTGGAATCCGCGATCCAGTAGCCCTGACCGTCGCTTGTCGATGCGATGTCGACGCAGGTGGCCACATTTGGATAGACGCCTCCGCCATCGTGTGTGCACACTGGCGGCGTGATCGACTGAAGTTGGGTACCCAGGTAGGGGGCGTTGAACGCATACGTGGAGCCGAATCCCGTTGCAAGCCAGTAGCCGGGAGTCGGTCGAACGGTGGCGATCGATGTTGCGCCGATCGGGGTCGAGACCATCATGAGCCCCGCAATCAGTGCAGTAGCGACGACCATCTTCCAGTGCTTCACAATTCGCCTCCTGACCAAGGTGGAACTGCTTCCGCCAAACTGCCTAGCCCCGTCAGGGGTGTTTTAGCAGCAATCGTGGGCCACAGGGCATGAAGCAACTGACTCCGGGCGTATCCCGAATGTGCCGGTCGTCGGCAGTTCGCAATGGGCGAGCGGGCATCCACCGATCGTGCGCCCACGGCCGGTGACGCTCCTATCAATGTCAAGCCCTTGAATCGCCCCGGGATTGGTGACTGCTCCACCCCTTGAGAGGATGGAGCCATGCCAGAAGAGAAGAGCCGGAGGCGCACGCCCTACCCGGCAGAGATGAGGGAGCGGGCCGTCCGCACGGTCCTCGACCACCAGGATGAGTACTCGTCCCAGTGGGCGGCGATCGGGTCGGTGGCCGAGAAGCTCTCGATCAACCGAGAGATCTTGTGGCTCTGGGTCCGTCGTGCCGAGACGGAAGAGGGACGGCGCCCCGGGCTCACGACCGACGAGCGGGCCCGGATGAAGGCGCTCGAGCGGGAGAACAAGGAGCTCCGGCGGGCCAACGAGATGGCGAATTCAACCGGTGATTCCTACGACGACGCGATGGCCGAGGCGTTCAACTGCCTCGACAATTGGGAGCTGATCTACCCAGAGGGCCCCTGGGCGGGGCTCGACGACGTCGAGTTCGCCACCATGGGCTACATCGACTGGTTCAACCACCGCCGTCTCACCGGCGAGATCACCGACGACAACAACTACGTCACGCCGGCACAGTTCGAGGCCGCCCACTACCGTCGGACAGCGCCCGCCCCCGAGGCGGTTGCCCAATAGCCGGAGCAGTCATGGAACCCGGGGCGATTCAATACTGCGGGCATCGTGCGGAATCAGAGGACATGAGGCTCCGCCTGGGCCTGCGGGTCGTTGACGGTCGTTCACCCAAGATGTCCACCCAAGTCGTTCACCCAAGCTGTCACCCAAAATGAGCGCGGGGATAGCGCGGGGATGGGAGTTCCGGAGGTCAGGCCCAGGGTCGCTCCCCTGGGCCTGACCTGCACCTTCCGTGGTCGGGCTGCCGGGATTTGAACCCGGGACCTCTTGACCCCCAGTCAAGCGCGCTAACCAAGCTGCGCCACAGCCCGTTCCCCCGGGATCCCCTCGCTTGAGGTCGCCCCGGTCGGGGACCGCCGGGCGAACCCACCGATCCTTCCGAGGCATCGTACACGGGTGGCTCCCGGTGCCCCATTGCCGGGCGGAGACCAACGGTGACGTCAAGTTCGAGGCCCATCGTCGTCCACCGAACCGGCACGGACCGATGGTTCGGCCCCGGCCGCCTCGTCGAGGGTGGGCATGCGCCGACGGCACCGTGGACGACGTGACCCCGAACGGGGTCGTCAGTCGGTGGAAGCCTTCTTCAGCTCCTGGACGAACTGGTCCACCCGCTGACGGGACATGTCCCACTCCTCGGCGATCTGACGGGGCGTCATTCCCGCCTGGATGCAGGCGTCGATGACGCTGAGTCGGAGCTGGTGACGCGCGGCGTTGACCCGATCGAGCGCGGCCTGGGTCGTCAGGCGCTGCTCGCCGACCGGTTCCGTGTGCAGGATGTCGGCGACCTGTCCGCCGGTCCGCAACGTCCCGATCGCCTGGGCGATGAGCTCCTCGTTGACGGCCAGCGCTCTGCCAGCCGCACGGGTTGCCTCGAGCAGCTCCTCCAGTACGCCGATGACCCGGACCGTGATGTCGTCCACGCTGTCCACCCTACGACGCGTGCCGCCGTCCGGACAGGTCTCCGAATTGGACGGTGGAGACATGCCGCCGGCGACCGAACCGCCGGTGCCCGCTGTCCTCAGTATCGTCCGACCGAGGCGTACTCGATCGCCCGGGCCATGGCCGCGTCCGAGCAGACCCCGACCGATCCGGAGTCGACGGGGGGCGCCGGGTCGTACTCGATCATCAGCTGGGCGGCCTCGGCGGCGGTCCGGTCGACCAGGAGCTCGACGAGCCGGAGGGCCATGTCGATGCCGCTCGACACGCCTGCGGCGACGAGCAGGCGGTCGTCGAGATGCTCGACCACCCGCTCGGGCACCGCGGTGGCCCCGTAGCGCTCCAGCTCGGCGTACGTGGACCAGTGGCTGGTGGCGGTCCGACCGACCAGCAGGCCGGCCGCCGCCAGGACGAGCGCACCGGTGCAGACCGATGTGGTGAAGGTGGTCGTCCGGTGGGCGTCGCGCACCCACCCGAGGACCCGTTCGTCGTGCTCGAGCACCCGCGTGCCGAACCCGCCGGGGAACACCACGACGTCGGGGGACGGGACGTCCTCGAAGACGGCGTCGCGGATGATCCCCAGCATCCGGTTGTCGCTGCGCACCTCGCCCGTCTCGTGGCCCACGAAGACGACGTCGATGGAGGGGATGCGCTGGAGCACCTCGTAGGGCCCGATGGCGTCGAGGGCGGTGAACCGGTCGAACAACGGGATCGCCACGGTCGTCCGGGCGGGTGTGGCGTCGGTCATGGGTCGCTCCTGTCTGGTCGGGTACGTGCGAACCGGTGCCGGTAGGCGTCAGGGCTGCTGTGGAGGCGGCGCTGGAACGTGCGCCGCAGGGTCTCGGCGGTTCCGAACCCGCAGCGGGTGGCGATCACCTCGAGCGTGTCCCGGGTCGACTCGAGCTCGTGCCGGGCGGCTTCGGTGCGGACCCGCTCGACGTAGCGGCTGGGTGTCTCCCCCACCTCGGTGGTGAACAGGCGGGAGAAGTGCCGCTCGGACAGTGCGGCGGCCTCGGCCAGCACGGCCACCCGGTGGTCGCCGCCCGGGTCGGACTCGACCCTGGCCTGGGCGTCGCGGACGGCGGACCGGCCGGCCCTCGGGGCCCACACCGGGGTGGCGAACTGGGTCTGACCACCGGGCCGGTGCAGGAACATCACCAGCCATCGGGCGATCAGCTGCGACACGTCGGCGCCCAGGTCGTCCTCGACGAGGGCCAGGGCCAGGTCGATCCCGGCGGTCACCCCTGCGCTCGACCACAGGGTCCCGTCGCGGACGTAGATCGGGTCGGGATCGACCTCGACGGCCGGGTGGCGGCGGGCGAGCGTGTCGGCCCAGGCCCAGTGGGTCGTCACCCGGTGGCCGTCCAGCAGCCCGGCGCCTGGCGGCCAGGAAGGCACCCGTGCACACGGTGGCCACCCGGCGGGCCCGCGGCGCGGTGGCGGCCACCCAGTCGATCAGCCGGCGGTCTTCTGCCGCATCCTGCACTCCCCCGCCTCCGGGCAGCACCAGGGTATCGATCCCGGTGCGCGGAACCGGCAGCGGTGCGGTGCCGAGGGTCAGGCCGCTTTCGGTCGCCACCGCGCCCCCGTCGACGGACGCCAGGCGCACGTCGTAGGAGGCGGTGCGCCCGTGGGCCTCGGCGGCCCGACCGGCTCCGGCGAAGACCTCGAAGGGACCGGCGACGTCGAGCGACTGGACGCCGGGGAAGGCGACGATGACGACGGTCCGGCACTCCATGGGTCCATGGTGGACCCCTTCCCCCATGGCGTCAATGACACGTATCCCCACATATTCGGACACGGAGTCGACCCCGGTGCCACACTGGTGGTGGTGGAGTGCGGCCTGACGACGCCGCTCCCGACCGGGGCCGGGGGCGGTGGCTGCGCGGCGCCGGTCGGGACCGTGGACGCCTGAGGTCAGATCGAGGGGTACGCCTTGGCTGATCAGCTTGCCGATGAAGTCGTACCCGAGGTGTTGGCGTGGATGTTCTGCAAGCTGCGAGGGATCGCAGTACAGGTGAGCGTGCAGACTCACCACGCCGCCGGGAGCCCTTGCCGAGTGAGCCGATACGTCGGGTCGTTGACGACCGGGGTGGCCTCGAATGCCCTGTCGTCCCCGGCCTTCGCCTTCTTGTACGTGCGCCGTCGTCACGTTGACGAACCCACCGTGGGCGACCGACGTGTACGCCGGCTTGAGCGTCGGGGTTGATAAGTCGTCGAAGGCGAGGATCGACTCGGGCGCCAGCGTCGCCGTGCCGGCTCCGCCCGGGTTCACGGTGACACCGAGCAGGACGTCGGGGTACGTGAGGCCGACGATCTTGGCCGAGGTGTCGCCGTTGGCGTCGAGCGCCGTGTCGAGGTCGTTGACCACAACGGTCACGTTGGTCTGATCGCAGCGGGGCGGCCTGGACGCACGTGACCGGATTGGCTGCCAGCGGCGCACGAGGTCACGTCGTTCCCGCTGATCGAAACGGTCACCAGGGCGACCTTGCCCGGTGTTGGCGGCAGTCGTTGATGAAGTTCAGAGCGGCGGTCTCCTGCGTCGTGGACGGGTACGCCACGGCATCGGTGGCCGCCGGGTCGCCGCAGCCCGGGGTGGGGTCGGCGGCGGTGCCGCTGCCGGGGATCGACGGGTCGGGAAGCCGTACAGGATCGAGTTGGTGGTGGCGCCGCCGCATCCGAAGTTCTCGAGGGTCAACTTCTCCTTCTTGGCCACCACGGCCGTGTAGCCGGGCGTGCTACCGGAACCGGCGCGGTCGGCTGGTAGCCGATGGAGTAGGAGTCGCCGAGCGACAAGTAGTACGGCGGCGCCGGCTTGGTCGGCTGGGCGCGACTGGCCGACGCGGGACGCCGTCACCAGCCCCATGGCGGCGACACTCGCCGTCGACACCGCCGTCAACGATCGTTCGATTTCGCACATGTTCCCCCTGGAGTTGGTGCGGCCACCCGAATGTGGCCTGACTACCGAGGAAAGTATCACGGACGAGCCGGGTCTCACGTGGGCGGAACGTACCGGCGCCGATCGGGCGGGCCTCGGGCATTCCCGGCTCCGGGACCAGGGCCGGATGGTGCCGGCCACCACCGGTCGGGCGGCGCATGCACTCAGATGTGGTGCACCACCCAGGTGACGCCCTGGAACGCCCGGTAGCCGAGGTAGATCACCGTGGCCACGGCCAGGAACTTGAACCACCACGGCTGCTTTCGGTGGTCGAGCGGCTCGGACCCGCAGGTCGGGCACGTGCCCGCATCGCTCAGCTCCTCGGTCTCGAGTTCGGTGTCGCACTGCTCACACCAGGGCATGGCGCCCCCGCTGCGACCGCGTCACCGCTTGCGTCCCCCACCCCCGTTGGCGCCCTTCGCCCGCACCCGGATCTTGATGGGGGTCGGCCCGAGCTCGAACCGCTCCCGTAGACCACGTTCCACGTAGCGCAGGTACGTGGGCTGGAGGCGGCCGTTGGTGAACAGTGTGAAGGTCGGCGGGTCGTTCGCTCCCTGGACGCCGTACTGGATCCGGGCGCCGACCGGGGGGTGGGCCAGCTGGATCGACTTGAGCGCCCGGTTCAGCTCGCCGGTCGGGATCCGCGAGTGGTAGGCCTCCTCGGCGGCGGCCACGGCCGGCAGGATGTGGTGGACGCCGAGACCGGACAGCGCGCTCGATCTTGAGCACCGGGGCCTCGCCCAGGAAGGCCAGCCGGTCCCCGACATCGGCCAGGATCCCCACCCGCTCCTCGGTCGGGATCAGCTCCCACTTGTTCAGCACCACCACGACCGGGCAGCCCGAGGCGCCGATCCGCTCGGCCAGGCGCTGGTCCTGGTGGGTGATGCCCACGGTGGTGTCGATCACCAGGAGGGCGATGTCGGCCCGGTCGAGGGCGTCGAGGGCCCGCAGCACCGAGAAGTACTCGGTCCCCCGTTCGGTCTTCGACTTGCGGCGCATGCCTGCGGTGTCGATGAAGCAGATCGTCCCCTCGGGGGTCTCGACGATGGTGTCCACGGTGTCCCGGGTGGTGCCCGGGGCATCGTGGGTGACCGAGCGCTCGTCGCCCACCAGGCGGTTGAAGAGCGTGGACTTGCCCACGTTGGGTCGGCCCACGAGCGCCACCCGGGGAACGCCCTGGTCCGCCTCGACGGTGCCCACCAGGTCGACGGGCTCGTCGTCCCCGGTACCGGGTCCTTCCGCTGCCGGCCCGTCGGCAGTCCCTTCGGCCGGCTCCTCGGCCCGGGCCGTCGCCGGCAGCGCCAGTACCACGTCGTCGAGGAGGTCGCCGGTGCCGCGGCCGTGGAGGGCGCTCACCGGCCACGGGTCGCCGAGCCCGAGCGACAGGGCGTCCCACGCGTCGGCCTCGCGCTGGTCCGAGTCGACCTTGTTCACGACCACCCGGACCGGGCGCCGGGAGCGCGTGAGCACCCGGGCCACGTCGAGGTCCTCGTCGGTCAGCCCGACGGTGACGTCCACCACGAAGAGGATCACGTCCGCCTCCTCGATGGCCCGCTCGGCCTGGGCGCTCACCTGGGCGTCCAGCGGGTCGTCAGTGGCCAGCCACCCACCGGTGTCGACGATGGTGAAGTGATGCCCGCACCACTCGGCATCGAGCTCCTTGCGGTCGCGGGTGACCCCCGGCCGCTCCTCGACGACGGCCGCTCTGCGGCCCACGATGCGGTTGACCAGGGTGGACTTTCCCACGTTGGGTCGGCCCGCCACCACCACCAGGGGCAACGTGCGTGCGGGAGTCTCGTTCGTGGACGGGGTCATCGGGGGGCTCCCAGGGTCACCGGCACCCGGGCGGGGGCCGATCCGGACGGTGCGCAGGCGCCTGGCGCGGCGGGGGCTTCGAGCGCCCGGCGCAGCGACAGTCCGTCGGTGGCGACGACCTCGACGGCGCGGGGCAGGTCGGCGACCGTGAGGTCGTCGAGGAAGCGGCCCTCGGACAGGCAGGAGTCGGGCAGGAGGTAGCGGTGCCCCTCGGGCTGCTCGGTCAGGACGGCGGTGAGGTCGGTGCCGGTCAGGAGTCCCGAGACACCGATGTTTCCGCCGAAGAAGTGGTTGACGACCGGCACGAGCCGGATGTCGCTGCGCCCGAGCGATCCGATGAGGGGTGCGAGCACACGTGCGCCGTACTCGCCGGTGAGGATGGCGACGGGCGGGGTGTCGCCGGTCCCGGCGTCGGAGGAGGCCCCGGACGTGTCGACCGTGCCCGGGGCCCCGACCGCGTCCGGGGCCCGGCGCGGGGCGCGGTACCCGGCCGCAGGCGCCCCGTCCACGGCGGCGAAGAATCCGGGCCGGACGCCGAGGGCGGCATGCTCGTCGCCGCCGAACGCGGCCTCGAAGGCACGGGCCATGCCGAGGCCGTTCTCGTGCTGGGGGAACCCCTCGTAGGTGGCCGCCGCCGGAAACGGCTGCTCGGCCATCAGGTAGTACTCGTCGGCGGCGAAGACCATCCGGTGCCCCACCGACTCGAGGAAGACCTGCTGCCACCGTTCGACCAGGTCGCAGACGGCGGCCGCCTCGGCGACCGTATGGGGGCGCATGGCGTCCTCGTGGGAGTAGGTGCTGACCCCGAGCGGCACGCAGGCCACGGTGGCGAGGCCCGGGTAGCGGTCGAGCACGCCGGCGAGGGTGTCCTCCAGGACATCCCCGTCGTTGCGGCCGGGACACACCACGACCTGGCCGTGGACCTCGATGCCACCGTCGAGCAGGGCGCCGAGCCAGCGCAGGCTGGTGGCCCCCCGGCGGTTGCGCAGCAGGCCGGCCCGGACGTCGGGGTCGGTGGCGTGGATGGACACGAACAGCGGGCTGAGCCGCTCGGTCAGCACCCGCTCGAGGTCCATCTCGGTGAACCGGGTGAGCGTGGTGAAGTTCCCGTACAGGAACGACAGGCGGTAGTCGTCGTCCTTCATCGACAGGCTGCGGCGCATCCCCTTCGGCAGCTGGTGGATGAAGCAGAACTCGCAGTGGTTGTCACACGTGCGGACCCGGTCGAACACGGCCGAGGACACCTCGATGCCCAACGGCTCGCCCGCCTCCTTGCGGACGGCCACCACCAGGGGCTCGGGCAGGCCTCTGCGCCGGACCACGAGGTCCAGCTCGGGCTCGTCCACGAGGAGGCTGTATTCGATGACGTCACGCGGCGATCGGCCGTTGAGCGAGAGCAGCTCGTCCCCGGACCGCAGTCCGGACAGCGCGGCCGGTGACGATTCGGTGACGGCGACCACCTTCGGTGCCGTCGTCACTCGGGGCGCCGACATGGCCACCAGGCTACCCGGTGGGGCCCGGTTCCCCGCCCCGGCCCTCCCCGCCCGTGTCCCCGGCGAGTCGCGGGCACCGTGGCCGAACCGGTCCGAACGTCGGGCGCCGGTAGCCTGGGGAGGTGCCCGTCGAACGCGTGATCCTGGCCGAGCCCCGCGGGTTCTGCGCCGGCGTCGAAAAGGCGATCAAGGCCCTGGCCTGGATGGTCCGGGTGTTCGAGCCGCCCGTCTACTGCTACCACGAGATCGTCCACAACCGGCACGTGGTGGACCAGTTCGAGGCCCAGGGCGTGATCTTCGTGGACGACGTGTCCGAGGTGCCGGTGGGGGCCCCGCTCATGCTGTCGGCCCACGGGTCGGCCCCCGAGGTGGTCGAGGCGGCCCGGACCGACGGCCGGGTCGTGGTCGATGCGGTGTGCCCGCTGGTGACGAAGGTCCACCATGAACTGAAGGTCCGGGCCCGCAAGGGCTACACCGTGCTCTACGTCGGCCACCACGGCCACGAGGAGGCGGTGGGCACGATGGCCGTGGCCCCCGGATCGGTCCGCCTGCTCGAGCACGTCGAGGACGTGGACGCCGTCGACTTTCCGGATGCTGACGGTGGCGACCCGATGGTGGCGCTGCTGGCCCAGACCACCCTCAGCCACGACGAGTGGGCCGGGATCGTCGACCGGGCCCGCCAGCGCTTCCCCGACCTGTGGATGCCCAACCGCAGCGATCTCTGCTTCGCCACGACGAACCGTCAGGCCGCGCTCAAGGCACTGGCGGGCCGGTGCGACGCGGTCGTGGTCATCGGGTCCGACAACTCCTCGAACACCGTGGCCCTGGCCCAGGTGGCCGAGGCCTTCGGCTGCCCACGGGTGGTGCGGGTGAACGACGCCTCCGAGCTGCCCGACGACCTGGCGGGCACCGTCGGGGTCACCGCCGGTGCGTCCGCCCCCGAGGCCCTGGTGGAGGCCGTCGTGGCCCGACTGGCCCCTCGGCACGGCGTGGAGAGCTCGGCCGTGACCGTCGAGGAGGAGTACTTCCCACCGCCGCCCGAACTGCGCGAGCTCCTGCGCGGGTTGGAGGCGGCACTCGGGCTCCTGAACCGGGTGCCGGAGCCGGTCGACTTGCCGGAGGGGCCGACAGGGCGGGTGCTGGCCGACGACCGGACCACGGCCGCCGCCGACGTGCTCGAGCAGATCGCCTCCCTCGCCTAGCCGGTCCCGTTCGGGCGTCGCGTCGGTATTTGGCGCGAGAATGTCACCATGACGACTTCGCCCACGGCCCCGTCCCCCACCGTGTCGTTCACCCGCATGGACGCCTCCACCGCGGAGGAGTGGGCCACCGTGGGCGCCGAGACGGCGAAGCACCAGGGCCGGGTGGCGGACCGGGTGCTGCTCCTGCTCGAGTCGCTGGCCGACGTGGTCGACGGGTTCGCCGTGGACCAGCTGACCCACTGCCTCCAGACCGCCACCCGTGCGGAACGGGCCGGTGCCGATGACGAGGTGGTGGTCGCTTCGCTGTGCCACGACGTCGGCAAGGCCATCTCGGTGCCCAACCACCCGAGGATCGCCGCCGAGATCCTCCGTCCCTACGTACGCGACGACGTGACCCAGGCCATCCTGTACCACCAGGAGTTCCAGGGTCGGCACTACTTCCACCACTTCGACATGGACCCGAACCTGCGCGAGGCCCACCGGGACCAGCCCTGGTACCCGCTGGCCGAGCGGTTCGCCGACGAGTGGGACCAGATCAGCTTCGACCCGGACTACCCGACGGAGCCCCTCGCCCACTTCGAGCCCAAGGTCCGCGCCGTGTTCGCCACGCCGCACAGCTTCTGATGGCGCCCACCCAGCGCCACCGGTGGCTCACCCTCCCCGACAGCCGGGCCGCACGGCGGTCGGCCAGGTTGGTGGGCTACGTGCTCGACCAGGCCCGGGCCGACTTCGCGTCCCGGTACCCGAACGCCCGCTTCGGCCCGGTGGTGGCGCTCATCGCCGCCTACGAGGAGGAGGCGAACATCGGGGCGGTGCTGAAGGCCATGCCCACCCTGGTGGGCGACCTCGAGGTGTCCACCCTGGTGGTCGTGGACGGGGGCAGTGACGGGACGGCCGAGGTCGCTCTCGACGCCGGGGAGTGGACCTGCGTCCTGCCGGTCAACCTGGGCCAGGGTGCCGCACTTCGCCTCGGCTACGAGCTGGCCGCTTCCCACGGCGCCCGCTACGTGGTCACGCTCGATGCCGACGGGCAGAACGACCCGGTGGAGCTGCCCACCATGCTCGAGCCCCTGCTCGACGACACCGCCGACTTCGTGATCGCCTCGCGGCGGCTCGGAACGGACCAGACGACCGACCGGTTCCGACGGGCGGGTGTGACGTTCTACGCCTGGGCCATCAACACCATCGCCAAGCAGCACCTGACCGACTCGTCCAACGGCTATCGGGCGTTCCGGATCGACGTGCTGAACGACATCGTCCCCCACCTGGTCCAGGACCAGTACCAGACGGCCGAGGTGGTGATCACCGCCTCGAGCCGCGGGTGGCGGATCAGCGAGCAGCCCACGATGTGGCACCCGCGGGCATCGGGCACGTCGAAGAAGGGCGGCAACCTCGTCTTCGGCCTCAGCTACGCCAAGGTCATCGTGACCACGTGGGCCCGGGTCACGCTGGGCAACCGCACCCGTCGCTAGGGAACCAGGTCTCAGTAGCGCCCGGTGACCTCGACCGAGCGGTCGTAGAGATCCTGGAGCGAGTCGGTGAGCTGTTCGGTCAGCCGGTGGATGCGGCTGCGGGGCACGCGACCCGTGCCGGTGCGTTCCGGCGGGACCAGGGGCTCCCCCACCACCAGGTGGATGTGGCGGGGCCGGGGGATCCGGGTGCCCTTCGGCATGACCGAGGCCGATCCGCCGATCCCGACCGGCACCACGGTGGCACCGGTCCGAGCGGCCAGGAACGCCACCCCTTCGTGCAGGTCCGCCACCACCGGCCCGGTCCGCCGCTCGCCCTCGGGAAACAGGATGAGTACCTCGCCGGCCTCGAGCACCTGCTGGGCCCGGCGCATGGCCTCGCGGTCGGCCGACTCCCGGTGGACGGGGAAGGCGCCGACGGACGGCAGGATGCGGGCCAGCACCGAGTTCCTCCAGAGGGAGTCCTTGGCCATGTAGTGCAGCTTGCGGCCGGTGACCTCGGAGGCCACGAAGAAGTCGATGAAGGAACGGTGCACCGGGGCGATGATCACCGGGCCCTCGGCCGGCACCGCCCCCTCGTGGGTCACCGACGTGCGGAACAGGACCGCATTGAGGAGCCGGACCAGCACCCGCAGGATCCGGTAGAGCGGGGTGAACCGGGTGTCGACCCGGACCTCGAGGTCGAGCGCGGCGTCGGCGTCGTCGGGCCCGCCCCCCTCCGTCGCCCCCCCGTCCGGGCTCACAGCCACGTCAGCACCTGTTCCACGATCTGGTCCACGCTATGCGCACCGGTGTCGATGACCCGTGCACCGTCGGCGCGACCGAGCGGCGAGGTCGCCCGGGTGCTGTCGAGCCGGTCCCGGCGGGCCACGGCCTCGGCGCCCTCCTCGGCCCGGCGGGCGGCCCGGACCTCGGGGGAGGCGTCGAGGTAGAGCTTCAAGGTGGCGTCGGGCAGGACGACCGAGCCGATGTCGCGGCCCTCGACCACGCCACCCCCGTGGGCGACCACCCACGAGCGCTGTCGGTCGACCAGGACCGTCCGGACGGCCGGGTTGGCGGCCACCGCCGAGACTGCGGCGCTCACCTCGGGACCTCGGATCGCCTCGGTGATGTCGGTGCCGTCGGCCACCACCCGGTCGCCGACCTCGATGGCGAGCCCCCGGGCCACCTCGGTCACGGCGTCGGCATCCGCCGGGTCGACGCCCCGCTGCAGCACGGCCCAGGCCACCGACCGGTACATGGCGCCGGTGTCGAGGCGCTGGAGGCCCAGACGTTCGGCGAGCGCACGCGACAGGGTCGACTTGCCCGACCCGGCGGGCCCGTCGATGGCGACGACCACCGCGGCGTGGGCGTCCGGGGTCATGACGCCCGCCCTCCGAGCCGCTCGAGGGTGTCGGCGAACCCGGGATAGCTGGTGGCGACCGACTCCCACCCGGTGATCACCGTGGGGCTGCCGGCGGCGCACGCCGCACCGGCCACGGCGGCGGCCATGGCCATCCGGTGGTCCCCCTCGGCGTCGACGGTCCCCGGCATCGGGACGGTACCGCCGTCGACCACGAGATCGTCACCATCGACGCGGGCGCTCCCGCCGAACGCCGCCACCAGGCGCACGGTCCCGGCCAGCCGGTCGGACTCCTTCACGCGGAGCTCGCCCACGTCGCGGAACCGGGTCGGGCCCTCGGCCACCATCGCCGCCACGGCCAGGATGGGCACCTCGTCCAGGGACGGGATCTCGGCGGCGTCGACCGTGGTGCCGACGAGGCCGGAGTGGACGGCCGTGAGGGATCCGACGGTGCCCCCCTCGTCGTGGAGTTCCAGCGACGCGCCCATGCGCACCAGGACGTGCACGAACCCGATCCGCTCGGCACCGAGGTGGACGCGCTCGACGGTGACCCGGCTGCCGGGCACGACCACGCCGGCCACGGCCCAGAACGCTGCCTGGGACGGGTCCCCGGGGACGTCCCGGTCGACAGGGCGCAACGTGCTCCGTCGGAGCCGGACCACCCGGCCCTCGCCCCACGGCTCGACGGAGACCGAGACCCCGGACTCCGCCAGCATCTCCTCGGTGTGCGCCCGGGTCGCCACCGGCTCGCGCACGACCGTCTCCCCGTCGGCGTCGAGCCCGGCCAGCAGGACCGCACCCTTGACCTGGGCACTGGCCATGGGGGTCGTGTAGTCGATGCCCGACAGGTGGCCCCCGGTGACCGCCAGTGGGGGCAGGCACCGCGCACCCGTACCGGCCACGGTCGCACCCATCAGGCCGAGCGGCCCGGCGATCCGGTCCATCGGACGGGTGCGGAGGGAGGCGTCACCGGTCAGCCGTGTCACCCCGGGGATGCCGGCCGCCACGCCGACCAGGAGGCGCATGCCGGTCCCCGAGTTGCCCAGGTCGATCTGGTGTCCGGGCGCGGCCAGGCGGCTCCGCCCACCTTCGACGACGACGGTCCCGGTGGACGGGTCGCGGTCGACCGACGCACCCAGGGCAGCGACGGCGCGTCGGGTCCGGACAACGTCGTCGCCGTCGGACAGGCCGGTGAGCACCGAGGTGCCCTCGGCCAGCGCGGCGAGCAGCAGCGCGCGGTGGGAGATCGACTTGTCCCCCGGCACCGTGACGGCACCGGCCAGCGGGCTGCCGCCGGCCGCCTCGTAGGTCTCGGTCCCCGTTCCCTTCGCCGTCACCGGACCGTCCCGACCGGCGAGGTGCTCGACCGGTGGCCCTTGGCCGTCAGCGCCTCGCCGAAGTCAGGCGCCGAGGCGGCGTCGATGACGACGACCAGCACGCCGCGGTCCCCCTCGACCGAATGGGCGATCTCGACGTCGTAGATGTTGATGCCCAGCTCCGTGGCCAGGACGGCGATCTCGGCGAAGGTGCCGGGACGGTCGAGTACCGGGATCCGCACCTCGGCCAGCTCCTCGGGCCGGGGCGCCCGCTCGCTCATCGCACGCCGGGCCGTCGCTGCCCGCTGGAGCACCTCGAGCAGGGAGTCGTGGTCGCGCTCGGCCACCCGGCGGCGCATGGCCCCGAGGGCGTCGATGAGGAGGTCGAGCGTCTCGACGATGGCGGTGGCGTTGTCGTCGCAGATCCCGGGCCAGATGGTCGGCTGGCCGGCGGCGATGCGCGTCATGTCGCGGAAGCCGCCGGCGGCGAGTTGCAGCAGGGCGCCGTGCTGTTCGCCCAGGTCGGAGGCGAGCGCCATCAGGGTGGCGGCGGTGAGGTGGGGAACGTGGGAGACCACGGCCACCAGCGAGTCGTGCTCGACCGGGTCGACGGCGACCACGTTCGCCCCGAGTTCGGCCAGGACGGAGCGCACCTGGGCGTAGGCGGCGGGATCGGTGGACGGCGTCGGCGTGAGGACCCAGGTCGCACCCACGAAGAGCTCGGCAGAGGCGCCCTCCACCCCCACCTGCTCGCTGCCGGCCATGGGGTGACCGCCGACGAACCGTGGGCGGTCGACTGCGGCCACCAGCGGGCCCTTGACGCTTCCCACGTCGGTGACCACGGCCGCCGGGTTCCATCCGTCGCCCGCAAGCACGTCGGCGATGATGTCCTGGGCCACGTGCACCGGCGTCGCCACCACCACCAGGTCGGCGCCGCGGTCCTCCCCCGCCACGTCGAGGGCGCCCAGCTCGACGGCCCGCTCAGCGGTGGCAGGCACGGCGTCGGTACCGCTCACGTGCCACCCCCGGGCCCGCAGCGCCATGCCCACCGATCCGCCGATGAGCCCGGTGCCGATGATCATGGCCCGGCCGGCCGACCCCGGCCGCGGCGTGTGCCGCTCAGCCGGGGAGGTCGTCACGGAGTCCCTGGGCGCCCTCGAGGTAGACGTGGACGATCTCGTCCCTGGGGCGGCCGGTGGTGACGTGGAGCATGACCCGGACACAGCGCGGCACCGAGCCGACGATGGCCAGTTCGCGAGCGCAGATCAGGGGCACGGCGCCCAGCCCCAGGGTGCGGGCCGCCGTCGCCGGGAAGATCGACACGAGGTCCTCGGTGGCGGTGAACAGGATGGAGACGATGTCGTCCTCCACCAGGTCGTTCCGTTCCATGATGCGGGTCAGGAGGGCCACGACCCGTGCCGTGACGGCCTCGGGGGTGTCCTCGTCGACCGTCGTGGCGCCGCGGATCGCTCGCAGGGTGGCAGGCATCAGGCAGGCATGTTACCCAGGAGGCGGGACGTCGCCCGACGGAGCGGGCCCGTCGGCGGCGTCCCCGGGACCGGGCGCGTTCCGATCGGCGTCGTCGATGCCGTCGGCAGGTACGGCGGCGGCGGCCAGGCCCCGGACCTCGTCGAAGGTCAGCGGGCGGTAGGAGCCGGGGGAAAGGGACGGGTCGGCCAGCGGCCCGATCCGGGTGCGCACCAGCCGGGTGACCGGATGGCCCACGGCCTCGCACATCCGGCGGATCTGCCGGTTGCGTCCCTCGTGGATGACCATGCGCAGGAGCGTCGGGGCGACGACGGCCACCCGGGCCGGTGCGGTGGGGCCGTCGTCCAGCTCCACCCCCTCGCGGAGGGCCCGGACGTCGCCGGGCGAGGGCTCCCCCTCGACCTGGACCAGGTACTCCTTGGGCACGCCGTAGGAGGGGTGGGTGAGGCGGTGGGTGAGCTCGCCGTCGTTGGTGACGATGATGAGGCCCTCGGAGTCCATGTCGAGGCGCCCGACCGGGAACACCCGGGGCTCGGTCGGCACCAGCGAGACCACCGTGGGGCGCCCGTGGGTGTCCTCGGCGGTCGACACCACGCCGGTCGGCTTGTTGACCAGGTAGTGGACGAGGCCGGGGCGCACCGGCAGGGGCACGCCGTCCAGTTCGATGACATCGACCTCGGGCTGCACACGGCGGCCGAGCACGGGCACCTCGCCGTTTACGGTGACCCGGCCGTCGACGATCAGGTCCTCGCAGACCCGCCGCGACCCGACCCCGGTGCGGGCCAGCACCTTCTGGAGGCGCTCCCCGGTGTGGAAGGCGTCCGGACGGTCGTCGCCCCGGTCGTGGAGGTGGTCGTCCCGGTCGTCCTCAGGCATCGGAGGCCGGGCGCATCTGCTCCTCGAGCTCGGCCAGTGCCTCGGGTCCGGGCAGCAGGTCCTCCACCGGCGGGAGCTGGTCCAGCCGGTCGAGCCCGAGCCGCTCCAGGAATGCGTCGGTGGTGGCGTAGAGCACGGCCTGCCCCGGCCCGGCGGCCCGGCCCACCGGGGTGATGTAGCCGCGGTGCTCGAGCAGCCGGACCACGCCGTCCACGTTGACCCCGCGCAGGGCGGCCACCTGGGCCCGGCTGACCGGCTGCTTGTAGGCCACGATGGCCAACGTCTCGAGTGCGGCGGCCGACAGGCGCGACGACACCCCCACGTTGGCGAAACGCTCGACGTACGGCGCCAGGTCCGCATGGGTCTGGATACGCAGGCCGCCGGCGATCCGGACCACCTCGAAGCCGCGGCCCTCGGTGCGGCACGACTCGACGAGTTCGTCGCAGATCGGCTCGATGCGGTCGACGGGGATCTCGAGCAGTTCGGCCAGGAGCCCGGGTGGCACCGGCTCCACGGCCACGATCAGTACCGCCTCGACGGCGCGGGCTTCGGGGGAGAGGGGCATTGCTCAGCCCTCGTATTCGTCGGTCGGGCCGAATCCGACGGACACCGAGGCGGGGGCTCCGGGCACCCATTCCACCGCCAGGTCGCCGAAGGTCCGGCCCTGGTCGAGGGAGACCCGCCCCTGCTTGCACAGCTCGAGCAGGGCGAGGAAGCGGACGATGATCTCGATCCGCGAGGTGAGGTGCCCGGTCAGGGCGCGGAACGTGGACGGTCCCGTCCGGGGCAGCCGCAGGGCCAGTTCGGCCACCGCGTCGGCCACTGTGACGGCGTCGACGGTCACGTGGTAGAGGTCGACGACCGGGGCGGGCCGTTCGGCGGTGGCCCGCATGAACGCCGCCGCAACCTGGTCGGGCGTGACCCCCTCCAGCAGGTCCGGGGCGTGGACGACGAGATCGGGGTCGAGCCCGGCGGTGCGGGGCACGGACCGTGCTGCCTGCTCGATGAGGAGGGCGAACCCGTCGGCCGCCGCCGCGTAGGCCTGGCACTCGAGGAGCCGGGCGAGCAGCAGGTCCCGCTCCTCCCAGCCGACGAGCTCCTCGTCCGGTTCGACGTCCCCGCTGCCGGGCAGGAGGCGCCGGGACTTCAGTTCGATCAGGACGGCCGCCACCACGAGGAACTCGGACAGGACGGGTAGGTCGATCTCGTCCCAGGAGGCCACCTCGGTCACGAAGGCGTCGACCACGTCGGCCAGCGGGATGTCGAAGATGTCCACCTGGTGGCCGGTCACCAGCTGCAGGAGAGCCTCGATCGGGCCCTCGTACGCGGGGACGGAGACGGTGGTGGCCACAGATCGGAACGATACCGGGTGGGAGCACCACCGCCGTGCACCCGCCGGTCCGCCGGCCCCAGGCACCGCACCCACCCCGAGCACCGGCGGTCAGGCCCCACGGCGTACGATGACGCACTTATGGCACGTGTGCTCTCCGGAATCCAACCCAGCGGCGACCTCCACCTCGGCAACTACCTGGGGGCCATCCGCAACTGGGTCGAGGACCAGGACGCACACGATGCCTACTACTGCGTGGTCGACCTCCACGCCCTCACGCTCGACATCGACCCGGCCCAGCTCCGGGCCCGCACCCACGACACCGCACTCGACCTGCTGGCGGCCGGGCTCGACCCCGAGCGCTGCACCCTCTTCGTGCAGAGCCACGTGGCGCAGCACGCCCAGATGGCCTGGCTGCTCGAGTGCACCGCCGCCATGGGCGAGCTGGAGCGGATGACCCAGTTCAAGGACAAGGGTGAAGGCAAGGGTTCGGCGCGGGTCGGACTGTTCACCTACCCCGTGCTGATGGCGGCCGACATCGTCCTCTACGACGCCGAGCGGGTGCCGGTGGGCGACGACCAGCGCCAGCACCTCGAGCTCGCCCGGACCCTGGCCCTGCGGTTCAACCACCGCTTCGGCGACACCCTGGTGGTGCCCGAGGCGGCCATCCCGGCAGCCGGTGCCCGGGTCATGGACCTCCAGCACCCCGAGCGCAAGATGTCGAAGTCGGTCAACTCCCCCCTCGGCACCGTCCTCGTCCTCGACGGACCCGACGAGATCACCCGCAAGATCAAGAAGGCCGTGACCGACACTGACGGCGAGGTCCGTTTCGACCCCGAGCAGAAGCCGGGGCTCGCCAACCTCCTGGAGCTGCTGGCCGTGGCCACCGGGCGGACGCCCGAGGACGTCGCCGCCGGCTACGAGCGCTACGGCGACCTCAAGCGGGACACGGCCGAGGCCCTGATCGAGCTGCTCCGGCCGCTCCAGGCCCGGCGGGCCGAGCTCGCCGCCGACCCCGGAGCGGTCCCCGCTCTGCTGGCCCGCGGCGCCGACAAGGCGTCCGGGGTCGCCGGGGCCACCTACACCCGGGCCGCCGCGGCGGTCGGCCTGCTCCCCCCGGCATGACCCCGGTGGCGCCCACGCCCGCCGGACCCGGGGCGGACGCCTCCGCCGATGGCGGTGGTCACGCGGCCGCCCGGCGCTTCGTGCGGCTGTCGATGCGCGCCGTCCTGCTCTACCTTGCCTCGCGGGCCGGGATGCTGCTGGTCGCCACAGCCGTGGCCTCCGACACGCACCAGCCCGTGGTCAAGACCCTGACCCCGTGGGACAGCTACTGGTACCTGATGATCGCCCAGAGCGGTTACGTCCGCCACATCCCACCCGGCTCCGGAGACCCGGCCCAGTCCGACCTCGGGTTCTTCCCGCTGGTCCCGCTGCTCACCCGGGCCACCCACTTCGTCACCGGGTTCGGGTGGAGCATGTCCGGGCTGGTCACCACGTTCGTGCTCGGCCTGGCCGCCGCCGTGGCCGTCTGGTGGATGCTGCACGACCTCTTCGGCCGCGCAGGCGCGGACCGGGGTACGGCCCTGGTGGTCTTCTCCCCCGGCGCCCTGGTGCTCAGCCTGGTCTATTCCGAGGCGGGCACCATCCTCTTCGTGGCCTGCGCCCTGATGGCGCTGCGACGCGGGCGGTGGGTTGTCGCCGGCCTGTGCGCCGCCGTGGCCGGCACCGCCGACCCGGTGGGTGCCGCGGTCGTGGTGCCCTGCATCGTGGCTGCGGTACTCGCCATCCGCCGCCGTGGCGAGTGGAAGGCACTGGCGGCCCCGTTGCTGGCCCCGCTGGGCATCGGGACGTTCTTCCTGTACCTGTGGGCCCATACCGGCACGCCGTTCGCCTACTTCCGGGCCCAGCGGGCCGGCTGGCAGGGAGGGACCTACCTCACGAGCATCCCGGGGTCGTTCGCTCACCTGTTCGGCCACTGGTTCGCCGACCCCGACTACGCCGTCAAGGCCGTGTCGGCCCTGGTGGCCGTGGCGCTCCTGGTCGTGTTCTTCCGGGCCCGTCCCCCGGGCACCTGGATCGGCTACGTGGTGGCGGTGCTGGCCTTCGGGGCGTTGTCGCCGGTCATCGGTGTGACACCCCGGCTGGCGCTGCGGGCGTTCCCGCTGCTGGGTGTGGTCGGCGCCAGGTTGCCGCCACTGTGGTTCGAGGCCGTGCTGGGCCTGTCGGCACTCGGCATGGCGGCACTCGGGATGATGGCCATGGGCGGGCCGCTCTGGACCCCGTGACCGACCGGGACGACACCGACCGCCCACGGTCGAGCCGGGAGGTCGTCGTCCTGTCGGTGCTCGGCGCCGCCTCGCTGGCCTGGCTGGTGGCGCAGGTGTGGCGGATCACCTGGGGGCGCGAGCAGTTGGATTTCGCCGTCTACGTACTGGGGGCCCACCACGTCGCCGACGGCCGCCTGTACCTGTCCTCGCTCCCCGTCAGCCCGCACCTGCCCTTCACCTACCCGCCGGTGTCCGCCGCCCTGTTCGTGCCGATCGCCCTCCTCCCCCGACAGGGGGCACAGCTGGTCTGGGCCGCCGTCAACATCGCCAGCCTGTTCGGGGTGATCTTCCTGTCCCTGCGAACCGTCCGCCCGGACATGGACCGGACCGGGCTCCTCCTGTGGTCCCTGGTGCTGCTGGGCCCGTCCTACCTCATCGACCCCGTGCGACTCACCTTCTACTTCGGCCAGGTCAACCTGGTGCTCTGCGCGCTGATCCTCTTCGACCTCACGGCGGCGGCCCGGCTCGGGCGGCACACCCTTCCGCGGGGGGTCCTACTCGGGGTCACGGCCGCCTTCAAGCTGATCCCCCTGGTCTTCGTCCCCTTCCTGTTCGTGACGGGCCGGGTCCGGCCCGCCGTGACCGCCCTCGTGTCGTTCGTGACCTGCACCCTGTTGGCGGTCGCCGTCGACCCGTCCGCGTCGTGGTCGTACTGGACCCGGTACGCGACCGACGCTGCCCGCGTGGGGAACCCGTCCTACTACCTGGACCAGAGCCTGCTCGGCGTCGTGGATCGCCTGGCCCACCGCCACGTCACCCCCGCGTTCGTCGAATCCGCCGGTCTGGTGCTCCTGGTGGCGGGCACCGCACTCGCTCGCTGGGCGTGGCGGGACTCGTCGCCCTTCCTCGGCATCCTGGTGTGCGCCGCCACGGGCATGGTCGTGTCGCCGATCACCTGGGAGCACCACATGGTGTGGGCGGTTCCGATCCTGCTGTGGCTGGTCCTCGCGGCGGACCGGCCGGCCGGTGGCCGGCTCTACGCCGCCGTGGCCGCACCGATCCTCTGGTGGGCGCCGATCGGCCGGGTCCCGTCCACGCCGGGCCGCGAGCTCGACGAGCACGGCTGGTCGCTGCTGGGCGGCGACGCCTTCTTCGCGCTGACCGTCGCCTTCCTCGTCGGGGTGGCCGTGCTGCTGGCGGTGCGACGCCACCGGTCCCGGCAGGGCGCGTCGCTCAGTGCTCCGCCGTCCCCGGAGCCCAGTACTGCAGCGACGAGGTAGACAGCGCGTCGGGCGAGGTGGTGTAGGCCTCGACCAGCCACCGCGCGCCGTGGTCCGGCGCCCAGGTGAACCGGGGCGGTCGCAGGACGTACTCCGTCGTCGCCCCCGGCGGGACCGGCGACTCGCCGTGGACCGGCGTCGCCCGCCAGAACCCGCCGGGATGGCCCCCGCCCGAGGAGACCATGAAGCGCGGCAGGAGCGCCCGGTCGGCCGTGTTGCGGACGGAGACGTCGACCCGCTCGTAGTGCAGGCCACCGTCAACCGTGGCCACCCCCCCGGCCGCATATCCGTCGACGGTGACCGCTAGGGGTGCTGAGCTGAACGCCACCGCCAGCAGCACGACGGTGACCAGGGCGGGCCCACCGACGGCCAGGCGCGGTACCCAGACCTGTCGTCGGCCGGGGACATCGCCCGCCGGTGCCGGGCGCGCGGCCCGGACGCTCAGCGCGGCCACGACGGCTGCGGGGACGAAGTCCAGCAGGTAGTTGGCGAGACTGCGGTCGGGCAGGAAGAGCGCGACCGGGACCAGGAAGAGCCAGGCGCGCTTGAGACGGGGCTCGAACCAGGCGAATGCCGCCAGCAGGGTGACGAACCCGAGTCCCGCCGCCGCGGCCAGCCACGGCAGCACCACGCCGCCGGTCAGACCGTGCAGGGCGAGGGTCACGATCCCCTGTCCGTCGGCCACCAGGGGCTGGAAGAGGGGGAGGAAGGCGCCCCGGAACCACGCCGAGGGTGACCAGATGATGAACACCAGGTTGACGGCCAGGAAGGCGGCCGCCACCAGGGAGGCGTACCGGATGCCGGTGGCGACCGGACGTCCGCCGGACCGACGGGCCTCGAGGGCGACACCGACCACCAGGAACGGGACGCAGAACCACGGGGTCTGCTTGACCGAGCACGCCACCCCCAGGCTCACCGGACCCACCCAGGCGGGCAGCCACGACACGGCCCGGGCCGGGAAGCGGTCCCAGCGCCACACGGCCAGGACCAGGAAGGGCACGAAGAGCGCGTCGGTCCCTCCGTCCGCGAACGCCCCGGAGAACACGCCGGTGAGGAGCAGCAGCGGGGCCAGCCAGCGCAGCACCCGGGGCAGGAGGCAGAACAGGAGCAGTCCGGTCACCAGCCAGGCGCCGAGGTCGACCCAGTCCGTGACCATGTGGGTGAGCCCGAGTCCCATCACCGGGGCCTGGAGGAGGAACGATCCCGCCGGGTAGGAGATGTTGGCGGTGTGGGTCCCGTCGACCTGGTACGTCCAGAAGGCCGCCGCGGGGTGGAGGAGGCGGGCGGCCGCTCCCATCGAGGACGTGTACGGATTCCGGCCGTCGAGGAACAGCCGGGTGGCGACCTGGTCGAACGCGGCCGAGTCGGTGGCGTAGAAGTGTCGCAGGTGGATCAAGGTGCCCTGGGTCACCCCCACCGTGACCAGAGCCACCCCCAACCCGGCCACCTGCATGGCCCGACCGAGGGGGCGCGGAACGGCCCACACCAGGACGAGACCACCCAGTCCCACCACCACCAGGACCGGGGCGAGGACGGCGGCCCACAGACCGGCCGACCACGACCCCCAGTACTCGAGCGCGGACGAGAGCACGCCCACCCACACCAGGGTCCATGCCCCCTGCTGCACCAGGACCAGCGACCGGGATTCGTCGTCCACCGAACCGGCGACGGGTGGGTCCGGTGGGGTCCCGATCCCCGGAGGCAGGTCCGGGCCCGTGGCGGACGGGGGCTCGACCGAGGGCCCGGTCGGTGTCTCGCCGATCACGGGAACACCGCCCGGGAGGCCAGCTCGAGCACCGAGAACCCGAGCAGCAGGACGGCCGAGCCGCCCACGAGCCAGCGGTGCGCCCGGCCCTCGTAACGGGTGGCCAGTGCGATGACCATCGGGAAGGCCAGCATGAGGAAGCGGGGCCGGAGCCCGACCGGCTGGGAGATGGCTGCGGCGCCGACGGCGCAGATCCCGTACACCAGGACCGGGACCGGCTGGCGCTCGCGGACCATCAGGACGATCCCGACCACGGCGGCAACCGTGCCGAAGAACAGGATCTGGCCGGTGAGGGTCGGGGCCCGGGGGTCCCGGAGGAAGGCGCCCAGGATGCGGAACGGGTAGATGAGCGAGGGGTAGCTCTTCCAGCCGCCCCGCTCCGTGAGTCGCCAGGCGTTGACCTGGCCCGTGTGGAGGGCGACGTACACCATGTAGGCCACGAACCCGAGGGGGGCGATCAGGGGCGCGGCCAGCGCCGCGAACCGCCGCCCCCGGACGATCTCGCGCCCGGCGCACCATGCGCAGCTGACGACGAAGGCCAGGGCGACGGGCGACGACGCGGTGGCGAGGGCGCCGAGGGCCCCCGCCAGCCACCAGCGACGGTCGAGGAGCGCCAGGAGCCCCAGGGACACGCAGGTGATCACGATCCCCTCGGAATAGGCCAGGCTGAAGGCGAAGGTTCCGGGGAACACGGCGAACAGGAGGGCTGCCCGCTGCCCGGCACCGTCCCCTCCGAGCCGTCGGGCCAGGAGGCCCACGCCGTACACGGCCGTGGCTCCGGTGGTCGCACTCAGCACGAGGGCGATGACACCGGCCGACAGCCCGGTGACGGCGACGGCGCGGACGATGAGCGGGAACAGCGGGAAGAACGCGATCGGATTGGCGGCCACGTGGCCGTGGACCATGGGGAGATCCGACGGGTACCCGTGGTGGACGATACGGAGGAACCACGATCCGTCCCAGATGCCGAGGTCGTAGAGGAGGCTGTTGTGGGTGAACAGGTTCGCCACCGCCACGAACACCACGGTCACCACCCGGCAGACCACGTAGACGATCAGGGCGGTGCGTGGGAACCAGCGGCCGGTTGCCACCTCTGGATCTGCCTTACCGTCGGTGCCGGGACCGGGGTCGGACGGCCCGGGGTCCGTCGTCGGTTCGGGCGCGGTCTCAGGTGTCACCGGACGGACCCCCCAGAGTCGTCCGCCATGCGCCCGACGCAACGAACCAGACGGCCGCGCCCACCAGGATCGGACCGGTGACCCAGTAGTCACCGCCGTTCAGCAGCGGCGTGCCGCCCGCGCCGACCACGAGCATGGCCGACGCGGCCACGACGGCCAGTGACCGGGATCGCTGCGCCGACGTGGCGGCCAGGACGGCGATCCCCCACATCAGGTACCACGGCCACAGGGTCGGGCTGAGCACGACGAAGAGGAGCAGGGACAGGCCCAGCAGCTTGACGGCGTCCCGGCCCCGGGTGTGCAGCACCATCCACACGATCGCGGCCACGGCCGCCAGGCTCCCCACCGCCTGGGCGGCGGAGATCATCGTGGTCCGGGCCACGGGAACCCCCACCAGGTGCAGGACCCCGTAGGTGAACGAGCCGACCGAGACGAGCGGTGTGATCAGAACCCGCAGGGTGGTGGGCACGTGCAGGGCGGTAGGCCCCAGCCAGGTCCACCCGTACCCGGCGCCCCACGTGATGCCCGACACCACGACGACGGTGATCAGGGCCGCCTCGGCAATCACCCGTGCCCGTCGAGCCGTCTCGGCCCTCGTGCACTCGTCGGCCACCAGGAACACGATTGCGGCGGCGGCCGGCAGCTTGATGGTGGCGGCCACGGCACACAGGGCGATCCCCCAGCGCAGCCTCCCCCCGGTCCCGACGGCCAGGCCGGCCAGCATCAGACCCACCATGAGCGCGTCGTTGTGGCCCGATGCGACGAAACTGAACAGGGCGAGCGGGCTCAGCACGCCCAGCCACAGGGCGATTCCCGGATCGTTGCCGAGCCGTCGGGCCAGCACGGGGAGCGAGACCATCATGAGGGACACGCCCACGAGCTCCAGGGCCCGGAAGGCCATGATCTGGGCGACGAGCGAGCCGCCCGCCAGTGACGAGCACACGTGGCTCAACGAGACGAACAGCGGTCCATAGGGCGACGTGGTGTGCTGCCACACCGTGGCCACCGACGACAGGACGGCACCGTGCCCGAGCGCTGCCGGGGGCACCAGGTACGGGTTGGCCCCGATGCGGGCGAGCGCCCCCTGCGCGACGTAGCTGTAGAGATCCCTGCTGAACAGCGGCGTGCCGAGCAGGAACGGTAGTCCCCAGAGCACCAGGGTCACCCAGGCCGTGCGCACCGTCAGGGTGCCACGGTAGGCACGGGAGCCGACGCCGGCCCAGCCGGCCAGGAGAAGCGCCACCGCGGCGTAGAAGGCCAGGTGGGCTGCGATGCCACCGCCGGTGGGCACGGTGAACCACCAGTGGTCGCCGGCGGGGTGCGGCACCGAGCCGATGACGCTCCCGGCCAGCACCATGGCCACTGCGCCGACGGTGCCCACGGCGATCCACACGGGGAGCGAGCGGGCGATGCGCTGGAGCGGTGAGGCCGTGGCGGTGGTCTGCACTCCTCTCCCTCTCCGCTCCCCTGGGTCGGTCCCCACCGGGGGTTCGTCGACCCGGCGGACTGGCGACCCCGACGCTACTCGGGCCTCGCGGGGGGATCGCGGCCGGTCAGACCAACCGCTGCTCCCACCAGGTGATCAGGTGATCGATCAGCGACGTCCAGGCGCCGTGGAACAGCAGGATGAGGACGAACGGGAGGAACATGAGGAACGGCTGGAGGTTGTAGTAGCCGGGCAGGTAGCGCTCGGGCAGGAACCGCTCGAGCACGGCGGCGCCGTCGAGCGGCGGGCAGGGGATCAGGTTGAACGTGCCGAGCACGATGTTGGCGATTCCGGCGTAGAAGAAGATCTCCTGGAGCAACGACAGGGGTGCCATGCCCAGGAGGAAGTCACGACCTCCTACGGCCACGAAGCCCACGCCCATCAGGGCGGCCAGCACGTAGTTGGTCAGCGGGCCGACGAGCGACACGAGGACGGTGTGGTTCCGGGGGCTGCGGAGATTGTCGGTCATCACCGGGACCGGTTTGGCCCAGCCGTAGGCGCCCACACCGGAAAGGGTCAGCACGGCCGGGACCAGCAGCGTCCCCACCGGGTCCACGTGACGGATCGGGTTGAGGCTCAGCCGTCCCGCCCGCTTGGCCGTCGAGTCGCCGAAGGCGAGGGCGACGACCCCGTGGGAGATCTCGTGGAGGATGATCGAGGGGATGAGGACGCAGAAGTAGATCAGCTGCGCGCTGGAGAGCGTGTGCTTCCAGATGATGAGCCCGATCAGGACGGCGGCGACGCCGACGATGATCAGCGTGCCCTGGTCGGGCTGGAACCGCCTCCTCGCCGAACCGGACCCGCGGGGGTCCCACGGTGTCACGGCCGGCCGGCTCTCAGGACCGGTTGGCGTGGTCGATGCAGTAGCGGGTGGCGGGCATCGCCTCGAGGCGGGCCGGGTTGATGGCCACACCGCACACCTCGCACGTGCCGTAGGCGCCCTCGTCGAGCCGGGTGATGGCCGCGGCCACCTCTCCGAGGGTGTCCTTCAGCTTGCCGGCCAGCGCCTCGGCCTCGCCCCGCTCCGCCGTGACCTGGCTGGTGTCGGCGAAATTGGCGTCGTAGTCGAGGCCCGTGCGACCGTCGTCGAACCCGAGTTCGGACAGTTCCGCACGCAGCTGGTCCTGCTCCAACTGCAGGAGTCCGCGGTAGTCGATTGCGGTGGCGTCGGTAGGGGCATCGCTGGGCATCCGTCGAATCCTACCTGGCCCCGGCACCCCCGGCCCGCGGATGGGCCCGTTCGTACGCCGAGCGCAGGTGGTCCTGACTGAGGCGGGTGTAGATCTGGGTCGTGGCGATGGAGACGTGCCCGAGGACCTCCTGCACCACACGGATGTCGGCGCCGTGGGCCAGCATGTGGCTGGCGCACGAGTGGCGCAGCACGTGCGGGCTGACCACATCGCCGAGCCCGACCCGCTCGGCCCGGCCCTGCACGGCGGCCCAGGCGCCCTGTCGGGACAGCCGCGCCCCCCGGACGTTGAGGAAGACGGCCTCGGCATCGCTGCGACGGGCGAAGCGCCGGGGCTGCATCCCGGGCCGCCCCAGGGGGCCCAGCCATCGGTCGAGCGCCGTGCGGGCGGGCCGGCCGATGGGCACCAGGCGCTCCTTGGACCCCTTGCCGAAGACGCGCAGCAGGCCGTCGTCGCCGGTCAGGTCGAGCAGGGAGAGCCCGACCACCTCGGAGATCCGCGCCCCGGTGCCGTAGAGCACCTCCAACAGGGCCCGGTCCCGCAGGTCGACCGGAGCGGACCCGTCCACCGACTCGAGCAGTCCTATGACCTGGGACTCCTCGAGCGCCTTGGGCAGCCGGCGGGGAAGCTTCGGGGACCGGACGTCCACCGTGGGGTCGTCGGCGATGGTCCCCTCCCCCACCCAGAACCGGTAGAGGCCGCGCAGAGCGGTCGTCGCCCGGGCCAGCGACGCCGGGTTGCGCCCGCGGGCCCGCAGGTCGGACAGGTGGCGCTCGACGGCCTCGGGCCCGAGTGTGGCGGTGTCCACGCCCTCGGCGGCCGCCCACTGTTCGAACGTGGCCAGGTCGCGGCGGTAGGCCAGCAGGGTGTTGCGCGACCGGCCCTTCTCCACCGCCAGCCACGACAGGTACTCCTCGGCACCGGTGGACAGCGGCTCGGGCACCGACGACTCAACCGGAGGCGGTCAGGCGCCGCCGGGCCAGTGCCACGCCAAGGATGGTGGAGGCGTCGATCACGGTGCCGTCGTCGACCATGGCGTCGAAGCGGTCGAGGGGCACCTCCACCACCTCCATGAACGCCTCCTCGGCACCCTGGCGGCCGGTGGGTACCGGCCGCAGTCCGGTGGCCAGGTACACGTGGGCGATCTCGTCGCAGAACCCGGGGGTGACGGCCGCCCGCGTCAGGAGGGTGAACCGATCGGCGGCGTAGCCGACCTCCTCGGCCAGCTCCCGTCCGGCCGTCACCTCGGGCGGCTCGCCGTCGACGTCGCACGTCCCGGCCGGCACCTCGAGCAGCCACCGGTCGACGGCCGGCCGGTACTGGCGGACCAGCACCACGGCGGCGTCCTCGGTGACGGCCACGACGGCCACCGCCCCGGGGTGGCGCACGATGTCGCGCTCGAACGGGATGCCGTCGGGGTCGAGGAAGGTGGCCCGCTGCACCCGGATGAACCAACCCTGGTGGACGGTCTCCTCGTCCGTCGGCGTGAACACGGGCAGCTGGTCCTCGGGCGTCAGGCCCCCGGCCTCAGCCGACGGCACCGATATCGATCAGGTGGGGGTCGCGCCCCTCGGCCCGGGCCAGGGCGGCACCGACGAGCTCGCGGAACAGCGGGTGGGGCTGGTCGGGGCGGCTCTTGAACTCCGGATGGGCCTGGGTGCCCACCCAGAACGGATGGCCGGGCAACTCGATGAACTCGACCAGGCGGCCGTCGGGCGACAGGCCGGAACAAACCAGTCCGGCCTCTTCGAGCCGTCCGCGGTAGCGGGGGTTGACCTCGTAGCGGTGGCGGTGGCGTTCGGAGACCACCACGTCGCCGTAGGCCCTGGCCACCTGCGAGCCGGGCAGGAGCCGGGCGTCGTAGGACCCGAGCCTCATGGTCCCGCCCTTGTCGGCCACTTCCACCTGCTCGTCCATGAGGTCGACCACCGGATGGCGGGTGGTGGCCTCGAACTCGCGCGAGTTGGCACCCTCCAGACCCGCCAGCGACCGGGCCACCTCGATGATCATGACCTGCAGGCCGAGGCAGAGGCCGAGCAGCGGCAGGTCGTGCTCGCGCGCGTAGTGGGCGGCGGCGATCTTGCCCTCGACGCCGCGCTCGCCGAACCCGCCGGGGATCACCAGCCCGTCGAACCCCCGGAGCCCGTCGCGCTCCAGGAGGTCGGGCACCGTAGCGGCCTGGACCCACTCGATCTCGACCTTGGCCCCGTGGTGGAAGCCGGCGTGGCGCAGCGACTCGACCACCGACAGGTAGGCGTCGGGAAGGTCGACGTACTTGCCGATGATCCCGATGCGCACCGGACGCACGGCGGCAGCCACCTGGTCGACCAGGTGCTCCCACCGGGTCAGGTCGATCGGGTGGGCGGTCGTCTCGATCTCGAGCACCTCGAGCAGGTAGCTGTCGAGGCCCTCCTCGTGCAGCACGAGGGGGATCTGGTAGATGTTGTCGGCGTCGACGCACGAGACGACGGCCTGCATCGGCACGTCGCACAGCAGCGAGATCTTTCGCTTCAGGTCCTCGGAGATCATCCGGTCGGAGCGGCAGACGATCACGTCGGGCTGGATGCCCTGGCTGCGCAGGTCGGTCACCGAGTGCTGCGTGGGCTTCGTCTTCTGCTCCCCCGACGGCCGCAGGTACGGCACCAGGGTCAGGTGCACGTAGGCCACGTTGCCCCGGCCCACGTCGCGGCGGAACTGCCGGATCGCCTCGATGAACGGGAGGATCTCGATGTCACCGACCGTGCCGCCGATCTCCACGATCACGACGTCGACGCCGGTCTGGCCCAGCTTGTGGATGTGGTTCTTGATCTCGTCGGTGATGTGCGGGATGACCTGCACGGTCTTGCCCAGGTAGTCGCCCCGGCGCTCCTTGGCGATCACCGAGGAGTAGATGCGGCCGGTGGTGGCGTTCGAACCCTTGTGGAGGTTCTCGTCGATGAAGCGCTCGTAGTGGCCGAGGTCGAGGTCCGTCTCACCGCCGTCCTCGGTCACGAAGACCTCGCCGTGCTCGAACGGGTTCATCGTGCCCGGGTCTACGTTGATGTACGGGTCGAGCTTGCACATCGTGACCTTGAGGCCGCGGCACTTGAGGAGTCGGCCGAGCGACGACGCGGTGAGCCCCTTGCCGAGCGATGACGACACCCCCCCGGTGAAGAAGATGTACTTCGTCTGTCGTCCGTTCACGTCGCTGCCATCCACATCGGGCACCCGCCGAGGTTACCGGACACGGCGGCTCCGGCGTGCGGACCCTGCGCCGTCACTGGGGGCCGTCGACCGCCGGGCCCCGGGTGGCGAGCAGCTCGCGGGCGTGGCGCCGTGCCGACACGCTGTCGGGGCTCCCCGACAGCATCCGGCTGATCTCGACCACTCGTCCGTCGGGGTCCAACGGGGTCACCTCGGACCGGGTGCGCCCGTCGGACTCGACCTTGCGCACCGCCACCTGGTGGTCGGCCTGCGCCGCCACCTGGGCGAGGTGGGTGACCACCAGGACCTGCGCGTGGCGCCCGAGGCCGGCGAGCGCCGCGCCCACGGCGGTGGCGGCCTCCCCACCGACCCCGGCGTCGACCTCGTCGAACACGAGCACGCCGGGCGCTTCGGTGAGTGCCAGCCGGACGGCCAGCATGGTGCGGGAGAGCTCGCCGCCCGAGGCCGCCCGGGCCAGCGGCCGGGCCGGCTCCCCCGGGTTGGCAGCCAGCTCGAACACGACGTGGTCGGCGCTCCCCTCCCCCTCGACGCGGATGGTGAACCGGGCTGACGGCATGGCCAGGTCGTGCAGCGTCGACTCGATGTCGGCGGCGAGCACCGGGGCCACCCGGTGCCGCTGGTGGGCCACCACGCCTTCGGCCTGGGCCACCTCCGTCCGGGCGTTGGCGATGGCCCCGTCCAGATCGGCGGCACGGGACCCCAGGCCGGCGAGCTCCTCCAGTCGCGCCCGTGCCCGCCCCGCGGTGGCCGCCACCTCGTCGAGGCCCGGACCGTACTTGCGTTCCAGGTCGTGGAGGAGTTGCCGGCGGGCACGGACCTCCTCGAGCCGCTCGGGGTCGTCCTCCCACGTCTCGACGACGGTCCGGAGCTCGGACGCCAGGTCGGCCAGGTCGCCCATTGCCGAGCGCACCCGGTGGTCGAGCGCATCGAGGGGCGCCCGCCCGGCCAGCGCCCCCGACGCCTCGGCCAGTCGGTCCACGGCGCCGTCGCCTCCGGCGCCGTCGTCCGAACCGACGAGTGCCGCCAGTGCGGTCGCCGCCGCTCCCCGGTGGGCGGACGCCTCGGCCAGGCGGTCCTCCTCCCCCCCGAGCAGGGCGTCCTCGTCCGGACCGGCCAGCGCGGCGTCGTGGATCTCGCCCACCTGGAAGGCCAGCAGCTCCGCCTCGCGTTCCCGTTGGGCCGCGTCGCCGCCGAGGCCTTCCGCTTCGCGCAGGTACCCGGCCAACAGTGTCCTGGCGGCGTCGAGCGGCCCGGTGTCGATGGAGCCGAATGCATCGAGCGCCCGGCGCTGGGCGTCGGGCACGACGAGGGTGCGGTGCTGGTGCTGGCCGTGGAGCTCGAGGAGGTCGGATGCGGTCCGGGCCAGCGCCCCCACCGGCGCCGCCCGACCATCGATCCACGCCTTGGACCGGCCCTCGCTGGCGACCGACCGCGCCAGCACGACCTCGTCCTCCCCGTCCTCCCCGACGAATCGCCCTTCGACATAGGCCTCATCGGCTCCCGCCCGGACGACGCCGGAGTCGGCCCGGCCGCCGAGCAGCAGGCTGAGGGCGCCGACCAGCAGGGTCTTGCCCGCGCCGGTCTCGCCGGTGAGGGCGGTCGTGCCGGGACCGAGTGCGACGGTGACCTCGTCGATGACGCCCAGGTCGCGCACGTGGAGCTCGACCAGTCGGCGACCCATCCGGACCCCTACCGGTCGGCCAGGTGGAACTTCGCCCGCAGGATGGCCTGGAAGTCCCGGGAGCCGAACGTGACGAGGCGTGCCGGCCGCTCCCCCTCGCTGCAGTCGACAGTGGCGCCGGGCTCGAGGGTGCAGAGCGTGATCCCGTCGACGACCAGGACGGCGGATCGGGGCCCGAGGATCTCCAGGTGGACGTGCTGGCCGGGATCGAGGACGAGGGGCCGGTCGAAGAGCATGTGGGGCGACACCGGCGTGAGCACGATGGCCCGCAGCTTGGGCGACAGCAGTGGGCCACGGGCCGACAGGTTGTAGGCGGTGGACCCGGTGGGCGTGGCCATGAGCAGGCCGTCGGCCGCGTAGGTGACGAAGGGCAGGCCGTCGATGGAAGCGGCCACCCGCACGGTGTGCCCGGGGACGGTTTTCTCGACGGTGGCCTCGTTGAGGGCACAACCCTGTGCCAGCAGGGCACCGTCGGGCCCGTGGACGGCGACCGCCAGGGTCATCCGCTCCTCGACCTCGTAGCGGCCGTCGAGGAAGCGCTCGAGAGCCTCCTCGAGCCCGGCCGGTTCGATCTCGGTGAGGTAGCCCAGCAGGCCCAGGTTCACCCCCATGACCGGCACCGAGGCGGCCAGGGCGCTGTCGACGGCGCGCAGGAGGGTCCCGTCCCCGCCGAGGCTCACGAGCAGGTCCGCACCGTCCACCGTGACCGTCCCGTCGGGGCGGAGGGCCGTCACGGCCTCGTGGCCGCGGTCGGTGAGCCAGGCGGTGGCCCGCTCGGCCAGGGCCGCCGCCTCGGGCCGGGCCGGGTGCACGTAGAAGGCGATGCGGGCCATGGTCAGGCCACCGGCCCGGGGTCGGCGTCGTGGGCCTCGGCCACGGCGGTGTCCAGCATGGCCGCGGCATCCGACGGCGCAGGGGCGGCCGGGCCGCCCGGGGTGCGGGCGTACAGGAGGAACTCGACATTGCCGGAGTGGCCGGTGATCGGGGACGGCATGGCCCCCATGATGACTGCTCCGGCGTCGCCGAGCGCGGTTGCCACCTCGCCGAGGGTCCGCCGGTGGATCTCGGGATCCCGGATGACGCCCCTCCCCGGGACGCCTCGATCCGCCCGGCCTCGAACTGCGGCTTCACCAGGACGACCACCGGGGCACCCGGGACCGCCACCTCGCCGGTCAGGACGGGCACGGCCCGGGTGGCCGAGATGAAGGAGAGGTCGGCCACCACCAGGTCGACCGGCGCGCCGTCGACGGTGTCGAGGGTCACGGCCCGTACGTCGAGGCGCTCGTGGTTGACCACGCGGGGATGGCCCCGCAGCTTCGGATGGAGCTGTCCGTGGCCGACGTCGACGGCCACGACCTGCATGGCCCCGGCCTGTAGGAGGCAGTCGGTGAACCCGCCCGTGGACGCGCCGGCATCGAGGGCCCGCAGGCCCGAGGGGTCGAGTTCGAACCGGTCGAGGGCGGCCCGCAGCTTGTCGCCGCCCCGGCTCACGAACGGCGGCGGGTCGCCGAGCAGCTCGATGGGCTCCGCCGGGGACACCAGTCGCGCCGGCTTGTCGGCCACGGACCCCGAGACGAGCACCACGCCCCGGGCGATGAGCTCGACCGCCTGGGGACGGCTCCCGGCGAGCCGGCGGGCGACAAGCGCCTTGTCCAGGCGCTGGCGGGCGGGAGGCGTCAGCCGGCCGACCCGGACGGGGTCTGCGGGTCGGCGGCCTTCGCCGCGGCCTTCTTGGCCGGAGCCTTCTTCGCCGGAGCCTTCTTGGCGCGGCCTTCTTCGCCGCGGCCTTCTTGGCCGGAGCCTTCTTGGCCGGAGCCTTCTTGGCCGGAGCCTTCTTGGCCGCGGCCTTCTTGGCCGGGCCTTCGTCGGCGGTACGGCCCAACATGGCCGCAACCTGCCTGGCCAGGTCCTCCAGATTGGTGATGCCGACGGCTCCGAGCTGACGGGTCACCTCGGAGCGGACGGTGGTCACGATGACCTCCGTGCCCTGGCGGCTGCGTTCGAGCAGTTCGTCGACCCGTGCCTTGGCCTCACCCCGTTGGAGGTCGCCGTTCTGCGCGAGCTCGGTCACGAGGTCTTCGGCCTTCTTCCGGGTCATGTTGGTGAAGGCGATGCCTGCGTCGATGTAGCGCTGGAGCGAGTCATTGGTTCCCATATACCCATCCTACCTGGACTGTTAGCTAGTAGCAAGCACGCTGCAAGCAATTGTTGCCATCCCTCGCCGCGGTCCCGTCAGTCCAGTTCGTCCGCCACCAGGCTGACCAGGTCCGCTGTCCGCACGGCCACCGGGCAGGCGTCGGCACGGGCGCCCGGCGCCGTCACCCCCGAGTCGACCAGGGCGAACGGAATCCCGAGGCGCTGGGCCAGGATACCGTCGGTGCTCGGCTGGTCCCCCACCATCACGGCGGCGGCGCCGTCGGACAGGACGTGTCGGCGGATGTACTCGACCATCGGCGGGTTCGGCTTCCCCGCCACCTCGGGGGTGACCCCGGATGCCGTGGCCACCGCGGCGAGCAATGCCCCGGAGCCGGGCAGCAGGCCCTCGGGGGTGGGATGCGTCGGGTCGCTGTTGGTGGCGATGAGTCGACCGGTCTCCCGCGCCGCCGACGAGGCCGCCGCCAGCGTGGCGAAGTCGAAGGAACGGCTCCAGCCGACGACGACGGCGTCCCGCCGGCCATCGTCGACGATCTCGACACCCCGCTCCTCCAGCGCCTCACGGGTCCCTCCCTCGCCGAGCAGGTGGACCCGCTCGCCCGGTTCGAGGAGCGATGCGGCGACACGGGCAGAGGTCACCAGGTCGTCGGGCCCGGCCTCGATTCCGATCCGGGCGAGCCGGTCGAGCATCTCCGCGGTGGTGGGCGATGCATTGTTGGTTGCGTAGACGACGCGGGCCCCGTGGGCCAGGATCCTGGTGACGGCGCCGGCCACGTCGCCGATGGGCTCACCCGCCAGCCACAGCACGCCGTCCAGGTCGATGATCCAGACGGACACCTCCGCCAGCGCGGTCGGCGCCGCGGTCATTCCGGGGCGGCGTCGGCGGCGTCGGTCCCGGCCGGCGCCTTCGAGCCCATCCGGCGTCGGGTGGAGGCAGCCAGCTGGTCGGCGGACTCGAGCGCCCGGGCGATCAGCCCGGACAGGGTCGAGAGCTGATCGTCGGGGGCGTTCGGGGCGGCGGACTCGGCCGGGTCGGTACTCGTGCCCGGAGCAGTCGCTGGTGCGGTGTCCGCCACCTCTGGCGACTGCGCCACTGGACGCGCGCTCAGGTCGGCGATGCGCTCTCCCGTGACCTTGGCGGCGCGCTCCCAGTAGGAGCGGAACATGCCGATGTCGAAGGCGCCGTCGCGCACCCGGGCCTGGTCGAGCAGGCGGGCCGGCGGGCTCTTCAGGTCGCGGACGAGGTGCAGCGCGGCGAGTCCCTTCAGCACGTACCAGGTGGGGTCGTACTCCCACCAGCGGAAGCCCTGGCGTACCGAGGCGGGGAGGTAGTGGTGGTTGTTGTGCCACCCCTCGCCCCCCGTGATGAGGGCGATGACGAACGAATTACGGCTGGTGTCGGGGGTGGCGTAGCGGCGGCGGCCGACGACGTGAGCCATCGAGTTCACCAGGAAGGTGCCGTGCCACAGCAGGACCGTCGACAGGAAGAAGCCGACCAGGAGGCCCCCCCATCCGAAGAGGAGGAACGAGGCGATGGCGAGCGCCCACGGGCCCACCCAGTTGTACCGCTCCAGCCAGCGCAGCTCGGGAAAGGTGGCGAAGTCCTTGATGCCGTCGAGATCGGTGTCCTTGTACTTCGTCGACAGGATCCAGCCCACGTGGCTCCACCAGAAGCCGTCACGGGGCGAGTGGACGTCACCGTCGAGGTCGGTGTAGCGGTGGTGGATCCGGTGGTGGCTCGCCCACCACAGCGGCCCCTTCTGGGCGGCCGTCGTCCCGCCGAAGGCCAGGAGGAACTGGGTCACGCGACCCGTCTTGTAGCTGCGGTGGGAGAAGTACCGGTGGTACCCGGCGGTGATGCAGAACATCCGGGTGACGTACAGCACGGCGCACAGCACCCAGTCCCGCCAGGTGACGTCCACGAAGAAGGCGGCAAGCGGGGCCAGGTGGACCAGGAAGAACGGGATGGCCGAGACCCAGTCGGTTCGCGCGTCGTCGTCGCTGGACCCGGGTGCGGGGGCTGGGAGTGTCGGGGCGGAGGTCGCTGTCATGGGAGCGGGCCGCCGACGGACGCCGGCAACGCCCGTAGCGTAGTGGACGTGCGTCGGGTCCGGTGGGTCCCCGCTAGACCGCGTAGAGGTCGCCGTTCGAGCCCTTGATGACCTTGATGGGCGTGAGGCCGGTGCTCGCCGGGCCGAGCACGACGGCACCGGTCCTGGGGTCGAACTCCGACCCGTGACAAGGGCAGGCGATGATGTTGGAACTCGACTGGTAGGCGACGGTGCAGCCGGCGTGGGGGCAGATGGCGTCGAAGGCGACGAACTGGTCGGTCGCGTGCTGGATCACGAGCGACGGATCGCCGGACGACGGGTCGGTGAAGGACGCGGAGCCCCCGACCGGCACGCTCGAGGCCGGACCGATGGCCGTGCCCTTGGGCACCGCTGCGGTGGTGTTCGTGGAGGACGGGGCTGTGGTGGCCGTCCCTCCGGCGGTGGTCGTCGTCGCCACTGCGGAACCGGACAGGCTGCCGGCGGAGTTCGAGGTCGGGGCGGGGGCGAAGATGCGCCCGATCCCGGCGACCGCTCCTGCCAGCACGACGCCGGCAGCGGCGACGATACCGATGACGGCTCCCCGCGACACGACGCCGTCCCGGGACGCGGCCCCGGTGCCGGCCGCGCTTGACGACCCGGCGGCGCGGGCGGCCAGCACGGTGTCGAAGGCCGGGGCGCCGCCGGCACCGGCCAGCACGAAGGGGATCCAGGCGAAGACGAAGACGATGTCCGAGCCCGTGTAGTACGGCTTGGTGTGGAACGAGATGGCGAGGAACAGGCTGAATGCCAGGAGCACCCCGCCGATGGCGGCCCACCGCGTGAGCAGGCCGAGCAACGCACCGATGCCGACCGCCACCTCGCCCAGTGCGATCACCGCGCCGAGCAGCGGGGCCGCGCCCACCAGGTGGACCAGGACCGACCCGATCGGGCTCGTGTGCGCGGCCCCCGCCATCTGTGCGTGGATGGAACCGGGGGCCGAGGTGCGGAAGAAGCCGGGGTTGGCCAGCTTCTGCAGTCCGGCGAAGAGGAAGGTCACCCCCAGGAAGAGCCGGAGCGGCAACAGGTACCACCCCGGGGCGATCGACCCGTCGGCGCCGCGCACCTGCCACATGGTGTCCGCCGAGGGCACCGATGGTGCGCTCTGGACCCCGGAACGCGCGACGGCCGCCCTCTGTCGGCGCGCGGCGTTGGAGGTCATCGGCCTTCTCCCATGGGGGGGACGATACAGGTTGACCCCGGGTGCCCAGTGTCGCCCCGACCCGTCTACGATGGTCACGTGGACCAGACGTCGACAGCAGCGTCGGTAGCTGCCACGGAGGCGGAGGACGCCGGGTCGGTCCGTGAGACCACGGGCGCCACCTCGGCTGCTCCGGTCGCCCCGGACCCCCAGCCCGACCGGACTGCGGCCCGGCCCGCCGCGCCGGTCACCGAGCGGTCGCCCGCCGACCAGTTCATGCGTCGTACCCTGCGCGTGCCGGACGAGCGCAGGCCCGTGCCGGAGTCCGCCACCCACCGCATCTTCGGGGTGTCGATCTTCCTGTCGGCCACACGCTGCCTGCTGAGCTACATCGTGCTCCCGATCGTGCTGCCCCTCCTGGGCCTGGCCAAAGGCGTCGGGCCCTACCTCGGGATCCCGATCGGGGTCCTGGCGCTGTACTTCGACTTCCTCGGCATCCGCCGGTTCTGGCTGGCCGACCACCACCAGCGGTGGCTGTTCTCGGCCATCTACGCCGTGGTCGGGGCCATGGTGCTCACGCTGCTGGTCGTGGACATCGTCGACCTCGTGGGCTGACCTCGCTCCCGATGCCGGGCCCCGCGACCGGCGGGTCGGACACCGACCGGGTGGCCGACCCGGACCGGCTCGGACGGGGAGGGGGCCCCGGGGTCCGTCACGGCGTGACGATGGCGAAGTTGCGGTCGGGCGGTTCGATCACCTCGAGGAGGCGCCCGACTGCGCCGAGGTCCCCCTCGGTGGTGATCTGGTCGAGCCCGGCACCGAGCAGCACCCCGAGCATCTGCGATTTCTCGAGGGCAAGGGTCAGCTCGGCCGGGTCGGGGCCCGCCTCGTGCACGATGCGGTGGGTCAGGACGCCGTTGCGCAGGGTGGCCCGGTGGGTCTCGCCCAGGTCGGTGAACCGCCAGTCGATGGTGAGCCGCTCGTCCCAGGCCCGTGGCCCGACGATGCGGATGGCGATGGAGTCCAGGAGCTGCTCGACGGTGAGGGCGGCCAGCAGCTCGGCCGATCCCACCGCGGGCGGCGACGCGTCCACGCCGTGGCGGAGTTCGTGGGCGCCGGTGAGGTAGAAGTTCCGCCAGGTGGCGTTCTCGGACCCGTAGGCCAGGCGTTCGTAGACCGTGGCCAGCCGCTCCTTGGCCGCGGCGTGTGCGGGGTCGGCGAAGACCACCCGATCGAGGAGCTCGGCGGCGAACCGCAGGTCGCCGGCCGCCGCGTACCCGTCCGCCTTGGCCACTACTGCGTCGGCGCCGCCCATGCACTCGACGTACCGGGTCGACGCCTCGGCCGGCGGGTGCGCCCAGAGCCGGGCCGGGTTCCCGTCGAACCAGCCCAGGTAGCGCTGGTAGATCGCCTTCACGTTGTGGCTGACCGAGCCGTAGTAGCCGTGGGTGTGCCATGCCTGCTGGAGGACGGGCGGCAGCTCCATGGCCTCGGCAGCCTCGGCGCCGGTGAGCCCGCTGTTCATGAGCCGGAGCGTCTGGTCGTGGAGGTAGGCGTAGAGGTCCCGCTGCAGCGACAGGTACTCGACCACCCGGTCCGACCCCCAGGTCGGCCAGTGATGGGAGGCGAAGGCCACGTCGGTATCGGCGGCGAAGAGGGACATCGCCTCGTCGAGATAGGCCGACCAGACCCGAGCGTCGCGGACGACAGCGCCGCGCAGCGTCACCAGGTTGTGGAGGTTCCGGGTGGCATTTTCCGCCATGCACAGGGCCCGGTGGTCGGGGAAGAAGAAGTTCATCTCGGCCGGGCACTCGGTCCCCGGAGTGACCTGGAACACGATGCGCACCCCGTCGAGGACCTCCTCCTGGCCGGTGCGGGACACGATGATCGTGGGGGCCACCAGCCCGATGCTGCCCGTGGAGGTCGCCATCCCCAGGCCGCAGCCGATCTGGCCGGCCGGGCCCTTCTCGAGCGCGACGCCGTACATGTACATGGCCCGCCGGCTCATGGCCACCCCGGCGTAGACGTTCTCGGCGACAGCCGATTCCATGAAGCCGTCGGGTGCGAGGATCGGGACCGGGGCCTCGAGCACGCCGTGGACGCCGCCGAAGTGGTCGACGTGGGCATGGGTGTAGATGACCGCGGTCACCGGGCGCTCCCCGCGGTGGGAGCGGTACAGGGCGAGCGCGGCGGCGGCCGTCTCGGCGCTGATGAGGGGGTCGATGACGATCACCCCGGTGTCGCCCTCCACCAGCGTCATGTTCGACAGGTCGAGCCCTCGGACCTGGTAGATCCCGTCGCACACCTGGTAGAGGCCCTGCTTCGCCACCAGCTGGCCCTGGCGCCAGAGGCTCGGGTGGGCCGTGTCGGGACACGCTCCCTCGAGGAACGCGTAGGCGTCGTTGTCCCATACCACCCGGCCGGAGGCGTCGGTGACGACGCACGGATGGAGGGACCCGAGGAGGCCCCGATCGGCGTCGGCGAAGTCGGTCCGGTCGTGGAACGGGAGGTCGGTGGGGTGGGCGGGGGCCATGGGCCGAGTCTTCCAGAAGCCCTCCCCCGCTGCCGTACGCTGAGCGCATGCTGACCGTCGGGCTCAACCATGTGGCCATCCTCACCAGTGACGCCGCCCGGCTGCACCGGTTCTACGAGGAGGTCTTCGAGGCCGAGGTGGTGCGCGACGCCCCCGAGACGGAAGGGAACGACGCCGTGCGGCTCTCGGTCGTCCGGATCGGGCCCTGGGCCGAGCTCAACGTCTTCCAGATCGAGGGCAACACCGAGGCGGAGCGGCAGACGCCGATGTTCGGCCGCGGTCGCCTCGACCACTTCGCGCTGCAGGCGGCGTCGGTGGAGGCGTTCGAGACCATCCGCGACCGGCTGATCGCCCGGGGTGCGGCCGACTCCTTCGTCACCGACTTCGGCCCGGTACTGAGCGTGTTCTTCCGGGACCCCGACGGCCTCGAGGGCGAGGTCTGCGTGGCCAACCCCGACGGCGTGCCCGGGGTCACGCACCCACCGGGCACGCCGGCCGCCCGCTACGTCGTCACCGGCGCGTAGCCCCGGCGGACGGGCCCCTCCGGGCCCGGTCCGGCGTGCGGGCGCCCGGCGTGCGTATCCTCGCGGTCGCAGCGGGAGGGAGGCGCCGATGTCCGGTGCGGTCGAGGAACGGGGACGGGCGACGGAGGAGGGCTGGGGACTGGTCCGGACCATGCTCGACGACATGGCCGCCATGGTCCGGTCCGAGGCGGAGACCGAGCTCGAGCTGGTGGAGGGCTTCCGTGTGCTGGCGCGGGTCACCGCCCTGTGCGCCGAGCTGTCGCTCGACGTCGACCCCGAGCGCCCCTGGTTCTTCCCCATGAACACCGAGGCGCGCCTCGTCGGAGGTCCGAACCCTGACGGCGAGTACCACCTCGCCATGATCGACGGTGCCCACCGCTACCGGGTGTCGGGACGGCGCGGGACGGTGACCTACCTCGGGTTCCAGGTGCTGGCCGGCCGGGGCCTGACCCCGCGGCGCATGGCCGCCCACGTGTCCGACCGCGACCTGGTGCCCGACGACCAGGGGCGGTTCGCCTTCGTCCTCGCCGCCGCGGAGCCGACCGACGCCGAGCTGGACGGCGCCACCTGGGTGGCGATTCCGGACGACGCCTCGGGCATCGTGGTGCGCCAGTACGTCGCCGACCGCTCCGCCGAGGAACCCGCCGGGTTCACCATCGAGAACATCGACCCGATCGGCCCGCCGGCGCAGCCCAGCGACGCCTCGGTGGGCGAGCAGCTCACGTCGATGGCCTGGACCATCGCCAAGCTGATGACGCTGCACCGGACCGTCCTGCCCGAGGCGCTCGATCGGCCGAACGAGCTGGTCACCATCGAGGCCGGCGCCCTGGGGGGTGAGAACACCACCCCGGACAACTTGTATGTGCTCGGCACGTACCGGCTCGCCCCCGACGAGGCCCTCGAGGTCGAATTCACCCCGCCCGGCACCCGGTACTGGAGCGTGACCGTGGAGAACATCTGGCACGAGTGCATCGACACCCGACGGCGGTCCAGCTCGGTCACCAACGCCGGCGTCGCACTCAGAACCGACGGGACCGCCCGGGTGGTCGTGGCCGCCGAGCGCCCCCCGTCCGCCGACGACGGCACGACGGTGTGGCTCGACACCGGAGGCCGCCGTCGGGGGTTCGTGGTGGTGCGGTGGCTCGACAACCCGGAGGCACCGGTGGTCCGGGCCACGGTCCGCTCCGTGCGGGAGGCCTGAGCCGATGGGCGACACGACGACAACCGGGGGCACGGGGCGGTTCGACGCCGACGCGCTGCTGGCGACGGCCATGGCGGCCACCGGCCTCGACGACATGGGCGAGCCGACCTGGCGCGAGGGCCTGGACCGGTTGCTCGACGACCTGGCCGGGCCCGCACGGCTCAACGAACTGGGGAGGACCATCGTCGAAGCGGAGATGGCCGGCTACCTCGGCAACCGGATGGAGATCGTGGCCTGGCGCGCCGACCACCCCGAGGTGGCCGAGGGGGCCGTCACGCGCCCGATCGTGATCGTCGGCCAGCCCCGGACCGGCACCACCATCCTGTACGACCTGCTGGCCCAGGACCCGGCCAACCGGGCTCCCCTCACCTGGGAGGTCGACCGCCCCGTGCCCCCGCCGGAGTCGGCCACCTACGACACCGACCCGAGGATCGAGGAGGCCGAGGCCATCGCCGCCATGCCCGACCTCATCATCCCCGGGTTCACCGACTTCCACCCCCTGGGGGCCCGCCTGGCACAGGAGTGCGTCCGGATGACCGGGGGTGACTTCCGGTCGATGATCTTCCCGACCCAGTACGACGTGCCGGAGTACGACCGGTGGCTGCTGCACGAAGCCGACATGGCCCCCGCCTACCGGTGGCACCGCGTCTACCTCCAGCACCTGCAGAGCCGCCACGCCGGGGACCGGTGGCTCCTCAAGTCCCCCGCCCACCTGTGGAGCCTCGGCGCCCTCCTCGAGGAGTACCCCGACGCCCTCATCGTCCAGACCCACCGGGACCCGGTGCGGGTCATCGCCTCGATCAGCGCCCTGGTGGCCCTGCTCCGGTCCATGGCGAGCGACCGCAGCTCGGTGGGTCGTGCCGCAGGGCAGTACGCCGAGGACATCCTCCTCGGCCTGGAGCGCTCCGTCGAGGCGCGCCGTGACGGGACGGTCCCGGCCGACCAGGTGGTCGACGTCCAGTTCGCCGAGTTCCTGGCCGACCCGTTCGCCACCATCGCTGCCGTCTACGACGCACTGGGCCTCGAGTTCACGGACCTCGCCGAGTCCCGCATGAGAGCGTTCCTCGCCACCCATCCGGGCGACGGCGGTGGTGGCGGCAGCCGGTACAGCTTCGCCGACACCGGGCTCGACGCCGGCGAGCTGCGCGAGCGGGGACGGGACTATCAGGAGTACTTCGGGGTCCCGGACGAGCCCGTCCTCTGACAGCTCCCGTGCTGACCGTCGAGGCCCCCGGGCTCAGCGGTGGCTCACTCCCCCGACGGGCGCCACCACCGCCGCAGCTGGCGCGATACGGTCACGCCGGCCGCGGCGGCCTCGTCGACCACCCGTCGGGCCGACGGGTTCACCAGCACGGTCCCGCCGACGTCCACGGTGGGCACCGTCTCGTTACCCCCGGCGTGGGCGCGCACGAAGGCCGCGGCCGACGGCTGCGACCAGATGTCGACCTCCCGTGTGGCGAGTCCCGAACGCCGCAGGCCGCGCCGCAGTGTCATGCAGAAAGGACAGCCCGGACGCCAGTAGACGGTGACGACGGGGACGTCGTCGGGGGATCGATCGGGAGCCGGCGGCGCCGGGTCGATCACGGCGTACGCCAGTCCTCGTGGAGCCCTTCGACGAGGGCGAGCTTCTGGGCCCGCACGGTCGAGCCGTTCTCCAGTGCCCCGGGATGGTCCACCATCCAGGTGATGGCGGCAGCCGGCACCGAAGGCGGCGCCCCCCGGTAGTGGCCGACGAGGCCCAGAGCGGCGGCGTTCACCACCTGACGCTCGGTCTCCACGTACCCGGGGTCGACATTGTAGGCCCGGATGCCCCGGTCGCCGAGCTCGACGGCCAGCAGCGGGGCGAACCGGTGGGACGCCGCCTTGGAGGCCGCATAGGCGACGCCCCAGCCGCCCTGACCCACCGGTCCGGGAGGGTCCGCCGTCGCAGTGTGTGAGGTCACGTCCACGATGGTGCCGCCTCCGGCTGCCAGCATGCCTCCCAGCACGGCCTGGATCAGGACGAACGGGGCCACCGCATTGGCCGCCAGCTTCGCCTCGAGCTGGGCCACCGACAGGTCGACGATCGGCACCATGCTGCCCGGGGCGGTGTCCACGGCGTTGTTGACGAGCAGGTCGACGCCGCCCCAGGCGCCGAGTACCTGGTCGACGGCGGCCACCAGGGCCGCCTGGTCGTGCAGGTCGGCGACGAGCTCCAGGCACCGCCGGCCGGCGGCGCGGATACCCTCCCCCGTCTCCTCCAGGCTGCCGGGCAGGGGCCGGCCGGCACCGGTGTCGGAGTCGTCCCGGCCCTCACCCCGCCGGACGGTCCGGCCGGTGATCGCCACGTCCCACCCGGCGGCGGCCAGCGCGAGCGCGGTGGCCCGACCGATCCCCCGGGTGGCACCGGTCACGAGCGCCCGTCGGCCGGGGACGGTGGTCGCGTCGGACGTCATGACGAGCGCACTCTCGACGCCGGTTGGTAATTCGGGCCGGCCGTCGCGTCGACCCTGGCCAGCAGGAGCCCGCACGGAGGCTCGAACCGCTCGGCGAACTCGGTCGAACGATCCGCCCCCAACAGCTCCCACGGCAGTGTGGTGCGCCGGTCGGTCTCGTCCTCGATCCACTGGCGGAGCAGGATGCCCTCGGGGGCCACGGTGCGGCCCCCGGCCAGACCCTTGGCGGTCAGCGCCGCCCAGCCGGCCTCGAGGTCCTCGGGGGCCGTGCCGCGTGAGCGGGCCAGCCAGTCCGTCTCGTAGCCGAGCCACGCGTTGTGCAGGATGGAGGCCTCCGCGTGGGTGAGCCCGGATGCCACGACGATCGCCCAGTGGGTGTCGCCCCGCCACTCGCGCAGGCAGTTCACGGCGTGCCATCCGGCGAGCAGCCGGTCGTCGGGACGGCCGGCTGCCAGGTGGGCGCCGAAGAGGACACGTCCGACGAGGGGTAGGGCGTCGACCACGGCCCACAGGTCGGGTCCGAAGTCGACGAGCGGCTCGACGAGGCCGGGGGCGTGGGTGGCCAGACCCTCGGCCACCGCCGCGTCGCGCGCGGCACCCATGCGTCGGATCCCGTCGCCGTCCAGCAGGTCGAAGACGGTGGCGATCCCGAGCGGACTGATGGAGCCGAAGGCGGCGGTGACGGCCGCCGCCCCGGCCGGGGCCAGCGGGGCGCACCGGGCGGCGATGTAGCCGAGCGGTCCGGCGAATCCCTCGGGCAGCCCCTCGGCCCGGTAGCGGGCGACGGCCCCGGGGTCCCAGAAGATCCAGCCGACGGTCGTCTGGACGGATCGGGCATTGCGTCGGGTGATGGCCTGCCAGTCGGTCACGGGAGCCATTCTGGCCGCCGGAGCCGTCCGGGACGGTGCACCCGGCGCGGACACGTTCAGGATCCCGACGGCAGGGTCAGCGTGGCGGTGCCGGTGACGTGTTCGCCGAGCGGCGTCGTGGCCCGGAAGGCCACGTAGACGACGCCCTCGTCACCGTCGTCGTCGACCTGGGTCACCTCGCCGGTGTACACGAGCCGGTCCCCCGGGAAGACGGGGACGCCGAGGCGGATTGCCAGGCGGCTCAGCATGGCGTCGGGTCCGGCCCAGTCGGTGAGGAAGCGGCTGCAGTAGCCGGTGTCGGAGAGGATGTTCATGAAGATGTCGGGCGCGCCCTGGGCGACGGCGAAGTCGCGGTCGTGGTGGACGGGCATGAAGTCGCGGGTGGCGATGGCGCCGGCCGCGACGAGCGTGGCGGTCACCGCGATGCCGAGTTCCGGCAGGGCGTCGCCCACGGCGATCGACGCCACGGCGGGAGAGGTGGCCCGGGCCGGGATCACGATGTCGCTCCCGACGGGTCGAACTTCAGGATACGGAAGGTCTGGCGGCCGACCACCTCGCCGGAGCCCACCGTGTAGGTGGTCACCCAGGTGACGAAGCGCCCACGTCCCATCCGGGTCGCCTTCTCCTCCGAGATCGACTCGAACACGGTCTCGGAGGAGACGATCTCTCCGAGCCGCAGGTAGCGGGAGATCTCGAACTCGGAGTTGGTGGCCAGCGTTCCCGTGTAACCGGCCCGGTCCAGCACCGAAAGGGCCGTCCCACCATCGACGGCGACGGGCGAGCCGCCCCGTTCGGCGATGCCCTCGAGCACCGGCGTCGGCATGGTCCAGGTCTGGAGCATGAGCGGCGGTGCGACCACCCCGCCGAAGCGGGACGCCGCCGCGGCCCCGGGGTCGGTGTACACCGGGTTGGCGTCTGCGAAGGCCGCCGCCCAGTGGCGGATCATGGGCTGGTTGACCGGGTCGGGGGCGACCGACGGCCCACCCCGGCCGACGGGCCGGCCCACCAGTCCGGCCAGCTGTTCCTCGAGTCCCTCGTCGACCATGCCCTGTTCCCCTCCCCTGTGACGGGTCGTTCCTGTGTCGGCGAGGACGTTCCCATATCGCGGGTGGTGGTGTCCACCGGGGCCCGCGCACCGCCGTACGCGCGTCCCAGGATGTCCGGCGATCAGGGTCGCGGGATGTGGACAGGAGGCTGTGGCCCGGCGGCTCAGGCCGGGCCGTCCGGTGGCACGCCGGGATCGACGGTCTGCCACGACCACGCCGACCCGTCCCACCACCGGAGCGGGGCGGTGTGCCACGGGTCCGGGTACCAGGCGGCGGCCAACACCGGCGCCGCGCCCGACGGCGGGCCCATCGGTTCTCCCGGCACCGGGGTCGGCGGCGCCTCGTCCGCGGCGGGCGGCGGTGGCGCCACGGGAGCCGCGGGTGGCGGGTCGGCGGACGCGCTCGACCCGGTGGCCGGCCGGGCCGAGTCGATGGCCGCCAGATCGGCACCGAGTCCGGCGATCAGATCGTCGACCGTGCCGCGGAAGTGGGCGAGCGCCAGGTCGAGCCGGAAGTCGACCGTCGCCGCGCAAGCCGGTCCGTACCTGATGGTCGTGGGCCTGCTGCGATTCGACACCGACAAGGTGGTCGTGCCGGCATCGTCATCGTGGTCGAATCCGAGGAGCTTGGCGAACGCGCACTCCCGGGTCTGGTTCGCGCCGCGGAACACCACCCGGGTCGACGTGATGTAGGTGGTCCCGGTGTCGATGGCGGTGGGCGACAGCTCGCCCTGGACGAAGTGGCCCTTGGAGGCACCCACCCGGTACCGGATCTGGCGTCCACCGACGCGCGCCACCGGCACCGAGATCCCCTGGGAGTGGCCCACGTAGGTACCGTTCCCTCGCCGCTCCTCGATCAGCTCCGTGTCGCTGACCTGCAGGAACAGGGTCTCGGACGGTGCGAGTAGGAGACCGTCCGCAGTCGTTCCCGTGAACGTCCGTGCCGTGTCGAGCATGGCCGCGTACGCGTCGTGGCGGGCCTGCCAGTCGCGCAGCGCGTCCGCTCGTACCGCTTCTGCATGGTGTTCCCGATGGTGCTCGAACACGTCCGTCCCTCCGTCGCCAGGTGCGTGCCGGGCGACTCTAGGTCACACGCCCGGGCGGGCCGGCGTCCCGGGGCCGTACTCGAGTTCGTCGAACGCCTCGGCCTCGAACGCCTCGTGGCCCTGCAACTTCGCCGACCAGCGCTCCTCGACATGCCCGAAATGCCAGACTCCGAGGGCGACCACCCAGGTCGTCACGAAGAGGCCCACGATGACGAATCCGGCCGCGTTCAGGTTGAAGCCGGCCATGTAGTCCCAGAACGGACCGCTCAGGTGGAGCTCCTTCGGCAGCAACCCGAGCACTTCGATCGTCCCGACGAAGAAGCAGATGGCCACGGACAGACCGGTGATGGTCAGGTTGTAGAAGACCTTGCGGACGGGGTTGAAGAAGGCCCATCCGTAGGCGACGTTCATGAAGCACCCGTCGATGGTGTCCATGAGGCACATCCCCGCCGTGAACAGCACGGGCAGGCACATGATCGAATACCAGGGCAGCGACTGCGAGGCCAGGAGCGCCGTGGTGGCGAGCAGGGCGACCTCGGTGGCGGTGTCGAATCCCAGCCCGAAGACCACACCGACCGGGTACATCTGCCATTCCTTGGTGATGGACCGCATCCAGCGGCCGAAGACCCGAGTGAGGAACCCGCGGTTCTCGAGCTGGCGTTCGAGCTCGGCCTCGTCGTAGTCACCGCTGCGCATCATCTTGAACACGCGCACGATGCCGGCGAGGATGATCAGGTTGAGGATGGCGATGAGGAACAGGAAGGTGGCCGACACCGTGGTCCCGAAGACGCCGCCGAACTGCTGGAGCGCCGAGCCCCGGTGGGACACGGCGTTGTAGACCGTCCGCTCCGCCACCACGATCCCCACCCCGATGGCGACGACGACGGTCGAGTGGCCGAGGGCGAAGTAGTAGCCGACGCTGACCGGTTGCCTCCCTTCGTTCATCAGCTTCCGGGTCGTGTTGTCGATGGCCGAGATGTGGTCGGCGTCGAAGGCGTGCCGGAGCCCGAGCGTGTAGGCGAGGACGCAGACCCCGATGCCGAGACCCTTGTAGTGGCCGGGCACGACGAAGACGAGGAACACGCCGAACCCGACGACGTGGAGGGCGACGATGCTGAGGAACATCCACGACACCTGGCGCCACTGTGCCGGGGCGAGCAGGGCACGGAATCGCGCGACTCGGCCGACGGGAGCGATCGGCGGGGCCGGGGGGCTGAGGACGACCACGTCAGCGGACCGCCCGGCGGGCGTCGGATGGCGGGCGACGTCGGTCGGAGGCGGGCGGCACCTGGCCATGGTGGCCTAACTGCGAACGATTCGCAACTACCTACGTGTGGCCACGGACTGCCCCCGGGCGGCCCCGTGGACGGGTGAGCGGTCCACGCGCGGGCCGCTCGGTGCCCTCAGGAGGCGGAGTGCTTCAGGGCGGACCGCAGGACGAATCCGGCGGCCAGCTCGAAGAGGCCCATCACGATGAACCAGATCCCGAGGAGCACGGCCAGGGCGTTGACCGAGTTCTGCGGCACCGACACCACGACGATGCCGGCGACCAGGCTGATGAGGCCGAAGGCGATGGCCCAGCCAGCGCGTGCCCTTGACGCCGCCCATGATGCCGGACAGGAGGGCGACGATCCCCTGGACGATCCAGACGATGCCGATCAGCAGCCCGATGACCGACTTGGTCAAGTTCAGGTGGCGGATCATGACGACCCCGATGACCAGTTCGAGGAGGCCGGCGACGGCGATCCACGCCCGGTGCTGCTCCTCGTGGTCGAGGGCGCGGATGAAGTGGAAGATGCCCCCGACGACCAGCAGGATGCCGATGAACACACACACCACATTCAGGGACTGAGAGGGCTTGAGCGCCAGCACGATGCCGAGGCCCAGTGTGATGACCCCGGCGATCAGCTCCATCTGCCAGACGTACTTCGAGGGGAGACCTCCGTCCACCACGACCACATCCGTATTCGTCGCCATCGCTGGCTCCTTTCGTCGTCCTGCCCGCCGGCGGTCCACCGTAGTGGTGGCCCGAACGGATGCGGGGGATGCGACGGTCCGGTCAGCCGCCGGCAGATCGTACGGATGCCGGGGTGCCGGGGCCGCAGAACCGGTGGTACGCGACCTCGGGGTCGGGCGGGACCCGCACGACGGTACGCGACACGGCGCCGGAGAGGTCCGACACGAAGGCCCGGAACGTCAGCGGCCGGTCCGGCCCGAACTCGAGGGTGTGGATCGTCGGACAGGCCAGGGCGGCCCGGGCCCACGCCGTCTGAACGCCCAGCTGTCGGGGGGTGGCGGCGGCAAGCAGTGGGGTGAACTGCGCGGGACGCTGCTCCTGGAGCACGGCGATCTGGGTCGTCGACGTACCCGGGGCGGTCATGAGGGCGAGGATCCACGGCGTCGGCAGGGGCTTCTCGTGGCCGACGAACACGCCGCGACGGCGGAGCTCCATGTGGGCGGCGAGCGGGTCGGCCAGCCCGAGCAGGTCGAGAACGCGGACACCGGTGCCCAGCTCGTAGGGTCCCTGACCGGCCCAGTAGGTGGCGACGGTCGGTGTGGCCAGGCCCGGGGCGGGGGGTCCGGTGAGCCGTTGCGGTGCCGTGGCCGGGTCCTCCTGCAGGTAGGTGCCCGATGGCACCAGCCAGGTCGCCTGTGCCCGGACGGCGCCCCAGTCCCCGGCGCCGGCGCCGACATGGCCGCGGCCGGTCACCACGACGAAGGGGCTGGTCGAGCCGGGCCGGTCGTCAGCCGACCGCAGCGACAGCGCGCAGACCGCCGCCCAGGGCACCACGACCAGGGACACCAGGAATCGGCGTGCCAGCGGCACCACGGCCACCGGGGCGCACACGGCGAAGAACGGTGCCATGAGCAGGCGGGCATGGACGTAGTCGCCGCCCATCCCGACGACGTAGGCGGCATCGAGAGCGGCCGCCACGGGCAGAGCTACCAGCGCGGCGCGATCACGCGCCCCGGCGTCACGGGACCCCAGGCCAGCCGCCAGCGGCAGGTAGGCGCCGGCCAGGAGGGCGGCGGCCGGTACGACCAGCCAGTACGGACTGAGGAAGTCGGTGAGGTACGCGATCCCCTGACCGGGACGGGCCGTCGACGCCTCCTTGGCCACTGCCGTGTTGGCCACCACCATCCCGTAGTAGCCCATGCGGAACACCTCGTAGACCAGCGGGAGGGCGAACGCCCAGGCCACGACCGCCACCCGGTTCCGCCACCCGTGCCTGCCGTCGACGAACACGACGACGCCGAGGAAGACGACCGTGCCGAGGGCGAGTTCGGGCCGGACGAGGGGGCCGAGGCCGAGGATGACGAGCCCCGACCGGGTGGCGACGCCGCCGACCTCACCCGCCCATCGGACCAGGATCACCAGGCAGGCTCCCAACCAGAGGAACACGAGTCCTGTCTCGAGGCCCAGCGAGGCGAGTGACCACACCGGCGCCACGGCCACGAACACCAGGGCGCCGACGGGGAGCACGAAGGCACCTGGCGCGATCCGGCGCACCAAGCGGAAGGAGGCGGCAGTGGCGAGGGCGAGGCCGGTCACCGTGCCGAGGATCCCGAGGTCGACGGCGAGCGAGGTGAGGGGGAACGGCGTGACGTAGCCGGCCACCGAGAGGACGGCCGTCCACAACGGGCTGGTGAACGCCTCGACCCGCTGGCCGCTGTTGACCACCGGCCCGTGGCCGGCCAGGACGTTCTGGACCACGTGGAGGTAGAGGTAGCCGTCGAAGTACATGCTGCGGTGGGTCCACGCCAGCACGGCGAGGAAGGCGACGGGCAGGGCCACCACGGCGGTCTGCAGGACCCGACGCGGGAGGCGGCCACTGCCGATTTCGGCCTCCGTCGGCCGACTCACCGATGCGGTCCCTGCAGCCCCGGCGGCGGGGCGCGCCTGGTCGTCGAGGAGGTCCGGGCCGGTCACCGTGGGCTCGCTTTCAGGGGCTCGTGGGCCATGGTGCGCTCCGGCCCGCACGTGGACCATCGGCGGTCCGTCGGGCACCCTTGAGAAGACGGTCCCCAGCCGGGGCGCCGTGCCCCGGTCGGATCCCGCCAGTTCCTCAGTCCGACCGGCGCCGGCGGCCGTCCCGGTCGGGGTCGGACCGGGGGTGCCGGAGCCGGGAGGACCACCGCCGGCCATCGCCCGACGTACGCAGGAGCGTGTACGTGACCATGTACACGACGGCGAGGACGACGCCCAGCGCGCACCACCAGATCACCATCGGGCCATTGCCTCCCCGGCGGACACCCCGGCCCGCCACTCCCCCATCATCCCATCCCACCGCGTCGCGCCCGGTGCGGACCAGTCATGGTGCCGATCAGCCGGCGGGACGGGAGAGGCGGACCAGGCGGTGATCGGACGTGAACAGCCTGCGGGAGAGCCCGAGGCTCATGGCCGCCGCGGTGGTGGCCACCGCACCCAGGATCAGGAACATGACCGCCGCCTGGACCAGCACGGCCTGCAGCGGCCTCTCGCCGGCCAGGATCAGGCCGGTCATGGCTCCGGGGAGGAACACCAGGCCGACCGCCTTGGTCGACTCGATCTGGGAGATCATCGCCGTCCGCAGGGCGTCCCTGACGTAAGGGCGGGCCGAGTCGCGGGAGGAGATCCCGAGGGCCAGGCGGGCCTCGACCTCGGCCCGCTTGTCGGTGAACTCGGCGACCACCCGACGGGCCGCTACCACCGTCGCCGTCAGCGAGTTACCGACCACCATGCCGGCCAGCGGGATGAGCGTCCGCGCGTTCAGCGGAAAGATGCGGAGCCCGAACAGGACCCCGAGGCACACTACGGTGGCGAGGCCGAGCGACATCAGGGCGAGCCGCCGGGCGCCGGGGACCTCGGGTGCACGGCGCCGGATGGTGTCGGCCGCGAACACCACCATGAAGAGGACCCAGGCCCAGGACGCAACCAGCGGGACGCGGGGGCTGAACACGACGGCGAGCACGGCGCCCACGGCCAGGAGCTGCACGATGGCACGCACCGACGCCCAGACCAGTGACCGCTCGAGGTCGAGGTGCTGCCACATCGAGATGGCCACGGCGATCCCGACGAGGGAGAGCGAGGCGATCAGCCCCAGCCAGCCCACGTAGCCCGTCGTGACCGTGGTGGTCGCTGTCGTCATCATCCTGGTCCTCCTCGTCCCTCGTCATCCCCGGGGTCCTGCCGGTCGTCGAGGTAGGCGCGTGCGTCCTCGGTGTCGGCAACGCGCCCGTCGCGCAGCACGATGCAGGCATCGGCGATCCGGCGAACCTGGGACAGGTCGTGGCTCACCCACAGCACGGCCAGTCCGGACCGGGCCACCTGCACGGCGAGTTCCTCGAGTGTCCGGGTGGCCGACGGGTCGAGGGACGACGTCGGTTCGTCCATGAGCAGGACCTCCGGCCCGGTCAGCAGGGTGCGAGCGAGGCAGGCCCGCTGGGCCTCGCCACCGGAGAGGTCGTCAGCCGGGCGGTCGAGCCAGTCCGTGGGCAGTCCCACCATGGCCAGATGGCGCTCGTAGGTGGCGGTGTCGGCCGAGGCGGCCACGGCGAAGTTCTCGCCGATCGTCCCCGCGAACAGCGTCGGACGCTGGAAGACCATTCCGACCCGCCGGCGAAGGGACAGCGGGTCCAGCGTCGCCAGGTCCTCACCCCGGAACCGAACCGTGCCCGCCGTCGGGACCTCGAGCCGGTTGCACAGCCGAAGCAGCGTGGTCTTGCCCGAGCCAGAGGGTCCGGCCAGCACCGTGACCCGGGCGTCAGCCACCTCGGCGGTGACCGACCGGAGGACCTCGGTGTCACCGAACCGCACGCAGACCTCGTCGAAGGCCAGGACCGGACCGGGAGTCGACGTCACGAGGAGCCCGCCGTGTCGAGCGGCGTGCGGGACAACGGGCAGGACCACCGGACATGGTCGGTCGACGGCGTGACTTCCCGCCCCTCGTCATCCGTGTCGTGGTCCGTCACCCTGTCGTCGTTCCGTCCGTCCGACCGGCGCCACGGTGGCGTCGCCCAGATCGTAGGGGCGGCCGGGACACCCGGTGCACCGTGGGTGCCCACGTCGGCGGTCACCGATGGACGGGGCGGACCTCGTTGGGCAGGGATCGGGCCCGGGGACGGCGACCCGTGTCCGGAGGAGTCCAACGGTCACGCCGGACCGTATGGGCCCTCGCTCAGGTCCGGTGTGGCTCCGCTCCACTGTCGTCCGCATCCGTCGGCCCGCTGAATCGGAGGATCAGCAGGCCGAGCAGGAGGAAGATCACGACGCCCACACCGACGGCGAGCGAGATGAGGGTGTTGTAGAACTCCCGCTGCGAGAGCGGGCCGCTCAAGGTCAGGTGGGCGGAAGCGCTCAGGATGTCCCGGACGCCGGCGAGGATGCCGATGATCAGGAACGGCCGGACGGGGAAGACCGACGACCGCAGGTGCCCGAAGACCGTGTGGGCGATGTCAAGGATGATGATGACCACCAGGATGCCGTCGATGGCCACGACGACGGCATTCGGGAAGTCGTGTCCATAGCGGAGGAAGGTCACCACGGTCCGCACGAGCACGATGCCGGCCACGAGCAGCAGACTGGCGACGATGGCGTACTCGATCCCGAGAATGATCCAACCGACCAGCTTGTCCGCCCGCATCGAAGGCCCGGAGCCGTCCGTCACGCGCTCACTCATGCCCGGTGACGCTACACGGCCACGTCCTCGCGCTCCCGAGACCATGCGTCCCACCGTGATGGCATCGACCCGACCGCCCAGCCGCCAGGACACCCGGGGCGGCGGCGATTCCGACGAGACCCTGCGTCACGGATGGCAGTTGGGTGAGCGCGGGGCGGGAGGTCGCGGGGACGGCGCCGGATCCACCGGTCACGTCAAGCCGGCCCCGGGTGGCACACGCTCCCGTCGCACCGATGCCGATCCCTCCCCCGGCACCGTTCGAAGGAGAGGCCCGACCTCGGTCCCCACCTCCGATGACCGGGACTCTGCAACACTGACCCGACCATGACTGCGGGATCCACCGGAGACGACCCGCATCTCCTCAGGCAGGGTCGCCGACTGGAAGTGGCCACGCTCGGTTGGAACGCGGTCGGCGTCGTCGTGCTGGCCGTCGCCGCCATCGAGGCCCGCTCGGTTGCGTTGGCCGGGTTCGGACTGGACAGCCTCATCGAGATCGGTGCCTCGACGGTGGTGCTGTGGGAACTCGCCGACGTGTCCCAGGATCGACGACTGCGTGCGATGCGGATGATCGGCGTCGCATTCGTCGTCCTCGCGGTATACCTCGCCATCCAGAGCACGGCGGTACTGGTCGTCGGGTTCCATCCCCACCACAGCCCCCTGGGGATCGCATGGACTGCGGCGACGGCGGTCGTGATGTTCACATTGGCTGCGGGCAAGGCTGCGACCGGTGCCGAACTCGGGAATCCCGTACTCCAGGCCGAAGGTCGGATCACCCTCATCGACGGAATACTGGCCAGCACCGTACTGGTGGGACTCGTCCTCAATGCCTCATTCGGATGGTGGTGGGCAGACCCACTGGCTGGATACGTACTGCTGTACTACGCACTCCGAGAGGCTCGTGAGTTGCTCGTCCACTGAAGCACAGGTGACCGGTCCGTCGAGCACACGCCGGACCCCGCACCGACCGCTGATCCGGCACACCCCACGATCGGGCCGCGTCCGGGCGGCCGACGGAAACGCCCCCCGGAACCCCTTGTCCCGCAGTCAGCAGTGCTGCTCGAGCTGGTCACCCACGTTCCATTCCGAGCTGAGGCGGATCGGCCCGTGTCGCCCGGCCGGTGGATGGACCGTGCAGAGGCGGTGCGCAGCGATCGGTGTTCTGGGAACAGGCACGTCTGCCTGCCCCGGGCTGCTGCCGAGTGGTACCGGGTCGGGTCTCTCCATTGGAGGCACCCACGTACCGTACCGAGCAGCCCCCACTGTCACGCAGTGGCACTCCCACGACGTGGAGGCAGGGCTCGCCAACTCGGACCGGCGACCCTCAAATTTGGGGACGCCCACGACGTCGCCGCTACAACGTCATTCCGAGGTGGCGCTACACCGGTTGCACCACATAGTCTTTGCCTGGGAGTGACACGAGGGGCCATGCAAGGACGAGCGCTGTACAGAGTCGCCGCAACGACAGCCGTGCTGTTGATTTGCGTCGGCGCGGCCATGGTCACCGGTGGCGTGGCTTGGAGCGGAACCTCTGCTCGGACACATGTGGGTGCCAAACACCGGATGTTCAGCGCTCGCCCCGTGCTCCGGTTCGACACGACGGCGCAGATCGCCCACCTCACCATTCCGACTCCGGCGTGCCCAATCGACAAACCCGACTGCGTGTGGATGCTCTTCATGAACGAGCCTCGTGATCCGAACCAACCGGTCGTCGGGATCGCGACCGGTACGTCGGGAACGCTGTCGATCCCGTATCCCAACTACTGCGGCTACATCCAGATCGACGCCCTGATCGGTCCGAGTCCCTGGCTCCGTCAGGCGGGCACCGTCCACCCCATCTTCACCTGCAATTCCCCGCCCACCACCACCAGCACGTCCACGAGCACGTCGACCAGCACGTCGACCAGCACGTCGACCAGCACGTCCACGAGCACGTCCACGAGCACGTCCACGAGCACGAGCACGTCGACGTCGACCAGCACGTCCACGAGCACAAGCACGACGACGACGACCACCCTTGCGTCGCATGTGGCGGGTGCGGTGACGGATCCCCCGACGTCCACCCCCCCGGTCACGGCACCTCCCACGTCGCACCCGACATCCGCGCTCCCGTTCACCGATGCGACGAAGACCGCCGCCGCGACGGCACGACTCCCGTTCACGGGGATCGACATCAGATCGTTGGTCCTCCTCGGGACGCTGCTCATCCTCGTCGGCGGACTGATGCTCACCACCGCCGAGTCGCGACGGCGCGCCGTGATCCGGGCGACGGATCTCAGGATGGACCAGGTGAAGGACAGGACCCTGAAGTCGATCGACCGGTTCCTCGGGCTCTGACGGAACCGGCGGCTACTGCCCTGCGCTCCCATCCGGAGGCGATGCCTCACGACGCCAGAACGTCCCATCGGGCAACTCGGGTGCCATCGTCCCCCGGCTGACCGTGGCCTGGAGCCACGTGCGTACCGAAACCTTGGGATGGCCGCCCGGCACGTGCCTCCCGTTGGCGGACGGCGTCGTCCCCGGTGACCGTGGATCTCGGTACCCGGTGGAGTGGTGGCTCTCGGTCGACGCGCCCATCCCCCTCGTCACTCGTAGGTGATGGACACCAGGTCGTCGATCCGACGGCGGATAGTGCGGAGGTCGTCGAGGCCTTCGACCGCACCGATCACGTGGAAGACATGTTCGTCCGAGCCAAGCCGCCAGTCGACGGCTTCGCCTGGATTTCGGAGGAGGTTCACCGCAAGCACTCCTGGGAGTTCGGACACTGCATCCAACCCTTCGATGGAGTGCACGACGTGCGCTGACATCGGAGGTTGCACGTTGATCCTGTACCCCACCCGGGCGCAGGACGAGAGGCCCTCGTTGCTCGGAGCCTGACCCAGAGCCACACTCATCGCAGCCTCGATCAGCGAGCAGCCCCCAGCCGCGGTGAGTACGTCCGGCACTGCGCCGCCAGTTCGCCCGTTGACCTCAATGATCCGGGGCCCGAACGGGGTCAACTTCACCTCGGTGTGGAGGCCGCCCACGGTGATGCCCACACCCCGGACTGCAGCCGTCACCACGTCGAGGACCTCATCGACGGTCGCAGTCGGAAGGTGGCACGGCGTGAAGTGGCCGGTCTCGCGAAATGGGGGCACCAACGGGAACTTGCTCATCACGGCAAGATGACGAAGCCGTCCGGCGCCCATGACGCTCTCGACGGAGACGAAACTGCCGTAGTCGGGAGCCATGGCGAGTTCGGAGTCCGGGAGGTAGTCCTCGACCACCATCGCGCCGATACCGGCTGCACGAGCGCGGGTCACGGCGTCGAGCAGCTCGTGCTGGTCGGAGGCCATCGTCGTCTCTCTACTTGCTGCGCCGGCCTGCGGTTTGACCACGGCGGGAAAGTCCAGTTCTCCGCCGAGGTCGTCCGGCACCAGAGCTCCGGGCTCGATGAGCCGGAACCGGGGTCCGGGCAGCCCCGCCCCACGAAGCACTTGGCGCTGGCGGTACTTGTCAACCAGCGTGACGGCTACATCGGGGGAATGAAAGGGAAGCCCCAAGGCGTCGGCCAGTGCCGCGGTGCGTTGGAGGAGGGCGTCGATGAACGTGGTGATCCCGTCCGGTTCCAGCTCACGGACCTTGTCCACGGCCTCCGAATCGTTCAATCCCGTGATGTCCGCCACCGGTCCGAAGTGGAGGAGGAGGCGGGTCATCGACGAGTCGCCGTCGATGACGAACATGATCCGAGACAATCCCTCTGCTGCCTCCGCCAGGTCAAAACTACTGACCGAATCGGCGTTGTGCACGATGGCCAGCAAGGGAAGATCTCCCGTATCACCCACGGAATTCAGCGTATCCGACGATACTCGTGCCCCAACGTCGGGCCTGCGACTGCTTGGTTCCCATCGTGGCGTACCCCAGGCTGCGTAGAGCAGGTCCTCTGGGATTCGCTCCAACGCACGTTCGACGAACGGGCTGGCGCCGCAACGCAGGAGATTCGTCATCCACGACGTCGTCAGCCTCACCGTCATCAATCTGCCGATGCTCAATCCTCTGCGGGCGACTCCAACGTCCACTCGTTGCCGGATGCCCCGTGGTGGGCCATCGTGACCGTGACCAGGGCTGGCCATGGCGACCGGTTCCCCGTGACGGCTGCCGGCCGTGACGTGGCCGGCGTTCTGATACTCGCCGGGACCGGCTTGATCGGCGTCCTGACCGCCACCGTGGCGAACTACTCCGTCGAGAAGAACGCTGACGAAGGCATCGCAGACACCTCCGAACGTCTCGACCGAATGGAATCGATGCCCGCCACGCTGGTCGAGGGTGTGCAAGAGGCAGATAGTCCAGTGAATTAGTGCCGGACCCGGAGCATCAGGCGGCGGGACCTTCAGCTCGACGGGCCCGGCTCGGCAACAGTAGTTGCGAATGTGGACGTCGTTTGACGGACCGCAGGTGCACGGCCATTCCGGCTGATGGTCAGCCGAGGTCGTGGCGTCGGCCCCCTCGGGCCACGGCCCCGGCGCCTGGTCATCGGCTCAGTTCCCGCGCTACTGGAACCGTAGCGGTGAATCCTCTTGGTTGCCTGCTCGCCGCCAGGCCTCCCTTCGCCCGACACTTGTCGAGTGCGACGTCAGAGTCGCCAGGGGTGGCGCCGGCCTGCTGTTGGCTCGGCCATTCGCATGCTCCCCACGGTCCGTCCGGGCACTCCGATCCGGACGGGTCCCGGCGCATTGGAGTGGGTCTTCGGAGGACGACGAAGCTCCACGGTCGGTGGGCTCCTGGCCCGCCTCCGTTGAGCGGGAAATCTCCCGCGATTTGGTGTCGGAGGGGGGACTTGAACCCCCACGTCCTTTCGGACACTAGCCCCTCAAGCTAGCGCGTCTGCCTATTCCGCCACTCCGACGAAGTGGCTCCGATGCGGTCATCGGGGCGAAGGGCATGGTAGCGCGCCAGGGGGGGTCCTCCGTGCGTCGCCACCCACCCGGGCACCTCAGGCGTGGCCGGTGACGGGCGCGGGCCGCATGCGGGTCCACTGGTCGACGTTCCACAGGATCCCGTCGACCGACGGGTTGTACGCGGCATTGGCGACCTGCACCCCGTTCGCCAGCAGCCCGGGCTCGCCGAACAGCGGCAACGCCACCATCTGGTCCCACAGCTGGTCGTCGACCTGGCCGTAGACGGCGGCGCCCGTGACCGGATTCAGGGCCTGGGACGCCCGCACGAACAGCTGGTCGACCTCGGGGTCGTCGAACTGACTCCAGTCCTGGTCGGACGCGCCGTGTCGGGACGTGGTATTCGAGTACCACGCCCGGGTGGCCGACGGGAACGGACTGGACATCCGGGTCACCAGCGCCATGTCATAGGCGTCGGTGGCCACCGCCGCGGCAAGACCGGCCGCGCCGGCCACAGGCAGGGGCGTCACCGTGATCCCAGCAGCCTTGAGCTGTGCCACCAGAGCCGCCGCCGTGGCGTCGATCCACGGGTCGCCCTCTTCGACGGCCATGCGCACCATCAGCGGCTTGCCCGCCGCGTCGACATAGCGACCGTCGGGCCCCTTCGTGTAGCCGAGAGTTCCGAGCAGTTTGTCCGTCGAGGCCGGGTCGGGCTGGTCGTACTCCCCGCCGCCGTCGATGCTGCGTACGAGTTCTGCCAGGCAACCGCCAGGTGGCTGTCGTTCACCACCAGTGACGGGTCGACCGAGCCGAACAGCTTGGCCAGCAAGGCGCGTCCGGTCGACGGCGTGGGCGATGGCCTGGCGGGCTGCGGCGTGGCTGCCATGGTCGAACTGCACGTCGAAGTCGAGCGACTGGAGGGTGAGCGAGGGGTGGATCGTACTCTGGGAGTTGGGCAGCGCAGAGGCTGCGTCGAGCGAGGCCAGCGTGAACGACCTGGGCTGCGACACAGCCGTGTCGGTGGTTGCCAGCGGCCCGATCCACGAAGCCGGGTCCGGCGTCGGAGACGGTGACCGCGGCCAGCACCGGGGGGTGCCCCACCACGACGGGTTCCGGACCAGGACGGCCGTGCCGGCGGCCGACACCGAGCTGACCAGCAGCGGGCCCGCCGACACGTCGACAGCCGGGTCGAAGGTGGCGAAGCCGGTGTTCCACCCCACCTTGCGGGCGATGTGGGCGGGCACCATGTGGTCGAAGAGGATCCGCCAGTCGGTGAAGGGCGTGGCGAACACCACGCGTCACCGTCGGCCCCCGTGTGATCCGGTGACCGAGGCCACGTCCCGGTAGCCGAGCGTGGAGGCGACCTGGTCGGGCTGCCCGTCGACGTCGACACCGTCGCCCCGCTGGGACTGCCAGGCGTAGATGAAGTCGTCTGCCGTGACCGGCACGCCGTCGGACCAGACGGCCTTCGGGTTGACCACGTACTGGATGGTGAGCGGCGAGGTGGACGTGGCCTCGACGCTCGAGCAGGAGGTCGGTGTTGACCTGGGGTACCAGCTTGGGGCTGATGACGTAGGCGCTCGGGAGCACCATGACGAGCAGCGCGGGTGTCGACGAGGCGGCACCCGCCGGCGTGTTGGGGTTGAACCCGGCCCACGGGCCGACCGAGGTGGACGGTGGAGGTGCCGCCCGTGGCCTGCACCAGCGCAGGGGTAGACGGGCTGGTCGACCTGGCTGATCTGGCGACTGCCCGAGGTGGTCGACGATCGCCACCGCACCGATGATCACGATGATGACCAGGGGCAGGGTCCAACGGGCGCGGTGCTCCCGCCAGAGCGACGGGATACGGGGCCGGCGCTCGACGGGCTCGGCGCCGGGTCTGGCTCACTGCAGGCGCAGGAGGAGGATGATGTTGGTGAAGGCGAAGACCACCGCAACCGTGACCGTGATCCGGTCCAGGTTCTTCTCCACCACCGTCGACCCAGCCGCGGCGGAGCCCACGGACCCGCCGAACATGTCGGAGAGACCTCCGCCCTTGCCGGAGTGCATGAGGATCAGGAAGATCAGCGCCAGGCAGCAGACGACCTGGAGTACCACGATGATGGCGGTCAGCACGGCAAGGCACTCCTCAGGGTCAGGGCCATCGCAGACGCTACCAAACTCAGCGACCGGCCCGTGCCGCGGCCCGGACGATCTCGATGAATGCGCCGGCGTCCAGGCTGGCTCCGCCGACGAGCAGTCCGTCCACGTCGGGGCAGGCCATCAGCGCCTCGGTGTTGTCCGCCTTGACAGATCCCCCGTACTGGATCCGGACCTGGGTCGGCCGCATCCTCGCCGGCCACCGGGCCACCACGCCCCGGATCCAGGCGCAGGCCTCCTGGGCGTCCTCGGGCGTGGCCGCCTGGCCCGTCCCGATGGCCCAGACCGGCTCGTAGGCGATGACCATGGCCGCCACCTCGGCGGGGCACCCGCCGCAGCACGGCGGTCACCTGGGCGGTGAGCCGCTCCTGGGTCAGCCCGATGTCCCGTTCGTCGACCGTCTCCCCGACGCAGCAGATCGGGGTCATCCCGTTGCGGAGCACGGCGCGCAGCTTGGCCGCCACCACCGCGTCCGTCTCGCCGAAGAGGGCCCGCCGCTCCGAGTGGCCCGACGATGACGTACTCGACGTGCAGCTTGGCGAGCATCACCGGGCTCACCTCGCCGGTGAACGCGCCCGCGGTCCTCGACGGCGCAGTTCTGGGCGCCGAGCGCGACCGGGATCCCCTCGCCCTCCAGCACCGTCTGGACCGAGCGGAGGTCGGTGAAGGGAGGGTGGATCGAGACGTCGACCGGTGCGCCACGTCGGCGGGCTGGAGCCGCAGGCCGAGGTCGCGGGCGGCGTGGATGGCCTCCAGGTGGTCGAGGTTCATCTTCCAGTTGCCGCTGACCAGTGGCCGGCGGCCGGCGTCCGGGGAGCTCACCGGGACGAGCGGGCAGGCGGGGGCGTTGGGCGCGCCGCGCAGTGCGGCCAGGCCCGGCAGGTCGCCGAACTCGAGGAGTTCGAGCGACGCGCCGCCACCGGTCGAGATGAAGCTGATCTCGTCGTTCGAGCCCGAGCTCGTCGACCGCGGCGGCGCTGTCGCCCCCACCGACCACGGTGTAACCCGGGCAGGCGGCAACGGCGGCGGCGACGCCGGCCGTCCCGGCACTGAACCGCTCGTCCTCGAACACGCCCATCGGGCCGTTCCACAGCACGGTGCCCGCGCCGGCGATGCGCTCGGCGTAGGCGGCGACCGTGTCGGGCCCGATGTCGAGGCCCTGCCACCCGTCGGGCACGTCGGAGCCGACCGTGCGTACCTCGCCACCGGCACAGTCGCACCCGAAGGAGGCGTCGGGTTCCAGGGCGACGATGTCGGTGGGCAGCAGGATGGGCGTGCCCGCGGACAGCAGCGCCCGGCAGTCGTCGATGCGGTCGGGGTCGACCAACGAGCCGCCGATGTCGTGCCCCTGGGCGGCCAGGAAGGTGAACGCCATGCCCCCGCCCACCACCAGGGCGTCCACGTGCTGCAGGAGTGCCTGCAGGACTCCGAGCTTGTCGGCCACCTTGGCGCCACCGACGACGGCCACGAATGGACGGTCCGGGGTGCCGAGCAGACGTCCGAGGGAGTCGATCTCCTTCTGCAGCAGGAGCCCGGCGGCACTGGGCAACATGGTGGGCGGCCCGACGACGGAAGCGTGCTGACGGTGGGAGACCCCGAAGGCGTCGTTGACATAGGCGTCGTGCGAGTTGACCAGCTTCGCCACGAACGTCGGATCGTTGGCCGTCTCACCCGGGTCGAACCGGAGGTTCTCGAGCAGTTCCACCTGCGGGGCCAACCGGGCCAGTTCCTCGCGGACCGGGACCGAGCTCCCAACGCACGTCCGGGGCCCCCTTCGGCCGCCCCAGATGGGTGCAGGCGGTCACCCGGGCACCTCGGTCCAGCAGGTACTCGAGCGTGGGCAGCGCGGCCCTGATCCGGAAGTCGTCCGTGACCACCGACGGTTCGCCGTCGCACGGTCGGAGGGGGACGTTGAAGTCGACCCGGACCAGCACGCTGGCACCGTCCAGGTCGGGCAGATCGCCCAGCAGCGGCAACCCGTCCAGCAATGGATTCTCGTCCGACTCGCTCATGCCCTCGACTCCCCTCGGTGCATTCCCACTCCCCCGGTCGGTCTGGCTCAGGCCCCGGCGCCGACGACGAGCGAGAGGTCGACCAGCCGATTGGCGTAGCCCCATTCGTTGTCGTACCAGCCTTGTACCTTCACCAGCGTGAAGCCGGAGGCCGAGGGCATGACCATGGTGAGGCCGGCGTCGAACGTACACGAGGCGGGGCTGCCCACGATGTCCGTCGAGACGATCGGGTCCTCGGTGTACACGAGGACCTTGGACAGCGGTCCCGAGGCGGCTGCGGCGGCGAAGGCGGCGTTGACCTGCTCGACGGTGACCTCGCCCGGGATCACCACGGTGAAGTCGGTGATCGACCCGTCGGGTACCGGCACCCGCAGGGCGGTGCCGTCGAGGCGGCCCTTCATCGACTCGAGCACCAGGCTGGTGGCCCGTGCCGCCCCGCTCGACGCCGGCACGATGTTGACGGCGGCGGCACGGGCCCGTCGCAGGTCCTTGTGGGGCAGGTCGAGCAGGTTCTGGTCGTTGGTGTAGGCGTGGACCGTCGTCATCAGGCCGGCGTCGATGCCGAAGGCGTCGTCCAGGACCTTGACCATCGGCACGAAGCAGTTGGTGGTGCACGAGGCGTTGGACACCACGAAGTCCGTGGCCGGGTCGAACTGGTCGTCGTTGACGCCGACCACGAACGTGGCGTCGACGCCGGTGCCGGGCGCCGAGATGATGACCCGCTTCGCGCCCGCCTCGAGGTGGGCACCGGCGGCCTCCCTGGAGGTGAACAGGCCCGTGGACTCGATGACCACGTCGACGCCGAGGTCGGACCACGGCAGAGCCTTCGGGTCCCGTTCGGCGAGGACGGCGATCGGACCGGAGTCGAGCACCAGCGACCCGCCGTCGACGGCCACGTCGGCCCCGAAGCGGCCATGGGTCGAGTCGTAACGCAGCAGATGGGCGAGCGTCTCGGCCGACGTCAGGTCGTTGACGGCCACCACTTCGACGTCCGCACCCTGCAGGCGGGCCGCCCGCAGGTAGTTGCGGCCGATGCGCCCGAAGCCGTTGATCCCGATCCGTACCGTCATTGCTCTCGTGCCTCAATCCTTCGTCGAGTCGTCTTCGGGTGGCCGGCAGAGCTCGCGAGCCGCCCGGCCGTCCCGTCGCCCCTGTTCGGAAGGGGCATGTCCACGCTAGGGCATCCGGGGTGCCCGGGGCATCATCCGAGCAGATCGACGAGGGTCTGCGCCAGTCTGGACGGGTCGTGGGCGAGGCCGTTGGGCCGGGCCAGGGCCACGTCGACCACCGGGACGGCGGGTTCGCCGACGGCGATCCCCGAGGAGTCGCACACCACATGGTCCACGGCGACGTCGTGTGCCAGCAGCGCAGCCACGTGCATGGCCACGTCGAACGAGGCCGTCTCGGGGTCCTGGGGACGGAGGTTGCACACGTAGACCCGCTGGGCGGACGAGCTGTTGATGCCGTCGCGGATCCCGGGTACGGCCAAGGCGGCGAGCACGCTGGTGAACAGCGATCCGGGGCCGAGGACGATCTGGTCGGCGGCGGCCAGTGCCTCGACGGCGGCTGCGGGCGCCGGTGGGTCGGCGGGCACCAGGGACACGGCCCGGATGTGGTCGGTGCGGTTGACGGCCACCTGGCCGGTCACCAGCCCGCAGTCGGTCCGGGCCTTCAGCACCACCGGCTCGGTGGTGGTCGGAAGGACGCGGCCGGTGGCCCCCAGCAGCCGGCACGCCTCGTCGAGCGCGGCCACCGGGTCCCCCGTCGAGTCCATGAGGCCGGCCAGGATCAGGTTCCCCAGTGAGTGGCCGGCCAGCTCCTCCTCGGTGAATCGCTGGTCGAAGGCGGCGGCCAGGATCGACCCGGGCTCGGACAGGGCGATGAGGCACTTGCGGAGGTCGCCGGGGGGGATGATGTGCAGCAGCTCGCGGAGGCGGCCCGACGAGCCACCGTCGTCGGCCACCGACACGATGGCGGTCACCCGGTCGGTGTACGTGCGCACGGAGCGCAGCGTTGCGGCCAGTCCGTGGCCCCCGCCGATGGCGACGACCCTCGGGCCGCGTGCGTACGTCGCCCTCGCCGCCGACGCGCTCACCGGTCCACGTCGCGGTGGAAGACCGTGGTCGGCAGGCCGTGGGCATCGAGCCGACGGGACAGCTCCTCGGCGAGCGCCACCGAGCGATGGCGCCCTCCGGTACAGCCCATGGCCACCGTCAGATAGGACTTGCCCTCCTTCATGTAGGCGGGGACGAGCAGTGTGAGGAGGTCGTCGAGCTTGTCGAGGAATTGCCGGGTCTCGGGCCGGTCGAGCACGTAGGCCCGCACCTCGGGCTCGAGGCCGCTGTGGTTCCGCAGCGACTCGACCCAGTAGGGGTTCGGCAGGAAGCGGCAGTCGAACATCAGGTCGACGTCGAGGGGTACCCCGTGCTTGAAGCCGAACGAGACCAGCGAGGTCTGCATGGTGCTGCCCGTCTCCTCGTTCCCGAAGACCTCGAGCAGCCGGGACCGTAGCTGGTTGGTGTTGAGCTCGCCGGTGTCGACGACCAGGTCGGCGCGGTCACGCAGTCCGGCCAGCAGCTCCCGCTCGTCGGCGATGCTGTCGACCACCCCGCGGGCCGCCTGCGGATGCCGGCGCCGGGTGCCTTCGAACCGGCGGATGAGGACGTCATCGGCTGCGTCCAGGAAGAGGATACGGACCCGGTTGCGGCCGGCGATCAGCGCGTCGACGGCGGGCAGCACGTCGTCGAGGTCACCACCACCTCGGCCGACCACGAGGGCCACCCGCTCCATCTCCGAGCCGGCTCCGTCCACCAGCTCGGAGACCTTGGCGATGAGCGCCGAGGGCATGTTGTCGATCACGAACCAGCCCAGGTCCTCCAGGGTGGCCGCCGCCGTCGAGCGACCCGCCCCGGACATGCCGGTCACCACCAGGTACTCGCTCATCGGCACTCGCTCCTGCGACGCTCGGTCATCGGTCCGGGGACAGCGGCGTGTGGAGCCGCTCGAACACGGCACCGCCCACCGTCTCCGGCAACCACGATAGGCCCATCAGCTCCTCCCGGGTCGCACGCCGGAGAGCGGCGAGGCCCCCGAACTGCTCCACCAGACGGTCGCGCCGCTTCGGCCCGAGACCGGGCACCCCGTCGAGGGCGCCCACCGTCATGCGCCTGCCCCGCAGGGTCCGGTGGTAGCTGATGGCGAAGCGGTGGGCCTCGTCGCGGAGTCGCTGCAGGAGGTAGAGCGCCTCGGACTGGCGGGGCAGGCGGACCGGTTCGGACGACCCCGGCAGGTAGACCTCCTCGAACTGCTTGGCCAGTGAGGCGATGGGCACCCGTTCGGTCAGTCCCAGCTTGTCGAGCACCCGCATCCCGACGTGGAGCTGGCCCAGGCCGCCGTCGACCAGCAGCAGCTGAGGCGGGTAGGCGAAGCGCCGCCGGGTGGCCGCCGTGGACAGGGCGCCCGCTCCGTCGCCCGGTGGCATGCCGGGCGCGGCATCCCGCCCCTCGTCCAGCAGGGCCGTGAGCCGTCGGGTGAGGACCTCCTCCATGGCGGCGTAGTCGTCGTTGCCGTCCACCGTCGCCACCTTGAAGTGGCGGTAGTCGCTCTTCTTGGCCAGGCCGTCCTCGAACACCACCATCGAGCCGACGTAGTCGGTCCCCTGCAGGTGGCTCATGTCGTAGCACTCGATCCGGAGCGGGGCGTCGGGCAGGTGGAGCTCCCGCTGCAACGATTCCAGCGCCCGGGCCCGGCTGTTGTGGTCGGAGGTGCGCTGGAGACGATGGCGGACGAAGGCGTCGCCGGCGTTGCGCCGGACGGTCTCGAGCAGCGCCCGCTTGGGGCCCCGGACCGGCACCCGCACCGCCACCGGCCCGCCACGTCGTTCGGCCAGGTACTCGGCCACCGCGGCGCGGTCGGCGGGCATCGTCGGCACCAGGATCTGGCGGGGAACACCTGAGGCGGCGTCGGCGTAGACGTCGACCAGCAGTCGCTCGACCAGAGCATCGGGCGCCAGGTCCTCCACCTTGTCGACGAAGAGCGCCGAGCGGCCGATCACCCGGCCGGACCGGACGTGGAAGACCTGCACAGCGGCCTCGAGCTCGTCCTCGGCCAGTGCCAGAACGTCGAGGTCCTCCGGGCGGTCGAGCTCCATCTGGCGGACGGCGTCCGCGGTGCGGACCGCCTCGAGCTTGTCGCGTAGGGAGCCGGCCCGCTCGAAGTCGAGGGCGGCGGACGCCTCGCGCATCGCCGTCTCGAGCTGGTGCTCGAGGGGCCCGGTGTCACCGCCCAGGAACGTGGCCAGGTCGGCGACCAGCCGGTCGTACTCCTCGTGCGTGACCTCGCCCACGCACGGGCCCGAGCACCGTTCGATGTGGAACAGCAGGCAGGGCCGACCCAGCCGCTCGTGGTTCCGGAACTTGGCGTCCGAGCAGGTCCGGACCGGAAAGGAACGGAGCAGCAGGTCGAGGGTGCCGCGTATGGCCCCGACGTTCGGGTACGGCCCGAAGTAGCGGACCCCGGTACGTTTGCGGCCCCGGACCACCGCCGGCTTCGGCCACTCGTCGTTGACGGTGAGGGCCAGCCACGGATAGCTCTTGTCGTCCTTCAACCGGACGTTGAACCGGGGCTGGAACTGCTGGATCAGGTTGTGCTCGAGCAGCAGGGCCTCGGCCTCGGATCCGACCACCATCCACTCGACGCGGTCGGCCGCCTCGACCATCTGTGCCGTGCGCGGAGCCAGGTTGGCCGCATCCTGGAAGTAGGAGCTGACCCGCGACCGGAGCGACTTCGCCTTGCCCACGTAGAGCACCCGACCGTCACGGTCGAGGAACTGGTAGGACCCCGGCTCGTCGGGCACGGTGCCGGGGAGGGGTCGGGTGGTCACGGCACCAGTGTGCCGTGCCCGGGCACCACACCGTGCCGACCGGGACGGAGCGCCGGTCGGCCCCTGCCGCACGGTGGAGCGCGTTGCCCGGGCGCAGGCAATACACTCGGGAGCACGCCGGCCTGGTTTCCGGCGACATCTACCGCTCCGGGGCCGACATCCCCGCGGATGGGCGACCAGGCTGTCCCCGCCGGCCACGAACCGGAGCGCCTCCCCAGGAGGTCACATCCACATGCTGCGCTTACAGAAGGCACTCCCCGACCGCTACACGACCGCGTCGCCCGACGAACTGGCCGAATGGATCCGGAGCGCCAAGGCCACACTCGGGCCCCGCGTGTTCATCCTCGGCCACCACTACCAGCGCGACGAGGTGATGGCGTGGGCCGACGCCCGCGGCGACTCCTTCGGCCTGTCGCGGATCGCCGCCGGCCAGACCGAGGCGGAGTTCGTCGTGTTCTGCGGTGTGCACTTCATGGCCGAGTCCGCCGACATCCTGACCGGCGAGGACCAGCAGGTCCTCCTCCCCGACCTCAATGCCGGGTGCTCCATGGCCGACATGGCCGACATCGACTCGGTCGAGGAGGCGTGGGAGACCCTCGCCGCCGTCACCGACATCGAACGGGTGATCCCCGTCACCTACATGAACTCCTCGGCGGCGCTCAAGGCCTTCGTGGGGCGCAACGGGGGCGTCGTGTGCACGTCCTCGAACGCCCGGGCCGTCCTGACCTGGGCCCTCGGCGCCGACGGCAGCGGGCACACCCGTGGCGACCAGGTCCTGTTCTTCCCTGACCAGCACCTGGGCCGCAACACGGGATTCGAGCTCGGCTACGGCGAGGACGACATGGCCGTGTGGAACCCCCGACTGACCGCCGGCGGGCTGGACGACGGCACCCTGAAGGGGGCGACCCTGCTCCTGTGGAAGGGGCACTGCTCCGTCCACCAGCGCATCCGCCCGTCGCACGTGGAAGCCTTCCGTGCCGAGCATCCCGGCGGCATCGCCGTGGTGCACCCCGAGTGCGCCCACGACGTCGTCGAGGTCGCCGACCAGGTGGGCTCCACCGACTTCATCATCAACGCCGTGGCCGAGGCCCCGGCCGGTTCGGTCATCGGGGTCGGCACCGAGATCCACCTGGTGAACCGACTCGACGCCGAGACGCCGGACAAGACCGTGCTGTCGCTCGACCCGCTGGTCTGCCCGTGCTCGACCATGTTCCGTGTCGACGCCGCCCACCTGGCGTGGATCCTCGAGGGACTGGTCGAGGGCGAGGTGCGCAATCGCATCACCGTCGACGAGGACACCGCCACGTGGGCCCGCGTGGCGCTCGAACGGATGCTCGCCACCACCTGACGGGCCCCGGTGCCCGATCCGCCTCAGCCCGTGGTGGCCGTTCCGGCCCGGGGCCTGGGCGCGACCGTCCTGGCGGCCTTCACCGTCTTCGCCGACTTCACCGGTTTCGCGTCCTTCGCCGTGCTCGGCGCCTTCGCTGCCTTGAGTGGGTTCTTCGTCGTCTTCGACGTAGCGGTCGGCCGGCTCCGAGTGCGCCGGGTCGCCTTCGTGGCCCGGCCTGCCGTACCGGGCTCCAGGCCCAGCATCGGGGCCAGCACCTGGCCGGTGTAGCTGGCGGCCACCAGGGCGACCTGCTCGGGTGTGCCTTCGGCCACCACCGTGCCGCCCCCGTCCCCGCCTTCCGGTCCCATGTCGATGATCCAGTCCGCGCTCTTGATGACGTCCAGGTTGTGCTCGATGACGATGACCGTGTTGCCCTGGTCGACCAGGCGGTTGAGCACGTCGAGCAGCTTGCGCACGTCGTCGAAGTGGAGACCGGTGGTCGGCTCGTCGAGCACGTACAGCGTGGTGCCGGTCGACCGCCGACTCAGCTCCGACGCGAGCTTGACCCGCTGGGCTTCGCCACCGGACAGGGTCGGGGCCGACTGGCCGAGTCGGATGTAGCCGAGGCCCACGTCCACCAGGGTCTGGAGGTGGCGGGCGATCGGCGGCTGGGCGGAGAAGAACCCGAGTGCCTCCTCGCACGACAGTTCGAGCACGTCGGCGATGGTCCTGCCCCGGAAGGTCACCTCGAGCGTGTCCCGGTTGTAGCGGGCGCCGTGGCAGACCTCGCACGGCACGTAGATGTCGGGCAGGAAGTGCATCTCGATCCGCAGGGTGCCGTCACCCGAGCAGGACTCGCACCGTCCGCCCTTCACGTTGAAGCTGAACCGGCCCGGCAGGTAGCCGCGCACCTTGGCTTCGTTGGTCTGGGCGAACAGCTTGCGGATGTGGTCGAAGACACCGGTGTAGGTGGCCGGGTTGGACCGTGGGGTCCGGCCGATCGGCGCCTGGTCCACGTCCACCACCTTGTCGATCCGGTCGACGCCGGTGATGGTCCGGTGGAGACCGGGCAGGCTCTTGGCCCGGTGGACCTGCTTGGCCAGCGACCGCAGCAGGATGTCGTTGACCAGGGTCGACTTGCCCGACCCCGACACGCCGGTGACCGCCACCAGCTGGCCGAGGGGGAACCCGACGGTCAGGTCCTTCAGGTTGTGCTCGCGGGCGCCCTCGATGACCAGGCGGTCGCCGTTGCCGCGCCGACGGAGCTGCGGCACGGGGATCGACTTCGCCCCAGACAGGTACTGGCCCGTCAGCGAGTCGGGGTTCGACAGGATGCCGCCCTTGCCCGCCACCGGGCCCGAGTGGACGATGCGTCCGCCGTGCTCCCCCGCTCCTGGGCCGACGTCGACGATGTGGTCGGCCACCTTGATGGTCTCCTCGTCGTGCTCCACCACGATGACGGTGTTGCCGAGGTCGCGCAGGCGCTCGAGCGTGCCGATCAGGCGCTGGTTGTCCCGCTGGTGGAGACCGATGGACGGCTCGTCGAGGACATAGAGGACCCCGACCAGGCCGCTGCCGATCTGGCTGGCCAGGCGGATCCGCTGGGCCTCGCCACCCGACAGCGTGGCCGCCGAGCGGGCCAGCGAGAGATAGTCGAGTCCCACGTCGAGGAGGAACTGCATGCGCTCGAGGACCTCGCGGAACACCCGGTCGGCGATCAGGTGGTCGCGGTCGGACAGGTCGAGCGACCCGACCACCTCGACGGCCCGGCCGATGGGCAGTGAGCACAGCGCATGGATGTTGTGGCCGCCGACCGTGACCGCCAGCGACTCGGGCTTGAGCCGGGACCCGCCGCACTCGGGGCAGGGCACCTCGCGCAGATAGCCCTCGAGGTTGTCACGCAGGAAGTCCGAGTCGGCCTCGGTGTGGCGGCGCTCCAGCCAGTTGACGATGCCCTCGTAGGTGGAGTGGAACGACCGCTGGCGCCCGTACCGGTTCCGGTACTTGAGGTGGACCTGGTCGTTGCCCGTGCCGTAGAGCACCAGGTCCTGGTCCTCCTTGGACAGGTCCTCCCACGGGGTGCGGACGGAGAACCCGCCGAGCTCGGCCACGGCCCCCTGCATCCGCTCGAAGTACTGGCTGCGGGCGCCGGACCACGGGGCGAGGGCACCGTCCGCCAGTGACCTGGTCGGGTCGGGCACCACCAGCGTCGGGGTCGACCTCGTACTTGGTGCCGAGACCGGTGCAGGCCGGGCAGGCGCCGTACGGCGAGTTGAAGGAGAAGTTGCGGGGTGAGGGGTCCTCGAAACTGATCCCGCAGTGGGTGCAGGCCAGGTGCTGACTGAAGGTGATTGCCTCCTGCTCGGTCCCGTCGGCGTCGACCACCACGATCTCGGCCACGCCCTCGGCCAGCGACAGCGCCGTCTCCAGCGACTCGGTGAGCCGTCGGCGGATGTCGTCGCGCCGGATGAGCCGGTCGACGACCACCTCGATGGTGTGGTGCTCGTACCGGGCCAGGTCCAGGTCCGCCCGGTCGGACAACTCGATGGTGGTGCCGTCGACGCGCACGCGGGCGAAGCCCTGCTTGGCCAGGTCGTCGAGCAGGGCACCGTACTCGCCCTTGCGGCCCCGGACGACGGGGGCGAGCACCAGGAACCGGGTGCCCTCGTCCATGGCCAGGATGCGGTCCACGATCTGCTGGGGGCTCTGGCGCGCCACCGGGCGGCCGCACACCGGGCAATGGGGCTTGCCGATGCGGGCGTAGAGGAGCCGCAGGTAGTCGTAGACCTCGGTGACGGTGCCCACGGTGGAGCGGGGGTTGCGGGACGCCGACTTCTGGTCGATGGAGATGGCCGGGGACAGGCCCTCGATGAAGTCCACGTCCGGCTTGTCCATCTGTCCCAGGAACTGGCGGGCGTAGGCGCTGAGCGATTCGACGTAGCGGCGCTGGCCCTCGGCATAGATGGTGTCGAAGGCCAGGGACGACTTGCCCGAGCCCGACAGGCCCGTGAAGACGATCAGCCGGTCGCACGGGAGGTCCAACGAGACGTCCTGCAGGTTGTGCTCGCGCGCGCCGCGCACCACCAGTCGATCAGCCATGGCGAGGAGGATACCGGCGCGTGGGCGTGGGCTGGCCGGGCCCGGTCAACCCGGCACGGACGCGTCGACGTCGGCGGTCTCGCCGGCCAGGACCGGACTTCCGTCGACCGGGTCGCGGCTGAGGAGCGACCGCAGTTCGGCGATCTCGTCACGGATGAGGGCCGCCTCCTCGAACCGGAGCTCCTCGGCCGCCTTGTTCATTTCGGCGTCGAGGCGGTGGACGAGGCTCGAGAGTTCGTCGGCGTCGGGACCCAGTGCGTGGGCCAGTTCGGCGGCCACGGCACGTGGATCGACCGAGGTCCGCTGCCCGCCCCTGCCCTTGGCGCTGCGGGGGCCCTTCACGGCGGCCAGACCCGTCATCATGGCCCCGCCGGCGGCGAACGAGTCACCCCGCACCCGCTCGAGGATGTCGGTCACCGACTTGGTGATGGTCCGGGGGTCGATCCCGTGGGCCTGGTTGTAGGCGATCTGGCGGGCCCGGCGCCGCTGGGTCTCGCCGATGGCGGCCGTCATCGAGTCGGTCACCCGGTCGGCATACATCACGACCCGGCCGTTGACGTTCCGGGCGGCCCGGCCCATCGTCTGGATGAGCGACGAGGAGGACCGGAGGAAGCCCTCCTTGTCGGCGTCGAGGATGGCCACCAGGGCCACCTCGGGCAGGTCCAGTCCCTCGCGGAGCAGGTTGATGCCCACGAGGACGTCGAATACCCCGAGGCGGAGCTCGCGGAGCAGCTCGATCCGGGCCATGGTGTCGACGTCGGAATGCAGGTACTGGACCCGGACGCCCTGCTCGGCGAGGTAGTCGGTGAGGTCCTCGGCCATCTTCTTCGTGAGCGTGGTGACCAGGATCCGGTTGCCGGCGGCCACCGTGGCGTCGATCCGTTCGCGCAGGTCGTCGATCTGGCCCGTGGTGGGGACGATGTCGACCTCGGGGTCGACCAGGCCGGTGGGGCGGATGACCTGCTCCACGATGTTGGTGCTGTGCTCGAGCTCCCACGGGCCGGGCGTCGCCGACAGCAGCACCGTCTGGCCGGTGCGTTCGGTGAACTCCTCGAACCGGAGGGGCCGGTTGTCCATGGCCGACGGCAGGCGGAACCCGTGGTCGACCAGTGTCTCCTTGCGCGACCTGTCCCCCGCGTACTGGCCCCGGATCTGGGGCACGGCCACGTGGGACTCGTCCAGCACGACCAGGAAGTCCTTGGGGAAGAAGTCGAGCAGCGTGAACGGCGCCTCGCCCGGGGCACGCCCGTCGAGATGGCGGCTGTAGTTCTCGACCCCGCTGCACACGCCCGTCTCGGCCAGCATCTCGAGGTCGTACTCGGTCCGCATCCGCAGCCGCTGGGCCTCGAGCAGCTTGCCGGCGTCCTGCAGCTCGGTGAGGCGGGCCCGCAGCTCGTCCTCGATGCTGAGCACAGCGCGGCGCATCCGCTCGTCCCCCGTGCCGTAGTGGGTGTTGGCGAAGACGACCAGGTCCTCGAGGTCGTCGCCGATCTCGCCGGTCAGGACGTCGAAGGGACGAATCCGCTCGACGGTGTCGCCGAAGAACTCGATCCGGACCGCCCGCGACTCGTAGGCCGGGTGGATCTCCACGGTATCGCCGTGGACCCGGAACTGGCCGCGGCTGAGCGTCACGTCGTTGCGCGAGTACTGGAGCTCGACCAGCCGCTTCAGCAGGGCCCGCTGGTCGTGGTCCTCGCCCGGGTGGAGGGCGACGATCCGATCGCGGTACTCGTCGGGCGAACCGAGGCCGTAGATGCAGGACACCGAGGCCACGACGATGGTGTCGGGTCGCAGCAGCAGGGAGGAGGTCGAGGCGTGGCGGAGCCGGTCGATCTCGTCATTGATGGACGAGTCCTTCTCGATGTACGTGTCCGAGCTCGGCACGTATGCCTCGGGCTGGTAGTAGTCGTAGTAGGAGACGAAGTACTCGACCCGGTTCTTCGGGAAGAACTCCTTGAGCTCAGCGGCCAGCTGGGCGGCCAGGGACTTGTTCGGCTCGATGATGAGCGTCGGCCGCTGGACGGCCTCGATCGTCCAGGCGATGGTGGCCGTCTTGCCGGAGCCGGTGATGCCCAGGAGGGTCTGGTAGCGATCCCCGCGCTCCAGCCCGGCGACCAGCCCGGCGATCGCCTCGGGTTGGTCCCCGGCGGGTCGGAAGGGTGAGACGACCTGGAACGGGGGCACGTCGACGATGGTACCGGGAGGGTGTGACGCCGGCCGCGGGGGCGCCGCCGCGCCGGGGGGCGACCAGGTCCGACGCGTCATCGTCCCGTCGACACCGGACCGCCGGTCAGGTGGTGCAGCGGGGCGCGGTCAGGATCACCTCACAGCCGAGCCAGTCCGTGACCACGGGATTCGCCAGCGATATAGTGAACCATATGCTTGACCAAACGATCGACCTGGATCGGACGTTCCGGGCACTGGCCGACCGGAGCAGGCGCTCCATGGTGGAGCGGCTCACCTCGGGGCCCGCCTCGGTCAGCGAACTGGCGCAACCCCTGGCCATGTCTCTGGCTGCCGTGGTCCAGCACGTGCAGGTCCTCGAGGCGTGCGGCCTGGTGACGACCCGGAAGGTCGGGAGGACCCGCATGTGCCGGATCGACCGCGCGGCGATGAACGCGGCCGAGCAGTGGATCACCGAGCGCCGCCGGGGTTGGGAGGCCCGCCTGGACCGCCTGGGCGACGTCCTGAACGATGGGACGACCACCGAGGAGGGACCATGACCCCGTCCACCGTCTCCCATGACACGTTCGTCATCGAGCGGACCTACGACGCCCCTGTCGCCCGGGTCTTCCGGGCATGGGCGGATCCCGCCCTCAAGGCCCGGTGGTTCGCCGGCTCCCTCGAGGCGCTCGGAGCCGGCTACGAGCTCGACTTCCGGGTGGGGGGCCGTGAGGTCAACCGCGGCGGGCCTCCGGGCGGGCCCGTCTATACCTACGAGTCACGTATCCACGACGTCGTCCCCGACCAGCGGATCGTCTACACGTACGAGATGTACGCCGACGAGAGCCGGATCTCGGTGTCCGTGGCGACGATCCAGTTCCGCGGCGAGGGGGCGACGACGCAATTGGTCGTCACGGAGCAGGGGGCCTTCCTCGACGGTCACGACACGGTGACCCAGCGGGAAGAGGGCACCCGGTCCCTCCTGGATTCGTTGGCCGGTACCCTGGCCGGGGGCTGATCGCGAGGAAGCCCGTCCTCCGGCTCCTGGTGTCGGTGGACGGCTACGTCGACGGGCCGGACGCCTTGTCCGGCAGCTCCCGGAGTTCTGCCCACACCCGGTCGACCTCCCGTGCCAGCTGCTCGGCGCCGTCGGAGTTGTCGACCACGAAGTCCGCCCCTTCGAGGCGTTCCGCCCGCGTGGGCTGGGACGCCTGGCGGGCCCTGGCGTCCTCCTCGGGCATGCCCCTCAGGGTGGTGAGGCGCTCGAGCGCCACATCGGGGGGGGCGTCGACGACGACGACGGCGTCGAGGGCCAGCATCTCCCGGTGGAAGTCCTTGAGCAGGGGGATGTCCATGACCACGATGCGGTCGGTGCCGGCATGGGCGTCCTTGCCCTCGATCATGGCCACCCCGATGGCCGGGTGGATGATGGCGTTGAGGGCCTCGAGCTCATCGGGGTGACCGAACACCTTGGCCGCCAGGGCCGGCCGGTCGATGCGCCCGTCGGCATCGAGGATGCCCGTGCCGAACCGGTCGATCAGCGGCTGGTAGGCGGGGGCCCCCGGCTCCACGACATCACGGGCCACCTTGTCGGCGTCGACCAGGGCCGCCCCGTGGGCCACCAGCAGTTCGGCCACCGTCGACTTGCCGGCGCCGATGTTGCCGGTCAGACCGACCGTGCGCACGCGGACCCGCTCAGGTGGCCCGCCGCGGCCGGGAGGCCGTGGCGAACAGCACCATGGTGGTCGGGTCGAGGTCGTCGGTGACGAAGAAGTCGTCGGCCGTGATCCCGGTGGTCCCGCCCGAGTCGCCCCGGGCGATGAGTCGGTAGGCGATCGGCAGGGCCCGGGTGTAGAAGCCGATGTACCAGGACCGCGGGATCTTGTGCCGGAGGTCCAGCACGTCGAGCCGCAGCACCTTCTGCGCCTTCTGGCGCCGGGCCGTGAAGTCCGCCTTCACGTGGGGCACGGCGTCCATCCCCTGGACGGTCACGTCGTGGAAGTACTTCGTCAGCAGTGCCCGCAGCTCGGGCGGCTCGAAGAGGTGGATGTGGAAGGGGTTCTCGAAGTCGGCCGGGGCGTTCGGGGTGAGGAAGAAGACGGTCCCGTCGTCCTTCACCACCCGGGCCAGCTCGGCCACATGGCCCTCGGGCTCGTCGAAGTGCTCGATCAGGTGGGACGAACAGGCCCAGTCGAAGCTGCCCTCGGCGAACCCGAGGGCCAGCGCGTTCATCTGGACGGCCTCGAGCCCGTCCGGTCCGTGCTTCGCCTTCGCCAGCTGCACGGCCTCGCCGCTGTAGTCGGCGCCGACCACCCGGCGGCCCGGGGCCAGGAACCGGGCCGACTCGAATCCCTGGCCGCACCCGACGTCGAGCACCCTTCCCTCGCCCAGCCGTTCGATGACGGTCCGGTACCCGGCGGCGTGGAGGGCCAGCAGCGAGTCAGGGGTGACCCCCTCCTGCGGCCGCTCGCCTGTCAGCTGGCGACCCTTGCGGTCGGCGGTCGCCGCCGATCCGGCGGGCACCCGTGTCCCCGTCACCGGGCCACCCGGGCCGATCGTGGATGCTGTGCGTCCTGGCTCATCTGGCTCCCCATCGTGGTGCCGGGGGCTGGTGGTGTGGACCCGGCGCTGCGGTTGTTTACACTACCGACCACTCGTGCCGGCACCCGAACCCACTCCCGCCGGGCCGACCGACCGGGACACCGGACGGGGCGGCTCCCTCTACGCCCGCCTGCGGTCGCCCAGTGCACTGCGCGCCTGGGTCGACTACCTGGTGCTGGCCGTCCTCGCCTTCGTGCCGATGGTGGCGGCCCAGCCCGGTGTCGTGACGGACGACACCAAGACCTACCTGTACCTGGACCCTGGTCGGTACATCCGCCAGGCCGTCTCCCTGTGGGACCCCCACGTCGGACTCGGGACGGTCACCCACGAGAACATCGGCTACCTGCTCCCGATGGGACCCTTCTACTGGGTCATGGCCGAGCTGCACGTCCCGCTGTGGGTGGCCCAGCGCCTGTGGATGGGCTGCCTGCTGTACGCGGCGGGGGCGGGCGCACTCTACCTGTGCCGGGTGCTCGGCCTGTCCGGCCCGGGGCGCTACGTCACGTCACTTGCCTTCATGTTCACGCCGTACGTCCTGCAGTACTCGGGACGCATCTCCGTCATCCTCATGCCGTGGGCGGGGCTCCCGTGGATGCTGGCCTTCGTGGTGCTGGCACTGCGACGGGGTGGCTGGCGCTACCCCGCCCTGTTCGCCCTGGTGGTGGCCCTGGTCAGCGGCATCAACGCCAGCTCGATCCTCTACGTGGGCATCGCCCCCGCCCTGTGGCTCCCCTACGCCGTCCTGGTCGCCAAGGACTCCACGTGGCGCAAGGCGTGGGGTGTGGCCTGGAAGGTGGCCGGCCTCGTCATCCTGGTGTCGCTGTGGTGGGCAGTTGGACTCCAGATCGAGGCCGCCTACGGGGTGAACGTCCTCAAGTACACCGAGACGGTGCCGGCCACCAGCGGCGCCTCGCTGGCCTCGGAGATCCTGCGCGGCCTCGGTTACTGGTACTTCTACGGGGTCGACCGAGCGGGTCCCTGGACCCAGACCTCGGTCGAGTACACGCAGAACATCACGCTGATCGCCTTCAGCTTCGCCGTGCCCGTCCTGGCCTTCCTGGCCGCCTTCGTGGCCCGGTGGCGGTACCGGACCTACTTCATCCTCATCACCGTCGTGGGCATGGTCATGGCCGTCGGCCCGAACCCCTACGAGCACCCCTCCAGCGTCGGGGCGGTCATCAAGAAGATCATGGTGGACACCACGGCCGGCCTGGCCATGCGCTCGACCGACCGCGCCTCCCCCTTGATCATCCTGAGCATGGCGATCTTCCTGGGAGCGGGCGTCAGCGCTCTCAGCTTCCGCGTGCGAAAGACCAGCCTGGCCATCGGGGCGATCGTCGTGGCCGCCGTGGCCGGGGCCTCCGCCCCGCTGTGGTCGGGGCAGATCCTGGCCAACGGGTTCAACCAGCCCGCCGTCCCCCCGGCCTACGTCCGCCAGGCCGCCCACGCACTCGACACCGCCCATCCCGGGACACGCCTCTTCGCCATTCCCGGCAACAACTTCGGCGCCCAGCGGTGGGGCGACACCATCGACACCGTCTACCCCGGCCTCATGACCCGCCCGTTCGTCACCCACGAGCAGCAGATCATGGGCTCGCTGCCCACCGCCGACGCGCTCGAGGCGGTCGACGGCCCGCTCCAGTCCGGGATCATGGATTGGAACACCCTCGCCCCCATGTCGTCCCTTCTCGACGCCGGCGACGTCCTCGTCCAGTACGACCAGGCCTACGAGCGCTACGACACGCCGCTGCCGCAGGTGGTGGCGTCCCAACTGGCCACCACGCCGCCGGGCCTGACCGACCCCGTGTCCTACGGAGCACCCGTGCCCAACGTGTCGCTCCTCCCCCACTTCGACGAGAATTCGCTGGCCCTGCCGGCCAACCCGGGTTGGCCGGCCCCGCTGGTGTCCTACACGGTGCCGGACCCGCGACCCATCGTCCGCACCGAGTCGACCGCCACGCCCCTGGTGGTGGCCGGCGACGCCAACGGCGTGGTGGGTGCCTCCTCGGTCGGCCTGCTGGCGGGCAACCCGACGATCCTCTACGCCGGGACCCTCGATACCGACGCCGCCCTACGGGCCCGCACCTTGTCCAAGCCGGCCGACCTGGTGGTGACCGACACCAACCGGAAGCAGGGCTACCGCTGGAATTCGCTCAGCGAGAACACGGGCTACACGGAGACCGCCGCCCAGGGCCCCGACACCGCCGACCCGAGCGACGCCCCCCTCGACCTCTTCCCCGGTGCCCCGGCCGACGCCCAGACCACGACGGTGCTCCACGGCGTGTCCTCCGTCACCGCCTCCTCCTACGGGTCCTCGATCACCTACCTGCCCGAGGACCGACCGGCGGCCGCCCTCGACGGCAACACCCAGACGGCCTGGCTGAGCAACTCGTTCACGAACCAGCTCGGTGAGTGGTGGCAGGTGGCTCTGACCGCCCCCGACACGATCAGCTCCCTCCACCTGGTCCAGCCCCAGACGGGCGACCCCGACCGCCACATCACCCGCATCATGCTCACCTTCGACGGCACACGCCATGTGACGGTGCCGCTCGACCCGTCGTCCCGGACGGCCACCGGCGAGACGGTGACATTCCCGTCCCAGACGTTCACGACACTGCGGATCACCGTGTCCGCCGTCGCCGTCGACGACCCGACGTCCCCGGTCGGCTCACGCAGCTCGGTCGGATTCGCCGAGGTCGCGATCCCGGGTGTGTCGGTGCAGGAGACGGTGTCGATGCCCCAGGACCTCCTGCGTGCGGCGGGGGCGACGTCCCTGACCGACCGGCTGACCCTGGTCATGGACCGGCTGCGGACCTCGGGCACCCCACCCCGGTCGGACGTCGAGACGACGCTGCAGCGGACGTTCTGGCTACCGACGGCCCGGACCTTCTCGCTCACCGGCCAGGCGCGGATCTCCCCCCTCATCCCCGACGACGAGATCGACCGCGTGGTGGGGCGCCCGGGCTCGGACTACTCGGGCACCGTCGCCTACTCGCTCGGCCGGCTCCCGAACGATCTGCGGGCCAATGCCATGTCCACGCTCGACAATGACCCGACGACGGTATGGGAGCCCGGATTCGGCGCGGCCCACCAGGCCGGGCAGTGGCTCCAGTACGAGCTGCGCACACCGCTCACCTTCGACCACCTGGGCCTCCAGATCGTGGCCGACGGGCGGCACTCCGTCCCGACCCGGATCACCGTCTCGACCGAAAGCGGCCAGGCCACCGTCGACCTGCCGCCGCTGGCCGACTCGTCGGTGGCGGGCGGGGTCGTCGACGTCCCGGTGTCGTTCCCGACGCTGCGCGGCCGGAGCATCAAGCTCACGGTCGACAGCGTGCGGATCGAGAACACGCTGAACTACTACTCCCAGACCCCGATCGCCATGCCCATCGGCATCGCCTCGGTCGGCCTGCCCGGTGTCACCGCCACCACCGTGCCTGCCCAGGTCCCCTACTCCTGTCGGGGTGATCTGATCACCGTCGACGGCGCCCCCCTGTGGGTCCAGGTGACCGGCCCGACGGCCGACGCCCTCGACCGCAAGGCCCTGACCATCTCGCTCTGCGGGCCCGACGCCCACGGAGTCACCCTCGGTCCCGGCGACCACACACTCCGGTCGGCGGTCGGTCACGTCGCCGCCTTCGACGTCGACCAGCTGGTGTTCGACTCCGGGCCGGGCGGCGCGGCGATGCCGTTGGCCGGCCCGACCACCCTGGCGCCGCCCAGCGGTTGCCCCCTCCCCGGCCGTCGTCGTGGGCCGGACCACGGCCACCTCCCTGCACGTGACCGTCTCCGGGGTGGCCACCACCCCGGGAGCGACACCCTTCGACCTCATCCTGGGCGAGTCCGTCAACAAGGGCTGGACGGCCACGGTCGCAGGCGGCCCGGGACTGGGGAAGCCCGTCCTGGTCGACGCCTTCGCCAACGGCTGGCGGATCGACCCGGCCGCCGTCGCGTCCTACGTCCACCACGGCCAGCTCCAGGTGGACGTGGTGTGGACCCCGCAGAAGACGGCGGACTGGGCCGTGCTCGTGTCCACGGTGTCCATCCTCGCCTGCCTCGTACTGGGGCTCTGGCCGGTGGAACGCCGACGCCGTCGTCGGCATGCCCGCGGGCATGCACACGGTGCCGGTGGCACCACGCCGCCGGAGGACGGTCCGTCGTCCGCGGAGGCGGCCGCCGACGCCGACGAGCAGCACGTGCTCGACCAACGCCCGAAGCTCCAGGTCCCGTTCGGGTCCGAGGGCCCGCGCGCCTCGATCCCCGTCTCGGCCGCCACCGCCGCCCTCGCCGGCCTGGTGGCCGCCGCCGTCGCCGCCCCCCGGGCCGGGCTGGCCGTCGGTGTGGCCACCCTGGTGGTCCTGCTCGTGCCCCGGCTGCGGTTCCTGCTGGGCATGGCCGCGGTGGCCTGCGTCGTGGCCGCCGCCGTCTACGTGGCCGTCCACCAGAACCAGCTGCACGTCACCGACAACGGGTCGTGGCCCCAGTCGTTCGGCACGGCCAGCCAGTGGGCATGGGCAGGCGTGGTGTTCCTGGGGGCCGACGGGGCGGTCGACGTGGCCCTACGGGCCCGTGCCCGCCGCCTCGACCGTGGTGCGACGGCACAGCGCCCGGTTCGCCGACCCTGATCGGACCGACCCGGTCGGCCGCAGGCTCAGACGGCCCGGGCCAGCGCCTCGGTTCCCAGTGCGGCCAGGGTGCCCCGGGCCGTCGCGTCCCACGTCAGGCGACCCGCCCGCTCCAGCGCCCCGATCCCGAGCCGGCGGCGGAGCATCTCGTCGCGGAGGACGGCCCCGAGGGCCCCCACCATGTCGTCAGTCCCGTCCACCAGCAGCCCCGACCGGCCGTCGACCACGGCGTCCTCGTGGCCGCCGATCCTGGTGGCGACCGCCGGGGTGCCGCACGCCCCGGCCTCGGTGACCGTCATGCCCCAGCCCTCGCGCAACGACGACGAGGCGACGACCCATGCGCTGCGGTACAGGTCGACCAGTGCGTCGTCGTCCACGAAGCCGGGCAGGCCGATCCACGACTCGGCGCCGTGGTTCCGAACGAGCGCCTCGAGGGCCGGGCGCTCGTAGCCCTCGCCGGCCAGGACGGCCCGCAGGTCCGGCAACTCGGTCTTCAACCGCACCAGCGCCTCGATCAGGAGGTGGAACTGCTTGACGGGCACCAGCCGGCCGATGGCGACCACGAGGGGAACGGGCGAGCGCTCCCCGCCCGGGGCGAACCGGGGTTCGACACCGGGCGGGGTCACACTGATCCGGTCGGCCGGGAGGTGGAGGCGCTCCACGATCTCGGCCTTCGACGAGTGCGACAGCGTGACGATGCGACTGCGCCGGTAGAAGAGCGGTGCGATGCGGTGCTCCAGCAGGTGTCCGGCCTCGGCCATGCCCCGGGGGAGGACCATCTTCCACATCTCGGCGTGGACGTGGTGGAGGAACGTGATCTGTGGACTGCGGGACCACACCGGGCTGAAGAACGGCACGCCGTTCCAGATCTCCACCACGCCGTCGCCCGTGCCGATCCGGCCCAATGCACCCGACAGGATCGAGCGGGGGAAGACCGAGTACCGGCCGGCCCGACGGATGACCCGGTAGCCGTCGCGGCGGATCACCCGGCGTCCACCGGGGACCGAGGAGGTCGTCATGGACACGTCGAGCCCCGCCTGCGACCAGGCCGAGATCACCCGGTGGGCGTGCAGCTCGCTGCCCCCGGCCTCGGGGTCGTCGAAGTCGCGCCAGGCGAGGACGTCGATCCGCCTCAGGCCGGCCCGCTCGGCGATCTCCGCGATCGGCATGCCGGCGAACAGGGGTACCGGGCCGTCGCCGGACCGTGACCGCCCCGACGGGTGGTCCGAGGAGGCGGCCGCGGCGGCCGACGAGATGCCGTCACGGGCGGTGTCGAGGTGGGTCACGGGCGCATCGGCCAGGTGCCCGTCCGCGGCTCGCGCGCGTCCCCGGGGCCCGCGCTCATCGGCCGGTCGTCCCGCGCACTCCACCTGGCCAACGCATCGCCCGAGTGTACCGGACCGGCGCCGTGCGACCACGGGGTCACCAGGGCCGACGCCGCCCACGTCCGACCGCCCGGCCGGACCGGCTCAGCCCCGGTGGGCGATGCGCCGCCATCCCCAGCGGGCCGTCCAGTGCTGACCCCGGTGGCGCCGGTGGATGGCGACGAAGGCGACGGTCATGCCGAGCGCGATCGCAGCCTGCACGACCAGATCGGCCCAGGCGGTCGAGACCGGGTGGCCGTGGGCGGCGGTGACCATCACCACGGCCAGGGCCGACCCGACGGCGAGCACCAGCACGATCCACCGGGACCCGGTGCCGAACAGGTAGTTCGTCACGAGCACGGTGAACGAGAGGCACATCATGGCGAGCACGAGCGGGGCGAAGGCCGGGGCCGCAGTGCTCAGCCGCGCGCTGAACACGAGGGTCAGGAATTGGCGTGGCACGAGCACGGCGATGCCGAGCAGGACCGAGGCGGGCACGGCGAGGAACAGAAGGGTGACCGCGAGCTGGCGGATGGCGTGCCCGCCCTCGTTCCAGCGGATCGTGGCCTCGGGCAGCAGGTAGGCGCCGAGGGCGAGTGCCCCGAACACCAGCGCCTTCGACGCCACCGAGATCGCCGCGTACGGCCCGACCTGGGCGTGGTCCAGTCGGCCGAGCAGGATGACGTCGACGTTCTGGAGCAGCCCGAGCAGGGCCAGGCCGACGAAGGCGGCCGACACGTCGGCCAACAGCTTGCGGCGGGCCAGGACGACCTCGGGCGCCGCATCGGGCAACCCGGTGGCCCCGTCCTCGGCCACGGGCGCCGACGACGGGTCGGCCCAGGCCTTGCCGGCCAGCCAGTGGGCGTGGGCGGTGGCGAGGACCTCGCTCACCAGTACCCCGAGGGCGTAGCCCGCCACCCCTGCCCCCGAGGCCACGAGGACGACCACGAGGACCGTGCGGACGCCGCCCTCGACCAGGAGGTTGGTTGCCAGGCCCCCGTAGCTCCGGTGGGCCTGGAGGAGGCCGCGGTCGACGCAGAGCAGGATCCATACGCCGGCCGCCATGAGGATCAGGACCACGCCCTGGCCGTCGGGCAGGTGCAGCTGGCGGGCGATCCAGCCCTGCAGTGCCAGCACGAGGACCAGTTCGGCGGCCAGACCGGCCAGGCAGATCCGGTGCACGCGGGCCACCCAGGCGCGGACCAGACGGGTCTGACCGGTGGTCTGGAGCCCTGTGACGCGCCGGACGACACCGACGAGCACGGCGGAGCCCGGCATCGACAGGATGAAGAAGAGCCCGAGCAGCTGGGCGAGCTCGCCGTAGCTCTGGGACGACAGCAGCCGTGCGACGGCGATGACCACCAGCGCGGCTGCGACGTTGACGGCCATGCCGGCGACGGCCACCGGTCCCGCCTGGCGCAGCCCGGCCCGGAGCGAGTTGTCGGAGCCTGCGCCAACCGGGGCCGGCTCGTCGGGGGGCAGGGTGACCATGGGCCCGCCCGCTACGGCGATGCCCATGGCGGGGCCGAGGGCCAGCGACTCGGTGAGCGGGTCGACGACCGTGTCGACCTCGTCGAGGATCAGGTCGAGCCCGGCGTCGCCGGCCAGGTCCTGCTCCGGACGGTCGTCGCCGTCAGCGCCGGGCGGGCGCTCCGACTGCGCCCCGCCACCGTCCACGGGTGCCCCGCCCCCGGCTCAGCCGGCGCGCCGGGGCAGGATGGGTGCGTCTCGGCCGGTGCCGGCCCCCCGGGCGGCCCGGTCGGTCGGCGCGTCGGCGGTCTCGTGGTACTCCTCCTCGACGTTGACCGACCAGATGTCGTGGCGGGCGCCGTGGATGTTCTCGACCGTGAGCATGGCCGTGTACATCGAGTGGTCCTGGTTGTTGTACTTGTGCATGCCGTTGCGGCCCACGGGGTGGACGTTCGGGGCGTGCTCCTCGAACCAGCGGCGGATCACGTCGACGTTGTCGCGGTACGCGTCGTCGTAGACGGGGTACGCCTTCGGCATGCGCACCACATAGCCGGCCTCGACGTCGGCCGGGTCGACGAGCCCGATGTGCGCCAACTCCTTGGTGCCGAGTGCCACCAGGTCCTCATCGGACATCGACCACAGCTCGTCGCCCTCGAACACGAAGTACTCCATGCCGAGGCAGGTCCGCCCGTCCTTCACCAGGAACGGGGACCACGAGCCGAAGTTCTGGATGCGCCCCACCTCCACGTCGGGAGCGTGGATGTAGATCCAATTGTCGGGGAACCCACGCTCGGCCGGCACCACGAGGGCGATGGTGAGGAAGTCGCGGTAGTGGAGGTCGTCGGCGGCGGCCAGTACCTCGGCCGGCGGCGGGGGGTCCACCACCCGGGCGAGCGCGGTGAACGGCATCGACGAGATCACGTGACTGCACGCCACCCGCTCGGTGGCACCGCCGTGCTCCACGGTGACGGCCACGGCCCGCCCGTCCTCGACGTGGACCCGGGTGGCCGCCGTCGCCATCCGGATCTCGCCGCCCAGGCCGACGACCTGCTCGGCACACCGCTCCCACATCATCCCCGGCCCGAACTTCGGGTACTGGAACTCCTCGATGAGGCTCGTCACCTGGCTGCTGCGGTCGCGCCGCCGACCCAGAGACGACCGGATGGGCTCCCACACGGCGTTCCACAGCGACATGCCCTTGATCCGCTGGGCACCCCAGTCGGCGGAGAGCTCGGAGGCGGAGACGCCCCACACCTTCTCGTTGTAGGTCTTGAAGAAGTGGTGGTAGAGACGCCAGCCGTAGTTGGCGACGATGTACCCCTCGAGCGTCGACTGGTCCTTGGGCGGGCGGATGCGTACCCACAGGAACGACAGGCCGCACCGAACCGCCTCCACCACGCCCAGGTTGCCGAGGGCGTTGCCGAGCTTGATGGGGTAGTCGTAGTACTTGCCGCCGTAGAAGATGCGGCTCATCCGGGGCCGGAGCAGGAAGTCCTCGGGTGGGAGGATCTCGTGCCAGAACTCCTCGACCGGCACGACCTTGGTGAAGAACCGGTGGCCGCCGATGTCGAAGCGCCAGCCGTCGCGCTCGACCGTCCGGCTGATTCCCCCGAGCACCGAGTCCTGCTCCACGACCACCACGGGGTCGCCGGCCTGGGCCAGGCGGTAGGCGGCGGTGAGCCCGGCCGGTCCCCCGCCGACGACCACCACCGGTCGGCCGGCGGAGGCGTCCGGTCCGGCGGCGGCGGGTGCGGTCTCGGGGTCGTGGGGCGTTTCCATGCGTTGAGCGATCCGTTTCTTCTGGTCCGGGCGCCCGTCGGCGGGCGGACCCGGTCGACGGTGGCGTTGGGCGGGGTGCGGGACCCCGGTGCGACGGGTGGACGGCGACCCGACTCCCCGCCTCCCACGGGGCCCACTCCGGTCGAGGGCCGATGGGGCGTCTGACTGGCCCTGCGGAGGGCAGGATAGTGGCTCCCCGTCCTGGTCGGTAGCACCGCCCCAGCCGGCTACGGGACGACCACCCCGATGAAGCCGAGCGTCGCGTACCCGGCCATGAGCAGGGCCGAGAGCACCAGCACCACCCGCTCGACGCGCCGGCTCCCGGTGTGCAGCGAGGCGGCGACGACCAGGGGGAAGGCGCCGAGGGCGTACCGTTCGAAGGAGTCGAGGTTCGAGCTGCTCAACGAGACCACCAGTACGGCGGTGGCGAACGCGGCGTAGCTGCGGGGCAGGCGCCGCCAGGCCACGACGACCAGGGCCACGCAGACGAGCACCCAGGGGACGTGCAGGGCGCTGCCGAGGTGGTGGCCGCCGAAGGCGTCCACGACGTCGTGCACCATGGCGCTGACCGGCGCGGCGAACTGGCCCCGGTGGCCGCTCTGCTGCTGGACGGTGAGCGGCAGCCACGGGTCGCCGAACCGGTGCCCGACCCACACCAGGTAGGCGCCGGCCCCGACCAGCGGCGCCGCCAGCGCAGCCACCCGCGCCGTCCAGCCGGCCGGGCCGACCGGATCCCGCCGACGGGACCACGCCTCGACGGCCAGGGGCACCACGAGGAGCACGCCGACCGGTCTGACGGCACCGGCGGCGAGGCCGGCGGCGGCGGCCCACCACCAGCGTCCGGTGCGCGCTCCTAGAACGGTCACGACCGAGCACAGCAGCAGGGTGGCGTCCGAGTAGGCGAGCACCAGCGAGTAGGCCGACGGGGCGAGCGCCAGCAGCCACACCGACCGGCGGGCCAGGTCGGCATCTCCCCGGTCGCGGCGCACGAGCAGCCACAGTGCGGCCATGGCCGCCAGGGCGCTCAGATTGGCCACCAGCACCAGGGCGGCCCCCGTGCCCATGCCGGGGACATCGCCGAGGTACCGGCCCGCCAGTGGGTACAGCGGGAAGAAACGGACCGACTCCTGTCCGGCGACGGCGTACCCGTGCTGGGCGATCGAGAGGTACCAACCGGCGTCCCAGCCGAGCAGGCCCTCGTGGGCCCGTCGGGCGGCCCCGGCATTGCCGGGGCGCAGGGTGCCGACGCCGGTGCGGGCCGCGACCAGCGCGGCGGTGACCACCACCCGGGCGACGACCCAGGCCGGCAGGACCCGTAGTACGGCACGACCGAACACGACGAGACCGTCACGCAGCCCGAGGGGACCGCCGCTGGCGGCGGCACCGTCGGGTGCGGCCGCGGGGTCGTCCGGTCCGACCGACGCGGCCGGGCGCCCCGCGGACACGCCGGTCAGGACCCGGTGGGCGAGAACCGCACCAGGAACATCGGCTGGTAGAAGGCCTGCGGGTCGCCCGTCACCACGCCCGTGTGGGTGTACGCCGGGCTGGCCTGCAACGTCTGGACGATGCCCTCGCACTTGACGCCGAACGCCTGGTAGCCGGGGGACCAGACCACGTAGATCTGGTGGCCGGCCGCGGCCAGTGCCTCGAGGTGCTGGGCGAAGTGGAGCGGGGACGCTACACGCACCGCCGCCGCGTAGTCGACCCAGTTGACGAATTCGGGGCCGATGCCCCGCGGGAACGTCACCTGGGTGTACCTGCCGGTGGGCAGCAATCGGGCGACGGCCGGCCCCAGCTGGTCCGGGCAGTAGGCCACGATGTCCCCCGGCCTGCCCGTCGCCGTGATGGCGGCGGCGACCTCACCGGCCTGGGTCCGGTCGGTGACCACGTTCGGCACGGACGCTGCGATCCCGAGCACCACGGCGATGGCCACCATGCCGACACGGACGTGCCGGTCGCGGAAGACCGTCACCCCCAGCGACACGAGCAGGATCAACGGCACGAACACCACCGACGCGTACCGGGCGTCGAACGCGCTGTTGGTGGCCAGTCCCCCGACGATGGCGGCGACCAGCGTGCCCACGACGACGATGGCGAGCGGGCGGCCGAGCGGACGCGACCGGATGTCGAGGGAGATGTGGAGCCGGTCGGTGGCCAGCCCGAACAGTCCGAGCCCGCCGAGGGCGAAGAACAGGAGGGCCAGGGCCCGTCCCTGGCTGGTGCTGCCCCCGGCAAACGAAGCGACGGCGTTGACCATGGCCGCGAACGTCGCCGGCGTCGCCCACGGCGTCCCGGTGTGCCTCGACTGGAACAGGAAGGTCGGGACCCACGGCAGGAACGTGAGGCAGCCGACCGCCGACGCGACGAACGCCGCCCGGGCACCCCGCCGCCACTCGGGCCGTCCCCGCCAGGCCTGGTAGAGCAGCCAGGCCATGGTGGTGGCGAGCAGGTAGATCGACCAGTAGTGCGAGTAGAGGAGCAGGCCGGCGACGGCCCCGACGGCCACCAGGTTGCCGGGGCGGGGCGACCGCAACGCGCGGTCGAGGGCGAGGAAGCCGAGCACGGTCAGCAGTGCCACGAGGGAGTACATCCGCGCCTCGGTGTCGTAGCGGACGGCGAACGGTGACGTGGCCACCAACAGCATGGCCGCCCACGCCCCCTTGGTGCCTCCGAGCCGCCTGCCCGCCAGCCAGGCGAGGGGGACCGTGACGACGCCGAAGAGCCCGGCCAGGGCCCGCACAGCCACGTCCGAGGTCCCGAAGACCCCGATCCACGCGTGCAGCAGTACGTAGAACAGTGGCGGGGCGCCGTCGCGCTTCAGGTAGGACGGCAGCTCGTGCAGGGGCTGGCGGGCGATGTTGACGGTCAGGGCCTCGTCGAGCCAGAGGTCCGACCGGGTCCAGAACCGCAGCACCAGGCCGGCGGCGACGGCCAGTGTCGCCCCTACCACCAGCAGCGCGACGGTGGTGCGGCTGAACGGTGGGCCCTCCGGGTCGGGGACGCCACGCCGGACCGTCACACCGTCGGGGGCACCGGCCCTGGTGTCCGGCGCGGTCGGGACGCGCCGCTCCCCTGCTCCCGGCACGGTCACGACGTCGAGCGCCTCGTCCGCCGGCGGGGCGGAACCAGGGGGTGCGGCATCCATGGCAGGCATGGTACCCAGGCGGCTGACCGACCGGTGATCCCCCGGGCGAGATCGCCCGGGTCCCCATGGACCCCGTGTCAGGTGGGCACTAACGTGCGCCCACGGTGGTCCACACCTGTGGCAGAGTCAGTGCCACCAGTTGGTGTGCGCACCACCAGGGTTCCGCAGTCCGCCGGGAGGGACGCTGCAGTGCCAGCGGACCGGAGAGGGCCACCGCCGAGTGGTCGACACGATGCAATGGGGGAATGTCCGTGACCGAGCCGCATGAGATCAGCCGTCGTACCTTCCTGTCCCAGGGGGCCAAGGCCGGCGGTGCCGTGGTGCTCGCCGGTGCGGCCGGCGGTGTGCTGGCGGCATGCGGATCGTCCTCGTCCACCTCCTCCACCACCGCGGCGTCCGGATCGGCACCCGGTGTTGGCACCGGCACCCCGGCACGCGGTGGCTCGCTGACCGTCGGGACCGTCGCCGAGATCGACGGCTTCTACCCGGCGAGCAACCACTGGGACACCAACGGGTTCCTCTACGCCAACAGCCTCTACGACCCGCTGTGCGCCGTCGCCGCCGACGGCAGCATCCAGCCGTACCTGTGCCAGTCGATCACCCCCAACTCGACGTACGACACGTGGACCATGACCCTGCGTCCGAACATCAAGTTCAGCGACGGCTCCGCCCTCACCTCGGCGGTCGTCGTCGCCAACTACAACGAGCTGAAGGCGTCGCTCCTCACCGGTCAGGCGCTCGCCCAGGTCACCTCGGTCACCGCGCCCGACGCCATGACGGTGGTCTACAAGCTCGGGGCGCCGAACCCCGGGTACGCCGCCGGTCTCACCACCCAGGTCGGCTACGTCGTCGGCCAGGCGATGATCGACTCGGTCAAGGGCGGCAACAGCAAGCCGACGCCCGTCGGCACCGGTCCGTTCATCTTCCAGTCGTGGCAGCCCAACGACCACTTCACCGCCACCCGCAACCCGAACTACTGGCGGTCCGGGCTCCCCTACCTCGACCAGATCACCTTCCGGCCCATCCCCGACACCATCCAGCGGGAATCGACCCTCAAGACCGGTGGCGTCGACATGATCCAGTCGACCGACCCCAACACGATCAAGCGGTTCAGCGGGCAGTCCGGGTATCAGGTGGTGGACACCACGACCGGCGTCCTCGGCGAGCCCACCGTGGCATTCATCATGTTGAACACCGCCGTGGCCCCGACCAACGACCTCACCATCCGCAAGGCGCTCGCCATGGGCCTCGACCAGGCGACGATCCAGAAGATCTTCGGAGGGGGCTACGCCAAGCCGATCAACGGCCTCTTCCTGCCGGGCTCGCCCTACTACTCGAACTCCGGCTATCCGGCCTATGACCCGGCGGCCGCCAAGAAGCTGGTCGCCCAGTACGCAGCGCAACACGGCACCCCCAAGCTCACCCTGGTCACGATCACCGACCCCCGCCTCGGCCAGGTGGTCCAGATCATCCAGCAGATGTGGAACCAGATCGGGTTCGACGTCACCATCAGCCAGATCGAGCAGGCCAATCTCATCAACGACTTCATCGCCGGGCAGTTCCAGGCGGCCACGTCGTACCAGTTCGGGGCCATCAACCCCGACCTCAATTACGTCTGGTGGAGTACCACGACGGCCAAGCCGGTCGGCAGCATCGCGCTCAACTTCCCCCGTAACAGCGACCCGGTGATCGAGCAGAACATGATGACCGGCCGCCACACCACGGACCAGGCCATCAGGAACAAGGCCTACCAGACCGTCAACGAGCAGCTGGCCAAGGACCTCCCCTACCTGTGGCTCGAGCAGTACCTGTTCACCGAGGTGGCCACCGCACGTGTGCAGAACTTCGCCAACCCGACCCTGCCGAGCGGAGCCAAGCAGTACGCGTTCGACGAGGGCATCTTCGTCCCCACCCAGATCTGGCTGTCCAAGTAGCGGTACGGTCGAACGGTCGAGCTGAGTCCCATGGGCAAGTATCTGATCAGGCGAGTCCTGCAGTTGGTAGTGGTGGCGTTCGTCATCTCCGTGGTGACGTTCATGCTGGTGCACCTGCTCCCCGGTGACCCGACCACCGTCATCCTGGGCCCGAACGACACCGCCGCCAACCGGGCGATCCTCCTCAAGCAGCTCGGCCTCAACTACCCGCTCTGGCACCAGTACCTCATCTGGCTCGGGGCCGTGTTCCAGGGGAACCTGGGCACGTCCTACCTCAACCACGAGTCGGTGACCCACATCCTGGCCACGGGGGCGCCGGTCGACTTCGAGCTGATCGTCATCTCCCAGCTCATCGCCTTCGCCGTGGCGGTGCCACTCGCGCTCGTCACCTCCCGCAAGCCCAACAAGCCCCTCGACAACGTGGCCACCACCAGCACCTTCGGGCTCCTGGCCCTTCCGCCCTTCGTCGTCGCCCCCATCCTGGTGGCGGTGTTCGCCGTCGGGCTCGGCTGGTTCCCGGCCACCGGGTACACACCCTTCACCCAGAACCCGGTCCAGAACATCCACGAGATGATCCTCCCCTCCGTGGCCATCACCGCCGGGTCGATCGCCGTCTACTACCGACTCCTGCGCTCCGACCTGATCAGTACGCTCCAGCAGGACTTCATCACCATGGCCCGGTCGAAGGGTCTGTCCAGTCGGAGGATCATGTGGCGCCACGCGTTCCGACCGTCGAGCTTCTCGTTGCTGGCCGCCGCCGGCATCAACATCGGCGCGCTCATCGCAGGCACCTTCGTGGTCGAACTGCTCTTCGTGCTTCCGGGCATCGGCTACGCACTGGTGCAGGCGGTCGAGCAGCGCGACTACCTGGTCGTGCAGGGCATCGCACTGGTCGTGGCGATCGCCTATGTGGTGATCCAGTTCATCATCGACTTCATCTTCACCATCGTCGACCCGAGAGTGGTGCGGGAGTGACCCATGCCTGACGACAGAGAGCTCCTCGACACCGGCGCGTCGTCCCAGCTGCTGGGCGACCGGTTCCCCGGCATGGCCGCGACCGACGAAGCGGTCATGGCCATCTCGACCGAGCACATCGACGGGGACGACATCCTGGCCAAGAAGCCGCTCGGCTTCCTGTTCTGGTTCGCCCTCGTCTGGGTGGCCCTCGTGCTGCTGGCCTCGATCCTGGCCAACGTGCTCCCGCTGCAGAACCCCAACTTCCAGAACTACTCCGCGCTCAGCCAGGGCCCCAGCAGCGCCCACTGGCTCGGCACGGACGACCTGGGTCGGGACCTGCTCGCCCGCCTCATCTTCGGCTCCCGGGTGTCGCTGGTCGTCGGGTTCTGCGGCGTGGCCATCGGCCTCGTCGTCGGCGGGTCCGCGGGACTGGTCTCGGGTTACAAGGGAGGCAGGCTCGACATCGCCCTCAACGCCGGCTCCTTCATCATCCTGGCATTCCCGGCCATCGTGGCCGTCATCGCCATCGTGACCTTCTGGGGCGCGTCGCTCCTGCACATCACCATCATCCTGGGGGTGGCCACCATCCCCCTCATGTTCCGGGTGATCCGGGCGACGAGCCTGTCGTTCGCCCAACGCGACTTCGTCATCGCCTCCAAGACCATGGGGGCCACGGACGCCCGCGTGGTGTTGCGCGAGATCCTGCCCAACGTGGTGCCGGTGATGGTGACGTTCAGCCTCATCACGATGGCCGGCCTCATCGTGATCGAGGGGACGCTCGCCTTCCTCGGCCTCTCGGTCAACCTGCCCACGCCGTCGTGGGGCAACCTGATCAACGAGGGCACGGCCAACAACGCCCTGTCGACCGACCCGTACATCATGATGTGGCCGGCGCTGGCGATGTTCCTGCTCCTGTGGTCGATCAACCTCATCGGCGACCGGCTCCGCCAACGCTTCGACATCCGCGAGGGTCTGCTGTGAGGGCGGGCCGCCGGGGCACCCGGGCGCTCGAGTTCAACGACGTCGGGTCCCACGACGGGCCGCTGCTGGTGGTCAACGACCTCCACACGTCCTTCCGGACGGCCAGGGGCACGGTCCGGGCCGTCGACGGCGTCTCCTTCGAGGTCTACGAAGGCAAGACCCTGGGCATCGTGGGCGAGTCGGGTTCGGGCAAGACGGTGCTGTCCCGCTCGATCATGGGGCTCCTCCCCCCGCGCGACGTCCTGCGCAGCGGCACCGTCCACTTCGGGGGTCACGAGCTGTCCTCCATGACCGAGGTCGAGCTGCGGGCGGTGTGGGGCGCCGAGCTGAGCATGATCTTCCAGGACCCGATGACCGCGCTGAACCCGGTCAAGCGGATCGGTGCGCAGATCACCGAGTCCCTCGTCCTCCACCTCGACATGGACAAGAAGGAGGCACAGTCGACAGCGGTCGAGCTGCTTCGCTCCGTCGGCATCCCCTCCCCCGAGGAGCGGGTGCGCTGGTACCCGTTCCAACTGTCGGGCGGCATGCGCCAGCGGGTCATGATCGCCATCGCCCTCGCCTGCGCTCCCCGACTGGTCATGGCCGACGAGCCGACCACCGGGCTCGACGTGACCGTCCAGGCACAGATCCTCGACCTCCTGGCCGACCTCCAGCGGGAGCGACACATGGCCGTCATCCTGGTAACCCACGACCTCGGCGTCGTGGCCACCCGGGCCGACGACATCGTCGTCATGTACGCCGGCCGCATCGTCGAGCGTGCGCCGACCCGGACCCTCTTCAGCGACACCAAGATGCCCTATACGCGTGCGCTGATGGACTCCATCCCGCGCCTCGCCGATCCGAGCGGGGCGCGCCTGGACGCCATCGCCGGCCGGCCACCCGACCTGATCAACCCGCCCAGCGGGTGCCGGTTCGCTCCCCGCTGTCAGTTCGCCCGGGACAAGTGCCGCGAGCAGGAACCGCCACTGCGCACCGTCGGCTCGCCCGATCATCTCTTCGCCTGCTGGTTCCCGCTGGTCGACGGGGTGTCGACCGCGCCGCCGGTGCGGGTGTCCCTGCAGGGGTCCGGGACGTCCTCCGATGCCGGCGAGGGCGGAGCTGCATCGGCCGCCGGTACGGTCGGGGCACCCCCCGCCCAGACCCCCGAAGGGGAGACCACCCCGTGAGCAACGCCGCCGAGACCGCACAGAACACGCCCGGCAGTCCAGGTACGCCGGACGACGTCGTCCTCGACGTGCGGGACCTCGTCGTCGAGTTCCGGAGCGGTCGCCAACGGGTCCAGGCCGTGTCAGGCGTGACCTTCCAGGTCCGCCGGGGTGAGACGTTGGGGCTCGTGGGCGAGTCCGGGTGCGGCAAGTCCACGACCGGACGCACCCTGGTCCAGGTCCAGTCGGCCACGTCGGGCACCATCGACTACCAGGGACAGGACCTCAACACCCTGAGCGGCCGCGAGCTCCGCCAGCTGCGCACCAAGATCCAGATGATCTTCCAGGACCCGATCTCGTCCCTCAATCCCCGCCGACGGATCAAGGACATCGTGGCCGAACCACTGGCCATCTGGAAGAAGGGCACCAAGGAGGAGCGCACGGCCAGGGTGCGCGAGATGCTCGAAGCCGTGGGCATCGACCCCGACGCCGCCGGCGACCGCCGGCCGGGCGAGTTCTCGGGCGGCCAGTGCCAGCGCATCAGCATCGCCCGGGCCCTCATGGCCGAGCCCGACCTGCTGATCTGCGACGAGCCGGTCTCGGCCCTCGACGTGTCCGTGCAGGCCCAGATCCTCAACCTGCTGGCCGACCTGAAGACCCGGTTCCGCCTCACCATGGTCTTCATCGCCCACGATCTCGCCGTCGTGAAGAACGTGAGCGACCGGGTGGCCGTGATGTACCTCGGCAAGCTGGTGGAGGTGGCCGGGTCCGACGACCTGTACCGGGCCGCCGCCCACCCCTACACCGAGGCCCTCCTGGCCTCGATCCCCGAGCCCGACCCGGACCACACGTCGGACCACAAGGCGCTGACGGGTGAGCTCCCCTCGCCCCTCGACCCGCCGTCGGGGTGCCGCTTCCGTACCCGCTGCCCCTACGCCCAGGACCGGTGTGCGTCCGAGGAGCCCCTGCTGCGCGATCTCGCCCCCGGCCACCAGGTGGCCTGCCACTTCCCCGTCGGGCCCCTGGCGGCCCGGACCCCTGCCGGCTGAGGTCCTGCGGTATGGCCACGCTCCGCCAGTACTACGGGGACCCGGTCGCCCCCTTCGTCGTCGAGGGCGACCCCCGCGACGCCGTCACCGCCTGGCAGAGCCAACGCTCCCGCCTCCGCGGCTGGCTCGACGCGCTGCCCGACGACGCCTGGAGCGGCCCGACCCGCTGCGAGGGGTGGGACACGGCCCTGCTGGTGCGTCACCTGACGTCGGCCACCCAGTTCCTCGGCTACACCCTGACCGAGGCATCGGAGGGCACGGCGACCACGCTGCTGCGGGGGATGGACACCCGCTCGACGGTGGCCTCGGCCGCCGAGCTGCTGGGCGACAAGCGCCCGGACGAGGCCCGGGCCCTCCTGGCCGATGCCGACGGGCATGTCGACGCCGCACTCGACCGGCTCGGCGACGCCGGTCTGGAGCGCATCGCCGAGGGACCGCCCGGTCACCTCGCCGCCCACCTCGTCCTCCGGCACTTCCTCTTCGACTCGTGGGTCCACGAGTACGACCTGCTCCTGCCCCGGGGGGAACACCCGGTGGTGGACCCGCTCGAGGCCCGGGTGGTCGTGGGCTACCTGATCGGCCTGGCGTCGATCACCCCCGGGCCGCCGATCGCGCTCGACCTCCGGATCGCCGACCCCGACCTCCGGATGGGGGTGGACGTCGTCGACGGGACGGCCACCGTCACCACGGGACGGGTCCCGGCCGGCGCCGCGGTGGTCGAAGGACGCGCCGCCGACGTCGTGGACCGCATGACGGGACGCGCCGGCGGGGTGATTTCGGGCGATGACACGGCGCTCGGGATCCTCGACCAGATGGCCCTCGTGTTCGCGACCTGAGACCGTCCGGAGGTTGGACACCTGCGCCGGCTCCGGGTGGAGCGTCGGGTAGTGGCCGATCGCGCACCCGAGGTCATCGAGTTGCGGCTGCGGCACGCCGGGGAGATGTTCGTCCTCGACCAGACGGACCAGTTCTCGGAGTAGCGAAACTTCCTGACCGGTGGCGGGCACTCGATCAGCGTGCACCGGGGTCACCGCGCCCGGCGCCCCGTGCGGCTCGACACGACCCTCCCCACCGACGGGGCCGTCGACTACACCGCGGAGCGGATCACCCGGACCCTGCGGCGGTAGTGCGACGACCGCATCTCCGACAACGGGCGCGAACGGCGGGCGCTCCGGCGCCTGAACCGTGCCGAGGTGCCCGTCCGGGCCGATCCGGCGACGCGCTGCGTGCCGAAGCGGCTCATTCCGTGCCCGCGGAGGTAGCGTTCGCCCCCATGCGCATTCCGGGAGGCCCGCCACCATGCCGAAACTGCGTGCCGTGCGGGCCGAGGCTCCTGCTCCGTGCGCGAGCAGGCACCGACGCCATGGACGGGGAACGAATCGGCGGTACGCAACCAGCCGGGCCGCCGGACGGGGCCGGACTCCCTCCTCCTCGTCTGTTCCCGTGAAGCGATTCCACCGTCCACGGCCGAGGTTCCAGGTGTCTCGTCCTCCCTCGGGGGACCTACCACGGGATGTCACGCCGGACATTCGCAGATCGGTCCCGCTCCCTCCCGAGAATTCGGCCGGCCGCACGTGACCGCCGACCACGCCTCCGACCGCTCCCGTCCTACGAGCCGGGTGTCCCTCCGTGGATCCGGGGACCGGTCCGGGGCCTCCCGGGTCGAGCCGTCCGGGCGCCTCGCCCGGTGGTGCGCCTTCCTGGCGGGCGCGTCCCTGTGGATCCTCCTCTTCGGTCTCCGACTCCGTCGCGTGCCGGTCCACTGGTGGCGGTGGAGGGACGACGCCGTCATCACGCTGAGCGCCGCGCTGAACCTCGCCCGCTTCGGGAGCATCGGACCGTCGCCCGGTGGGACACGGGTAGAGGACTTCTCGAGCCCCCTGCAGTTCTTCCTCGGATGGACCGTCTTCTCGGTGCGGCCAACCAGCTACCAGTCGTTCTTGGACTGCTCGGTGGTCATCGCTCTGGCGGTGTCGGGAGGCTTCACGGCCTCCCTGCTCCACGCCACCGCCAAGGGTGGCCCGGAACCCCCGAGGCGCCCACTGACTGCCGCCTTGTTGCTGGCCACCCTCACCGCCTCGTTGATCCTGGTGTCCTGGGCCGCGACCGGTTGGCTCGTGTCCGGGATGGAGAACTCCCTCATCCTCCTGCTGGGTGCCACGATCGCCTATCTCGCCGTTCGGAGCTCCTCGAGGAGCCGGCACATCCTCGTGTTCGCCGTCGCGCTCGCACTGCTCGGTTCGGCGCGAACCGACTTCCCCCTGTTCATGAGCCCCCTGTTGGCCGCAGCCGGCTACCACACCTGGCAGAACACCGGGCCCGGTCGCCGCCGGGCTGCGTTGCTGGTCGTCGTCGGTATCCCCGTGACCTTCTGGGGCATCCTCGTTCTGGCTGGCTACGCGTACTTCGGCCACCTCCTGCCGAATACCGCAGTCGTGGAGGGGAAGAATTTCGGCATCCTCGATCTGGTGCTGCTCGTCGTCCTCTCCCTCGGCGCCATGGCGTTCGCTCTGGTCGGTGTCCTCGGCGTGCTCGGTCCGACGGCCAGGCGGTGGACGTGGATCTCCGTCGGCCTGCTTTCCGTGTTGGCGTTCGCTGCTCTGGCTGTCCGGTCGAATGCACCGACGTCGCCGACGGATGCCGGGTACCGCGACCTCCTCGTGATTCCCGTTCTCACCGGTTCGCTCGCGTTCGCGACGCTACGTCTGGCCCGTCACTCCGCCAGGAATTGGACTCCTGATCTTGTCTTCACGGGTCTCGTCTTCATCCCGTTCGCCCAGTACGCGCTGATGGGGTCCGCTCGGCTCGACCCATACAGGATCCTGTCCCTGAGCGTTCCCTTCCTTTCGCTGTGGATTACCGCGACACTCGCCCGACTCGTCTGCGTCAGCCGCCCCCGGGACACCGTGCCCGGACGACGGATCTGGTCGGCGCAGACGCTGACGGCGGTCGGGATCGGCGTCCTCCTGTGCGTCGGCCTGGTGTGGGCGGGTTCCGGCTATCCGGCTCGAAGCCTCTGCTGCGACATCTCGCCAGTGGACGGAGGCAGGGCGACGCAGATCCTGGAGCGTGCGAATTCGGTGCAGAAGGCCGAGCTTGCCGGCCGGGCACTTCCGATCGTGGCCAATCCGGATCTCGGCAAGATCTCCTACGCCAAGGAGGCCATCATCGAGGACCTCGGATGGTTGGGGGATCCGTTGCTGGCCCGGATCCAGCGTTCGAGACCGGACCTGGTCGATGTGTACCTGAACGACATCGCCGAACCCGACGTCGTGGCCACCCACGCCAAATTGGTCGTGCACCTATGCATCGTGGATCCGGTCACCACCGTTCCGATCCTCCTATGTGGTGGTGAGATCGTGGGTCGGTGGTCCCGTCGAAGCGTCGTGTCCGCTCGACGGGCGGTCGACGATCTGGCAGCGCAGCGGCCCGGCCGGCGAGTACCTTCTGACGAGATCGATCTCCAGATCGAGCCATCCGGCCGACGTGGTGGCCGCGGCGATCTCGTCGTGCCGCAGGGCGAGTGGAGGAATCTTCCGTTGTGAGTACGTCCGCCGGGCCATCTTGCGGAATGCGCAGATGTTGATCGATTGCGATCGTCTCGACCCGGTGTTGGCGGCTCTCCGGGCCTCACCCAGTGCAGAGGTCGACGTACCCCTGATCAGCCAGGAGCCCGGCTGGGACACGGCGGCATACCGGGCATTTGTCCGGTTGGCGCAGTGAACGGCGAGCCGGCGCTGCGTCCCTGTGCCCGCCCTCGCCAGCGACGGACGCCGTGCGGTTCCGGGGTGCCCGTCACACGCTCCCGACACCGGGTCAGGACCCGGCGGCCCCGTCTTCCTCTACACGACGCTCGAGCGCATCGAGCTCGACCAGATCGGTGGCGACCGTCCGCTCGTCCGCCAGCGCCCGCGCCTCGTCCGCCTCGGCCCGCTCCGCCTCCGCTCCGCGGTGGAGGAACCGACTGCCGGTGGCCCTGCGGGCGTCCTCGGCCGCCGCCCCCGAGTCGAGGGAGGCGGCCACCGCCCCGTCGGCGTCCCGCTCGGCGGTGGCGCGTGCGGCCTCGGCGTCCTTCGCCCGGGGACTCGTCGGCGCCGACCGTTCGATGGACGCTACCTGCCCCTCGATCCTCCGGCGTTCCCCGTCGGCCTCGGTAGCCAGCTCGCCGGTCACGCGGGCTGCGGTCTCGGTCGCCTCGTCGGCGGCCGCCGCCGACCCCGCCGCCTGCTCGTGCAGGTAGACGGGATTGCGGGGGCGCCGATGGCCACCGGGCGACTCCTTTCGCAGGCCGGCGAGCTCCGAGTCCATCTCGGCCTCGAGTCCGGCGGCGTCGACGGCGTTCGACGGATACCTCTCGTCCACGTGTCCATTCATTCAGGGGTTGTCGTCCGGACCTCCCCCCAACTTGAGGGACCGCTCCCGTACCTTGAGCGACCGCGCCGCCGTGTGGTCAGATGCAGGGATGACCGTCGTCAAGATCAATGCCATCACCGTGCCCGAGGGATCGGGCGACGAGCTCGCCCGACGCTTTGCCGCCCGGGCCGGTGCCGTCGACGGCCAGGAGGGGTTCGAAGGGTTCGAGCTGCTCGAACCGACAGACGACCGGCACCAGTGGCTGGTGGTCACCCGGTGGCGGGACGAGGCCGCATTCGATGCGTGGGTCCGGTCTCCCGCGTTCGGCCACGGGCATGCCGGCGCCGCCCGGCCCACCGATGGGGGCTCCCCGGTCTCGGTGGCCTCGGAACTGTGGTCCTTCGAGGTCGCCGGGGGCTCACCCGGCTGAGCCTACGAGCACCCCCGCTGCACCCGCAGCCAGCTGTAGGCGCGGCATACGCAGTTGTGGGGCGTCCGGAGCACGGGCCGTACGCCGAGGGACGGACTCCGTTGGGCCCGTCCCTCGGCACTCGTCGAATCCCGGGCCCGCACCGTGGCGGCACCCCGGCGAGCGGTCAGCCCTCGGCAGGGCCTTCTACTGCCGGAGCCTCTGCTGCCGGTGCCTCGGCGGCCGGAACCTCGGCGGCCGGAACCTCTGCGGCCGGTGCCTCGGCGGCCGGTGCCTCTGCGGCCGGTGCTTCTGCGGCCGGTGCCTCGGCGGCCGGTGCTTCTGCGGCCGGTGCCTCGGCGGCCGGTGCTTCTGCGGCCGGAACGGCACCCGGATCGGCGGGAGCGCCATCGGCGGGTGCACCCTCGCCCGTCCCGTGCTCGGCGACGTAGTCGGCCCACGCCGCCTGGGCCTCGGTCTCGGGGGTGAACTCCGTCTCGGCGAACACCGGGCCCACGTAGTTGCCCTCTTCGTCGTAGGCGTGCTCGCCGAAGGCCTCGCGGTACTCCTCGGACACCTCGCCGCCCTCGGCGGCCTGCTTGATCGACAGGCTGATCCGACGGCGCTGGAGGTCGATGTCGATGATCTTCACCCACAGCTCCTCGCCGGGGGTCACGACCTGCTCGGGCAGGTCGACGTGGTGGCCGGCCATCTCGGAGATGTGCACCAGGCCCTCGATGCCGTCACCCACCTGGACGAACGACCCGAACGGCACCAGTTTGGTGATGCGGCCGTAGACCAGTTCGCCGACCTGGTGGGAGTTGGCGAACTCCTGCCACGGGTCGGTCTGGGTGGCCTTGAGGGAGAGGCTGATCCGCTCCTTCGACAGGTCCACGTCGAGGACCTCGACGTCGATCTCGTCACCCACGGACACGACCGAGGACGGATGGTCGACGTGCTTCCAGGACAGTTCGGACACGTGCACGAGTCCGTCCATGCCGCCCAGGTCCACGAAGGCGCCGAAGTTGACGACGGAGGACACGACGCCGCGGCGGCGCTCGCCCGGCTTGAGGTTGACGAGGAACTCGCCCCGCTGCTCCTTCTGGGTCTCCTCGAGCCACGCCCGACGGGACAGGACCACGTTGTTGCGGTTCCGGTCGAGCTCGATGATCTTGGCCTCGATGGTCCGGCCCACATAGGGCTGCAGCTCGCGCACACGGCGCAGCTCGACGAGTGAGGCCGGCAGGAAGCCGCGCAGGCCGATGTCGACGATGAGGCCGCCCTTGACGACCTCGATGACTGGGCCGGTGACGACCTCGTCGGCCTCCTTGAGCTTCTCGATCGTGCCCCACGCCCGCTCGTACTGGGCGCGCTTCTTGGACAGGATCAGGCGGCCCTCCTTGTCCTCCTTCTGGAGAACCAGGGCCTCGACGGCCTCTCCCAGCGTGACGATCTCGGACGGGTCGACGTCGTTGCGGATCGACAGCTCGCGGACGGGGATGACGCCCTCGGACTTGAACCCGATGTCGAGCAGGACCTCGTCCCGGTCGATCTTCACGACGGTGCCTTCGACGAGGTCACCGTCCTCGAACTCGACGATGGTGCCGGCCATGGCATCTTCGAGCGAACCCCCGCCGAGGTCGTCCTCGGTGATGGATCGGGGGACATACACCCCGTTCTCGTCGAAGTGGCCCATGGCCTCGGGGGACAGCAGGTCGGTGCCGGAGGGCACGACGTGGGTATCGGACATCAGGTAGGTAGCTCGCTTTCCGGACGGGTACGCCCCCGGTGTGGCTGATGTGCCGGCGCCGGGGACGGTGAGGCGGGTGTCACCTTGTTGTGACAGAGCAGCAATCCTAGCGCGAACCGGGGCCGGAGCCGCTGGTCAGCGCCCCGTGTGGCGCCGTACGACGGTAGCGGACCCCACGGCGGCCCCGGTGCGACACGGCCGGCGCCCGTCCGGTCGGGTCCGGTCAGCCCTTCGCTTCGGCCCACGAGGCACCCCAGGCCATGGCCACCTCGAGGGGCACCGAGAGTTCCACGGCCCCGGTCAGGGCGGCGCGCGTCAGCGCCTCGACGGCCTCGGCCTCATCGGGATCCACGTCGACCAGGACCTCGTCGTGGACCTGGAGGACCAGGTCGGAGCGGTACCCGCCGTCCTCGAGGCCCGAGTCGAGCCGGATCAGTGCCATCTTGAACAGGTCGGCGGCCAGGCCCTGGATGCCGGCGTTCATGGCCTGGCGTTCCGCTGCCTGGCGGACCTGGTGGTTGGACGACGTCAGATCGGGGAGCGGGCGGCGGCGTCCGAACGCGGTGATCGTGTACCCGTTGGCCCGGGCCTCGGCAACGGCCCGGTCCATGTAGTCGTGCACCGAGGGGAAGGCGCCGAAGAAGGCGTCCAGGATGCCCCTCGCCTCCTCCACCGGGACGCCCAGGCGCTGGGCCAGCCCGTAGGCCTCCATCCCGTAGGCCAGCCCGTAGGAGACCATCTTGGCGGCGGACCGCTGCTCGTGGGTGACCTCCTGGCGGCCGACCCCGAACACCCGGGCGGCCACCGTGCGGTGGATGTCCTCGCCGGCGGCGAAGGCGGACGTGAGGCCGGGATCGCCGGACAGGTGGGCGATGGCCCGCAGCTCCACCTGGTCGTAGTCGGCCACCAGGAGGCGGCGGCCGGCCGACGGGACGAACGCCTGGCGGAACCGCCGGCCCTCGTCGGTGCGCACCGGGATGTTGTGGAGGTTGGGGCGGTCCGACGACAGGCGCCCGGTCCGGGCCACCGTCTGGCGGAACGTGGCGTGGATGCGCCCGTCGGAGGCGACCTCGGCGGCCAGGCTCTCACCGTAGGTGGACCTCAGCTTCTCCACTTCGCGGTAGCGGAGCAGCACGTCGATGATCGGATGCTGGCCCCGTAGCGACTCGAGGGTGCGGGCATCGGTGGAGTACCCCGTCTTGGTCTTGCGGCCCGGAGACAGTCCGAGGTCGTCGTAGAGGACGGTGCGCAGTTGCTTGACCGAGTTGACGTTGAACGGGCCGCCCGCCAACTCGTGCATGGTGGCCTCGAGCGACTGGCACTCGGCCGAGAGCTCGGCGGCGATCGACCGGAGCACCCCGCGGTCGACGGGGATGCCCACGACCTCCATGCGGGCCAGCACCCGCACCAGCGGACGCTCCATGTCGTCGAAGAGCTGGCGCTCCCCCACCGCGTCGAGCGCCTCCTGCACCGGTGCCCGCAGTCGGGCGAGTACCGCTGCCAGGCGGATCAGGCCGAGGCCCACGTGGTCGAGGTCCCCCCCGGCGGCGTCGCCCCCGGAACCCTCGGAGTCCCGATCGAGGGCGAAGGCGCCCTGGCCGGCGGCGGCTGTGCCGTCGTCGACGCCCACGCCCAAGAAGCGCCCGGCCAGGTCGGACAGGCGGTACTGGTCCACCGACGGGTCCAACAGGTAGGCGGCCACGGCCGTGTCGACCACCAGGCCGGTCACGTCGACGCCGACGGGCAGGAGGCTCCGCATGAGTTCCTTGGCGTCGTGGGCCACCACGCCCACACCACCGGGGCCGACGGCCGCGCTCAGGGCGGCGAGCACGTCGGGCTCGGCCACCAGCGGTCCCCCGGCATGGGCGCCGAGGAGGATCCCCGGCGAGGGGTCGGTCGGATCGGACGGCTCGGCCACCAGGGCCAGGGCGATCAGCGGGGAGCGTCCGGGGTCACCTTCCCACAGGGGGGCGAGGGCGAGGGTGCCGGCAGCGGCCCGTGCACCGGCCACCAGCTCGTCGAGCGCGGCCACCGCCGACGGCACCGATGTCGGCGCGGTGCAGTCCGGCGATGCCAGCCACTCGGGGTCGGACAGCGGCTCGACCGTGGCGCCCTCCTCCGGCGTGCCCCCACCGGGGCCGTCGCCCTCGGCCGGGGCACCGAGCAGGCCGTCGCGCATCGCCGACTCGAACCGTCCCCAGGCGCCCTTCATCTCGAGCTGGGCGAAGACGGCGCGGGCCGCCTCGTGGTGCCATCCGCCGAGGACCAGGTCGTCCACGTCCACGTCGAGGGGCACGTCGCGCACGAGCGGGATCATCTCCGCGTTCACCCGCACCCGAGCCGCATGGTCGGCCAGGTTCTGGCGCAGCTTGGGCGTCAGGGCGTCGAGATTGGCGTAGAGGGTGTCGAGGTCGCCGTACTCGTTGATGAGCTTGGCCGCCGTCTTCTCCCCCACCCCGGGCACGCCGGGCAGGTTGTCCGACGGGTCGCCGCGCAGGGCGGCCAGCAACGGGTACTTCGGCGGGCGCACACCGGTGCGCTCCTCGATGCCGGCCTCGTCGTAGAGGGCGTAGTCGCTCACGCCGCGCCGGTTGTACAGGACGCGGACGTAGGGATCCTCGACCAACTGGTACGAGTCCCGGTCGCCGGTGACGATGATCACCGGATGGCCGCGGTCGCGAGCCTCGGTGGCGAGGGTGGCGAGCACGTCGTCGGCCTCGAACCCCTCGGCCGACACCACCGGGACGGCCAGGGCCTCAAGCACGTCGCGGATCATGTCGAACTGCGGGGGCAGGTCGGCCGGGGTCTCGTCCCGTCCGCCCTTGTAGTCGTCCACGATCTCGTCACGGAACGTCCCGCCCGGGAGGTCGAAGGCCACCGCCAGGCCGACGGGCCGGTGGTCTCGGACCAGGTTGAGCACCATGGAGGCGAAGCCGTGCACCGCGTTGGTGGTCACTCCCGAGCTCGTCTTCAGGGTGTCCGGCAGTGCGAAATAGGCCCGGAAGGCCAACGACATGCCGTCCAGCAGGATCAGTGGCCGGGTCGCGTCGGCGGGGGCTGCGGGGGTGGGGGGCATCGTGGGGATCGCCGCGGCCTAGGGCTCGAGCGTCCCCTCGAGGACCTGGCGGGCCACGTCGACCATCCGGGACCGGGTGCCCATGGCTGTCTTCTGGACGAAGGCGAAGGCGTCCGACTCGTTCAGTCCGTGGCGCTCCATGAGCACGCCTTTCGCACCGTCGATCAGGCGCCGGGTCTCGAGTTTGTCCTCGGCGACGGCCTGGCTGCCGACGATCCCGTCGTCGACCGCCTGGCGGGACTCGGCGTCGATTGCCCACTCCTGCTCGCACCGGGCCACGGCCTGGTCGATGGCGGGGATCAGCTCGATCCGCTGGAACGGCTTCACCAGGTACGCGGCGACCCCGGCGTCACGGGCCTCGTCGATGAGGTTGCGCTGGCTGAACGCGGTGAGGATCAGGACGGCGACCTTGAGGTCGAGGTCGCGGATGTCCCGTGCGGCCTGGAGTCCGTCCGCGCCCGGCATCTTCACGTCGAGGATGACCAAGTCAGGTTCGTGTATGCGGACCAGTTCGACGGCGTCGTCGCCGCGTCCCGTCTCGCCGACGACCTCGTAGCCCTCGTCGAGCAGGATCTCCTTCAGGTCGAGACGGATGATGGCCTCGTCTTCTGCGATGACCACTCGCCTGCTCATCGTGTCTGCGCTCCTTGTCACCGGGTGGTGTGCTGCTGCGGGGATAGGGGACTGCTGTTTCGGGACGCCACACCCGGGTGCGCCGCGGCCCGCCGACGCGCGCGCACGGGGACACCGTACCGTCCGACGGACGACCTCAACCGGGTCCGACCACGAGCCGCTCGAGCAGGTCGTCCTGCCGCCGCTCCAGGTCGGCGATGCGCTCGACCAGCGCCTGGCGCGTACGGATCATGGCCGAGGCCTGCCGGCTCACCTCGTCGTGCTCCTTTGCCGCCACCGGCGTTTCGGCCACCAGGGCCCGCAGCCGCGTGTCGTCGGCCATCTCGGTCACCACGACGAGCTGCTCGTCGAGGACGGCGAGCTCCGACCGGGCGCGCTGCAGCCGCTGGTGGCCGTCCGTGAGGCGCCGCTCGATGGTGGTCCGGTGCATGGGAGGTCAATTGTACGCATGCCGGGCCCCGTCCTCGACAGGTTCTCCCGAACACCGCCCCGGGACCCCCGCACGGTTCCGACGCGGATACCCGTCAGGCCCCGCGGGGGAACTCAGCCCGGTGCACCACGTGCGAGTCGAGCACCGCGGGGAGCGGGACCGGTGACAGACCGGGCACGTCGGACACGGTCACGAGCAGTCGACCGGTGGCCCGGTCGACCTCCGACGACTCCGGCCCGACCAGGTCGGCGGCCAGGTAGGCCTCCGGCGGAGCGAGGTCGCCGGGCAGCGACGGGCCGGGCAGTGCCGCCAGCGCCGTGGTCACCCGTCGACCGAGGCCCGACTCGAACATCCCACCGATCCACCACCGCACACCCGTTGCCGTGCACCATGCCATGACATCCAGGGCGTTCCTGATCCCGCCGAGGCGGGCCGGCTTGATGCAGACCACGGAGCACACGCCCGTCGACACCGCGTCGCGGACGGATTCGGGCCCGTGCAGGCTCTCATCCAGACAGATCGGTGTGGCCATGCGGGCGGCGAGCGCCCGGTGGCTGGCCAGGTCGTCCCGGCCGAAGGGCTGTTCGATGCAGAGGAGCCCGAACCGGTCGAGCGCGACCAGCCGGTCCAGGTCGTCGGGCCCGTAGGACCCGTTGGCATCGACCTGCAGCCGCGGCACGTTGCCCGTCGCCGCGGCAGCCCACCCGGTCAGCGCCGACACGGTGGCGAACTCGGTGCCCGGCACGATCTTGACCTTCACCCGCGCGTAGCCCTCGGCCGCCCGGCCGGCGACGGCTGCCACCAGCTCCGTCGTCGAGCCGGCGGCCCCGACCACGGCACCCGGGGCCACCTCGGCCCCGCCGACCCCCAACAGCCCGGCCAACGACGTCCCCGTGGCTCGCAGGTGGGCGTCGGCCACGGCCGCCTCCAGTGCGGCGAACGCCAGCGGGCGGCCGGGGGCGAGGGCGGCAAGCCGTTGCAGCGAGCCGAGCGAGGGCACCAGTCCCCCGAGCGCCCTGGTGGCGGCGGTCAGCCCGGGCACCAGGACGTCCTCGAGGGTGGACCAGGCGCCCGATACGTCCTCGGAGTCGTAGGCGGTGTCGCCCAGTGCAGCGCACTCGCCCCAGCCGTCCACCGGGACGCCGTCCCCGGGAGTGCGGCACCGCAGGTGCACCAGCACGAGGGGCCGGCTCCGGTGGATGCCCACCGCCGTGCCGATCGGGGCGAGGAACGGGAGGTCGACCCGGACCAGCCCGACGCCGTCGAGCATCAGGGCGGCCCCGGTGCCGAGAGCGTCCCACCGATGGAGCGGCGAGGGTTCGTCGGCGGGGGTGGCCTCCATGGGGCGAGCCTACGGTCCGCCGGGGGCCGGGGGTAGGCTGCGCACTCGCTGGCCCGGGTGGCGGAATGGCAGACGCGGTGGACTCAAAATCCACTGTCCGAAAGGGCGTGCGGGTTCGAGTCCCGCCCCGGGCACCTGTCCCCATCGTGCCCCCTGCGCTCCCCCGACCCGGCGGTGCCGGGCGGTACGCTCGGCCGGATGCCCGTGGTCACCGGTTCGCGTACACCTCGGTGACCGGGCCTGCACCGGGCCAGGAGCTCGAGCCCCGCCTCGGCCTCGTCCGCGACGTTGCCGACGAGATCCGGTGGACGTTCACCACGCGCATGGGATGGGTCCTGCAGATCCTCGTCAATCTGGCCATCGGCATCCCCGTGGTCGTGGCGACCACCTGGGACTCCCACACCGACGAGGTCCGGGTCAGCGGGTTCGCCACCTCGATCGCCGGGTGGGTCCTGGCCAGCGCGCTCAACACCAACCAGCTCGGCTTCGACCCCGACCGCTCGGCGGCGTCGCTGCGAGCCGGGGACACAGCGGGCCGGATCCTGTTCCTGAAGAACCTGGCCGTGGCGGTGGTGCTGACCCCGCCGATCCTGGCCACCTCGGCCCTCCTGCGCCTGCTGGTCGCCCACCCGCCGGACCCGATCCCCGTGGCGATGGTCCGCGACCTCGCCGACATCACGGTGTGGCTGGGCTTCGGGTCGCTGCTGTCGGTACTCCTGCCGTTCCGGCCGCTCGGGCTCCGAAGGCGGTGGGCCGCCCGGGCCTCCTGGCCCCGGTTCGCCCTGTGCCTGGCACTCCCCTATGCCGTCTACTACCTACTCCTGTCGTGGTGGCACGTGCCCGAACTGGCCGTGGCCGACCGCCTCTTCCACCGGCAGGTGCACCGACACCCGTGGGGCTACAGCCTGGGCCTGCTGGTGTGGGGACTGGCGACCTGGGCGCTCGGGCTCGCACTCGCCGCGTACTACGCCCGCAGGTGCGCCGCCCGCCTCGGACGGGACCTCGACACCAATCGCTGAGCGTCGGGCCGGCATGGCCCCGGTGGGGACAGGACGCCTCCCTCGCCGTCCCGAAGTGCCCGGTCGGTAACCACCGGTACCGCCCACCGTCGTGCCACACTGGCGTGTCCACCGGGCGACCGATCGTCCGACGAGCTGCGAGAGGAGTCTGTGGGTGCTGGCCTTCACCTTCCCGGGACAGGGATCCCAGCGGTCCGGCATGGGACACGCCTGGGTGGACCATCCCTCGTGGGAAGTGGCGGGCGAGGCCTCCGAGATCGCCGGGCGCGACCTGACCGCCCTCCTCCTCGAGGCCCCCATGGACGAGCTGACCCGCACCGCCAACGCGCAGCTGGCCACCTTCGTGATGAGCCTCGTCGTCCTCGACGCCGTCGAGCGCCTCGGCCTCACCCCCGCCGCGTGCGCCGGCCACAGCCTCGGCGAGTACACCGCACTGGTGGCGACAGGCGCCCTGTCCCTTGCCGACGGCACGTCGCTCGTGATCGAACGGGGGGACGCCATGCAGTGCGCCGCCGATGCCAGCCCCGGCACCATGGCCGCCCTGATCGGGATCGCCGACGACGACGCCGAGGCCGCGTGCCAGCGGGCGGAGTCCGACGTATGGGTGGCCAACTACAACGCCCCGGGCCAGGTGGTCATCGCCGGTACCGAGGCGGGCATCGCCGCCGCCACCCAGCACGCCAAGGAGCTCGGCGCCCGCAAGGTCCTCCCCATCCCCGTGTCGGGGGCCTTCCACACCCCGATGATGCTGCCCGCCCGCACCCGGCTCCGTGAACGCCTCGACGCGGTCACCTTCCACGCCCCCGAGGTCCCCGTGGTCGCCAACGTGGATGCCCGGGTCCACGCCGACGCCGGGGAGTGGCCCGGCCTCCTGTCGGCCCAGCTGTGCAGCCCGGTGCGGTGGCGCCAGACCCTCGAGTCCCTGAGCGGGCGGGGCGCCACCCTGATCGTGGAGCTCGGCCCCGGTGGCGTGCTCACGGGCATGGTGCGTCGGGCCACACCCGACGTCAAGGGCGTGTCCGTGGCCGTCCCCGACGACCTCGACAAGCTCATGGACACCGTCGCCGGCGGCGACGACTGGGGAGCGGGCTCTCCCGGCAACCAGGGCGAGCACCTCTACACGTCTGAGCGGGTCGTGGTCAGCCCGGCGCCCGGAGTCTTCGAGCCCGACGCCGCGCTCGCCGCGCTGGAGAGCACGGCGCTGGCCGAGGCCACCGCCGCTCCCGGTAGCGGGGCCGGGGCCGAGCCCGGATCCCTGTTGGCCGTGGGCGACCGGGTCGGCACGGTGGGACTCACCGACGTGCGCACACCCTTCGAGGGGATCCTGGTGCGATGGCTCGCCGTCCGGGGCGAGCGGGTGGTCGAGGGACAGCCGGTGGCATGGGTCCGCACCCGGGCGGCACACTCGTGACGCGGCACCACGACGACAACGGGGCGGCGCGACCGAGGAGCACGACATGACGGAGGAATCGCCGCAGGGCGAGGGGCGGGTGGTGCTCGTGACCGGCGGGTCCCGGGGTATCGGGCTGGCGTGCGCCGAGTGGTTCCTGGCCAATGGCGACCGGGTGGCGATCACCTCGCGGACCGGTGCCACCGAACGCGACCTGGGCGCCGGTCCCGATCGTTTCCTGTCCCTGACCTGCGACGTCTGCCAACCGGACCAGGTGGAGGCCGCCTTCGCCGACATCGAGGAGGCCTGGGGTCCGGTCGAGGTCCTCGTGGCCAACGCCGGGATCACCCGGGACACGCTGGCGCTGCGGATGTCCGAGGACGCCTGGTCCGAGGTGATCGACACCAACCTCACCGCCGTCTTCCGGGTCAGCCGGCGGGCGCTCGCCAAGATGCTCCGCCTCCACCGGGGCCGGGTGGTCATGATGTCGTCCGTCGGGGCCTTCGTCGGATCGGCCGGCCAGGCCAACTACGCCGCGTCCAAGGCCGGCATGGTCGGCCTGGCCCGCTCACTTGCCCGCGAGGTCGCCAGCCGCTCGATCACCGTCAACGTCGTCGCCCCCGGACTCGTCGAGACGCATATGCTGGCCGGGCTCGCAGAGTCCAAGCTGGCCGAGTTCGCCGCACAGGTGCCGCTCGGGCGGGTGGCGGCACCTGCCGAGGTGGCCGGCGTCGTCGGATTCCTGGCCTCGGACGCCGCCGGGTACGTCACCGGGGCGGTGGTGCCGGTCGACGGCGGCCTCGCCATGGGCCTCTGAGCCGTCTGGCGCAGCACCCACCGGAGCCGACAACATGGCCCCGGCGGGGACATGGCAAGCACCCGTCCGCCGCACCCGAGTCCCACACGATCACCATCGACACACCGATCAAGGAGAAGCAGTGAGCAACGACGAGACGTTCGAGAAGTTCCGGCAGTGCGCGGTGGAGGTGCTCCAGGTGCCCGAGGACAAGATCACCAAGGAGGCCCGGTTCGCCGAGGACCTGGACGCCGACAGCCTCGACCTGGTCGAACTGGTGATGGCGCTCGAGGAGACCTTCGACGTCGACGTGAACGAGTCGGAGCTCGAGGGGATCGAGACCATCGGCCAGGCCTACGACCTCATCGTCGCCAAGATCTGATGCTGCTGGGCATCGGCCCGGACGGCCCGGTCGCCGGGCGGCGGGTGGCAATCACCGGGATCGGCGTGCTCGCCTGCTGTGGTATCGGTGCCGATGCCTTCTGGGAGGGCCTGCACGGACCCGCGCCCGACGGTGAGCGGCGGGTCCACGACTTCGACCCCGACCGTTGGTTCACGTCCAAGGAGGCCCGCACACTCGACCGCTTCGCACAGTTCAGCGTGGCCGTCGCCGACATGGCACTGGAGGACGCCGGAGCGCTGGACGCCGACCCCGGTCGCTCAGGCGTGATCATGGGGACGGGCGTCGGCGGTCTGCAGTCGCTCGAGACCCAGATACTCGTCTACGCCGACAAGGGCGCCAAGCGTGTGTCGCCACGCCTGGTACCCATGATGATGTCCAACGCCGGCGCTGCGGCCGTGTCCATGCGGCTCGGGTGGCACGGGCCGTCGGAGACGGTCATCACGGCGTGTGCGGCGGGCGCACACAGCATCGCCCACGCCGCGCGCCTGGTGGCGTCGGGGAGGTGTGACGTGGCCGTCGGTGGCGCGGCCGAGGCCGGCATGACCAACGTGGGGATCGCCGCATTCGCCAACATGACCGCGCTGTCCACCACCGGCCATTCCCGGCCGTTCGACGTACGGCGCGACGGATTCGTCATGACCGAGGGTGCCGGTGCACTCGTGTTCGAGGACTGGGACCGGGCCGTGGCCCGGGGGGCACCCATCTACGGCGAGCTGGCCGGTGCGGGCAGCACGGCCGATGCCCATCACATCACCGCCCCCGCACCCGGGGGCTCGGGGGCGTCGGCATGCATGCTCGAGGCCATGCGCGACGCCGGGATCCGGCCCGACCAGATCCGCCACATCAACGCCCACGGGACCTCCACCCCGCTCAACGACCAGGCCGAGTCCGACGCCATCGGCAAGGTGTTCGGGGCCGACTCCCCGCCGGTCACCTCCACCAAGGGCGTGACCGGGCACGGCCTCGGGGCCAGCGGCGCCATCGAGGCGGTCGCCGCCGTCCTGACCATCCGCCACGCGAGCATCCCCCCGACGTTCGGCTACGAGGAACCCGACCACGACATCCACCTGGACGTCGTGGCCCCCGCCGCTCGCCCGTGGGAACCCGGCCCCATCCTCTCCAACTCGTTCGGGTTCGGCGGCCACAACGGCTGCCTGGTCATCTCGCCGGCCTGACGCGGCACCCCCGACGGGGCCCGACAGGCCCCGTCGGACCCCGGCGACGTCCGGACCGCCCCGCCCAGCACCTACCGTGGTGATCCCATGATCGACCCCGCCGAATCACTGGAGTACGTCCCCGGCCCCCACGAGCCACCGGACCTGGCCATCGGCGCCTTCACCCCCGATGCCCCGTGGATCGTGGAGCCCGAGTCCATGCCCTGGCGGTTCGCCCACGGCGCCGACCCGGACATCACCACCCTGCGGATCCAGGCCGCCGAGCTGGCCCGGGCCCTCGTCCATCCCAAGCACCTGCCCTCGGTCGGCCGGGTGCTCACGGTCGCCGTCCGACTGGGCGGTGCACTGCTGATGTGGGGTGCGAAGGAACGGGGCACGCCGGCGTCGCGGGCGGGCCTGTCCCGTCGCCTCCGACCTGCCTTCGAGCATCTGGGGCCGACCTACATCAAGCTCGGCCAGATCATCTCGTCGGGCGAGGGGATCTTCCCCGAGGAGCTGGTCGATGAGTTCCGGCTCCTCCGCGACCGGGTGCCACCCGAGCCGTTCGCCGTGGTCCGGCGCACCATCGAAGCGGACCTGGGGCGTCCCCTGGCCGAGGTGTTCACCTCCTTCGACCGCAGGCCGCTCGCCTCGGCCTCGATCGCCCAGGTCCACGCCGCCACGCTGCGCACCGGCGAACGGGTGGTGGTCAAGGTCCAGCGGAGCCGGGTCGCCCCCCTGGTCCGGCTCGACATCGCCGCCATGGCCTGGATCGCCCCGTTCCTCGTCGGGCGCATCCCGGTCTCGGCCCTCACCAACCCGCCGGCGCTGGTCGAGCTGTTCGCCGAGACGATCGTGGAGGAGCTCGACTTCCGGCTCGAGGCCCAGAACATGCTGGACATCGCCGAGGTGTTCGCCGGCACCGGCCAGCGCAGCGTGGTCGTGCCCCGACCCCATCCCGAGCTCGTCACCCGGCGGGTGCTGGTCATGGAGCATCTGCACGGGTTCTCGTGGGGCGACGCCGAGGCCATGCGGGTGGCAGGCATCGACACCGCCGCCGTGCTGCGGTCCAGTCTGATCGCCTTCCTCGAGGGCGCCCTCCTCTACGGCGTCTTCCACGGCGACCTCCACGGCGGCAACCTGCTGGTGCAGTCCGACGGCACCGTGGCCCTGCTCGACTTCGGCATCACCGCCCGGCTCGACGAGCGCAAGCGCCAGGCGTTCCTGCGGCTCCAGATGGGGGCGAGCACCAACAACGTGACCGTCCAGGTCGAGGCCCTCCGCGACCTCGGCGCCCTGCCGGCCGACAGCGACATCGATGCCGTCATCCGGGACCTCAACCTCGACCGCCCCCCCATCGACCCGACCACGCTGACCGCCGAGGAGATGGTGGCCGAGTTGCGCGAGGTGACCAAGGCGCTGCTCGGGTACGGGGCGCGCCTGCCCAAGGAGCTCATGCTGTTCGTCAAGAACATGCTGTTCCTGAACGGCGCCATGGCCACCATGGCGCCCGACGTCGACATCCTGGGCGAGATCGTGGCCATCGTCACGTACTTCACCGAGCGGCACGGCGAACGGATCGCCCGGGAGGTGGGATTCGAGGTGTCGACGGACACCATCGACCTCGACGGCTACCGGGCGGCCATGGGGTTCACCGAGGAAACCGACGCCATCACCTTCCGCGACCTGCTGGAACGCCGCGAGCTGATCGCAAAGCGCCTCGAAGCACACCAGCGCCCCCGGCGGCGGGTGCCCCTGCTGAAGGCCGTCTACCGGATCGTCCGCCCCACCCGGGACGGAGCCACCGACGGCGGAGGGCCGCACCGCAGCCCGTGACCGACTCGAGTCGCTAGGTTCACCCACATGGAGATCCAGGATGTCTATGCCGGCCAGCAGGCGTCGCTCGCCCAGCTGGTGCTCGACAACACCGACCGCGGCGCCACCCCGGTCCCGGCCTGTCCGGACTGGACCGTTCACGACGTCGTGGCCCACCTGGTCGGGCTCGCCCGAGATGCCACTACCGGGAGCCTTCCCGTCATGGACCTGCTCGAGCAATGGCGCGACTCGCAGGTCAGCGGGGCGAGGGACGCCATGACCGCCCAACAGGTCGACTCCGCCACGGACCGGTCGGTCGTCGACCTCATCGCCGAGTGGTACGGGCTGAACCCCACGATGGGTCCGATGCTGGGCGGCGCCGTTCCGTTTCCGGACCCGGCGCCGTTCGGACTGAACGCCATCCTCGTCACCGACCTCACGATCCACGACCAGGACGTGCGGGCCGCCCTCGGGATGCCGCGGAACGAGACCGCCTCCGGACTGTCGCTGGCTCTGGCCACCTACGGGTTCGGAGTCGACTACCGGATCCGCCAGCTGGGTCTGCCGGCCCTGGTCGTCCGCTCCGACCGGGGCGACCGGCTGCTCGGCGCCGGCGAGCCGGCGGCCACGGTGTCGGCGGACCGGTTCGAGCTGGTGCGGGCCCTGGGCGGTCGTCGCAGCCGGAAGCAGATGCTGGCGTACGACTGGGAGGGCGACCCCGGACCGTACCTGCCGATCCTCCCCGCCTACGGCCAGCGGGAGGTCGCTCTGGTCGAGTGACAGGTTCCGAAGGTACGGGTCCACATGGCCGACGTCGTCGTGCCGGTCAGAGCAGGCCGGCCCGCTGGACACCCGCCAGGGCGGACTCGAGCGCGTCGACACGTGCGGACATCTCACTGGTGCACGACGCCGGAAGGTGGGCGGCACCTGCGTCGATTCCGGCTGGCGTCAGCCTCGCCACGTGGACCGTCGTCGCCCACAGGCCGGCGCACGCTCCGATCAGGTCTCGCACGCACTGCTCGGTCCACGGGCCCGGACACGGATGGCCCAGCAGCCACCGGTCGAGGTCGGTGATGCGACGGTCGAGGCGCGTGCACGCCTCGAGGACGACGTCCGCCGGCTCACCGATGTCCGCGATGAGGTCGACCAGTGCCACGTGCAGCACCTGCACGATCGGCATGGCATCCCGTCGCCACCTGCCGATCCGCCGACCCCCGAGCATGGGGCGAAGGTAGCCCCGCGTCCCGCCGACCGCTCCTGGCACCACGCATGGCGTTCATATCCAGGGTCGACGCCGTATCCCGGCCACGGCGCGTGACATCTCCCGGTGGATCCTCCATCCCGACGGGCCACTCCGGGCGCTGTCATGGTGGGCCGAAGACGGCACCTTCGTGACGGCCCGGAAGTCACGCCCGCCGACGTGCGAACACCCCGGGGACCGGCCCCCGGGGTGTTCGCAGGGCCGAGCCCGCGCCCAGTGGCCGGTTGCGGTCAGCCGGCGTCGAGGGCGGCGCGCAGCGAACCGACGAACTCGGCGGCACCGTCGGCGCCGGCGCCCTCGAGCAGCCGGCGCACCAGGGCCGAGCCCACCACCACCCCGTCGGCCACCTCGCACACGGCTGCGGCCTGGTCGGGGGTGGACACGCCGATCCCGACGCACACCGGCAGGTCGGTGAAGGCCTGGATCCGCCCGGCCACGTCAAGGGCCGAGTCGGCCAGCACGGCCTGCTCACCGGTGACGCCCATGCGCCCGACGGCGTAGACGAAGCCACGCGAGCGTTCACAGATGGCACCGATGCGGTCATCGGGGGTCGACGGTGCCACGAGCAGCACCGTGGCCACGTCCTCGCGATCCGCCGCTGCCGCCCAGGCTCCGACCTCCTCGAGCGGCAGGTCCGGGATGATGGCCCCGCGCACACCCGATTCGTGCATGGAACCGGCCATCCGGGAGTGGCCGGCCCTGTAGATGAGGTTGTAGTAGGTCATCACCACGAGCGGCACCCCGACGTCGACCCGGCTCAGGTCGGCCAGCACGCCCTCGGGCGTGGTGCCCCGTCCCAGTGCCCGCAACGACGACTCCTGGATGACGGCACCGTCGATCATCGGGTCGGAAAAGGGCACCCCGACCTCGATGGCGTCCGCACCGGCACCGGCGAGTGCCTCGAGGACCAGCAGCCACTCGTCGTCGAGCCCCGCCGTGATGTACGGGATGAGCAGCTTGTGCCCCGCATCCCGCCGGGCCCGCAGCGCCGACTCCAGGGTTCCCGGAGTCCGGGTGGTCGACGGGGCGCTCATGCCCGCCCCCGCAGGATGTCGCGGACCTGGGCCACGTCCTTGTCGCCCCGACCCGACAGGTTGACCAGCACCGTCGTCCCCGGGGCGAGCTCGCCCGACCCGGCGGCGGCCATGACCCACGCCAGTGCGTGGGCCGACTCGAGAGCCGGGAGGATGCCCTCGGTGCGGGCCAGGAGCTGGAACGCCTCGAGCACCGCCTCGTCGCCGGCGGACACGTAACGGGCCCGTCCCAGCTCGGCCAGGTGGGCGTGCTCGGGTCCGATGCCCGGATAGTCGAGCCCTGCCGAGATCGACTCCGCCTCGAGTATCTGCCCGGCCTCATCCTGGATCAGGGCGCTGCGCATGCCGTGGAGCACCCCGGGGATCCCCGTCGTGACCGCCGCGCCGCCCTCGGCCTCGACCGCCACCAGCTCGGACGCGGTGGTGTCGGCGAAGCCGGCGAAGATGCCCGCCGCGTTCGACCCGCCCCCTGCACAGGCCACGACCACGTCGGGGTCGCCACCGAGCAGCGTCCGGGTCTGCTCCCGCGCCTCATCGCCGATGACCCGCTGGAACTCGCGCACCATCCACGGATACGGGTGGGGTCCCATGACCGAGCCCAGGCAGTAGTGGGTGTCCGCCACCGACGCCACCCAGGCGCGCAGCGCCTCGTTGACGGCGTCCTTGAGCGTCCGGCTCCCGCTGGTCACCGGCACCACGGTGGCTCCCAGCAGCTCCATCCGGAACACGTTGAGCTCCTGGCGCCGGGTGTCGATCTCGCCCATGTAGACGATGCACTCCATGCCGAACAGGGCCGCGGCGGTGGCGGTCGCCACCCCGTGCTGGCCAGCACCCGTCTCGGCGATCAGCTTGCGCTTGCCCATCCGTCGGGCCAGCAGGCCCTGCCCGACGACGTTGTTGAGCTTGTGGGAGCCGGTGTGGGTCAGGTCCTCGCGCTTCAGGAGCACCCGGACGCCCAGATGCTCGGATAGGCGGCGGCACTCGGTCACCGGTGTGGGCCGGCCACCGTAACTGCGCAGGATCGAGTCGAGCTCGGATCGGAAGGCCGGATCGGCCCAGGCATCGCGGAAGGCGACCTCGAGCTCGATGCAGGCCGGCACCAACGACTCGGGGACGTAGCGGCCGCCGTACTCGCCGAAGCGGCCCGACGGGCCGGGGTCGCCCATGATGGCGGAGGGTCGGGTGGCATCGGTGGTCATCGTGGGCGACTCGCAATTCGGATGGTGTGGTCGGGGGAGTGGGCGGCGGCGGGGCGACCGGTGGGTGCGCGGAGCATGTCCGGTCCCGGCCGTGGCCGACGGGTGGCGCCCGTCATTCGTCGTCCTGCCAGTCGAAGAGGTCGGTGGCCCGCCGGGTCCCGGGATCGACGGCCTCCTCGTCGGGGACGAGCCCGTCGGCCCGGCGTTCCTCGAGGACCTGGCGGCCCGCGTCGCGGGCAGCGGTCACGAAGTCCCGCAGCCTGCCGGGGTCCTTCACTCCCGGCGAGGACTCCACGCCGCTGGCGACATCCACCCCCCAGGGGTGCAGGTGGGCGACGGCGGCGGCCACGTTGTCGGGCCGGAGGCCACCGGACACCAGGAGGCGACCGGGGTCGACCACCCCCTCGGCCAGTCGCCAGTCGAAGAGCTCGCCCGAGCCCGGGTTGGCCCCGTCGATCAACAGCGTCCGGGCCCCGTACTCGGGGAACCGCTCGATGTTCCGGTGCCCGGCCGGGAACGCCTTGATCGTCCAGCTGACCCGCTCGGCCACCCACCGGGTGTCCTCGGCCGACTCGAAGCCGTGCAGCTGTACGGCCCGCAGGCCGATCTGCCCGGCGATCTCGACCACCCGGCGCGGGGACTCGTCCCGGAACACGCCCACCGTGACCGTCTCGTGCGGGAGGCGCTTGACGATGTCGGCCACGGCCGACGGCGCCATCTGGCGGGGTGACGGGGCGAAGACGAACCCGACCGCCGAGGCGCCCATGCCCACGGCCAGGAGAGCGTCGGCTTCGGAGGTGATCCCGCAGATCTTGACGAACAGCTCGGATCCGTCGGCCCCTCCCGGGAGCGGGCCGCTCATGGCCGCGCGCCGAGCAGGCCGTCCACGGCCGAGCTCCGGTCGACCGAACGGACGAGGGTCTCCCCCACCAGGACCGCGGTGTACCCGGCACCCACCAGGCGTTCCACGTCGGCGGCGTCCCGGATGCCGGACTCGGCCACGGCCACCACGTCGGCGGGTATCAGGTGTCCCATCCGCAGCGCCCGCTCGCGGTCGACCTCGAAGGTGCGCAGGTCCCGTTGGTTGACTCCGACGAGCGTCGCCCCGGCAGTGAGCGCTCGGTCCAGCTCCGCCTCGTCGTGGACCTCCACCAGTGGGGCGAGTCCGAGCTCGCGGGCGAGGGCCAGGAGCGAGGACAGTTCGGCGTCGTCCAGCGCGGCCACGATGAGCAGGACGGCATCGGCGCCCATCGTGCGGGCGTCGCACACGTCCAGCGGCCCGACGGTGAAGTCCTTGCGCAGCACCGGAAGCGAGCATGCGGCCCGGGCGGCGACCAGGTCGGCGCGGCTGCCCCCGAAGAACTCCTCGTCGGTCAGCACCGAGAGGCACGAGGCGCCACCCGCCTCGTACTCGACGGCGACGGCTGCAGGATCGAGCATCAGGTCGAGGTCACCCTTGGACGGCGAACGGCGCTTGACCTCCGAGATCACGGCCATGCCCCGGTCGGCCCGGCCGGCTACGAGGGCCCCGACGAAGTCACGCCGATCGGCGCCTCCGTCACCCCGGGTCAGGACTCTGGCCCGGTCCACCACGGCGTCCACGTCGCGGCCGTCCGCTGCTGCGGCGGCGCGGTGAGCGACGAGGATCGAGTCGAGGTAGGCCGGCATCGACGGCCAGCCTACCGGCGCCCCGTCCGAGCCCGGTGGTGGGCGGCCTCACACTTCCCTAACGATGGCGCGGCCGCCGGCGTCCCGGATGGCAGGCTGGACCGATGGCGAACACCGAGGCCTGCATCGTGGTCATCGAGGACGACCACAACATCGGCGACCTGGTGGCCATGTACCTGCGCCGGGACGGGTTCCGGGTTCTCCAGGCTGACGACGCCGAGGCCGGCCTGGCCGTCATCGACCGGGAGGAGCCGCGGCTCGTCGTGGTCGACATCGGCCTTCCCGGGCAGCTCGACGGACTGGACGTGTGCCGGAACCTGGCCGCCCGTTCACCCGCCGTCCCGGTCCTCATCCTGAGCGCCCGCGACGACGAGGTCGACCGGATCCTCGGCCTCGAGCTGGGCGCCGACGACTACGTCACCAAGCCCTTCAGCGCCCGCGAGCTCGTGGCCCGGGTCCACGCCGTCCTGCGCCGAACGGCCGGGTCGGCGGCCCCGGTGAACGTCGTCACCGACTACGGGTCCGTGGCCGTCGACGTCGCCCGGCGCGAGGCACGGGTCGACGACGAGGTAGTGGCGCTCGCCACCCGCGAATTCGACCTGCTCGCCTTCCTCGTCCAGAACGAGGGCCTGGCCCTGTCGCGCCAGCAGCTGCTCGACGGGGTATGGGGACCCGGCTGGTACGGCGACGAGCGCACCGTCGACGTCCACGTGCGCCAGCTCCGCAAGAAGCTCGGCGCCGACCTGCCGCTCGCCACCGTGTGGGGCGTCGGCTACCGGCTGGGATGAGGGACGTGCCGGACTCCGCCAGGGGCGGTTGCACGCCGGCGGGACCGGCGTGAGACGGCGCCTGACGATCGCCATCATCGCCCTGGTGGTGGTCACCGTGGCCGTCACCAGCATCGGCAGCTACGTCCTCATCCGGCGGGCGACCGTGTCGACGGCCCAGGAGGAGCTGGCCCGGGAGGCACAGGCCATCTCCCGCACCTTCTCGGACCACGCCGGGCTCACCAAGGTGTCGTTCCGCAAGGAGCTGGCCGTCGTCGCCAGCGCCGGCGACTTCGCCTCGGTGCGGTTCGTCCTGCTCGCGCCCGACGGCTCCATCACCGGCAAGCTCGGTTCCGGGCTCACGCCGGTGCTGGTCCGCCCCGCGTCCCTCCTGGCCGGACAGCAGGTGACCGGGCACACCGCGTCGCTGCTGGCCTACTCGGCGGTGCCGACACCGCTCCAGGCGACGACCAAGGGCACGCCCGTGCTGGTGGTCTCCCGTCAGATCCACAGTCCCGTCAACGGGGTCCGCTACTTCGCATGGATCGGCCTGGGCGCGGCCGTGGCCGCTGCGCTGGTGGCGGCGGCGCTGGCCCGGCGGTTCACCCGTCCCCTGGTGGCGGCGGTCGACACGACCGGGAGGATCGCCACCGGGGACCTGGACGCCAAGGTGCCGATCCACAGGCACGAGGACCCCGAGTTCACCCGGCTGGCCGAGTCGATCAACACCATGGGGGCCAACCTGGTGCGCGCCCGGGATCAGGAGCGCCAGTTCCTGATGTCGGTCTCCCACGAGCTGCGTACACCGTTGACCTCGATCCGCGGCTACTCCGAGGCGGTCATCGACGGGACCGCCGAGGACCCGGTGGCTGCCGCCACCGTCATCAGCACCGAGGCCCGGCGCCTCGAGCGCCTCGTCCAGGACCTGCTGGACCTGGCCCGGCTCGACGCGGACCGGTTCTCCCTCGATCTCCGCGCCGTCGACGCCGCCCGGGAGGTCCGACAGGTCGTCGGCGGGTTCCGGCCCCGGGCTGTCGCGCTCGGCCTGGCCCTCGACCTGGCCGCCGGGTCGGAACGACCGTGCCAGGTGGTGGCCGACAGCGACAGACTCGGCCAGATCGTGGCCAACCTGGTCGAGAACGCCGCATCGTTCGCACGGAGCCGGGTCGTCGTCGGCGTCGCCGGTGACGCGTCACGGGCCGTGGTGTGGGTGGACGACGACGGTCCGGGCATCCCACCCGACCGGCTCACCCGGGTGTTCGACCGTCACGTCACCTCCGACCGGGTCGGGGCCGGTCGGAAGGGATCGGGGCTGGGGTTGGCCATCGTCCGGGAGCTGGCGACGGCGATGGGCGCCACCGTGCACGCCGAGTCACCACTGGACGGCGACGGCGGCGGCGGCACCCGGATGGTCGTGGACCTACGACCGGTGGGGACCGAACCCGACCACGCCTCCTGATCGGTCGAACCGTCCCGCGGCGATCGACGCCGCGTCGACCGTGCGGCCTCGCCCGAGTGCTCCTGGACACCTCGTGCCGCTCACGTCGACTACCGGCCTCCACCGTTCAACGACACCAGGGCGCGGTGCAGGTCATCGCTGGCTCGGTCGAGTCTCACGTTCACCTGGCCTCCCCCCTCGACCGCCCCGCGGGACTGCAGTCGGTGGACCGCCATCGCCGCCTCCTCCAACGCGACGATGGCGGCTTGGCGCTCGACGACCGAACCATCTGCGGGTCGGATCGGGTCGCCAGCTCCGATCGGTCGAATCGCAGCGAATCGTGGACGCTGTTCCTTCGAAGTCCGGTGCTCGCGGATACTGACCAGCAACACCGGAGCCACGGCGATCACAATGGCGAGGAGCATGAGTGGGATTGTCATAAGGAATGCAGTGGACATATGTAGTTCACAAGCTTCGTAGGTCTAGCTTGCGATCTCCTTTCGCCACAATCCTCCCTGGCCAACGTGACGTTGCGATGAATTCACGGGTGAGAGAAGTCTCACTTCATGACAACAATATGACGAGGATCATGGCGGCCAGGTGCCAGTTATTGCATTTGAGTTACAACCGTCGCATTGCCTGAAAATAGCGCTCGTCTCGTGGCCTATTGCGAGCTGCCAGATCGGCATCACCGGTGCGCTCGATCTGCGCTACCTCCACGGCAGGAGCGACGCGGCGCCTCACCCACCTCTGGCGTAGCCCGTCACCGGGCGGGCGGCGCTGTGGGCGACCTCGGCCCGGACGTCCGGTCAACCCGTCCGTCCCCCTGGGTCGGCTAGGAAAGGACCGGTGGGCGCCGGCCCTCACGGCGTCCGGACCGGAGAGGATGACATGGGAGAGACGACGAGGATCGCGGGCGGCTCACCGGTCGTCGTGATCACCGGGGCTTCAGCAGGCATCGGCCTGGCCACGGCGGACCGGCTGCACGCCGCGGGGTGGACGGCGGTCGGGGCCAGCCGGCGGGGCACGTCACCCGGCACGTGGCAGCCCCTCGTCATGGACGTCGACGACGACGCCTCGGTCGCCGACGGCATGGCCGGTGTCGTGGCCGACCACGGGCGGCTCGACGCCGTGGTGGCGTGCGCCGGCTGGGGGCTTGCCGGATCGGTCGAGCAGACGCCCATCGCCGACGCCAGGGACCAGTTCGAGACGAACTTCTGGGGTGCCGTCCGCGTCGTACAGGCCGCGCTCCCGATCTTCCGCTCGTGCGGCGGCGGCCGGGTCGTCCTGGTCAGCTCGATCGCCGGCGTGCTCGGGATCCCGTTCCAGGCCTTCTACACCGCCTCCAAGTTCGCCATGGAGGGCTACGGCGAGGCATTGGCCTACGAGGTCGCCCCGTTCGGCATCCACGTGACCCTGGTCGAGCCCGGCAACGTACGAACCGACTTCACCTCCAGCCGCCGCGACGTGGTGGTGCCCGACGGCCCGGACGCCTACCGGGCGGCCCGGACCAAGGCGGTGCGCACCATGGAGGAGGACGAGCAGGACGGGGTCCCGCCCGGCGACGTGGCCAACGTGGTCACCCGGGTCCTCGGCGCCAGGCGGCCGCCCCGTCGGGTAACGGTGGGGAAGTTGGGAGAGCGGGTGGGCGTCGTAGGCAAGCGACTGCTCCCCTACCGGCTGTTCGAGGCGGCGGCCAGGGACAGCCTCGGGGTGTGAACCCTCGCCAGGACCCGGCCCGTCGTGACCAGCACGGTCAGGTGGACCCTTCACCCTGGTCACGGAGCACTCTAACCCTCCAGTTCAGGGTGAGTCTGTGGTCGAGGGTCGTGGGGCCCGCTTGTCAGGTGCTCCCGCCGCTCAGAGGTCGACGCCGGACCAGTAGGAGCCGTCCAGCATGGCGCGCAGCGTGTCCCGGTGGATGATGAGGTCGTCGATGTCGGCGGGGGCCTCGGCCTCGCCGAAGAAGATCGACCGCTCGGTCACCCGGCGCATGATGACCCCGTGGCGCATGGCCGCGTAGGCGATGTGCCACTTCAGGTCCCCCACCTCGTGGCCGGCGGCCTCGGTGTAGGTGGCGACCACGTCGACGGGCCGGAACATGTCGGGCAGACCCGGAGCCCCGAGCTGCACGGCCAGGTCCTGGAAGAAGAGGTGGAGGTAGCACATCCACCCCAGGTCGACCTCGGGTGGGGCCACGGCGGCCATCTCCCAGTCGAGGACGGCGACCACCTCGTTGTCGCGGAACATCATGTTGCCGATCCGCCCGTCACCCCACGACAGGGCGTCGGGTGCGGTGTCGGTGGGGAGGTTCTCCGTCAGCCACACGAAGCACTCGTCGAGCAGCCTCGAGGGCGTGTCCTTCACGACCCAGTCGTGGTACGCCTTCCAGTGGTTGAGGCTCCGCTCGAGTGCGGTGTCCCCGGGCTGGTGGAGTTCCAGGAACGCCAGGTCGTGGACGTCGGGACGGATGGAGTGGATACCCGCCACGGCCCGGACGGCCGAGTCCTGGATGGTGCGACGCGCCTCCTCGGAGCCGTCGAACACCCAGTTGTCGCCGAACGTGTACGGCAGGACGTCCGGCGGCACCTGGCCGTCGACGCGGTCCATGACGAAGAACGCGCCGCCGAGCACGGACGCGTCGGGCTCGTACCAGTGGGTCTCGGGGACGGGCACGTCGGTGTGCTCCGATACGAGGCGCATGACACGGAACTGCATGTCGAGGTCGTAGGTGGTGAAGACCGGGTAGTCCGTCGCCGGTGGCTCCACCCGGGCCACGAGCCGGCGCTCGACCGTCGGAACCGTCCTCGGTCCAGCGGGCGGTCACCAGGAGGGTCTCGGACGACATGCCGTTGCTCTCGGGGCTGGTGAGCTCCACCACCTCGGCGTCGTTGCCCTCGGGCAGGTTCGCCCGAGCCACGCCTCGAACTGCCCGCGCATCGCCCCGCGTCCCGGGTGGACGTAGTGATCCGTTCGGCGTCCATCTGCACGGTGCCCTCCGGGCGGTCACCTGCGGCTGTCTCGGTCGTCATGCGCTCTCCCCTACTCGTGGCGGCGTCCACCGGTTCGATCCCGGTCCCTGCCTGCCTGCGGGGCAATGTAGCGCGGTCGCCGCGCCCCTTGGGCGGTCAGGCCGGTGCGACGGGCGGCAGCTGCCGGGCCTCGGCAGGCACCCGGTGCTCGCCGTCGGCGTCCCAGCGCACCTCGACGGGCTCGGGCGGGGCGACCCGGCGGTGCAGGGTGGCGAGTGCCACGGTGGCGTCCTGCCCGGGCGACCACGCCGCCGACGTCAGCGTGCCCACCTCGTGGGCGCCGTCGGCCGTCCACACCGATGCCCCGACGGGCGGCCGGTCGGCACCGGGCACCACGACACCGGACAGGCGCCGGGCCACGTTGGAGCCGCGCGAGTCGAGGCGGGCCACCAGCTCCTGGCCGGTGAAGCAGCCCTTGGTGAACGACACCGTCCGATCGACCAGGCCGACCTCTGCAGCGATCGTCGACCCGGTGACCTCGCGCCCTCCCATGGGCACTCCCGCCTCGATGCGCACCGCATCCCATGCCTCCTCCTCGCACCACACCGCGTGCTCGGACACCCACGAGGTGAGACCCGGGTCGTCGACCGGCGCCGGACCGAGCAGATCGACGCCCGACCAACCCGGCACCTCGACAGGCAGGACGAACTCGACGCCGGTCGTTCGGCTGTCGTGCTCCGCCGCAGGCCCGCGGACCGACAGGCAGGACCACTCCAGCGGTTCGATGGTCACCTTGGTGCGGAGCCTGAACCGCTCGAGCCGGGCCTGGGCCGCGGGGCCGCACCCCGGGTCTGCGTCGAGCACGAACGTCTCCTCGCCGGTCCGGGTGACCCGGACCCAGGCGTCCACCTTGCCCTGCGGGCTCAGGATGAGTGCCTCCGTCGATCCGCCCACGGCCAGCGGGGCGAGGTCCTGACTGCACTGGCCCTGCAGGTAGGCGAGCGCCTCGGGTCCGGAGACCGACAGCACGTCGCGGCGGACGATCCGGGCCCCGGCACCGAGGTGGAGCGCCCCGTAGCCGCCGTCGGCGGCCTGCACGGCTCCGTCCGGCCCGGTCACGTGGGTCCCGTCGGCCAGGCCGCCCGGGCCATGGCCACGGCCGACAGGAGGGCGGCAGCCTTGTGGGCGCACTCGGCGTTCTCCATGGCCGGGTCGCTGTCGGCCACGATCCCCGCACCGGCCTGCACCGAGGCCCGGCCGTCGGGGCCACCGTCATCGTCCGGATGGCGATGGCGGTGTCGAGGTTGCCGGAGAAGTCGAGGTACCCGACCACGCCGCCGTAGACGCCCCGCTTGGTCGGTTCGAGGTCGTCGATGATCTCCATGGCCCGCACCTTCGGCGCACCCGACAGCGTCCCGGCCGGCAGCGTCGCCCGCAGGACGTCGATGGGTCCCTTGCCCGGGGCGAGGGAGCCGGACACCTGGGACGTCAGGTGCATGATGTGGCTGTAGCGCTCGACGACCATCACCTCGTCGACCACCTCGGACCCGAAGCTGACCACCCGGCCCACGTCGTTGCGGGCGAGGTCGATGAGCATGACGTGCTCGGCCACCTCCTTCGGGTCCTCGACCAGCTCGCCCTCCAGCCGGGCGTCCTCCTCCGGGGTGCCACCGCGGGGTCGAGACCCGGCGATCGGACGGGAGGTGACCGTTCCCTCCCGCAGGCGCACCATCGGCTCGGGCGACGCTCCGACCACGGTGACCTCGGGGAACCGCAGGAAGTAGAGATAGGGACTCGGGTTCACCAGCCGCAGGACCCGGTAGACGTCGAAGGGGTCGACCCCGAGCTCGGCCAGGTCGAACCGCTGGGACAGCACCGCCTGGAAGATGTCGCCGGCGTAGACGTGCTCCTTGGCGGCGCGCACCGCATCCTCGTAGAGGCCGTCGGTCATGGTCCTGGTCACGTCGTCGGGCGGGAGCTGGCGGGGCGGCAGCGGCCGGGGGGCCTCGGCCGTCGGACGCACGCAGTCGACGGCCAGCTGGTCGAGGCGGGCCTCGGCGTCGGCATGGGCACGCTCGAGGTCGTCGTCGCCCCACGACGGGTCGACCACCACGTTGTCGATCAGCACCACCCGCTGGCGCCAGTGGTCGAAGGCGGCGAGCTGTCCGATGACGGCCAGGACGGCGTCGGGCTGCCCGAGGTCGTCTGGCGGCGTGTCCGGCAGGTGCTCGACCTCCCGGACCACGTCGTAGCCGAGGTAGCCGACGAGCCCGGCGTGCAGCGGCGGCAGGTCGGGCAGGTCCGGCGAGTCGAACGCGCCCAGGATCGACTCGAGCGCGGCCAGGACCCCGTGCGTGCCGGTGACCCCGCCGCCGCACAGGGCGTCGAGATCGAGGTCGCCCCGGGTCGTCACGTCGGTGCCGTGGGCCACGACGGTGGCCAGCGGGTTGCGGCCGATGAACGAGTAGCGACCCCAGCGCTCACCGCCTTCCACCGATTCGAGCAGGAAGCCGCTCGTGTCACCGGTGCCGACGATCTGGAGGAAGGCCGCGACCGGGGTGATGGTGTCGGCCACCAGCTCGCGCCACACCGGCACGATCCGGTGCCGCCGGGCGAGTGCCCGGAAGTCGTCGGACGCGGGGGTGGAGGTCACCGTCACGAGGGAGACGGCCCACCGGTGCCGCCCGTGTCGTCGCCGAAGGCGCGGTAGAAGCACGTCCGGCTCCCGGTGTGGCAGGCGCCTGCCCCTTCCTGGTCGACGGTCACGAGGAGGCAGTCGCCGTCGCAGTCGTAACGGACGCTGCGCACGTACTGGCGGTCGCCCGACGTCTCGCCCTTGCACCAGTACTCCTGGCGACTCCGGCTCCAGAACCAGGTCCGGCCGGTCTCGAGGGTCTTCGCCAGGGACTCGGCGTTCATCCAGGCGAACATGAGCACGGCACCGTCTGCGGCGTCCTGCACGATGGCGCCGACGAGGCCGTCGCCGGTGTAGGTGATCCCCTCGAGCTCCGCCGCGGTGTGCGGGATCGGGGTGGCGACGAAGGTGGGCTGGGGTGCGGGGCTGGTCACAGGATGCTCCCTGTCGGTGGGGTCGGTTCGTTGGGGTCCGTCGAGGTCCGGTCGGTGTTGCGGTGCACGCGGTGGTGCCCCGCTCAGAGGTAGAGGCCGGTGCCGCCGTCGAAACGGGTGGCGGCCACGGCGTGGATGTCCCGCTCGCGGAGGATCACGTACTCGTCGCCCTGGACCTCGACTTCGAAGCGGTCCTCGGGGTTGAACAGCACGTTGTCGCCCACCTTGACCGAGCGCACGTGCGGCCCGACGGCCACCGCCACGGCCCAGGTCAGTCGGCGGGACACCTGGGCGGTGGCCGGGATGAGGATGCCGGCTCGGGACCGGCGCTCACCCTCGGCCTGGCCCACCTGCACGAGGACGCGGTCGGCCAGGACGTTGATCGGCAACTTGGCGCCGCCGCCGTCCGTGCCCGCAGCGGGGGCCTCCGAAGTCGTGGTCGTCACGTGGGCAGGCTACCGCAGCCCTGCTGCGGCTCGAACCCGACCGACACGGTGAGCAGGGGCTCGGACCGGGGCAGGCCGGGGCCGGACGGGGGTCAGACCGGGCGGACGATCACGCCTGCCGCGGCCAGGTGGGCCTTGGCCTCGGCGACCGTGAACTCGCCCAGGTGGAAGATCGACGCGGCCAGCACGGCGTCCGCCGCACCCTCGACCGCACCTTCGACCAGGTGGTCGAGCTCCCCCACCCCGCCCGACGCCACCAGCGGGATCGGGCACCGCTCGGCGATCGATCGGGTGAGCTCGAGGTCGAAGCCGTCACGGGTGCCGTCGCGGTCCATGGAGGTCACGAGCAGCTCCCCCGCCCCCAGCCCCGTACACCGCTCGGCCCACGCCACCGCGTCGAGACCGGTCGGGGTGCGCCCGCCGTGGGTGAAGACCTCCCAGGCCGGGCGCCGCCCGACGTGTGGGGCCGGCGGCGGGCGTCGACCGCCACGACCACGCACTGGCTCCCGAACTCGTCGGCCAACTCGGCGATCAGCCCGGGCCGGTCGACGGCGGCCGTGTTGACACCCACCTTGTCGGCCCCGGCCCGCAGGAGCCTGCGGGCGTCGTCGACGGCGCGGACGCCCCCGCCCACGGTGAAGGGGATGAAGACCTGCTCCGCCGTCCGGGTCACCACGTCCACCATGGTCCGCCGGTTGTCCGACGATGCAGTGATGTCGAGGAAGACCAGTTCGTCCGCGCCCTGGGCGTCGTAGCGGGCGGCCAACTCGACCGGGTCACCGGCGTCGAACAGGTCGGTGAAGCGCACGCCCTTCACCACCCGGCCGTCGTCCACGTCGAGGCAGGGGATCACCCGAACCGAGCGCACGCCGCCACCCCCTCCTCGACCGTCATCCGCCCGTCGACCAGCGCCTTGCCGGTGATCGCCCCCCCGAGTCGACGCACGGTCCCGTCGGCGAGTTCGACCACGACGGCGGCCAGCGCCTCGATGTCGGCCACCGAGCCGACCCCGCCCGAGGCGATGACCGGGACCTCCGTGGTGGCCAGCACGGCCCGCAGGCCGTCGAGGTCGGGACCGGACAGCATGCCGTCACGCTCGATGGACGTCACGACGACCGCCGCCAGCCCGGCGCCGGCCACCTCGTCGAGCAGGTCACCGACCGTGCGTCCCGACCCCTGCTCCCAGCCCCGGATGGCCACCTCGGCCCTCCCGTCGACCGTCCTGCGGTAGTCGAGGCCGAGAGCGACCCGTCCCGGATGGGCGGCCGTGGCCACGCGGACGAGGCCGGGGTCGTCCAGCGCGGCCGTGCCGAGGATGACCCGGGCCAGCCCGCCGTCGAGCAGCTCGGTCACGTCGGCCAGGGTGCGCACGCCGCCCCCGGTCTCGACCGGGACACCGGCGGCGCGGGCGATGGCGAGCACCGTCCCCCGGTTGACCGGCTCGCCCGTACGGGCTGCGTCCAGGTCGACGACGTGCAGCCACGGGGCACCGCCGGCGGCGAACCGGGCGGCCAGCTCGACCGGGTCGCCGTACTCGCTCTGGCGGTCGAAGTCGCCCTGGGTGAGGCGGACCGCACCCCCGCCGCGGATGTCGATGGCCGGATAGAGGTCCATCAGCCCCCCGCCGGGGCCGGCACGCCGGTCGGGGCGTCGACGGCGGCCACGAAGTTGGCCAGGATGCCGAGGCCGACGGCCCCGCTCTTTTCGGGATGGAACTGGGTGCCCCAGACCCGGCCCCGTTCCGCCGATGCCACCACCGGCCCGCCGTAGTCGCAGGTGGACGTGGTGTCGTCGGTGCGCTCGGGCGCGAACGAGTGGACGAAGTAGACCCAGGCCGGGTCGGGCACGCCCGCCAGCAGGTCGGAAGGGCCGACGTCGAGGATGTTCCACTGCATCTGGGGATGCTTCACCCCGTCGGGCAGGCGACGCACCGTCCCCGGCAGCACACCGAGGCCCTCGGCCGCGGGGTCCTCCTCGGAACCCTCGTAGAGGAGCTGGAACCCGACGCAGATCCCCAGGAAGGGCAGTCCCCGGGTGACGGCGTCGCGGGCCACCTCGCCCAGCCCACTCGACGCGAGGGCCTCGGCGCACCGGCCGAAGGCGCCGACCCCGGGCAGCACGATGCCGTCGGCGCCGGCGGCCTCGTCGGGCCGGTCCACCAGGCGGGCGTCGGCGCCGACACGCTGCAGGGCCTTCTCGGCGGACCGCAGGTTCCCGATCCCGTAGTCGAGGACCGCGATCACGGCGTGGGACGGGTCACAGCGTGCCCTTGGTGGACGGGATCCCCCCGCCCTCGACCCGGATCGCCTCCCGTAGGCACCGGGCCACGGCCTTGAACGAGGCCTCGACGATGTGGTGGGTGTTCCTGCCGGTCACCAGGCGGATGTGCAGGGTGACGGCCGCGGCGGTCACGAAGGCGCGCCAGAACTCCTCGGCCAGCTGAGGGTCGAACGGGGGGGTGCCGAGACCGGGCGTGTCGGGGGCGAACTCGATCGAGTACGCGAGGAACGGGCGGCCCGACAGGTCGAGGGCCACGTCGACCAGCGCCTCGTCCAGCGGGAGCGAGATCGAGGCGAACCGGGTCACCCCGGCCTTGTCCCCGAGCGCCTCGCCCACGACCTCGCCGAGGGCGATGCCCACGTCTTCCACCGTGTGGTGGGCGTCGACATCCAGGTCCCCGACGGCGCGGACGGTCACGTCGATGCCGCCGTGGCGGCCGAGCTGCGCCAGCATGTGGTCGAAGAAGGGCAGACCGGTCGACGACCTCGGTGGCACCGGTGCCGTCGAGGTCGACCTCGACCTCGATCGACGTCTCCTTGGTGGCGCGGGACACCCGGGCGGCGCGCCGGTGCGGGCTGGTCGGGACGGGGGCGGTTGTGCTCATCGCAGGCTTTCGGTCAGCGCGGCCAGGAACCGGTCGTTCTCCTCGGGGAGGCCCACCGTCACCCGTAGGCACCCGGTGAGACCCGGCCACGTCGAACAGTCTCGCACGAGCACACCGGCCGACACGAGATCGGACCACACCGTGCCCGCGTCCTTGCCGGTCGGCCGGAACAGCAGGAAGTTGGCATCGGAGGGCCAGGTGTCGACCGGCAGGCCGGCGAGGGCGGCGGCGATCCGACCCCGCTCCTCGGCGATGGAGGCCACCCGCCCGTTCATCTCGTCGACGTAGTCGAGTGCCAGGCGGCCGGCGAGCTGGGTGACGGCGTCCAGGTGGTACGGCAGGGCGACCAGCTCGCAGGCGGCCACCACCTCGGGGTCGGCCACCAGATAGCCGAGGCGCGCCCCGGCCATCGACCACGTCTTGGAGAACGTGCGCACGACCACGACGTGGCGGGTGCCCGCAGGGTCGGCCGCCCGCAGTTCGAGGGCGGACGACGGAGCGAACTGTCCGTACGCCTCATCGATCACCAGCAGCCCGGGCACCTGGCGGGCCACGGTGGCGATCTCTGCAGGGGCGTCCGCCCGGCCCGTCGGATTGTTGGGCGAGCAGAGGAAGGTGATCACCGGTTCCGACTCGGCGACCACCCGGGCCACGACGTCGAGGTCGAGGGCGAAGTCGTCGCGGCGCGGGCCGGCGGCCACCGCAGTCCCGGTGATCCGGGCGATGTGGCCGTGCAGCGTGTACGTCGGCTCGAACAGCGCGGCGGTGCGACCGTGTCCGCCATAGGCCAGCAGGAGGCACTGCAGCACTTCGTTCGACCCGTTGGCGCAGAACACCTGGTCGATCCCGACCCCGTGGCTGTCGGCCAGGGCCTGGCGCAGCGCCGTCGCCTCGCGGTCCGGGTACCGGTGGAAGTCGACCTCGGCCACGGCCGCGGCCAGCGCCTCCTGCCACGCGGTGGGCGGCGGCAACGGCGACTCGTTGGTGTTGAGGCGGACGTCGACGTCGACCTGCGCCGAGTGGTAGCCGACCAGGGCGGTCAGGTCGGTGCGGACCGGCGGGGGCCCGCCCGTCCCCGGCGCTATCTGGGCCACCGGAGCTGCACCGACTGGGCGTGGGCCGGGAGGCCCTCGGTTTCGGCCAGGGTGACCACGTGGGGACCGAGGGTGCGCACGGCCTCGTCGTCGATGCGGACGGCGTGGATGTGCTTGCGGAAGTCGTCCACCCGAAGTGCGCTGGCGAACCGGGCCGAGCGGTTGGTGGGAAGGACGTGGTTGGGGCCGGCCAGGTAGTCGCCGATGCTGGCCGGCGCGTTGGTGCCCAGGAACACGGCGCCGGCCGACCGGATGTTGCCGAGTATCGCCTCCGCGTGCTTGGTGAGGAGCTCGAGGTGCTCGGGCGCCACCACGTTGGACACGGCGGCGGCCTGCTTCGGCCCGTCGACCAGGACGGCCCACCCCCCGGCGCCCAGCGTGGCCTCGAGGTCGGCCCGCCGGGGCGACGCGGCCACGATGCGGTCGACGGCGGCGTCCACGGCATCGACGATCGGCTCGGACCAGGTGACGAGCCACGCCAGCCCGTCGGGTCCGTGCTCGGCCTGGACCACCAGGTCGATGGCCGCGTACTCGGGCGGGGTGTCGGGCCCGGCGATGACCACGACCTCCGAGGGCCCTGCGAATGCGGAGGCCACACCCACCACACCCGACACCTGGCGCTTGGCCTCGGCCACGTATCGATTGCCCGGACCGACGATCACGTCCACGGCGGCGATGCTCTCGGTCCCGTAGGCCATGGCCGCTATGGCCTGGGCACCACCCACCCGGTACACCTCGGTCACCCCCGCCACGGCGGCGGCGGCCAGCGTGGCGTCGTCCACCCGACCGTCGGGGCCGGGCGGCACGCACAGCACGATCTCCTCGACACCGGCCACGTGGGCCGGCACTGCGCACATGAGCACCGTCGACGGGTAACGCGCCGCCCTCCGGGCACGTAGCAGCCGGCGCGGTCGACGGGCCGGACAAGCTGTCGCACGGTGATCCCGCCCGACGCGAAGTCCTCGGGGACGTCACCGACCTCGTGGGCGTGGTAGGCGAGGATCCGGTCGTGGGCGACGTCCAACGCCTCCTGCAGCGCCGCCGGGATGCGGGCGAGGGCGGCCCGGATCTCGGCGGCCGGGACCCGCAGCTCGTCGAGGTCGACGCCGTCGTAGCGGGACGTGCAGGCACGAAGCGCTGCGTCGCCGCCGGCGCGCACCTCGGCGACGATGGCCGCCACCGCGTCGGAGGACCGGTCCTGCTCGTCGACCGGTCGCGGCAGGAGCGCGGTCAGCTCGCGGCGGTCGCCGGCGAAGCCGCGGAGGTCGAGTCGACGGAGGGCCATGGCTCGTCGATGCTATCGGAACGCCGGCGGTGTCCTTCCTGGCCGAGGCGGCTGGTGACCCACGTCCGCGCCGTCGCACGGTGTCCGCGCTGGCGGCGGTCAGAGCCGCACCGGTGGTGCCATGATCGTCCGATGTCCGCCAGCTCCGCAGAACTGTCCTCGCTCGCCACCGCGCTCGACGAACTGACCCGTCGTGTGACCGTCCACGCCGAGGCGGCCGACGGCGCCAAGGACGAGGAGACGGCGCGTCGAGCTCTTCGCCATCGAGCGCTCCCTCACCAGCGCCAACCGCCGGCTGGCGCGGCTGGCACTCAGCCTCGGCCGCCGCTGAGGCGCCCCGGCCTCCCCATCCCCGGGCAGGCCGACGGCGCCGTCCGTCGGGTCGGCACGGACCGGAACCGATCGGATCGGATCGACCCGACGACCCACGCCGGTCGGCCGACCGGTGCCCGGACGCGGCGAAGGCACCCCGAAGGGTGCCTTCGCGCAAGTAGGTCGGGCGGCGGATCCCGATCCCTACTCAAAGGGACCAGTTGGCGGGAACTGGTCCGAGAACAAGCTCATCACAGATCGCCGGAGGATGCCAGTCATGCCGGGGTGCAATTTGGGATTTTCTTCCGTCAGGCACAGTTTTCCGCAGTGGTCGGGCACAGATCGATGGGTTTCACTCGTTGAATCACCTCTTGACAACGTCGACCGTCCTGGCTGACAACACATGTTTCCGATTGACCTCAGGGTGCTGTCACCGTCACTCCCCGTCCCTGCCCGCGAGCCACGGAGGTCCGGCCGGCGAGCGTGGCCGACGGACAGAAGTCGGCGAGCACGCACTCCTCGCACCGGGGTGAGCGGGCCCGGCACGTGACCCGGCCGTGGAGGATCAAGCGGAGGCTGAACCTCCCACGTGCGTGGGCCGGGACCATGGCGTTGAGCACGTGCTCGACCTTGACCGGATCCGTCTCGGCGGTCAGCCCCAGGCGGAGCGACAGCCGCTGGACGTGTGTGTCCACCGGCAGTCCGGGCAGGTCGAAGGCCACACTGCGCACCACGTTGGCCGTCTTGCGCCCGACCCCCGGAAGCGTCACCAGATCGCCCATCCGGTTCGGCACCTGGCCGTCGAACCGGTCGCGCACGGCCTGGGCCATGCCGAGGAGACTCCGCGTCTTGGCCCGGTAGAATCCGGTCGGTCGGATCAGCGCCTCGACCTCCTCGACCGGTGCGTCGGCCAGCGACCCGGCGTCGGGGAAGCGTGCGAAGAGTGCCGGCGTGGTCCGGTTCACCCGTTCGTCGGTGCACTGGGCCGACAGGATGGTGGCAGCCAGGAGTTGGAAGGGATCGGCGTGGTCCAGGGCGCAGAGATCGGCGGTCGTGCCGGGGAACTGGTGACCGAGCCGGTCGTCGGCCTCCCGGGCCCTTCCGGCCGGCGTGCGGGGTCGGACCATGTGCGGAGGATACCGGTAGGTTCTGCGCCATGGACGAGCCCGACGTCGAGCTGGGGGGCGCGGCGGACCCGGGGCTGGTCGCCGAAGTGGCCGACCTGCTCCTCCGGGTACGGCGGGCACGAGCCGTCGAGGGCCTGAGCGAGGCCCGGCGCCGGGCGCTCGAAGGGGCCGTCGACGGGACGGGCACCGGCTTCCTCGCGGTCACGGCACACGACCCCGTCGACGGCCGGCTGGTGGGCTACGCCCAGGTGGACGACGAAGGAGACCGGGCCGCCTCGAGCGGTGAGCTCGTCACACTGCCCGACGGGGACGCCGGGACACGACTCGGGGACCGGCTGCTCGACGCCGCCCTGGCCGCCTTCGGAGCCGCCGGCGGCGGCCACCTGCGCCTGTGGGTCACCCACGCAGGACCCGACGACGACGTCCGGGCAGCAGCCCGGGGTCTCGCCCACGAACGCGACCTCGTCCAGCTCCGCTGCCACCTTCCCCTGGCCCCGCCGACGCGGGCCGACGAGGTGGTCACCACCCGGTCGTTCCGGGTGGACGGCGACGAGCCGGCCTGGCTCGCCACCAACAACCGCGCCTTCGCCGGCCATCCCGAACAGGGGCGGTGGGACCTGGCCACCCTGCGGGCCCGCGAGGCCGAGCCGTGGTTCGACCCGGACGGGTTCCGGGTCCTCGAGGTCGAGGGCCGCCTCGCCGGTTCGTGCTGGACCAAGGTCCACGGGCGGACCCGGCCGCCGCTGGGCGAGGTCTACGTGATCTCGGTAGACCCCGACTTCCACGGGCGCGGCTACGGGCGGGCGCTCACCGCGCCGGGCTCGACTGGCTGGCGTCGGCACGAGGCCTGACCACCGGCATGCTCTACGTCGACGCCGCCAACGCCCCGGCCGTCGGCCTCTACGCCTCGATGGGATTCACCACCCACCACGTCGACCGGTCGTACGTGGCCGATGTCCCACCGGCGGGCACCTGACCGGCGCCGCCAGTCTCCGGCGTCTACGTGCGGGTCAGCCGGCGCCGACGACGTGGCCGATGGAGTAGGTGACCGTGGCTGCCGCCGCAGAGATCAGCAGTTGACGGGTGGCCGACCACACCCACGACCGGCCGGTGAAGATCGAGAGGGCGGCGCCGACGACGAGCGACGCCACCGCGCCGAGTGCGACCGACCACCACAGTGCGGTCGTCCCGCTGGTGAACAACCACGGCAGGAGCGGCACCAGTGCTCCGATGGCGAACATCACGAACGAGGAGATCGACGCTTCGATCGGCTTCCCCGTCTCGCCCGGCGTGAACCCCAGCTCCTCGCGGGCGTGGGTCTCGAGGGCCAGGTCGGGGTCCTGCATCATCGTGACCGAGAGCTCGTCGGCCAGGTCGGCCTCGATACCCCGGCTGCGATAGAGGGCGGCCAGCTCACGGCGCTCGTCCTCCGGGTCGGCCGCGATGGCCTGCCGCTCGACGTCGAGCTCCCGCTCCATCAGCTCGGACTGGGCCCGCATGGAGACGTACTCGCCCGTGGCCATGGAGAAGGCGCCTCCGATCAACCCGGCGATGCCGGCCAGGCGCACCGACCCGGCGCTCGAATGGGCGCCGGCCATGCCCAGGATCAGCGAGACGTTGGAGACCAGGCCGTCGCTGATGCCGAAGACGGCGGCCCGGGCGCCGCCGCCGCTGATGTTGCGATGCTGGTGCTCCTCGTACACGCCGACGATCGTACCGACCGGGTGCCGGTGAGGGGTCACTGCGCGCCGGGCGTAGGCCGGCCTCACCGCCCCCGGCCCCGCTGGTGGCGGCCCGGACCCTCACGTACAGTCGGGGTCATGGCTACCACCGTGCACGGCATCGAATCGTTCAAGGACCTCATCGGGACCCACCTCGGCTACAGCGAGTGGCACGTCGTCGACCAGGCGCAGGTCAACCTCTTCGCCGACGCCACCGGCGACCACCAGTGGATCCACGTCGACCCCGAGGCGGCCGCCAAGGGCCCGTTCGGCGGGCCCATCGCCCACGGCTACCTGACCCTGTCCCTGGCCCCGGTGCTCCTCGGCGAGGTCCTCCACGTGGACGGCATCTCGATGGGCGTCAACTACGGCTGCAACAAGGTCCGCTTCCCCTCGCCGGTGATGGTCGGCAGCAAGCTCCGCGTGGGCGCCACCGTGGCCGAGGTGGAGGACGTGGCCGGCGGCGTCCAGGTCGTGCTGGACCTCGTCCTGGAGACCGAGGGATCGTCCAAGCCCAGCTGCGTCGCCCAGGTGGTCTACCGCTACTACGCCTGACCGCGGCACCCGCCACGCGGCGGACCGGCACCCGCACTCCTCGGACCGCGGGTCGGGACCCTGGGGCGGGACGCGCTCCGACAATGCGAGCGACTACTCCTAGAGTGGTGGCATGGAGATGCGGGTGGAGCAGCTGTCGGCACAGGCCGACGTGTCGGTGGACACCATCCGCTACTACCAGAGCAAGGGCCTGCTCGAGCCGCCCCGGCGCGAGGGCCGATCGCCTGGTACGGCGACGAGCACCTCGACCGGCTCGACCGCATCCGCACCCTCCAGCAGCGGGGCTTCACCCTGGCCACCATCGCCCGCCTGGTGACCGGTGACCTGGATGCCGCCGACGAGGCACTCCTCGGGCAGCTGTCGGGGCTCGCCCGACGGTGCCGGACCGGCGACCGGACCGATCGCGACGTGCAGGGACGCCGCACAACCGACCCGGCCGACGACGGGCGGACGGCCGACGGGGACGAAATGACCTACTCGCTCGCCGAGCTGGCCGAGGCCACGGGCATGCCGCTGGCGCTCATGAAGGCCATCGAGGCCGAAGGACTCCTCATCCCCACCCGGGTGGCCGGCCGGGAGCGTTACACCGACGAAGACGTCGCCGCCTCCCGGGCCGGCCTGCTCCTGCTCGAGTGGGGCATCCCCCTGTCGGACCTGCTCGACCTGGCCCGGCGCCACAACGAGGCGGCGGAGGAGGTCGCACGACGGCCGTCGACCTGTTCGCCCGCCACGTCGCGGGACCCGCTCCGCCACGGTGCCCGGCCCGACGCCCTCGCCCACGCCGCGGGGACCCCGTCGACACCACCGGCAATCCGGCCGTCGACGGCCTCGTGCAGGCCTACGCCGAGCTGCTCCCGGCTGTGAACACCCTGGTCGGCCACCACTTCACCCGGACGTTGGTCAAGGTGGCCCTCGACCACGTCGAGCAGGTGGGCTCCGACGAGGAGCGGCGGGCGGTGTGGGACCGCATCGAGGCCGAGGGGTCCGACGCCGTCCTGGCCGGCACCCTCACCCGTTACCCGGCGGACGGGTCGGTGGGCGGATGACCGGCGACCCGGCGACCGCCGACGCCACGGGCCCGTCGGACGGCCGCCCGCCTCTGCGGCGATCTCGCTCGAGGCCGCGGCCCGGGCCCGCGAGGCCGACCTGCCCACCGGCGTGGCCAAGACCGAGCTGGTGCAGTCGATGTTCGACGCCATCGCCCCCCGTTACGACCTGGTCAACCGAACCATGACGTTCGGACTCGACGTCCGGTGGCGCAAACAGTCGCTGCGGGCGCTCGGGCTGCCCACCGGCTCCACCGTGCTCGACCTCGCCTGCGGCACCGGTGACTTCCTCAAGACTCCTGCAGGCGCGGTGGCTACCGGGCCTTCGGCATGGACCTGTCGTGGGGGATGCTGGCGGCCAACCGCACCGGGCTCCCCTGGCCCAGGCCAACGGGGCCGAACTGCCCGTGGCCGACGGAGTCTGTCGACGGGGTCACCTGCGGCTACGCCCTGCGCAACTTCACCGAGCTGGCCGCCGTGTTCCACGAGTTCGGCCGGATCGTGCGCCCGGGGGGCGCATCAGCCTCCTCGAGGTGTCCGAGCCCGACCGGGGCCTGCTGCGCACGGGCGACCGCATCTGGTTCCGCCAGGTGGTGCCGCGTCATCGGCGGCCTCCTGTCGGACCGCGCCGCCTACCGGTACCTGCCGAAGTCGACGGCCTACCTGCCCTCCACCGAGGAGCTCCGGTCCATGCTCGCCGAGTCCGGGTTCTCGGCGGTCAACCGCCGCGCGCTGTCGGGCGGCCTCAGCCAGCTCATCACCGCCACCAGGCGCGGGCGGCCGTGACCACCCGGGCACCCTCGGTCGACGTCGGCGTCCACCAGGGCGGCCCAGCGGCCACCACCCGGTGCGCAGCGGTCCGGATCCCACTGCCCGCGGGCACCCCACTGGACCCCTACGTCACTGGCCGGCGACTCGGCGGTCGTCCTGGCCGACGGGGGGCGCGTCCTCGTCGGGCTCGGTCGGGCACTGGCTCTCGCACTGCCGGGAGGGCTCGCCGACGGCACCGGGGTGGACGCCGCCACCGCCGCCCTGGCCGCCATCGTCTGCGACGACCGCCTCGACGGCGAACGGTCGGGCGCCGGGCACGCCGTCGTGGCCTTCGGCGCCCTTCCCTTCGACCGCTCGGCCCCGGCGGAGCTCGTCGTTCCCCAGCTCACCTACGCCCGCGAGCCCGACGGCACCGAATGGGTGACCGTGGTCGACGCCGAAGGTTCCGCGCTGCCCGATCCCGACGACCCGGGCACCGCCGAGACGCTGCGCACCCGGCTCGCCGACCGCGCCGTCGTCGTCGCTGGCGGGTCCGCACCCCGTGCCGGCACGCCCGCCGCGCCGGTGGTGACGCCCCTGACGGCCGACGACGCCTTCGAGACCGCGGTGGGAGCCGTGGTCGACGCCGTCCGCCGCGGCGAGGTGGTCAAGGTCGTGCTCGCCCGGGCCGTCGACGTCCGACTCGACGGCGAGGTGGACGTACCTGACCTCCTCCGACGATGGACTGGGCTCGAGCCGAGCTGTACGGTCTTCAGCATCCCGACCCCGGACGGCCAATTCGTCGGGGCCAGTCCCGAGCTGCTGGTCGAGCGGGAGTCCGACCGGGTCCGCAGCCGACCGCTGGCGGGGACCACCGACCGGTTCCACGACGCCGGCAGCGAATTGCCGGCCGCCCTCCTCGAGTCGGCCAAGGACGGCGAGGAGCACCGGCTCGTGGTCGACGCCATCCGCGACGAGCTGGCCCCGGTGAGCGACGACCTGCACGTGCCCGAACGGCCCGAGCTGGTCCACCTCCACACCATCACCCACCTCGGCACCTCCATCGACGGCACGTTGCGACGCGGGACCGACGGCTCGATTCCCTCGGCGCTGCACCTGGTGGCCCGCCTCCATCCCACCCCGGCGGTGGGCGGTGTGCCCCGTGTGGCGGCCACCGAACTCATCCACCGCCTCGAGGCGACACCCCGTGGCACGTATGCCGGCCCGGTCGGCTGGGTCGACGGTGCGGGCGACGGACGATGGATGGTCGGGATCCGGGCCATGACCGTGGACGGACGGTCCGTCCGCATGACGGCCGGGGTCGGGATCGTCGCCGACTCCGACCCGCACACCGAACTGCTCGAGACCGGACTCAAGTTCCGGGCCGTGTTCGGCGCCCTCGCCCCAGGGGCCATCTTCGAGACCTCCACTACGGACTGAGGGCGGCGATCCGGGCGACCACCCCGGCGAGCGCCTCGGGCGCGTCTCGGGCCACGAAGTGGCCGGCCCGGGCCAGCTCCACCAGCTCGGCGCCGACGATCGACCCGGCCAGGGTGCGCGCAGCGGACGGGCGCACCACCAGGTCCCACTCCCCCACCACCACGACCGTCGGCACGCGGATTCGGCCGAGGGCGGCCGTCACGTCCGGCAGCTCGGCGAGGAGCGCCCGCTGCTCGGCCAGGAACGTCCTGCGGTGGCGACCGAGTGCACCCCGTTCGCCGCCCAGCACCCCCTGGTCGGGAAGGGCGGTCCGGAACCGGTCGCGGTAGCGATCGGGGATCCGGTGGGACTGGCGACGGATCTTCGGGAGCACCTCGCCGAGGGCAAGCAGGCCGGCGACGGTCAGGGCGCCGCCCACGACGGGCAGGGCCAACAGGCGGTCGGTTGCGTCCAAGCTGTCCGGCGTGCACGCCGCCCCCACCAGAACCAGCCCCTGGACCAGGTCGGGCCGGCGGTCGGCCAGCAGTACCGCCGCGCCGCCCGACCAGCTGTGGGCCGCCACCGTGGCCGGACCCGCCCCCAGCGAGTCGAGCAGGCGCGCGGCGAGGTCGGCGTTGTCGGACAGCCCGCGGGCCTCGCCCGTCGAGTCGCCGTAGCCGACCCGATCGGGGGCCAGGACCCGGAAACCGGGGGCCAGCAGGTCGGTCACCGGGTTCCACGAGGCGCCGGATCCGGGCTGGCCGTGCAGGAGGAGCACCGGCGGCCCGGCGCCACGGTCGATCGTGGCCAGGACGGGGGTCGTCACCGGTGACCCGCCCCGGTGCCCGGGAGCAGGGGCGTCACCGCCCCGTCGGAAACGCCGGCGGCGTCTTCCCGCCTGGCGTCGGGTGTCCGCGACGGTTCGACAGGCACGGCACGATCCCCGTCGGTGGCCACCCGCACGCCGACCGGGGTCCCCGTCGGGGTGTGGGCCAACGCGTTGTCGACCAGGTCGTGGACCAGCCGTTCCAGACGGACGGCATCGCCCAGGACCGGCACGGGGCCGGGCGTGTCCAGCTCGAGGGTCCGGCACACGGCGAAGCCGTCCCCGTCGGACAGCATCTCGTCGAGCACGATGCAGTCGAAGTGACCCCGCCGGGTCGTGGCCAACGCCTCGACGCCGGTGGCCGCCTCCTCGGTGGCGAAACCCTCGAAGACGGGCGCCGAGGAAAGGACGTCGGTGATGTAGGGCTCGTCGTCGTCGACGACGAGGATGCGGAGCGGCTCCGTCACGAGGGGCGCCTCAGGCGCGGACGACCTCGGGCTGCCCGCTCGTCGAGCCCACCAGGCGCTGGAGCCCCCACAAGGTGACCAGGCCGAGCGCCTCGAACACGATGAAGGACGACATCTTCGACTCCCCCTCCACCCGGTCGACGAAGCTGATGGGCACCTCGAGCACGCGCGCCCCGGCCCGTTTGGCGGCGTACGTCATCTCGATCTGGAACCCGTAGCCCTCGGCCCGGACCTGGTCGAGGTCGATCCGTCGCAGCAACGAGGAGGCATAGCACCGGAAGCCGGCCGTGGCGTCGGCCACCCCCAACCCGAGCACCGTCGAGGCGTACAGGTTGCCGCCCCGGGACAGGAGTCGCCGGTGCCAGGCCCAGTTGGGGATCACGCCGCCGGGAATGTACCGCGAGCCGATGACCAGCTCCGCCCCGGCGGCCAGGGGGGCGACGAGCGACGGCAGCGCCTCGGGCTCGTGCGAGAGGTCGGCGTCGATTTCGATACAGGCGTCGAAGCCGCGGTCGAGGCCCCACCGGAAGCCGGCCCGGTACGCACTCCCGAGGCCCGACTTGGTCTCGCGCCGCATGACCTCGACGTTCCCCAACTCCTTGGCCAGCACCTCCGCCGCGTCCGCCGTCCCGTCAGGGCTGCCGTCGTCGACGACCAGGACGGTGGCGTCCGGGAGGGCGGCACGGATGCGGTGCAGCACGTGGTCGATGTTCTCCGACTCGTTGTAGGTGGGCAGCACCACCAGGACGTCCATCGACACAGCTTACGGGACCGCCGGCCCCGACCCATGCCGGGTTCAGCCGCCCGCCGCGACGCCCTCCACCGGCGATCCGTCGGCCGTCACCGCGCGTCCTCCCAGGCCAGGAGGTACATCGGCCGGAACCTCCTGGTGCACCGACCCGGACGGCACGGCGCGGGTCCGTTCCCACACCTCGCGGAACACCACCTGGACGGCACCGCCCACCGGGATGGCCACCAGCGCGCCGGTCAGGGCACCGAGCGTGGACCCGAACACGCCACCCAGGTTGGCCCCGATGAGCACCGAGAGCAGGACCCACAGCGGGTTCATCCGGACGGTCCGGCTCATCACCACCGGGTAGATGAAGTGGTTCTCCGCCAGCTGGAACCCGACGAAGACGATCAGGGTGACCACCCCGGCCGTCGGCGAGTGGAGGGCGGCCAGCACCACCGCCGGCACCCCGGCGATCAGGCCGCCCACGAGTGGGATCATCGCCACCAGCGCCACCCACAGACTGATCAGGAGGGCGAACGGCACCCCCAGGATCACCATCGCCACCAGGATCACCAGACCGAACATCAGCCCCATGGCGGCAGTGCCGAGCACGTAGGCGGTCACCGATCGCGACACGGTGGCCGACACGTCGGTAACTGAGCGGCGCAGCTTCGGGTTCAGGGTCCCGAGCAGCCCCTCGCGCAGCACCGGGGCCTCCAGCAGCATGAAGAGCGACAGGAAGGCGATCGTCGTCAGGGAGACGATGGTGGTGATGACCGCCTTGGACAGGTTGGCCCCCACCGACAGGGCGGGCTTGCCCAGGTTGTTGGCGTACTGCTTCAGTTTCGGGGCGTTCTTCTGCACCCACGTGAGGAGGTGGAACCGCTGGAGGGTGTGGGCCAGCCAGCCGTGGCCCCGCTGGACCTGGTCGACCATGGTCGGCAGGCGCTCGGCCACGCGGGTGAGCGAGTTCACCAGCGGGTACCCGAACAGGGCCAGCAGGCCGGCGAAGACCAGGACGGCGACGGCGAACACCACGCCGACTGCCAGGCCTCGGCGGAACCGGCGACGCTGGAGGGCGGCGACGGCGGGATTGAGGACCAGGGCGATGAACGCGGCGATGAGCACCCACAGGATGACCTCTCGGAGGCGGCCGAGGAGGCGGTAGAGCACCCAGGTGGCGATGACCACGGCGTCGACGACCAGGATCGTGCGCAGCGGCACGCCGCGGTCCGAGGCCGCAGCGAACAGGCGCTCCCGGCGGGGAGCGTCGGGTCCCACGCCATGGTCGGCGGGGTCCCCCGACGACTCGACGACGACCGGGTCCGGCGTCGCCGCACGTTCGTCGTACTGGTCGTCCGGGTCGGCCACTCCTCCAGCATTACAGGTCCGACAGGTCGCGCCGTGCCAACATGTGGCCGTGGAGGCCGCAACGGCAGACGTTCCGCAGGGGGAGCCGGTGCCGGGCGCCCGGCGGGCACGGTGGTGGCACCGAGGGCCGTTCGCGCGCCGTGAGGTCCGGGTGAGCGTGGGCACCCTCCTCGCCTTCCTGTTCGTCTTCTACGTCGCCCTTCCGCTCCTGGCGAGCCACCGGAACCAGGTCAACGCACTCACCCACATCAACGTCGCCTACCTCGCCCTCGGCGTTCTCCTCGAGATCGCCGCCCTGGCCGCCTACGCCCAACTCACGCACTCGGTGCTGCCACCCGACGGCCCGAAGCGCCTGCGCCTCTTCCGCATCAACCTCTCCACCCTCGCCCTCAGCCACGTCTCCCCCGGCGGAACCGCCCCGGGTGCCGCTCTCGGCTACCGGCTGCTCACCCAGTCCGGGGTGACCGGGGCCGACACCGGGTTCGCACTCGGAACCCAGGGCATCGGCTCCGCGGTCGTGCTCAACGTGCTCTTCTGGTTCTCGCTGGTGGCGTTCCTCGTCCTGCACGGATTCCGGGTCCCGGCCGGCCTCGGCGCCCACGGCTCGACGTCCGCTTCCATCCTGGTCCTGGTGGCCGCCGGCATCGGGGTGGTCCTGCTCGGTGCCTTCGGAGGCCTCTTCTACCTCCTCACCCGGGGCCAGGAGCGGGCCAGCCGGGTCATCCGGGCGGTGTCCGGGCACATCCGGTTCCTCGACGCCGACCGGTTCACCTCGCTGGTGGAGCGCCTGGCCCGCCGGTTCGCCGTGCTGGTGGACGACCGGCCGCTGCTTTGGCGGGCCGGCGGGTGGGCGTTGGCCAACTGGCTCCTCGACGCGGCCTCGCTCTGGGTGTTCGTGGCCGCCTTCAGCCACTTCATCTCGCCGGTCGACCTGCTCACGGCCTACGGGCTGGCCAACATCCTGGCCGCCATCCCGATCACGCCGGGGGGGCTGGGCGTCGTCGAGTTCGTGCTCGTGACCATGCTGGCCGGCTTCGGCCTGACCGACGGCCAGGCGCTGTCGGGCGTTCTCGCCTACCGGGCGGTGAACTTCTGGCTGCCCATCCCTTTCGGTGGACTCGCCTACGCCTCGCTCGAACTCCAGCAGCGCTCCGTCACGTTGCGGCTGCACCGGCGCATGGCCACGGCCCGGGCCCGCGTCGCCCGGACCTTCGCTACCGCCTCCGGCCGGAGCGCCCGAAGAGGCGCCGCCACCACGGGGCCCTCGCGGAGGAAGGGCTCGGCCGAGGCGCCTGTGGCGCCTGCGACCCCGGCGGCGCCACGAGCGACGCACCCGGTGCATCCGACGGAACCGCCGCACGCAGCGTCGGGACGGACTGCGCCGCATCTCGGCGACGCCGCAGCTCGTCGAGCGCCCGTTCTCGGCACTGATCCTGCAGGCTGAATCCGGGGTCGCCGGGCGCCGGTCCGGCGGAACGGTACCAGGCGCCGTCGTCCCCGAGGATCCACGAATTGGCCCGGTCGGCAAGAGCGGCGTCGAGCACCTCGACGAGGCGCTGTTGGATGTCGGGGTCCTGGACGGGCACGATCACCTCGACCCGCCGGTCGAGATTGCGCTCCATCATGTCCGGCGAACCGAACGAGATCCGCAGCGGGCGCCCGTGGTCGCCGCCGAAGCGGAAGATCCGGGAGTGCTCGAGGAAGCGCCCTACGATCGAGCGCACCCGGATGTTGTCCGACAGACCAGGCACACCGGGCCGGAGGCTGCAGCGTCCCCGCACCACGAGGTCGACCGAGGTCCCGGCGGCCGAGGCCCGGTAGAGCGCGTCGATCACGTCGGGGTCGGTGAGGCCGTTGGTCTTGAGCACGATGCGTCCGGCCGGCCCGGCCCCGGCCTCGGCGTCGATGGCAGCGAGCACCTCGGGCCGGGTCGTCAGCGGTGACACCACCAGCCGGCGGAGCACCACCTCGGAACCGGAACCGGTCAGGAGGTTGAACACCTCGGCCACGTCGGCACCGATGTCGGGGTCGGCCGTCAGCAGTCCGATGTCCTCGTAGGTCTGCGCCGTGACCGAGTTGTAGTTGCCGCTCCCGACGTGGCAGTAGCGCCGGGTGTGGTCCCCCTCGCGGCGGATGACCAGGGACATCTTGCAGTGCGTCTTGATGTGGCGGAGCCCGTAGACGACCTGGACACCGGCCTCCTCGAGGGCGCGAGCCCAGGCGATGTTGGCGCGCTCGTCGAAGCGGGCCTGCAGTTCCACCACGGCCGTGACCTGCTTGCCCCCGTGGGAGGCCTTGATCAGTGAGCCGACGATGGGGCTGTCCGTGCCGGTCCGGTACAGGGTCTGCTTGATGGCCATCACGTCGGGGTCCGACGCGGCGCGCTCGACGAACGCCTCGACGGAGGTGGCGAACGACTCGTAGGGGTGGTGCAGGAGGACGTCGCCGGCAGCCAGGACCTCGAACAGGTCGGCGCCCTCGGTCAGCTTGGGCGGAACCAGCGGGGTCCACGGTTCGGCGGCGAGGTCCGGCCGGTCCAGCTCGGCCACGGCGCGCAGTCCCCCGAGATCGATGGGCACGTCAGCGAGGTACACGTTGTCCTCGGGCACGTCGACCTCGGTCACCAGCATGTCGAGCATCTCGGTCGAGATCGCCGCCGTCACCTCGAGCCGCACCGCCTGGCCGAACCGGCGCCGGTGGAGCTCCAGCTCGACGGCGGCCAACAGGTCCTCGGCGTCGTCCTCGTCGACGCTCAGGTCGGCGTTCCGGGTCACCCGGAACACGTGGTGCTCGGCCACCGCCATCGACGGGAACAGACTGTCCAGGTGAGCGGCGATGACCTGTTCGACAGGCACGATCCGGCGGGCGTCGGGCAGGACGACGAAGCGCGGCAGCAGGGGTGGGACCTTCACCCGGGCGATTCGCTGCTCGTCGGTCCCCAGGTCCACTACCCGGACCACCAGGTTCAGGCACAGGTTGGAGATGTAGGGGAACGGATGGCCCGGGTCGACGGCGAGCGGGGTAAGGATCGGGAAGATCGTGCGCTGGTACACCTCCTCGAGGTGGTGCCGGTCCACGTCGTCGAGCTCGTGCCAGTCGGCCAGCACGATGCCCGCCGCCGTCATGGCCGGCAGCACGTGGTCGGCGAAGACATGTCCCTGCCGGTCGACCAGGGCGGTGACGCGGCCACCGATGGCCCGGAGCTGCTCGCCGGGGCTCAGCCCGTCGGGCGAGCGCGTGCGGAGACCGGCGGCCACCTGGTCCTCGAGCCCGGCCACCCGGACCTGGAAGAACTCGTCGAGACCCTCGGTGAAGATGGCAAGGAACCGCACCCGCTCGAGCAGCGGCTGGCGGGCGTCCGCAGCCAGGTCGAGGAGCCGGTCGGCGAAGTCCAGCCACGACAACTCGCGGTTGGCGAAGCGACCGGGCGAGCGGGTCGGGTCGTCGTCGACGACGAGGGAGGACGTGGAGGACGTCGCGTCCTGGATCCCCGGGCGCCCGTCGGGAGCCACCGACGGGTCGATCACCGCCGGGCCTCCGGGCGTCTGCTCGGGCGGGAGCGTCGGAGGGTCATCGTCGCCCCATCGTATCCCCAGGTCGGACCGGGGACGGCGCCGCCGGGGCGCAGACCGGGGACTCGAGCACCGCGCTCCCCCGCCCCGACGCCGGGCGCCGGTAGGCTCGCCGCAGTGCCGTTCCCCACCCTGCGTTCCCCCACGTCCAAGCGTGCGCGCCGTGGCGTCAAGGCGCGCCGCCGCACCGAGCTGGGTCTGCTGGTCGCGGCCGGCTCCATCATCGTGGCCACCTACGTGCTCATGATCCTGGGCAACACGTCCAAGGTGCCCGCCGACCTCGCCCCGCTGCTGGTCTTCATCCTGCTGCTGGGCGGCGTGACCCACGTGGCCAACCGAATCTTCGCCCCCGACGCCAACGCCGTCGTCATGCCCGTCGTGTTCCTGCTCAACGGCCTCGGCTACGTCATGATCTCCCGCATCGACCTCGGGGTGAACAAGCACTATGCGCCGCTGCAGGCCGCGTGGACGGCGGTCGGAGTGGCGGCCTACGTGCTCACGCTGTTCGCCGTGCGGCGGTCGCGGGACCTCGACCGCTACCGCTACCTCCTGCTCACCGCCGGCGTCGTCCTGCTGCTGCTCCCGCTGGCACCCGGGCTCGGGGCCAACATCAACGGGGCCCGGCTGTGGATCAAGATGGGATCGTTCGAGTTCCAACCGGTGGAGCTGGCGAAGATCGTCCTGTGCATCTTCTTCGCCTCCTACTTCGCCGACAAGCGGGAACTCCTCACCATCCCGACCGCCAGATTCGGGAACCGTCTGGTGCTTGACCCCCGGCCACTGGTCCCCATCGTGCTGGCCTGGGGGTTCGCCATCGTCGTCATGAGCCTCGAGCACGACATCGGGTTCTCCGCGCTGCTCTTCACGCTCTTCATCGGGCTCTTGTGGGTAACCACCGGGCGGACGGGCTACCTGGTCCTGGGCCTGGTTCTCTTCGCCATCGGGGCCTACGTCGCCAGCCACTACTTCTCCCAGACCCACATCAGGGTCGAGACCTGGCTCGACCCCTGGAAGATCCTCCCGCACGACCCCGGGGGGCAGTTGCGCGAGGCGTGGTACGCCCTGGGGAGCGGTGGCGTCGGGGGCACGGGCCTCGGGCTCGGCGCCGGTGCCTACTCCATCCCCGTGCCGCAGTCGGACTTCATCTTCGCCGTCATCGGTGAGGAGATGGGCCTGCTGGGTTCGTCCATGGTGGTCGTAGCGTTCCTGCTGCTCGTCGGTGCCGGCCTACGGATCGCCCAGTCGGCCCGATCCGAGTTCGCCAAGCTGGCGGCCACCGGACTCACCATCATCATCGGCTTCCAGGCGTTCTTCATCATCGGGGGGATCGTCCGGCTCCTGCCCCTGACCGGTATCACCCTGCCCTTCGTCTCCTACGGCGGATCCGCACTCGTCGCCAATTACGTGTTGGTCGCCCTGCTCATGCGCATCTCGGACGAGGGATCGGCCGGGGTCGACACGGCGGAGCAGGCGAAGTACGAGGAGGGCCTGGAGCGCCGCCGGAGGCTGCTGACCGGCAGCTGAGCGGTGCCGGGGCGCACGCGGCGGGGCGCCGCTCGTTGCCGACACCCCCCGGAACGGCCCGCTACCGGTGGGCGTGACCTGGGCCCCGTCCAGTCACCGGCGGCGGCCGGCCGCTGCCAGCCGCAGTCTCACCTGGGCCGCGAGGCCGAGAGGGTCGTCCGAAGCTCGCGCAGGGCGATCAGCTGCGCCTCGTGGAGCAGTTCGGCCGCACCTTCCGGCTCGTACCGGAATCCCGTGGTGGGTGCGGCATCGTCTCCCTCCACCGACACGAACGACAGGTCCGGAAGTCCGAGGGCGATCGGTGCCTCGAGCTGGAGCCGCCGGTCGATGGCCCGGATCTCATGGGCGAGCCGGTGGTGGAGGGCCCCGCCGTCGACCAACAGCACCACGAGGGGGTCGCCGGTCAGGAAGTCGACCCGCAGTGCGCCCTCCGGGTGGTCGACGATCGACGCCAGGACGATGTCGTCGAGTCCGAACCGATGGGTGGCGCCCCGTTGGCCCACCCAGAGCGCACAGTCGGTGAGCGCCACGTAGGGCGGCCACGGCCGGACCGGGCCCGCCAGGCGACCAGGCACCCGCATGCCCCGGTGGTCGGCCACGGCCCAGGCCAGGAGCGGCTCCTCGCTGGGGATGCCCAAGCGCCGTCTGACCTTGCTCGCCCTCCACGCCATGTCTGACCTCCGGGTCCCTCGACCGCCGCTGCAACAGTTGCCAAGGGGACCAACGAATCACGGTGCGATCGGGTTACAGCCGGAATCAGCCCCCGGCTCCGGGGGGAACCACGTCGCCGTTGTCAGCCAGGAGGCGGCCGTCGACGAGGATCGGCACCTGAACCGGCTGGAGGAGCGCGAGGGTGAGTGCGTCGCTCGGCCGGCACGACAGCACCGAGCGGCCGGAGCGGCCCCGCAGGTCGAGTTCGGCGAAGTAGAGGCTCCCCGACCGCCCGACGATCCGGACGGCCACCACATCGATGTCGAAGCGCTGGAGCACGTCACTCATGAGCTCGTGGGTGAGTGGTCGGGGCGTGGGGATCCGGCGCTGGGCGTGCGACAGGGCCACCGCGTCCGGCATCCCGATCGAGAAGGTCAGCTGACGCCGCGGGGTGTCGATCTCCCGGAGCACCACCGACGGGTGCTGACTGGGCAGGTCCAGGGTGACCGAGGCGACGAGAGCCATCCGGAAGTCGACGGCATCGACCCCGGGTGCGGCCGGGACGGCACGATCCGTCTCGGCATGGGGCGACGGGTCGGTCGGGTCGGTGACGATGTCGGTCGGGTCGGGGACGATGTCGGCTGCCGTCCCGTCCTCGACGGCGACCGGGGGTCCGGGAGTCGACGGTCCCGCACCGGGAAGGTCGGCCGGTTCCTGCTCGGGAACCGTCACCGGGTGCTCCGGTAGTGGACACTCGTGACGATGCCGATGGCGGCCATGAACCCGATCATGGCCGAACCGCCGTAGGAGAGGAACGGCAACGGGATGCCGGCCACCGGCATGATCCCCATGTTCATGCCCACGTTCTCGAACACCGAGAACACCAGCAGCGCGAACACCCCCGAGCACAGCAGCCGGCCGAAGGCGTCCTTGGCCAGCTCGGCCACGCGCAGCACCCGCCAGGCCAGGATCCCGTAGAGCACCAGCAGGACGCCGGCCCCGACGAAGCCGAGCTGCTCTCCCACCGCCGAGAAGATGAAGTCGGTCTGCTGCTCGGGCACATAGGCGAGGTTGGTCTGGGCCCCCTTGAACAGCCCCTGCCCGAAGATGCCGCCGTGGGCGATCGCCGTCTTGGCCTGGTTGACGTTGTAGGTGACGTTGACGCTGGAGCTGTTGGGCGAGATGAAGCTGGTGAGCCGCTGGATCTGGTACTGCTTGACGAGCCCGAGGTTGAGGGCCAGGAAGATCACGACGACGGCCCCCACCACCAGCAGCACGAGATACCGGCCGGGCATCCCGGCGACGGCCAGCATCACCAGGAGGATCACCGAGCACACGATGGCGGTGCCGAGGTCGGGCTGCCTGATGATCAGGAGAATCGGGAACCCGGCCATCAACAGCATGCGGATCAGGTCCCGGAACTCGAGGCCTTCGGGCCGCCGGGTGCAGTAGGTGGCGATTGCGATGATGAGCACCAGGGTGGCGAACTCGGACGGCTGGAGCTGGAGAGGCCCGAGCGAGAACCACCGCTGGGACCCGAGCGCGTGGGAGCCGAGGGGCGACAGCACCGCCAGGAGTGCCAGCACGATCCCGACGTACAGGAAGGTCGCCAGCTGTTCCCACTTGCGATAGTCGAACAGTGAAACGATCACCAGTACGACGAGCGAGATGACGAAGAAGGTTCCTTGACGCTTCAGGTAGTAGTGGGGGTCCTCGCCCGCCAGGGCGAGCTTGCCCCGGGTGGCCGAGTAGATCATGACGATCCCGGTGAGTGCGAGCACGAGGGTCGTGACCACCAGGATCGGGTCGATCCGGGCAGACACGTGCCGGGAGCGCGTGACGAGGGTGTCGGTGGCGTAGGTCACAGGTGGGCTCCGGACAGACAGGCTACCCGGCCGCTGCCGGCCGGCCCCGGCGGACGGCACGGCCCGGGTGCCAACGGACCGGGTCCTGACGTGAGCCGTGGCCTGCCTCAGGCGTGGCCGGCCACGGCAGCCCACATGGCGTCCACCGGGGCCTCCAGGCCGGTCCAGCGCTCGATGTGCAGCGCCGCCTGGTGGACGAGCATGCCGAGCCCGTTCTGCACGCTCGCCCCACGCTCGGCGGCGGCCGCCAACCACGGGGTCACCGGCGGGTGATAGACGAGGTCGACCACCACCTGACCCGGACCGAGGAGCCCCGGGTCCACCGGCCAGCCTGTCGGGGCCCCGTCCACGTCGCCCATCCCGGCGGGCGTGGCGTTCACGACCAGGTCGGACGACCGTGCGTCCTCCGCGGTCCCGACCCGGCCGGCCGGGCCGGCCAGTGTGGCAGCAGTGGCAGCCCGCCCGGGTGTCCGGTTGACCACGATGACCTCGGCCGCACCGGCGTCGCCCAAGGCGGCCACGACGGCGCGGGCCGCCCCGCCGGCACCGACGACCAGGCACCTACGGCCCTCCGGGACGAACCGACCACCCCGGGCCAGTGCGGCCACCAGTCCGGCCCCGTCGGTATTGTCGCCGAGCCAGGCCCCGTGGTCGTCGGCAACGCAGTTGACCGCCGCCAGCCGCTCGGCCACCGGCGTCCGCAGGGCCACCGCGGCGGCGACGTCCTCCTTGTGGGGCATGGTGACCGACAGGCCCCGGATACCGAGCTCGCGGGCCCCGGCCAGGGCGGAGCGGGCCCGGCCGGGGTGGACGGTGAAGCCCACCGACACCCAGTCGAGCCCGAGCCGGGAGAACGCAGTGTTGTGGAGCAGGGGCGACAGCGAGTGCGCCACCGGGAACCCCATGACCCCGACCACCTGCGTCGAGGCGGACAGCCCCCCTGGTAGGGACGGCGCACCGGACCCGTCCGCCCTGGCTCGCTCCGATCCACCCGACGTCATGCTCCAGTCTGGCGCGATCAGCCCAGGCCGTGCTGCGATGCGATGGCCTCGTTGGCCAGCTGCCCGGCGTAGGTGTCGGCGAACGCCTCGGTACCGTCCTGAGCGACGACCACGAAGTACAACCACGACCCGGCCGGCGGATGCAGCGCTGCCTGGAGTGCCGCCTCCGACGGGAAGCACGTCGGCGTCGGTGGCAGACCCTTGGAGAGGTACGTGTTGTACGGGCTCACGGTCTTCAGGTCGGCGCTGGTGACCGTGCCCCCGTCCCGACCCAACGCGTAGAGCACGGTCGAGTCCATCTGGAGGGGCATGTCCTTGGAGAGCCGGTTGTAGACGACCCGGGACACCGGCCCCAAGTTCTTGACGAGCACGCCTTCCTTCTCCACGATGGAGGCGATGGTGATCACCTGGTAGGGCGTGAAACCGAGGACCTGAGCCCCTGCCGCCAGTCCGATCCGGGCGGCCTGGGCGTCGAACCGGTCGACCATCGCCACCAGCAGGTCGTGGTCGGTATCGCCCGGGCGCACGACGTAGGTACCGGGGGCGAGCAGGCCCTCCAGGCTCGTCACCCCGGATGGCTGCCATGGCGACGGCACCGACCCGTCGGTGGCCGCCCGGGCGAAGCGGTCGGCGAAGTGACCCGGAAGCTGCCCCACCCGGGTGGCCAGCTCCGAAACGGTGAAGCCCGGAGGCACCACCAGGGGGAACACGTTGGGCCCGGCGGCCAGGATGGCCTGGGCCTGGGCGAAGGAGGAGTGGGTCCGGAAGGCGTAGGAGCCCGACCGGATCCCCGGGAGGCTGTTGAACTGGGACCAGATCCGGTAGGCGAACGAGTTGGAGATGACGCCCTTGGACGCCAGCAGCGAGGCGGTGGCGTTCTCGCCCGACCCGGCCGGGACGGAGACGACGATCTGGGCGCCCTGCGGTCCCGACGGATTCGCCTCGTGCTGCACCCACAGGTAGCCGCCGACCAGCAGTGCGATGCCGACCACGATCACCAGCAGGGCGGTGATCCGCCACGGGTGCCGGCCCTTCCCGTGACGGGACCGCGCCGCGCGGGGGTCGACCGTCCGGGGCGAGGAGGTGCGCCCGTAAGGGACTGCGTCGTCGGCCCCTTCGGGTGTGGACTCCGTGCCGGCAGAGGGGACGGCGTCGTCGGCCCCTTCGGGTGTGGACTCCGTGCCGGCAGAGGCGACGGCGTCGTCGGCCGGTCGCCCGACGGGCCCGTCGGCCGGGAGGCCGGTGGGATCGGCGGGCCCGGTCACCGGGACGACCGTCGGCCGTCGAGCCAGGCCATGAGCATCACGGCAGCCGCGGTCTGGTCCACCACGGCCCGCTGGTCGCGGCCGCGCGTCCCGCCCACGGTCAGGGCCTGGTGGGCCGACACGGTGGTGAGCCGCTCGTCGAAGAGCTCGACTCGCACGCCGTCCTGTTCCAGCAGTCCGGCCAGCACGTCGGCCTCCGACTCGGCCGCCACCGCCGCCGGGCCCCGCGAACCGTCGAGGGAGAGCGGGTGGCCGACCACCACGACCACGGCTTCCTCCTCGCGGACGAGGTCGACCAGTGACCGCCTGTCCCGTGCCGGGTCCCCGGTGCGGACGATCGTGCCCCGCGGTGTCGCCAACATCCCACCCGAGTCGCTCACCGCGATCCCGATTCGACGCGCACCCAGGTCGACGCCGACCGCCCGTCCGGGGCGGTCCGGGAGGCGCTCAGGCACCGGCGGTGAGGCGGCGGGCCTCGTCCAGCGCACCGTCGATCCCCGACGGGTCCTTGCCCCCGGCCACCGCCACCTCGGGCGACCCACCCCCGCCCCCGCCCAGCAGCGGAGCGATCAGCTTCACCAGCTCACCGGCGTGGAGCTGGCCACCCCGGTCGTCGTGGGGACCCACCCGGTCGGTCGCAACGGCCACCGACGCCTTCACCCCGTCGGGGCTCCCGCCGAGCACCACCACCCGCAGGTCGCCCCGGGTGCGGACGGCCTGGGCCAGGTCGCGCAGCTGGTCTGGCGTCAGCCCGTCGCGGCGGGCCACCACGGCACCGTGCACCGACTCGCCGGACAGGGCGCCCGCCTCGGCGCGCAGCTCGCGGGACCTGGCCTGCTCGAGGGAGCGCTCGGCCGACTTCTGGCGCTCGACCAGGCGTTCGATGGCCTCCCCGACGTGTTCGGGATCGGTCCGGAGCAACGCCGCCGCCTCGGCCAGCAGCTGCTCGCGGGCGGCCATGCGATCGAGGGAGCCGGTGCCGGTGACGGCCTCGATCCGCCGGGTGTTCGAGCCGATCGACGCCTCGGAGACGACGGTGATGGGCCCGATCATCCCGAGTGCCCCCACGTGGGTGCCTCCGCACAGCTCGACCGAATGGGGGCCGGCCCGGACCACCCGGACCCGCTCGCCGTACTTGTCGCCGAAGAAGGCGAGCGCGCCCATCGCCTCGGCCTCGGTCTTGGAGGTCTCCTCCACCGTCACCGCAGCGTCGGTCAGCACGTCGGCGTTGGCCATCGCCGTGACCGCGGCCAGCTCCTCGGGAGCCACGGCCCCGTGGTGGCTGAAGTCGAACCGGAGGCGGTCGGGCGCCACCAGTGACCCCTGCTGGCGAACCTGGTCGCCGAGCACGGACCGCAGGGCGGCGTGCAGGAGGTGGGTGCCGGTGTGGTTGCGGCGCAGCGCGTCACGGCGGGGGCCGTCGATGGAGGCGAGCGCGTCCTGGCCGGCGAAGAGCTCGCCGGTCACCGTGGCGCGGTGTGAGGTGAGGCCCGGCAGTGCCGACACCGTGTCGTAGACGAGGGCCGTCCCGGTCTCGGTCACGATGGTCCCGATGTCACCCATCTGGCCACCGGACTCGGCGTAGAACGGGGTCCGGTCGAGGAAGACCTCGACCCGACCGGGGTGCTCGGGGTCGTTGTCGACCAGCACGGCCACCACCCGCGCCGGGGCCGAATACGCGTCCGGGAACTGACCGATGAAGACGGTGCGTCCCTCCGTGTCCAGTACCGACCGGTAGGCCTCGTCGCCTGCCGCGACCCGTCCCGACCGGGCCGCGGCGCGGGCCTGGGAGCGCTGGCGCTCCATGGCCTCCTCGAATCCCTCCAGGTCGACCTTCGAGCCCACCTCCTCGGCGATCTCGACGGTCAGCTCGACAGGGAAGCCGTAGGTGTCGTGCAGTCGGAACGCGACGTCGCCCGGCACGGTGCCCGCCCCCGAGGCCAGGACCTCCTCGAGGATGGCCGAGCCGGTGGCCAGCGTGCGGAGGAATCCCTCCTCCTCGCGGGCGACGACGTCGGTGACCAACTGGTGCTGCTCGGCCAGACCCGGGTGGGCGGCGCCCAACACGCCTACGGCGGTGTCGACCAGTCGCCCGGTGCAGGGCTCGGACACACCCAGCTGGCGGGCCCGGCGTACGGCGCGGCGGATGATGCGGCGGAGCACGTAGCCGCGCCCCTCGTTGGAGGGAAGGACACCGTCAGCGACCAGCATGGCCATGGCCCGGCCGTGGTCGGCCATGATCCGCAGGCCGACGTCGGTCCGCTCGTCCCGTCCGTACGTCCGGCCGGTGATCGACTGGGCGGTGTCGAGCAGGGGCACGTACAGGTCGGTGTCGTACAGCGAGTCCACGCCCTGGATCACCGGCAGGATGCGCTCGAGGCCGGCACCTGTGTCGATACTCGGACGGGGAAGCGGCTCGGTCGAACCGTCAGCGCCCCGGTTGTACTGCATGAACACCAGGTTCCAGATCTCGACGAACCGCTCGGGCCCGCCGGTGGCGGGGCCGCCGTCGGCGCCGTACGACGGGCCCTTGTCGATGAAGATCTCGGAGCTCGGGCCACACGGGCCGGTGTCGCCCATCTTCCAGAAATTGTCGTCGCCCAGGCGCTGGATGCGCTCGGGCCGGACCCCGACCGCATCGCGCCAGATGGCCTCGGCCTCGTCGTCGGTCTCGTAGACGGTCACCCACAGGCGGTCACCGTCGATCCCGAGGACCTCGGTGACGAGCTCCCATGCGAAGGGGATGGCGTCGGACTTGAAGTAGTCCCCGAAGCTGAAGTTGCCCAGCATCTCGAAGAAGGTGCAGTGCCGCAGGGTGGTGCCCACGATGTCGATGTCGACGGTGCGGAAGCACTTCTGGACCGACGTGGCCCGGGGCCACGGGGGCACTTCGTCACCCAGGAAGAAGGGTTTGAACGGCACCATGCCGGCGATGGTGAACAGGACCGACGGGTCGTGCGGGATGAGGCTGGCGGAGGGTACGGACGTGTGCCCCCGCTCGACGAAGAACCGGGTGAAGGCAGCTCGGAGGTGATCGGCGTCGGGCGCCGTGCCGGGGGTCACGACCGAAAATCCTACTTGCCCAGGTGGGAGGGCGATCGCCGGGACGGTCGGCGGCCCCGGCCCCGGCCCCGCGTCGCGTGGGCGGACATCGGCCCGCTCGCCGCCTCGCCGAGTCCGCCGGAGTCCGCCTCGCCGTCCGTGCCGGCGTCGGTGGTGGTGGCGGTGGACGGCCCGACGGCGCCCGCCCCGTCGGGGACGGCCAGAGCACCTGACGCGGCCAGCTCGGCCCAGAGCTCCTCCTCGCGGTGTCGCATGGTCGACCGGCCGGTGGAATACGCGTCGCGCACCCGGCCACCGGTACCGCGGGCGGCCCGGCTGGCCGTCCTCCCCACTCCTCCCACCAGGGCGTCGGGCTGTAGGCGGGCGGACGCCGCCTCGACGGCGCGCCGCAACTTGCGCTCGGCGTACAGCGAGGATGCGGCGCCGGCCACGACGCCGGTCACCAGCCACATCGTGCGACGGGGCACGGCTACCGGCTCCGGTCCCGCGGTGCGGTCACCGCGGCCCGGCCGGTCGGGGAGCTCCCGGCCAGGCGACGCACGCCGCTGGCCGCCCCGGCCCGGACGGCGAGGACCTTGACCACGGGGTTGGCGAACGCCCGGTAGGCGAGACGGGACGCCGAGTCCACCGTGGCATGGACCGATTCGGTGGAGTCGAGGACGGCGCCCACCCGCTCCATCTCGGTGGCGGCCTGGTCGACCACACGGTGCGCGTCGGCGACGAGCGGCACGGTCCGGCGCTTGAGTTCGTCGGCCAGGGCGCCCACGCGGGTCACTTCGCGCCGGAGCGAGACGATGGCGACCAGGAGGCCGACGACGGCGAGTGCGCACGCGATGCTGGCCACCAGGACGGCGATCTCTCCAGTGGTCATGATCGCCTCAGTCTAGATCGCCCCACCCCTGCGCCGGTGGGCCGGGCGCTCCGGTCAGGTGGCGGCCATTCCGGTGATCGGCCGGTTGAGGGTGAGGTTCCCCGTCGAGCCGAAGAACGGGGCGTCGCCGAAGGCGAAGATGCCGCCGTCGGAGGCGACCAGCCAGTAGCCGGTGCCGGTGAGGTCGACGGCCATGCCCACGACCGGCCGGTTGAGGGTGAGGTTCCCGGTCGAGCCGAAGAACGGGGCGTCGCCGAAGGCGAAGATGCCGCCGTCGGAGGCCACCAGCCAGTAGCCGGCGCCGTGGGTGGTCGCCGCCATGCCCACGACCTGCCGGTTGAGGGTGAGGTTCCCCGTCGAGCCGAAGAACGGGGCGTCGCCGAAGGCGAAGATGCCGCCGTCGGAGGCCACCAGCCAGTACCCCCTGCCGTCCGGGGCAGCCGCCATGCCCACGACCGGCCGGTTGAGGGTGAGGTTCCCCGTCGAGCCGTAGAACGGGGCGTCGCCGAAGGCGAAGATGCCGCCGTCGGAGGCCACCAGCCAGTACCCCCTGCCGTCCGGGGTGGGGGCCATCCCCACGATCGGCCGGTTGAGGGTGAGGTTCCCCGTCGAGCCGTAGAACGGGGCGTCGCCGAAGGCGAAGATGCCGCCGTCGGAGGCCACCAGCCAGTACCCCTGGTCGTCGGACGTGGGCGCCACGGCGACGACCGGCGCGCCGAGCGCCAGGGAGGCCGCCGAGCCGTGGAACCCGGCGCCGCCGAAGGCGAAGATGCCGCCGTCGCTGGCCGCCATCCAGTAACCGGGCAGCGCATAGGTGTAGCGGGCCTGCGCACTCGGTGAGCTGGAACCGGACTGGGCCTGCACGATGACGTCCACGGTGCCGGCCGCGCCGGCCGGGACCGTGGCGGCAATGACACCCGACGAGTCCACCCGGAAGGTGGCCGTCCGCCCGCCGAACGTCACCGACTGCACCTGGTCGAACCGGGAACCGGTGATCACCACGGTCCCCCCTCCCGAGACCGGGCCCTTGCCCGGGGTCACCCCGGTGACCACCGGGGCGAAGTACGTGTAGGTCGACACCGCCGTGGCCGGACTGGTCCCACCGGCCGCAGCGGAGTTGCTCGTGACGGTGACGGCGGCGGGCCCGGCCGCACGGGCAGGAGCGACGACGGTGACCGAGGTGCCGCCGGGATCGTGCGAGAGCACCGTGGCCGGGGTACCGCCGAAGGCCACGCCGGGTGCGGCGCTCCCGAAGCCCGAACCGCTGATGACCACCTGGGTCCCACCGACCGCCGGCCCCGTCGCCGGGGCGAGCCCGGTCACGGTCGGGCAGCCAGACGCGGCCCCGGTCAGCAGGCCCAACAGGGCGACGGCCCGCGGACTGCCCCAGCCGGTGGCCATGTCGTAGCCGGTGGTGGCAGGGAAGGCCGTGGTCACCCCCGCCGGCAGCGACGGCAGGTAGTTGTCCCCCGTGCCGACGTCGTTGAAGGCACCGGCGGCCCCGGACCCGTAGAGCGTGGGATCGAGGTAGCCGGCCGGTGCGGCGCACCCCTGGTCGACGTCGGCGACGAGGGCGGCCCACAGGGGCGAGGCCATGCTGGTCCCGCCGAAGACATACCAGATCCCGTTGAAGAAGATGACGTCGCCGTAGGCCCGGTCCGCCGACGCCGAGACGTCTGGGACCTCCCGGCACTGGAGGTTGCCGCTGGCCCCGCAGTTGTACGCGGTGAGCCCGGAGCGGGCCGCCGCGACCTGCTGCCACGCGGGAGCGGCGAACGTGACCGAGTTGCCACCGCCGCCCGCCCCGCCGCTGCTGGCGGCACCGCCCCAGGCGACCTCGGTCGGATGGTCGGCGGCGATCGCCGACAGCACGGTCCCCCCGACACCGGTCACGAAGGGCTGCACGGAGGGGTCGTCCACCGCTACGGCCGGGTCGCCGTTCGCCGGGTAGCAGTCGCTCGACCCCGAGTCACCGGAGGCGGCGACAACGGTCTGCCCCTGGACGGCCGCCAGCTGGAACAGTGTCTGCTCAGCCAGCTGCGCCTGCCGGGACAGCGCCGTGTTCGACCCCAGGAGCGACTCGCACTGCCCCCAGCTGGTGGTGATGACCTTGGCGGTGTCGTCCGTCACCATCTGCTGGTAGGTGTCGAACGCGCCGTTCGCCCCGTCGTTCGGCCCCGTGTAGACGTGGACGGACACTCCGGGTGCGAGGCCGGCCACGACCTCGATGTCGAGCGCGGCTTCGCCGTACTGCACCGGGGTTCCGGCCCCGCCGTCGACCGGCGTGTCGGTGACGGGCACGCCGGTGCCGTAGCAGGCCTGATACGTGGCGATGTCGGTCGGCGTGTACTGCTCCAGCTCGAAGATCCCGACGGTCTGGCCGGACCCGTCCCTCCCGCCGGCGAACAGCGAACTGAGGCCGTAGGTGGAGGCCAGGTCGCTCGCCGTGCGGGGACTGACGGTGCCCGGGGGACGGGTGGCGGTGGCGGCGGCACAGGGCTGGGGACCGACCGCGTGTGCCGCCGCGCCGTGGACCGGGCCGGCGGACGCCGTGCCCAGAGGTACCGGGGCCGTCAGATGGGGCCGGGCGATCGCCTGGTCGGACAGACCGAGGACACCCTGGAGCACCGGCACCAGGGTGGACGGTACCGACGGGTCCTTGGTGGCCAGGCGCACGGTGCGCCCGTCGGTCAGGCGGGCCTGGACCAGTGGCACGGCGAACGCCGATTCGAGCTGGCCGGCGGTCCCGGTCGCCGGCACGACGAGCCCGTCAGGCGTCGTCGACCCGACGGTCAGACCGGTGGAGGCGAGCCAGTCCCGGGTGGCCTGCACCGCCGCTGCCGTCGGTCCGAAGGTGGAGGCCAGGTGTCCGGCGGGGAGGTACTGCCGGTAGCGGGGATCGCCCGGGGTGGAGACCGCCCGGGCGTACCCGGCCAGGGCCGCCGGATCCCGCGGCCGCAGCGCGACGTCGACCGTGACCCGGGTGGCGGGCGCCGTCGGACCGAGCACGGCGGCACCGGACGGGACCGGGGCCACGCTCCCCACCAGCGGCATCCGGGGCCCGTTCCCGTTGACGGGAGTGGCCGTGCCGGGCGCGGCCGCGGCCGTCCCGGAGGTGGTGGCCGCGACGACGAGGGCGAGGGACGCGACGAGCGCGACCCGGACCGTTCGAACGCCCGCCGAACGGGAACCAGGCTTCCTCACCGGGCGAGTATTGCCCAACGCGGTCACCCGGCGCTCGGCGTTCGGCACGGCGGTCCGACCCGGTGTCGGCCCCTCACCCACCATCCTCGTGCTCCTCGCCCGGGACCGGAGCGGCGGCATCGGGGGTGTCGGCCGATCCCGTACCTCCGCTGCGCCACTGGCGTAGCCGCTCCGCCACGACCGCCTCGTGGCCCCGGTCACTGGGCTCGTAGTACGTGGTGCCGGCCACGGCCGTCGGCCGGTACTCCTGGGAGACGTGCGCACCGGGGTGGTCGTGCGGGTACTCGTACCCCTCCCCGTGGCCGATGGTCGCAGCAGACCGGTAGTGGGCGTCGCGCAGGTGGGCGGGCACGTCCCCCCGGGGCGCCTCGCGCACGTCGCGCCGGGCTCGGCCGAGGGCGACAGTCACCCGGTTCGACTTCGGGGCGCACGCCAGGTGCACCACGGCCTGGGCCAGGTTGAGCTGCGCCTCGGGCAGGCCCACGAACTCGACGGCCCGTGCGGCGGCATCCGCCACCACCAGTGCCAGGGGGTCGGCCTCGCCCACATCCTCGCTGGCCAGGATCACCAGGCGGCGCGCGATGAACCGGGCGTCCTCGCCGGACTCCAACATCCGGGCGAGCCAGTAGAGGCCGGCGTCCGGGTCCGAGCCCCGGATCGACTTGATGAAGGCGCTCACCTGGTCGTAGTGGTCGTCCTCGGCGTAGTGCTGCAGCCGGGTGTGCCGGGCCCGCTCCACGTCCTCGAGCGCCACGGGCCGCTGGCCGGCGAGCGCCAGAGCCACTTCGAGCGTGGTGAGCGCGGCACGGGCGTCGCCGTCGGCCAGGCCGACCAACGCGGCGACCGCGTCGGGCTCGGCCGACGCCCCTTCGGCGTCCAGGCCACGGTCCACCACGGCGACCAGGTCGTCGTCGGTGAGCGGCTCGAGTCGCCACAGGGTGGAGCGGGAGAGGAGCGGGGCATTGACCTCGAAGAACGGGTTCTCGGTCGTCGCCCCGATGAGCACCAGCAGGCCCTCTTCGACCGAGGGCAGGAGTGCGTCCTGCTGGGACCGGTTGAACCGGTGGACCTCGTCCAGGAACAGGATGGTGCCCCTCCCCTGCTCCCCCAGCAGTCGGCGCGCGCCTTCGACCACCTCGCGCACGTCCTTGACCCCGGCCGTCACCGCCGACAGCGGCACGAAGTCCTTGGCCGTGGCGGTGGCCACCACCGTGGCCAGCGTGGTCTTGCCGGTACCGGGCGGCCCCCACAGGATGGCCGACGTCAGGCGGTCGGCCTCGATCAGCGCCCGCAGCGGCGCCCCGGGCCCCACCAGGTGGCGCTGGCCGATGATGTCGTCGAGGGTGCGCGGCCGCAGCCGCGCCGCCAGGGGCGCCCGCTGGGCGACGCGTTCGGCGGCGGCGCCGGAGAAGAGGTCCTCGCCGGCCACCCTGCCTCAGTCCAGCGTCGGGATCGGCTGGAGCCCGAGGTCGCGCAGCGTGCCCGGGGTCAGTGGCTTCGGGGCGTCGGTCATCGGGTCCCACCCGGACTGGGTCTTCGGGAAGGCGATCACCTCGCGGATGTTGTCCTCGCCGGCGAAGATGGCCACCAGTCGGTCGAGTCCCACCGCGAAACCGGCGTGGGGCGGCGCCCCGAACCGGAACGCACCGAGCAGGAAGCCGAAGCGCGACGCCGCCTCCTCCTCGCTGATCCCGAGCACCGAGAAGATCCGGCTCTGGATGTCGGCCCGATGGACACGGACGCTGCCCGAGCCCAATTCCCACCCGTTGAGCACCAGGTCATAGGCCTGGGACCGCACCGAAGCGGGGTCCGACTCCAGCCGGTCGATGTCGTCCGGGTGGGGCATGGTGAAGGGGTGGTGGGCCGCCATCGGGTTGCCGGTGTCGTCGACACCGTCGAACAGGGGGAAGTCGACGACCCACAGGTACCGGTACGGGCCTTCGGACACCGGACGGCCACCGAGCTCGGTCCGGAGCGCCCCCAGCACGTGACAGGTCAGCCTGTACTCGTCGGCCACCACCAGCACGAGGTCACCGACACCAGCGCCGGTGGTCGCCACCAGGCCCGCCTGTTCGTCGTCGGATAGGAATTTCGCCACCGGGGACTCGAGTGCAGGACGGCCGTCCTCACCGGCGGCTACCTTGAACCACGCCAGCCCCTTGGCGCCGAGGGCCTTGGCCCGGTCGGTCAGGGCGTCGAGCCGCGACCGGGTGAGCGAGGCGCCCTCGGCCAGCACGACGGCCTTCACGCACGGGGCGCTGAACGCCCGGAATCCCGTCGTGGTGAACACCTGCGTCAGGTCGACGAGCTCCATGCCGAAACGGAGATCGGGCTTGTCGGTGCCGTAGCGGTCCATGGCCTCGGCCCACGTCATGCGGGGCACCTCGCCCGGGCGCTCGCCGGTGACGGCCTCGGCCGCGTCCAGCACCGCCTCGGACACGAAGTCGAGGATGTCCTCCTGGCTCACGAAGGATGCCTCGATGTCGAGTTGGGAGAACTCGAACTGCCGGTCGGCACGGAGGTCCTCGTCGCGCAGGCACCGGGCGACCTGGTAGTAACGGTCGACCCCGGCCACCATGAGGAGCTGCTTGGCCAGCTGCGGACTCTGCGGGAGCACGTAGCACGAGCCGTGGTGCAGCCGGCTGGGCACGGCGAACTCCCGGGCACCCTCGGGCGTGGGCGCCCACAGGAGCGGGGTCTCCACCTCGACGAAGCCCTGGCGGTCCATGGCCGCCCGCAGGGCCGAATTCACCCGGGCCCGCAGCCGAAGGTTGGCCTGCATCTTCGGCCGGCGCAGGTCGACGAACCGGTGGCGCAGCCGGATCACCTCGTCCACCTCGACGCGGTCGTCTACGGCGAACGGCGGCGGTTCGGCCGAGTTCAGCAGGGTGACCGTGCAGTCGGCCAGCTCGATCTCGCCGGTGGGCAGCTCCGGGTTGACGGTGCCGGCGGGGCGTCGGCGTACCTCGCCCTCGACGGCCACCACGTACTCGGATCGCACGTCGACCGTGCCGGGGACGACGCACTGGACGAGACCGGTGTGGTCCCGCAGGTCGACGAAGGCCAGGTGCTCACCGTGCTCACGGCGCTTGGCGACCCAGCCGCACACGGTCACCCGGCTGCCCTCGTCGGCCGTCCGGAGCGTCCCGCACAGCCGCGTCCGCATCGACGTGGCCCCAGTGGACGGGGTGGGCTCGGTCGGGTCGGTCACTGCTGGTCCTTTCGTGTGCCCCGGTCACGGGGTCGGGAGGGTCGTACCCCGGTCACGGGGTCGGGGTACCGGCCCCGTGACCGGAGGGTGCGGCCCGGGTGGCGGACCGGACGGCGGACCGGACGGCGTCCACCACCTCGCCCACCGGCACGGAGCGCTGGTCCCCGCCGGAGCGAAGGGGTCGGAGTGCCACCGTACCCGCAGCGGCCTCGTCGGGGCCCACGATCAGCACCCAGGACGCACCGGACTTGTCGGCCGCCTTGAACTGGGCCTTCATCGACCGGTCGTCGTAGGCCCGGTCGGCCGACAGCCCGGCGGCCCACAGGGCGGACGTCAGATCGCGGGCGTGACCGCCACCTGCGGTGTCGACCACGAATGCGTCCAGCGGGCGCGGGTCGACTGGGAACACGCCCTCGGCGTCGCACGCCAGCAGGATGCGCTCGACACCCACGCCGAATCCGATCCCCGGCGTGGGGGGCCCGCCGAGCATCTCCACGAGACCGTCGTAGCGCCCCCCGCCACCGATGCCGTTCTGGGCGGACTCGAGCGCTTCCGATGCGAACTCGAACGTGGTCCGGGTGTAGTAGTCGAACCCCCGCACCAGGCGGTGGTCGAGTACGTAGGGGATCCTCCGGGCATCCAGTCCCTCGCGGACCCGGGTGAAGTGGGCGGCGCAGGGGTCGCAGAGGTGGTCGGCGAATCCGGGGGCGCCGTCGGTGGCGGCCCGGCAGGCGTCACGCTTGCAGTCGAGGGCCCGCAGCGGATTGGCCTCCAGCCGGTCGCCGTGCTCCTCGCACAGCTCGTTCCGGCGGGACGTGAGGTACCCGGTCAGCAGCGCCAGGTAGGCGGGTCGGCACGTGTCGTCACCCATGGAGTTGACCCGTAGGGCGAACCGCTCGAGGCCGAGGCCGCGGAAGAATCCGTCGGCCAGGCCGATGACCTCGACGTCGAGGTCGGGATCGGACGGACCGAGGGCCTCCACCCCCAGCTGGTGATGCTGGCGGTACCGCCCGGCCTGAGGCCGCTCGTAGCGGAAGGCAGGCGTGGCGTACCACGCCTTCCACGGCAACGGCGGGCGGTGCTGCACCCAGGCCCGGACCATCGGGGCCGTGCCCTCGGGCCGCAGCGCCAGGATGCGGCCGCCCCGGTCCTCGAACTCGTACATCTCCTTGCCGACGACGTCGCTCCCCTCGCCGATCCCCCGCCGGAAGACCTTGACGTCCTCGAAGATCGGGGTGTGGACCAAGCCGTAGCCGGCCCGCTCGACACGGTCGGCGAAGCGGGTGAGCAACGCCTCCCACCGGGTTGATTCCGGCCACAGCACGTCGTGGGTGCCGGTGGGGGCGCGCGCCGCAAGGCTCTTGTCGGACACGGGGGGGCTCAGTCCCTCTTGCCGGGGAGGATCCGGTAGACGTCGTACACGGCGTCCAGGTGGCGGATCAGATTGATGACGGACTCCAGGTGGGCCGGGTCGGCCAGCTCGACGTCGAACCGCATGCGGCTGATCCGGTCGACGTCGGTCTGGGTGTTGGCGCTGACGATGTTGAGGTGGTGTTCGGACACGACCTTGGTGACGTCGGCCAGAAGGCGCGACCGGTCGATGGCCACGACCTCGATGGTGGCCACGAACACGCCCGACGACCGGTGGTCCCACTCGACCTCGATCAGGCGCTCGCGGGACCTGCTTGCCAGGGACGCGGCGTTGGCGCAGTCGGCCCGGTGGACCGAGACGCCCCGGCCCCGGGTCACGAAGCCGATGATCTCGTCGCCCGGCACCGGGGTGCAGCACCGGGAGAGCCGGACCATCATGTCGTCGAGCCCTTCGACGTAGACCCCCACGGACGCGGCCCGGCCCGGACGCGAGGTCAGGTGCTGCTGGCGGGCGGTCACCGGGAGCTGCTCCTCGATGATCCCTCCCCGCAGCTCGCGCAGAATCCGCTGGGTGACGGCCCGTGCCGAGATGCGGTTCTCCCCGATCGCCGCGTGCAGCGAGTCCACGTCCGCATAGCTCATGGCCGTCGCCAGGTCGGCCAGGGTGTGCTCCGAGGCCAGCTTCTGGACCGGAAGGCCCTCGCGTCGGAGCTCCTTGATCAGCTCGTCGCGTCCCAGCTCGATGGCGTCCTCGCGCCGCTCGCGCGAGAACCATTGGCGGATCTTGGATCGGGCACGCGACGAGGCCACCACGTGCAGCCAGTCCCGGGACGGCCCGGCGGTCTCGGACTTGGAGGTGAAGATCTCCACGGTGTCGGCGGAATTGAGGCGGGTATCGAGGGGCACCAGGCGGCCGTTCACCTTGGCCCCGATGCACTTGTGCCCGACCTCGGTGTGGATGCTGTAGGCGAAGTCGACCGGCGTGGAGTTGGCGGCGAGGGCGATGACCTTGCCCTTCGGGGTGAAGACGTAGACCTCGTCCTCCTCGAGGTCGAGCTTCAGGGCCTCCAGGAACTCGATGGGGTCGGTGGTCTCGTTCTGGAAGTCGACGATCCGCTGCATCCACTCGATCTCGGCGGTGGTCGACGATGTCTCCTTGGCCAGGGCCAGGCGCTCCGCACGACGGTCGCGTTCGGCCAGCTCGGCGCGCTGCGCCGGTGAGATCTGCGGGCCCTTCCGGCCGTCCTTGTCCTTCGACCGCTTGGACCGGGTCGACGCGGCCCCGGGCGCCGTGTCAGCGACCCGGGCGGCGGCCACGCCGGCGTCGCGCTGGGTGCCCACCTTGTAGCCCCAGTGGGCGGCTATTCCGTACTCGGCCCGGCGGTGCATCTCGTGGGTGCGGACCTGGACCTCGATCGGCTTGCCGTCGAGGCCGATCACCGTGGTGTGCAACGACTGGTAGAGATTGAACTTGGGCGAGTTGATGTAGTCCTTGAACCGGCCCTGCACGGGCGGCCAGATGGCGTGGATCGACCCGAGTGCGGCCCAGCAGTCCTTCTCCGACTCGACGATCACCCGGATGCCGACCAGGTCGTAGAGCTCGTCGAACTCCTTGCCGCGGACGACCATCTTCTCGTAGATGCTCCAGAGGTGCTTCGGGCGGCCGGTGACCTCGGCGTTCATGCCGGACGCCTCGAGCCGTTCGCGCACGGCCACCAGCACCCGGGCCAGGAACTCGTCTCGCAGTGGGGCCCGGCTGGCCACCATCTGCTCGATCTCCGCGTAGCGTTTCGGGTGCAGGGTGGCGAAGGACAGGTCCTCGAGCTGCCACTTGACCCCCTGGATACCGAGGCGATGGGCCAGCGGGGCGTAGATGTCGAGCGTCTCCTGCGCTGTCCGGCGCTGCTTCCACTCCGGCATGACCGACAGGGTCCGCATGTTGTGGAGCCGGTCGGCCAGCTTGATGATCAGGACCCGCCAGTCGTTGGCCATGGCCACGAGCATCTTGCGAACGGTGGCGGCCTGCTGGGCCTCCTTCGAGTCGAACTGCAGTCGGTCGAGCTTGGTGACGCCGTCCACGATGAGGGCCACGGCGGGCCCGAAGTCCCGCTCGATGACTTCGGTGGTGACACCGGTGTCCTCCACCGCGTCGTGGAGAAGGGCGGCTGCCACCGTCTGTGCGTCGAGGCCCAGGTCGGCGACGATGCCGGCCACGGCGATCGGGTGGGTGACGTAGGGCTCGCCCGAACGGCGCGTCTGCCCGGCGTGGGCCACCGTGGCCGTCTCGGCGGCATGCACGATCAGCGAGGTGTCGTCGCCCGGATGACGGCGCAGGAAGGCCTCGAGCACCGGGGCGAGGAGCTCCGCCTCCGCTGCGGGCAGCGCAGCGTCGGCCAGGCTGTCCTCGACGTTGTGCGTCGCCCCGTCCGCGGGGGCTGGTGTGGCCAGGGCCATCCCTACACGGTACCTGGACGGGCCCCCGGACCGGTACGACCGGGGGCTGCTGCGCCCGGCCCGTCCCTGGGGCCTCAGCGCCGCTTGCCCTTGCCCTTGCCCTTGCCCTTGCGGGGCCGTGGCGGGGGACGGTTGCCGGCAGGCCGGGTCGAGCCCTGGGACGTGCGGCCGCCGGTCGAACCCGCCCCGGTGCCGCCGCCCCCCGTGCCGGTGCCCGTCGGTGCGGGCATGCTCTCGGACCGGCCGCCCTTCCCCTTGGACGAGGACCCGGGCCGGATGACGCCGGAAGCCGAGCGGACCTTGGACGAGCCCCGACCGGGGCCACCGGCGGCACCGGTCATCGCTGCCGCCATGGCCGGGGTCATGGCCGGTCCGCGGTCGCCACGGGCCTCGAGGCGCTGACGGATGGTGATGTACCGGGGCTCGCGCTCCTTCATCCACGCGAGCAGCGGTGAGGCGATGAAGATCGACGAGTAGGCACCGCTGGTGAGGCCGATCACCAGCGCGAGGCCGAAGCTCTGCAGGGTGGTGGCGCCCAGCACCAGCGATCCGATCACGAGCACCGACAGCACCGGGATGATCGCCACCATCGAGGTGTTGATCGACCGGGCCAGGGTCTGGTTCATCGAGAGGTTGACCATCTCGGAGTAGGTGAGCCGACCGGACGCGCCCAGTCCCTGGGAATTGTCGCGGATGCGGTCGAACACCACGACGGTGTCGTACAACGAGTACCCGAGCACGGTCAGCACGGCCACCACCGTGTCCGGGGTCACCAGGAACTGGAAGATCGAGTAGATCCCGACCACGACGAGGATGTCGTGGAAGACGGCCACGATGGCGGCCACGGCCATCTTGAACTCGAACCGCAGGGAGATGTACGCGGTGACGACGATGAAGAAGATGATGAGGGCCTGGATCGCCTTGGTGGTCACGTTGGAACCCCACGTGGAGCCGACCTGGTTGACGCTCACCGCGCCCAGTCGGGCGTGGGCGGCGTCGGCCAGCGCCTTCTGGACCTTCAGCAGCGTGGCCTGCTGCTCGGCGGCCGGTCCCGTGGCCAGGTCGGCGGTGACCTCGATCTGCTTCTGTCCGTTCAGCTGGTTGGTGAGCTGTACGACGGTCGGCGAGGGCACGCCGGCCGCCTTGACCACCGTGGTCGCCTCCGAGACGGTGAGCGTCTGGGACGAAACCAGCCACGACTGGCCGCCCTTGAAGTCGATGCCTTCGTTGAGTCCCCTGGTCGACAGCGAGACGACCCCGATGACGATGACGAGGGCGGAGATGCCGAACCACCACTTGCGGTTGCCGATGAAGTCGAACGAGGTCTCACCCCGGTAGAGGCGCAGGAAGACGTTCGGGCGCTTGGCCCCGGCGGCCTCGGCCTCTTCGAGCTCGGCTGCGAACTCCAACTCCTCCTCGAACTCCTCCTCGAGCTCCTCGCCGAGGGCCTCCTGGAACTCCTCGGGGTCCAGATCCTCCACGTTCTCGTCGTCCATCTCGTCCTCCGGACGGTCCGGGCTCACCGGTCGGCCTCCGAGTGGATACCGAGGCCGCTGGCCACGCCCATGGTCTTGGCCTCCGTGGCACCCCGGCTGCGGCCGAGGAGGATCACGAACGGCCGCGTGAAGAAGTAGGTGACGATCACGTCGAGCACCGTCGAGAGGCCCAGGAACAGGGCGAAGCCCCGGACCGGCCCGATCGAGAAGAAGTAGAGGACGACAGCTCCCAACAGCGACACGAAGTCGGCAGCCAGGACGGTACGGAATGCGCTCTTGAACCCGCGGTCGACGCTGGTGCGGACCGTTCGACCCGATCGGGCCTCGTCCTTCAGGCGCTCGAAGTAGACGATGTACGAGTCGACGGTGATGCCGATGGACACGATGATGCCGATCACGCCGGCGAGGTCGATGGTGGTGCCCTGGGACTGGCCCATGATGGCGATGATCGACCACAGCAGGGCGCCGGTGAGGGCGAGGCCGGAGACGACCACCAGGCCGAGCAGGCGGTAGTAGACGATCGTGTAGATCATCACGAGGATGAGGCCGATGAGGCCCGAGATGAGCCCGGCCTGCAGCGACGACTTGCCGAGCGAGGGCGACACCGTCTGGATCGTCTGCTGGTCGAGCTTGACGGGCAGGGCGCCGTAATTGAGCTCGGTGGCCAGCGCCTTCGCCTGATCCTCGGTGAAGCTGCCCGAGATCTGCACCTGGCCGGCGAACGAGGTGAAGGACTGCTGGCTGGGCTGGGTGATCGGAGCCGAGATCACCTGGCCGTCGAGGTCGATACCGATGATGGCGTGGAACTGCTGCTGGGCCAGGGCGTCCCAGGCGGTGGCCCCGGCGGGCGAGAAGTTGATGTTGACCGTCCACTGGCCGGTCTGGCTGAGCGAGGCGTTCGCCGACTTGATCTGGGAGCCGGTCACCTGGGCGGGACCGAGCACGTAGCGCTGGGTCCCCTGGCCGGGTGGGCCCGGCAGGAGCACCGTCGCCGCCTTGGCGTCGTTGAGCGGTGAGGTCGACGGGTAGGTGGTGAATGCCGTGTCGGCCGGCGGGTTCTGCGTAGCCTGTCCCGTGCTGGTGTTGACGGCCAGATTGGCCGCGGTCAGCTGCGAGGTGGCCGCGCAGGTCGGCAGCGGTCCGGGGTTGCCGGTCTGGCCCTTGGCCACCGTGAACGCCGGCGCAAAGCACGTGGCCGGTCGGAAGAAGAGCTGGGCCGTCTTGCCCAGCCGGTCGAGGATCTGCTGGGTGTTCTTCTGACCCGGCACCGAGGCGCCGATCAGCGCGCACCTGTGGACCTTGTCGGGACAGGTCGCTGTGCCCTGGCTCGACACCGTCGCTCCGCTCGACCCGCCGACCCGCTCGTTGAGGATGGTGGTGATGGTGTCGACCTCGGCCTGGGTGACCGGCGTGTGCGTCTCGTAGACGACCGACAGGCCGCCGGCGAGGTCGAGGCCGAGCTTGGGTGCCCAGCCGGCGGCCAGCGTGGCGACCAGCATGATCATCGTCACCAGGACGATCGTCAGCAGGCTGATCCAGAGAGAGCGCTTGTCCTTCATCGTGCTCAGATGATCGGGGGGCCGTCGGCCCCGCTCGCGTCCGTCCCGTCACCGCCGTCACCCGCAGGGCGCGCCGGCGGCGTGGGGCCGCCGTCCGATCCGTCCCCCTTCGCCTCCTCGTGGGTCGTGGCGTCACGGGGAAGCTGACCCGGTGCCGGCGGCGGTTCGGGGTCGTGCTCGTCCGACTCCCCGACCACGTCCTGGGGCGGCTCGGCCGGCTCGAGCTTGCGCAGCACGTAGGGCCGCAGCACCGTGAACGAGGCGCCGACGCTGGTCTCGAGGGTCACCCGGTCGTCGGTCATGTCGAGCACCCGGCCGACGATGCCGCCCGCGGTCACGACCTCGTCGCCGACGTCGTACGCCGTGGACTGGGCGCGGGCCGCCTTCTGCTTCTTCTGCTGGGGCCGGTAGATGAGGAAGTAGAACGCGGCGCCGATGACGACGAAGATCAGCAGGGTCGACGAGCCGTTCGAATTGCTGTTCGTGGCGCCGAGGACGGAGGCGACAGCCCCGGGGGCGTGCGTCATCGAGCGTCGGAAACGGGGGTGGGGGTCGTCACAGCCCTTCGACTGTAGCCCAGGGCGCCCGGGCGGCGGTGCCGAACTCGCCACACGGTCGGCACCGGTCCGTCAGGCACCCCACACGGCTGCCGTCCGGGCCCGGAGCCCGGCCAGCGTGCCGGCGGCGACGGCGGCACGGGCCTCGTCCATCAGGCCCAGCACGAAGGTGAGATTGTGGATGCTGAGGAGGCGCCACGCGGTCGGCTCCCCCACCGACAGCAGGTGGCGCAGGTAGCCGCGCGACCACCTGGCGCACGTCGGACAGGGGCAGTCGGCGTCGATCGGCCCCTCGTCGCGGGCATGGACGGCGTTGCGCAGGTGGAGCCGGCCGGACGACGTCCACAGCGAGCCGTGACGGGCGGCACGGGTCGGGGCCACGCAGTCGAACTGGTCGACGCCGATCGCCACCGCCTCCAGCATGCCCACCGGGTCGCCCACCCCCATCAGATAGCGGGGCCGGTCCGATGGCAGGAGCGGGACCGTGGCCGCCAGGGCGTCGAGCATCTCGGCCCGTGGCTCCCCGACCGACAGCCCGCCGATGCCATAGCCGTCGAAGTCGAGCGCCACCGTGCGCGTGGCACTCTCGGTCCGCAGGACGACGTCGGTGCCGCCCTGGACGATGCCGAACAGGGCCTGGCCCTCCGGTCGGTGCTCGACGCGGTCGAAGTGGGCACGGGCCCGGGCCGCCCACGCCGAGGTCCGGTCCACGGCAAGGCGGAGTACGTCGGGCCCGGCCGGCAGCGACGCACACACGTCGAGCACCATCTGGATGTCGGCGCCCAGCAGTCCCTGGATCTCGACGGCGGACTCGGGGGTGAGGCGTCTCGACGCCCCGTCGTACACCGACGCGAACGTGACCCCGTCGTCGTCGACCTGCGCCCGCAGCGAGTGGACCTGGAACCCACCCGAGTCGGTCAACGTGTGGCCCGTCCACCCGGTGAACCGATGCAGACCGCCCAGGTCGGCGACGACATCGGCGCCGGGCCGCAGCATCAGGTGGTACGTGTTGGCCAGCACCACCTCGGCACCCAGGGCCCCGAGATCGGCGCTGTCGAGCGCCTTCACGGCCCCCCGGGTGCCCACCGGCATGAACGCCGGAACGCGGTAGGAGCCCCGAGGAGTGACGACCCGCCCGGTGCGGGCGGCCCCGTCGGTGGCGCTCACCTCGACGGCAAGGGGGTTCACCGGCCCGTCCCGTCCGGCACGCGCCACGCCGGCGTGCCCTTGGCGCCCGCCAGGGCAACGACCATGGCGTCACCGAAGGAGAGGAAGCGGTACCCGTCCGACAGGGCCGCGGCGTACAGGTCGCGCCACCGGGGCCCGCAGAACGCCTCGACCAGCAGCAGGAGGCTCGATCGTGGCAGGTGGAAGTTGGTGACCAGCACGTCGACCACCCGGAACTCGAACTCGCCGTGGATGTAGAGGTCCGTGCGTCCGGACAGCACGCCCGTGGCCGCGGCCGATTCCAGCGCCCGGACGGCGGTCGTCCCGACTGCCACCACCCGACGCGCACCGGCGCACGCCGCCACGGTTCCGGGCGGCACGGTGTACCGCTCGGTGTGGATGACGTGGGCCTCGGCGGTGGCGGCGGTGACGGGCCGGAACGTGTCGAGGCCGATGGCGAGGTCGACCCGGGCGAGCCGCGCACCGGCCGCCTCGCACGCGGCCAGCAGATCGGGGGTGAAGTGGAGGCCGGCCGTGGGGGCGGCGGCCGACCGGTCCGCCAGGTCCGAATCGACGGAGTAGACGGTCTGGTAGCGGTCCGGATCGTCGAGCACCCGCCGGATGTAGGGCGGCAGGGGCATGGACCCGGCCCGGGCCACGACCGTCGGGTCGAGCAGGCGGACCCGACGGGTCCCGGGGCCGTCCGGGTCGGGGTCGAGGGGCTCCCCCACCTCGACCACCGGCGGGCCGTGACGCCTGCGGCCGTCGACCGTCCGGTCCGTGACGGCCTCGACCAGCAGGGTCCCGGGTGCCAACCGTCGGCCGGGCCGCACCAGGGCCGCCCACTCGGACGTCCCGTCGGCGCCCGGTGGCCCGAGCGGTTCGACCAGCAACACCTCGGCGCGCCCCCCGGTCGGCTTGGACAGGTCCAGTCGGGCGGCCAGCACCCGGGTCTCGTTCAGCACCAGGACGTCGCCGGGCCGGAGCAGACCGGGGAGGTCGGCGACCGTGGCGTGACCGGCGGTCGGGGCGCGGGGCGGGCCGGTTGCGGCGGGGTCGGAACCGTCGGTCAGGCCCGGACCGACCAACAGGCGTGCCGCGCTCCGGGGCTCGATCGGCTCCTGGGCGATGGCCGACTCAGGAAGGCCGTAGTCGTAGGCGGCCATCGGCGTGCCGGCCGGAGCGGGCGCGTCGTGCACCGTGGGGTCGGAGGTGACGGACACGGCACCATGGTGCCAGACGTCGTCCCGGGCGCCACCAGGCATACTCCCGAGCGCGACGCCGTACCGGTCAGAGGAGCGTGGCGTCGACCGGGGTCATCCCGAGGTGCGCCCACGCCCGGGGCCCGGCCATCCGGCCCCTGGTGGTGCGCTGGAGCAGGCCCTGCTGGAGCAGGTACGGCTCGTACGCGTCCTCGATGGTGTCGGGCTCCTCGCCGATGCACTGGGCCAGCGTGGTGAGGCCCACGGGTCGGCCCGAGAACCGCCGGCACAGCACGTCGAGGATGGCCCGGTCGACCTTGTCGAGGCCGAGTTCGTCGACGCCGAACACGTCGAGGCCGACCCTGGCCGCTTCGGAGGTGATGGTCCCGTCGGCCCGCACCTCGACGTAGTCGCGCACCCTCCGCAGGAGGCGGTTGGCGATGCGGGGAGTCCCCCGCGACCGCTCGGCGATCCTCCGGGCCCCGTCCGGCTCGATGGGGACGCCGAGGATGCCGGCCGAGCGCAGGACGATGGCCTCGAGCTCGGTCGGATCGTAGAGGTCGAGCCGGCCGACGAACCCGAAGCGATCGCGCAGCGGCCCGGCTACCAGTCCCGTGCGGGTGGTGGCCCCGACCAGGGTGAACCGGGGAAGGTCGAGTCGGATGCTGCGGGCCGTCGGGCCCTTGCCGATGAGGATGTCGAGCTTGAAGTCCTCCATGGCCGGATAGAGGATCTCCTCCACCGAGCGGTGCATCCGGTGGATCTCGTCGATGAAGAGCACGTCGCCCTCCTGCAGGTCGGTGAGGAGGGCGGCCAGGTCGCCCGAGCGGACGAGCACCGGGCCGGAGGTGATGCGTAGCCCGACGCCCAGTTCCGACGCGACGATGCCGGCCAGCGACGTCTTCCCCAACCCGGGGGGGCCGGCAAACAGGAGGTGGTCGGCCGGCTGGTCGCGTTTGAGTGCGGCCTCGATGACGATGCGGAGGTGCTCGGTCAGCTGCCCCTGCCCCACGAACTCCTCCAACGCCCGGGGCCGGAGCCCGGCCTCGTCCGCCTCCTCGGCCGGCGCGGCGACCGGATCGACCGGGCGCTGCGCGTCCCGCTCCACCGTGGCGTCCACACCCTGGGGGGCGAGGACTTCCTTGCGGGCGTCCGGGGTCACCGGTTGCGCACCAGTTCACGCAGGGCGGCCCGGACCATCTCCTCCACCGGGGCCCCGGCGTCGATCCCGTCGAGGGCGCCGGCGATCTCGTCGGGCCCGTAGCCGAGCTCGGTGAGCGCGGCACGGGCCTCGCCCCGGGCCGAGCCGGGCGCCACGGGCGCGGCCCCGCCGCCGTCGAGGCTCGGCAGGTCGAGGCGGGCCTTCAGCTCGAGCAACAGGCGGGCCGCGGTCTTCTTGCCCACTCCGGGCACCAAGCAGAGCGTGTCCACGTCGTCCTCGAGTACGGCGGTCGACAGCGCGGCGGGCGAGAGCGCCGACAGGATGGCCAGGGCCAGGGAGGGTCCCACCCCGTGGGCCCCCAGCAGGGCCTCGAAGCAGCGGCGCTCGTCGGCGTGGGCGAAGCCGTAGAGCACGATGGCGTCCTCGCGCACGTGGGTGTGCACGTGCAGGAAGATCTCGGAGCCCGGCGCGCCCAGCCCGGCCAGCACGTTGGTGGGAACCGATACCCGGTACCCCACGCACTGGACCTCGACGATGACCTCGCCGGTGGACGGGCGGTCGAGGAGGGTGCCCCGCAGGGAGCCGATCACCGGGTCACCCCGCACCCGGTGGGGTCGGGGGCCGCGCCGGTGGCCGACCGCGCCGCGTCGACGGCGCGCCGGAGCCCTTGCGTGGTGAGGTGGCAGGCGGCCAGGGCCAGGGCGTCGGCCACGTCGGGGGGCCGGGGCGGCTCGTGCAGGCCGAGCACGGAGGCGACCATCCGCTGCACCTGGTCCTTGGTGGCGCCGCCGTAGCCGACCAGCGCCTGCTTCACCTCGTTCGACGTGTACTGGGCGACCTCGCAGCCGGACTCGGCCGCCGCCACGAGCGCCACCCCGGCGGCCTGGCCCGTAGCCATGGCGGTGCGGGCGTTCACCTGGAAGAAGACCCGTTCGACGACGACGGCGTCGGGACGGAACTCGGCCACCAGGGCGCGCAACTCGTCGGACAGGGTGCGCAGCCGATCGGGTAGGGGCATCGTCGGCGGCGACGAGATCACGCCTCCGGCCACCGCGGCCAGTGACCCACCGCGCCGGGTCACCACGCCGTAGCCGCAGCGCGACAGTCCGGGGTCGATACCGAGGACGAACATGCGTTCGATGGTAGTCGGGGCGGCGGCGCGGCGGGGCGATACCGGCGGGGCGATACCGGCGGGGCCGGCGGGGGCGGTCGGCGGGGTCCGGTGGTGCAGGTCCGGTGGTGCAGGTGGGCCGGTCCGGCCGCTCAGCCCTCGTAGGCGGCCATGACCTCGTCGGGGATGTCGAAGTTGGCGTAGACGTTCTGCACGTCGTCGTGGTCGTCGAGCGCCTCGATCAGGCGCAGTACCCGCTTGGCTTCCGACTCCGAGGCCACCTCGACAGTGGTGGTCGGGACCATCGACAGCTCGGGGACGCCGGGCTCGAGCCCGGCCCCCTCGAGGGCGGTGCGGACGGCCATCAGGTCGGACGGGTCGCTCGTGACCAGCCACCGCTCGCCCTCGTCGGCCAGGTCCTCGCCGCCCGCCTCCATGGCTACCTCGAGGATCTGCTCCTCGTCGTGGGCCCGGGGTACGGCGATGACGCCCTTGCGCTCGAACTGCCAGCTGACCGATCCGGGCTCGGCCATGGCTCCGCCGTTCTTGGCGAAGAGGTTACGGATCTCCGCGCCGGTGCGGTTCCGGTTGTCCGACAGGCACTCCACGATGACGGCCACGCCGTCGGGCGCGTACCCCTCGTAGGAGATCGACTCGTACCGCACGCCCTCGAGCTCGCCCGAGCCGCGCTTGATGGCGCGTTCGATGGTGTCGATCGGCACCGAGGAGTCACGCGCCTTGGTGTACATGGTGCGCAGGCTGGCGTTGGCGGTCATGTCGCTGCCGCCCTCGCGGGCCGCCACCTCGATCTGGCGGATCAGCTTGGCGAACACCTTGGCCCGGGCGGCGTCCTTGGCGCCCTTCTGGTGCTTGGTGGTCGCCCACTTGGAGTGTCCCGACATCCCCTACGGCCTCTCTTCTTTCGTCATCTCCACGAACAGCCGTTGCAGCCTACGGTCCGCAGTGAGCTCCGGATGGAACGAGGCCACCAGCACCGGCCCCTGGCGGCACACGACAGGTCGGTCGGGTGCGCCCCCCTCGCCCGGCAGCGTAGCCAGGACCTCCACCCCTGGCCCGGACGCCTCGACGACAGGGGCACGGATGAACACGGCCGGCAGGGGGCCCCCGTCCAGTGCCAGGACGTCGACCGTCCCCTCGAACGAGGCGATCTGGCGCCCGTACCCGTTGCGCCGGACGGTGAGGTCGATCACCCCGAAGCTGAGCTGGTCGCCCCGGCCGTCGAGGACGGTGGTGGCCAGGAGGATCATCCCGGCGCACGTGCCGAACACCGGCAGCCCGCCGTCGAGGGAGTCGGCCAACGGGCCGGCCAGCCCCGACGACCCGAGGAGCAGCGACAGCGTGGTCGACTCGCCCCCGGGGACGACCAGGCCGGCGAGCCCGTCCAGGTCACCGGGTCGCCGCACCTCGCGGACGGACTCGCCGAGGTCGCCGAAGGCGGCGGCGTGCTCGCGTACGTTGCCCTGGAGGGCGAGGACCCCGACGGTCAACGGACCGCGGGCCGGCCGCTGCCGGCGGGCGTGCGGCTACCAGCCACGGTCGGCCAGGCGCACGCCGAGCGTACCGATCTCCTGGCCCGCCATGGCGTCCCCCAGCCCCGTCGAGACCTTGGCCACCAGCTCGGCATCGGTGTAGTGGGCGGTCGCCTCCACCACGGCGCGGGCCATGGCCGACGGGTTCGAGCTCTTGAAGATGCCCGAACCCACGAACACGGCCTCCGCCCCGAGCTGCATGACCAGGGACGCATCGGCCGGCGTGGCGATGCCACCGGCGCAGAACAGCGGTACGGGCAGCCGGCCGGTGGTGGCGATCTCCTGCACGAGCCCGATGGGGGCGGCCAGGTCCTTCGCCCACCCGTACAGCTCGGCCGAGTCGGCCTCGGTCACCTTGCGGATGTCGCCCAGGATCGACCGGAGGTGGCGCACGGCCTCCACGATGTTGCCGGTGCCTGCCTCGCCCTTCGAACGGATCATGGCCGCACCCTCGGAGATCCTGCGGAGCGCCTCTCCCAGGTTGGTGGCGCCGCACACGAATGGGACCTCGTAGGCCCACTTGTCGATGTGGTGGGCCTCGTCGGCCGGGGTGAGCACCTCGCTCTCGTCCACGAAGTCGACGCCCAGCGCAGCCAGTACCTGGGCCTCGGCGAAGTGCCCGATCCGTGCCTTGGCCATGACGGGGACGGTGACGGCGGCCTTGATCCCCTCGATGAGGGCCGGGTCGCTCATACGGGCCACCCCGCCGTCGCGGCGGATGTCGGCCGGCACCCTCTCCAGCGCCATGACGGCCACGGCGCCGGCATCCTCGGCCACCTTGGCCTGCTCGGCATCGACCACGTCCATGATCACGCCACCGCGCAGCATCTCGGCGAGGCCCCGCTTGACGGTGAAGGTGCCGGTCGGGCGGTCGGTGCTGGTGGCGTCGGTCATCGTCCCATTCTATCCGTGCCCGTGAGCTGGCCCTCCCCCGGCACGCCGGATCGCAGACCTTCGTCGCACGGCACCTCCACCACCGGTGCCGAGTCACACCCCCCGGCAAGGATGTGCCCATGGCGCTGGCCACCTCGTTCGACGCACTCCCCGCCGCCTCCCCCACGCCGTCTGCGAGGCCGGAGCCGCCTGGCCTGTCGGCCCGGATGACCTCCCTGCACACGGCACTCGGCTCGCTCCTGGCCGACCTGGATCCCGGGCTCCTCCTGGGCCGTGACGCAGCCTCGCTGTATGCCGACTTCTGTCGCCTGGAACGCCTGGTGGTTGCCGGCAAGACCCTCCTCGCTCCCCGGGTCGCCGAGTCCGGTCACTGGGAGGAGGAGGGCCACCGCTCCCCTGCCGGCCTGCTGGCGATCCTGGAAGGTGGATCCGCCGGGCAGGCCAGGCGCACCTTGGACGCCGGGCGACGCCTGGTCGACCTGCCCGGGTGTGAGGAGGCACTGCGTGGCGGCAGGCTGTCGGGGCCGAAACTGACCGAGATCACCCAGGCGGCGGCACTGGACCCCTCGGTCGAGGGACAGCTGCTGGCCGGGTCGGAGTCCGAGCCCCTCCACATCACGAAGGAGCGGTGCCGGCAGATCCGCACCACGGCGGCGTCCAACGACCCCACGGCCGCTCTGGCCCGGATCCACGCCGAGCGCTCCTTTGCCACCTGGACCGACGCCGAAGGGGCGTTCTGCTTCCAGGGCCGCGACAGTGCCGAACGGGGGGCGAAGCTGCTGGCCCGGCTCGTCCCGGTGGCCGCCCGCCTGCGGAGCGACAGGCGGGCGGCGGCATCCGAGGCGGCCGAGAACGCGGTCGAGGGCACCCCGACCGCGCCACCCGAGTCCGAGGCCGCGCTGCGGGCCGACGCCCTGTTCCTGCTGCTCACCGGCCCCACCACCCGGTCCGGCCCCGCCACCCGGCCCGACGGAACCACCGGGTCCGACGGAACCACCGGCTCCACCCGCGACCCGACCCCGGCCCCGACCCGGCCGCACTGGCCGATCCGGCCGACCTCGGGGGTGTCGACGACCTGGTCACCGCCGCACCCCCGGCCACCGTCATCGTGCGGGTGGACCTGGCCGCCCTGAAGCGGGGCCGGGCCCTGCCCGGCGAGCTGTGCGAGCTGGAGGGACACGGCCCGGTCCCCCTCCCGGTGGTGCGCAGCCTGGTCGACGACGCCTTCCTGGCCCTGGTGTTCACCGAGGCCGGCGACATCCGTGCCGTCGCCCACCTGGGGCGGACCATCAACGCCCACCTGCGCACCGCCCTGGCCCTGCGGGACCGCCGCTGCGTGGTGCCGGGCTGCGGGGTGGCCTACTCACTCGAGATCGACCACGTACGTCCCCTCGAGTCCGGCGGGAGGACGGAACTCGCCAACCTGGCGTTGCTCTGTCGCCACCACCACCGGATGAAGACCTACGACGGGTGGGTCCTCGAGCGCACCGGTGCCACCGACCAGGACCCCGGCTGGACCTTCACCCCGCTGCCGCCCTTCGGCCAGGAGCCCGACCTCGGGCTCGACCGACCCGGCAACACCGACCGGCCCGAGCCCGTCCCCCGGGAGTGAGACCGGCGGTCCGCCGAGGACGCATGATGGTCCGAGGTGGGGCGAGGGAGCAAGTCCTCTGGTCCCGCTCGAGATCGGGTCACGATGAGCCCGGCCCCGATCACATCTGGACTGCCGAGGACCGTCCGGCCGCGACGACGGCCGCCCCCGGGAGGGCGGCCGTGCCGGTCCTGCATACTGCGGTGGGTCGGGGTCAGTCCTGGTACGTGGCCTCGGCCTCGATCTCGATATCGACCTTCTTGCCGACCACCAGGCCGCCCGCCTCCATGACACCGTTGAAGGAGACACCGAACTCCTCGCGGTCGATGCTCGCCTTGGCACTGAAGCCCACCCGGTGCATGCCGTAGGGGTCCTGCACGACGCCCTCGAGCGTGGCGTCAAGCGTGACCTGCTTCGTGACGCCGCGGATGGTGAGGTCGCCGTCCACGTACCACTCGGTGGCGTTGATCGGACGGATGGCCGTGCTGGTGAACGTCCACGTCGGGTGGTTCTCCACGTCGAAGAAGTCGTTCGTGCGGAGATGATTGTCACGGTTCTCGTCGTGCGTGTCGACGCTTGCCGCCTGGATGGTCACCGAGACCGTCGAATCCACCGGGTCCGCGGCGAGTACGAGCGCGCCCGAAAAGTCCTTGAAGTCGCCACGGACCTTGGAGACGGCCATGTGGCGGACGGCGAAGCCCAACCGGGTGTGCGAGGTGTCGATGGCGAATGTTCCGACGGCCGGGTACTCGACCCCGTCGACGGTCCTGCTGGAAACGATGGTGTCTGTCATGTCTTCTCCTCCGGTGCGGATGGGTTGGGCTGGGTTGTGGGATCAGGCCGCCGGGCCCCTGGGAGGACACGGACTTGCTTGCACAAGCAACTATAGCACATCTAGTTGTACTCGCAACTACCCACGCCACCCGGTACACTGCGCACATGGCGACACATCACCCCCCTGTCGGCACCGACGTCGGCGACGACGAGCGCCTGACCACCGTCGGCCTGCTGTTCGAGTCGGCCGCCGGGCTCCGCCGGCTGTTCGCCCGTCAGCTCGAGGACGCGGGCGCCAACACCCACCAGTCCTTCGACATCCTGATCCGGTTGGCCCGCAGCGAGGGCACCGAACTCCGCATGAGCGAGCTGGCCGCCCAGGCGTCCCTGACCCCGAGCGGGCTGACCCGCGCCGTCGACCGACTCCAGGACCAGGGCCTGGTCGTCCGCCGCACGTGTCCCGAGGACCGGCGCGGCTCGTTCGCCCAGCTGACGCCGGAGGGTCGCAAGCTCATGGCCGACGCCATCCCCGTGCATGTGGCCCAGATCGACCGGGTCCTCGACGAGGTCTTCACCCCGGAGGAAGAGATCGAGTTCTCGGCCATGCTGCGCCGTCTACGCGACTACGCACAGGAGCAGATCGCCGCGGCCGGGTGCACCGGGGCGGACGAGATGCTGCAGGCCTGCACGGAAGCCTGAACTGCTCCGCCCGACCGTGGGCGAACGAGCGGGCCTCCCGGCCCGGACGGCCCGACCGGGCCGTATTCAGTCGAGGGCGAGGGCGGCGGCCCGCACACGGGTGTCGTCGAGGTTCCCCACCGGCGACTCCCCGTCGGTCGGGCCGGCCATCGGGTCGACCCACAGCCACCGGGTGAGGGCGGCGACACGACCGCCCGCCGGCGGCCATGCTGCGGCCGATGCCGGACCCTCCGCCATCGTCCCCAGCGCAGAGCCGATGCCGGACGGGTAGCGGACCACCAGTGCGGCCCGTTGGTCGGCCGAGAATTCGCGGCCCCGCCCGACGAGCCCGTGGACGAGGTCGATGCCGATCCCGGTGCCCCGCACAATGGCCCACGGCACTGCCACGAGGACGGCCACGGCGGACAGCGCGGTGTCGTTGCGTTTGATGTGGACGAGCTCGTGGGCCAGCACGCCCTCCAGCTCCACCAACGTGAGGGCCCGGTCGAGACCCGAGGTCACCACCAGGGTCGCGGACTTCGGGTCCCGGCCGAGGGCCATGGCGTTCGGCACGTCGCTGGCCACCACGGCGATGGCGGGGCGCTCGAGGCCCATGGTGGCGCACAGGCCGTCCACCAGGTTGTGCAGGCGCGGTCGGTCGGCCTCGTGGCTCGGGGTGGCGCTCAGCGAACGGAGGACGGTGCCCGGAGCCGTACGCCACAGCCACACCGTGCCGGCCGCGGTGACGACGACGAGGGCGGCGAGTGCGACCAGTGCTTGGCCGAGGACGACCAGGACCACGCCGACGACCACGCCCAGAACGCCGGAGGGAAGCAGGGAGAGCAGGAGCGCCCGCCGGTGATTGGCCGCGGCTGCGGACTCCTCGGCCAATTCGGCGGTGCGGTCGGCCCGGACGACCGGTGCCGGGGCGGGCGCCGGGGCGGCTTCCCGCTCCGGCCGGTTCGGCGAGGATCCGCCGCTGCGGTTGCGACTCCCCTGGCCCTGACGGTTCCCGCCCTGGCCGGAGGGGCGCCGACCGCCCGAGGACGGTCGCTGCTGGCCGCCGCGGTTCCCGCCCCCGCCGCCGCGGTTCCCGCCGCCGCGGTTCCCGCCCCCGCCGCTCCGGCCCTGGCCGGACCGGTTACCGCCGGAGCCGCCGGAGCCGCCGGAGCCACCCGAGCTGCCGGATCTGCCGGAGCTGCCCGAACCCCCGGATCCATTGCGGGCGGCGCCACCGGAGGACGTCGAGGCCGAACCGTCACCACCACCACCGCCACCTCGTCGGCGCCGGTTGCGCGAACCAGCCGGACGGTTACCGCCCGAGGGCGCGCCGCCGGCCGGTGTCCCGGTCGGGCCGGACGAAGCAGGTCGGTCGGAGGCGTCGGTCATCGTCCGAGCAGTGTACGGCCGCTCACGGGAGGCGCCCGACCACCACGCTCCGGTAGAGGTCCTCGTACCGCTCCGCCAGGCGCTCCATCGACCACATGGCGGCCCGCTCGGCCCCGGCGTCCAACCATGCCACCCGGTCCGTCGCTCCGTCCCCGCCGCCATCCCCGCAGGTGCCCGGAGCGAGGCTTCCGTCCAGGACGCCTCGGAGTGCGTCAGCCAGGGCCGGGGCGTCCCCGGGCGGTACGAGGACCGCCCGGCCGCCCGCAGCGTCCCGGTAGCCGTCGATGTCGCTCGCCACCACGACGGCCCGCGCGGCCATCCCCTCGAGCAGCACCAGGCCGAACGACTCGCCCCCGAGGGCCGGGGCGGCCAGCACGTCGGCCGCCACGAGGCGCCGCAACTTCTCCTCCTCGTCCACGATCCCGAGCCACCGCACCGTGTCCGAGTCGGGATACTGGCGCCGGAGGTCCACAGTCTCAGGACCGTCACCGGCCACCCACAGCACCGGGGGTCCGGACGACCCGGCGGCCGACGGGTGGGCGTCGGTGCGGAGGCCCCATGCGGCGAGTAGCACGGCGAGCCCCTTTCGCCCTTCGTGGCGACCGAGAAACAGGGCCGTCGGGCCGGTCGTCGGCCACGGCGCCACCCCGGTGAAGCGGTCGACCTCGACGCCGTTGAACAGCACCTCGTAGCTGCCTCCGACGGCCTGGCGGGCCGTGGCGGCAGCGGCATCGGACACGGCCACCCGGACGGCCAGCCGGCCCGCCATGCGATGGGCCACGGGACGGAGCATTGCGTAGAGCACGCTCCCCCCGCTGCGATGGAAGGTGGCGACGATCGGCGGCACGTTCCGTGCGGCCATGGCCGCGTAGGCCATGCCTGGTGCGAAGGGCTCGTGCACGTGGACGACGTCGGGCGTGCGGGCCCGCAGCTCGGTGAGCGCCCGGCGTGCGGCGATCGGCGACACCGACACCGGCGCCACCGACCCGTTGGCCGGTAGTGCGGTCGAGTGCCCCGTCGCCACCAGCTCGACGCCGGTGGGCGGGACGAAGGTCCCGTCAACCGGGGCGAAGACGGTGACGGCGTGCCCCCGGTCGGTCAGGCTGCGTGCGAGGCCGAGGACCTGGCCCTGGACGCCGCCAGGCCGCGACAGGCTGTAGGGACAGACGAGCGCCACGCGCAGTCCGCCCGTCCCCGCGGGTCCTCCCACCACGCCCCGCTCAGTCCGTCATCAAGCGGCGCTGGCGCCGTCGGCTCCACTTGACGCCGTACATGGCGTCGTCGGCCAGGCTGAGCAGCTTGGACGGATCGGTGTCGGGATCGTCAACGAACACGCCCCCGACCGACGCCTCGGCCACCAGGGTGCGCCCCTCGATCCGGTACGGGCGGGCCAGTGCCGCCGAGATCCGGCTGGAGATCCGGAGCATCTCCTCCTCGCCGCTCTCGACCTCGCACACGACGACGAACTCGTCGCCACCGAGCCGGGCCACGGTGTCGGTCGGTCGGACGATGGCGGACAGGCGTCGGGCCACCGCCACCAGCAGGTCGTCACCCACGTCGTGGCCGAATTCGTCGTTGATCCCCTTGAAGTCGTCGAGGTCGAGCAGGTACACAGCTATCCCCGGGTGCTCGGGATGGGACCGGGACCCGTCGGGGGCGACGACGGCACTCTCGCCGCCGGCACCGGACAGGTCGGCGAGCCCGTCGACCGCCTCCCCCATGCGGATGGCCAGGAGCGTTCGGTTGGCCAGGCCGGTGAGCGGGTCGTGGTGGGCGAGGTCGGCCAGGCGCTCCTCGTTGCGCTTCTGCTCGGTCACGTCGTGCATGGCCACGACAGCGCCGAGCTTCCACCCGTCCTCGTCGACCAGGGCCTGCCCGTTGACACTCACCTTGCGCGGCTCGCCGTGGTGGGGGGCCAGGATGATCTCGACGTTGTGTAGCCGCTCGCCGCCCATGGCCAGCAGGAGCGGGTTCTCCTCGGGCTCGATCGGCGTGCCGTCGGGGTGACGGAGCATGCGGCTGGAGGGCACCCTACCGACGGGCTCCACCGTCGGGTCGAGTCCGTGGAGCCGGCGTGCGGCCGGGTTGAAGATCGTCATCCGGCCCTTGGCGTCGCAGGCCACGATCCCCTCGTCGAGGGTGTCGAGGAGGACACGGAGGAACTCCTCCTCCTGGTGCAGCGCATAGGCGGCGCGGCGGAATTCGGTGACGTCGCCGAACGAGGCAATCGCCCCGACGACGGCCCCGTCGGGGTCGAGGATCGGTTGGGCGTTGGCCCGCACCCATTCGGCGGCGGCGTCCCCGCGACGACGGCCGATGACGGTGCCGACCACCCGTCGACCCCGCCGAAGGGCGACCAGCACCGGATCGTCGTCGACGCCCAGCACCTCGCCGGTCTCGTCGAACACCTCGAAGCCCCGCCGGCGGCCAGCGTGCAGTAGCTCGGCGTAGTCGCGTCCGAGGACCCGTACCCGCGGCGCCCGGAACATCACTTCGAACGCCTCGTTGACGCGCACGACCGTGCCGCCGGCGTCGACCATCAGGATGCCGTCGGCGAGGGACTCGATCAACGCGTGCTGGCGACGGTCCACATCGCCGGCACGCCGCTCGAGCACCTTCCGGGCGGTGATGTCGCGCAGCGTCACCACGACACCTCCCACCAGGTCGTCCAGGTGGTTGGCGGCCGTCAGCTCGAAGTCGAGCTCGCGCCCGTCGGCCCGGATGGCGTGCAGCTCGAGTTCCACCGACAGCCGGCGCCGGGCGACCAGGTCGTCGAACAGGGTGCGCACCCCGGGTGCGCTCTCGGCGTCGAGGACCCCGAAGGCGTCGCGCCCGACGGCGGCCCGCGCGTCGAAACCGAAGAGCCGTTCGGCCGAGGCGCTCACGAACACGATCCGACCCTCGGGCGAGATCACGGCGACCACGTCGGCCTCGTGCACAGCGGTGGTCCGGAGGTGCGGGTCGTCGGCGGAGGGAAGGGTCGGGTGGTGGTCACCGTCGGCGGCCGCGACGGACGCCGGCCGGTCCTCTGTCAGCCGGGAGACTGTGCCGTTGGCGGTGCCGATCCCCGATCCGTGACCGTTGGCGGTTCCGTTGGCGGTTCCGTTGGCGGTTCCGTTGGCGGTTCCGTTGGCGGTTCCGTTGGCGGTTCCGTTGGCGGTTCCGTTGGCGGTTCCATTGGCGATGCCGATCCCCGATCCGTGACCGTTGGTCTGATCCCCCACGTGGCCAGTCCTTCCCGTACGCCCGTCGGCATCGGGGCCGACCTCCAGCTCGGGCACCGGCAGCGAGCGGGACGGGACCGTCGACGGCGGGGGCACGGCCGCGTCGGCGGTGTCACGCCCCTCCCGGCGGGTCCGGCGGGTGCGTGGGACCCAGCTCATGCCACGGCCCCGGTGGCCGGAACCCGGTGCGTTCGGACCACCGGCTCATCCACCTGAGCGGGACGGTCGGCGAGCCACAGCGGCTGGAAGACGTGCCACTGCTCGGGCGCCCGACGGATCAGGCCCTCGAGGCGGGTGGCGATCTCCTGCGTGACCCGGGCGACGTCGGCCCGCAACGACCCGGTGCGGGTGGTGTCGAGCGGCGGCTCGACCAGGGCCCGGTGGTCGCGGCCCGGGCCGCTGTACACGGCACCGGTACACAGGGTGGCGCCGGTGCGCAGGGCGAGAGTGGCCGGGCCCGCCGGCATCGTCGTCCGCTCGCCGAAGAACTCGACTTCGATGCCGGTGCCCTCGATGTCGCGGTCGCACAGGAGGCCGACGAGCTTTCCGGCCCGCAGCGTCGCCAGCAGTGTGCTGCCCGAGTGCTTGTCGAGCGGCACGATGTTCAGCCCCATTGCCGCCCGCTGACCGACGAAGTAGTCGAAGAGCTCCGGCGGCTCGATGCGCTCGGCCACGGCCGTCATCGGCAGCCCCTGGGTGGCGAGGAAGGCACCCCCGTACTCCCAACTGCCGATGTGGGGCAGCGCCAGGATGCAGCCCTTGCCCGTGGCCACGCCCTCGTGGAGGTGGTGGAGGCCGTCCACCTGCACGTGCTGGACGACCTCGTCCGGCGTGATGCCGGGCAGCCTCGCCCCCTCGACCCAGTAGCGGGCGTACTCGCTGAACGACCGGCGGGCCCAGCGCTCCAGCACCACAGCATCGTCGTCGCCGGCACCGAGGACCCGGGCCAGGTTGGCCGACACCTGTGCCCGGTGCTCACGGCGGACGCGGAAGAGGACCTCGCCCACCACGCTCCCCAGTCCCATGGCGACGGGCTCGGGGAGCGCGGCGATACAGCGCGCGAGTGTCGTGTAGGTCCGGAACACGGCCTGCCCCTTGTCCACCGGGCGTCAGTCCCTGCCGAGGTCGGTACGCCGCTCAGCCATGCCGGCGGCCGGTCCGCTGGCGGGCTCCGGCACGGGCCTGTCGGGCCCTCCAGGTCCTGCCAGACCGACTCGAGAGCTCGCCCTGGCGCCTGGCCCGCCAGCGAGATGCCGACGTCGCACCGGTACGGCCGGCCGACCGGGCCATGCCGCGGCTCGAAGCCCGCACGCCGGTCCGGGTCCGCCGCTCGCGGCGGGCGGCGGTCGAGGCGGGAGCCTCGGCGAGGTGCCACACCTTGGTGAAGCGCCCGACGGCCGTGGCCGTGGTGAGGACGAGCATGATCCACAGCACGGGGACCAGGAACGCAGCCGACAGGAAGCCGATGCCGAGGAGGATCATCCGCTCGGCCCGCTCCATGAGCCCGCCCTTTGCCGGGATCCCGAGCGACTCGGCCTTGGCCCGCTGGTACGAGACGAGCGACGCGACAGCCAGGACGGCGAAGGGCAGGAGGACGAGGTGACCGGGGTGGGTGGACACGAGGTACCACGCGATGCCACCGAGGATCAGGGCGTCCGCCACGCGGTCGGTGACCGAGTCGAAGAACGCACCCCGCACCGACGAGGTTCCCGAGGCTTTGGCCACGGGCCCGTCGAGCAGATCGTGCATCCCGGTCAGGACGAGCAGCACCACGGCCAGGTGGAGGTGCCCGGTGGCGACCGCCGCCGCAGTGGCCGCCGCCGAGACGAGTCCGGTGGCAGTCAGCACATCGGCGGAGATGCCGACCTGCTGCAGTTTGCGACCGACCGGTCCGGTGCCCCGGTCCACCGTGTCGCGCCATCGCCCGTCGAACATGCACGCTCCTTGAGAGGTTCCCTCCAGAGTACCACCTGCTAACTCCAGGCAGCGGCTGCGTTCCGGGCGGGGAAATCCCTGGTCAACAGGGGTATGGCGGGGCGCTCACAGGGCAAGTGGACGGATCGGGGCCATGAGCAGCCCGGGATCCGACCGCCAGTCGACACCGGGCACGTCGATGTACAGCTCCACCTCGTTGCCGTCGGGGTCGAGGATGTAGAGGCTGTGCGTGACCGTGTGGTCGCTGGTCCCGACGACCGTCACGGAGAACTCCTGGAGCCGGGCCAGCATGGAGCGCAGCTCCTCGTCGGAGTCCCCCACCTTGAGGCCGAAGTGGTAGAGGCCGAGGCGACGGCCTGCGGGAACGGCCGTGGCGTCGTCGCCGACCTCGATCAGCAGCAGCTCGTGGTGGGTCCGGCCCGACGAGAACGCCGCCGCCGGGATCCCGAACGTGACGGGGAACACCGCGTCCCATCCGAGCACGTCGCGGTAGAACGCCGCTGAGCGCTCCAGGTTGCGCACGTAGAGCACCAGGTGCCCGAGTTCCTTCACCGGCATGTCGTCCTCCTCGCACGTCGTCCTGCGGCGCGGCGCCCCTCCGTACGCGCCCGGCGACCGGTCACGCTCCGTCGCCTGCCGGCCAGCCAGCCCTCAGTCGCTCCCAGCTCGAGGCCAACGTCTCGGGCAGCACCCGGGTGTCGGCCACCGCGGTCATGAAATTGGTGTCGCCCCGCCAGCGCGGCACGGCGTGGAGGTGCAGGTGCCGCGGGATGCCGGCGCCGGCCGCCTCGCCGAGGTTCGCCCCGAGGTTGATCCCCTCGGGAGCGTAGGCCGCCTCCAGGGCGGCCACGCCGGAGCGGGCCGCCGACCACAGCTCGGCGGCCTCGTCCTCGGCCAGGTCGCCCAAGGCCCCGACGTGGCGCACGGGCACGGCCATCAGGTGCCCGCTGGCGTACGGGAAGGCGTTGAGCACGACGAGCACGGTGCGTCCGGCCCACAGGACACCGTTGGCCGGCGACGGCGGTCCGCTCGCTGCGATCCGGCAGAAGACGCACTGCTCGGGATCGCCGGCGGACTCCCCGGTCGACGTCGGCCCCCGGTCGTGCGGATCCCCGCCCGACCCGGCGACGTAGGCCGACCGCCATCCAGCCCACATGCGGTCAAGGCTCACCGGCCCGTCACCCGTCGGCACCCTGTTCGGGCACGGTCCGGTCGTCGATCTCGCCGAGCAGGGCCTCGGTGAAGGCGTCCACCCGCACACCGCGCTCGGGTCGGGCACTGCCGCGACGGTTCACCCCGACGGTGCCTGCCGCGACGTCGTCGTCCCCGACCACCAGGATGTAGGGCAGCTTCTCGAGCTTGGCCCGCCGGATCCGGGCGCCGAGGGGCTCGTCGGCCGGGTCGACGGCGACCCGCACCCCGCGGGCGCGCAGCCCCACGGCCACGCCCTCGGCATACCCCTGGTGGTCGTCGCGGACGCCGAGCACCCGCACCTGCTCGGGTGACAGCCACGTCGGCAGTGCGCCGGCGTAGTGCTCGACCAGGATGGCGAAGAACCGCTCGATCGATCCGAACAGGGCCCGGTGCAGCATGATCGGGCGGTGCCGGGCGTTGTCGGCGCCCACGTACTCGAGCCCGAAGCGCTCCGGGTGGTTGAAGTCGCACTGGATGGTGCTGAGTTGCCACGTCCGGCCGATGGCGTCCCGGACGTCGATGTCGATCTTCGGCCCGTAGAAGGCGGCGTCGCCCTCCTTGACCTCGTAGGGCAGGCCGCTTCGGTCGAGCGCGAGGCGCAGCGCCTCGGTCGCCTGCTCCCAGATGACGTCGCTGCCGACGTACTTGTCGGGGTCCTTGGTCGACAGGTTTGCGGTGAACTCGGTGAACCCGAACGCGGTCAGCACGCTCATGACGAAGCCGAGCAGCGAGCCGATCTCCTCCTGCAGCTGGTCCTCGGTGCAGTAGATGTGGCTGTCGTCCTGGGTGAAGCCCCGGATCCGCATCAACCCGTGCAGGGTGCCGGCCCGCTCGTAGCGGTAGACCGTGCCGAGTTCGAACAGGCGGAGCGGCAGCTCGCGGTAGCTGCGCTGGCGGCTGGCGTAGATCAGGCAGTGCATCGGACAGTTCATGGGCTTCGGGTAGTAGGTCCCGTTGTCCATCTCCATGGGCGGGTACATCCCGTCGCGGTAGAAGTCCAGGTGGCCGGAGGTCTCGAACAGGTGGGCGTTGGCCAGGTGCGGCGTGACCACGAACTCGTAGCCTCCGGAGGCGTGTCGCTCCCGGCTGTAGTCCTCCATCAGCTTGCGGACGATGCCGCCCCTCGGGTGCCACACGGCCAGCCCGCCGCCCAGCTCGTGCGGGAAGCTGAACAGGTCGAGTTCGACCCCGAGCTTGCGGTGGTCGCGCTTCTCGGCCTCGGCCAGGCGGTGCAGGTGCTCGGCCAGTGCCTCGTCGGACTCCCAGGCCGTCCCGTAGATCCGCTGGAGTTGCTGGCGCTTCTCGTCGCCCCGCCAGTAGGCCCCGGCCACCCGCATGAGCGCGAAGTGCCCGAGCGCGGAGGTCGAGGGCACGTGGGGCCCGCGGCACAGGTCGGTGAAGTCCGGCGAATTCCAGTAGGTCGAGACGCCGTGCTCGCCCGCCCCCTCGGACGCGGCATCGACCTCGTCCTGGCCGGCTCCGACCGCCTCGATGATCTCGCGCTTGTACGGCTGGTCGCCGAAGAGTTCGAGGCCCTCCTCGATGGTGTGCTCGTGCCGGACGAACGGCTGGTCCTCGGCCATGACGTTCCGCATCTCGCCGGCGATCCGCTCGAGGTCGTCGTCGGTGAAATGGGCCCCACCGGGCAGCTCGAAGTCGTAGTAGAAGCCGTCCTCGATGACCGGACCGATGGCGAAGCAGGCGCCGGGCCACAGGCGCAGCACGGCCTGGGCCAGGACGTGGGCGGTGGAGTGGCGCAGCACCTCCCGGCCGAGCGGGGTGGTGGCGGTCACGACGGTCACCTCGGCTCCGTCGGGCAGGATGCGTGACAGGTCCACCGGCGTCCCGTCGAAGGTGGCGGCCACGGCCGCCTTGGCCAGCCGTGGCCCGATCGACTCCGCGAACTGGAGGGCCGTGGTGCCCGGATCGAACTCCTTGGTGCTGCCGTCGGGGAGTCGGACGGTGACGCCTGCCATGGGTGGTGCCTTTCGTTGACGCGGTGCTCGTCGGTGCGGCTCGGTGGTGGGACGCGCTGGTGCGGCCACCGGGGACGGCGCCGGCGGCCGGCCCGGTGTCGGACGGTGTCCGGTCGCAGGCCCCGGACGGCGCGTCCTTCGCTACAGGGTAATGCCCAGGAGCGCCGCCCCCTGGACCACCGAATGGCCCAGGGAGGCCTCGTCGTCCAGCGCGGCAAGGGCGCCCGGCGTGTCGAGGTCGTCGTCGAGGAACGCCCGCACCCGCCACAGGCCCTCCTCGTCCGAGCCGAGCGTCTCGCCCGGCACCGCGTCCGGATCGCCCGCCGATCGCCAGGCCGCCAGGCGCGATGCCGCCTCCACGAGGTCCTGGTCGGACCACTCCCAGTCGGGACGGTAGTGATGCGACAGCAAGGCGAGGCGGACCACGGCGGGCTCCCACTCCTTCAGCAGGTCGCCGACGAAGACGAGGTTTCCGAGCGACTTGGACATCTTCGTGCCGTCCAGGCCGACGAGGCCGACGTGGAGCCAGTGCCGTACGAACGGGGCGCCGGTGGCCGCCTCGGACTGCGCCGTCTCGCACTCGTGGTGGGGGAAGACGAGGTCGCGCCCGCCGCCGTGGACGTCGATCGTCTCGCCGAGCTCGCGGAGTACCAGCGCCGAGCACTCGATGTGCCATCCGGGCCGGCCCGGGCCCCAGCGCGACTCCCACGAGGGTTCGTCGGGCAGGGACGGCTGCCACAGGACGAAGTCGAGCGGGTGGCGCTTGTTCGGGTCGTCCGGGTTGCCGCCGTGCTCGGCGGCCATGGCCAGCATGGTGGCGTGGTCGTAGTGGCTCACCTCGCCGAAGCGCGGGAAGGTCGTGACGTCGAAGTAGACGGCGCCGCCGGACCGGTAGGCGTTGCCCGAGTCGAGCACCGCTCCGATGAGTGTGAGGATCTCGGCGATCGCCGAGGTGGCACGGGGCTCGGACCACGCGGGGATGAGGCCGAGGGCGTCCATGTCGCGGTCGAACCGGGCGATCTCCTCGGCCGCTAGGTCGAGGTAGTGGACCCCGAGCTCGCGGGCCTTGCGCAGGATGTCGTCGTCGACATCGGTGACGTTGCGGACGCACCGGGTCTCGTGGCCGAGGTCCCGCAGCCGTCGCTGGAGGATGTCGAAGGTCAGATACACCTGCGCGTGTCCGAGGTGGGCCGAGTCGTACGGGGTGATCCCGCACGAGTAGAGGGTCACCAGCTCGCCGGGCTCGAACGGGACGACCTCCCGGCGGGCGGTGTCGTAGAGGTGGATCACGCGACGACGGTGCGGGCGCTCACGCCTCGGGGAAGCCGGCCAGCTGCACCGCGGCGTGGACCTTGTGGCGGATGTTCACGGTGATGAGCACGGCGGTGAACGCCTCGATCGCGGCGGCCTGCGACAGGCTCCCGGCGTCGATCCCCCGCAATCCCTGGATCCGGTCGACCAGGGCCACGGTGGCCCGGCTCGCCTCGGGGTGGTCGGAACAGACGAGCACGTCCGCCGTCATCGGCGCGTCCAACTTCTCCATCTCTGAGGCCGGGAGATGATGGAACGACGCGGAGACCAGCGCCTTCGGGAGCACGGCCTGGAGTGTCGCCGCCACCGATCCACGGGGAGGCATCAGGGCCAGGAATTCGCGACCCTCCTTGACGAGGGCGTTGGCCATCGAGACGACCACCTTGCCGGCCAGCGCACCGGCCAGCGGCTTGACCGTGGCCACGGCCCCGTCCCACGGTGTCGCCATGACCACGAGGTCGGCGCCCGCACAGTCCTCGTTGGAGGCACCGGTGATGGCGAGCGTGTGGGCCGGCCAGGCCCGGACCAGGCCGGCGGCTACGCCTGCGGCCCGCTCGGCGTCGCGCGACCCCAGGACGACGTCGTCTCCGGCGGCGGCCAGCCGCACGGCGAGCCCACGTCCGGCGGGGCCCGTACCACCCAGGATTCCGATTCGCATGGCCACTACCCTATGCACACCGCCCCGCCACCCAGGCACATCGACCCCGGTTCGTCCGATCCGCGCCGCTCCGGTCGTCACCCCGGACCGGCACCGGCAGTACCCTGTCGGCGCATGGGACTCCTCGACGGCAAGCGCATCCTCGTGACCGGGGTCCTGACCGACGCCTCGCTTGCCTTCGCCGTGGCCAGGACGGCCCAGCGCGAAGGTGCCGAGATCGTGCTGAGCGGTGCCGGTCGGGGCCTGTCACTCACGCGGCGGACGGCCCGAAAGCTCCCCGTCGAGGCCGAGGTCCTCGAGATCGACGTCACGGAGCCGACCCAGTTGGCAGCCGCTGCGGCCACCCTGGCCGGCCGGTGGGACCGGCTCGACGGCCTGGTCCACGCCATCGGCTACGCCCCGCCCGAGTGCCTCGGCGGGGACATCTTCCGGGCCGACTGGGAGCAGGTCCAGGTCGCCCTCCACGTGTCGGCCTACTCGCTCAAGGCCCTGGTCGAGGCCTTCCGTCCGATGCTCGTGGCCGCCGGGGCCGACGGTCGGAGCGGAGCCTCGGTGGTCGGTCTCGACTTCGATGCGACGGTGGCGTGGCCGGTCTACGACTGGATGGGCGTGTCGAAGGCCGCCCTCGAGTCACTCGCCCGCTACCTGGCCCGGGACCTGGGGTCCGACCGGGTCCGGGTGAACCTGGTGGCCGCCGGGCCCGTCAAGACCATGGCGGCCAGGTCCATCCCGGGGTTCGCGGCGTTCGAGGACACCTGGGCCGACCGCGCACCCCTGGGCTGGGACGTGCTCGACACCGACGTGGTGGCCCGGGCGTGCCTGGCGCTGCTGTCCGACCTGCTTCCGATGACCACCGGCGAGATCCTCCACGTCGACGGTGGCGTCCACGCCATGGGCGCCTGACCCGCACTCCCGCACTCCCGCACTCCCGCACTCCTTAACCGACCGCTCGGCCACCCACCCACTTCCACCAGGAGGCACCGTGCCCACTCCCGACGAGCTGCGCCAGGCCATCGACTGCTACGTGTCCACCATCAACGGGCGGGACCCTGCGGCCATCGCCGCACTGTTCACCGAGGACGCCGTGCAGGCCGACCCCGCGTCCGCGCCGCCCAACGTAGGGCGAGAGGCGATCGCTGCGTTCTTCGCCGACGGCATCGCCTCCAGCGAAACCTGGGAGTTCGCCGCCGACGCAGTGCACACCTGTGCGTCCACCGTGGCCATCGACTTCTCGATCGCCGTCCACCTGGGCGGTGGAACCATGCGGATCAAGGGCATCGAGGTCTTCGAGACGACCGACGACGGGCGGTTCGCCTCGGCCCACGCCTACTGGGACGACGCCGATGTCTCGTTCGTCTGACGGGCGTGGCCTGACGACCTCAGCCAGCACCTGCGGTCCGAACGGCCCGACGGGGACTGAGCAGGAGCGGTCCACCGGACGACACCGGACGACCCGGGATCCCGACGAACCTTGACCGGTGTCACCACCCCTCCTAGGTTCGGTCCACCGGAGCCCGGCGACGCCGCAGGGCACGGAGCACAGGAGGGAGGACCCATGGGACGACTGGACGGCACCGTTGCCGTGGTGACGGGGGGCGCGTCGGGCATCGGTGCGGCCACCGCCGTGCGGCTGGCCGAGGAGGGCGCGACCGTCGCCACCATGGACGTGACCGACGGCGTGGACTATGTCCTCGACGTGCGGGACGAGGCGGCGGTCCGCGATGCGTTCGCCGACGTGGTCGCCCGTAACGGCAGCCTGGACTCGGTGGTCCACTGCGCCGGTGTCGCCGGGGGTGGTCCGGTCCACCTGCTGGATGCCGACGAGTGGGACCGGGTGGTCGACGTCAACATGAAGGGCACCTTCCTGGTCGACAAGTACGCCTCCCTCCACATGCTCGCCCAGGGCAGCGGCTCGATCGTCAACATCGCCAGCATCGAGGGCATCGAGGGGACCGAGGGTGGCAGCGCCTACAACGCCTCGAAGGGCGGCGTCGTCATGCTGACCAAGTCGATGGCCATCGACTACGGGCGCCGGGGGATCCGGGTCAACTGCATCTGCCCGGGCGGCATCGACACGCCACTGCTGCGCGACGTGACCGACGCGGACGGTCTCGAGCTCTATCGCACCGCGCTGCGCGACGCGCACCTCCTCGGCAGGTTCGGCCGACCCGAGGAGATCGCCGCGGCAGCGGCCTTCCTCGCCTCCGAGGATGCCTCGTTCATCACCGGGCACGCCCTCGTAGTCGACGGTGGCTTCACCGCCGGCCTGCGCGTGGGCCTGCTCGAGCAGATCGGACTGATGTGACGACCACGACACTGACCGGGCCCGACGCGGCACGCACCCTCCGCGAGCTCACCGCCGAGGAGGCGCCCGAGTGCGAGCGCGACCGCACGCTGACCGCCCGGTCGGTCGCGGCCCTGTGGGACAGCGGTCTCATGCAGCACTTCAACCCGGTCGAGGCCGGCGGGTCGGAACCCACCTTCGCCGAGATGATCGACACCTGGATCGAGCTGGCCTGGCAGGACGGCTCCCTGGGATGGGTCGGTATCGCCAACCTGCCCTCGGCCGCCGCCTGCGCCGCCTACCTGCCGGCCGAAGGATTCGCCGAGGTGTTCAGCGACCACGACAACCGCGTCACCGTCGGGGGCCAGTTCTTCCCGAACGGGATGGGCGCCACCGTCGACGGCGGCTACAGGGTCACCGGCGCGTGGAACTTCGGGTCGGGCACCGGGCACGCCGAGTACGTGGCCGCCGGATTCATGCCGTCGGTCGACGGTGAGCTGGTGGTCGGCGACGACGGCATCCCGCCGCTGCTGGTGGCCGTGATCCCCCATGGCGACATCGTGTTCACCGACGGATGGCACGTCCAGGGCCTCAAGGGCACCGGCAGCTACGACTACCAGGTGACCGACGTCTTCGTCCCCCGGTCGCGGACCTTCGAGCTCTTCACGCGGACCCCCCAGCGCGGACGTTCGGCAGCGTTCAGGATGGGCCTCATCCCGATCACCGCCGCCGGGCACGCGTCGTGGGCGCTCGGCGTGGCCAGGAGCATGCTCGACGACGTCAGCGAACTGGCCATGACCAAGGTCCGCATGGGTGACGACGGCGCCCTGGCCAATCGGGCCACGTTCCAGCTCGGACTGGCCCACCACACAGCGATGTGGAAGGCGGCTCGCTTGCTCGTCCACGACACCTTCGCGGGAGCCGAGCGGTTCGTGTCCGACGGTGGTGACCTGACACCGACGATGCGCGCCGACCTGCGGGTGGCGGCCACGTACGCCACCGAGTCCAGCCGGGAAATCGTCCAGTGGGCCCACCTGGCCGCGGGAACGTCCGCCATCCGCGAGGGGTCGCGGCTCGAACGCGCGTTCCGGGACCTCTACACGGGAACCCAGCACGTCTTCATCGGCGAGAAGACCTACATCGACGCGGCACGCATCTACCTCGGCCTGGCCGAGGACCAGTTCGGCTTCTGACGCCGACGCGGGAGCAGCGGGCGACGCGGCTCAGCTAGAGCTGCATCGCCTTCACCTCGAGGAACTCCTCGAGGCCGAAGGACCCGAACTCGCGGCCGTTGCCCGACTGCTTGTAGCCCCCGAATGGTGCCATCGGGTTGAACGAGCCGCCGTTCACCTCGACCTGTCCGGTGCGGAGCCTGCGGGCGACCGCCTTGGCGTGCTCGGGATCGCCCGACCACACGCCACCGGCAAGCCCGTAGTCGGTGTCATTGGCGATGTCGACCGCCTCCTCCTCCGAGTCATAGGGCATGAGCACGAGCACGGGGCCGAAGATCTCCTCGCGGGCGATCGTCATGTCGCGAGTCACGTTCGAGAAGACGGTCGGGGCCACGAAGAAGCCCGACTCGAGCCCGTCGGGCGTCTCGACGCCGCCCGTCACCAGTGTGGCGCCCTCGCCCAAGCCCTTGTCGATGTACATCCGCACCCGATCGCGTTGAGCGGACGACACCAGCGGTCCGAGGCGGGTGGCCGGGTCGAACGGGTCACCCGGCGTGAAGGACTCGGCCGCCGTCCGAGCCAGCTCCTCGGCCTCGGCCAGCTTGTCGCGGGGGACCAGCATCCGGGTCAGTGCGCTGCAGGTCTGGCCGGAATTGAGGTAGCACTTGCCCACACCGTCGGGGACGGCCGTCGCCAGGTCGGCATCGGCCAGGATCACGTTGGCGGACTTGCCGCCCAGCTCGAGGGCGACGCGCTTGACCGTGCCGGCGGCCACCTCGGTCACCCGCTTGCCGGCCCGGGTCGAGCCGGTGAAGGAGACCATGTCGACGTCCGCATGGGCGGCGATGGCCTCGCCGACAACGGGCCCGAACCCGGTCACCAGGTTGAAGACGCCGGCCGGCAGTCCGACCTCGGCCATGATGTCCGCCAGCACGAAGGCGTTGAGCGGTGCGACTTCGCTGGGCTTCACAACGACGGTGCAGCCTGCGGCGAGGGCCGGTGCGACCTTGGCCGCGATCTGGTGGAGCGGGTAGTTCCAGGGGGTGATGCAGCCGACGACGCCGATGGGCTCGCGCACGATGACCGAGTTGCCCACCTCCTGCTCCCACGTGAAGTCGGCGGCAACCTGGGCGGCGGTGGCGAACGAGTTGAGCGGCAGGCCGACCTGGACGAGTTGGGAGAGCACCTTCGGCATGCCCACCTCGTGGGTGATGAGGTCGGCGAGCGATTCCATGTGGGCCCCCAGGGCCCCAGCCACCTTGCTCAGGTACGCCGTGCGCTCGGCCACGGGAAGGGCCGACCAGGCCGGGAAGGCCGCCTTGGCCGCGGCCACGGCACGGTCGACGTCTTGGGGGGTCCCCTCGGGCACGGTGCCCATGACGGCCTCGGTGGTCGAGTCGATGACCTCGATGGTGCCCGATCCGGTCGAGGGCACCCAGGCCCCGTCGATGTAGAGCGAGTCGCGGGTGATCTCGTGCGTGGCCATGGTGCTCCCTTGATGGTCGGTGGTCCGGGGGACTCGTCCACTGTAGGGGCCGCGTCGCTCCGATGCCCGGGCAGGGCGGGCGACGAGCAGGCCTGCCGCGGGGAGCAGCGAGGAAGAGCTCCATCGGCATCCGGGAGCGGGCGGTCCGGGCAGCCGATCTGCCTCCGATGCGCCGTTCACGAAGGAGGGGCACCGTACCGGGCCGTCGTTCGCACCCGCATTCGTCCGAGAGGTTGCATAACGCTTCCGATATAAGTAGGTTGCTTCCGGGACACCGACGGGGACGGACGGAGCAGATGGCCAGGACGCAGGGGGAACGGAAGGCGGAGACCCGGGCTCGCCTGCTCGCCGCAGCCGCCGAGCTCTTCGCCGACCAGGGCATCGACGCCGTGTCCGTCGACGCCGTGGCCGAAGCTGCAGGCCGGACCTCCGGCGCCGTCTACGCCCACTTCGGTTCCAAGCAGGGCCTCCTGCTCGCCCTCCTCGACGCCTGGAAGGACTCGGTCCTGACCGTGCTCCTCGCCGAGGTGGCGGTGTCCGATTCCCCCGCCGGCCAGCTCGGCGCCGTCTGGGCCAACGTGTCCGACACCTCGGACCGGGAGTCGTCCCGCTGGCCCGTGCTCGAGCAGGAATTGTGGCTGCGAGCGGTCCGCGACCCCGAGGTCGCCGACGTGATCAGGGTGCGGAACGCCGAGGCCCTCCGCTACAGCGCGACGCGCATCGACGGGTGGACGTCGGCCGTGGGGGCCGTACCGGGCGCCACGGCCGACGAGCTGGCGGTCCTGGTCAAGGCCCTGCTGACCGGTCTCGCCATGCAGAAGCGACTCGATCCCACCACGGTGCCCGACGACCTCGCGTTGCGGGGGCTCGCCGCACTGTTCGGCCTGCCGTACCCCATCGACACGACCACCTCGACCGCCTCGACCGACAGCCCCCGACGCCACCCCGACCGCCCCGACCACCTCGACCACCTCGACCGCCCCGACCGCCCCGACCTTGTCATCTGCTTCGATACGACCCACGACCACCCGACCCGACCGCACAACCACCCCCTAGGAGAACCGCCATGCACACTGAGATCTGCGACCGCCTCGGCATCGAGTTCCCGATCTTCGCCTTCACCCATTGCCGCGACGTCGTCGCGGCCGTCACCAACGCCGGAGGGATCGGCGTGCTCGGCGCCATCGCCTTCACGCCCGAGCAGCTCGAGGTCGAACTGACCTGGATCGACGAGCACGTGGGCGACAAGCCGTACGGGGTCGACATCGTGATCCCGGCGAAGTACGAGGGAATGGACGAGATGGACCCCGACAAGCTCGAGGCCCAGATCCGCGGACTGGTGCCCGCCCAGCACAAGGAGTTCGCACTCAAGATCCTGGCCGACCACGGCGTACCCGAGATCCCCGAGGACGAGCGCACCTCCAACGGCATGATCGGGTGGACCGCGGCCCACGCTGCCGGCCTGATCGACGTGGCGCTTCGGCACCCGAACGTCAAGCTCATCGCCAACGCCCTCGGGACGCCGCCCGACGACGTCATCGAGAAGGTGCAGGGGGCCGGGCTGATGATCGGCGCCCTGGCCGGTTCGGTCAAGCACGCGCTGAACCACAAGGCGGCCGGCCTCGACTTCATCATCTGCCAGGGGTCCGAGGGCGGCGGCCACACCGGCGATGTCGGCAGCATCGTCCTGTGGCCCGAGGTGATCGACGCCGTGTCCCCCATCCCGGTGCTCGCCGCCGGCGGCGTGGGAAGCGGCCGCCAGATGGCCGCGGCGCTGGCCCTCGGCGCCCAGGGCGTGTGGTCCGGGACGCTGTGGCTCACCGTCGAGGAGGCCGACATCCCGCCGAAGCAGATGGAGACCTACCTCGCCGCATCCAGCCGCGACACCGTCCGGTCCCGCTCGTTCACCGGCAAGCCGTGCCGGATGCTGCGCAACGACTGGACCGACGCGTGGGAGGCGGAGGACACCCCGGACCCCCTGCCGATGCCGCTCCAGATGATGGTGGCCATCGAGGCCGTGTCCCGGGGCCACCGCTACCCCGAGCAGGCCCGCGACGTGAACTTCAACCCGTGCGGCCAGGTCATCGGCCGGGCCACGACGGTGCGCAAGGCGAAGGATGTCGTCTTCTCCATGGTCGAGGAGTTCATCGAGGCCACCGATCGGCTCCAGGCCGAGGTGACCGTCTGACCTGGAATGTCCTGCCGGCGGACAGGTCACGTCGACCCGTGGGCGACCACGGTCTCCCGGCCTGACGCCGGGGTCACGCGGGCGGGACCCGGATCACGCGGCACCCGCCCGCGTGATGCCACCCCAGCGCGGGACCCGCCGGGGCCACCTTCCTGTCGCCCGATGAAGGGGATCGTCCGGCCGGCCATCCGAGGACCCCGGTCCTCCAGGTGTTCCCTTTTCGGCCGGCCGGCGCGATGATTGCGCTACGGCCCCGTCCGGGACCGCCCGGGAGCGGCGTCCACACGCCGCTCCGGAAGGGGGAGTCATGCTGGTTTCCGCGATTCTCGAGGCGAAAGGCGCCGAGGTCGCCACCGTCCCCCGGGCGGCGACGGTCGGCACGGCGGTGGCCGAGCTGGTGCGGCACCGGGTGGGTGCCCTGGTGGTCTCCCCCGGTGACGGGACCATCGACGGCATCGTGTCCGAGCGCGACGTGGTCCGCCACCTGAGTGAGCTCCACACCGATGTGCTGTCGCAGCCGGTCTTCGCGGTGATGTCCTCGTCGGTCCACCGGTGCTCACCGGAGGACAACGTGGACTCGATCATGAACCTCATGACCGAGGAGCGCATCCGCCACGTCCCGGTCGTCCGCGACGGGCTGCTGTGCGGCATCATCAGCATCGGCGACGTGGTCAAGAGCCGCATCGGCGAGCTCGAGAAGGACCGCAACGAGCTCATGGAGTACATCACCGCACGCTGACGCCGGGTCCCGGCCCGACCGTCCGGGGATCAGTCGGCGAACGGCTCGACGGCACCGGTCGGCCGGTCGGGTGCGACGTCCGACTCGTGGTCGGCGAACCGGTAGCCCGCGCCCCGCACGGTGACGAGCAGCGGCTCGAGGTCCGGCTTGTTGAGCTTGCGACGCAGGTAGCCCACGTAGACGTCGACGACGTTGCTGCCCGTCTCGAACGTCTGGTCCCAGACGCTCGACAGGATCTGGGCCCGGGACAGCACCTGGTGGGGATGGCGCATGAACAGCTCGAGCAGCGCCCACTCGCGTGGGGCGAGCTCGATGCGCTGACCGGCGCGCCACGCCACCTTGGTCAGCAGGTCCAACCGCAGGTCGCGCACGACGATCTCCGACGAGCTCGGCTGTTCGGCGGTGCGCAGGGTGGCCCGCACGCGGGCCAGCAGCTCGTCGAACGAAAAGGGCTTGGTCACGTAGTCGTTGGCCCCGGCATTGAGCCCCTGGACCTTCTGCTCCACCTCGGCCCGGGCCGTCAGGATGATGACCGGGGTGGCGAGTCCGCGTCCCCGCATCCAGGTCAGCACGTCCCCACCGTCGCCACCGGGCAGCCCGAGGTCGAGCAGCACGAGATCAGCGGGCGGGTCGGCGGTCTCGAGGGAGAGTCGGGCGTCGTCGGACGTGCCGGCCACGGTGATGGCATAGCCCTCGGCCCGCAGACCCTTCTCCAGGAACGAGGTGATCCCCCGGTCGTCCTCCACGATCAGGACGTGCATCAGACCCCCACCGGCGATCGACCGGCCCCCACCGTCACCCGCGACCCCGGCAACGTGATGGCGGCCCGGCATCCGCCGAGTTCGGACCTCCCCAGCGTGAACGTCCCGCCGTGGGCCTCGGCGACCGCGGTCACGATGGCCAGACCGAGCCCGCTGCCCTCGCGGTCGGCACTGCCGAGGCGCCCGAACCGTGCCAGCACGGTCGGCAGCTGGTCGTCGGGGATCCCCGGGCCGGAGTCCTCGACCGACAAGATGAGGGACCCATCGAGGTGCGATCGGGTCGCCCGCACCTCGATGGCGTCGTCCGGCCCGGTGGCACCCACGGCATTGTCGACCAGGTTCAGCAGGGCGCCACGCAGCTTGGCCACGTCGACCTCGAGCACCAGGTCGGGCACCGGCGCGAGCGACCAGCGACGGGGCGCGAGCACCCGGGCCGAGTCGGACAGTTCGGACAGGAACGTGCGCAGGTCGAGGTGCTCGACCTGGAGGAAGTCGGGCTCGAGGGCACGGCCGAGCAGTAGCAGGCGCTCGACCAGGGCGCGCATGTGGTCGAGCTCGTCGACCACGACGGCCACCGTCTCGCGGACCTCGTTCATCTCGGCGTGGGACTGGCGGGCCAGGACCTCGAGGTGCCCCCGGGCCACCGTCAGGGGGGTGCGCAACTGGTGGGAGACGTCGGACAGCAGGCGGCGCTGGACGACCATGGCCGCCTGCAGTCGGTCGAGCATGGAGTCGAAGGTCGCCGCCAGCTTGCCCACCTCGTCGTCGGTCCCCTGGTCGCCGAGCCGGCGGTCCAGGTCCCCGCTCTCGATCGAGGCCGCCGTGTCGGTGATGCTGCCGACCGTGCGCAGCAGCCGGCGGAGGAGCAGGTACGCGCCGGCCACTGCGGCCACCAGGGCGACGAAGGCCTCCCCCGCCACGAGCACCAGGACCCGCTTCTGGTCAGCGTGCAGCTGCGACAGGTCCGAGGCCACGATGAGGGTGCCGACCGTCGCTCCGTTCTGGTGGATCGGGCTGGCGAGGAAGAGTGTGTCGTTGCCGCCGAGCGTCATCCGGTAGGTGGTCGTCGACGCCGGGGGCCTGGCGAGCAGGGAGCGCACTTCGCCACTGGCGAGGAGCGGGGCCGAGCCCGCCGAGCCGAAGCGGTTGCCCGAGCGCAGCCCGATCATGAGCGACTCGCCCTGCACCAGCACGCGACCCTGGAGGTAGTCGACCGTCGCCGGCTGGAGTGACGCCGCGGTCGTATGGGCCGTGGCCCGGCTGAAGCTGTCCACCTCGGAGACCAGGCCAGCGCGTCGTCGAGGCGATCGACTGGTTGGTGAACGCCCGTTCCGTCTCGTAGGCGGTGACCGAGAGGATCACCGCCAGGAGGATGGCCAGGAACGCGGCGAGGCGGCCGGCGGAGCCGAACCGGCGGCGCCGGGTCGGCCCGGAGCCGGCCACGCTCAATGGTCCCCGGACTCGGGCGGGGGACTGGTCGTGGTGGTCGTGGACGGGTGGGAGGTGGTCACGGCGGTCGGCTCCGTGGTCTCAGCGGTCCCATTGCCCGTCCCCGAGGAGCCTCCCGACGATCCGGAGGTCGCGGAGTCGTTCGCCGGCGGGCTTGCCGCCTCGGGGCCCGAGCGGCCCGGTGCCGACGTCCCGGACCCGCCCGAGGACGTCTCGCCGCCCGACGGTGCCGGGGCGCCGGGACCGGAGGCGGTGCCGCCGTCCGACTGGGTCACGACCTGGTGCACCGGTGCGACGACCGTGCCGTCCGGCGCGGGCGCATCCGTCGGTACCGGCGCCGGAAGCGGCGGTGACCGTGGACGAGGAGAGATTCGGTCCGGCCGGAAGCGCGACGGGACCACCGGCCAGTGAGCCCTGGGCGGCGACGGCGATGGTGACTGCACCGAGCACGGCGCCGACCCCGGGCCCCACCCACCAGGGGCGTCGCGTCTGCCTCGTCATCATCGGCTTGTCCGTCGGCATCGGGCGCGACCTCGCACTCGTCGGGTCGACCGGGATCCGGAGACCCGGCCCGGCATGGGTGCCGTCCCTCCCGAGGCTACCAACCGTCCGCCCCGGCGAGGGGGTCGCCACCGACGGCCACCGGCCCGACCCTGTCGTCGATCCCGGTGATGACGACGGCCCCGTTCGGGCACGCGGCCGCCGCCCGGCGGGCACGGCGCACGGCCCGCCGGGACGGGAGGGCCGCCTCCACGACCTGGCCGAACCCCCAGCGGTCGATCTCGACGCCTTCGGCGTAGTACAGGGCGCAGATGGCGTGCCCCCGGCACAGCGTCGGGTCGATGCGGATGCGGGCGGTCATGCGCCGTCCTCCTCGAGCGGGGACCCGGTGTCGGCTCGGTGGGTGGCAGGAACGGGGAGCACCGGGGGGTGGTCGGCGCTCCGGCACGGATCGCCCGCCAGGTGACGGACGACGTCGTCCTCGAAGACGGACAGCGTGGAGCGGACGAGGCGCACGACGCCGTCGGGGTGGCCGCACGCCCCGCTCCCGAGAAGGTCGTCGGCCAGCGCCTCCATCCTCCGCAGGGAACGGCGGCGATACCTCCCGGCGGCCAACGACTCCAGGGCGCCCGCCAGATGCGGCAGCCCGACCACGCAGGTCCCGCACTGCCCCGCCGACTCCCCGGCGAGGTAGCGGACCAGGCGTGCCGACTCGACCAGCCCGCACGCGCCGTGGGGCAGGACGCCCGCCAGTCCGCAGCCCGGCCCCGCCCCCAGGCATGCGAGCGCCGAGCGCTCCCAGGGCACCTGCCACGCCTCGTCCCCGGCCAGCCAGGTGCCGGCGAACCCCCCGACCAGCACGGCTGCGGGCGGACCCGTCAGCCCACCCGTCGCCAGCACGTCCCCGAGCGTGCCGGGCCCGGTCATCTCGACGACCTGACCGGGACGCTCCACCGCCCCGGTCAGGGTGAGCAGCCGGGGTCCCGGGGATGCACCCCACCCGAAGGACGCCCACTCATCCGCGCCGAGCCGGGCGATCGCCCCGAGGTGGGCCAGGGTCTCGACGTTGGCGACCACGGTCGGCCGACCCGAAGGGCCCTCGACGGCCAGGGGGACCACGCCGAACCGGGGCCGGGCGTCCCCGTCGTGGAGGAATCCGGCAACGGCCGAGGCGTCGCCCGCCACGTAGCGGCCGGGCCCGAGCGACACCGACCAGGCGACCCCGTCGTCACCGGACCGTCGCCGTTCGGCGACCGCCCGAGTGAGTCCGTCGAGCGGTGCGACGGACCCCTGGTGCAGGTGGACCACGACCGAGCGCACCCCGAGGGCCGACGCCGCCAGCGCGGCACCGTCGAGCACCAGGTGGGGCCGGTGGGCGCACAGCACGGCATCCTTGGCGCTGGCTGGCTCGCTCTCGCTGGCATTCACCACCAGCAGTGGCGGCCCACCTCCGGAGGCGAGGGCGGCCGCCACCTTGCGGGCGAGCGGGAACCCACCACCGCCCCGACCGTCGAGGCGGCTGGTCTGCAGCAGCGCCAGCACCTGGCCGCCGTCGAGCGCGGGCAGCGGTCCCCACCGCCCGACGTGGCCCTGGAGCGGTTCGGGCCCGTCCGACGGGCCCGGTCCGGACAGCAGGAGCGTCCCGCGATCGCCCAACCCGCCGATGCGCACGGCGCCCGACGCGTCCCGTACCCCGGTGCCCTCGCCGGGGACGGTGCGGGGTGCCCCGAGGCCGCCGAGGCCGCCGAGGTCACGGAGCCCGGCGAGACCCGTCATTCGATCACCGCGGCGACGCCGTGGCCGGCCCGACCACCGATCCAGCGGGTGGCCTGGAGGACCAGGACCAGGACACCCGTGGCCACGTAGACCCACCGGAGCGCGTAGGCGTCGCTGCCGGCCAGCAACCCGTGGGCGAGCGCCAGGCAGAACACGAGCACCGACACGGTGTGAAGGGGGAACCAGACCCGCCGTCCGATCGATCCCGCCAGTGCGGCTGTGCCGGCCACCAGCGCGAGCGCGTAGAGGGCCAAGGTGCCGAGCGCCGACGGCGTCGGACGGTACTGCGCGCCCCAGGGGACGAACACCCCTGTCCAACCGACGCCTGCATATCGGTCGAGGGCCAGTGCGGTCAGGTGCCCGGCCACGAGCATGACGGTACCGGCGGCCAGGGTGACATGGGCCCACAGGATCGCCGCCGCAGTGGGCCGGCGGAACCGGGAGCGCCACGGGTGGCGGAGCCAGAGGCCGAGAACGACCATCGCCGCCAGTGCCAGGTACGAGGCGAGGCCGAGACTCCGGCCGAGGATCCACGGGAGCATCTTGTCGTGGACCAGGGACCGGCCGTGGGTGCCGACGAGCAGGCCGACGCCCACCGACAGGCCGAGGACGAGAACCAGCACCACGACCGTCCGCGCCGCCTCCCCCGGCCGGCCGGGTGCGAAGCCCAGGTCGGGCGGGGCCCCGGCACCGACGCCCCCGCCCGCCTCGACGAACCGGGGGTCGGTGGCGCGCCGGGCGGCCAACAGCTCGTCGAGGTCGGGCACGGGCCGGGGCGTGCCGCCGGACGGATCGGTCACCGTCGTCACGAGGCCAACCAGACGACGTACGGGTCCATGCGGCTGCTCGTCGTCACCGAGCCGTCCGTCCCGACCCACAACGCCGCCACCGAACGGCGACGGGCCTCGGCTGCGATGCCCCCGGCCCCGTGGAGGAAGAGGGACTTGGTGACGACCTCCGCCGAAGCCGGGTCGTCGGCCACGACGGTCACCGCCGCCAGTCCCGCACCCCGGGTCGACCGGTCCGCGGGTCGATGAGGTGATGGGCGGGCATGCCACCGGCGGTCCACCGCCGCAGCCGGGTGGAGGAAGTGGCCACGGCGCGGTCGGCCAGCGCCAGCACGGCGACCGGCTCGTCCCGCCCGGCAGGGTGCTCGACTCCGACCCTCCATCCGTCGACCCCGATGCCGCTCCCGTGGCAGACGCAGTCGCCGCCGGCGTCGACCAGGAAGGCGGTGCCGGTGGCGGACAGGCGCTCCCACGCCCAGCGCAGGGCCAGGCCCTTGCCGATCCCACCGAGGTCGACCGGATCACCGCCGAGATGCAACTCGGGTCGGACGCCGCCCCGGAACCGGGGCCGCCACCGGCCAGGCGCCGATCGGAGCGTTCCGCCGGCGGCCGTGGCGACCGGACCGTCCTCGAAGCGGAGGCTGCGGTCGTAGCCCAGGCGCTCGAGGTCCCCGAGCACGCGAGGGTCGAAGCGGCCACGGGTGCGCACGTAGGCGGCGTGGGCCTCGCGCACGGCGTCGAACAGGACGCCCGGGACGGCGTGCCATCGGCCCGGTCGGGCGTTGACCCGCATCAACGGGCTGTCGGAGTCGAACCGGGTGCACGCACGGTGGACCGCCCGGAACACCCGCAGGGCCGACTCTGCACCTGCGGCGGTGGCGTCTGTGACCGCGTCAGCGGGCACCTGGACGGTGACGTCACAGGCCATCGCACCGCGCGGTGCCCACGACCGAGGTCCCGGTCACACGTCCCACCCGGTCAGGGCCGGGCCGCCGACGCCCCGGTGGTCGCGGTGACGGGAGGCGGCGGAGCCGGAGCGGGGGACGTGGCAGGGGGCGTCGTCGGGACCGCCACCGGCGGGGGGGCCGGCGGCGCGGTCGCAACCGGCGCCGCTGACACGGCGGCGGGGACGGCGGCCGCCGGGGCTGGGGCGGAACCAGGCCCGACGGCCACCGTCGAATTTGCACCCGTGGCTCCCGATGCGGGCGTGGCGGGCGTGGTGCCCGCAGCCCCGTTCGCAGCCGGTTCTGCCGTGCCCGGTGCCGGCACGACCGTCGGCGGCGGTGCCGCGGCAGCGGCGGCGAGCTGCCGGTCCGTGGTGGCGATGGACTGGCGCAGGCGGGTGATGGCGGCCTGGTCGGCGGCGATCTGCTGGGAGACCTGCGTGGCCGAGCCGGCGGCCGACCCGGTCGACGGTGCCGTGGAGGAGACGGCCCACGACAGCGTCAACCCGGTGACACCGACAGTGGCGGCGGCCACGACCGAGGAGGAGACCACACTGTGCCGTCGGCGCCCCCGACGGGCGGGCGGGGTGCGGTCAGTCATGTGCGCCGTTGCCACCCTCGCCATCGGGGTGGGTGGTGGTCGGACCGGTCGACGGCGTCGTGGTGCTCGGGTCGGCCGTGGTCGTGGTCGTGGTCGGGCCCTCCGACTCGGGCTCCGCAGTGGGCTCCCTGGTCGAGGTGTCCCCCGCGTGGTCGCCGGTGGCGACCGACGGCGTGGTCGGCACCGGTACGGTCGTCGGCTCGGTCGGCTCGGTCGGCTCGGTCTCGGTCGCCGGGTGGGCGCCGGTCGAGGCGACCGTCGCCTCGTGCGCCGGCACGGTGGTGGTGGGCTGGTCGTGGTGGCGCGCCCGGAGCGTCGCCTGGAGCACCTGCTCCTTGGCGGTCAGGCTCACCACCTGCGCATGGAGCATCTGCTCCTCGGCCGACGTGGCGGCCACGGGCGACGCCGAGCGCAGTGGCGCCGCCGACGCCGTGGCTACTCCGGCGACGATGCCGCCCGTAGCGAGTGCGGTGATCACGATCTTCTTGGCGGTACTGGCCATGGGGACCCCTCGTCCTGTCTGCGGGCGCCCGTTCGGCCGCCCTCGTGCCCTCGAGTGTGACGACGGTTTCTAAGTCGGCCATGAACTGGTGATGAGAGGGTTCTCATGGGGAGTGTGGTCGACCCGACCCGGTCGGGTACGCAGGCCCACCGCGGTCGTCGGGTCCGCCCGTCGGTCGACTCGGTAGAGTCGCCGGCATGCCCGCCGACGCCCGTGACCTCGACATCGTCCTCCTCGGGGCCACCGGCTTCACCGGCGGGCTCATCGCCGCGTACCTGGCGGACCGGGCACCGTCGTCGCTGCGCATCGGGTTGGCCGGTCGGAACCCGGGCAAGCTCGCGGCGGTCCGCGCCCGCACCGGCGGGGACCACGAACTCGTCACCGTCGACGCCACCGACCCGATCGCCCTGCGCCAGCTGACCGAGCGCACCCGCGTGCTGATCACCACGGTCGGCCCCTACCTCGTCCACGGTGACCCGGTGGTTGCCGCCTGCGCCGACACCGGCACTGACTACCTGGACCTGACCGGGGAGCCCGAATTCGCCGACCTCACCTATCTGAGGCACCACGCCCGGGCCGTGGCCACCGGCGCCCGCCTGCTCCATGCCTGTGGCTTCGACTCCGTGCCCCACGACCTCGGAGCCCAGTTCACCGTCGACCACCTGCCCGAGGGCGTGCCGGTGACGATACGAGGCTACGTGCGCATGCGGGGCACGTTCTCGGGTGGCACCGCCGCATCCGCCCTCCAGGTCATGGGCCGGATGCGCCAGGGCCGGGCCACCCAGGCCATCCGTCGCCGGGTCGAGCCCGAGCCGGAGGGCCGCTCGGTCCGGGTGGTCACCGGGAAGGTGGGCCGCGACGCCGACACCGGCTGGTGGGTGGTGCCCATGCCGACGATCGACCCGCTGATCGTCGCCGAGTCGGCCCGCCAACTCCCCCGCTACGGCCCGGACTTCCGCTACTCGCACAACTGGGCCGGTGACAGCCCTGTCGCACTGGCCGGCATGGTCGGCGGCGCCGCGGCCCTGATGGCAGTCGCCCAGGTCCCTGCCGCCCGTCGGGCGCTCCTTCGGCTGCGGCCGTCCGGCAGCGGTCCGACGCCGGCCCAACGCGAGGCGGCGTGGTTCGCCGTCCGGTTCGTCGGCGAGGGCGGTGGTGCACGTGTGGTGACCGAGGTGGCCGGCGGCGACCCCGGCTACTCCGAGACCTCGAAGATGATCGCGGAGGCGGCGCTGTCGCTCGCACTCGACGTCCTCCCCGAGACCGCCGGCCAGGTCACTACGGCGTCGGCGCTCGGACCGTCGCTGCGCACCCGGCTCCTTGGGTCCGGGATCACCTTCACCGTCCTCAGCTGATCACCCGGGTCCGGCCGGCCCCGGGCCGTCCCTGGTCACCGGTGGATGCATGCGCATCGGCCGTCCCGGCGACGGCGTTGACTACGGTGACCGGTGATGAGCGAGCTCCCACCCGTATCCCCTGGTGACGCCAGCTCCCTGCCCACCGGACCGTCCGACACCCCGGACTGGTGGTCGACCGGTTCGCGGGGGCACGAGCGCGACGATGCCGTGGCCTGGGGCGTCCCGTCGGCCAGTGAGCCACGCTGGCCGGCGGTCACGGCCATCGTCGTCGCCATCGCCCTCCAGGTCGTGCTCCCCGAACGGGTGATCCAGGGCCTCGGGCCCCGTTGGCTCATCCCCGTCCTCGAGGGCGTCCTGCTGGTGGCCCTCCTCATCGCCAACCCCCATCGACTCGGGCGCGAGGAGTCGGCACTTCGCTGGCTCTCCCTCGTCATGATCGCCGTCATCACTGCGGCCAACATGGTGGCTCTGGGGGAGCTGATCCGGGCCCTCCTGGCGCACACCACGGCCGGCGGCCGCTCGCTGGTGTTCGCCTCGGTGCCCATCTGGCTCACCAACGTCATCGTCTTCGGTCTCTGGTACTGGGAACTCGACCGGGGCGGCGTGGTCGCACGGCTGCAGCCGACCCACCGGCGTCCCGACTTCCTCTTCCCCCAGATGTCGGTGCCGGGTGTGTCCCCGGGGTGGGCGCCGCAGTTCCTGGACTACCTCTACACGTCGTTCACCAACGCGACGGCCTTCAGCCCGACCGACACGATGCCGCTCACCCCGTGGTCGAAGCTCCTGATGATGCTGCAGTCGTTGGCGTCGCTGCTGACCGTGGCCCTCGTGATCTCGCGGGCGGTCAACATCCTCAGCTGAGGGTCAGGCCGTACGGGGTTCCTGGCCCTGCAGCTCCTCGAGCATCCACGCCGGATAGGGCGAGTCGTACGGGGTGACACCGAGACTGGTCCGGATCTCGGGGATCGGAGCGTCCCACACGGTCTCCCACTCGACACCCAGCAGCGGCGGGGTCTCCCGCCCGTGCCGGTACCCGGTCAGAATCGTGTCGAGGGTGAAGCCCGTGATCTCGGGTGCCTGGGTGACGGCCACCTTGGTCAGCAGCATCCCGAGGAACATCGACGAGTACTGGTGGCCGAACTGGGCCATCTGGAACCCGGACACCGACACCTCGTGCAGGCCGGACGTAGCGTGACCGGCCACGAGGTGCCAGATGTCGTGGCACTGCAGGATGCGCACGTTGCAGTAGTCGAGCGGCGGGGGCAGCTGCTGCAGGCCGAGCGAGTCGCGGTCGAGGACCTCGAGGTCGAACCCGTTGTCCACCACGAAGGAGTGCATGGCGCCGCCGAGCGAGTCGCGGGGGCACCTGGCCAGGTCCTCGAGGGTGAACCGGGGTGGGATGCCGCCCGCCGCGGCCTCGGCCACACCGGGGTAGCGCAGGGCCATGGCCGCCACGCGCTCATGGAACTCCGGGTCCAGGAACTCGGTCAGCGCGGCGGTCCGCACCGTGATGTCGGCGGGATCGCGGCCGGCGTCGGGGTCGAACACCAGGTCCCACAGGCCCTCCCACAGCCGGTCGGACACGTCGGCGGGTCCCAGGGTCGGGCCCGAGACCGCGGGCGCGTCGGGGGCCGTGCCCAGCCACCCCTCGGTCAGGCCGTCGTAGACGTCGACCAGCCGTTCGGGGGTGACGACGGCCACGTGCAGGGCGAGGGCGGCCACGTCATTGCGGGCGGCCAGGTCCCCGGCCCGCAGCGCGGTGGCGGCCCGCAGTGCATCGGGACGACCACCACCGGACAACACCCGTGCCTGGAATTCGTCCGTCGCCAGTTCGGCCGTCGTCATCGCTTCCCCCTGTCGTGACGTGCTTCCCCTCGCCCACCGTACTGCGCGGCGTCCGTCGGTGGCGGAACGCCACTCCCCGCAGTGGGCGTACCGGCGTGGAAGCTTGCACCCATGGACTCCCCCACCGCCGCGCTCCACTCGGCGGCGTGTTGCCCGACGGGTGCCGCCCCCACCGCCCCCCATCCTCCACCTGGCCTTCGGGCCAAGGGATTCATGTCTGGCGGGAGGCAACGCTCGCCTGCATCGAGGTCCAGGTCGCCGTGGTGCAGCGGTCTCGTGAGTTCGCCCTCGTCGACGATGCGCCGGGCGGGCGCCCATCGTTCACCTGTTCGACACCGCAGGTGGCGGCCGGCAGGGGGCTGACGCGTCCCGCGGGGCGGTCTACTCGGGCATCCGTGCGTGCCGACGGGTGATCCACTCGGACGACTGCCTCCACGCCGGGATCGGTCCCGGACGCTCGCTGGCGCGCCCCCGAGGTTCCGACGTGTCCGCTCGGTGCACGTCCGTCGGCCGGACTCCGGCATCAGCGGCCCGACGGCGACGCCCTACCCCCCGTGGGTCGACGTGACACCGCGATGACGATCGTCGATGCCACGGGACCCGGTCGGCTCCTCCGGGTGGACGATGCTCCTCACCTCGTCGATGGCTCCTTCGACGTGCTCCTCCGTCCTGCCGGCCTTCTCCTTGGCCTCACCGCCCTGCCGGTCGGCCCGGCCCTCCGACTTCAGGTCCGTGTTCCCGGTCAGGACTCCGACCGCCTCGTTGGCCCGGTCTCTCGTCTGATGACTCGTTCCGGCCATCGCGCGTTGCCCTGCGCCTCGGTGTCGGTCGATCCGAACCCCGAACGGCTTCGCCCCCACGTTCCACCGTGGTCGCTGAACGGGGAGGCAGCCAGAGGCGGAGCGCCTCGTTCGATGGGACCGTCCACTCCGGCGGGCACGGCAGACGACCGTTGCTGCTCGCCGAGGGAACCCGAGGATGCACCATGGGGCACCGCCTGAAGGGGAGCAGGGCCAAGCGGCTCGTCGGAGGCATTCCAGCTTCGTGTCCCGACCGCTGGTGAGGGACCCACGGGCACGCCGGGCATCCGGCAGGTCAGTTGGAGGCTGCTTCCCTTACGGCTCTCGTGAGCTGCTCCACCGTCGGTGCACCTGCTGGACCTTCGGGCGTGGAGTACACCCGACAGGTCAGCCCGAACGTTTCGGTGGTCGTCCGGAACGGATCACGTCCATCGAGCAGGATCGAAGGAGATCCGGCAAAACCGTACAGGTCGGCTGCTTCCTGAGTGTCGACGAGACAGTGCTCGACCGTTGCTGCACTACCGAGCAGATCCAGAACGTGGCGAAGGCGCTCCTCCATGACGGTCCGGTGCGGACAGCTGTCGACGTAGAGCAATTGAACCTTCAACGCACGAATCACCCCGCAATTCACGATCTCCGGGAACCTCGGTCGTGGTGCCCCCGCCATGGGTCCGCCGGCCCGAACGCGACTATCCCCCCCGGGCCTCCCGTACGCGCTTGATGTGCGACTTCTGGGACTCCGCGATGAGCCACTCGCTGATGCGGACCATCTGGCGGTCCGTGGGAAGGTGGTGCCCTCCGTCCGGGCCATCGGTCTGGGATCCACATCGTCGACACACGGACATCCGCCCATTCGTCTCCGGCGCGTGATCCTGATCGAGCTGTCCACCCATCTGCATCTCGCCATCTGGAGGCACGGTTCTCCCATCGGCCGCTTCAACGGTTCAGGGTCGGTGGCCTTGTCGGGCGAATCTGAACGGCACCCGATCGGCGCCACGTCGTTCCTGAGCCCACCTTAGGCCCTTTGCCGAACACGGACCGGGGGGCCGGCCCCTGGCGGCGACTTCGGCCACACGGGGTCGGCGCGGCACCCCGTTTCCCTTCCGTCCCGTTCGCAGCGGTCCACGGGTCCGGGAGGGGCCGCCCGATCAGAGGGCGAGCGGTCCCCGGCCGACCACGCAGGGATTCCGCAACTCGCCGATCACCTCGGCTCCGGTCACGACCAGGTCGCCGGGGGCGAGGAAACGGCCCCGGGCCATGCCCACCCCGGACGGCGTCCCGGTGAAGATCAGGTCACCCGGGTACAGCGTCGTGATCGACGACAGGTAGGCGACCAGGACCGGGACGGAGAAGATGAGGAGGCTGCTGCGCGCCCCCTGCATCCGCTCGCCGGCCACGTCGCACCACAGCCCGATGTCGTCGGGGTCCTCGAAACTGTCGGCCGACACCAGTGCCGGGCCGGTCGGCCCGTATGCGGTGAAGCTCTTGCCCAGGCAGAACTGAGCGGGACTGCCGGTGAGCTGGACCTCGCGGTCGGAGATGTCCTGGCCGAGCATCAGTCCGGCCACGGCGCCCCACGCCTCGTCGACCGGGACCCCCGTCGCCCGGGTCCCGATGACCGCCACCAGTTCGGCCTCCCAGTCGACGAGCCCGCCGGACAGCGGGACCTCGTCCTGCGGGCCGACGATGCAGCTCGGGAACTTGGTGAACGTGAGCGGCGCCGAGGGCAGCTCCATGCCGCTCTCCCCGACGTGGTCGCGGTAGTTGAGCCCGATGCCGAAGACCTGGCGCGGAGCGGGCACCGGGGGCCCGAGTCGCGCACCGCTCACCGTGCCGCCCGGTTCAGCGGACGCGGCAACGCTCGGCCAGTCCGTGGAGTTCACCGGCCCGGGCCACCGCTGCCATCGGGTCGGCCAGCGCCGGGTCGCCCGAGAGTACGGCGAGGTCGAACCACCGCCCGTCTTCCTCGAGTGCGGCACGTCCGTCGACGTTCAGCAGTCGGTACATGGAGCTCCTCGGTCGGGCATCCGGACGCTCGCCGGCGTCGGTCGGTCAGGTCGGGTCGGGTCCCCGGTCATCCGGGCCTCGTTCAGCTGACGGGTCGGCTCGTGCAGCTCGTCGACGGTGAGCGCACGCCACCGGGCGTGGTGGATCGCCATGATCCGGGCCGTCGGACGCCCGGACGGCACCCGTCCCCGTTCGGTGGGAGCGACGAGCACGACCCGGCGGTGATCGGGCGACAGCCGCTGCGGTCGGCGAAGAGCACGGGCACATCGGCCATCGTCATCCGACTTCCTCCCCTGCACGTCCCGGTTGCCGACCGTTCTACCGTGTCCCACCCTTCGTGGAAACAACTGGTGCGGGCCGGGGCGGGCCGGGGGCGGGCCGGGGGCGGGCCGGGGGCGGGCCGGGGGCGGGCCGGTGCCAGCGAACCCTCGACGTCAGCCGCGGGCCGGCGGGCCGTGCACGAAATACACGGCGTGGGTGGTCGTCCCGGCATGGCGGTGCTCGGCCAGGGCCCGGTACTCGGGCGACTCCCACCACCCCGACAGGGCCTCCTCCGAGTCGAACTCGAGGAGCACGGTCCGTCCGGCGGCATGCTCACCTTCGAGCACGACCGGCGCGTCGTCGTAGGTGAGGAACCGCCCACCGTGCGCACGCAGGATGGGGAAGAACCCCTTCTCGTAGACGCGGTAGCGCTCCGGATCGTCAACGGTGAAGTGGGCGACGAATCGCACGGGCCGTGCTTCAGGCATGGTCGGAGGTCCTTTCGGGTGACGGCGAGGTGCCGGTCGGGTCGGACGGGAAGCAGGCGTCCAGGAGCTGCTCGACGGCGGGGCCCAGGCCGGTCCGCCCATTGCGGGCGAGCACCAGCAGCCCCTCGAAGGCGAGGAACAGTGCGCCCGCCAGCGCGTCGATGTCGGCACCGGGCGCGGTTCGGCCCTGGACCACGGCCCGGCCGACATGGGTCCGGAAGGCGGCCTCGACCGATCCGAACCCGGCCTCCACGGCCGCCCGCACCCCGGGATCGCCGCAGGCCACCTGTCCGGCGGTCACCGTGAGCAGGCAGCCACGTGGCACGGACTCCCCCGGTGCGGGCTGGAGGACGGAGGTGAAGAAGGCTCGCAGCCCGGCCACCGGGTCGTCGGCGCCGTCGAGGTGACGCCGGATCCGGCCGGCCACGACGCGGTCGACGTACCGGCCGACCGAGCGGGCCACGAGCTCGTTCCGACTGTGGAACCGCCGGTAGATCGACGGCGCTCGCAGGTCGAGCGCCGTCTCGAGGTCCCGGATCGACACGGCGTCGCAACCGTCGCGCCACAGCAGCTCGTAGGAGCGGTCGAGTAGCGCGGTGTCATCGTATTTCGCCGGACGGGGCACGGCCGCTCCTCTCCTGTCGTCGCTGGGACCGTCGACGACGACGCGACCAGGCGACCCGACGGGATGCCTCGCCGTAGGATAGCACTTGCTACCAAATACGGGCGCCACGGACACGGCGCCGCCAGCGAGGACGGTCCACAGCGGCGGCGGCAGGCGGACGGCTGTCCACGATGTGGCGCCGGGGATCCCGTGGCCGTCCTCAACGGGAGCCCCACCTCCTCCCGCCCGTGGTGCTAGGTGGTGCCTCACGTGTCGGACATGGCCCGCTGCCTGGTGCTCGATCTCCTCGGCCATGGTGAGTCGCACGGGCCCGAACATCTCGGCCCGGGCTCGTACACGTTCGTCGAGCACGACCGTCACCTCGACCCGGAGGACAGTCCGGACCTGATCGGCGCCGCCGGCGCCGCCTGGCTACGCGACTGCCGCGCCACCTGACATGGCGCAGGGCGCCGGATGACGCCCGTGCGGGCCCCGCATAGGGTGCCCCCATGACGCCCGGCCGGATGGAAGCGTTCAGCGACGGCGTACTCGCCATCATCATCACCATCATGGTGCTCGACCTCCGCCTGCCGGCGGGCTCGTCGTTCGCCGCCCTTCGCTCGATCCTGCCGTCGCTCCTGGCCTACGTGCTGAGCTTCGTCTTCATCGGCATCTACTGGGCCAATCACCATCACCTGGTGAAGACGGTGGGCCGTGTCACCGGCGGGATCCTGTGGGCGAACCTCCATCTCCTGTTCTGGCTGTCGCTCTTCCCCTTCGCCACCCGGTGGATGTCCGTCGAGCACTTCGCCCCGGCACCGGTGGTCGCCTACGGGATCGTGCAGATCCTCGCCGCGGTGGCCTATTACCTCCTCCAGCTCGTGATCGTCCACTCGCAGGGACCCGACTCGGCCTTGCGGACAGCACTCGGACGCGACGTCAAGGGCAAGCTGTCCCCTGCCCTGTTCGCCCTGGGGGTCGCATTCGCCTTCGTCTCGAACTGGGTGGCGCTCGCGCTGTACGCCACGGTGGCAATCATGTGGCTGGTCCCGGACCGTCGCCTGGAGCCGTTGATCGACCGGCGCCAGCCCTAGGCGGTGACTGACACCCTGGTCAGCCGTAGTGGATCGGTCCTGTCGACATGGGGTGTAATCTGGTAAGTATGATTACACAGCCAGAGCTGACCGACCTCGAGGAGCTCATCACCCCGACGATCCCCGGCGGGTGGTTCGACGGGCCACCCCGTCTGACCGTCGACGACGACGAGATCCTGATCATCGGGGCGCTCGCCGCCGACAGCCCTGGCGGGGGCGATCCCGCCGCCTTCCGTGAGGCAACCCGGGCGGCCCGCATGGAGATCGCCGACCGGGTGCAACCGGCCACCGGTCGCTCGGTGGCGTGGGGCGTCCGGACCGGCGAGGCCACGACGGTCTTCACCGGCCTGGGGGTCCCGGTCATGACGCGGCTGCGGATCGGCGAACGCGAGGTGCTGGACACGTTGCTGGCGGCCGGTGTGGCGAGGAGCCGGAGCGAGGCCCTGGCGTGGTGCGTGCGCTTCGTCGGCCAGCGCGAGGCCACCTGGCTGCACGATTTGCGCACCTCGATCGAGAGCGTCTCCAAGGTGCGGGCCGAAGGACCGACGCTCGCCCAGCAGTAGTCCCGGGCCACGTCATCGACGGGAGTCCGGCCGCCGCCGGCACCCGCGCCCGGGCGGTCGTCCGCGCTCCCCTCGTCGTCCACGGTCGAGGCATCCCGTCCGAGGCGCTCCACCGGCGAGTCCATGACCGACCTGTCCGCGAGACACTGGGCGTCCATTTGCCTGCGGTGGTCCATGACCACGTCCTGCCGCTGGAACCGCGCCACCGATGGCGCCCGCCGTGCCGGCGGATCCGGGCCTCGGGTGACTTCCCTTCCGGCGCTGCGCCGGGTGGCCTTCCTTGACGCACCCCGGCCCGTCCGACTCCCTAACCTGGTCCGATGGGCGCCACCACCCGACTCCCCGGCTGGAGCCCCGCCCGCACCTGCTCGCTCGCCGTCGTCGCCGTGGTCCTGGCCTCGTGCGGCGGCGGCTCGTCGTCCCGCCCGGTGGCGTCCACCGCGTCGGGACCGACCGCCCGACCGACCACCACGGTGACGGCGGCCCCGGCCCACCCGCGGCATGGCGGGATCGGCACCCCGCTCCCGGTGCCCGCCGCGATCGCCCCGTTCACCGCCGGCGCCGCACCGGGCGAGGGGCAGTGGCGCGGCACCGGTCGGCTCGTCGACGGGGTACCGGCCGTCTACGAGACCAGCCTGGTGCCGCCTTCCGGGACCGAACCCGCCGGGGTGGCCTGGATGGACACCCATCTCCTGTCGGCCCGCCTCTATTCCGGGTCGGAGAGCCCGGGCGGCGGTCCCTACCGGTACACGGCGCCGGTCCAGCCCGGCGACGCCGCCTCACTGGTGGCGGCGTTCAACGGAGGATTCCTCATGGCCACCGCGGGCGGTGGCTACTACACGGATGGCCGGGTGGTCGTTCCACTGGTCGACGGCGCGGCGTCCCTGGTCGTCCGGTCCGACGGCACGGTGGACGTCGGCGCCTGGGGCACCGACGTCACGATGACGCCCGACGTCGTCGCCGTGCGCCAGAACCTGGTGCCGATCGTGGCCGACGGCCAACCCACGACGTCGGCCGTCGGCCCGGACTGGCAGGCATGGGGCAACACGTGCGGCGCGACGTCGTGTGCCCACTCGGTACCCGGTGTCGAGCAGCAGTGGCGGTCCGGTGCCGGGGTGACCGCCGACGGTGCTCTCGTCTACGCCACCGGTCCCCTGCTCGCCCCGGCGCAGCTGGCCGCGCTCCTCGTACGTGCCGGGGTGGTGCGGGGTATGGAGCTCGACATCAACCCGTCGTGGACCGTGCTCGCCACCTACGACCCGACCTTGCCCGGTGGACTCGCCTCACCCGACAACGGGACCCGGCTCGTCCCGGCGACGGCGCAGGGCCCGGCGACGTTCTTCGAGGCGTGGTGGGCACACGACTTCGTCACGATGTCCGACCGGGCGATGGCATCACGGGCCTGACCGCGTCGCGCGGTCGTTCGGCCCTTGATCTCCGGCGTCGGGCGGCGCACGATGGCGAAGGACACACCACGGCAAGGAGGAGGCGCCATGTACGCAGAAGTCGGTGACCGGCTGGTGAGGGACGGACTACATGCGGGGCTCGGCGAGCAGCTCGGCGTGATCGTCGAGGTCCGCAACAGCGACGGCAGCCCGCCGTACCTGGTGAAGTGGGACTCGGACGGGCACGAGTCGCTGCACTTCCCCGAGCCCGACACCTTCGTCATGCGGGGTAAGAACATCGAGGTCTAGATCCAGGCCCGCGGGTCGGGTGGCGCCGCCTGTCCCGAGGCCGGGGCGGCGGTGCCATCGGCTGGTTCGGCCCGCGCTTCGACGCACTCGAGGACCACCACGGTCGGCTCCCCGGCACGCGCTCCGACGGGGACGTCGACCGACAGCCCGATCGACGTGTCGGACCACTTGAGCGGCCGGCCGTCCGCCGTGGAGACCGCCGTGGTCGGCGTCGGGCGGATCTCGCCCAGCACCGCCGTACCCGGGTCGCCGCGCACCAGGGCGAACACGGTGTCGTCCCGGGACGTGTAGCGGACAGGTCTGCCGTCCACGGTCGTCGTTCCGGGGCGGACCCAGGGTCGGGTTCCCATCAGGGCGCGGTGGTTGGGCACGACCCACTCCCCCAGCCAGCCGAGACGCTCGAGCTGCTCGTCGGGGATGGCGCCGTCGACACCCCGGGGCCCCACGTTCATGAGGAGGTTGCCGCCCTTGGCGCCGATGTCGGCGAGCAGCCAGAGCAGGTCCTCTCGGCCGATGAAGTCCTCGGGTCGGGACGCGGCGTTGTACCCGAAGCTGTGATCCATGCCCCGGACGCACTCCCACGGCGTGCGTTGGACAGCGTCGAACACCACGTACTCGGGTGTCCGCACATCGAAGTGCGGCGGCTTGGGCGGCACGATCCCCCCGTCGAGCGAGGCGAGGCGCCCCACGGTGCCGTCGACGGCGCGCCTCACCAGCGATGACCGGGCCGCAGCCAGCAGCGGGTTCCACGGCATCCACCGGTCGTTGACCACCCCGTCGGGCACGGTGGCGTAGTAGTGCTCGAACAGCCGCCACAGCCGGTTGGCCGTGGTGGGCCAGGCGATGTCGTTCCACAGGACGCTCGGTCGGTAGCGGTCGATCAGCTCGCGTACCTGGGCCTCCGCGTAGGGCGGATAGTCCCCCCGGGGCACGGCGGCGAGCATGTCGGCCAGCGACCCCATCGGCCGGTCGTCGAACGTCCAGTCCAGTCCGCCGCTGTAGTACAGGCCGAAGCGCATGCCCGCACCCCTGACGGCATCGGCCATCTCGCCGACGACGTCCCGGCGACTGTGCCATCCGGGACGACGCCGATTGGCCACCTCGGACGGCCACAAGCAGTAGCCGTCGTGATGCTTGGCTACGAGGACGACGTACCGGGCGCCGGTGGCGGCGAACCGGCCCGCCCACGCCTCGGGGTCCCACTGTGCGATCCCGTCCTCGAACGGTCCGCGGAACGCCGTGTAGGGCTCATCCCCGTAGGTGGCACGGTGGTGGCGGCCGGCGGGACTGTCGGGGAACCGGATCGAGTTCTCGTACCACTCGGTGTAGGGCGACCATGCGAAGGCGTCCCGCCGGTGCGAGCCGATGAGGCCGCCCATGTCGTCGCCGACCGGGGCGAAGGCGGGCACCGCGGCCATGGTCCAGTGGACGAAGACGCCGAGCTTTGCGTCCGACCACCACGTGGGCACCGGCCGCCGTTGGAGGCGTTTCAGTCGGCTGTCCCGAGTGACCACGGCAGGCAACCTACCGGCCCGGCGCGGGCCATGCTGGGACGCGTTCCGACCCCGGTCGTCGTGGCACGCGGCCCGTTGGGCTGGCAAGCTGCTCGAACCACGCCGGCTCCGGGGGAACCGTCCGGCCGCGACCTCGTGGCCCGGCCACCGGTGGCGGCCGAGACGGACGGGGCGGCAGAAGGGGGGAGTGCCCGGATGACAGAGCGCGGCATGGACCGCCGGACGTTCCTGGGCCGCACCGCGGCAGCAGGCGGTGCACTGGCACTGGGGGGTGCGACCGCCGCCGGGCTGGCCGGTTGCTCGTCGGGTACGGCGGCGTCACCGGTGACCACCACTGCGCGGGCCGCCGGACCGCCGGTCCGCGGTGGGTCACTCACCGTCGGCACGATGGCCGAGATCGACGGCTTCTCGCCGTCCCAGAACCGGTGGGACACCAACGGGCTCCTGTACGCGAACACCGTCTACGACCCGCTCATGGCGGTGGCGGTGGACGGTTCCATCCGGCCGTACCTGGCCCGGTCGCTCACACCCAACGCTACCTACGACACGTGGACGCTCACCCTCCGCCCGGGCGTCACCTTCCACGACGGCACGGCACTGACGGCCCGGGTGGTTCGGAACAACTTCGACGCGCTGCAGTCGTCCGCACTGACCGGCGGGGCACTGAAGGGGGTGGCCTCGGTCGCCACGCCTGACGACCACACCGTGGTGTTCACCCTGACCTCGCCGACCACCGGGTTCGACGCCGCGCTCACCACGCAGGTGGGCTACGTCGCCGCCCAGTCGACGCTCGACCACCCGACCGCGCCGCCGGTCGGGACGGGCCCGTTCGTCTACTCGGCGTGGCAGCCCAACGGGCATTTCACCGCCACACGCAATGCCCACTACTGGCAGGCCGGGCTCCCCTATCTCGACCAGATCACGTTCCGCCCGGTCCCCGACACCACCCAGCGAGAAGACTCACTGCGGACCGGATCGGTCGACGCCATCGTCTCGATCGACCCCCGGACCTACCAGCACTTCCACGACGCACCCGGATACCAGGCCCTCATCCAGACCTCGCCGGTCGTCGGGTCACCCACCATGGGATTCGTCCTCCTCAACTGCGTCCACCCACCGACCGACGACGCCAGGGTCCGCCTGGCGCTGGCCAAGGCGACCGACCAGGCGGCCATCCAGAAGGTCTTCGGCAACGGAACCGTTCAGCTGGTGAACGGGATGTTCCTTCCCGACTCCCCCTACTACGGCCCCACCGGCTACCCCGCCCATGACCCGGCCGGCGCCGCCGCGCTCATCCGCTCCTACACGAGCCAGCACGGCCCTCCGGTCATCGAACTCAGCACCACCCCCGACCCCCGTATCACCCAGCTCGTGCAGGTCATCCAGGAGATGTGGACCCGGGCCGGCGTCCAGGCCAGCATCACGATCGTCCAGCAGGCCGACGCCATCGTCAATCTGCTCACCGGGGCCTTCCAGGCGGTGCCCTCGGCGCAGTTCGGCGCAGTCAACCCGGACCTCAACTACCCATGGCTCAGTACCACGACCGTCGAGCCGGTCGGGACCCTCGGCCTCAACTTCGCCCGCAACGCGGACCCGGCCATCGAGGCGGCGCTCGTCACCGGCCGGACCACCCTCGACCACGCCACCCGGGTGGCCGCCTACCGGACGGTCGACCAGCGCCTGGGCCACGACCTCCCCTACCTGTGGATCGGCCGGGACGTCTTCCCCTTCGCCGCGTCGACGCGGGTGCAGGGGATCGCCCGCCGAGCACTGCCGGACGGGACGGCCGGCTACGCCTACGACGAGGGCGTGTTCTTCCCGGCCGTGCTGTGGCTCGTGGGCTGAGGTCCCACCGGACGATCCGGGCCGGGTGCCGCTCGAGCCCCACGGGCGCGTTCTCGACGGGGCGGCGGCACCGTATCCTGGTCCGATGGAGCACACGGGACGGTCGGAGGTTCGACGATGAGCGGGTGCGGCGCGGCAGACGCCCGCAAGCTCGACCAGTGTGAATGCGACCTGCCCCCGGGCCACCCGCCTCCTCACCGGTGCGAGGACTGCGGCCGGTCGTGGCTCGAACCGGGCACCCGGCCCCAGATGGACGTGAACCTGCGGGACGGGCGCTGAGCCGACGGCCGCCCGTCCCCTGTAGAGCCGGCATCTCCGGTCGGCGCTCACCGACCCGTCGGGCACGGGACCCCTGGTCGGAGGGCATGGTGTCACGTCAGGGGTACTTCGACAGGAGCGAGACGTTCTGCGCCGACAGGTCCCTGGAGGGCCGGATCAGGGTTGGCGTCGCCTCGGGAGACGCGACCTCGGTGGTCGCCGTCCGGGCCTTGCCACCGTCCAGCGCGGTGCTGGTCAACTGGCCGGACAACCGGGTGCGCGGCTGGGCCGTCGGAACGTTGGCCACCAACCCTGCCGATCCTTCCGCTCCGGCGTCGATGCACCTGTGCCGTCCCGGCGAGACCCACGGTCATGGGATCGTGCTGGCGACATCCGGTCCGCAGTCGCCCGTCCACGGAACGCTCCTGCCCTGTGGGTAACGTCCGGGACCACACAGGAGGTATTCCCATGCGCCCGATCTTCCATCTCTCCTTTCCAGTGGCAGAACTCCGGGAGGCCATCGACTTCTACACGACGGAGCTGGGTGCGGAGATCGGTCGCCGTGGCGATGCAGTCGCAGATGTGCTGATCTTCGGGGCACAGGTGACCCTTCACGACGATCCAACCAGTCGTGGCACGCCAGGGCAGCAGAACAGGCATTTTGGTGCCACCGTGGACTGGGTCGACTGGGAAGCGCTGGCAACCCGGTGCACCGGTGCGGCCCATGTGATCGAGCCGCCGACGATCTCCCATGTGGGCGAGCCCATCGAACAGGGCAAGATGATGCTCTCGGATCCAAGTGGGAATCTGGTCGAGATCAAGGCCTATCGCCACCCTACCGAGGTGCTCGGTTCACTCGCCGACTGATTCCACCGTGCGGTCGATCGACCGCGTCACGGTCGTTTCCAGCGGTTGCCGGGTCGGTCCGACTCGTGAGGAACCAGGATACGAACCCTCATCCGGACAGCGCTCCTCCGATGCTGCCGTTTCGGCAGCCCGCACCGGTGACCACCCACCGTTCGACCGGCCTGTGCACTGCCGTCCGGTCGCCTCTGGTCAGGCGGTCCGGGCCACGGACGCGGCGGACGGTACATGGTGTTCGTCCGGTACTCCCGGAGCCGGGTGGTTCGGCGATCAGTCGGTGCCCACCAGGATCTGACCGGCGAGGGCGATGTGACCCACCCGCTGCGTGGTGAAGTAGCCGATGCCCGTGTTGAACTGGATCACACCCGGACGCGCGGTCATGAGCGTCAGCCCCTGGCCGGTCGAAACGGATGGCGCGTCCGTCCACACCGACCGACTCCGGGGCGTCGCCATCGACACCGCGACACAGCGACACCGGACGTGACGATCTTGCCGCTGGTCAGCCCGGCGATGGATCCGGGAGCGAACACGGTCTCCGGAGCTGCGAGGTCGAGGTCGGTCGTACCGCAGCGATGCACGGAGTCGGACAGGGTCGAGCTCTGGTTGACATCCCTCTGCCGAGTCGGCATGCCGTTTGGATCGTTGGCAGGCACGGCACGCCCCATGGGCAGGACGACATACGTGGACGCGCTGGACGGCTTGCCCGGCGTGACGATGTCGCTCCCGCCGGTCGGAAGCGACAAGGTGAATCCGTCCCGCAACGGGGCGGGCAACTGCGGGAGCGGCGAGGAGCAGGGCGCCGACGCTGTCGGGCCGTCCGCCATCCCGATTCCCATGATCCCCACCACCGCTGACGTGCCGGACAGCGCTTTCGCGGCGTCACCGGAGGTGCATGCCGTTCCTGCGAGTCGAAACAGGCACAATTCCGGGGTGGTGGGCTCGCCGCAGCCAGGAACGTTCGCCGGGCCGCGGGATCTCAGGCCCAGCCCAGCTCCCGGAGGCGCACGTCATCGATGCCGAAATGATGTCCGACTTCGTGGAGCAATGTGACGCGCACCCGGCGGGCCAAGTCCTCGGTCGTGCTTGCGGACTGACAGATCGTAGCGAGGAAGAGCGTGATCCGATCGGGACTCGCCCCCGTATAGCTGCCACGACTCGTGAGCGGGATGCCCTCGTACAGTCCGTAGAGCGGGCCCGGTGGGCTCTCGTCATCGATGATGATCGCCACGTTCTCCATCTCCACACGAAGTCCGTCAGGGATCGTCGCCAGCGCATCGGCCACCAGGGCCTCGAATGCATCGACATCGACCAGATCCATGTCGACCACATTGCCAGTGATCGACGCGCTTCGCTCCGGAATGGCGGATATCTCCGATCTCGCCAGCGCGGACAACATTCCCTTGGTGGAGCGCGGCGGCAGCCAGGACCCGACCAGTGGGCGCCGGTGGCCGCCGCCCGACGCTCGGCATGCTGAGCTGTCGCAGTGATCCCGTCGCGTCACCACACCCTCAGTTCATGTAGGCAACTGCAGCACGTGGTACACGACAAACGCCGGCCAGAACAGAGCCTTCATGAACGCCAGCACCACGAGCCAGAATGTGCCCGAATGGGTATGCAGGTAATAGGCGAGGGCACCGATGAACCCGAGGCACCAGACTCCACCTGCGCCGCCGTTGGTGACGACCCTCCTCTTCGCGTTGCCGCCTTCGCTCGCGCCCATCAGGCTGACAGCCTTCGGTGACAGTCGAGCAGGCATCGCGCAGGCGAACCCCGCATGATGGGCCCCAGCGCATCTGGGCATGTCGTTCCAGTGGTCATCGTCCAATCGTGATGGCAAGCCCACGTGGAGGACCAGGGCCGAACGACACGACATTCGGCTGGCGCTACCGGCCACAACTCTTCACCGGCGATCAGAGCGCCCACTCTGCAGCGTATGGCCACGCACGCCTGGAGGACGGATGGGTACCCGGTGGAATCGCCGCCGGGCTACGTGATCCGGTGTGCTCTTCGAGACACTGGAGCACGTGTGACCGCGTTCGGCGAGTGGGGCTACATGGTCTGACCAACGGGGTCCGTTCAGGAATGCGCCCGCCACTCCTGCCCATCCTCGTCGGCCCGCACTCGCGGGACGCCGATCCACCTCCACCCCGGCCGGTCGACGGGCCCTAGATGTACCTGATACTCACCGCCGCAACGAGGCACCACACTCCCCAGGTCAGCCCCGTGAGCAACAGCGGTCGGAAGGACTCGCTGCCCAGAAGAACGCCCGAGCCCAGGACGAAGACGTCCACCATCGTCCTGAACTCCCGAGGATCGTTGTTCCAGACTGTCGACGACAGGACCGCCAGGAGGACGATAGCGAAGGCAAATGCCAGCTTCTCAAACGACGAGGACTGACTATCGCGTAGATGAATCAGCCCCAGAACGATGATCGCGATGAGCATGACCAACTGGATGAGCTCCAGGAGATTGGTCAGCTTTGGATGTTCGATCCATCCCACCACTGCATGGAGGGCACCGGAGAAGGGCGTCGCAGCGTTGCCCTTGTCCGAAGTCATGGGGAGTGTTCCATAGGCGGCGAGACACAGCACCTGCCAACCGGCGAAGGCAGTCAGTGGGATCGCCCATGCGAGATCTTGTCTGCCGAAGCGATCACGTAGACGTGCGATCCCCACGAGCCTGGTGACGAGCAACGCCGCAACCACCAGCAGTGCGGATTCGCGAGAGAGCACGGCTCCCGAAAACGCCACCCCGGCGAACGTGAAGCGATGCCGTCTCCATGCCACGATCCCGGCCACAACGAGAGTGATCGCGGCGATCTCGGTGAGATCTCGATCCAGACTCCAGACCATGCCGAAGTAGCCGGCCGGCAGAAGGCCCCAGAGTGCGTGGCGTCCGAGTGATTGCGCCCATTTGCCGCAGACGAGGCCCATCAGTGCCAACATCGCGACGTTGACGCCCACCAACGCATACGGAACGGCCGGCGCCTGGCCACCCGAGAAGACCCACGCGAACCATGAATACAGGATCCGCTGGCGACGGTAGGCGAAGTCGAATGTGATCCCGTGGGCGTTCCACGCCAGATTCCACGGTTGGAGCGCGAGGCGGTAATAGAACTGCCCGTCGAACCCGGCACCCGACCTGATCGCCAGTCCGTGGGGCGCTCTCGTCGGGTCCACGAACTGTGTCCCAGCCTGGACGAAGTTACCTACGTCTCCATGGGCAGCAACGGCAAGCCTGACGAGTACGAAGCCAATCGCCAGGATCAACAGGATCCCGGCCGGGGCTACAGGGGAGTTCAGCTGTGGCCGTTCTTCCACGAACGACCGGCCAAGCGATTCGCACCGATGGAGGAGTCCCAGCGGGCCCCGTTCCCGCGGCTCGATCGATCTGTCAGCAGCGACCGCATTCACGCGATCGACCACGGCAGCGGCCACCGACCATTCTCAGGTCTCCAATCCATTCGTCCCGCCTCCCATCGATGATCCGCCCAGGTGGATTGCGTACCACTACGACCACTACAACCTGGCACGAAGGTTATCGGTGCGAAGGCGAGCGCAGCCGAATGCCACCGCAGGTGCGAATCAACGGGTTCCGACATGCACGCGTTCCCTGCACCTTCCAGCCGGATCAGTGGCGACCGGGCATGCAGGTTCGGATATCCCCGCTTCAGGACCGCTCCCTGGTGAGGCGTCCCGGCAACGGTGATGCCGCGATCTCGTAGGAAGTCGACGAGTGCCTCGTCTCTCAGGATGTGCAGCGCTCGGAGGACAGTGTTCTCGTTCATGCCCGGTACTGCCGCCATGTCCTTGGCGAGAGCGAGTACAAGGAGTCGATGGATGATGTCCAGCATCACCACGGCGGAGGCAGCCATCATCCTCGGGGCCGAACTCGGATCCATGATCGAGCTCGATGATGCAGGCGTGGCAAGAGCGTTAGCACTGTCGGGCGGTACGCCGGTACTTGGGCACTCCGCAGTCAGCCTCATTTTTCGACCGGTTCTCCGCTACCGACGGCTCAGTGGGACACGCTGGCACAAGCGCAATTCCACGCCATCATCGCGGTGGTGGAGAACGGAAAGGTGATCCCTTCCCCATCACCGAACGCACCCGGTCAGTGTTCTCATCGATCTCGGGTGAGCTGCACACATCGGCGGGCCTCACCGAGCACCAGGCAAAGACACCGACAGCCGGCCGCCACGACTCCCCACTCCGGGTAGGAGCAGATATCACATGCCCTCGATCGTCACTCGTGGCACGGTCGCGGGCGCTGTTCGACGAGCGACCGGCCGGAAGAGGTACCTCACGGCGATCACCTCCGATTGCCGACGACGGGCACGTTCGCCATCCAGCGGGCGGACCGGCGTCGTCGAGGGTCTTCTGACGCCGGAAAGTGCCCTTGGACCCTTTCCAGATCGAGCCCCTACTCCTAGGTTCGAACATATGAGGGCAACGTGGGTACTCGTAGTCGGCAACTCGGGCGGACCTCGACGTGGATGCGCCCGCAGCATGGGTGCCTGTCGGGAGTGCCTCGTCGGACCTTCCCGAAGAAGCACCTGATGGCCGGCGTCGTGATTGCGCTGATCTTGGCGGGCTTCATCGCAGTGGTCGCCTTGTCGTTGGCCCTGAAGATCGTGACCCAATACCAACGGGGTGTCCTGTTTCGGTTGGGCAGGGTGATCGGCACGCGGGAACCGGGGCTCCACGTGATCCTGCCGGTGGTCGACCGTCTGACAAAGGTGTCCCTACGGATCGTGACCCAGCCCATCCAGTCGCAGGGAATCATCACCCGGGACAACGTCAGCGTCGACATCGCCGCCGTCGCCTACTACCGAGTGATCGATGCGGTGAAGTCCATTGTCGCCATCGAGAATGTCAGCGCCGCCATCGACCAGATCGCCCAGACCACTCTCCGCAAGGTCGTCGGCCAGCACACCTTGGACGAGACCCTCGCCGAGACGGACCGCATCAATGTGGACATCCGCGAGATCCTCGAGCTCACGGCCACCGAATGGGGGGTCGAGGTCACTCTCGTCGAGCTGAAGGACATCCAGTTGCCCGAGGACATGAAACGGGCCATGGCCAAGGAGGCGGAGGCGGAGCGCGAGAAGCGGGCCAAGATCATCGCAGCTGAGGGCGAGGCAATGGCCGCGACGTCGCTCGGCGATGCGTCGGACATCATGATGAAGCACCCGTTGGCACTCCAGTTGCGGAATCTCCAGACGCTGATCGAGATCGCCGTCGACAAGAATTCGACGGTCGTGTTCCCGGCGTCGCTCATGAGCACGATCTCCGAGCTCGGATCGTTCCTGTCCCGGGAAGCGCTGGCAGCGGACGGGCCGCTGGCGCCGACCGCCCGTGCCCTGCCCGGGACGGATCCGTGATTCGCAGTGTGATCTGCCGTGTGCGCAATTGAGGACGGCCTGATGAGAGAGCGACGGGTTGCCCTCACGACGGGGGCGAACTCGGGCATCGGCCTTGCCACCGCCCTCGAACTCGCCCGTCGGGGACTGCGTTCGGTGGGGACCGTTCGCTCACGAACGAACGCGGGTGTCGTTGCCGATGCGGCTGAAGCGCAGGGCCTCGCCGTGGAGACCGCGATCTTGGACGTCACGGACGCTGCGTCATGTGAGCGGGTGATTCACAGGTACCGCCCGACCGTCGTGGTGAACAATGCGGGATTGTCCGTCACAGGGGCCATCGAGGACATCGGCGACGAGGAAGCTCGGGCCGCGTTCGAGACGATGGTGGTGGGCCCCATGCGACTGGCACGTCTGGCACTTCCCCACATGCGCCTGGTCCGCGATGGGCGGATCATCAATGTGTCGTCGATCTACGGCCGTGCAACGACTCCACTGACCGGTTGGTACCAGGGGTGCAAACACGCCCTCGAGGGGGTGAGCGATGCGCTTCGTGCCGAAGTGGCTGGCGACGGCGTGCGGGTCGTGCTCGTCGAACCAGGCTTCGTTCGCACCGGAATCTGGAAAGGGGCCGACGACGACCTGAGCGGCCGTGCCGCTTCCGAGTTCGCCCCGTCCTACCGGAGGCTCCTCGCCACGACCCGGATCGCCGGGCCGATCATGGCCGATCCTTCGAAGGTGGCCGATGTCATCGCAGGCGCTGTCACGTCCCGACATCCACGCTCCCGTTACCTCGTCGGCTGCGATGCTCAGGCCATCGACACCCTGCACACATATGTGCCGACCCGGGTCTGGGATCGGGTCGCCCGGACCGTCCTGGACCTGTAGGTCGGTTGCCTTCGACCCGGGGCCTGGTCATCGAGGGATTTCCTGAGTTGCGTTGCCGACGAATTCACCGATGGCCCGAGATCGAGGCACTCCGCGAGGTATTCGATGATCACCGGCGCATTTCCGTGGAGACCGGTGCGCGTCGGAACGGGCGTGGTCAGCGTCACACCCCATTCAGGTGGGACCGGTGCCGCCGAGGCGGAGGACCTTGGCGACGAGCCGGGGCGAGGTTTCATCGGAGGCCCATCCGCCGCTCACTGTTCGAATCGATCGATCTCCTCAAGCGCCTGATCGATGCTCGTGTAGAAGTGGTCGCGGTCGAGTGACTCGTCGAGGCCGTACTTCTCGACCAGGTCCTGCAGGTGACTCCGAAGTTCGACGAAGGCCACGTGGATGCCATGATCATTCAAATCATCGTCGAGCGCCTTCAGCATGCCCGCAGCGGTGACGTCGAGATCGGTCACCGCTGCGCAGTCGAGCACGATCCACCGCGGGTGACGGTCGCGTACCAGATCGCGGATGTTCCGCTCGAACGTGCTCGCGTTTGCGAAGAAGAGCGGTGCCTCCCATCGATAGACAACGATCCCCTCGACCTCCTCAGTGTCGGGGAACCTGTTCACGTTGTGCCAACCACCAAGTTCCTCGACGTGTCCGAGGACGGCTTCTCGGGGCATCCAGTAGTGCCGGAAGAACATCAGGATCGACAGCACGACGGCGATGAGGATCCCGTTCAGGACCCCGAACAACACGACACCGAACGTCGTCACAAGGGACAATGCGAAGGCGCTCCACCGCACTCGGGCATAGTGCCGAACCGCCGGGATGTCGATCAATGACAGCGCGGCAGTGATCACCACCGCCGCGAGCACGGTCTGCGGGAGGTCGGCCAGCAGCGAGTTGAAGGCGAGCAACATGGCGGCGACCACGCCGGCACCGACGAGGCCTGTGACCTGGGAGCGGGCACCTGCCTGCTCGGCGACCGCCGTGCGCGAGGCGCTCGTCGAGATGGCGAAACCCCGGAAGAACCCAGCCGCGATGTTCGAAACGCCGATCCCGATCATCTCCTGATCGGGATCGATCTCATCGCCCCGACGTGCCGCGAAGCTCGTGGCCGTGGCGATGGTGTCGGTCAACGACACGAGCGTGATCCCGAGCGCAGCGACGAACAGTGGCCCCACATCCGAGAGGCTGGTCCACGGCACGCTCGGTGCCGGGACACCGTGTGGCAGGGGGCCGACCACGGTCACACCCTTGGCCGCCAGGTCGAAAAGGGCCGAGAGTGCTGTGGCGCCGACGACTGCCACCAGCACCGCCGGAACCCTGGTGGTGAACCTCGGGAGGACCAGGAGGACGGTCAGGACGCCAACGCCGACTGCGAGGGTGGTCGGGTTGGTCTGGTCGAGGTTCACGAAGAACTGGCGGATGTCATCGATGAATCCGCTCCCCGAAGTGGAGAAGCCGAAGAGCTTGGGGAGCTGGCCCACGATGATCGTGATCCCAAGGCCGTTCATGTAACCGACCTGCACCTCGTTCGACAGGAGATCGGCGACGAACCCGAGTCTGCCGAGTCCGAGGCCGATCTCGATTAGGCCGACGATCACGGCCAGCATCCCGGCCAGGACTATCGCCTTGCCGGGATCACCGCCGGAGACGAACAGTGGCGTGATCGCTGCGAGTATCAACGGCGAGACAGCCGAGTCCGGCCCGAGTACGAGGATCCGCGAAGGTCCGAATGCGGCGTACGCGACCAGGCACGCAATGGTCGTGTACAGGCCGGTGACCGGCGGGAGGCCGGCCAACCCGGCGTAGGCCATGCCCTGCGGCACGAGGATGGCGGCGAGGACCAGGCCTGCGACGAGGTCGAACCGGAGCCAGTCGCGCGGGTAGTCCTCCGCCATCCGCACGCCCGGAACCCAACGACGCACGCCGTGAGGACGACCGAACGACTCCGGTTCGGCGGTCACGATCGCGTTCTCCGGCATCCTGCCGACTCGATCGGGGACACCGTCGAACGACGCTCAGGCGCCCTGGGGCCCGACCGGATCGACGCCCCAGGCGATGGTGACAGGGTCTCGCAGCTTGATCATCGTTCCGATCCTCGCGCCGGTCTGTCCAGCCTGTCGACACGGTGGTACGGAATGCTGACGTCGTGAACCGGCTCGAGTTCGGGGTGGCGGCGATTCGCTCGCCGTGGTGGGCAGCACGAGGTCGAACGTCGACCTGTCAGCCGTTCAACGAGCTCCCACGTGTGCCGGCGTCCCGATCCGGCTACGGGCCGGTTGCTCAGGACCGTCAACGACAGGTTGGCCCACGATTGGCCCGCGGCTGAAGCTCCCGAGCCCTGGAATCGAGACCGACCAGGTGTCAGTGCCGACTGCTGCGAGCAGGGCGCGGATCGGCTGCGGATATCCAGCCCTGACGAGTTGGGGATCGGCGGGCGCGTCCATGGACGCGGACGTCAGATACCCCCACCCCAATCTGGGCAATTGGCCGGATCTGGGCCCCGCTTGTCTGGACCAGCGAACGGACGATCCCTCGGGCGACGATCTGAAGGGCGTGGGACTCCCCCACGTGGCTCTACCCACCGTCCGACGGCGGGTGTTCATGGGTCCCATTCCCTTGGCCCCCGTGGAGAAGTACCCGATAGCCAGCCTGGCCAGCGCCGACACGGGGCCGGGATCCGGTACTCAGCGCGGTACGGATCCCGACCCGGTGGTGATGAGCGCGCTTCCGCCGTCCGGGGATCCACCACCGTTGCCGCTGGTCCCCGGACTACCGCCGGCCGACCCGGAACCGCCCGGACTCCCCGATCCACCCGAGCCGCTCGAGCTTCCCGTCCCACCTGATCCACCAGACCCGTCGGTTCCACCACCACCGGACGACCCGGAGCCTCCACCGGATCCGTCCGGTCCGCTGGTGCCGGTGGTGCCGCCTGACGCACCGCTGCCGCCGGCCGAGCCGGCCGAGCCGTCCGATGTGTCCGTGGACCCGCCCGATGGACCGGACGGACCCCCGCTCGGGTCACCGTTCGCACCATCGGCATTCGCATTCGACCCGGTCCGACTGTCGGGGTTGGTGTCGACGCCCGGTGACGAGCCGGTGACGCCTTGACCCGAGGACGATCCCCGGCCCGGGCCGGAGCCGACACCAACGTCGGTCTTCCCTCCTGGCGGGGCAGTGGCGCCGGATGGGGTCCCGGACGTCGATTGCGCCCCTGGCCCGAAGGATCCACTGAGTGCGGCGTCTGCCCGTGCCAGCAGCTCGCTGGCCGCGGACTCCACCTGGGCACGGTCGGACGAATCCAGGGCGGCGAGGTCCGTGCGTACTGCATGGGCCGCCGTCGGGATGGCATCTGAGTCCCGCCTGTCGAGCGCACTCTGGAGGTCGCCCATCGCCCCTCGGGTGGTCTCGAGGGCTGGGGACGATACCGGTAGACCGACGGCAAAGGCGATCTGACGTGCGGGCCCGGGCAGGGTGTCGGTGGCCACGCCCGCGGCCGCTACACCTCCGGCGGCCAGAACCGCGGCAGCCAGCAATGCCGTGACCGGGTGCCTCACCCGACGCAGTCCGGTGGACCAGGTCTGCCCCGTTCGGCGGGCGGCCTCGATCGGCACGACCTCGGCGACGCCATCGGCAATGCCCATCCCAGCGAAACGAGAGACGAGTACGGCTCTGAAGGCGGACAGCTCGGCCGGATCGGGACCGACGGCCGACGGAGCGAGCGAGTCGCGCAGCACGTCGAGCAGCTGGTCGTCGTCGAGCTGCGTCGTCACGTGACCACCCCCTCGAGCGCGGTCAGGTGTCCGCGGAGCCGCTCGAGTGCCCGGGCCTGGGCCATGCGCACTGCGCCCGGTTGCATCCCCAGGACCGAGGCGACGTCGTCCGAGCTCAGCCTGGCCACCACCCGGAGCTCCAGGAGCTCCCGGTCCTTGTCCGACAGGCGTGCGAATGCTTCCTTGACGGTCGACTGCTCCTCGTCGAGGACGATTCCGTCGAGTGCACCAGGTTCCTCGATGGGCCGCGACACGGGCAGATCACGCCGTCGGTAGATCTGACGCTGCTGGTCGATGACCACATGACGCAGGATCCCGAACAGCCATGCTTCGGGTACGGGTGCCACCGCCGCCATCCGCTCGACGCTCGCCACGGCGCGTGAGATCGCCTCGGACACGGCATCCCGAGCATCCTCTACCTCTCCCAACCGTCGGTCTGCGTAGGCCAGCATCGCGGGATACGCCCGTCTGTAGAGCGCCTCCCATGCGGCGGCGTCACCGGCGACCAGCCGAGCGACCTCACCTGCATGATCGGCAGAATGTTCCAACTCGCTTGTCCCATCGCTTCCGTGGTCGCCGCGTCACATTCGATTCGTGTGATCCGTTCGGAGGCGTACCTCCCCCCGTTGCAGGTACCCCCGTCATCGGCTCGTGGCCCCTTGGCCTTGACCCCTAGGGATCGCCTCGAAGTGCCCTCCCGTGGTCCCCGTCGCCTACCACTACCGACCAGACCGACCGAACGTTCAAATGGATCTGTCACGGTGCGAGGTTCTCTTGCCACGAAGTGTGACGCGCCGGTTCGGCCGTCGATGGAGGAATTGACGCATGTAGTGCCCAACGACGACCAGGAGGTCGAACCCATGTCCCGCAGACGCCTCGCCATCATCAGCTCCGCCGCATTCCTCGGATTCGGACTGGCCATTGCCCCGGCCGCCATTGCGGCAGCCGACACCCCGCCACCCGCCAGCACCACCTCGACCACGGCACCGCCCGCCCCCGTGGTGACTTCGGCCGGCGGCACGTTCACGGTGACGCTTCCGGGCGTCGGGAGCCTGAGTTTCGGCGTCGACCCGACCACCGGTGCCCTCACCGGACTGACTGTGGCTCCTGTCGACGGCTCCGGGTTCACGGCCGGTACCCCGGTCCTCACCGAGGAGGGCGTCTCGATCGCCTTCACCTCGGGTACGGGATCCACCGTCCTCCAGGTCGAAGTCCACCCGAGCTCGACCGGTCCCGTGGTGACAGCCGAGGTCGACGCCACCGAGGGCCAGGGAGACAGCTCCGGACAGGGCCACCAGCCTGGCGGAACCCCTCAGGGTGGCGACCACCAGAATAGTGATGGCCAGGGCGAGGACCTGCACGGCGGCACCCCGCCGACGACCATTCCCACACCACCCATTGCGGGCACGCCCGCTCCCGCCTCGTCGGGTCAGCGCAGCTCGGAGGGCGACGCCGGTGCCACTCCGGCGACCGCACCGGGCTCCGGCGACCAGGGCACCGACCAGTCGGGAAGTGGCTCCGGCGACGCCTCGAGTGCTCAGTCCGGTAGTGGCCACGGCGACCAGGCCGGTGGCGGCACGTCGGGCTCCGGGCACGGGGGCTGACCCACCCATGACCGACACCACGAAGTCCCTGCGATCTGTCCCCGGGAGCCCGCTGGGCTCCCGGGGGCGGCCGCGTCCGGTCCGGGCGCTGGCCTGCGCAACACTCGGCGCGCTGGCGGTGACACTCGCCGCCTGCGGTGGCTCGTCGGCAGTGCCGACCCACGGCCAGGCCACCGCTGCCAAGCAGTCGGCACCAGCCGGTAGTGCGGATGCCGCCGGTCAGCTGCATCGCGCAGCCAACGCGATGGCCCAAGCCTCCAACTTCACCGTCTCGGGAAAGGTGACCGCAGGGGGGTCGACCACGCTGCTCGCGGGCCAGTTCCAGGCCCCCGACATCGTGGAGATGACCATCACCCCGGCGACCGGTGCTCCTGTCGCGGTGCTCTTCGCGGGAACCAAGTCCTACGTGAAGGCTGCGGACGGGACATGGACGAACCACCTCACCGGCTCGGCCGGTTCGGCAGATCCACGCGTTGCCTTCTCCGTGCTGGACAAGGCAACGGGCGTCACGGTGGCATCGTCGTCAGGCGATCAGACCACCTACGCGTTCGCCCTGCCGGGTGCCGCTGCCTCATCGATCGTCCAGGGTTCCGGCACCGGGGGCACAACGACGCTGGAGGGTACTGCCGTTGTGACATCCGGGACGATCAGCGAGCTGACGCTGAAGTCCATGTCGTCACCGGCGACGTTCGTGGCCGAAATCCACTATACGGCGGTGGGCTCAAGCCCCCCCGTCGCGCTCCCAGCCGGCGTCTGACGGTCCGCCCGACATCGTCGCCGGTCCACGCCCGAACCGGCCCCACCTGCCTCGTCGTTCAGTGGAAGGTGTCAGGAGCGAATCACAAGTCCACGTAGTGACGGATGCCTCCAGGGATACCAGGCCGGTTCGACGAGTGGGCGCTAGGGGACTCGGAACTCCGACCTCATCCGTGTGAATCCCTTCGGGGGCAATTCGGGGACCAGGGAACACTGCCATTTCCCCAGTTCAGTGCTTCTCTCCACTGACCGACACTAACCACTCTTCACCACCCTTTACCGTTGCTACGCGCACGGATCGCGGACGAAGACCGGAATTTCTTCTTCGTCAACGTGATGAGAATCCAAGGAGACCTCGGGACTGCTGGTGGACCATATGGTGTACCATATGGTCCATGGGTCGACGTGAAGTACTTGTACAGCTTGATGATGACCTCGTGACCCGCCTGGATCATCTGGCCTCCGAGCGAGGAACCAGCCGTTCGGAACTGCTCCGCAATGGAGCCATCGCCGTGCTCGAGGCTGCAGAATTGCGTCGTGCTGACGACGAGCTGCGGGACGCGTACCGCCGCACCCCACAGGATCCGGACGTCGTCCAAATGGCGTCACGTCTCGCAGCTGCGACTGTGCCGGAGTGGTAGCCCGCGGAGACATCGTGTGGGCGGACCTCGGTGCTCCTGCGGGTCGACGCCCGGTATGCGTCGTAACCCGAAACGCGGCCATCGAAGTCCTCGCCGCGGTGACCTGCGCACCGATCACTCGTACTATTCGCGGGATTCGCTCAGAAATCGCCGTGGGGACGGACGAAGGGCTCCCTGAAGCGAGTGTGATCACGTGCGACAACATCGTGACTCTGCCAAAGACGATGCTTGCCGAGGACCCAGTCGGACACTTGGATCTCGAGAAGCGCGCGGCGCTCGATCGAGCACTTCGCTACGCCCTCGACATCCAGTACTGAACACTCGTCGACTGCGACCTCGAGCCGGCGTTGGGGGGCAGGAAGTAGTACCGATCAGCGCCACGCGACGGACAACGGATGGTCTGAGATGATGTGGGCGTGCGGACTCCTTCTCTCGGTTTGGTCCTGGTCGCGGCGTGCCTGTGCCTTGCGGGCTGCGGAAGTGGAGCCGGGAAGAATGGCGTTTCTTCGGTGAAGCCGTCGAATGCTCAGCTCACCGCCATCGGCAACTACGTCTTGACCCACGATTCGAAAGAAGTAGGCACTCCTCCTCACTCCGGCTGCGTCGCGTATTCCATGGGGACGCATCCCGAAGGTGGTGAGCGACTGATCGCTTACGTCCAAGTGATCTGCCAGCGATGCCCCGAGGCGGCATTCTCGGGAACGATAGGTCCCCTTGGTGGAGCTGTGATCCCCGCCGTCTTTCATCTTCAGGGGGCATCGGTTACTTCGGCCCAGCTCGACACCGAACCTGGTGAGCCGATGTTCAGCAACGTAATCAACCAGATCTTCCCCCAGGAGCTCAGAACACCTGCCGCCCAACCGGCGATCCCGGATGTCGACGCCCTCACTCAGAAGGCCGATGCCCTCGGAGGGTGCTGAACCCTGGCCTAGCTATGCCCTCACCCGGTATTGGGGCAGGTTGATTCGTACCGGCAACTTCTAATGCGCCTGGCCGACCAATGGCGGCGGAGCTGCCCCTCGCTCATACTGACCCTGCTTCGGACTGGGATCGCCCAAGCAACTCTCCAAGGTGCCAGTCCCGTTCCTCAGACCACCCTGGTCGATGAGAATCCACCTGGACGTTCGAAGTCCAGCACGTCGGCTCAAGTGATGCATTACAAGGCCGTAAACACCTCTTCCCCCGTCGGGACGGCGGGTGCACAGTGGATGCATGGACTCGCTCACCCAGCCCACAACAGTCTTGAATCCGGCGGCGTCGATCGGATTGGAGCCGCCGCCGGTCCGACGTCACCCGTGGCTGCTCCTCGCGGTCGCTGTGCTCGGCCCGGTCGCCGTGGCGCTGCTGCTGACACCGTGGCGCGACCGGTTGGCCGCGGCGGACAACGCCCTGATCCTCGTTGTGGTCATCGTGGCCGTGGCAACGGCGGGGTACCGCTGGGCGGCGGCGATGTGTGCGTTGGCGTCGGCTTTGTCCTTCGACTTCTTCTTGACCCGTCCCTACAACTCGTTCCGGATTACCCGGACAAGTGACCTGGTCACCGAACTCCTGCTCCTCGTGGTCGGGCTCGTGGTGGGCGACCTGGCGGCTCGGGGACGGACCCAGCGGGTCGCCGCCGACCGGGGACGTCGCCATCTCGCCCTCCTACACTCAGTGACCGAGTTGGCAGCCGGCGGAACCGACCCGTCCGAGTTGATTGACGCGGCAGGTCAGGAGCTGACCGGCCTGCTCAACCTTCGATCGTGTGAGTTCACGCCTAGGGAGCCTCCGGTGGCCGCCCGCGTGGGGTCCGACGGCACAGTCCGCATCGGGACGATGGATTGGTCCACCGCTGATCTCGGACTGCCCCACCGTGGCGTGGACCTCCCCGTTCGCGGCGGCGGCGCGGTGCTCGGGCACTTTGTGCTCATCCCCGTGCCTGGTGCCCGCATCCCGAGCGATCACCTTGTGGTGGCGGTGGCGTTGGCCGACCAAGTTGGCGCTGCCTTGATTGGGTCTGCGGTCCACGCGGCCAGCTGACCCGAGTATTGGTATTCTCAGCCACGCCAGCCAAGGACATCGGTGGAGCTAAGCCCTCAGGGAAGGGGCATATCCGTTAGGGGATACGTGGCCTTGGACTGGTGACACGTCACGAGGAGCGTGCTCCTCGCATGACGTGAGCGCTCACATCGGCCCATGGGCGGGCGGACGAGCCGGCGATCGCCCCAACTCGCGCCTGATCCAAGGCATCGCTATCTGAAAGTATCTCCGAAGTGGTCACCACAGTGCGCGAGCCCCATGAGTACGTCGTTCGGGAGGTACACGTGCCGATCCGGGCCATGTCCCTATTCGAGCCACTCATCGGGTTCGATCGCTACTCGGAACTGAGGCGAGTGGCGGCAGCTGCTCGCAATGGGCTGAAGGGTCGGAAGGTCTGGAACTTCAACTCGGCTGCCTCAGGGGGTGGGGTGGCCGAGATGCTCGAAGTGCTCGTCGGGTACATCCAGGACGCAGGGATCGACATCCACTGGCACGTCATCACTGGTGACGCCGCATTCTTCGCGATCACCAAACGGATGCACAATCGTCTCCACGGAGTATCCGGCGATGCCGGCAAACTGGGACCGAGCGAGGCCGGACACTTCGCAGCTGTCACAATGGCAAACGCCATCAGCGCGAGGGCCCATGTCCGGAAGGATGACGTGGTGCTCCTGCACGACCCCCAGACGGCTGGAATGGCTACAGCGCTTGCCGAGACCGGGGCACTGGTCGTCTGGCGATGCCACATCGGACAGCGAAGGGACCAATCAATGGACCGAAGAGGCATGGTCGCTTCTTCGACCGCACCTGACCTCCTGCGCGGCCTATGTCTTCTCGCGGCGCCAGTACATCCCTGATTGGATGGACGAATCGCGAGTCCACATCATTGCTCCGTCCATCGACCCGTTTTCGCCGAAGAACCAGGAGATGTCCGACACCGAGGTCATCCGGATCCTGCAGGGAATCGGCTTGTTGCAGCAGCGTGAGGCATCTCCCGCAGGCGCGTTCATCCGCCGCGATGGCAGTCCGGGGTTCATCTCTCGACAGGCGACGATGATTCAAGACGGCCCGTCACTGCAATCTGGTGACCCCCTGGTGGTCCAGGTCTCCCGTTGGGATCGATTGAAGGACATGAGGGGCGTCTTGGAAGGCTTCGCACAGGCAGTTCCGGGGAGGGTCAACGCTCATTTGGCTCTCGTGGGCCCGCAAATGGATTCGGTTGTCGACGACCCCGAAGGCATCGAGGCATTCGCTGAGTGCGTGACCGCCTGGGAAGCGCTTCCTATTGAGTCCCGACAGAGTGTGCACCTCGTCTCTCTGCCCATGGATGATGTCGACGAAAACGCGGCAATGGTAAACGCCCTCCAACGGCACGCCACTGTCATCGTGCAGAAGAGCCTGATGGAAGGGTTCGGGCTCACTGTTGCAGAAGGCATGTGGAAGGGGCGGGCCGTCGTTGCATCCCACGTCGGCGGGATCATCGACCAGATTGACCCTCGAACTGGCATCCTTCTTGAGGATCCAGAGGACCTCGCCGAGTTCGGCAAGACGATTGTCGACTTGCTTTCTGATCCCGAAGAGATCGCCCAACTTGGTTCACACGCTCGCCAGCACGTCCTCGATCACTTCGTAGGTGACAAGCACTTGGAGCGCTACGCACATCTGATCGAATGGTTGGGTCGTTAGTCCCATCGGATTGGAAACTTGGTGGTTGGAGGTGAGTCGATGTATCCCACCGACCCGGCGATCGGGGACACCCTCGCGTCGGCTCAGCGATGGGCATCAATATGTCACCGTGGCCACATTTCCGAGTTCAGGTTCAGTGCCGGCCGCAAGTTGCCGATGTACCCCAGGTGATGTCTCTGATCGAACAGCTGGAAGCATCCCATGCGGACTGGTTTCCCACGCTCGTGGAGCATTCACCCAACCTGGTGGTCGTTGTTGATGGAACGGGCGTGGTGAGCTTCGCCAACCTCGCCGCCTTGGCGATGTTCGGAGTGTCAAATGACGAGGTCATCGGCGCCAACGCGTTTCGCTTCATCGATCTCATCGACCAGGAGCGACTGACTGGCCGACTCGCTGACCTTTTGACACGACCTGGGACATCCAACACCGACAAAGTTCGCTTTGTGTCATCCACAGGAAGCATCCGAGTGCTGGAGATCGTTGCCACGAATCTCCTCGATGACGAGGACATCTCCGGCATAGTCATCAATGGTCATGACGTGACTGAGCGAGACGACTACCTGGCAAGCCTGGAGGCCGCGCTGGACGCAGTCACGGTGTCAGTTTCCAACATGGTCGAGATCCGAGACCCGTATACGGCAGGGCATCAACGACAGGTGGCACAGATCGCCGTCACGATTGCTCGAGATCTCGGGATACCCGACGAAGAGGTCAAAGGGATCGAGGTCGCGGCGACGATCCACGACATCGGCAAGATTGCCATTCCCGCTGAGATCCTCACCCGACCGGGTCGTCTGACGACCATCGAGTTCGAGATGGTCAAGACGCACAGCCAGACCGGGCATGACATCGTGGCCGGAGTCCCGTTTCCCTGGCCTGTTGCCGAGATGATCCTCCAGCATCATGAACGGCTCGACGGGAGCGGCTACCCGAGGGGCCTCACGGGAGACGAGATCCTCATGAGTTCGCGAATCATAGCGATCGCAGATGTCCTGTCGGCGATGACAGAACATCGTCCCTACCGTGCTTCGCTCGGGTCGGCGGAAGCGATGGACGAACTGCGGACCCATCGTGGGCAGTTGTACGACAAGGACGCCGTGGACTCCCTCTCGAGAATCATGAGCCGCCGAGGTCTCGACCTCACCAACTAGTCGATCTATCGACCGACGCACCTTCAGCCACATCCCCGATGTGCCGCAGGGGGTCACTCTCCCGGCGTTCGGGGGCAGTCAGGTCCGTGCGAGCGTGCTCCGATCGGAACTCCTGATCCGCAAGAAGATGCACAGGATCCCGATGAATGTAATCAGCGCACCAGCGACGATGGCGACTGCATTTCCAAGGTGGACATGCCAAGAACTGGCGATGAGTACCGACGTCGCTGGATTGTGTTGGACAGCCAGCACGAGCACAACAATCCCGACGCCGGATGCAGTGATGATGCGGAACAGGGCCAATCACCATGATCAAGGATCAAGCTCATGAGGAGGGCGAGCACGGCCAAGATGAGCAGGCCAGCCATGAGGAACGGAATACCCATCTGATACAGGTGAGTCCCGGAGACGAAGGGATTTGGGGGTCCTACATCTCGCCACGGCAGGAACGCAACGGCGGCGACCACCAGCAAAGACAGGACTACCAAAGAGACCTGAATCGGTGGTCTGTGAACCCGTCGCATGAGTCTTGATCGACCCCGCCAGTGTCTGACTTGAGCATCCCCGGGGGTGCCCCACTCGTGCCGTTTAGTGACGCTTTTGGCGTGCGATCGCGTTATTGGGATGGATCGAGGCTTCGGCGCAAGAAATGACCTCGAGACGGGCCCGCGATCCGACGACGACACGGCCGCTGCTCATCGGACGGAACCGCGGTCGATGCGGAGGCGAACCGTCCCGTAAATGGTGCAAGCGGACCGGCAGGAGAACCGACGGAGCATCTCGAGCACCAACGACGGCGGCCGGGGCCCGCACGGTCACGACCGGTGCCGGACCGGGCCGCCCAATGGATGGAGCATCGGGGAGACATCCCGTCACCGCTCCATCCGAGACCAGGCGACGTCCAGAAGTAGGTGCCGAACAGCCACCTGCAGGTGACATGGGTGCCGGATCGAGAAGTCTCAACCAGGCGCCGGGGCCACAGTGGAAAGCATGAACCGGACTTTCACACGGAATATCCGAATTCCATCGCGCACGTAGAGCGCATGCCGGGCAATGGTGATCGGCGGGCCCGGAGGCTGCAACGCTCTGACCAGGGCTTTCCGGGTGGGCGCTAGAGGACTCGAACCTCCGACCTCAGCCGTGTGAAGGCTGCGCTCTAACCAACTGAGCTAAGCGCCCGGGCGCCGTGACCCGGAGACCACGGCAGGTGGAGCATCCTAGCCCGACCTCCGCCACCGGCTGCGTGGCATCACGCCGGGAAGGGCGCCACTGCGTCGAACCCGAGGGCGGCCTCGAGGGCGGCGGCGGCCCGGATCACCACCAGGTCGGCGTGCTGCGGGCCGACCAATTGCAGTCCCACCGGGAGCCCGTCGGACGACAGGCCCACGCACACCGTGGCCGCCGGCGACCGCGTCATGTTGAAGGCGTACGTCATCTTCACCCAATTGAAGTCCTGGGTCCCGTTGATCATTCCCGCACCCCCGAGTGACCGGGGCGGCGGCGGTGCGGCCATCGTCGGGGTGACCAGCAGGCGCACGTCGTGGAAGAGGTCCACCAGACGCAGATTGAGGTCATGGCACGCATCCTCGGCCCGGACCACGTCGAGGGCGCTGGTGGCGGCGGCCCCGTCGATGATCATGCGCAGGACGGGGTCGACCTGGTCCCAGGCCGGCGTGCCGAGCAGCCCGGCATGGGTGCGCAGGTTGTAGACGCCGGACAGCGTCAGCCACGGGTCCACCGGGTCCGCGTCGAACACCGTGTCCACCTCGACCACCTCGGTCCCGAGGTCGGCGAGCACGTCTACGGCCCTCCGGCACAGCGCCAGCACCTCGTCGTCGATGTCCGCGTACCCGAGCGTGGGCGACCAGGCGACCCTCGCCGGCGGTCGGGCGCCCTCGAGCGCTGCCGGCCACGACGCCTCGGGTCGGGGCAGCGACCGCAGGTCGGTGGCGTCAGGGCCGACGACGACGTCCAGCGCTGCCACCACGTCTGCCATCCTCCTGGCCATCGGGCCCTTGGTCGACAGGTGTTGCCAATCCGGAGCATGGAGCCCGCCGGTCGGCACCCGTCCCAACGAAGGCTTCACTCCGGACAGTCCGCAGCACGACGACGGGATGCGGAGCGACCCGCCACCGTCGGACCCGGTGGCGAGCGGGACCATGCCGGCGGCGATGGCTGCCGCGCTCCCGCCCGACGATCCGCCTGCGGTGTGGTCGAGGTTCCACGGGTTGCGGGTGGCCCCGAACAGCAGGTTCTCGGTGTCGGGCTTCCATCCGAGTTCGGGGGTGTTGGTCTTGCCGACCACTACACACCCGGCCGCCACCAGCCGGGCCACCAGCTCCGAGTCGACGGTGGCCGGCGGTCGGTCGGCGTAGGCGGCCGACCCATGGGTCGTCACGTATCCCGCCGCATCCTCCAGGTCCTTCACGCCGATCGGGATCCCGGCCAGCGGCCCCGGATCCCCGCCCGACGCCACGGTGGCGTCGACCGCCTCGGCAGCGGCCCGGGCGCGGTCGCCGTCGACGGCCACGAAGGCGTTGATCGTCGGGTTGCCGGCATCGATCCTCGCCAGGGCATGGTCCACCAGCTCCGCCGCCGTCAGCGACCCGTTCCTGACCCGGTCCGCCAGGTCGACCACCGATGCCGTGCGAAAGTCCATGGATCGACCGTACCGGCGGTCGCCCTTTCAGACAAGGGTGCCGCCCCTGGCGCCGCCGTCCGTTTCGACAGGAGCGCACGGGTCATTGCAGTCTGTGGCCATGGCATTCGACCCGGCCGACGCGCCCTACCTCTCTGGCACCGTCCTCGACCATGTGGCCCACGCCGTCCCCCGGTGGCACGACGTCTGGCAGCGCTACGCGACCGAACTCGGCGCGGTGTGGGCCTCGGGCGGTCCCGGCCCTGGCTTCGCACCGGGCCAGCTGCGATTCGCCAACGGCGCGCGCGTCGAGGTGCTCATGCCCTGGGACACCGCGGTCAACGACTTCCTCGCCCGGTTCCTGACCCGGAACGGCCCCGGTCCCCACCACCTCACGTTCAAGGTCCCCTCGATCCACCACGCGGTCGACGAGGCCCGCCGGTTCGGCATCGATCCGATCAACGTCGACACGTCCGACCCCGAGTGGATGGAGGCGTTCCTCCATCCGAAACAGGCCGGCGGGGTCGTGGTGCAGCTGGCCGAGGCACCGCATGCCTGGAGTAGCCCGCCGCCCGACGACTACCCCACCGACCTGCGCCAACGACTCGACGGCTCCGGTCCCACCGCACCGGCCGCGCTCCAACGGGTCTGCCATGTCGTAGCCGATCTCGATGCGGCCCGGGCGCTGTTCGGAGGCCTGCTGGCGGGCGAGACGGTCGACGAGCGTTCCGAGGACGGCTACCGGTGGATCGACCTGCGGTGGGCCGGACCCTCGGCCTCCGTCTGGTCGGGGCCGAGGACCCGGGTGCGCCCGGACCCGTGGCCGAGTGGCTCGGCGGCCTGCCCGGCCGGGTCCACCACATCGCCTTCGAGACCGAGGAGCCCGGTGCCGTGCCGGGTGCCCGCCCGGCGGCACCCGGCATCGCCACGCTCGGCACCCGGGCCGGGCCCGACGGGCCGTTCGAGATCCCCGGGGTCGACAACTTCGGACTCGACCTGGTCCTGGCCGGACCCGGCGCGGCCTCCGGGTCACCCGCCGACGGGCCGGTAGCCTGAGCCCGATGGCAGAACCGACAGAGGACAACGGCACGGACGGCGAAGTGGTCGGCGACGACGACACGGACTCGCCAGCGTCCCTCCCCGCGGGCCGCATGGCCCGCCTCGAACGGATGCTGGCCCCGAAGCCGGCCTCGAAGCCCAAGGCCGGCAAGGGGGGCACGACCACCAAGTGGTCGGTCGACCGCCTCGACGGACGCGAACGCCTCTACTGCTACGTGTCGTCGGTCGTCGCCGTGGTCTTCTCGCTGCTGATCTATGTAGGCGAGACGACTCAGAAGAACTTCCACCCGGCGAAGAACCAGTTCTCCCCCACCACCGCGCTGATCGTCGGCCTGGCGAGCGCCGTGCTCCTGGCGGTGACCACGTGGATCGGTCGGAGGGCCCTGGTGGGCTTCGTCGCCCTCTTCGCCTTCCTCGGCTTCGAGAACTCCGCCCTGGTCATCGGCTTCCCGTTCCTGGTTCTGGCCGGCTGGCTCCTCTACCGCTCCTACAAGGTTCAGAAGGAGGCGACGGCGAAGCTGCGGGCCGAGCGTTCCGCGGGCGGCGAATCCACTTCCGCCCGCACGCCGCGCGGCGCGGCCACCTCCGGCAAGACCGCGGCCGAGGCCCGCGGCGCGGCACGCAAGAAGGCCCCGACCGGGCCGGAGGGCAACAAGCGCTACACGCCGAAGAAGCCGGCACCCAAGCCGATCCCCGCGCCCAAGCCGTCGTGGCGGGAGCGACGGGCGGCCAAGTCCACTGGCCCACCCGACTGAATTGGCTGGCCCGAGCGGCCGCCCCCGCCCGGGGGACCCTCAGCCCTGGTCGGTGACCAGGGCTGACCGCAGCAGCTCCAGGATCTCGTTGCGGCGGCGCACCAGCGAACGGGCCGTCGGCTCCTCGCCGAAGGCGCGCAGCACCTCGACCTCGGTCAGCATCCCGATCACCGTCGAGTAGATGGCCAGGAGCAGCAGCCTCGGGTCGTGGCGGCGCATGTGCCCGGCGTCCATCTCGGCCTCGAGGAACTCGGTGGCACGTTGCACCAAAGGCTCCAGGGCGGTGACGAACCGGGTGGCCGCCGGGGTGCCGAGCCGACCCATCTCCCGTACGAGGCCGAGTAGCTCGGGTCGGCGGGCGGCCAGCCGGAAGACCGAGCGCACCACGGCCTCGACCCGGGTCCAGCCGCCGCCGGCGGAGTCCAGTGACGCCTCGAGGGCGGCCGACAACTCGACGGCGCTGCGATCGATGACGGCCTCGAGCAGGACCTCCTTGCTCGGGAACCAGTACAGGATGGTCTGCTTGCGGATGTCGAGCCCCACGGCCAGTGCATCGAGGGACGATGCCTCGTAGCCCCGGGTGGCGAACGAGACGAGCGCGGCATCGAGGATCCGCTCCGACGTGCTGGCGCCGTCGGCGTCGGTGCGCCCGCCCTCGGGCACGGGACGAGGTCGGCTCCGGTCCCGTACCGCCGGCTTGGCCGCGCCGCGCCCGCCCCGGCCGGACATCGCGCGCACGGACGGCTGTTCCCCCGACGCATCCGTCGGCTTCCCCGCTGGCATGGTCGACCCGGTCACTTACCATATGGTAGACAGATCGGGTGACCCGCGTCCGCGACGCCCTCGCCGGTAGGCGTTTCTTCATCACCGGCGCCACCGGGTTCCTCGGGACCGCACTGGTGGAGCGCATCCTGCGCAGCGTCCCCGGCAGCCAGGTGGTCCTCCTCATCCGACCGGGTCGCCGTGCCACGCCGATGCAGCGGGCGACCAAGGAGATCCTGCGGAACGACTGCTTCGACCGCCTACGCGAGGAGCTGGGTGACCGGTTCGACGAGGAGATGGCCACCCGGGTCACCGCCGTGGCCGGCGACGTCGCCACCGACGGGCTGGGCATGGACGCCCCCGGCCTCGAGGCGCTGTCACACTGCGACATCGTCGTGCACTCGGCCGCCTCGGTCAGCTTCGACTCCCCACTCGACGCCGCGGTCGAGGTCAACCTGCTCGGTCCCTCCCGCGTGGCCGCGGCGTTCGTCGCCGCACGTGAGCTGGCCGTGGCCGACGGGCGCCGCGGCCCGATCCACCTCGTTCCGGTGTCGACCGCCTACGTGGCCAGCACCCACCAGGGCGAGGCCAAGGAGGAGCTGCTGGACGCCAACCCGTTCACGGTGGAGGTCGACTGGCGCCACGAGGTCGCCGCCGCCCGACGCCAACGGGGTGACAGCGAAGCGGAGTCCCGCCGGCCCGAACTGCTGGCGCAGTTCCACAAGGCGGCGCGCGAGGAACTCGGGGGGGCCGGACTGCACCTGCTCGCCGAGCGGGCCGAGCGGCTGCGCGAGGACTGGGTCAAGAAGCAGATGGTCTCGATCGGCCAGGCCCGCGCCCAATCACTCGGCTGGCCGGACGCCTACCCGTACACGAAGGCGCTCGGCGAGCGCGCCCTTGTCGCCCAGTTCGGTGACACCGTCCCGATCACCGTCATCCGCCCCTCGATCATCGAGTCCGCCCTGGCCGAACCGCGACCGGGTTGGATCCGCGGGTTCCGCATGGCCGAGCCGATCATCATCTCCTATGCCCGCGGCATGCTCCGCGAGTTTCCGGGGGTGCCCGAGGGCGTCACCGACGTGATCCCCGTCGACCTGGTGGTGGCGGCCATCGTCGCCGTGTCCGGCGAGGCCCTGCTCCATGCCGACTCGGACGACCCGGCCGATGCCTACGCCGGTCCGTCCGTCTATCACGTCGCCTCCGGCGTCCGGAACCCGTTCCGCTACGGGCGTCTGGTCGAGCTGGTGACGGCCTGGTTCACCGAGCACCCCCTCTACGACCAGGACGGCCAGCCCATCGTCGTGCCCGAATGGTCCTTCCCCGGGCGAGGCCGCGTCCAGCGCCAGCTGAGCCGGGCCTCGAAAGCCATGTCCCTGGCCGAGCGGGTGGTCGGGTCCCTGCCCATCCGAGGAAAGCAGGCTGAGTGGATGGCCGCGCTCGAGGAGCAGCACCTGTTGGCCGACCGGGCCCTCGGATACGTGGAGCTCTACGGGGCCTACACCGAGACCGACGCCCTCTACCGCGTCGACCGGCTCCTCGCACTGTGGGACCGCATGGACGACGACGACCGGGCCACCTTCTGCCTCGATCCAGCCGCCGTCGACTGGGCCACCTACGTCAACGAGATCCATCTCCCGTCGATCATCGAGCACGCCCGGGTGCGCACGACGCCCGGCAAGTCGGTCAAGACCAACCGCGCCGACCGGGCGCGTAAGAACATCCTCTCCCCCGAACGCCACCTGGCCGCCTTCGACCTCGAGAACACCCTGATCGCCTCCAACGTGGTCGACTCCTACGCGTGGCTGGCCTCGCGCCACCTGCCGGCCGGCGAGCGGGCCGCGTTCGTGGCCGATCTACTGGCCGAGGCGCCGGCGCTGCTCGCCCTCGACCGGCGCGACCGGGGCGACTTCCTGCGCTCCTTCTACCGTCGCTACGACGGCGCCCCGGTGGATCGGCTGCGCGACGACGGGTGGGACCTGTTCCACCACCTCCTGTTGGCCAAGTCGTTCCCGGCCGGGATCGCCCGGGTCCGCGCCCACCAGGCCCTCGGCCACCGCACCATCCTCATCACCGGCGCACTCGACTTCGTGGTCGAGCCGTTCCGGCCGCTGTTCGACGAGATCGTCTGCGCCCGTCTGAGCGAGGTGGACGGCTGCTTCACCGGTCGCCTCGACCTGCTCCCACCCATCGGCGAGGCCCGGGCCCTGGTGCTGGCCGACTACGCCGAGGCCGAGGGACTCCACCTCGAGGAGTCCATGGCCTACGCCGACTCGGCCAGTGACCTGCCCATGCTCGAAGCCGTCGGCTTCCCGGTGGCCGTCAACCCCGAGGCCAAGCTGGCCGCCATCGCCCGACGGCGCGGCTGGCACGTGGAGACCTGGCACAAGGCCGACGGCGGCGCCCGGCCCGTGCTCCCACTCGGCCCACTCGACCGGCGCGGCGCGTCGGCACGGGGACGCACCAGCCCGGCAGCACTGGCCGGCCAGGCACGCCGCACCTCGGGGAGCACGCGATGAAGGCCCTCGTCGTGGAGCGGAACGTGCCGAGGTTCGCGGCGGCTCGGGTGGCGTCGATCCTGGGCTCGGGGCGGGGCGCGGGCATCGGCCCGCTGCAGCTGCTCGACGCGGTGGCCCCCGACCGACCGGGCAACGAATGGTTCCCGCTCCGTCCGCTGCTGTCCGGCATCTGCGGTTCCGACCTGGCCACCCTGGACGGCCGGACGTCACGGTACTTCGAGGACCTGGTGTCGTTCCCGTTCGTACCCGGCCACGAGGTGGTGGGCGTCCTCGACGACGGCGGCACCGACCATGCAGGACGCGCACTCGCCCCCGGCACCCGAGCCGTGATCGAGCCGGTGCTCGGCTGCGCCCCACGCCACGTCCACCCGGTCTGCGCCCGGTGCGGGTCGGGCCACACCGGCCTGTGCGGCAACCTCGCCTCGGGCGCGCTCGCCCCGGGGCTCCAGACCGGGTTCTGCACCGACACCGGCGGCGGCTGGTCGACGGCACCGCTCATGGCCCACGCCAGCCAGCTCCATGCCGTGCCGGACGCACTCGACGACCGGGGCGCCGTGCTGATCGAGCCGACGGCGTGCGCCGTCCACGCCGCCCTGTCGGCCCAGGTGGCCGACGGCGACCTGGTGGCCGTGGTGGGCGCCGGTACCCTCGGGCTCACCACTGTCGCCGCCCTCGACGGCGTCGTCCGTCCGCGCACGTCGTGCACCGTGATGGTCGGGGCCAAGCACCCCCGACAGCGCGAGCTGGCCACCTCGCTCGGCGCCGACCAGGTCGTCCCGCCCGACCAACTGGCCCGAGCCGTGCGCCGGGCAGCCGGGTCCCTCGTGCTCGGTGGCCGCCTGACCGAAGGCGCCGACATCGTGTTCGACTGCGTGGGCAGCGCCATCTCCATCGCCGAATCGCTGGCCCTGGTACGGCCCCGCGGCCGGGTGGTCCTGGTGGGAATGCCGGGCAAGGTCACGGTCGACCTCGCCCCACTGTGGCACCGCGAGCTGACCCTCGTCGGCGCCTATGCCTATGGCAACGAGACGGCCCCTCACCCGGGCGCCCCGGACCGCCGCAGCTTCGAGTTCGCCATCGACCTGGTCGCCACGGCCGGCCTCGGCCGCCTGGTCTCGGCCCTCTACCCGCTCGAGCGCTACGAGGAGGCCCTGGCCCATGCCGGGGCAGCCGGCCGCCGGGGTGCGGTCAAGGTGGCCTTCGACCTCCGCAACCCGAAAGGACGCACCCGATGAGCCCCAGGCCCGGATTCGTGCTCGACGTCGACAGCTCGACTCCCTCCACCCTGTTCTGGCACGGTGAGCGATTCTCGCTCGAGACGCTTCCCGAGGGCAGCCGGGTCATCTACGCACCCGAGCCCATGGAGGCACTGTCGGACCCCCAGGCCGCCATCCGCCACGCCCTCACCCATCCCGAGGGCGACCAGGACCCACTGCCCGCGCTGCTGTTCCCGGGGATGCGCCTGACCATCGCCTTCGACGACATCTCGCTGCCGCTGCCCCCGATGGAGCGACCGGACATCCGCCAGCTGGTGATCGAGCAGGTCCTCGACCTGGCGGCCGAGGCCGGGGTCGACGACGTCGAACTCATCGTGGCCCTCGCCCTGCACCGGAGGATGACCGAGCCCGAGCTGCGCCACGCCGTGGGCGACCGCGTCTACGACGCCTTCGCACCGAACGGCCTCCTCACCCAGCACGACGCCGAGGACCCCGGCAACCTCGTCCACCTGGGCACGACCGACCACGACGAGGACGTGGAGATCAACCGGCGCGCCGCCGAGTCCGACCTGCTGGTCTACGTGAACATCAACCTGGTGGCCATGGATGGCGGCCACAAGAGCGTCGCCACCGGGCTCGCCAGCTACAAGAGCCTCCGCCACCACCACAACCCCGCCACCATGCGGAAGTCGAAATCGTTCATGGACCAGCACAAGTCCGAACTTCACACGGCCAACTGGCGCATGGGCCGGCTCATCCGTGACGCCGGGGTGAAGGTCTTCCAGATCGAGACCACTCTCAACACGGACACGTTCCCCGACGCCTTCAAGTTCCTGCAGAAGCGTGAGTGGGAGTGGAAGGCGAAGGACCGCCTCGCCTTCTTCGGCGCCTCCAAGGCCCTCGACCGGGTCCCGGCCCGGTACGCCCGCCAGCTCTTCCACTCGGTCCGGGCCCCGCACAGGATGACTTCGGTGCAGGCCGGCGAAGTCGAGGCCGTCCACGCCATCACCACGGCCAACGTGTGGGAGCAACAGGGGGTCGTCGTCGAGGGCCAGACCGACATCCTCACCATGGGGCTTCCCTACATCAGCCCCTACAACGTGAATTCGATTCTCAATCCGATCCTGGTGGCCTGCCTCGGCCTCGGGTACTTCTTCAACCTGTACCGGGGTAAGCCGCTCGTGCGCGAGGGCGGCGTGCTGATCATGACCCACCCGACCCCGTGGGAGTTCAACCCCGTCCACCACCCGAGCTACATCGACTTCTTCGAGCAGGTGCTCAGTGAGACCACCGACCCGAACGTGATGTCGGAGCAGTTCGAGCACGGGTTCGCCACCGACCCCTGGTACATCCACCTGTACCGGACGGGCCACGCCTACCACGGCGTCCATCCCTTCTACATGTGGTACTGGTGCGCGCACGCGCTCGAGCACCTGGGCGCGGTGATCATCGTGGGCGGCGACCCGAAGGCCGTGCACCGCTTGGGGTTCCGGGCCGCCTCGACCCTGGCCGACGCCCTCGAGATGGCCGGCGACTTCGTCGGGCCCTCCCCGTCGCTCACCCACCTGCACACGCCGCCGATCCTGATGGCCGACGTGCAGTGAGCGGCGCGCCGGACACCTCCCGGACCCTGCGGTCCCGCCGCGCCGTGCGCACCGACGCCGCACTCGGCGACGACGGCACCGGCGCCCTCCCGCGGTTTCGGCCCTCGGCGCTCCTGGCGCGGGCGGGGCGCAGCAGGTTCCCGTTGGCCGCTCCCACCTGGCCCGGTTCGGTGCCCCGCCCGGCACCCGAGCCCGAATTGGGCGTCCACTACGACACGGCCTGGTCGAGGCGGTACCCGGTGCGGCTCGCCCGTGCGATGGTGCTCGACAACATCTCCCGCCCGTTGGCCCGGGTCATCGCCCAGCCCCAGCTGCGCGGCGACGAGTACCTGGCCGACCTCGGCACACCGGTGATCTTCGCCGCCAACCACGCCAGCCACATCGACACCCCACTCCTGCTCGCCTGCCTGCCCCTGCGCTTCCGCCACCGGACGGTGGTGGCGGCAGCGGCCGACTACTTCTTCGACCGGCGGTGGAAGGCCGACGCCTTCTCGTTCCTGCTGGGAGCCATCCCCATCGAGCGGACGAAGGTGAACCGGCGCTCGGCCGACCTGGCTGCCGACTTGCTGGCCGACGACTGGAACCTGGTCATCTTCCCCGAGGGCGGGCGGTCGCCGGACGGGTGGGCCCAGGAGTTCCGGGGCGGGGCCGCGTACCTCGCCGCCCGCACGGGCCGGCCCGTGGTCCCCGTCCACCTCGACGGCACCCGCCACATCCTGCCGAAGGGGGGCGGAATGCTCCGGCGGACACGCACGACCGTCACCTTCGGGACGCCGCTGTGGCCGGCCGAAGGGGAGGACGCCCGCCGCTTCGCCGAGCGAATCGAGTCCGCCGTGGCCACCCTCGCCATCGAGGGGACGACCGACTGGTGGACGGCCCGGAAGCTGGCGGCCCGGGGCGAGACGCCCTCGCTCCAGGGCCCCGAGGTCGCCGCCTGGCGCCGGTCCTGGGCGCTCGCCCCCGCCCCCGACCGGGCCGAGCCGATCGACGCCGAAGGAAACAGCTGGCCCCGCACGTCGTCCTGAGAGCCGAGCCGGGACCTTCGGCCCTGTCGGAGGGCACCCGGACGGTCGATCCTGGGAGGAGACGGTCCACCAGGAAGGCGAGGAGATGATGATGCACTCCGGATACGGTTACGGGTACGGCAGTGACGGGCACCCGTGGCTCTGGGTCCTGATGGTGGTGGCCATGCTCGTCTTCGTGGCGGCGGCGGCATGGATCGTCGTGACCCTCGTCCGCCACCGGGTCGAACCGACCGCACCGGGGACCTCGGCGCCGAACCCGACCGCGGCAACGCTCTCCGACGGGCGGCGCATCCTGGATGAGCGCTTCGCCCGAGGGGACATCGACGAGGAGGAGTACCGGCGGAGGCGGTCCGTCATCGAGGGCCCGGAGTGACCACCGGCGCCGGCCACCGCGGCGTGGTCGTCGCCGCGCTCATTGCCGCCTGCGCGCTCCTGGTCGGCGGCGTCACCATGATCGTCCTCGCCGGCGGCGGCACGGGCACGCCGGCGAACGGGGCGTACGGCGTCATCTCGTGCACCGCCCCCACGCTGCCTGGCACCACCGTCACCGTCCAGCTGACCGACATGGGCAACATGGGGATGAGCCGGGCCCCGATGCGGGTGAGCCTGGTCGCCGCGCCAACCAACGTGCCGGCCGGGCGGGTGTCGTTCGTGGCGCCCAATACGGGTGCCCTCGTCCACGAGCTGATCGTCCTGCCGCTGCCGGCCGATGGCCCGGGCACACGGCCCACCGGGGCCGACGGGAAGATCGACGAGTCGCGGAGCCTCGGCGAGGCGTCCCGCTCGTGCGGGGCGGGAACCGGGGACGGCATCGCCCCCGGCAGTACGGGCTGGACGACGGTCACGCTCACTCCCGGACGCTATGAGCTGGTGTGCGACCAGCCCTGGCACTACGCGGCGGGCATGTTCGACGTCCTGACCGTGACCTGACGGAAGGGGACCGTGCACCGCACCCGACGAGACGGGTCGACGACCGGCCCCGTCAGGTCAGCTCGTGCGGCGACGGGCGCCGAGCCACGTGAACGGCTGGTCGGCCCCCGACGGGGTGGTGTGGACCTCGCGGCGACTGGCAACGACCTCGAACCCCTCGCCGAGCACGGCCGCCAACCCGTCGTCGTCGTAGCGGGTGACGCGCGAGACCCGAGCAGTACTCTGGACCGTCGGGCGCGAACGTGGCGAGCACGACCGCGCCGCCCGGTGTCACGGCCCGTTCCAACGTGGCCCGATAGGTGGTCACCTCGTCCCCGGACAGGAAGTGCAGGACGGCCCTGTCGTGCCACAGGTCGTAGTGACGGACGGGCACCCACGTCAGCACGTCCGCCGCCACCCAGGTGACGGGGGCGTCGACACCGACTCGTGCCCGACCGGCGGCCAGCGCCGGCTCGGCGATGTCGAGCACCGTGAGGTCCGTGAAGCCCCGCGCCAGCAGCCTGTCCACCAGGACGGAGGCCCCACCGCCGACGTCGACGACACCGGCGCCGGCGGTCACCTGCAGCGCGTCGAGCATCTCCAGCGATCCCGTCGGCTCGGACTGGTACCAGCTCACCGTGTCGACGGGCTTGGTGGCGTAGACGTCCGCCCAGTGCACGGCCCTGTCGAGGTGCGTGTCGTCGGCCATGCGACCAGCGTAGTGAGCCGACGGAAGCGGACTCGGACCTTCGAAGACCGCCACGGCCCCGACCGCGCCGGTGACCGCATCCGTGACCGGGAGCCCGATCGCACGGGGTACCATGAGGCGATACCGCTAGGGGGTACAGGTATGTCGACCCGCCCGACCAGGACGACCGGCCCGGTGACGCGAGAGCCCGGGACGGCGCCGCCCGGCTACACCGATCAGAAGGACCAGGTGCTGAGGCGCCTGAAGCGCATCGAGGGCCAGGTCCGCGGCCTGCACGGCATGGTGGAGGACGAGCGGTACTGCATCGACATCCTCGGGCAGGTCTCGGCCGCCACGTCGGCCCTGCAGTCCGTGGCCCTCCTGCTCCTCGACGAGCACCTCGCCCATTGCGTCTCCGACTCGGTCCGCGCCGGCGGGGACGAGGCGGAGGCCAAGCTGGCCGAAGCGTCGGCCGCCATCGCCAGGTTGGTCCGGTCGTGACCGGCGCACTGGTCGCCGCAGTCCCCGTGCTTACCGACATCGCCCGCAGCCTGCGGGAGGGCTTCTTCATGTTCTGGGAGACCCTGTGGCCGTTGATCCTGGGATTCGGCCTGTCCGGGGCCGTCCAGGCGTTCGTCTCCCGCGAGTCGATGCAGAAGAAGATGGGCGACCACGGTCCCGCCTCCATCGCCCGGGCCAGCGGGTACGGAATGATCTCGTCGTCCTGTTCCTATGCGGCATCGGCCATGTCCAAGTCGCTGTTCGTCAAGGGTGCGGACTTCGTAGCCTCGACCGTCTTCATGTTCGCCTCGACCAACCTGGTGCTGGAGCTCGGCATCGTGCTCATCGTGCTCATGGGCTGGCAGTTCGCCGCGGCGGAGTTCGTGGGTGGTGCCATCATGATCGTGCTCATGGCGCTTCTCGGCGGCCTGTGGTTCCGGGGCCGGATGATCGCCCAGGCCCGCGAGCGCCTCGAGGCCGAGTCCGCCAGGGGCCACCAGCACGGACCGGAGGAGAACACCGAACTCCAACACCAGCCGTGGGGCACCAAGCTCCGCAGCTCGGGCGGATGGGCGAACGCCGCCACCTACACGATGGCGGACCTCACCATGCTCCGTCGGGAACTGGTGATCGGGTACACCGTCGCCGGGTTCCTGGCCGTGCTGGTCCCGACGACCGTCTGGAACGCCGTGTTCCTCCAGGGTCATGGATTCTGGACCAGCCTCGAGAACGTCATCGTCGGGCCCTTCATCGCCATCATCAGCTTCGTCTGCTCGATCGGCAACGTGCCGCTCGCCGCCGCGCTGTGGCACGGGGGAATCTCCTTCGGCGGTGTGATCGCCTTCATCTTCGCCGACCTGATCGCCTTCCCCCTGCTCCTGATCTACCGCCGGTACTACGGCACAAGGATGACCCTCCGGATGCTGGCCCTCTTCTGGGCCGTGATGTCGACGGCCGGCCTCCTCACCGAAGGGATCTTCTGGGCCTTCGGCGCAATTCCCACGACCCGTCCGAGCACGGTGGCCCCCGCCCATTTCGAGTGGAACTACACGACCTACCTCAACATCGTCTTCCTGGCTCTCTTCGCCGTCCTCTACTGGGCCTACCGGAACAGGGAGCGCCTCGGCGGTGGCAGCGGGTACGCGCTCGACCCGGTGTGCGGCATGCAGGTCCAGACGGCCAACGCACCGGCCTCCGTGCTGCACGATGGGCATGCCGTGTACTTCTGTTCGGATCACTGCCGGCGTCGATTCGAGGCCGATCCGGTCAAGTACGCCAAGGCGACCGCGTCGGTCCCGGCCGGTGGCCGCCATCACGACCCGTTGCCGGCGGACGGCCCGAGCGGTCCGATGCCCGGTGCGCCGGCGGTCGGCCCGGGCGGTACGGCGGTGCACATCGACCCTGTGTGCGGCATGACGGTCGACCCCGACCACGCCGGCGCGCACCTGGTCCACGAGGGCATCGACGTCTGGTTCTGCTGCCAGGGCTGCGCCGACACGTTCGCCGCCGACCCGGGCACCTACCGGGTCGAGGCCGCCCGCTGACCGACGACCATCCGCCTACCGCTCGAGTTGGTCCACGCCGTCGGTGACGATGCGCTCGAAGAGCTTGGGGTCGCAGTCGAACTGCGAGTCAGCGATGGGCCAGTGCACGACCAGCTCCGTGATGCCGAGGCGCCCGAACCGGCCGGCCATGTCGACGAAGGCGTCCACCGAAGCCAGCGGCCGCTCCTCGGTGAACCCGTCGAGGAAGACCCGCTGCACGGACGCCGCATCGCGTCCACGGGACTCGAGGGCGGTGTCCAGGGCCCGCACCTGGCCGGCCACGGCACTCTCCGTCGACGTGGCGGCGCTGCCGGGCGGCGCGCCGATGGTCACCCAGCCCTGACCGAACTCGGCGGCCACCTCCATGGCCTTCGGGCCCATGGCCGAGATCACGAACGGCGGCCGGGGAACCGCCAATGGCGCCGGGCGGCGCACCACTCCGATCGCCGGGTAGAAGTGGCCCGCCTCCGTCGTCTCGTCCCGTGTGAGGAGCTGGTCGAGCCGCTCGACGAACTCGCCGAACCGCGCCGACCGCTCCCGGGTACTCCAGGCCGGTCCGCCGAGTGCCTCTGCGTCGAACCCCGTGCCCCCTGACCCGATCCCGACGACCAGTCTTCCCCGGGACACGTCATCGAGGCTCAGCAACGCCTTCGCCAGGGGCACAGGGTGGCGGAAGTTCGGCGAGGTCACCATCGTGCCGAGGCGGATGGAGGAGGTCACCACCGATGCGGCGGCCAGCGTCGTCACGGCGTCGAACCACGGCCCGTCACGGAACGCCCGCCAGCTGAGGTGGTCGTAGGTGTAGGCAGCGTGGAATCCGAGGTCTTCGGCGCGCTCCCATGTGGACCGGGCCCGGTCCCAGCGCTCGTGGGGCAGGATGACGGTACTCACTCTCACAGGTCGAGCCTAACCAGGGGCGCCCGCACCGAACGGCCGACACCGACCGCGTGCCGACCGGATGCCTCAGTCGGCTCGGTCGTGCGGCGCCGACTCGTGCCAGTGCCGGATCCCCTCCGCCGCAGCGAAACCGGCAACCGCCAGTGCCGCCACCGCGTCCGTCCACCACCAGCCGAGCGCGGCGTTCAGCACCAGTGCGACGAGGATGCTGGAGCTGAGGCATCCGTCGAGGAAGGTCATCGCCGCTTCGGCACGGAGTGTCTCGCTGCCCATCTGTCGAGCCGTTCTCCTCTTCAGGATCGACAGGCCGAACATCGCCATGGCGGTGACGGCGAGGTATCCGATCCCGAGCGGCGAACTCCCCGGTCGGCTGCCCACGACGAGGCTCCGCACGCTCGCGACACAGAGGAAGGTGGCGAGGGCCCAGAAGGCCACTGCGATGAGGCGGAGGGAGTGATGCACCCTTCCGTCGCCCGGATCGACACGACGATCGGCCAGGTTCCGTAGCACGACGGTCGACGTGAAGATCTCCACCACGGAGTCAAGGCCGAACGCAACCAGGGCGAGCGAGCGCGCCTGGACCCCGAGGGAGATGGTGACGACGACCTCCATCAGGTTCCAACCGTTCGTCGCCCACTCGAGACGGATCCCCCGCCTGCGGAGCCCGTCGGGTTCGGGGGAGGTCGTCACAGGACGAGGAGGCCATGTCCCGTCGTCCCGGTCAGATGCTCCGCCCGGACACGAGGTGGTCCGTCGAGGCCGACGGCGGTCAGTGACGGCATGGCGGAAGCCTAAGCGCGCGAGGATGGACCCGTCATCGAGGAGAGGACGGGGACACCCCGTGGATGCGACAATCGTCCTGGAGAACGTCACCAAGCACTACCGGACCGGCGGTGGCGTCGACGACGTGAACCTGTCGGTGGGGCCCGGAGAGGTCTTCGGGTTCCTGGGGCCCAACGGAGCGGGCAAGACGACCGTCATCCGCATGCTGCTCGACCTCATCCGACCGGATTCGGGCCGGATACGGATCTTCGGGCTGGACGCGAGGGCAGACAGCATCCAGATCCACCGACGCATCGGATACGTCCCTGGCGATCTGGCGCTGTACGACCGGTTCACGGCCCGTGAGACGCTGACCCACTTCGGCCACCTACGGGGTGGGCTCGCGTGGTCGGTGATCGCGGCCCAGGCGGAGCGGATGGATCTGGAGCTGGACCGTCCGATGCGGGCGCTGTCGAAGGGGAACCGGCAGAAGGTCGCCCTCGTCTCCGCGTTCGCAGGAGATCCGGACCTACTGCTGTTGGACGAGCCGACCTCTGGGCTGGACCCGCTCGTGCAGCAGCAGGTGCACGCGGAGGTCCGGCGTGCAGCAGACGAGGGCCGAACCGTCTTCCTGTCGTCCCACGTCCTGGCCGAGGTCGGACAGGTGGCGGACCGGGTCGGCCTGATCCGGGGCGGGCGACTCATCGCCGTCGAGCGGGTCTCGGAGCTCCGGCAGCGGTCACTGCACCTCGTCGACGCGACGTTCGGCTCACCCATCTCCGAGGACCGATTCGCCTCGCTCCCCGGAGTGAGCGGGTGCGAGGTCGTCGACAACACGCTCCATCTCGACGTCTCCGGCGCACTGCGTCCCACCGTCCAGGCGCTGGCCGACATCGAGCTCGTCGACTTGTCGATCCGGGAGCCGACACTCGAGGAGCTCTTCCTCTCGTTCTACGAGCAGTCGAATGAGTAACCACCGTCGCCCCTCTACGATGCACTCGATCTACGAGCGCTCGATGCGCGAGGAGCGACGGTCCCTCATCGGCTGGCTGATCGGGCTCGTCGCCTTCTGCATCATCATGCTCGCCATGTATCCCACGGTCAGCGGGAACAAGGGGTTCTCGAAGTTGATCGACGCGTACCCGGAGCCGCTCCGGAAGCTCTTCGGCCTCTCCGACTACACGACGGGGGCGGGCTACCTGCGAACCGAGGTGTTCTCGTTCATGGCTCCCCTCCTGCTCGCCATCTTTGCCATCCTCTGGGGCTCGGACCTGATCGCCGGTGAAGAGGAGCGGAGGACCATGGACATGCTCCTCGCTAACCCCGTGTCGCGTCGACGTGTGGTGCTCGAGAAGTGGCTCGCCCTCGTGAGCGGGGTCGTGCTGTTGTCGGCCGGACTCGAATTGGCGCTCGGGCTGCTCGGTCCTGCATTCCGGCTGCACGTCGGTTGGGCTCCCCTCTCGGCGGTGGTCGTCGGTTCGAGCCTGTTCGCCCTGGCCTTCGGCACCCTCGCGCTCGCCGTGGGATCGGTCACCGGTTCGAGGGCCATCGCCCGCGGCGTGTCCACGGCCCTGGCAGTGGCGACCTACCTCCTCAGTACCCTGGCCCAGCTCGTCGGTTGGCTGCGTCCCGTGGAGTCCGCGTCGCTCTGGTACCACGCGCTGGGCACCGACCCGCTCTCGAGCGGTTTCCACTTCGGGCACCTCACGGTCCCCGTGCTCGCCATCGCTGCGTTCGTCGGACTTGCCGGCTTCGGTTTCGAACGACGCGACATCGCGACGTGACCGCCGCGGTCACACCGACGGCCGGCACCCGTCGGGCTCCGGTCGCCGGAGCGGATGGGCGCCGATCGTGGGGAGAGCGGAGCGGAGCCGATGGTCAGCTCCCGGCGCGCACCCGTCCGAGCAACGTGCGCCATATCGTCGACCGCGGCGCGTCCGCTGCTTCGAGCCGCTCGGCCCGCAGGGCCAGCTCCTCGTAGTCGTCGAGGGGCTCGAGGCCGGCCGCCGTCCCGGTGGGCGAGTCGTCCGGTGCCAGCGCCCAGCCGAGCAGCAGGTCGGCCAACGCCGTGTTGCGGGCCAGCACCGGACCGTGCAGATAGGTGCCGAGCACCCGGCCCGACCATGCGCCCTCGGTCCCGTCGCCCCCGCCGTTGCCGACCCCTCGCGTCACCCGGGCCAGCGGCCGGGCCCCGGGGCCCACGACCGACACGCCGCCGTGGTTCTCGAATCCGGTCAGCCGCGGCAGCGCTCCGGCCAGGCCGGTGCGGGGAGCGTCGGTGGCCGGCGTCGCCACCAGCTCCCCCACCGCCCGCATGCCGGTTCCCTTGCGGGTGGTCAGGTCGAGAAGGCCGAGCCCCTCCTGGGGTCGGTCCGTCGCATCCGGAAACGACCGGCCGAGCAGCTGGAAGCCGGCGCACACGCCGAGCACCACCGCGCCGTCCTCGACCCGACGTGCCAGCGTGCCGGCCTCGGCCAGCGAGGTGGCTGCCCTGACCTGGGGACCGTCCTCGCCACCGCCGATCGTGTAGACGTCGGCCTCGGGCAACGGCCGGTCCGAGGGGGCCTGGACCAACTCGGTGTCGATCCCCCGCCACTGCGCCCGTCGGGCCAGGATCAGTCCGTTCCCGCCGTCCCCGTAGGTACCGAGCAGGTCGGGGTAGACGACGCAGACGGTCAGGCGCCGTGCCGACGACCGACTCACCGGGCCCGCCGCAGGTCGGCGAAGGCGGTGTAGTTGCCGAGGAACTCGACGTCCGTCCCCGGTTCGGAGCGCCCGATGGCGTGGTCGAGCGCGGCCAGCGGCCCGTCGACCACGTCGTGTGCGACCTCGGCATAGCGGAGGCGCACGGCGAGGTCCAACCGCCGGTCGCCGGTCGCCACGACCGCCCGACCGGACAGGCGCTCGAACGGGACGTCCCACAACCAGCTCGTGTCGAGCCCGTCGGCCGTGCGGGCGTTCACCGACAGGACCACGGGGGTCGACGGGTCGCCGCTCTCGTCCAGGAGGTCGAAGATGGCGGTCCAGCCGGCCGGGTTCTTGGCCAGGAGCAGGCGGACCGGCCGGCCGGCCCGGGCGATCGTGGAGAACCGGCCAGCCACCTCGGTCACCGTAGCCAGCCGCCCCAGCACCAGGTCGACGTCCGGCGGACCACCGTCCGGGCCAGCCACGCCCGCCGACGCCAACAGCGGCAGGGCGGCCACGGCCACCATGCCGGCATTGGACCGGTTGAACTGGCCGGGCAGGGCGATCCGGATCGGGTGGCGGGTTCCGTCGGCCAGGACGAGCTCGTCACCGACCACGTCGGCGTCGACCCCGGGACGGGCGAAGTCGCAGCGGTCGCACGCCCACCGGCCGTCGTCGGGGAATGTGATCCGGCCGCCACAGGCCGGGCAGCCGACGGCGTCGTCGTGCCACACCTGACCGGCCCCCACCCAGCGCACCTCGGGCGCCATGGCGGCGGCGAATGCCACCATCGGGTCGTCGGCGTTCGCCACCACGACGGTGCCGGGCCGGCCGGGGCTCGGTGCCACCAGGCGGCCCAGCGCCGTGCGCCACCGGTCGACCAGCATCCGCACCTCGGCGATCCGGTCGAGCTGGTCGCGCGACAGGTTCAGCAGGATCACCACCTCGGGGCGGGCCTCGTCGATGAGCCTCCCCAGGTAGCCCTCGTCGACCTCGAGCACCGCCGTCGGGACGTCGGGCGCGCCGGCCAGGGCGGCGACGTGGCCGGCCGGCATGTTGGCGCCTGTCTCGTTGCTGACGACCGGGGTGGTGCCGTCGGGACCGGCCAGGGCGGTGACCAGCAGCCGCGTGGTGGTCGTCTTGCCGTTGGTGCCCGACACCAGTGCCACCCGACGTCCGGCGGCCAGGGTGGCGAGGAGCCCGGGGTCGAGCGCGAGGCCGGCCCGTCCACCGGCCACCGTGCCGCTCCCCCGCCCGAGCGTCCGCGACAGCCCGTTGACGGCGGACACGGCGGCGCACGCCAGCCGAGGCGCGCGCACCGGACCGCGACCTGACGGCGAGGTGCCCGGTCGGGCGGTCACGCCGACGGTCGGGTGGCGGCCAGTTCCTCGTCGGTGGGAACGTGCACCTCGCGGGCCTCGGGCGGCAGGAGGTCGACGACGGCGGCCATGAGCGCGGCGGTGTCGGCAACCGCGTCGGTTCCCCCGAGGGCCACCGGGGGCCCGACGGTCACCGTGACCCGCGGCGGATGCTGCAGGTTGGCCACGTTCGGCACCTTGGACGACCGGGGCCACACCTGCTCGGTGCCCCACAGACCGATCGGGACGACCGGGGCGCCGGTGGCGGCGGCAAGCCGGGCCGCACCCGTCTTGCCGGTCAGCACGGGTCGAAGAAGGCCTCGCCCCGGGGGATGGTGCCCTGGGGCAGGACGATGACGGCTTCGCCGGCGCGCAGCGCGGCCGTGGCCTTGGCCATCGACTCGCCCGGTGCCGTGTCGCGGTCGACCGGGATCCCCCCGAGGGCCCGGGCCAGCTGCCCGACCACCGGTGCGTCGAAGAGCTCCTGTTTGCCCATGAACCGGACCGGCCGGCGCGATCCGGGCGGCCACCAGCGCCAGCGCGGCCACGTCGAAGTAGCTGCGGTGGTTCGACACCAGGATCACCGGTCCCGCCGGCGGGACGTGCTCGACGCCGTCGATGGTGAAGCGGGCGTAGGGGAACGACTCCGGCCGCACGAAGTGGCGCAGAAGGTGGTACGGCTCGAGGCCGATGACGCTCGGTACCCCCGGGGGGCGGTCCCAGTTCTCGAGGGGCCACCGACGGGCGACGGCCACGGCGGCCAGGCGCGGATCGGCGTTGAGCGGGTGGGGGTGGCCCACCGCGCACAGCACGGGGACGTCGAAGACGCTGTCCGAGTAGACGTGGCAGTCGGCCAGGTCGACGGCGTTGGAGGCGGCCCACTCCCGGACTGTCTCCCGCTTGCCCCGGCCCCAGGCGAACCGGCCCGTCAGGTCGCCCGGTGTAGACGCCGTCGACCTCCTCGTAGCGGGTGGCGATCACGTCGTCGAAGTCGAGCGCCCGGGCCAACGGGGCGCACCAGGTCGAGCGGCGACGTGGTGGCCAGCACGATGAGTCGGCCCTCGGCCCGGTGGGCGCCGAGCTGCTCGAGCGCCCAGGGCTGGACCAGGTCGATCAGGGCCTCGACGGCCGCCTCCCCGGCGCGGCGCACGGCCTCGGCCGAGCGGCCCTTCATCAGCCGGGCGGCGGCCCGGGCCAGGCCCATGAAGGCCGCCGTCTCGCCGAACGTGTTGTAGAAGCCGTAGAGGTAGCGCTCGCCGGGCAGCGACCGGCCGGTCGGAAGGACGCCCTCGGCCACCATGGCAGCCTGCAGGATCGGCCCGCTGGCCGAGCGGATGAGCGTGCGGTCGAGGTCGACGAAGACGGCACCGGTGGCGTCGGTCATCCCCTCAACCTACCGCCGCCTGTCCGGACCCGGTGGTGGCGCCGGCACCCGGACGGCCACGCGCGCCCGTGGACGTCGGTGAACGCCCTGGTCAGGGACGAGGAACCGAAACGCCCCGGACGCGGCAAAGGGACCACCGGGGGGGAGAGGTGGTCCCTTCGCACTGACGCAACAAGGAAAGGAGGGGGATTCCTATGTCCTGTGGTCGCAGAAGCAACTGTATAACGCCCGCGAGCAATCAGTCAACCAGTTTGTCTAGATACCTGGTATCGTTTCCGGCGATGGAACTCCGACACCTGCAGGCGCTGACCGCCATCAGCGACCACGGGACGTTCTCGGCGGCCGCCGACCACCTCGGCACGGTGCAGTCCAACATCTCGGCCCACGTGGCCCGGCTGGAGAAGGAGCTGGGCGCCCCGCTCATCGACCGGGCCGACGGCCGGCTGACCGAGGAGGGCACCGTGGTGGTGGCCCGGGCCCGCCGGATCCTGTCCGAGCTCGACGCGCTCCTGTCCGACGTGGCCGCCTGCAAGGACGAGGTGACGGGCACCGTCCGGGTCGGCATGATCGGCACCACCGCCCGCTGGCTGGTCCCCCGGCTGATGGACGCGGTGGCCCAGCGCCACCCGAAGCTCCGCCTCGTCATCGTGGAAGGGCACCACCACCGGCCTCGAGCCCCAGCTGGCCAACGGCCAGCTCGACGTGGCCGTCCTCCACCTGCCGGTGAGCGGCAAGGACCTGGTCACCCGGCTCCTCTTCGAGGAGGACCTGATGCTGGTGGTCCCCGAGGGCCACGCCCTGGCCGGTGCCGACCGCCCGCTGCACCCTCGACGACCTGGCCGACCTCGAGCTCCTGCTGCCGCTGCCGGGCACCGCGTTCCGCGACGAGCTCGACGCCGTCACCCGTCCGCTGGGCATCACGCTCCTGCCCGCCGCCGAGATCGACGGGCTCCGGCTCATCGCCTCGCTCACCTTCGAGGGCTACGGCCCGGCCATCCTGCCGGCCACGGCCATCCCCGGCGATCCTGCGGGACCGGTTCCACCCGGTGCACGTCACCGGGCTCCCCCGGCGCCGGGTCGGCGTGGCCCAGCGCAGCCGGGGCCTGCCGTCCGCCCCCACCCGTGCCCTGCTCGACCTGCTGCGGGCGACCGTGGCCCAGCCCGAGGGTCGGCCCCAGGGTCTCCACCTGCCCCTCTGAGTCCCGACGGGAAGCAGCGCTCAGTTGTGTTCCGGGTCGGCCGGGTAGCCCGAGACCAACGCCAGTGCACCGCCCTGGCGCTTCAGCACGCGGCGCCAGAGGCCCTCCGGGTCCGCCGAGATGGGGTCCCGGGCCTCGGCCCGCACCACGTACCAGGACCCCTCGGCGATCTCGTCCTCGAGCTGGCCCGCCTCCCAGCCGGCGTACCCGGAGAACAGCCGGGCCCCCACGATCGATCCGGCGTACGCCGCCGGGTCGGCGTTCAGGTCGACCGTCCCGACCGGTCGCCGGTCGTCCACCATGAGCCGCCACCCGACGGGGCAGCCGGGCGCGGTTCGGCGGCGCCCAGTTCACGTCCGGCCAGGCGGACAAGCCCGATGAGCGAGTTGCGTGCCACCGGGCCGCCGGTGAACAGTTCGGCAGGGGCCGTGGCCAGGTCGTGCCACCGGGCAGAAGCTGGTCGACGGCCACACCGCCGGGCCGGTCGATGACCACGGCGAGGGCCCCGTGGACGCCGTGGTCCAGCAGGAGGAGGACACGGCGGGCGGAGCTCGGGTCCTCCATGGCCGGCGTCGCCACGAGGAGGTGGCCGGGGAGCACCTCGGCGCGGGCTCGCCCCCATCGGGGTCGAACTCGCTGAACGGGTCGATCGGCACGTCCCGATGATGGCGCATCCGGACAGGGATCGGCACACCTGCCGGGTCCACCGGACACGGCACCCGGGCCACCGCTCCGGGCCTGTCCCCGGTGAGTGGCGCGGCGGGGCTGCGTCGGTGAGGCTGTCCTCCATGCCTCTCGTCTCCGTCACCACCGCGACGCCGCACGTCCGCGTCATCACCCTCGACAACCCAGCCCGGCTGAATTCGATATCGTTCGCCCTCGTCGCCGACCTCTACGGGGCGATCGCCGCAGTAGCTGCCGACAACGACTGCCGGGTGGTGGTGCTGACCGGCGCCGGGCGGGCCTTCTGCTCGGGCCTCGGGCTCGAGCACGCCGGGCTCCCACCGGGCACCGAGGACCTCGGTCGCCACCGCATGGGCCTGCGGGCCATGGAGTACATGGGCGGGATCGTCCCCGCCCTGCGCAACATGCCACAACCGGTCGTCGCCGCCGTCAAGGGCCCCGCCTACGGCGGCGGGATGTGCCTGACCTCGGGGCCGACATACGCCTGGCCGGCCGCTCGGCGGTGTTCTGCGGTGCCGGCATCACCAACGGGCTAACCGGGTGCGAGCTCGGTGTCAGCTGGCTCCTCCCCCGTGCGGTCGGCACCTCGCGGTCGAACGAGATCCTCCTGACCGGGCGGAAGGTCGACGCCGAGGAGGATGCGT